>NZ_CP162004.1:1200000-2400000 GCF_040822115.1 Flavobacterium sp. WC2421 | reverse complement strand
AAACTGGCAGTGGCTCCTACGACCGCTAAGATAATTGTTTTTGCAATATCTTCCGAAAGAATATTGGGCATAATGCTCAAAAAAGTTCCAGATGCGGTTCCTGCTCGGAGAGAAATATTAGTCTCCATCTCTAGGCTTATTTAGGTTCTCTTCAACAACAGTCATTTGACTAACCGCTGAGATAACTCCACCTGCCACCGCTATATAACCAGCAATAGTTACCACCGTTACGGGCAAAACAATGGGCGCAGCCACAACTGCTCCACTGATGGCCATCAAAACCAAACCAATACTTCTCAAAATCTTGAAAAACTTTGGGATTGGTTCTTTTATTCTTTCTACTATTTTCATACTATCTCTTTTTTAATTGTCATTCCCGTTTGTCATTCCCGCGAAGGCGGGAAACGGGAATCAAGAATACTTATTTTAACTTCCTCATTTCGATCAAAAGCTGCACAAACTATTGTTTTCAGCTTTTCCAACGCTTTTCGGGAGGAGCTCCCCTTACCTATTCCGGTGTGTTTGGTTACAGGAGCAATGCAGCCCAATAACTCTTTTTTGGCGTCATTGGCGGGATGGATTAATATCAAATCTCGACCCGGAACATTCATCAAATGCAAGTGCCATTTGAATTTTGGGCTAAATCGCCTCTGCAAGATATATTCTCCCTCGGGAATGCAAGAAATACGCCTTTGGTTTCCCAACCAGGGCAACTCGATGGTATAACAAACTATTGTGCCGTTCCATTCCAAAACCCCTTGCGTTCCCTCCGGAAAATACGTCCGTTTCAACACCAGGACCATCCTACAATCCGCTCACCTGAACCAATGCCAATGGATTGTATGCCCCATTTTTCAATGCGTACATTTGTCCGTTGACCTCTTGGTAAAACTCCAATCCCAAAGCCAAAAATAACGGTTTGACACTCGCTGGTGTAACCATATTCGTGTGACTGATCGCTACCGTTGGAATATTATCCCAAGGTAAAATTGCAGTTTCCGAATGGGATTCAATAAAGGTTTCTGCTTCAAAATCAATCTCAGCACCAGCCGAAATGATTTTGTAATGAGTGCTTCCCGATGGCGCCGCAATCATATTAGCAGGAATAAATTCCGCCAGATCAACTGTAATTTCGCCTGTCGCACGGTCAATTGCTCCCACAAATGGAGCAAATAAACTGGTGCCCAGTTTTCCTCTGATGTTGAATTCAAAGCCGGAAAGCAATTCCGCTTCACCATCAATTACATTTCGTAACCCTCTCACGCTGGTTACATCAGCCTGGATCACCTCAACCATTTTCTGGGTCAATCTACTCACCATTCTGCCATCGGCAGTATTGATGAGCAAAGCTCTCAAGGAAGTTCTCAAAATCTTCCCGGCCTTACCTGCTCTACCAAACTCGGAACCGTTTTCACGTGTTCTTTGGAATGCAGGATCATTTTTGATTCTGCTGGCGTCAATTCCGCCTTTTTCACGAGCCAAATGCCCGTCCTGTGTTTTGTAAAAAGTAATATCTCCGATAGTACCTTTCAACTTAATTATGCCTTTTTGCCTTGCCATAATTTCTACAATTTTAAATTAATAAATGTTTCAAATTTCCTCAATCATCATCCTGTTGCAACACCTTTCGATTGAATTCGGAACAAAGATTAAACTTAAACTAATCATTTAAAACAAGCTACTGTTCCATATGTCCTACAGTGGTATAAATGGCATTTATAAACATAAATGTCCCTCAAAAAGGAAAGGTAATATTCACTAATTTTATAACCTGCAAAGAGTTACTTGAGTAGCACTATAACGCCACTCAAAGCCTAGTCAAAGCTATAGATAGAGTATGAAAATCGAAAAAAAGAGGTTGTGTATCTACCCAAAGGACATACAACGCATTACCGGAAAGAGTTATCGTCAAAGTGTGAGATTAATGCTAAAGATAAGAATGGAGCTTAATAAGCACGTAAATGAGTTTGTAAGCATAGAAGAGTTCTGCCAATACACCAGCCTGAAATATGAAAAGGTTGAACCATTGATAATTGGATAAAAATTATGTTTTAGGTGTTCGAAATTTGAACTTAACCAGTTCAATAAATAGTATGCTACCCGTACAAATTTTAGTAATTTAAGTATGATTTCTTGAAGTTTTATTCGTAAATTTGATCTATCAACTTAGATGAAAAACTGCAGTAATTTGAAGGGGCACTAATAGGGGCACTTGAAATAAAAACATATATAGAACGCTATATATCAACCACATAGAAAGGATAAGTCAATCCCTCTTTCTCCGCCAGTTGAAAAACAAAGGCAATCAAAACCTCGTAAATCTTATGATTTACGGGGTTTTTTCTTTTATGCACTATTCAAAATATTCATTTAATCTTATTACTAAAGAGATAAAATCGAGACCCTAGAATTTTCAAAAATTAGGGTCTCGCTAAATCCCTTAAGAATTTCAAACAACCAGTTCAATCACTTGTTCATCAACAAGTTTACTATTTGAACATCTTGTTTAATATGGATTTTGAAACTAAATTGAATATTAATTAAAAGGTTACCACTATGAAAACAAAAATCACTTTGCATTTTTATGCCAAAAGCACAAAAGCCAATGCAGCAGGACAACTCCCAATTTATGTACGCTTGACAGTTGACGGAAAACGATTAGAGTTCAGCACCAAGAAGTTTGTCGAAACCTCCAAATGGTCATCCGAACTGTCGAAAATGAAAGGCACAACCGAAGAAGCACGTTCAATAAATAGTTACCTTGATTTGATGAAAACGAAAGTTTTTAATGCACAAATGGAATTAATGCACCGTAACGAAAACTTAACGATTGAAAATTTCAAAGAAAAACTATTAGGAACCGAACAACGCCAACGAATGCTTATCCCAATCTTCCAAGACCATAATAATAAAATTAAAGAACTGGTTGGCAAAGAATATGCACCAGGAACATTAGAACGTTACAAAACTTCGTTGAGCCATACCATCGAGTTCTTGCAATGGAAATACAAAGTTTCCGATATCGAGATAAACAAAATAGATCACGCTTTTGTAACCGATTATGAATTTTGGTTACGAAGTGTTAGAAATTGTGCCAACAATACAGCTGTTAAATACATCAAGAATTTCAGTAAGATAATCAAACTTTGTCTGGCCAATGACTGGTTAGACAAAAATCCATTTGCGAACTATAAATCCAAAGTCAAAGAAGTCGAGCGAGTTTATTTATCTGAAGAAGAAATTCAAAACATTATCAATAAAGATTTCAAAACAGAAAGATTATCTCTTGTTCGCGATATCTTCCTTTTTAGCTGCTTTACTGGTTTGGCATACATAGATGTCAAAAACTTGACAAAATCGCATATAAGCATTGAAATTGATGGCGAGAAATGGATATTTACTCACAGACAGAAAACAGAAACCGCTTCTAAAATACCAATCCTTCTGGTTACCCAAATGATTATTGATAAATATGCAGACCATCCAAAAAGCAATAATGAAGATAGACTACTGCCGATTTTGACAAACCAAAAAATGAATGCCTATCTAAAAGAAATAGCTGGCGTTTGTGAGATTGAAAAAGAATTAACCTTTCACATAGCCCGACACACTTTTGCAACGACTGTAACGCTTACAAATGGGGTTCCTATTGAATCAGTAAGCAAAATGCTTGGACACAAAAATTTGAGAACCACTCAACATTATGCAAAGGTTCTCGATAAAAAAGTAAGTGAGGATATGCAGGTTTTGAGAGATAAGTTTGCATCTGTAGAAATGCCAATATACCAAGTTAAATAAAAGATAACTACGAACAATCTTTACAAATTCCAACGAGTATAAAGTTCATTTGTTGAGACACATATTTTTCAGGAATTATAAACTCTACCCGTATTGGCAGGTATTCAATCGTTTCACATTTGGTACAGCGAAGATGAAAATTATTTCCGTTTGTATACATATCATTACATTTTACACAGATTGTAAAATACTGTTTTCCATATCAAAGAAACATTAATTATTTAGGAAAATAAGAGCCCTAATCTTAAAATGTTATAATTTTGTTAAATTTTTAAATTCATCATTTATAAATAAGACTTTTTAGTCTAATTTTGAATCGTTAAGATGAATATAAAATGAATGTTAAAGGAAAAGCGGAAAGAACTAAGCAGTTTATCATTGAACAATCTGCACCAATATTCAATTCGAAAGGAATAGCCGGAACGACAATAGATGATATACTGGCGGCCACAAAGATGGCGAAAGGAGGAATATATGGAAATTTTGAAAACAAAGAGGCGATTTCTATCGCTACTGTAGATTTTATTTTCAGTAAAGTCTCGACTAAAACATATTCCGTAATTTCAAAAGAAAAAACAGCGATTAAAAAGCTGTTTGCATTCATAGATCTTCGTAAAAATCCTTTGGTTCCGTTTATTGAAGGCGGATGTCCTATTTTAAATTTCGGTGTAGACTCGGATAACACAAATCCAACAGTCAAAAAAAAGGTAAAGGCAATGATCGAAGGCTCTATGACACTTTTTATTGATATTTTAAAAAAAGGTATAGAAACTGGAGAATTATCAGATAAGCTGAACCCGGAAGAGTATTGTTTAAAAGTACTAGTAATGCTGGAAGGAGCAACTTTGGTTTCGAGAGTAACCGATAACGTTAAGCCGATGCAGACAGTCATAAAAGTGCTTAAATCTGAGTTAAAATCTTTTGAGATCAAGCAAGCATAAATGAGAGATATGGTTTAAATGATAGAATCAGGAAAACCATTTTTTTACAATCAAAATAAGACTAAAAAGTCTTTTAATTATATCAACTAAATAACTATCAGATATGAAACGTAGAAACTTTGTAGAAAACATTGTGCTAACAGCTTTGGGCGCAGTTTTGATCAACCCATTGGAGGTATTAGCGGAAAAAAAATTAGATCCTGTGAAAACAGATCCTTTGTAAACACAAGATTCAATAAAGGACATGAACCTGCCGGAAGGAATACGCGAACGATATGTTACCGGAGTTAATGGACTGACAGTGCATGTACTGGAAGCTGGTTTTGAAACACCAAAACGCCCTGCTTTACTTCTGCTGCACGGATTTCCAGAACTTGCCTTCAGTTGGAGGAAAGTAATGCTTCCACTGGCTGCTGCGGGTTACCATGTAATCGCTCCCGATTTGCGGGGGTATGGACGCACAACAGGTTGGGATGACAATTATGATGGCAATTTCGCCTCTTTCAGGACGCATGAACTCTCCCGAGATGCTCTCGGTTTGATGATGGCTATGGGGCATGATTCGGTTTACGCTGTAGTCGGACACGATGTGGGTGCGACAGTAGCGGCTTATTGCGCTCTTGTTAGACCAGATTTTTTTCGGTCAGTTGTTATTCTAAGTTGCCCATTCGGTGGAGTGCCACCTTTACCCTTTGGCGTTGGCGTTCAAGCTTCAACGAATCTACAAACAGCGCCACCAGCTCAAGATCCACTTAAATTATTAGCAAGACCCCGTAAGGACAGTACCACTTATTTCTCAACAAGAAGTGCCAATAATGACATGCTGAATTCCAAACAGGGTCTGCACAATTTTCAGCGGGCTTACTTTCATGTAAAGAGTGCCGACTGGAGTCCGAATAAACCATTTGCACTTACCTCGGGCACGGCGGAAGAATTCGCCAAACTTCCGACTTATTATGTTCTGGATCTTGATAAAACAATGCCTGAGTCAGTTGCTCCCTACATGCCCTCACAGGATGAAATAACCGCCGCCAAATGGCTTTCGGATAACGACCTTGATTTCTATACCCAGGAGTTTAAACGTACCGGTTTCCAGGGAGGATTAAACTGGTACCGTTGTACTACCAACGGATTAAACAGGTCTGACCTCGAACTTTTTTCGGGTCACACAATAGATGTGCCTTCTTGCTTTATTTCAGGGATTGCCGATTGGGCAAGATTTCGTCCTGTAGGCGCATTGGAGCAGATGCAGCGCAAGGCTTGTACAAAAATGCAAAGCTTTCACATCATTGAACGTGCAGGTCACTGGGTGCAACAGGAACAACCTGAACAACTTGTCGAATTGATTGTTGATTTTTTGCAACACAATTGCCCCGGAATGTTTTACTGATGAGCAATTGGATATGCTATTAGAAAGTGGTATTGTTATCTCGGCTGGTCACTCGACTATGACTTATAAAGAGGCACAATATTATTTTTCAAAAGGGATTAAGCTGGTAACTCATTTATACAATGCCATGACCCAGTTTGGTCATCGGGAACCGGGCTTGGTTGGTGCAACTTTTGAAAACGAAGCTGTCTATGCTCCGATTATTTTAGATGGTGCCCATTGTGATTATGCCGCAGCAAGTGTGGCTTACAAATTAAAGAAGGATAAATTCTTTCTAATTAGCGATGCTGCCTTTTTAGGGCGAAAAGTTGCCAATTTTAAATGGGATAGTTTTGATGCCCATCTCGACAATGGTTTTTATGGAAATGAAGAAGGTAATTTGGCCGGCGCAAGCATTTCGATGGAAGAAGCCGTGCAAAATGCATTTAATCATCTTCATGTATCTGCTGACGAGGCTATCAAAATGGCTACGTGCCGTGTAGCAAGCGCTATTAATATGGAGGATCATGTGGGTAAAATCAAATCTGGATTTCCAGCAAGTTTTGTCACATTTAATGATAATCTGTCAATAATAGAAACATTAAATTATAATCTGATTTAACACTTTAATATCAAAGATGTTAATAAAAAAAGTAACTACATAACTAACTCAAAATAAAAAAAAATGAAAAGTATTTTAGAAATTAAACCTGACATCAGCTATAAAAGTGTTGGAAAATTTGAAGAAACTAGATTCGAGAAAATCCACAATGAGATTTTTAAAAATTCAGTTGAAGCATCAAAAATTGTTGCACAAGAAATAGCAACATTAATTAGATCCAAACAAGCCGAAAATAAATCCTGTGTACTTGGCCTAGCTACTGGTTCTTCTCCTATAAAAGTCTATGAAGAATTGGTTCGAATGTATAAAGAAGAAGGACTTAGCTTTAATAATGTAGTGACTTTCAATTTGGATGAATATTATCCAATGAAAAAAGAAAACAACAACAGTTACCACTATTTCATGCATCAACATCTTTTTAATCATGTTGATATTAGACCAGAGAATATAAATGTTCCGGACGGAACGGTAGCCATTGATGAGTTGAATCAATATTGTGTTGATTATGAAATGAAAATTAAAAATGCCGGAGGGCTTGATTTTCAATTATTGGGAATTGGTCGTACAGGACACGTTGGTTTCAATGAACCAGGATCCCATATCAATTCAGGAACTCGAATCATTACTTTAGATCATATCACACGAATAGATGCTTCATCTGATTTTAATGGGATTGATAACGTTCCTAAAAGAGCGATTACAATGGGAGTTTCTACAATTTTAAGATCCAAAAGAATTGTATTAATGGCTTGGGGTCAAAACAAAGCCTCCATCATTAAGAGAACTATTCAAGGAGATATTAGTTCCGAAATTCCTGCTACATTTTTGCAAAATCATGTTAATGCGACTTTCGTTTTAGACCAACCAGCTGCCTCTGAATTAACTCGTTTTAAAACGCCTTGGTTAGTTGGAGAATGCATTTGGACAACAGAATTAAGAAATAAAGCAATTGTTTGGCTTTGCCAAGAAACAAAACAATCTATATTAAAACTGACTGACAGAGATTACAACAACAATGGAATGTCGGATCTTTTGGCACAAGAAGGTTCTGCTTATGATTTGAATATAAATATGTTCAATGTATTGCAACATACAATAACTGGGTGGCCAGGGGGAAAACCAAATACTGATGATTCTCACAGACCCGAAAGAGCTAATCCTGCCAAAAAAAGAATCATCCTTTTTAGTCCACATCCAGATGATGATGTAATTTCAATGGGTGGAACTTTTTCTAAACTGATAAAACAAGGTCATGATGTTCATGTTGTATATCAAACATCTGGAAATATAGCGGTTACTGATGACGAAGCATTGAAATTTGCAGAAGTTTGCAATGATTTCATTGGAGGAAGCGATTGTAATATTGACTTTCCAGCGGTAATTAATTTCATTAATAACAAAACTGAAAATGAAATTGATTCTATTGAAGTTAGAAAGTTAAAAGGGCTTATCAGACGTCGTGAATCCTATGCAGCAACTAGATACATTGGTTTAAAAGATGAAAACACACACTTTTTAGACCTTCCTTTTTATGAAACTGGCCGAGTAAAGAAAAATCCATTGGGTGCTGAAGATATTACTATTGTTATGGGCATCATCGAAAAAATTAAACCACATCAAGTTTTTGCTGCTGGAGATTTAGCGGATCCGCATGGTACTCATGAAGTTTGTTTGAATGCAATATTTGCCGCTATGGCAGTTCTAAAAACAAAACCATTTATGAATGACTGTTGGTTATGGTTGTACCGAGGTGCTTGGCATGAATGGGATATCCACGAAATAGATATGGCTGTTCCACTAAGTCCTGATGAAGTTTTATTAAAAAGACATGCGATTTTATACCATCAATCCCAAAAAGACAGAGTAATGTTTCAAGGAAACGACTCAAGAGAATTTTGGGTACGAGCCGAAGATCGCAACAAAAATACTGCAAAACTTTATGATGATTTAGGTTTAGCTGAATACGAAGCCATTGAAGCGTTTAAACGTTTTGATTATTAATTTAAGTAAATTGTAATTATTTCTCAAAGTGAGACATTAATAAAAATGCCTGTTCCAAACGGATCAGGCATTATTTTAATTTGGAAAAAGATCATCAAATAAAACCTGAATGATTTTCTTTGATTTTCTCAATCCTATATTGAATATTTAAATAGTTTGTAACAGAGTCCAAATTAAAAATAGGGAACTCCCCCTCTATTTAATGGTTAAATTTTGACATCTTCCAACTTAGCAAATTTGTATTTTACGCGTTCAAAATCTATTGGTTCTCCTTTAATAAAATAAGAAGCTCCCATCGTAGTTTCAATTTTTCCGTTACCTAAAATAAGTTCTTCTTTATTTTTAAGAAAAGCCATAGGATTCTTGTATGTTTTTTTTTCATATCCACCTTGATAAAAAGTATAGCTAGCAAATAAAGTATCTCCACGGAATTCGCCCGCTATTTTTCCTGTTTTTTTTGGCATATTAAAATTTTCATTTCCATATCGCCTGTTATTTTTCCACTTTTCAAAGTATTCACTTTCAAGTCAATTGTATCTTGTTCATATACTGCTCTATAAGTGGTTACACTTATAGGTTTTTCAGCCTTTACTTGACTGCCTTCTCCACCATTTTCGCTTTGATTGTTTTTACAGCTTCCGAGTGCAATACAAGTCAACAACAAACAAAACAGACCCGAATTTTTCATAATAGTAAGATTTAATAAATAATGTGGTAATTGCCAGTGCTAACTTACAAATAAATAATTTTAAGTAAAATAGTTATTGGCAAACAATAAAATGAAACTAACAAAAATTAGTACGTAAGGAGCACACCATTAATTCATCATTCTATATTCATTTGGCGTAAAGCCAGTACTTTTTTTAAACATACGATTAAAATGCTGAGGGTATTTAAAACCGAGTTCAAAAGCGATTTGACTAATTGATTTTTCAGTATCAAAAATCTTTTCCTTGGCCACATCAATCAATTTTAGTTGCATGTGTTCCTGCGCCGATTTTCCCGTTTCTTTTTTAATTAAATCCCCAAAATAGTTGGGAGAAAGATGCAAACGATCTGCAAAATACCCAACAGAAGGCAACCCTAATTCTTGTGTAGTTTCTGACTGGAAATAATCGTTTAATAGGTTTTCGAATTTTGATAAAATATCAGTGTTTATATTTTCTCTGGTGATGAATTGCCTATCATAAAATCGAATGCAATAGTTTAATAGCAACTCGATATTATTGGTAATAATACTTTTACTATGTTTATCAATGGATTGATCTAATTCATACTCCAGTTTACTAAATAAATCTTTAATGATTTGTTGTTCTTTCAAAGATAAATGTAAAGCCTCATTCGAATCATACGAAAAAAAGGAATAATGATTCATTTTCTTACCAAGAGCAGTTCCTTTTATCAAATCAGGATGAAAAAGTAGTGTTAAACCTGAAGGTTGATAATTTTCTTCATTATTGATTTCAAGAACTTGCCCTGGACTAATAAAAATCAGTGTGCCATCATCATAATCATAGGTGTTTCTACCATATCTCAATTCCCCACAATTCCCAGCTTTTAAAAAAATAGCATAAAAACCAAAATGCATTTTACAATGATTGGGTAAGTTTTTAGTATTTTTATTATCAAAAACACTAATCAATGGATGTTTTGTTTCTATATCCTTTAATGCATTATATTGACTAACGTTTTCAAGTTTTATAATGGTGTCCATAGCTATTGATTCTTTATACAAATATAACACAGACGGTATAAAAATGCACTTCAAAAAAAGCAATAACAGTAATAATGGTTATAACAGCAGTAATTTATATGCTTAATTGATCCTCATATTAAATGATATTTGTAAAGCCAATTTCAATTAAAGAGAGTGGAGTTAAATCTTTAAAAATGAAAAAAGTTAACGTAATTGTAGTTATTGGTGCAGGCTCTATTGGTCAAGCCATTGCGAGACGTGTAGGTGCTGGAAATCATATTTTACTAGCTGACTTATATCAAGAAAATAATGAAACAGCCGCTAAAGTTCTAAGCGAAGCAGGCTTTGTTGTGAGCACGACAATTGTTGATGTATCCTCCAGAAAATCGGTTCAAGACCTTGTTGAAACTGCAACAGCAATTGGTGGCGTTACAGGACTGATACATGCTGCAGGAGTTTCTCCATCGCAAGCCTCACCTGTCACTATATTCAAAGTAGATTTATATGGAACAGCATTAATCTTGGAAGAATTTGGTCATGTAATTGAAGATGGAGGTTCAGGAGTAGTAATTGCTTCCCAATCAGGACATCGATTGCCATCATTAACCCCTGAACAAGATAAAGCATTGGCAACCACCCCAACAGAGGAATTGCTATCGCTTCCATTTTTACAATCAGATGCTGTAGATAGTTCCTTATTTGCTTACCAATTATCCAAAAGAGGAAATTTATTACGAGTAAAGGCCGAAGCCGTACGTTGGGGAAAACGAGGAGCCCGGATCAATACAATCAGTCCGGGAATAATTATTACACCACTTGCAAACGACGAATTGAATGGACCTCGCGGAGAGGGCTATCGAAAAATGCTAGCAATTTCGCCTGCCGGAAGAGCCGGTACACCAGATGAAGTGGGCGTAGTAGGCGCTTTATTGATGGGGAGAGACGGTGCTTTTATCACAGGAAGTGATTTCTTAATGGATGGTGGTGTAACTTCTGCCTATTGGTATGGTGAATTGGCTCCTAAACCAGAATAATTTTCTTTTTACATTAGATTAAACTATTGTTGTAATCATCCCTAAACAGAAAACAAATAAATAAAATGACAACATTTATAGATAAAGGAGTAGCTGCTCCAAAGGACTATTTCACTGGAACCGTTTGGGTCAATATGAATGTAATACCCGATGAAGGATATAACATTAATATGGGAACAATATCTTTTGAAAAGAAAGCAAGAACCAATTGGCACAGCCATACCAGCGGCCAAATATTGTTTGTTATTGAAGGTATTGGATACTATCAAGAGCTCGGCAAACCCATTCAACTAATCCAAAAAGGAGATGTTGTCAAAATTCCAAAAAATATAACACATTGGCACGGAGCTTCTCATAACAGTGCGATGCGTCATATTGCACTAGTTCCAGAATTTGATAAAGATACAACAGACTGGCTACAAGCCGTAAGTAATGAAGAGTATAATACTTTTAAAGCCCCTGTTTATGAAGTAGAAAACAAATTAACACCAGCCGCTATAATGAATCATGAAGAATTATGGCCTAATCATATTTCGAAGGTAAAAGAAACGGATCCAGATTTGATTGAGATATTTGACAATTTTGCTTTTGACGAAGTCATTAACCACGATACGATCGATGTCAAAACAAGAGTACTGATGATTATGGCTTCTACAATAGGTAGCCATGCCTTGACTGAGTACCGTTTGCATCTAAATGCAGCCTTGAATGTTGGTATATCTCCAATTGAAATAAAAGAAGTTCTATATCAATCTGTTCCCTATGTAGGTATTTCTAAGGTGATTGATTTTATAAATGCTACCAATGAAATTTTTATCGAACGGAATATTTCTTTACCTTTAGAAAGTCAATCTACCACTACTCCAGAAAATAGACTGGAAAAAGGATTGGCCAAACAAAAGGAAATTTTCGGCGACCAAATAGATAAGATGTATAAAAACTCGCCCAAAGATTTATTACACATTCAACACTATTTATCTGCCAATTGTTTTGGCGATTATATCACTAGAGATGGTTTGGATATTAAAACTCGAGAAATGATAACACTTTCTTTTCTTATTGCATTAGGAGGCAGTGAAAACCAAATAAAGGGGCATATTACTGGGAATATTAATGTTGGGAATGACAGGAATATCCTTATTAATCTAATGACACAATTATTGCCCTATGTGGGCTATCCACGTACATTAAATGCCATTAATTGTTTGAATGAAATTTTACCTATAAATAATAATTAAAACACAAGATATGAACACAACTCAAGTTAAAGCTTATGGTGCTGCAGATAAAGATGCGGACTTAAAAGAATTAAACATTAACCGAAGAGCAGTTTCTGAAAAAGATATAGAAATAGAAATATTATATTGTGGGGTTTGCCACTCCGATTTGCATACCGCTCGAAACGACTGGGGAGGAACACTATATCCCGCAGTACCTGGTCACGAAATAGTAGGAAGAATTACCAAAGTAGGTAGTGAAGTGACTAAATTAAAAGTAGGCGATTTAGCAGGTGTTGGTTGCCTTGTAGGTTCTTGCAGCACTTGTGATAGTTGTAAAAATGATTTAGAGCAATATTGTTCTAATGGCTGGGTTGGAACTTACAACGGTCCTGACAAACATTTGGGAGGTCATACTTTTGGTGGTTATTCTGAAAAAGTGGTTGTAGATGAACACTTTGTATTAAAAGTACCAGCTAACCTAGACTTGGCTGCCGTTGCGCCATTACTTTGTGCCGGAATTACCACTTGGTCACCATTAAAACATTGGAAAGTAGGTAAAGGAAGTAAAGTTGCCGTTGTAGGTTTAGGTGGACTTGGACACATGGCTGTAAAATTAGCTAAAGGTTTAGGAGCAGAAGTAACCTTGTTTTCAAGAACTCTAGATAAAATACAAGATGCAAAAGATTTAGGAGCCCATAATGTTGTCATCTCAACCGATGAAGACCAAATGAATGCTGTAACCGGCGAATTTGATTTAATTATTGATACTGTCCCTAACATTCATGATATTAATCCTTATGTTGCTACTTTGAATTATAGTGGAACTATAGTTTTAGTTGGTTATTTAGGACCATTAGATCCTTTTTTAAATACGGTTCCAATGATCATGGGAAGAAAATCAATCGCGGGTTCTTTAATTGGTGGAATTGCCGAAACACAAGAAATGTTAGATTTTTGTGGAGAACACAACATTGTATCTGAAATTGAAATTATCAAAATGCAAGATATCAACAAAGCGTATGAAAGAATGTTAAAAAGTGATATAAAATATCGTTTTGTGATTGATATGGCTTCTTTGAAAGCATAATATCGATCCTATTTTTATTAATAATCCCAAACACTATTTTTTTATTGTGTTTGGGATTATTATTTTTAAAATTGTATCAAAAAAGATATTTTTATTTAATAAAACAAGTAAAAATTAAGGCTCCTAAAGCCACACTTCTAGTCTCTTTTTTCTCCATAAAAACATATCTTTGCTTTTAGATAAACTACCTCCTTAAAAAACAACAATGGATCAGGATAAATTTATTTTCTGCCTCGAAGGAGTTCGAGATGTAGAAATTACAACTGCTACTGAAGTAGTTAAAAACTTAGAACAATTGGCCCTTGAAGAAGGGATTTCTAGCATATATAAAACCTGCGATACGATTGAAGGATTAGAAGAAAGTTTAAGTGCTTTACTTTATCACGATCATAATTTTAAGGATTATGAGATTATCTATTTAGTGATGCCTGGAGAACGAAATAATATCTGTCTCAATGATTACTATTATAGTTTTGAAGAAATAGCCGAACTATTTGAAGGGAAAATGAAAGGCAAAATTATTCATTTTTCTAATGCAAAAGTTTTAGACTTAAGCGCCGAAGAAGCGCAATATTTTCTAGATATTACTGGAGCAAGTGCGGTGTCTGGCTATGGAGAAGTGTCGTATAAACTACCTAGTATTGCTATCGATAAAGCCTTCTTTAGCTTGTGTCAAGAAATCGATGACGTAGTTGAAATAGTAGAAGAATTGCATCAAAAACATTATGCACTTTGTAAGTTACTTGACTTTAGATTGTACTATTAAAAAACTGAATTTTATCCATTTAAATTCTGTACTAATTTTTATCAAAATTAAAAAATGCCCAATACCTACTCCATTGTTTTACACCCATCAGAAGATATTATTTCTAAAATTAAAATGATGAAGGAAACTCTGTCAGAAAAAATAGGCTGGTTTAACAGTAAAAACTCATTGGCGCATATTACCATTGGTGAATTTACCGCAACTGACATACAATTAGAAAATATCAAAAAACAACTCGCCAAAATAGGCGATTCCATCCAACCCCTAAAAGTAGTTTTAGATCATTTTGGTAGTTATCCAAATGGCGCTTTTTTTATTGCACCAAATCCAAATTCGAAAGAAGAACTAATTCCTATTATGAAACGTTTTCATAAAGAAATCCGTTTCCCAATTGTACATAAAAGCACGGATCCTCACTTATCTATAGCCCGAAAACTATCTGCTGAAAATTTAGAAATGGCTTTCCGTATGTTTCCAAATATTGAATTAGAATACCGTTGTGAAGATGTCGTTTTAAGACGCTTTGATGCTGCAGTAAAACAATTTAAAATCATAGCCCATTTTCCGTTTAACGGGAATACAAAACAAGAATTTATACAGACTTCTTTATTTTAATACATCTTTAAATAAGGCACGGGCAATTAATATTTTCATGATTTCATTCGTGCCAGCATAAATTCGGGTAACTCTATTGTCAGCATACATTCGTGCAATTGGGTAGTCCCACATGTATCCGTATCCTCCAAACAATTGCAAACATTCGTCCACTAATTTACCACACATATCCGTGGCCGAATATTTGATCATGGAAGCACTCTCACTCGATAATTTATGTGTACTCATTAACTCAATACAACGATCTAAAAAGGCCTGATGTATTTGCATTTGAGTAGCGCATTCGGCAATTTTAAACTGGGTATTTTGAAACCCAGCAATTGGAGATCCAAAAGCAGTGCGTTCAGTAGTATATTTAATCGTGTCTTCAATAGCACCCTCAGCGGTGGCAACCGCCATAATTCCCACAGTTAGTCGCTCGCGTGCTAATTCTTTCATCATAATTTTAAAGCCCATTTTTTCGTCCCCAAGTCGGTTTTCTTTTGGAACTTTCACATTGTCAAAAAACAACTCGGCTGTATCCTGCGATTTCATCCCTATTTTTCTGAGTGGATTTCCTTTATTAAAACCCTCCATTTCCGACTCTAAAATGAGTAAAGTTACCCCTTCATCCTCAGTTTTAGCATTTGTTTTTACAGCAACTATAGCCATATCACACATAAAACCATTGGTTATAAACGTTTTTTGACCATTTACTAAATAATGATCGCCTTTGTCTTCTGCAGTAGTTCCCAATGCTTTTAAATCACTCCCACAATTGGGTTCGGTCATACCTATAGCGGTAATAAGCTCCCCTTTTGCCATTAGAGGTAAATACTTTTGTTTTTGTAATTCGGTTCCATAATGCAGCAAATAAGGCGCTACAATATCTGAATGAAGTGAAAATCCTGGACCTGTAATTCCTTTTTTAGCAAACTCCTCAATAAGTAGCGCATTAAAAGTAAAATCCAATCCTCCACCTCCATATATTTCTGGAATATCTAAACATAGTAGCCCTAACTCTCCTGCTCTTTTCCAAATTTCACGAGAAACCATTCCTTGTTTTTCCCAATGATCTAACTGTCCCATAATTTCATTTGCAATGAATTCTTGGATCATGGATTGCATCATTTTATGTTCTTCTGTGGCATAAATTTTTCTTTCGATAAGTATGTTTTGTAGCATGGGTACCATTTTTATTTGAGGAGGTATTTATTATATCACTTTGGATTAAAATTTATTCTTTTCTAAAGTTAAGATTTTTTTATTTTATTCTGTTTCAAAAGACATTCTAAATTGCTAATTATCCAAATATAAAAAGCCGAAACGGGTTGTTTCGGCTTGTAATTTCATTTCATTTACACCATAATCATTTTACAAAAACTATTGAAAATGTTTAAATTCTTTTTCGTTTTTATAGACTCGCGCTAGCAAACTTGGTAACACAATCAGTAATAAAGGCATCGCAATCAGGAATCCTCCAATCACTGCAATAGCTAATGGCTGATGCAACTCAGATCCCGTACCTATTCCAATCGCTAAAGGTAAAAGCGCAATAATAGCTCCTAACGCCGTCATTAGTTTTGGTCGTAATCGAGTAGAAATCGAATATACAATGGATTCATTGACGTTTCTTGTTAACTTAAAGGTTTCTCTAAATTGTAGAAAAGTAAAAATGGCATTTTCGGCAATAATACCCACAATCATTATAATTCCAGTGTAACTCCCTACATTAAGTGGAGTGGCTGTAATAAAAAGCAAAAGATAACTTCCTGCAATTCCTAAAACAGAGATTAATAAAATGACAAACGCTACTCTAAAATCTCTAAAAAGGAATAGAATAACACCAAAAACCAATAAAGAAGAAGCGATTAAAATCATCAATAACTCTTTGAACGATTGTTGCTGGTCTTTATAAGCTCCCGCATATTCAATATAATAACCGCTTGGCAATTTAATTTGAGAGGTGACTTTAGTTTGAATTTCCTTCATCACACTTCCTAAATCTCGATTATCTAATCGTCCAGTTACTACACTCATCATTTGTAGATTTTCGCGCTCGATTTCAGCTACTCCTTTTTCGATTGAAATCGTTACTAAACTGGTAATCGGAATAGCTTGTCCATTAGGTAAAAATATTTTTAGTTGTTTAATGTCTTCCAAACTTCTTTTTTTCCCATTGGCATAAATTAATCTTATGGGAGTTTGTTTTTCATTTTCTAACAAGCTTCCTACTACATTTCCTTCTAAAGCGGTTTGCATTTGAAACTGTAAGTCCGATGGAGTGATTCCGTATTGTGCCAATTGAATGTAATTAGGATGAATATTAATTACTGGTCCAGCCAAAACAATACCATCAAAAACATCGGCGGTTCCTTTTACTTTTTCAACAATAGCAGCAACCTGTTTTGCCGTTTTTTGTAATTGTGCCTGATCATTTCCATAGACTTTGACTTCAATTGGTGAAACGGAACTCATTAAATCCCCCAACATATCTCCAATTACTTGCCCAAAATCGATACGCAAAGCAGGCTGCGTAGCCTCTACTTTGGCACGAATTTCATCAATTACATCATTACTGGTTTTATTTCTGTCTTTCTTCAATTGGATTAAATAATCCCCTCGATTTGGTTCCGTAATAAAAAATCCCATTTGGGTACCTGTCCTGCGACTGTAGGCTTCAACTTCTGGAACTTTTATAATAATTTTCTCTACTTCGTTCAGCATTCTATCCGTTTCTTCAAGTGAAGTTCCTGGCGGACTTTCATAATCTAAAATAATACTTCCTTCATCCATTTCGGGTAAAAAACCAGTTTCTAAATTAGGTAGAATAATAACTATTGAAAGTATTAAAACAAGGCAAAAAGTAATACTTATAATAGGTTTTCCAATAAAATAAGACACCCAATTTTGAGTTTTCACTTCATGAATTTCAGAGACTTTTTCTGTTTCAGCTATCCCTCTGTCTTTCTTGGAAAGCAATAAATAGACAACCGGAAGCAACAACCAAGTAACAAAAAAGGAACAAACCAAAGTGATAATCATCGTATCCGTAAGTACTTTGAAATAGGAACCTGCAACTCCGCTCATTAAAACAAAAGGAATAAAAATTACAATTGTACTGATGGATGATCCCAACATGGCTGGAAATAAATAATGAATTGCTTTTTGCAAAAGCGAAACCGTAGGCTCGTCAGGATGTTCTTCATGTGTACGGTGAATTTGTTCTACCACAACGATGGCATCATCAATAATTAGCCCTAAAGCAGCCGCTATTGCCCCCAAAGTCATAATATTGAACGTTTGCCCTGTGAGGTATAAAACAACCAATGTTAATCCCAGTGTTACAGGAATAATAATTAATATAGTAGCACTGGCTTTGGCAGATTTCAAAAACAAAACTGCGACAATTATGGCCAATAATAATCCAATTAATAAACTGTCTGTAACACTTTTTACCGCATCATTTACAAAACGGGCTTGCTCATAAAATGGTTTAATCGTGATGCCTTTGGGAAGGATTGTTTTTAAATCCTGCAGCTTTTGACTCATGGCATCCGAAAGAGAAATTAAATTAGAATTGGGCTGCTTAATGACAGCAACCAAAATACTTTCTTTCCCATTAGCATTTACTTTTATGTATTCTTTAGCTTCTTTAATTTCAACAGCAGCAATGTCTTTTAGTGTAACAATTCCTTTCCCATTATTACTGATAATCAAATTTTCCAACTCTTCTTTTTTGTCAACTTGGGCATCCGTAATGGTTAAATACAAATAGCGATAATCAGACAAATAACCATTTGATTTTATAAAATTGGTCTGACTTAAAACCTGGGAAATGGCATCTGGTGTAATACCTAGTGCAGTCATTTTATTAAAATCTAAGGACAACCAATATTCTTTTTCTTTACCGCCAATAATTCTAATTTCCGATACACCATCTATTTGAGAAAGAAATGGTTTTATAGTAAAATTGGCTATTTTTTTTAACTCAATTGCCGACATTCCTTTGCCTTCGATAGCATACCCAATTACAGGAAGAATGGACGGATTCATTTTTTCTACCGTGATTTGAGTATCAGGAGGTAGATTATTTTTGATTTGGTTGATTTGTTCTTCAATACGCGTTTTACTCAAATCAATATCTGCTTTCCAATCCATAAAAGCGGATATTTCACAACTTCCGCGACTGGTTGTACTTCTAATGGTTTTTAAATCTTGAACTTTTTTAATGGCATTTTCTAACGGTTTGGTAACCGTAATCATCATTTTATCAACAGGTTGTTGTCCTGCATCGGCAATGATTTTTATTTTGGGAAAAGTTATTTCAGGAAACAAGCCTGTTTGCATCTCTGAATAGGCAAAAAAACCTCCTAAAATAATTAGGAAGATTATGGCGCTTAAACCATTTTTATGTTTTACGAAGAAGTTGTTCATTATTTATTTTTTTAGCCACTGATTAGACCGATTTTTACAGATTTATAAAAATTTTTTAATCTTTTAAATCTGTGGTAAACCTTTTTATTTTCCGATTACTTTAACCTTAATCGTATCGCTCACTCCATAATTACCCGTAACTAAAATTTTATCTTTAGCCGTTAATTGTGGTGCTAAAATTTGGATTCTATCATCTGTCTGAATTCCCTTTTCTATTGGAATTTTAATAGCTGTGTTAGAATTTATCATTTTCATAATCCAAAAATCAGTTTCGGTTTCATCACTTAATACGGCCCCTTTGGGTAACGAAATAGTTTTAGAATTTGAGCTTTTATTAATTCTAACTTTTACAATTAAATTTTCAGGAATATCTTGTTTCCCATTTATTTTCAAAATTACATTTTGGGTTTGCGAAGTGGCATCCACTGTAGGTGAAAACTTTTGAACTGTTGCAATTCTATCACTCCCATCAGGCAAACTAACATTCAAATGTTGTCCAGCTGTAACGAATTTTTTTAATTCATAAGGCAAACTTAACACCAATGCAAAACTATTAGCGTCATTTATTGTTACCAATGGATCACCATCTTGCACATAATCTCCTTGTTGCACATTTACCATTGTTACTATTCCACTCGTGTTAGAATGCACTTGAATAGCTCCGCCAAAATTCAAACTAGGGTCAATTTTATTTATCGTATTACCCAGCACTTTAGATTCTCTTGTTTTAATCGAAAACAAGGTGGAACCGTTGTTTACAAAATCATTTATTGCTACATTAACGGAACTCAAGTACCCAGTAGCATTCGCTTTAATATTATTTTTAACTAAATAAGTTGCTGTAGCATTCAATTCCATATAATTTTCAATACCAGTTGTATCAATAGAAGTAATCGTTACAGGAATACTAGCATCAATAGGTTTCTCGGTTACTGAATTGTCCTTACATGCGGTAAAACAGACCGGAATTAGCACCAAAAAAAAGATAAATTTATTCATAGTATTAGTCATTAGAACTCCAATAATTGATTTCATTAATCAGTTGAAGCGTATTTATTTTGTTTTGCGAAATCGTATTATTGATATTGATAACATTTCCTATAGCAATCATAAAATCAGTAATTTGAGCATCTCCAGAAAGTAACAGTTTTTTATTGGCATCGATAAGCGCATCACTTATTTGAAGTTGAGATTGCAACTGATTTTGAATTTCAAAGGTTTGTTTTAATTGCTGATTTAACATCAATAATTGTTGCTGATATTGTTTATTAAAATTGTTTTTATACGCTAAATTAGTAGCCAACGCAGTTTTGTTTTTTTGATGCAACAAGGTTTTCTGATTTCCATCGTAAATAGGAATAGATAATCCTAAACCAACACTAAAGCCGAAATTTTTATATCCTTGACTGATAAAACTAGACATATAACCCGCATCACCAAGTAACGAAAGAGAAGGTTTATAGCTGTTATCTATTAATTTATTTTGATTGATAATTTTCAAGCTATCGGTTTCGAATTGCTTTTCAAAAACAGTAGTCTTTTCATTTTGTATACTTTTTAAAGCAATTGTTGGTTTTTTTAAATTGACAAAAGTAGTATCCGTTTCTCCTGATAAATAATTGAGTAACCCCAAATCATTTTGATATTGTTGTTTCAATTGCAAAACCTGTAATTCTTGCTGCTTTAAGGTTGAAATAAAAATCAAATAATCCGTTTGCCTATAAATGGAATTTTGGGTGAGTTTTTTCAAAATCACGGCTTCATTTTTCAGTAATGCAGCCATATTTTGGTTGTAAACCATTTGCTCTGCACTACCGTAAGTCGTGATGTATTGCGCTATAATAGCTTTATGCAAATCTTTAACCGCAATTTTTTTATTTAAAACTAAACCCTCTTTAATGATTTTGAAGGTTTCTGCTTGCGAATTAATTATACTTTTACCAATTATTTTTTTATTAATTCCTACCAATCCTGTTATGGATTGACCGTTGCTCAAAGCAGTATCATAACCAAAACCGTTATAATTAGGAGCAATATACCCATTTATATTTGCGGCAACCAGCGGCTTGTAAGTAGCTCTAATAAGCAAACTATCAATTGTATTGGATTGAATTTGATTCGATATGTCTTTTAGTAAAGGGGAATTAGTTTGGGCTTTTTCTATATAAAAAACCAAGTCCTTTTCCTGTGAAAAGGACGAAGCCGTAATTAAAAAAATAAGAATGATAAGGAATGATCTCATTGGATAAATTTATTCAAAAATAAGTAGTTTATTTATTTTTTATCATCAACTACTAAAATAGTAAAAGAGTTAGGAATAATACTTGGTCTTGGATTAGGAATTTCGGCGGTAGGTTTTGGTTTTTCTCCAAAATTTGCAGTAGATAAATACAATTGATTTGTAGTTTTATTCAAAGTAATTGTTCGTGCTCCTTTTGGGGTTTTTACTGTTTGTAGTACTGCAAAAACTGCAGGGCTTTTTTCCTTAACAACTGTAATTGTTCCTTCTCCATTAGAACTAAAAATAAGTTTATTTTTAGGATTAAAAGTAACACCATCGCAACCATCACCAATAGGTAAAGTTTTAACAACCTTACCATTTATAGCATTTACAACCACCATTAACTTATTACCACACACTGCAAATAATCGATTCGATTCTAAATCAATTGCTAATCCTGAAGGTTCGTCTCCTGGTGCAATGCTCCAAGTAGCTTTTACAGCCAGTTTAGTGGCATCGATGGTTTTAATTTCGTTTTTATCTTCGATATTTACAAAAATCAACCCTTTGGTATTCGTTACTGAAAATTCTGGTTTTCCACCCAAAGCTATCGATTTTATCTCTTTATTTGTGATCGCGTCTAAAACTGTAGCATTATTAGATTTCCCATTGTAAGTAAATACTTTTTTGGAAAATGCATCATATAAAATGGCATCTGGATTTTTACCTGAAATAGCTACTTTTTCGATCAATTCAAAAGTGGTTAAATTGACAATTGATACTGAATTGTCTTTCCCATTAGAAATGAATGCTTTGTTTAAATCATTTGCAATAGCAATACCATGAACCCCTTTTGTATCAGGAATTGTAGTAATTAAGGCATTTGATTTTAAATCTATTACATTTACCTCACTTCCGTGTGAAATAAATAAATGTTGATTCACATCATCAACGGCAAGATAATCCCAGCCATCATTCCCAGGTAATTTTATTTTCTCAGAAACTTTGAAAGTTTGGCTATTACAATTTGCAATTGA
This sequence comes from Flavobacterium sp. WC2421, assembly GCF_040822115.1. Taxonomy (NCBI): domain Bacteria; kingdom Pseudomonadati; phylum Bacteroidota; class Flavobacteriia; order Flavobacteriales; family Flavobacteriaceae; genus Flavobacterium; species Flavobacterium sp. WC2421. Next base: position 2,377,177 of record NZ_CP162004.1, on the reverse strand, counting down.
AAAACCAAGAATTACTAATGCAACTATTTTTTTCATTGTGTTATATATTTAATTTATTAAAATCTAAGTTGTGCTTAATGTAGATTTAAGACCATTCCGAGTCCCATTTGTCTTCCGTTATAAAAGGGAGCAACCATTACTGAAGAATTATTCTTATTCGATTTAAAAATCTTATTATTGATATAAGGAAACATCCAATAGGCCACTTTTGTGCTTAAAATTCCTATTCCTGCCCCCATAGTTACATCAGTAAACCAATGTCGATTATTATAGATTCTAAAAAAACCTGTTCCTGTAGCTACTATATAACCTGAAATCCCGTACCAAATAGAAACATCCTTGTACTCTTGCCATAAAAATTCGGCACCAGCAAATGCAGTAGCAGTATGTCCCGATGGAAAAGAATTATTACTACTTCCGTCTGGTCTTAAAACATGGGTTGTTTTTTTCAAAGCATAAACCGTACTTCCCATAATAAGATAAGAAGTTGCAAAAATTATACTTCGATCTCGTAAATTATTTTTTCCTTTAATACCTCCTAAATTCAGACCGTAAACCGCTAATGCTGGAACGTATTGGGAGAAATCGTCTACACTAATTTTTCTATCAATATTTTCGGTGACTTCCTCTTTGATTTCTAAGTTCAAGTCTTTTAAATTTTTATTTTCCATACCAATTATACCGTATCCAACAAGTACCGTTGGTATAATCAATTGCTTGTAATTGAAACTTAAATTACCATTTTTGGCACCCTTAATACTGTCTTGGCTACTAAGCCCTTGTGCCATTATTCCAGTATTTAAAAATAGTAGGATCAAAAAACAAGAACCATTTTTAATAATTTTAGTCGCAGGATATGTAAACTGGAATTTAAAATTTTCTAACATCATATATTAATTGAATATTTAGTTCGAAAATTATTCTTTTACTAAAGTTCCATTTGCTTTGAAAGCTAAACTTTTTCGCTTTAACCCTTTTTTTAGCTCTACTTCGTATATGGTTCCATTCTTAGCAGTTTCGGTTAGATCAGCCTCTGCTATTTTCCAATCCAAATAATTTGATTTTACAGTGGCTAAAACGGCTTTTGGTAAGTTCATCGCTTTAATCTCTTTTTCAGTCTCAAGCCAAGTTCCATCTTGCAAAAAATTAGCCGAAATGGAATTTCCTTCAAAAATAAAGTCTGCTTCCCACTCCTTTGGCGCTTCTTTTCCCCAACTCACTTTGGTAGCAGTAGGGAATTTTTTAGCGAAAGCTTTTTTTACTGCTTCAGGTGGTGTACCTGCAAATGCAAAACTGGATACCAATACAATTGACAATAACATTACTAATTTTTTCATTTTTTTTAGATTTAAAAATTAATTCTAACACAAACTTAGATTACAAATCTATTTTAAATCTATGCTGCTATTTCTATTATTGCGTTTTATAAACAAAGAAATTATTTATTTCATTTGGTCAATTATTTGCAAAAAAACTTCCTGCCAATAATTAGGATGATACGACGTTTCGGCATCTCCAAAACGCACTATAATCATTTTTTTTTCAGGATAGATATAGAGATATTGCCCAAACAACCCTACAGCAAAATAACTCCCGTATTTCAGAGGCCCTATTCCCCAATTATTATTATAAAAATGTTTGTTATTTCCTGATGGATCCGAATGTGTAGACAACTCTACCCATCTTTTTGACACAATTTGCTTTCCATTCCAATTCCCTCCATTAAGATAAAGTCTGCCAAACTTTGCAAAATCAATTGCTCTAGCTTGTAAACAACAAAATGTTTTTTCGATTGCTTTATCATCATCTCGATCCAAACTCCATGTTGCCGGTGCCTCCATTCCTAATGGTTTCCATATTTTATCTTCTAAATAGTTAGAAATGGTTCCGCCACTTACTTTTTCAATAATATATCCTAAAAGCATTGTGTTTTCACTACTGTATTTAAATTTTGTGTTGGGTGGGTATTCTAGTTTTAAATTGAGCATCTTTTCTCTTAAATTATCTCCCCAATAAAATTCAGCATTATCAGATACTGGATTTAGTTTGTTATCAGTAAATCGAATACCTGAGGTGTGTTGTAATAAATTTTTTATGGTAATTTTATCCCAACCAATTTTATTTTTAAATTCAGGTAAATAATCAATAATGAGGTCATTTTCACTTTTTATTTTTCCTTCATCAATTGCAATTCCAATTAAAGTAGAAACAAATGGTTTCACCATAGAGAAGGAAGAAACAAATGAATTTGAAGTATATCCTTTGTTGTATCTTTCGTAAACAATTGTATCGTTACGAATAATTAAAAAAGAGATCGTTTTATGTAATGTAGTAAAGCTATCTAAACTAACATTTGTACCGTTAAAATCCCGATTGACAAGTCCTATTTTAGTTCCTAAATGAGAGTCTTTGATAGGTTTATGAAAATAATAAACAGGCGCTTCATTAGCAATAACGCGTTGTGCGAAATGCTTGTAATCTGATTGGCTGGGAATCCCGCCGTACCTCAAGGAACGAAATACATTACAAGAACTACAACAGATAAAAAATATCATAAAAATTATTATTTTTTGAATTTTTAAAACAAGCATAGTAATTGTTTTTTAATCCCTTTCTTTCAAAATAAAGCGATGTTTGTTGTTTATAAATTTATATTTTAAAACTAATCCACTGACTTCAGCAATTTCATTTGCTATTGCTAAACCAAGTCCAATTGATAAATGAGACGTTGAATTTTTTTGAAAACGTTTAAATAGATGGTCCAAATTTAGCGGTTCTATTGCTCCAGTATTTTCAATGATAATTTTATTAAACTTGATCCTAATATGTATACTCCCCTCATCAACATTATGTCTGATCGCATTTTGAATTAAATTATTAATGAATACTAACCCTAAATCAGGGTTCATATTAATCCAAAATTCAGTTTCAATATTTTTTACAATAGTTATTTCCTTCTCTTTTATATAATCTTCAAAAAGCAATAAAGACGAATCCAATACTTTTTCGACAGACACTTTTTCAATGGTTTTAAACTGTCTATTTTCAATTTTTGTAAGCAATAATAATGACTTATTTAAGCGATTCAGTTTAGAACATGCATCATCAATTGCAACAATTAATTCAACATCAATTGGATCTAAATTTTCAGATTGAATAAGTAAATCAACCTTTGATTTTATGACTGCCAAAGGAGTTTGAATTTCATGAGATGCATTCTCTGTAAATTTCTTTTGGGCATTATAATCCGCAATCATTTTACTCATCATACTAGCAAGCGATTTATTTAAAGCTGTAAATTCTTTAATGGTTGAATCCTCAAATGGTGGTATTTCGTTATCACTAGCTCTAAATTTCTCCAAGTTGGAGACCGAAGTATAAAACGGTTTCCACATTTTTTTTGAAATCCAAAAATTAAGAATCATTGAAATTAAAAATAATGCCAATAAAATCCAGACAAGTAAAAACAAAATACCTTTGATTAACTCTTCATTTTCTATGCTACTACGCCAAATTTTTATTAGATAATTAGCTTTTTTAACCCTTACAATCGACGAAACCATCCTATTTGGGTCCATTTCATTTTCCGCCTCATCTAGAATTAATGTGTCCGAAAAAATTGTTTTATTCCCGTTACTAAAATTATTTTTTAATGTTTTGTTGATTTCCGCTTCCTTAGTTTTGACTAAAAACTGCAACGAAACGGTGTCGTTTTCTACTAAATATTGCTCAATCAATTTGATGCGATTCACCAAAACCTCATCATTAGCATGCCGTACTTTATGTGTTAATATATGAAAACAAATAAAACCCGACAGAATCAAGATCGGGATACTTAACAATAAGTAATATAAACTGGTCTTTGTAATTAGTTTCATTCTTGTAATTTAAAATTATAACCTAGACCGTAGACAGTTTGTAAATAATCTTCGCATTTTTTTTCTAATAATTTTTTGCGCAAGTTTTTTACATGGTTGTATATAAAATCATAGTTATCCAATCGATCTGCATCGTCTCCCCACAAATGCTCGGCCAAGGCATTTTTACTCACTACGCGGTTTTTATTGGCGATGAAATACAGTAATAAATCATATTCTTTTGAGGTTAAAGTAACAGTTGCATTATTTACATAAACGCTTCGATCTGCTGGAAGGATTCTAATTTCATTGACAACAATTTCTAGACTTCCATCAAAATTTTTTCGTCTAATCAACGCTTTTATTCTCGAATTAAGTTCCGATAAATGAAACGGTTTTGGTAAATAATCATCGGCACCAAGATCCAAACCAAAAATTTTATCATCCAGTGAGTTTTTTGCAGAAATAATAATGATTCCCGCTTTTGATTTTTTTAATTTAATTTCGGTAATCAAATCCAAACCAGAACCATTTGGCAACGTAATATCAACCAAAATACAATCATAATCATAGATCGCAATTTTCTGTTGTGCCTTACTAAAATCCGAAGCTATTTCAACCACATTCCCTTCTACTTCAAAATATTGTTTGATACTTTTTTGCAATTCAGGTTCATCTTCGATTAATAAAATTTTCATGCTTATTTATTTTGATTCGTGTTGATTTTGGCTAATCAATAAAATATAAATTTACTTAAATTTAATCATTGTTATCTTGATACTACAGTAACAATATAAAAAACTTCAGGTGCTATTATTTTTCGAATGTAGCTTTACACCAAATTTCTCTGCTTTTACTAAATAGATACAGTACAATTTTAGAAATTAATTCTATTTGAATTCTATGTTTATGATAAAACAACCCTTTTATCATCTAAAAGAATAAAGGTTATCAATTGATATAAAGAACCTCAATTTCTCCACAAAAAAAGCCGAAACATCTATTTCGGCCTTTAATTAGTATCTATTTTGTTATTTTATTGCTCTAACACTTTTTCACTGTAATAAGCATGTTCAAAAACTATTTTTCCATCATCATTAAAATCATCTATAAAAAATACGGGTAAAATAATTTTCTTTTTATCTGATTTTCTAGTCAAATTATAATTCCACCAGGATTGCACCACTTTTGTATTTCCCATTTCATAATGCAAATAATCTGGATATCCGGATACGTCTATACTGTTAACTTCAAATTTATCTAGAAATTTTTTGTCATTGGCCTTTAATTCAGCTAATGAAATACTTTTTCTTTCTGAATTATTTTCATCTAAAAACCGCGCTTTATCATCATAAAAACTATACGCTTTATCAAGGTCATTATTTTCAAATGCATAAATCATTTTTCGAATAGTGTTGATATATTCATGATGATTGTAAATCATACCATTTTGTCTATCAGTAGAACTATTACCAATTTCATCAGGAATGCTACTATTCATGTAATTGATGATGGTTTTTATCTTATTATTTTTGTCAACAATAAATAATCGATGAATGGGCATATCTATCTTTACTCCAGATTTATTATGTACTCCTTTTAGGTCTTCCCAAGTTTGAACCCAAACCACATCTTTGTTGTTAGCATCTTTGTATTCTAATGCATCTGGATAAGCACCTGCAGATCGTTTAATACTAAAATAATCAATATTGTCTTTCCAGAATTTCATTCCTTTTAAAAAAGAAGCTTTGTCTTCTCCTTTATCTCTTTTGTCAATGCTCGTACCGTTATATGATTTAAAATCTTCTGCTAAATAACTAGATACTTTGTCAGTATCTCCTTTAACAAATGCCTGAACCATATCCTCTACTGTATTGATTGCAGGATGTTCTACATAAATAGTTCCATTTGATTTTTTTTGTGCGTATGTGATGCAAGTAATCATCAACAATACAATTAGAATACTTTTTTTCATAATTAAATAAGATTTTTAGTTAAAAACACCTTTAAATTTAATCATAAATACTGATAATCAGTATATTATGTTAAAAATATTTATTGTTTTGTAACTGCTTTATTACAGATTTTGAAAAAAATATTTATTCTAATTCTTTTAGTAAAGGATAAACACGTTTGAATTTAGTAAAACTTTGCTCGTAAATGATTTTATGCTTTTTATTGGGTAAAAATACTTTCCCATTTGAAGTCTCAATATCAAAATCAATCCCATTTGCTTTAAAACCAATCAATACTGCTCCCCAAGCCGAAGCTTCGACTGTTTCAGCAATTCTAACTTTCATTTGAAAAACATCGGCAGTCATTTGCAACCAAAATTCACTTTTTGCAAATCCTCCACTTGCCATAATAGTATGTTGTTCTCTAGTCTCTTCATTAGGCAATAGAATTTCTAAAACATTCAAAAGTCCAAATAAAATCCCCTCCATTGTGGCCCGAATAAAATGGGCTTGGGTATGAATAATTTTGATTCCTAGAAGAGTACCTTTTGCGGAAGCATCCCAAATAGGAGCTCTTTCTCCTAATAAATAGGGTACAAAAAGTAATCCATCTGATCCTGAGGAAACGTTAGCTGCTTGCTTAAAAAGAGTTTCAAATGAATCTTCAGTTTTCAAAATAGATTCTTTTAACCACTGTAAAACAATGGCACCATTACTAACCGCTCCTAGTGTTAAATATTGATTATCTATCAAATGATAACATTGCGTTCGCATTTGGGAATCTATAAAAGGTTTCTCGATTGGTAAGCGTACTGCTCCACTTGTTCCTATTGTTAACGCCACTTTTCCAGGTTCCATTGCTCCAGTACCTAAATTGGCCAAAGCTCCATCTCCCCCTCCTATAACATATAACAATTGATCATTTAATCCTTTACAAAAATGGGTGGGTTTTACAATTTTTGATAATTGATTCGAATGAATATCTAGAAATTTTAAAATCTCAGGATCCCATTCTAAATTATGAATATTCATTATTCCGGTACCCGATGCCATGGAAGAATCTATTGCATATTCTCCAGTAAGCTGATGCCATACATATTCTTTTAAACTAATAAATTTAAATGCTTTAGAAAAGACTCCTTTTTTATGTTCTTTCAACCAAGCGATTTTGGTCATTGGTGAAAAAGTATGAATAGGGATTCCCGTTTTTTGATAGAACCTCTTTCCTACATCTGTTACTTTAAGCGATTCTGCAAATTCATGTGCACGATTGTCTGCCCAAATAATAGCATCTGTTAATGGATTTCCTAATTCATCAATGATTAAAACACTTTGCATTGCCGAACTAAAACTGATAAACTCAGGCTGATATTCCTTTGTAATTTGATTAATGCAAGCTAAAACTGCAACAAGAACTTCATTTGGTTTTTGAATACTTTGATCGAATTCTGGGTGATACAATGGATATTCTTTTGAATACTCATAAATTACTTTACCTGATCTATTGAAACATACCGCTTTTGTTGCTGTCGTTCCTATATCGATACCAACATACATTTTTTTATCATCCATGATTTCGTTCTTATTAACCTACAAATAAATTAAGAACTAACACCCCTACTAACCCTGTAACACCAACTATAGTTTCCATTGCTGTCCATGAACGAAAAGTATCCTTAATACTGATTCCAAAATACTCTTTAAACATCCAGAAACCAGTATCATTTACGTGAGAGCACATTAAACTTCCTGCTCCTATTGATAAAACCATCAATTCAGGACTGACCCCAGAACTTATCACTAAGGGTTGAACAATACCTGCAGCAGTTAATCCTGCAACCGTGGCCGATCCTAATGCAATGCGTATAATAGTAGCAATAAGCCAACCCAAAAATAAGGGTGAAAGTGTAGAGCCATCAAAAAAAGTAGCTAAATCAGATCCAATTCCACTATCAATCAATAGTTGTTTAAAAGCACCACCAGCACCAATTATTAAAATTATCATAGTGACAGAACTCATAGAAGTACTAAATTTATCCATAATGTCCATCATCTTTTGCCCTCGTTTTATCCCTAAAAAAACAATACCAAATAATACTGTAATCAACATCGAAGTAGTTGGATTTCCTATAAACTCTAATGTGGTCCGCAAATCCGATCCTTCTGGTAAAATAAAAGCACTCAAAGTCCCTATCCCCATTAAAATAACGGGAGTGAGTGCAATCATGAAACTTGTCAAGAAAGAAGGCATTTCTCCTTCAGTAAAAGTTTTACTTTCGAATAATCCTTTAGGCGGATTCGTTACAATTTTTTTTATAAATTCAGGAAAAATAATTCCTGCAGCTAGCAAAGCAGGAATAGAAACTAAAATTCCATATAATAATGTTTTACCAATATCTGCCTTGAAAATTACTGCTATTGCAGTTGGTCCAGGATGTGGAGGTAAAAAACCATGTGTAATTGATAAGGCCGATGCCATGGTAATACCTAGATAAATAAAGGGTTGTTTCGTATTGGCCGCAATGGCAAAAACCATTGGAATCAAAATAACAAAACCAGCATTATAAAACATGGCAATTCCTACAGCAAAACCAGTAACTAAAACGGCCCATTTTACTTGATTCACACCAAAGGAATTGATTAAAACAGTACTGATTCGTTGTGCTGCACCACTCTCGGATAGTAAACTTCCAAGCATGACTCCAAAAGCCAAAATTAAGACCAAAGATCCTAAAGTACTACCTATTCCGTTTTGGATGGAATTAACAATTGTTCCAAAAGGCATTAGCTTTACTATACCAACAAAAAAAGAAGCCAATAGTAAAGAGATAAATGCATTAAATTTTAGAACGGTTATTAAAAATAGCAACAAAAGGATACTTGCAATTAAAATCAGTATGGACATAAGTTAGAATTTAAATTTTACACTCTTTTAGTTTTCTAGCGAATTGTGGAAAATTATTCGTTTTTTTCTACAGCATGACCACCAAATTCATTTCGGAGGGCCGCAACTACTTTACCAGAGAATGTATCTTGCATTTGAGAACGATAACGCATCATTATCGATAACGCTATAACAGGTGTTGGCACGCCTAAATCCAATGCTTCTTCAAGTGTCCATTTTCCTTCTCCTGAGGAATGCATAACTCCCTTTATACCCTCGAGTTTAGGATCTTTTGAGAAAGCATTTTGAGTCAATTCCATTAACCAACCGCGTACTACAGAACCATGATTGAACAGTTTTGCTGTTTTTTCGAAATCAATATCAAATTCAGAATGTTCAAACACTTCGAATCCTTCTGCAATTGATTGCATCATTCCATATTCAATTCCATTATGAACCATTTTAGTATAATGGCCACTCCCAGAAGCACCTGTATATAAAGATCCATTAGGAACTGAAATATTCTCAAAAACTTCTGCTACATAATCAAATACTTCTTTATCTCCTCCCACCATCGTACAAGCGCCATTTAATGCACCAGAAGTTCCTCCAGATGTACCACAGTCCAAATAGCAAAACCCATTTTCTTTTAAAATTTTATACCTGCGTTTTGAATCTTTGAAATTAGAATTTCCTCCATCGATGACAATATCGTTTTTATTTAAAAAAGGGATTAAAGAAAAAATAACTTTATCTACAATTTCTCCTGCGGGAACCATAATCCAAATCACTCTTCGCTCGGTTAATTTTTCGGTTAATACAGCAACTGAATTAGCCGTATCTATTCCTTCTTTCTCTATTTTAGCTACAAAGTCGGTATTAACATCATTGGCTACCACATCATACCCATTTCTTTGCAAGTTTAAGGCTAGGTTAAAGCCCATTTTTCCTAATCCTATCAGTCCTATTTGCATTGTATCTCGTATTTAAGTATCGTTTGAAATTATTTTTTTTATCAACTGTAAAAATATCAGTTTTAATTTTCTAATATACAGTTTATCAGAAAAATAGTCCTCTTTTTTTTTATATAATGAAATATACCCATTTATTTTTTAATTATGTCACCAAGAATGAGGTTAATAAATCAAAAAAGATTGATGTCCATTTTATAATTATCGCTCATCTAGATAAAGGCCTTTTATATCGTGTCTAAAACAATTTTTAAACATTTGTTATTACTATAGATTTCTTACTACTATTAAAACTGTTCAATAATCATAAATAACTTTTGTTATAAAATAAAATTAAGACTACACCCCCCTTTATTTTACTTAAAATTAAAAATTCACCTATAAAAAGATGAAACATTAAGAATATTTATCCTGTAATATTTAAAAATAACTCAAAAAAATGGGGGTATAGTTAAAAAATTTAATTGTGAATAGTGCAATTATTTAAATCTATAATGAATATTCTTTATTATTTTGAAAGGATATTTTGTAATTAATAATTCTACCTTTTTTTATCCAAAAACTCAGTTCTTATTTATAATTCTTAAATAAAAGTTAATAAATTCGTCACTGAAAAAAAATAGATTTTAACAGATAATAAACAATAAATCATTGTTATTATTGAATAATACACTAATTAAATACAAATTCACTGTATATAAATCAAATACTAAATTAATCACAAAAAAACAAACACTATCAAAATTTCTAATTCCCAAAAATTATTTGCTTATTTTCTGATTAGAAAATCACAAAAAAAATCAAGGAAAAATACTTAAACAAAATAAATCAATTATAAAATCCACTTAATTATGAAAAAAATCGAAGCCATTATTCGAAAATCAAAATTTGATGAAGTTAAAGAAGCTTTACACAAAATAGAAGTTAATTTTTTTACGTATTGGGACGTTACTGGAGTTGGTAACGAGAAAGAAGGACACGTGTATAGAGGTATTACTTACAGTACAACAGATATACAAAGAAGATACATTTCCATTGTAGTTTCGGATCCTTTTCTAGAAAAAACAGTTGACGCTATTTTGAATGCAGCCGCTACCGGAATGGTGGGCGATGGTAAAGTATTTGTTTCTGATGTACAAGAAACGTATAGAATAAGAACCAAAGAAAAAGGAACAGACGCTGTTAACTAAATCACTTTTAAAACTAACTAATAAAAATATATATTATGGATACGAATGCTGCAATGGACTTAATGTGGGTGTTAATCGCCGGAAGTTTAGTGTTTTTTATGCAAGCCGGTTTTACACTTGTAGAAACTGGTTTTACTAGATCAAAAAATACTGGAAATATTATAATGAAAAATTTAATGGATTTCTGTATTGGAAGTCTTGCTTTCTGGGCAGTAGGATATTCGTTAATGTACGGAGATTCTATTGGAGGATTGGTTGGAGATATGAAGCAATATGCTTTTTTTGATAGTCTTCCAGACATGCATAGTTTATTTTTTCAAACTGTATTTGCAGCAACTGCAGCAACTATAGTTTCTGGAGCGATTGCTGAAAGAACAAAATTTACTACTTATTTAATCTTCTCTTTATTAATGACATTAATAATCTACCCTATTTCTGGTAGCTGGGTATGGAATGCAGGTGGATGGCTAGCTAAAATGGGATTTACTGATTTCGCTGGATCAACTGTAGTACATGCTGTTGGTGGAGCTGCTTCTTTAGTAGCTGCTGCTATGGTAGGCCCTAGAATTGGAAAATACACAGATGGAAAATCAAATGCTATACAAGGTCATAGTTTAATGCTAGGAGCTTTAGGGGTATTTATACTTTGGTTAGGATGGTTTGGGTTCAACCCAGGATCTCAACTTGCAATATCTGGTGATAACGCTTTTAAAGTAGCAGCTATATTTATTACAACAAATTTAGCAGGTGCTGCAGGTGCGTTAGCAGCTATGTTTTTAACTTGGATATTTTACAAAAAACCAGATATTTCAATGACTTTAAATGGAGTTTTGGCTGGATTAGTTGGTGTGACAGCAGGTTGTGCAGCTGTAAGCCCATTAGGAGCTCTAATTATTGGATTAATTTGTGGGGTTGTAGTTGTATTTTCAATTGAATTTATCGACAAAAAATTAAAAATTGACGATCCAGTTGGAGCGGTTTCAGTTCATGGAGTTTGTGGTGCATTAGGAACTATATTAGTTGGATTTTTTGCTACTGATGGTGGTTTATTCTATGGTGGTGGTTTTGATAAATTAATTGTACAAATCACAGGTGTTGCAGCAATTGTAGCATGGGCAATGGGAGCTTCTTTTATCGTATTATTTATATTAAAGAAAACTATGGGACTAAGAGTTACCAAAGAAGAAGAGATTGATGGTTTAGATATTCATGAGCATGGAACTAATGTTTATAATGACTAAACAATTAAAATTATAATAAAAGTTTATTTACAGTGATGCTTCCTTTTTATAAACACACCCTCATGTGTTTTCTAAAAGAATTGCGGTTGGCAATCAAAAATTATTTTTTAAGCATCATTTTAAATACCTAAAACATAAAGCCTACAACAAAATGATTTTGTTGTAGGCTTTTTTTATTGAATATACATTTACATTAAAAAAAAAAATTTAACTTAACCTTTTTAAATTAGATTAAATGCAACCACTATAAAAGTAAGTCGCAAATAAAAACATACTAGTTAATTAAACATTAAAACTATAGGACAGCAATTATAAATCAAATAAAAAAATAATAGATTTACCAAAATAGATTTCATTTACAACACTGCTTATGTCAAAAGAAAAGTTACGAATAGATAAAACATGCCTTAATTGTAATTATGTTGTTGACCAACGTTACTGTCCCAATTGCGGTCAAGAAAACACGATAAGCACTAAGTCTTTTCATCATATCTTTATTCATTTTTTTGAAGATTTAACCCATTACGACAATGCATTTTGGAGAACCATTTTTTATTTATTTTTCAAACCTGCAGCATTAACTAAAGCTTATCTTTCTGGAAAAAGATTATCATTTCTAGCGCCTGTACGTCTTTATATTTTTATTAGTTTCGTTACCTTTTTATTACTATCCTTATTCCCAACTAGCGACACAAAAGAAGTAACAATTCCAATTACTATAGAAAAAACTCAAGTAAATATCCCCTCAATTGATTCATTACATATTGAAGAAAAAAGCGTCGATGGATTAACAAAAGTTGGAATATTATCTCAAAAAAATAATGATACTATTAAAAAGATTTTACTACAAACTACTAAAATTGACACTACTAAAATAAACAAAAAAGAAGTGGCTGATTTTGGTTATAAATCTATTAATGAACTAGACTCAATACAAAAAAATGGGGCAGAAAAAGCAAAAGTAAGCAAAACCGAATATTGGTTCCTAAAAAAATGGCTTGCTGTAAAAGAAGAAAATACAAATGAGGAAATCATTGAGAAATTCAGTGAATCATTTACGCATAACCTCCCAAAGGTACTGTTTATGTATATGCCTGTTTTTGCTTTTATACTATGGGTTTTTCATGACAAAAAAAAATGGTACTACTTTGATAATGGTATTTTTACTTTGCATTATTTTTCGTTTCTACTCTTATTGATTTTAACCCTGTTCTTTATAGACAAACTCTTTCTGTTGTTTGGTGAAAATCCTATTTTGACTTGGGTTCATTTTGGTCTCAAATCGATTGGCATTTTTTGGATGCTGTATTACTTTTTTCCTGCACACCGAAGATTTTATGGAGAAAAAATCATGATTTCTTTATTAAAAAGTAGTGTAATTTTACTGATAAATGTTATCATTATAATTATTCTAATGGTGCTTTTCGCACTATACACCTACATCAATATTCACTAAGAACTATTTAACAAATTACAAAAGGTTCCCCTTTCTTTTTTTAAAAATAGGTTTAAAAAAAATCTACCCATAATTGATATAAACGATAGGATTTAGAATTTGAATAATTTAATTCTTGTTACATAATTCGCAATTATAAAATGTAAAAAAAGCAATCATAGCAAAAAATTAGGTCGATTATTATCATAAAAAAAGCATAAACTATGATTTTTTTGCAATATTTGTTATACTACTACTATTCAAAGATAACACGCCTAAATTATGTCAATAAAAATCGCTATTTCACACAAAACAACTTACAAATTTGACCGAAGCGTTAAATTATTCCCTCATGTTTTTAGACTTCGTCCAGCTGTACATTCTAGAACGGCTATAGAAGGATACTCTTTTAAAATAAGTCCTGAGGATCATTTTATCAATTGGCAACAAGACCCTTTTGGGAATTATCAAGCTAGAGTTATTTTTCCTGAAAAAATTAAAGAATTAAAAGTCGAAGTCGAAGTTATTGCAAAACTTCAAGTCATCAACCCTTTTGATTATTTTGTAGAAGAATATGCTCAAAAGTATCCCTTTAAATATGATACTATACTGGAACAAGAATTAATTCCTTATTTAAAATTGAGTGAAGAAAGTCCCATATTCTTAAAATTTATTGAAAAAATAAAACTAAATGATTCCATAGAAATAAATGATTTTTTAGTTTATCTGAACCAAGAAGTTTACAAAACGCTTTCTTATAATCTACGAATGGAGGCAGGAGTACAAACACCAGAAGAAACATTACGAATAAAAAGTGGCTCTTGCAGAGATTTTGCATGGCTATTAATTCATGTTTTACGTCACTTTGGTTTAGCTGCACGATTTGTTTCTGGCTATATTGTGCAATTAGCACCCGACATAAAATCACTTGATGGCCCTTCTGGACCAGAAAACGATTTTACTGATTTACACGCTTGGGCCGAAGTTTATCTTCCTGGAGCAGGATGGATTGGACTGGATCCTACGTCTGGACTTTTTGCAAGTGAAGGTCATATACCATTATGTTGTACTCCCCATTATGAAAGTGCAGCGCCAGTTACAGGTGCAACAGAAAAATGTGAAGTAAGTTTTGAATTTGAAAATAAAGTAACTCGCATTCATGAAGACCCAAGGGTAACTAAACCCTATTCTGACTGTCAATGGGAAGACATCATGGCGGTAGGAAATGTAGTGGAGAAGGATTTAATTGAAGGTGATGTGCGTTTAACAATGGGTGGAGAACCCACCTTTATTTCTATTGATGATTTTGAGGGAGCCGAATGGAATACTGCAGCCGATGGACCATTGAAACGTAAACTAGCTTATGATTTAGCCCTTCGTTTAAAAAAACGATTTGCTCATGGAGGCTTGCTGCATTTTGGACAAGGAAAATGGTACCCTGGAGAGTTATTCCCACGTTGGCAATATGGACTATACTGGAGAAAAGACGGATTCCCTTTGTGGAAAAATGATGCGCTAGTAGCAAAAGAAGGTGAAACTCAATTTACTTTTCACGATGCTGAAAAATTTGCTGTCGAATTGACCAAATTTTTAGGTATTGACACTAAAAACATATTACCAACTTACGAAGATCCAATCTATTGGGCTCTAGAAGAAGGTAAACTTCCAATGAATTTAGATCCATTGAAAGTGAATTTAAAAGATTCTATGGAACGTCATAATTTGGCAAAGGTATTAGAAAAAGGCTTGAATAATCCAGCAGGATTTGTTTTGCCAATACAAAAAAATCACAATAATGATAATTGGGAAAGTTGTGCTTGGGAATTTAGAAGAGGCAATTGCTTTTTAATTCCTGGAAATTCTCCAATTGGATTGCGTTTACCATTGGATTCCTTACCAAAAATTTCTAAAAATAAGAGAGAAACAGTTGTAGATAGAAGTTTATTTGAAGACTTACCCGCTTTAGGTGATTATTCAGAAAAAATAAACAAACGTTATGGGACCATTTCAAAACTCATTCAGTCTGTCAAAAAAGTATTATCTAAAAAAGAAGAAAAAAAAGAAGAAGAATCTTTATTATTTGAAGTAGACACTTTTATTACCGCCATGTGTATACAAGAGCGCGATGGAATGTTGTACATTTTTCTTCCTCCAACTGATTATTTAGAAGACTATGTAGATTTAATTACTTCGATAGAAATTACTGCAGAAAAATTACAAATGCCAGTAAGAATTGAAGGATATCAACCAAAGTCGGACTACAGAGTCGAAAAAATGATGGTAACCCCAGATCCAGGTGTAATTGAAGTAAATGTACATCCAGCCAAATCTTGGCAAGAAATTGTAGACAACACAACGGCGCTATATGAAGAGGCATTTCTATCTCGTTTAGGCACCGATAAGTTTATGGTAGACGGTCGTCATACTGGAACTGGAGGAGGGAACCATGTAACATTAGGAGCTGAAAAGCCTGAGGATAGTCCCCTATTGAGAAGACCTGATTTATTGCGAAGCTTAATCACCTATTGGCAACACCATCCCGTTTTAAGTTACCTTTTTGCTGGACCCTTTATTGGACCAACAAGTCAAGCACCGCGTATTGATGAAGGTCGTGATGAGCGTCTCTACGAAATGGAAATTGCTTTTGATCAAATCCCAAAAGACAAAGAAGTTCCTTTTTGGATGGTGGACAGAATTTTCAGAAACCTATTAACTGATATCACTGGAAATACGCACCGTTCAGAATTTTGTATCGATAAATTATATTCTCCTGATTCATCAACAGGACGTTTGGGAATATTAGAGTTAAGAGCTTTTGATATGCCACCTCACAAACACATGAATTTAGTTCAAAATTTATTAGTTCGTGCCTTGGTTGCAAAATTTTGGAAAAACCCATATGAGAAAAAATTAGTCCGTTGGGGAACTGAACTACATGATAAGTTTTTGTTGCCTCATTTTGCCTATTTGGACATGATTGATGTAGTTAATGATTTAAAAGATGCTGGATATAATTTTGACATTTCATGGTTTGATCCTTTTTTCGAATTTAGATATCCTCACCATGGTAATGTGACTATTGATAATATCCAATTAGAAATTCGATTAGGTATTGAACCATGGCACGTACTTGGTGAAGAACTCTCAGGCTCTGGAACCTCTCGTTTTGTAGATTCCTCATTAGAACGTTTACAAGTAAAAGTTTCTGGAATTGTACCAGAACGCCATATTTTACTATGTAAAGGCTGCCGAATTCCTTTAAGAAGTACTGGTACAAAAGGAGAATATGTAGCAGGAATACGATATAAAGCATGGAATCCACCATCCGCTTTACACCCAAATATAGGTGTAGATGTTCCATTGGTTTTTGATATTGTAGATACTTGGAATAATAAAGTAATCGGTGGCTGTACCTATTTTGTAACACATCCAGGCGGAAGAAGTTTTGAAACTATGCCTGTGAATAGTTTTGAAGCAGAATCAAGAAAGATAAGTCGCTTTTGGGATTTTGGTCATACACCATCTTCAGTACATAATGACATGGAAAACGAGAAAGAAATTATAATAAATAATAGTGCAACTTCTCGCTTTTTAGTAGAGTCTAAATCCGAACTTAAACTTGATACTCCCATTGAACTTATTAACCCTGAATACCCTTACACATTAGATTTAAGACATTATTGGAAAGCAAAAGAATAGAATAATTGCATTGTTGTTCGCTTTAAAAACCTTTATTTTGCCAATTATAAAAAACGCAATTCATTTACAATTAACAAATGATTCAAGATATTTCATTGGGATTACTCCAATCTTATAAAGAGAAAATAAATACGTACGATGAAGTACTTGACAAAAACGGTCAAGTAAAACCGTATTGGCAAAAGCTTTTTGATACTTTAGAATCTATAGGTCTTGAAGAATTAGAATTACGTAATCAAGAAATTATAAAAAAACTAAGAGAAAACGGAGTTACTTATAATGTTTATGACAATAATAATGAACCTAATCGTGCGTGGAAACTAGATCCAATTCCGTTTTTAATCCATAAATCAGAATGGGAAACCATTGAAAAAGGGTTAAGACAAAGAGCACATCTTTACGATTTAATTCTAAAAGATATTTATGGACCACAATTATTAATAAAAAATTCAATTATTCCAGCTGAATTAATTTTTGATAATTCTGGTTTTCTATTGCCTTGTTTTGATATTAGACAAAAACTAGACATACAATTACTTAATTATGCCTGTGATTTAGCTAGAGGGCCGGACGGAAAAATGTGGTTATTGGATAATAGAACTCAGTCACCATCAGGTTCAGGATATGCGCTAGAAAACCGAATTGTAATGAGTAAAGTTTTTCCTGAACTGAACAAAAAAATGTTTAGAAGCAGACTTTCTCCTTATTTTAATGACCTGCAACAAACTGTTGATGCACTTGGAAACAACACTAACGAAAATCCAAATGTAGTTTTTTTAACACCTGGACCTGGAAATGAAACCTATTTTGAACACGTATATTTGTCCTCACATTTAGGTTATACACTTGTGCAAGGAAGCGATTTAGTAGTTAGAGATGGCTATGTATGGTTGAAGTCTATTGACCAACTAGAACGTGTAGATGTCATTATTAAAAGAGTCGATGATGAATGGTGTGATCCATTAGAATTAAAAAGAAATTCATTAATAGGAATTCCTGGTTTACTGCAAGTAATCCGTTTAGGTAATGTCGCTGTTATAAATCCGCCTGGAACCAGTGTTTTAGAAAATCATGGTTTGATGGCTTTTATGCAAAATGCCTGTAAATATTTATTAAAAGAACCTTTAATATTAAGTTCTATAGCTACATGGTGGTGCGGTCAAAAAAAAGAACTGAATTATGTTCTTGACAATTTACCCAAACTAATTATTAAAAAAACAAATCGGAAACAAGGTTTTAGATCCATTTATGGACGTCTTCTTGATAAACAGCAATTGGAAGACTTGAGAATCATGATTCGTAAAAATCCAAAGGATTTTGTAGCACAACAAGAGGTTAGTTTATCTACTACCCCATCATTTATTGATGGAGAAATTGTACCCAGATTTGCTGCAATGAGAGCTTTTTTAATTTCTGATGGAAACGAGTATAGAGTTATGCAAGGTGGATTAACCCGCAGCTCTGCAATAAAAGGAAAGTTTGAGGTGTCCAACCGTTTAGGAGGTTTGTCTAAAGATACTTGGATTATAACTGATACCCCAAATGAATATAATGAAAGTTATGTAGAACGTAGAAACCTAACAAATCATCTAAACAATTCATTAACAAGTAGAAATGCCGAAAATTTATTTTGGGTAGGGCGCCTGTGTGAAAGAACAATGGCTTTGAGAAGTTTTTTAAAAATAATCTTGAGTCGCCTTAATGAAAATGTTACTAATAAAGAAAATGAGCAACCTGCTTTTTTAATAGTACTTCTCAAATCTCTTACTCATCTTACTCATACCTATCCAGGATTTGTAGGAAAAGAAAAGGAAAGTGATCCAGAAGTAAACATTGACGATACCATTGCTAATCCAATTCCTGAATTACTTCTTTTAATTAGTGATTCAAAAAAACCTGGATCTGTTACTTATAATATTCAGGCGTTGTTAAATACCTTAAATCAAGTAAGTGAAAAATGGAATCACGATACCCGCCGAATTATTAATTTAGTAGAAGACAGTCTTGTTGCGCTAAAAAGTTCAAACACGAGTAATATCAACCAAGTAAATCACGGTCTTGATAAATTACATATTCGTCTTTTCTCTTTTTATGGAAATGTTTATGAAACATTACCTAGAGATAATGGCTTCTACCTATTGGAAATAGGGAAAAATGTAGAGCGCATTTTATCATTGATTTCTGTTTTCAAATATACTTTCAATTATAAAAAAGTTGAAGAAGAAGAAAGTGTTTTAATGGAAGCTATTTTAGAAAACCATCATTTATTAGCCCAATACAGAAACATTTATAAGTCTCATTTAAGCTTGAAAGCTGTTATTAATATGGTTTTTTTAGAGCAAAACCTACCGTATACACTTACTTTTTTACTCGATACGCTTTCTTCTTATCTTTCTAAATTGCCAAAAACAATAGAACCAAATCGATTAAGTCTTGCTGAAAAATCAGTTTTGGAAGCAAGTACAATTATAAAATTAATTGATGCTAATCGTTTAATACAAGCGGATAGCGATACTCTTTTTCGACCTGAACTAGACCAAACACTTTCAGATGTTTTTGATCTAATTTCGAATGTGTCAACTAACTTGGCTAGTTTATACTTTAATCATTCTGTTATCCAACACTCCATTTTAGACACCTTAGACAATATGAATTCTGATGAAATATAAACTAAAACACAAAACCCTTTACACTTATGTGAATGCTGTTCACAATTACCAAAGCGTATTGTGTTTACAACCGCAAAGTTCAGCCAGACAAATTTGTACCAATTTTAAAATAGAAATAGAGCCAAAACCTTCTAAAATTTATAGTAGAAAGGATTATTTTGGAAATATTCAACATTATTTTTCTTTACACGAGTCACACACCAAATTGAATGTTATTGTGTCTAGTGAAATAGAAGTTTTAAAAAATGTAGTTCAACCCTGGAGCACCATTTCCTGTGAAGAAACTACATTAAAAATCAATGCCAATCCTGTCCTTAAAGCGGACCTTTTAATTTATCAATTACCTAGTCAATTTATCAATTGGGATGACAATATAATTGCCTTTGCTCAAAGTTGCCTTATTCCAGAAGCCCCGCTTTTTGAATGTGTTATGAATTTAACAAAAAAAATATTTACCGATTTTGACTTTAGATCAGGATCAACAAATGTAAATACACCAATCAGTACAGTACTGAAAGAAAAAAAAGGGGTTTGCCAAGATTTTTCTCATTTGGCTATCGCTTGCCTAAGAAGTGCAGGTATTCCAGCACGCTATGTAAGCGGTTATATTGAAACTTTACCACCAAAAGGTAAAATAAAGTTAGAAGGTTCTGATGCATCACATGCTTGGATATCTGTTTATATTCCTGAAATGGGGTGGTGTGAATTTGATCCTACTAACAATATGATTCCACAACAAAGGCATATTGTTACTGCATACGGTAGAGATTTCGCTGATGTTTCTCCACTTAGAGGAATAATATTTAGTTCAGGAGAACATAAAGTCAAAGTGGAAGTAGATGTAATTCCAGTAGTTTAATACTAAAAAAAAAAAATCATTAAATCAAAACATCAAATATTAACCCCTGCAAAAGCTTCAATTGTAGATCAAGATACTGCTAAAAAAGTATTCAAGGATATATTGAAGGCATCATTGCCTGTAGGGTATCAGCAAGCAAATTGTCATAATTTGTCGCATTATATAAGCTTGCTATTAGAATCAAAAGGGATTATAACATCTAAAATTTGGGCTTTTTCTCCTGGTATTTATTCCAATTCAAATTCACAATTAATCACATTTATTGATAAAAAAGAGCTCTCTCCTAATGGAACAATTGATTGGGGATATCATGTTGCCACAGTATTACATGTAAACGATGGTATAGAAACACACCAAATGGTAATTGATTTAGAGCTTTTTCCAAAAGGTCTAGTTCATTATAAAACATGGTTAGATAAACTTAAAACAAAAAAGCTAATTTCATTAATGCTGGATTTTGAATGGTATTTGTTTAATTCCACTATGATTCCTAATTCTCAATTGAAATATGACGCAAATGGTATGCTAAATTCAAAATTAAAAAACATTATTCTTCCCGAAACATTTTCAGATAAGTTGATAGATGATTTTTATAAATACACCGATGATTCTTTACAAAATCAATGGCTAGAAAAAGGATTAGCGATCAATGCAACGGCCGTTGAATTCTATACTGAAGAAATAGCACCATTATTAAAATTAAATAATCAGGCACAATTAATCAATGATTATAAAAATTTAGTGGGAAACGTATTCAATTTTGAAACCGTATTTAGAGACAACAGGTGGAATTATGATATGACTACCGATTTTCAAAACCAATATTACACCATAATTAATAAATACCGTGAGATCTACAACAATAATCTTATAAAATGGGGACTTAGTGTTGCTAACTTAAAGAATATAATAGATTCAAAACAATTTGAATAAAAGACATTAATAGAATCGATTTTCAATAGCATATTTATAAAAATGAGTCTATTGATTGCCGTTATTTTCCTCTAAATCATTGTGGTTGTCACCACCTATACTGTAATGATTGTTTTCTTCATCTTCACTTCCAACATTTTCCTGAGCATCATCCAACTCGGAACCAGGAATATCTAAATCACCACCAGACATATCTTCTTCAAAGTCTTTTTCATTCAACTTAGTACGATTATTTATTTCTACTGGGATTTTCTTTTTGGTAATATCATCTGGGTTAATATCACTCTCTTTATGAAATTGATTGTAAATATCTTCACTTGGAGGATAATTAAGAGAATCTGGGAGTTTGTTTTTATCTTCTTTACTTTTTTTTAAAGAATCTGAATTTTTATCTGAATTTTTCATTTTTTTTCGTTTTAACTAGTTGACTACTAAACACTAAGTTAATCATTTAATATTTAATAGCTTTCCTATTATTAAACATAATAATCAATTAAATAAAAAATAATAGAACATAAATGCTTAAATTTATAGTAACTTCTTAGATAAGTATTAACCATTTTATATAAAAAATATGAGCCTCCTAACAAACAATGTCATCCCAGATAATCATGGTAAAGTTTTTGGAACAAATGCCATGGAAGAGACTGATTTACTAGAAATCAAAAAAAATTTATTGGAACTTGAAGGTATAAAAAATGTTATCGTCAATTTAGAAATATTCCCGCGAGAATTTACTGTTCACACTAATAAGATAGTGAATATTACTGATATTGAAAACAAAGTAAAACAAATAGGGTTTCATGCCATACCAAAAGACACCTTTATACTTTAAAAATTAATAAGTAGATATCAACTTTTGCTTTTAGATTTTTTTTGCATGTACCACATTAATCCAACCATTCCAAAAGCGATGAGCCCCATCCATTTAAACAATAATGCTAATGGATAAATTGCACTTAAAAATCCAAGAAAATTAGTACTGATGCCAGTTCCAAACTGAAGTGATGCTACCATCAAACCAGATACCATTATAGCTTGGCTTGTATTTTCTTGTGTAGCCCAATTTACTGAAGAAGGAAATAAGGAAGACATCAAAATTCCTACTAATGCCATTCCTAAAAGACTCCAATTTTCAACTGTGCTCATTGGAATCAAGTAAAACATAAAAACGATTAACAAAGCCGATAGTAATGTAATGCCTTTCATTTTAAAACGAGCTGATAAGAGTCCAAAAACAATTCTCCCAAAAGCCAATCCACCCCAAAACAAAGCGAGTCCTACTGCAGCTGTTTTAATTGAAAAACCTTGGTTCTTGAGGAAAACGGCACCGTAACTACCTAAAGTACCCTCACAAATTCCATAAAGAATAACAATAAGGACAAATCCCCATAAACGCAATGGGATTTTTAAAGTACTGGCCTGCAAAGTATTCTCCTGCTTATTTAAATTTAAAAATAACACAAACACCAATAAGATTAGTACTAATGCAAAAACTATTAGGGGTAAATACCACCACAAATTGGGGTTATGTAACATACTAACGAGCAGTGGTGCGCCTGCAGTACCCAATCCTAATGAAAAATGGAGTCCGGAAATAGATGCCAATTCGTTATTTGGAAAAAGCTGAAAAGCTAGCGGATTGAGCACC
Source organism: Flavobacterium sp. WC2421 (assembly GCF_040822115.1). Taxonomy (NCBI): domain Bacteria; kingdom Pseudomonadati; phylum Bacteroidota; class Flavobacteriia; order Flavobacteriales; family Flavobacteriaceae; genus Flavobacterium; species Flavobacterium sp. WC2421. Next base: position 2,353,833 of record NZ_CP162004.1, on the reverse strand, counting down.
GTTATTACCAATCCGAAACCAAGACCCAAAAAACAAGTGCCAGAATAAATTAAAAATAAAGCTTTTGTTTTTTCATGTATAAAAAAATGGCTCATGAATAATAAAAACAGGGTAAAAGCCAGTGATATGCACCCTTGGAGCAAAACATTTTTCACGCCCCATTTTGAAACAAAAAAAGGAGTCAACAAAGCCGAAAAAATAGCCAAAATAGTTTGTGGTATAAAAATACTACTGAACTGATTGCTACTGAATCCAAAATGAGCAGAGTCAGTAAAAATAGGCCCTAGAGCAGGATAAATAATCAAGGATAATCCGGTTAACAATCCTCCGAGATAAACTACAACCGTTTTAAGTACTTTGCTTTCCATTATAATATAATCTTTAAATAATTAGAATCCATCTTTCGTACAAAAGTGATTTTTGCCTTAAACTAATTATTGGGTTTCATGAATTAAATTGGCTATTAAAGCAGTCCACCCCGTTTGATGAGCAGCACCCACACCCCTACCAGTATCTCCATGAAAATATTCGTAAAAAAGAATTAAATTCTCAAAGTCTGCCTCTTTGTACTTTATAGCATGTAAGGCATGAACAGGGCGATTTCCTTCTGCATCTTTTTCGAAAATTAAAATCAGTCGTTTACTAAGCTCATTTGTTATTTGCTGCAAATCCATTTCATTATTAGAACCAGTTGGAAATTCAAGCTTTACAGTATCTCCACAATAGGAATAATATTCTTTTAAAGATTGAATAAACAAATAATTTAAAGGCATCCAAACTGGGCCACGCCAATTTGAATTACCTCCAAAAAGTGTCGTAGTTGATTCAGCTGGTTCATAATTAATGCTGTAATTCACTCCTTCGATATTGATACAATATGGGGCTTCATGCACTTTAGATAAAGACCGTATTCCGTGTGGACTTAAAAATTCATTTTCATCCAATAGCGCTTTCATTAATATTTGTAAACGATCTTTGGGTACCAATGACAATAACAAATCACCTCCATCTGTATGTTCTGTTATCACGGGATATTTTAAACTATCATTTCGAAATTTTTCAAACCACAAAACACTTTTTCTAAAAATGGGTAAACGCTCCAGTGTTTCTTTCTTGATGCAAAAAACGGCTGTCATAGATAATAATCCTGCTATGGAACGCACTTTAATTGGCATAAACTCGCCATTAGGGAAGACCAATTTATCATAAAAAAAGCCTTGTTCCTCATCCCAAGTCCCTATAAATTCAATACTCATTTTGTTTAAAGCCTCAGCAATAAAGACAAAATGTCCAAAGTACTTGGTAGCCATATCTTCATATGAATCGTCTTCCATGGCTATTTCTAAACTCATTTCAAGCATATTCAAGCAGTATAAAGCCATCCAAGAAGTTCCATCTACTTGTTCTAAATGTCCGTTACCCGGAATTCCATGACTTCTATCAAAAACCCCAATATTATCTAATCCTAAAAAACCGCCTTCAAAAACGTTATTTTCATTAGTGTCCAATCGGTTTACCCACCAAGTGAAATTAAGTGCCAATTTGTTAAATATGCGTTTCAAAAATTTAATATCCCCTACTCCATTTTTCTTTTTGTCAGTTTTAAAAACTTGTAAAGCGGCCCAAGCTTGCACAGGAGGATTTACATCACTAAAAGACCATTCATAAGCTGGAATTTGACCATTGGGTGCCATATACCATTCTCTGGTAAAGAGCAGCAACTGTTGCTTTGCAAACTCGGGATCTATTAATGCAAAAGTGGCACAATGAAAAGCCAAATCCCATGAGGCATACCAAGGATATTCCCAGGCATCTGGCATCGAAATAACATCGTGATTCCGAAGCGTGGTCCAATCACTATTTCGACCATTCCATCTTGCTGCAGGAGGTGTAGGTTCTTTGGCATCTCCCTCTAACCAAGTCTCTATTTCATAATTATAATACTGCTTTGACCATAATAATCCTGCAAATGCCTGACGCTGAATTGCAGGTTCAACCTTGGTGTCGTTTCCTGCTATTCCATCATAAAATTCCGAACATTCCGTTTGTCTTTCAGTAACAATTTGCTCGAAATTCTCATCAAAAGGATTTTCTATTTCTTGTTTTGAAATACGCAATCGCACGGAATACGATGCTCCTGCTTCTAAATGAAGCTGATACAAAGGACTGAATTTTGTTCCTTCACTATTTTTTTCTGCCAATGAAAAATCATCCTTTATCACTGCATCATGAAATAAATCTTTTTTAAATTGATGATCATTTGGACTATCAAAAATTACTTCTTCATTAGTTTCATTTTCAGTAAACAGAAGCTTGGAAGCATCATCAAAATAAAAATTATAATTCCCTACAAAAGGATGAACAATGGATACAAATGTTTTATTTCCTGCTACTTCTTTTTTGATGACTGGTTTTACAATATCCTTTTTGAAACTCCAAAAATTACGAATCCATAAAGTGGGTAATAGAGTAAGCGAAGCAGCACTGGCACTTCTATTGTTGATGGTGATTTTAATTAAAATATCTTCGGCGTCGGCTTTGGCATATTCCGTAATTATGTCAAAATAGTCATTATTATCAAATATTCCTGTATCCAACAATTTGTACTCTAACTCATTTTGATTTCGCTTCTTATTTTCAGCAACCAATTGATCATAAGGAAATTCGTTTTGAGGATATTTATACAAATGTTTCATGTAGGAATGAGATGGCGTATTTTCAAGATAATAATACAGTTCCTTAACATCTTCTCCATGATTTCCTTCTGGACCAGTTAGACCAAAAAGGCGCTCTTTTAAAATAGCATCTTTCCCATTCCAAAGGCCTATACCAAAACAGATATTACAATATTTATCCGAAAAACCTGCAATTCCATCTTCTCCCCATCGATAGGTTCTACTTCGAGCATGGTCGTGTGTAAAATAGTTCCAAGCATCACCTGACGCGCTATAATCTTCTCTTACAGTTCCCCATTGACGCTCACTAAGATATGGTCCCCAATGAAGCCAATCTTTTTCTTTAGCATAATTTTCGTTAATCCTCAGCTGTTCTTTCGATACCATTTATTTCACTGTTTTTTTAACCAACTGTTTTTTTAACCATTTGTAGTAAAACCTGGATAGCAAGTCATCCCTCCATCCACAAAAATGGTTGTTCCATTTATGTACTCCGACTCATCAGAAGCCAACCAAACTGCTGTACTTCCTATATCCTCAGGAATACCAATTCGTTTATACGGAATTAGTTTATTCAATTCGTTTAAAGCCTCTGGTGTATCCCAAGCTTCCTTATTTATAGGTGTTTTTATGGCGCCAGGAGCAATACTGTTGCATCGTATTTTATGGGGAGCGTATTCTTGACAAATTGTTTCCATTAACATCACAATTCCTCCTTTGGAAGCAGCATAATTAGCATGGCCAGCCCAAGGAATAATTTGATGTACTGAACTCATTTGAATAATTTTACCTAATGACTTAGAAACATCTGGACGCATTCCTCTTCGTAAAAATTCCCGAATCGATTCACGAGCACAAAGAAACTGCCCTGTAAGATTCACATCAATAACCAGTTGCCATTGGGCTAGTGTCATTTGGTGCATTGGGGCATCACGCTGTAAACCTGCATTAGGTACACAAATATCAACCGTTCCAAAATGGTTTACTGTTTGTTTAAACATAGCGATTACTTCCTCTTCCTTACTGACATCACATTTTATAGCTATTGCATCTCCACAAAGGTTATCCATCGAAATTTTATGTGCAATCTCTTCGGCAATTTCTGGATTCGAAACGTAATTGACCACTACATTAGCACCGTCTCTACCCATTGCGATAGCCACCGCTTCTCCAATTCCTGAATTCGCTCCAGTTACTATGCAAGTTTGACCTGCTAGTCGTTCATTTGGTTTTTGCATATTCTTTTAATTTAGTAGTTCATTTTTAATATAATCTCCCACTCGTAATGCCATAGCCATTATGGTTAAAGCTGGATTTACTGCAGAGCTGGAAACAAAAAAACTTCCGTCTACAACAAACAAATTTTTTACATCATGAGATCTACAAAAAGTATCTAAAGCAGATAATTTGGGATCAGTACCAAAACGAATGGTTCCATTTTGATGTGCCACTGCTGCTATATCCATGTCTTTTCCAAAATAAATATTCTTAGGAATAAAATGAGAAAAGCTCCCCGAATGTTCTAAACTGTATTTCAGTTTATCCATTAAAAGATGATGTCCTTTCAAATTATTGGGTGTGTAATTTATTTTTATTTTTTGGCTTTCCAAAGTTATCCTGTTATTTGGATCAGGCAAATCTTCAGAAGCCAACCAAAAGTCAACGGAATGTTTGGCCATCATTTCAAATGTAAATCCTGGCGCTGGAATTGGGCTATCGGCACTAATTTGTGTCTTATCTGATTTGCCTAGCATTTGAATGTGTCCAAGGGGAAATTCAAATTCATCACTCTTATGATAATAGTCATTAATTCCAAAGGTTTTCCCAAACTTGGAATCGTTTGCCGTAGTTGATAAAGCAATCATAGCTGAATTATTATGAAACATATAATTCCTACCAACAATTCCTGAAGAATTCGCCAAGCCAGCGGGATAGATAGTATTAGCACTTTTTAAAAGTAATACGGCCGAATTAATTGCACCGCAGGATAAAATTACTAAATCAGCGGTGAGGGTTACAACTTCACCATTGTAAAGAACATCCATTTTAGAAATGGCTGTGCCTGAATTATTAGTATAAAGTTTGGTGACTTGAGCATTAGTCATTAAACTTACATTGTCTTGCTGTAGCGCTTTTCTAAGTGCATTGATATGAGCATCTGCCTTATGTTCTGTAGGGTCTGGAAATCCATCAAAACGATCTAAAATAAAAGGAGCGCTTGCTTTATTCTTATCATCAGGATTCAAGCCTATAGGTAATGGAAACGGATGTAAGCCAGCATTTTTCAATTCATCAAAAACCTGTTGGATTCGCGGTTCGTGTTTTAAAGGTGGGTATAAATAAGGGTTTTCTTCTTCGGGTTCTGTGGGGTCTGCCCCTCTTTCGCCATGAACAGCATACAATCTTTCAGCTTCTAAATAATATTTTTTAAGATCATAATAGGATATGGGCCATTTTGGAGAAATTCCGCCATAATGCTTCACTTCATTAAAGTCATTTTCTCGCATTCTAAATAGTGCCGCTCCATATAATTTAGTATTCCCGCCTACATTGTAATGTTGTCCCGGTTGAAATTCTTTGTCCTCTTTATCAAGCCATCGCTCGGTAGTTGTGTATTTGTTTTTTACAAAAACTGCTTCACTATCCCAGTTTTCTTTTTCTATTGGTATAAAATCGCCTCGTTCAATTATTAAAATATTTTTTCCAGAATCTGCCAATTTGTAAGCTAAAGTCGATCCGCCAGCACCTGAGCCTACAATAATAATATCATAGTGTTTCATCTTATATTTTTTTAAGATAATTACTATAAAAATACGCATATTACTAAAGAGAAAATTTTATTTAATATTTAATTAGTATTTCATTTCAAAAGGCACTTTCAATACTTTTTATAAAAAAATAAAAAATATTTTATTCTTATTTTTTATTATCGTAATATTGCAATATAAATATATAACGATGGGAATTACTAAATCAGAACATTTTACAGAGGAGCAAAACGAATTGGCCATTTTAGCTAAAGCAATTGGTCATCCGGCGCGTATTGCTATAATACAGCACCTCATAAAAGTGAATAGCTGTGTTTGTGGCGAAATTGTAAATGAACTTCCGCTTGCACAGCCCACTGTTTCGCAACACTTAAAAGAGTTAAAAAATGCTGGTCTAATAAAGGGAAATTTCGAAGGAAATGCAATCTGTTATTGTCTTAACGAAGAAGGTTTTGAAAAAATAAAAGGCTTTTTCGAAAACATCAATACCTATTTAGAAAATAAAAAAAATCAATGTTGTTAATTTTTAAAAATACCAATCATGAAATTGCCATGACTCAAAAACAATATAATTTTAGTAATGGCGATACCATATTCTTTTAAAAAACAAATATTATATTCATATGAAACTATCTGAAATTAAAAAACAGCTAAGTACGTTAGAAAACGTAACTTTTGTATTGCCAAACGGAACTTATGTTCCTGAACATTTCCATGTAACAGAAGTGGGTTTAATCACTAAAAACTTTATTGATTGTGGTGGAAAAGTAAGAAAAGAAACCGTAGTGAACTTTCAATTATGGGATGCCAATGATTTTGAACACCGCTTGAAACCAAAAAAATTATTAGATATTATTGAACTATCTGAAAAAGTATTAGGCATCGAAGATTATGAAATTGAAGTTGAATACCAGTCGGAAACTATTGGTAAATACGATTTAGGTTTCAATGGAAATGATTTCACTTTGTTAAATAAGCTTACTGCTTGTTTAGCAGAAGATCAATGTGGAATTCCTCAAGAAAAACAAAAAATTAAAATCTCTGAAATTCCAGTTCAAAACAACAGCTGTACTCCTGGTGGAGGTTGTTGCTAATCCAAATATACTACTGAAAATGATGCCATCAAAAACACAAATTTTTCCCGCAATCGAAAAGGAAATTCTATCTTTTCATCCAGAAAATATTTCGCAAGAACGTAGAACAATTTTACAACCTTTAATTGATTTTATTCAAATTAAAGTGAGCAATCAAGAGGAAATAAGGCTCAACTTTATATGTACACACAATTCCAGAAGAAGCCATTTATCCCAAGTTTGGGCACAAACTGCAGCGTCTTATTTTAATTTTAGCAATGTGTTCAGTTATTCTGGAGGAACTGAGGCTACTGCTCTATTCCCTATGGCAGCAGCAACTTTATCTAAATCTGGATTCAAAGTAAAAACACTTTCTGAGGGAAACAACCCTGTTTACAGCATAAAATACACGGACAATGAGCATCCAATTATTGGTTTTTCAAAAACCTATGATGACGACTTCAATCCTCAAGCGGAGTTTGCTGCCATTTTAACTTGCTCTAGTGCTGACAATGGTTGCCCATTTATTGCTGGTGCCGAAAAAAGAATTCCCATCACTTTTGAAGATCCAAAAGCATTTGATAACACACCACAACAAGCAGAAAAATACCATGAAAGAAGTATGCAAATTGCTACTGAACTTTTTTATGTATTCTCACAAATTAAAAAATAAATATGTCGGCAAATAATTGTGCTCCAGTAGCAAACCGAAAAAAATTAGGATTTCTTGATAGTTATTTAACCCTTTGGATATTCTTAGCTATGGCTATAGGTGTAGCTGTTGGCTATTTTATTCCTTCGAGCAGTAATTTTATCAACTCTTTTTCAAGTGGAACTACAAATATTCCGTTGGCTATTGGTTTAATTTTAATGATGTATCCACCATTGGCCAAAGTAAAGTACGAGCAAATAGGTCAAGTATTTAAAAACACAAAAGTACTAGGTGCTTCCCTTTTCCTAAATTGGATTGTAGGTCCTATCTTAATGTTTTTCCTAGCTTTAATATTCCTAAACGGTTATCCTGAATACATGATAGGCGTTATCCTTATTGGTCTGGCACGATGTATCGCCATGGTGGTCGTTTGGAATGATCTTGCTGATGGAGATAGAGAATATGCGGCAGGATTGATTGCTTTAAACAGTATTTTTCAAGTATTGTTATATAGTGTTTATGCCTATATTTTTATAACGATTCTTCCTCCCTATTTTGGTTATACCGGTTTTGAAGTCAACATTAGCATTGGTCAAATTGCCGAGAGTGTTGGTATTTACCTAGGTCTTCCTTTTGCATTGGGCATTATAAGTCGTTACGCATTAATAGCTATAAAAGGAGAAGACTGGTTCCAAAATAAATATGTGCCTTTTATTTCACCAATTACTTTAATCTCTTTATTATTTACTATTGTAATTATGTTTAGTCTAAAAGGGGAATTGATAGTTCAAATTCCGATGGATGTGGTTCGCATTGCAATTCCACTAGTGATTTACTTTACAATCATGTTTGTTGTGAGTTTTTTCATTGGGAAATATTTCGGTGCTGATTATTCAAAAAGTACTGCTATTGCATTTACAGCAACAGGTAATAACTTCGAATTAGCTATTGCAGTGGCCATTGGTGTTTTTGGTATCAATAGCGGACAAGCATTTGCTGGAGTTATCGGTCCATTAGTAGAGGTTCCAGCTTTAATAGCTTTGGTTAATGTTGCCTTTTGGTTTAGAAAAAAATACTACACATCAGCGACATAGGTTGTATTAAATAACTTTAAAGTCGTTTAAAAAATTAAGACCTCAAATTCCCAAATTATAAAGTAGCAATGCGATATTTAATTTGAGAATTTGCGGTATTTTTATTTAATTCCACAATCGTATTAAAATCAAACACTACTTTTCTACCTCCAAAATAGAATAATACGATTTCGTTTTTCCTATATTTTTCATCATTTTTTACTAATAATATATTTTACCCCTTCCATTTTCAAGATATTCCAATTAATTTCCAAAAACAGAAATTAAGTATATAAATTAAGTACTTATACGTATATTTGTTACGTAATACTTAATTCAAGCTAGTATGATTAATATAATAGTAGTCGGAAACGGCATGGTAGGTTTCAAATTTTGTGAAAAATTCATATCGAAACCAGGACAAGAGAAATATCAAATTACTGTATTTGGAGAAGAACCAAGACACGCTTACGACCGTGTTCATTTAAGTGAATATTTTGCGGGTAAAAGCGCTGATGATTTATCGATGTCTACTTTAGATTGGTATGCTGAAAATAATATTATCCTTAATACATCCGAGTTAATTACCGATATTAATAGAGATCATAAAACAATACATACACATCTAGAAAAAACCTATTCCTATGATTATATTGTATTAGCTACTGGTTCATCTGCTTTTGTGCCTCCTATAGAGGGAGTAGATAAAGAAGGGGTTTTTGTGTACCGTACCATCGAAGATCTTGATGCAATTATGGCTTACGCCAAAAAAATAAAACAAAATGGTGCTACTGAAGCCGCTGTACTTGGAGGCGGATTATTAGGTCTGGAAGCAGCCAAAGCAGTTCGCGATTTAGGTTTAAACCCACACGTAGTTGAGTTTGCACCTCGCTTAATGCCAAGACAATTGGATAAGGGTGCGAGTGATATGTTGCAATCAAAAATAGAAGAATTAAACATTGGTATACATCTGAATAAATCCACTGAATATATTGCAGGTGAACATTGCATCACTGGGATGATGTTTACAGAACAAGAATTGTTAAAAGTTGATATGTTGGTTATATCTGCAGGTATCAAACCACGTGACGAGCTAGGAAGAGTTTCAGGACTTGAAGTTGGTGTACGTGGTGGTATTACCGTAAATAATAAAATGCAAACATCTGATCCTTTCATTTATGCGATCGGTGAAGTGGCACTTTATAACCATTTGATTTATGGATTAGTCGCTCCAGGATACGAAATGGCCGATGTGGCTGCCGAGCAAATTATGCAAGGTGAAAAAACAATGAGAGAAACCATTGACATGTCAACCCAATTAAAATTAATTGGCGTTGAAGTGGCGAGTTTTGGAGATCCCTTTATAGAAAACGAAAATGTTACTGCTATCGTTTATGAAAATAAATTTAGCGGAATTTACAAAAGGATTAACGTAACCAAAGATGGAAAAACTTTATTAGGTGGGATTTTAGTTGGTGATTCTAGTGATTATAATGGTTTATTCCAAATTTATAGCAATGCTATGGCTTTGCCAAAAAACCCAGAAGATTTAATTCTAGGTTCAAGAGGTGGAGAAGCATCGACTTTAGGAAGCGCTATGGATCTTCCTGATACTGCTGTAATTTGCTCCTGTGAGAATGTGACTAAAGGAGCTATTTGCTGTTCTATTGTTGATGAAACTTGTGCTACGTTATCTGATGTTGTTAAATTAACAAAAGCAACAACAGGTTGTGGTGGTTGTAAACCAATGGTCGTTGATTTAGTAAAAGCGACTCAAAAATCATTAGGAAAAGAAGTTAAAGATGTTATTTGCGAGCACTTTGCATACAACAGACAAGAATTATATGATATTATAAAAATCAACAAATTTACTTCACATAATGAAGTATTAGGTGTTGTAGGAAAAGGAGATGGATGCGAAGTTTGTAAACCAGTGTTATCTTCCATTTTCTCTAGTATCTACAATGATACTGCTAATAAACATATCCCTGCACAAGATTCTAATGACCGTTTCTTAGCTAACATTCAACGAAATGGTACCTACTCTGTAGTGCCTCGAATTGCTGGTGGAGAAATCACCGCTGACAAACTTATAGTTATTGGTGAAGTAGCCAAAGAATATGATTTATATACTAAAATAACAGGCGGACAACGTATTGATTTATTTGGTGCGCATCTGAATGACTTACCCGCTATTTGGAAAAAATTAATTGATAATGGTTTTGAAAGTGGTCATGCTTATGGAAAATCACTGCGAACAGTAAAAAGTTGTGTCGGTAATGCTTGGTGCCGTTATGGAATGGATGAAAGTGCTGGTTTTGCCATTGAATTAGAAAACAGATACAAAGGACTTCGATCTCCTCATAAAATAAAAGGTGGCGTATCCGCTTGTATCAGAGAGTGTGCCGAAGCAAGAGGAAAAGATTTTGGATTGATTGCCGTAGAAGGGGGTTGGAACTTATACGTTTCTGGAAATGGTGGAGCTAATCCTAAACATGCAGTGCTATTAGCAGAACAAATTGACAGGGCCACTTGTATTAAATACTTAGATCGATTCTTGATGTTTTACATCCGTACAGCAGGACCTTTAGTTCGTACTTCTACTTGGTTAGAAAAACTAGATGGGGGTTTAGATTACTTAAAAGAAGTAGTAATTGAAGATAGTCTAGGAATAGCTGAAGCATTAGAAACCGAAATGCAAGGACTTGTAGACACCTTTGAATGCGAATGGAAACAAGCTATTGAAGATCCTGAAATGATGAAACGTTTTAGTCATTTTACTAATTCTGATGAAACGGATGAAAACATTGTTTTTACGCCACTTAGAGATCAAAAAATGCCTAAAGCTTGGTAAGTTTTTAAGAGTAACAAAGACACAAAGTTTCAAAGTTTTATAGATTCAAAATTAGCTAAAAAAAAAATACAAATCATGGAAGAGATATTAAATCAATACGCAACAGTAACTCCTGAGGAGGTAAAAGTGTGGTTCAAAGCAGGTTCAACTAAAGACTTCCCCGCTGATGGTGGTGGATGCATCAAATACAAAAACAAACAAATTGCCATTATCAATTTTGAACGAAGAAACGAATGGTATGCCTGTCAAAACTTATGTCCTCATAAAATGGAAATGGTCCTCTCAAGAGGTATGATTGGGTCAGCAGATGAGATTCCAAAAATTGCTTGTCCCATTCACAAAAAGACATTTTCATTAAAAGACGGTAGCAACCTTAGTGGTGATGATTTAAAAATAGCCACTTATCCAATAAAAATCGTTGATGAAGAGGTATTTGTTGGCTTTTTAGAATAAATATGTATCTTTGATGATATCCCTTTTCAAATGACAAAAACACCATTTTATAACGCAAGTGAGTTAATTGATGCTGAAAACGCACAAGATCCAAACAGCGAAATATATCAATCTAAAAGTTATCCAAAAGAATTATTATATTCGAATAGAATGTATAAAAAACTAATGGAATTTCATCCTAATGCTTCAGAAGCAATTCAAATCGCATCTAAAGCGCAACACATTTGCAGATGGAAAATAGCACGAGAAACCTATCCAATGGATCGTGTAGGCTATTTAAAATGGAGAGAAGACTTGAAAAAATTCCATGCTAAAACGACAGCAGAAATTTTAGAAAAGGTGGGATATGACTCTCATTTTATTGCTCGAGTTTCTTTTTTAATTGAAAAGAAATTACTTAAAAAAGACGATGAAACACAACTCCTTGAAGATGTAATTTGTTTGGTGTTTTTAGAATTTTATTTGGACCCTTTTGTTCACAAGCATGACAGGGAAAAAATGAAAAATATCATTCTGAAAACGTGGAATAAAATGTCTGAAAAAGGACATCAGGAAGCCTTAAAAATCAACTATAGCGATACAAATCTTCAATTAATTAAAGAAGCTATTGGATTGTAATTTGATTTTGATATGAAAAACAAGACCAAACAATCTACCGAAAATCTTAATTTCATAAAATTAAAGCAAATGTATCTTTTTGCTTTGATCACTATTGCTATAACGGTACTGCTTAGTCAATTACTCATTCAATACAACTTGAATCGCCAATTGAATGATTCACGATTAATAAACATTTCAGGAAAACAACGGATGTTGAGCCAGAAGTTGGTAAAAGAAGTGTTGATCTTAAACTTAGTCTCTGATACTCTAAAAAGGCAAGAGGAAATTTCTAAAATTAATGAAACCGTATCCCTTTGGAAATTCACTCATTATGCATTAGAAAACGGAAATGACAGTCTTCACTTTCCAAAAGCAAAAAGTAAGATATTGACCCAATTATTTGCAGAAATAAAACCTAATTTTGACAGTATAGACCATGTAACTACCCTACTTTTAAAAAATCATATTGGATTTATAAACTCAAATAAAAATCAAAAAATAGTACAAACTATTCTAGATAACGAAGGGATATTCCTTTCTAAAATGAATAAAATAGTGAGTCAATATGAAGTGGAAGCACTAAAAAAAGTAACCCTTCAACGAAATACTGAATATGCTATTTTAGGATTTACACTACTAGTTTTATTTTTAGAATTTCTTTTTATTTTTAAGCCCACTAACAAAAGAATTGAGCTATTAATTTCAAAACTTCTAGTCTCTGAAAGAAAAGCGATAAAGCTAGCGCATGATACCGAAGTGATTAGCGAAATAAAAGAAAACTCGGTCAAAGAATTAAAATCGCTCAATTATGCTATGGAAAATACTTTATTGTATTGCCGTATAGCACCTGACGGAAGTATTATACATATTGGAGAAAAATTTTCAAAACTATTGCAATACAATCCGTTTATAAATGACAAAACGTTCTCAGAGGCACTGACACCAATTGAAAAAGAACAACTAGTAATTGATAGAATCATTACTGAAAAACAAAGAAGTGGATGGCAGGGAGAAATAAATATTACCAATAGAAATAAAGAATCCATTTGGCTAGACCTATCAATGGTGCCTGTAACTATAAAAAAAGAGGAATCTGAATTGTTGATTATTTGCTTTGACATTACCGAACGAAAAAAAGCAGAACAAGAAGTAGATCGGTTGAATACTGAAAATATTAATGATAAAGTAAACCAGCAGAAAATAATTTCAAGCAAAATTGTTGAAAATCAAGAAAACGAACAAAATAGAATTGCAAGAGAAATTCATGACGGAATTGGACAAATGCTTACTGGATTGAAATTTAGTTTAGAAAGCATCAACTTAGATGACAAAGTAAAATCAGCCCAAAAAATAGAATACCTAAAAAAATTATCCCTTGACATTATTAAAGGAGTGCGTACCGCTACTTTTAATTTAATGCCTCCTGAATTGAGCGATCATGGAATTGTTTCCTCCCTTTCAAAACTAACGCAGGAACTTTCAAAACTCACTGGGAAAAATGTTCATTTTTATAACAAAACAGCTTTTGATAAAAGATTGGATTCCTTAATTGAAATAAATATATACCGCCTCACTCAAGAAGCCATTAATAATGCCATAAAATATGCCGAATCTTCTGATATTGTGGTACAATTATCCCATAGTGACTCCATTTTAAGTATTATAATTGATGATAACGGAAAGGGATTTGATGCTACCGAAGTGGAGAAAAAAAGAAATAGTGAATCAGGAATGGGATTGCTTTTCATGAAAGAAAGAATACAATACATTAACGGACGTGTTTTTATTAACTCCATACCTGGTGAAGGAACTAGAATCACCTTCAATATCCCCATTTAAAAGTAAGATTCTAAATTATTTAGATAGATTACGTATATTAGCCCTCCAATTAGTTGAATATACTTAAAAAAAATGATTCAAAATTAAGTAAGATATGAATAATACAATCCGAGTTGTACTGGCTGATGACCATGTTTTTGTAAGAGATGGAATAAAATCATTATTAGAAACCGAAGACAATATTATTGTTGTAGGGGAAGCTACAGATGGTCAAGAAGCATTGGACACAGTAGAGTCAAGCAAACCGGACTTATTGATTGTGGATATACGTATGCCTCATTTTACAGGTATCGAAGTTGTTGAAAAATTGCGAAATCAAAATAATCCCGTCAAAATAATTGTGCTATCGATGCACGAATCAGAAGAATATGTACTTAAGTCTATTAAGGCTGGTGCCGATGGGTATTTATTGAAAGGATCTAGTAAAGAAGAATTTTTAAAAGCATTACATACCGTTTCTAATGGCGGAAAATATTTCAGTGGTGACATCTCCTCTATTCTTATTGATCAACTCAAAAATAATGTAAATACATTAGATTCTAAGCAACCATTAGCTGATGATTTGGTTATCACCAAAAGGGAAAAAGAAATCTTAAAACTTTTATTATCAGGAAAAGGCAATAAAGAAATTGCAGAGGCATTAGAAATTAGTAAACGCACCGCTGAAGTGCACCGCTTTAACCTGATGAAAAAACTTAAAGTAAAAAATCTTATGGAGCTGTCCAATAAAGCAAATGAGTATGCTTTAATATAATCTTCTTCACTAAAAAGAAAAAACCAAAATATTAATTGAATTTAAATTCCATCTGAAGCCTAATTATGTACTTCAAATGAAATGAATTATGCTTTTATATCATGGTACTTAAAGTTTAAAATCATTCAAAAAATGAAAAAAGGTTTCTCTTTTTTAGCAAATTAGTAATAAAAAGAGTTTTAAAAATAGATGTCCAAAATCTTTAGATAAATACGTATTTATACTTAATTTTAATATTTATAATACGTTATTGTACTTATATTTGTATAAAAAATATAAGTACAATGGAAAAATCAACTTCATTAGCCCAATCTCACAGCATGTTATTTTTAAACACGCTGGCCTTTACTGTTTGTTTTGCTTGCTGGACACTAAATGGTGTATTAGTTACCTATTTAGTCGACAAAGGCATTTTTAACTGGAGCGTAGTACAAATTGGATGGCTATTAGGAATCCCTATACTAACCGGTTCTATCATGCGATTACCTATAGGTATCCTTACCGACAAATATGGCGGAAAATCAGTGTTTTCTATCTTGCTTTTACTATGTTCCATCCCTTTATTTTTACTTCCATTAGCCAATAGTTTTTTCATGTTTGCCGTACTTAGTTTTCTATTCGGTATGGTAGGTACTAGTTTTGCCGTTGGTATTGGGTACACTTCTATTTTCTATCCAAAAGAATGGCAAGGACGAGCTTTAGGAATATTTGGAATGGGAAATGCAGGGGCTGCTATCACTACTTTTATGGCACCTTCGTTGTTGAATCATTTTTCAGTAGAAGATCCTCAAAATGGATGGAAAATATTACCCATTATATACGGTGCAGCATTGCTAATTATTGGAATACTATTTTTAGTTTTTGCCAAAAACAAAAAAATGGAAAAGTCTACCAAAACAATTCCGCAAATGTTATCTACCTTAAAAAGCCCAAGAGTTTGGCGTTTTGGGGCGTACTATTTCTTAGTTTTTGGGTGTTTCGTAGCGTATTCACAATGGTTGTTACCTAATTTTATGAATGTATACCAAACGAGTTTAGTAATGGGTGGTATGTTTGCCACTATGTTTAGTTTGCCGTCTGGCGTAATACGAGCCTTTGGTGGTTATTTATCAGATAAATTTGGCGCTAGAAAAGTAATGTACTGGGTATTGAGTTCTTCTGTAATATTAAGTGCATTATTAATGATTCCTAAAATGGAAATAAAAACAGCAGGTCCCGGAGTAATGGCAGGAAAAACTGGAATTGTTACCCAAGTAAGCCCAACAAATGTAAGAATAGATAATAAAGATTTTCCTATTGACTCTAAACCAGAAAGCACGACAACTGGAAATATTTTTCCAACAAAATCTTCTTGGCAAAAAGTAATAGTTACTCAAAATCAAAGTGTAAGTAAAAAGGAATTATTAGCAAAAGGAGTAACAAGAATAACATTTGATGCTAACATGTGGGTCTACCTCATTTTAGTTATTATGATTGGTATTTCCTGGGGAATTGGTAAAGCAGCAGTTTACAAACACATTCCAGAATATTTCCCTACCGAAATAGGAGTTGTGGGTGGAATGGTAGGATTACTAGGAGGTTTAGGTGGATTCTTTGGACCAATTATCTTTAGTTATTTATTAAACTTTACAGGTTTCTGGTCCAGTTCATGGATTTTTGTACTATTGTTTTCTGCAATTTGTCTCATCTGGATGCATGTTACAATAACGAGTATGATGAATGAAAAACATCCTATTATGTCCAAAGAGATGGATCGAAAAAGTTAAAAGAAGGCTAAATTAATTTTAAAAAATTATACATCAAAAACTTTTCCTATTCCATACAACTTAAATGCTCTTTTTGATTAATCAAAATAGAATCTGAAACTAACCTTTAAAAAGATACAAAATGAAAAAAATAAATGCCGATTGCTCTATTTGTATCAATACTAATTGTTTTATAAAGAAACATTTGGATCTAGAAAAAATGCAAGATTTTGTAATGCAAAAAACAAATTTTGCTTGCAAAAAAGGACAGCAATTCATGTTTGAAGGTGCACCAATGCAAGGTTTGTATTTTATTAATAAGGGAAAAGTAAAAGTGTTAAAAACAGGAATCTACGGCAAGGAACATATTGTTCGATTAACACAAGAGGGAGATACAGTTGGCTTTCGAGGATTTGGAACCAGTAATAGGTATTTGATAGGTGCATCTGCAATTGAAGATACTGTCTTATGTAATTTCAGCAACAAAGTAATGCAAGACATCCTTAAAACTATACCTGAATTCACTTATGATATGATGCTGTTTTACGCCGAAGAACTCAATAAAAGTGAAAATAATGTAAAGAAAATTGCCCAAATGAATGTAAGAGAACGTGTTATTGACACTCTTTTATATTTACTTAAAAAGTTTGGTCAAACTAATCATTTAATAGATATCAATTTATCTCGGAAAGAAATTGCCGATTTTGCTGGAACAACGGACGAACAAGTTACCCGTATCTTCTCCAGTCTAAAAAAAGAAGGACTGATAAAAATTGTAGGCAAGAAAATAAGCTTGTTGCAAGTCGAAAAAATGAAGCAGGAAATCGCAGAACACCGATAGATTTTTATTCTAAGTAGAACAATATAAAGGCCCAATAGTTTTGGGCTTTTTTTATGCAGAAAAATCAGATTTACGTATTCTAATACGTGTTTTAAATCCAATATAACACACTACTTACTTTTATAACATGTTGTATAATAGTACATTATGTTGAAAATCTGTGTTTTCACCTGTTTTAATAAGCAGAATAGCCGTTAAATCATGGTTAAAAAAGCTAAAATTCATTGTAAAAACTTCAATAAATAAGTAAAACTACGTACGTATATTTGCTAAGTAAATAAGTAAAACGAAAACCAAACATTAACTAAAACTATTAACTATGAAATTACTTAAAACAATATGCTTGTCATTTATAGGGGTTATCAGTACCGCTTCGTATGCACAAGACTTCGATGCCAACATACAACTTAGACCACGTTATGAATATAGAAATGGATTTAAAAGCTTATTGAAAGCAGGAGATAGTCCAACATCATTTATATCACAACGTTCTCGTTTAAACCTAAACTTTAAACAAGATAAATTAAAATTAAAACTGTCTTTACAAAATATCCGCACTTGGGGAGATGCAGCTACTACAACTACTGCAGATAAAAATGGAGTAGCCGTTTTTGAAGCGTATGCTGAATATAACTTTGATGATAAATGGAGCGCACGCCTAGGTCGTCAAGTATTAAATTATGACAATCAACGTATCATGGGTGGAATCGATTGGATTCAACAAGGTCAAAGTCATGATGCAGCATTACTAACTTATAAAAGTGCCAAAAATCAATTGGATTTGGGTTTTGCTCATAATGCCTCCGCCGAAAACCTAATCGCACCTACAACAGCCTATGGCACGAACTACAAGGAAATGCAATATGCTTGGTACCACACTGCTATTAAAAAAATAAATGCGAGCTTCTTATTATTAAATGCGGGGTACCAATACCTGAAAACACCTACCGATTTAAAAACGGATTACATTCAAACATACGGTACTTACTTGACGTATAAAGGTAAGAAATGGGACGCTGACTTAAGCCTTTACGGACAATCTGGTAAAAGTAGTGGTACTGATTTAAGTGCTTTTGATGCAGGAGCAAATTTAGGGTATACTGTAAGCGAAAAATTCAAAGCTACAGTAGGATATGAATTCCTTTCTGGAAAAGATCAAAACGATACTGATACCAAAATAAAATCATTTACTCCCCTATTTGGTACCAACCATGCTTTCAACGGATTTATGGATTATTTCTACGTAGGAAATCACAAAAACAGTGTTGGATTACAAGATGCTTATTTAAAACTGGATTTTGGAATCAAAAAAGTAAAGTTCTCCTTGACACCGCACGTTTTTTATGCTCCAAATAAAGTAATCGCTGCAGGAGTTGAAAAAGACTCTTACCTAGGTACTGAAGTAGACCTAACTGCAGGATATAAAATTCACAAAGACATCATGGCTGTTGCAGGATATTCACAAATGTTCGGTTCTTCAACATTAGAGACTTTAAAAACTGGAGACGCGAGCAAAACAAACAATTGGGCTTGGGTAATGATCAACATCAACCCACAAATATTTTCAACAAAAAAATAATAATCAACTATTTTAAAAAAGTATAACATGAAAAAATTAGTTTTTAGATTATCAGTACTAGCCATTGCCTCTTTGAGCGTTTTGAGCTGTAAAAAAGAAGAAAAGAAAGAGGCTACGACTGAAGTTGCCTCTACTTCAAAAACCGAAAAATTAACGCTGGAGAAACCACAGGTAACTTTAGGATTTATAAAACTAACTGATATGGCTCCTTTGGCTATAGCCAAAGAAAAAGGCTTCTTTGAAGACGAAGGTTTATTTGTAACCTTAGAAGCACAATCCAACTGGAAAAATGTTTTAGACCGTGTAATTGACGAACAAATTGACGGATCTCATATGCTAGCAGGACAACCTATAGCTGCTGCAGTAGGTTTTGGAAGACAAGCGAAATTAGTGACTACTTTCTCTATGGATTTAAATGGTAATGCTATCACTGTTTCTAACGATGTTTGGTCAAAAATGAAACCAGGATTGCCTATGAAAGATGGAAAACCCATTCACCCTATTAGTGCTAGTGCCTTATTACCAGTTATTAAAGAATACAAAAATGCTAATAAACCATTTAAAATGGGTATGGTATTCCCGGTATCAACACATAACTACCAACTGCGTTACTGGTTAGCTGCAGGAGGAATTAACCCTGGACAATACACAAAAGACAATGCACAAGGAATGATCAATGCTGATGTATTATTATCAGTTACTCCTCCTCCGCAAATGCCAGCTACACTAGAAGCAGGAACAATCAATGGATATTGTGTTGGGGAACCTTGGAATCAACAAGCGGTAAGCAAAGGAATTGGAGTACCAGTTATCACAAGCCGTGACATTTGGAAAAACCACCCAGAAAAAGTATTTGTTATGACTCAAGCTTTTATCGACAAAAACCCAAATACTGCTATTGCGATCACTAAAGCTTTGATTAGAGCAGGAAAATGGTTAGACGATCCAAAAAATAGATTGGAAGCAGTTAAAATTTTATCTAGCCCTGCTTATGTAGGTGCCGATGAGAATGTATTAAAAAACTCAATGACTGGAACATTTGAGTACGAAAAAGGAGACAAACGCGATGCAGCTGATTTCAATGTATTCTTTAAAGACAATGCAACGTATCCTTACTATTCTGATGGAATTTGGTTCATGACTCAAATGAGACGTTGGGGACAAATTACAGAATCAAAACCAGCTGAATGGTATGCATCAAAAATCAAAGAGGTTTACAAGCCTGAAATTTGGACCAAAGCAGCACAACTTTTATTGAAAGAAGGAAATTTAGTTGCCGAAGATATTCCAACAACTGATGGTTACAAACCAGCAACAACTGACTTTATTGACGGTGTAAAATACGATGGTAAAATGCCATTGGAATACATTAAAAGCTTAAAAATTGGTAATAAAAACTAATTCATAAAATGATGTAGTTGGGGGTGTTGTAGTTTCATCCTCAACTACTTATTTAAAAACTAAAAAATACAACATTACCTTAGAATGGTTTCTTACTTAGAAGATAATTAGTTCAAAATCAAAACTAATGATAATCCTTACAACCAATTTTAAATATATAAAAAAAGAAACATGAAGACTAAAATAATAAAAACTGTACAATTTATTGGACTGGGTTACTTAGAACCTCTCATTAGATTACTAACTGGAGAAGATTTGAAAAAAAATGGAAAAGATGCATTCAAAAGAATCCTCTTCCCTATTTTATCAGTAGTATTATTTATCCTTTTATGGCAATCCTTTTCTAATTATTTAAATAATGTTGAGTCCGAAATAAAAATTGAAAAAGCACTTAAAGACCAAGGACCAGAAGCCGCCAAAAAACTAGAAGCTTGTATCGCATCTGGAGACATAAGCTGCAGACCTAATTCCTTGCCTTCTCCTGCTATGGTTTATACTGCCTTAGGAAAATTATGGGATGATCATAAAATAATGACCGCCAAAAAACAAGAATTTATAGACAAATACGAAGCTATAAATGCCGATCGTAAAGCCAAAGGCCAAATTGAAATTGTGTACACTGGCCGTCCTTCATTTGTAGATCAAATAATGACGAGTTTAAAAACCGTTTTTGCCGGTTTCTTACTCTCTATAATTATTGCCGTTCCTACAGGTATTGTATTAGGACTAAGTACAACACTAAGAACTTCTTTCAACTGGATTGTTCAAATATTCAAACCAGTATCTCCTGTTGTTTGGCTATTATTAGTATCCATGATTATAAAAACACTTTTGACCAATGTTGATATCGAAAAATCATTTGTGATTTCCTTTATAAGTGTAGGACTGTGTTCTATGTGGGCCACTCTTGTTAATACCAGCGTTGGAGTTTCATCTGTAGATAAAGATTATATTAACGTAGCTAAAGTGTTGCAATTAGGAACCTTTAGCAAGGTTTTTAAAATAATCCTTCCCTCCTCTTTCCCAATGATTTTTACTGGATTGAGAATTACTCTTTCTGTGGCTTGGATGGTATTAATTGCAATCGAATTGTTAGCCCAAAGTCCAGGTTTAGGATCTTTTGTTTGGGAAGAATTCCAAAATGGTTCTAGTGATTCTAATTCTAAAATTATTGTAGCCATGTTTGTAATAGGAATAATAGGATTCATGCTGGATCGTGTAATGATGATTTTTCAAAAATTACTAACGTTTACGGATTGAGGAAGTTTTAAGGTCATAAAGTCGAAAGTCATAAAGTCCTACTTTTGAGAATAATGACATTTAAAATAAACCAAATTGACTTTCTATAATCGACTTTTAAAACTTTAAACTCTTTTAAACAAAATAATCATGGCATATTTAGAACTAAAAAATGTTTGTAAATCGTATGGTGAAGGAAAAAACAAAACCGAAGTATTATCAAACATCAACTTAAAAATAGAAGAAGGAGAATTTGTGGCTATTGTAGGATTTACAGGAAGTGGAAAAACCACTTTAGTCAATCTAATCGCAGGATTAATAGAACCGGATTCAGGTGAAATATTATTCAAAGGCAAACCAATCCAAGGAACCAGTCACGAACGTGGAATTATCTTTCAAAATTATTCTTTACTGCCTTGGCTTACTGTGTATTATAATATTGAAATGGCGGTAAAATCCGTTTTTAAAGACTGGACTAAAAAAGAAATAGAGGATCATGTCAATAATTTTATTGAAAAAGTACATCTTTCTCATGCTTCACACAAAAAACCAAAAGAACTTTCAGGCGGTATGCGTCAACGTGTAGCGGTAGCCCGAACATTAGCTATGAAACCAGAATTAATTTTAATGGATGAACCTTTGGGAGCATTGGATGCGTTGACAAGAGGGAACCTGCAAGAAGAAATACTTTCTATCTGGAGTGAGGACAAACGTACCGCTTTGCTAATAACCAATGATGTGGATGAAGGCGTTTTCATGGCTGATCGCGTGATACCTTTACGTCCAGGTCCAAAAGCCACTCTAGGACCCCAATTTGAAATTGAAATTGAGCGACCTCGCAATAAAATTGCCTTGAACCATTTAGACAGTTTTAAAAAATTAAGAAATGGTATTATTGAATATCTGATGGAAATTGGACAGGAAAGAACGGCAGGACTAGAAATTACGCACTACGAATTGCCTGATTTAGTACCAATGAAATTCAACTAGAATTCATTATATAATTAAAATTTAAAGAGATAGATACCATGAAAGAGTCCATATTAGAAAAAGATATAATAAATCGTGATCCATTGGGATTTGAAAAATACATGTTGGAGTTATCTAATTTAACCAAAATTTATCCTACTCCAAATGGTGATTTTATAGTATTGGAGAATCTAAATTTAAAAATTAAAGAAGGTGAATTTGTTTCTATAATTGGGCACTCTGGTTGCGGAAAAACAACATTGCTTTCTATGATTGCAGGTTTAAATCCAATATCAGGAGGCCAAATTATATTAAATGGCTCCCCAATTACAGGTCCTGGACCAGATAGAGGAGTAATCTTTCAATCTCCTAGTTTATTGCCCTGGATGAGTGCCCTAGAAAATGTTTTACTAGGTGTAGAAAAAGTTTTTGCAAATGCAACCAAAAAACAACGCTTAGACATTTGTAAATATTACCTAAGTAAAGTAGGTCTCGATGGCTCCTTTGACAAAAAAGCAAAAGACCTATCGCAAGGAATGAAGCAAAGAGTTGGAATTGCAAGAGCATTGGCTTTAAAACCGCAAATTTTACTTTTAGATGAACCTTTCGGAATGCTTGATTCTTTAACTAGAGGGGAACTTCAAGATGTATTGTTAGAGGTATTAAACAAAGAAAAAACAACTGGAATAATGATTACCCATGATGTCGATGAGTCCATTTTCTTGGCAGACAGAGTGATTATGATGACCTCAGGACCTAAAGCACAAATAGGAGATATTCTAGACATTACCTATGAAAGACCTCGAAATAGAAAAGCCATATTAGAACATCCCACCTATTATGACAACCGTGAACATCTAATTAATTTCTTAGAACATTAAAACAACTAGTTCCAATAAGTAACTCAGACAAAATTTTCACAAATAGAAAATCTGTGAAATGATTTTAATCTGCGGCTAAAAAAAATAGAATTCATAAAATTAAACCTTAAAAGATTGAAGTCTAAAATGCTTCAATCTTTTTTTGTTTCAAAACAAAATTTATTAATGTTATAATTAAACCCCGCTTTTTGCAATAAATTCAAGTTTCAGAAGCATCTGATTCTCTAAATTGATAAAACTTAGAAAAAACAAATTTAAAATTACGTATTATTACGTATTAATACTTACTTTTGTTATAAAGATCTCAGAATCGAATATTCTATTTCTTCGACAGTTTTACTATTTAATACAGAAGATTACAAATGCAAAATCCAGAAATTAAAACAACTTGTTCGTATTGTGGTGTAGGCTGTGGGATTATTGTAACCAATGATTCTAAAAATGGCGTAACCGTTCGTGGAGATGAAAATCATCCTGTAAATAGAGGAATGCTTTGTTCTAAGGGGATGAACTTGCATTATGTAGCCAATGATACTTCGGAT
Organism: Flavobacterium sp. WC2421; assembly: GCF_040822115.1. Taxonomy (NCBI): domain Bacteria; kingdom Pseudomonadati; phylum Bacteroidota; class Flavobacteriia; order Flavobacteriales; family Flavobacteriaceae; genus Flavobacterium; species Flavobacterium sp. WC2421. The sequence continues at coordinate 2,329,895 of NZ_CP162004.1, read as the reverse complement.
AGAATCCTGTACCCAGAAATGCGATGGAGTAAATCCCATCCCATGGAAAGAGTGAGTTGGGATGCGGCGATGGATCGTGCGGCAGCGGTTTTTTCTTCCATAATAAAAAAACACGGTCCAGATAGTGTTGGTTTTTACATCTCTGGGCAATGCCTTACTGAAGAATATTACTTAGTAAATAAACTGGTAAAAGGATTTCTAAAAACCAATAATATAGATACTAACTCCCGCTTGTGCATGAGCTCAGCAGTTGTGGGATACAAAAAAACATTTGGAGAAGACTCCGTTCCTATTGCCTATGACGATATTGAACTGGCGGATACTTTTTTAATCACAGGTGCTAATCCAGCTTGGTGTCACCCTATTCTTTTTAGAAGACTTGAACAGCATAAAGAGAAAAATCCTAAGGTAAAAATAATTGTTATAGACCCAAGAAGAACAGATACTGCAGCAACTGCCGATCTACATCTTCAAATTATTCCAGGATCTGATATTATTTTATACCATGCCTTAGCTAAATGCATTATAGAAAGAGGCTATACGGATGCTGATTTTATAAAAAACAATACCGAAAATTACCTAGCATACAGAGCGCTTGTTTTATCTACCTCATTAGAAAAAGCATCTAAACTTTGTGGAATTTCTGTTAGTGATATTAAACTAGCAGCTGATTTAATAGGTAAAGCAGAAGGATTTCTTTCGCTTTGGGCCATGGGATTGAATCAAAGCGCGATTGGAGTCGATAAAAACACTGCCTTATTGAATATTTCACTGTTAACCGGTCATGTAGGAAAACCTGGGTCTGGTCCCTTTTCATTAACGGGCCAGCCCAATGCTATGGGAGGTCGTGAAGTAGGTGGAATGGCTAATTTATTAGCAGTTCATAAAGATTTAGCAAATCCTGTGCACCGACAAGAAGTAGCTGATTTTTGGGGAGTAGACTCCATATCCGAAAAACCAGGATTTACGGCAACCGAAATGTTTGAAGCGCTTGAATCTGGAAAAATGAAAGCCATCTGGGTAATTTGCACCAATCCTTTGGTGAGTTTACCTGATTCTCGAAGAGTAGAGAAAGCTTTGGCGAAAGCCAAATTTGTAGTCGTTCAAGAAATATCACACAATGCAGATACGGCTAAACATGCCGACTTACTTTTACCAGCAGCAGCTTGGCTAGAAAAAGAAGGGACTATGACCAACTCGGAGCGACGAATTTCTTACTTACCAAAAGGAATTAATGCACCTGGTGAAGCTTTATCAGATATTGACATCCTACTTCGTTTTGCTAAAAAAATGAATTTCAATGGCTTCAATTTCAATAATACCGAAGAAGTATACAAGGAATATTGTCAAATGACAAAAAACACTAATATTGATATTTCTTATTTAAATTACAACCGATTAAAAAACGAAGGTACTTTTCAATGGCCCGTTCCTGATTATGGACATCCTGGAACCCCTCGCCTATTTACTGATAAAAAATTCTTTACGCCTTCGCAAAAAGCAATTTTCAATCTCCCAACAGCTATTGAAAATACGTCAGAGCAACCCAATGACCAGTTCCCCTTTATACTTACAACAGGACGTGTAAGAGATCAATGGCATACAATGACCAAGACAGGAAAAGTGTCGCGCTTAATGACGCATATTCCGAGTCCTTTTCTAGAAATAAATCCTATTGATGCTTTTAAAGCGTCCATTAAAAATGGAGATATCGTTATGGTTACCAGTAAAAATGGTGCTGTACGCGTAAAAGCAAAAGTGACGGACAGCATTAAAGAAACCGTGGTGTTTTTACCGATGCATTGGGGAAAACAATTAGAAAACGATTTGAATCGTACCAATAATTTAACGAATACTCTTGTTGATCCCATTTCTAAAGAGCCTGATTTTAAATATACCACGGTATCCGTAGCTAAATACATTAAACCGTTCCAAAAAATTGCTATTATTGGCGCTGGAGCAGCTGCCTTTCGATTCATACAGAATTATAGAGAAATCAACACTACTGATGAAATAATAATATTCTCTAATGAAATTAACCCGTTTTACAACCGTGTTTTATTACCTGAATATGTCACTGCTGAGTTGTCTTGGGATAAATTATTAAAAATAAAAGATGACGCTTTAGGCAAATTGAATATCACGATGAAGTCTGGCATTGGGATAAATGCTATTAATACTTCTGATAAAACAGTGGTGGATAGCCAAGGCATCACACATACTTTTGACAATTTAATACTAGCCACAGGAAGTCGCCCTTTTATTCCAGAAAACGCACAATTGCATTTACCTGGCCGCTTTACCATAAGAAAAAAAGAAGATGCAGACCGACTGAAAAACTATCTAGACAATACTAAATTAGCTCCCGAAGAGCAACACGTAGTGATTGTAGGAGGTGGTTTATTAGGTTTAGAATTAGCCGCTGCACTGAAACATAAAAAAGTCAAGATTACTATTATCCAAAGAGCATCCCGTTTAATGGAACGCCAACTGGATCGTATTTCCAGTAAATTATTAGCCGAAGAAGTGCAAATTAGAGACATACAAATCTATTTTGATAATGAAGTGAGTACCGTATTTGAAACTGATAATGAAAATGAAATTGAAATCGCTTTAAAAAGTGGACGAATTCTTACCGCAAATGCTATCGTATATACTATTGGAACTATCCCAAATATTGAAATAGCCAAAGAATCTGGGATTAATTGCGGACGCGGTGTAAAAGTAAATCAGTACTTGCAATCGTCTAATCCTGATATCTATGCCATTGGTGAAATAGCCGAATTCAACAATCGTTTGTTCGGAATTACCTCAGCGGCAGAAGAACAAGCTGATATTTTAGCCAATTATTTAGCTGGAGATATTAGCAGTTTTTATAAAGGTTCTGTTTTAATGAATATCTTAAAACTAGAAGACATCAATCTTTGTAGTATTGGTGAAATCGAAATCCCCGAAAATGATGATTCCTATGAAGAAATTGTTTTTGCCGACTTGAAACAACGCTACTATAAAAAATGCATCGTTAAAAATGATTTATTAGTAGGCGCTATTTTGATGGGCGATAAAAATGAATTTGCCGAGTTCAAAAGCATGATTGAAAGCAAAATCGAATTATCCGACAAGAGAAACTCCTTATTGCGAGGAAGCTCCAATGCAAAGCCTGTTTTAGGAAAACTCGTTTGTTCTTGCAGTCAAGTAGGAAGTGGCAATATTGAAGAAGCCATAAAAAGTGGAACTACTAATTTTACAGAATTATGTAGAAGTACCGGAGCTGGTTTAGGCTGCGGAAGTTGTAAAACAGAAGTAAAGGAAATATTATCAAAAATAAAATAGTTTTTTGTTTCAATTATATAGACATAAACTTGAAACGGTAAACTTGAAACTATAAAATTATGGAACTAACGAGATTAATAGTAAAAGGAGGCGTTATTTCACCTGGTGAATTACGAAACATTGTAAATATGGGCTTGGAACAAGGGCTCAAAGATTTTTCTTTTGGATCCAGACAAGATATTATTTTTCCAAAAGGATTTAATAATTTATATACGGATACAAAAGAAGGACATCAAGTTATTTTTCCAGATCAAAAAAGCGGGAATAACATTGTTTCTTCTTATGTCTCTACCGATATTTTTAGAAATACAAATTGGCTTACAGGAAACAAATTCCTTTATATATTAGAACAATTCAAAGAACATCCTGTATTAAAAGTGAACATTACCGACCCTAAGCAGCAGTTGGTTCCTTTGTTTACAGGACATATTAACTTTATAGCTTCAGAGCATGAAGATTACTGGTTTCTATACATTCGCTTGCCCAATTGGGAGCGCATGGAAGTGTATCCAGTATTAATTTACAGCTGGGATATTTCAAAATTTTATTATGAAATAGAACGCATTGTAAGCGAAGAATCTTGCGGAATTGACATGATTTTTAGTTTGGTGAGTGAAGCTTTGGATACCAATAATAGAACCATTGACAAACCTTTAAACATACCCTTTTATCCGTTTCCTTACTATGAAGGAATGAATCGATTGGGTATAGATCAATATTGGTTGGGTTTGTATTGGAGAAACAACTTATACGATTTAGAGTTCTTAAAAGAAATGTGTGATTTGTGTTTTGACTGTAAAATAGGAAAAATATGTATTACACCTTGGAAATCATTTGTGGTAAAAGGAATCCCAAAAGACCGCAAATTAGACTGGGAAAAATTCTTAGGAAAGAAAGGAATCAATGTCCGTCATTCGTTATTAGAACTCAACTGGCATTTACCAGTAGCGATGGATTGGGCGTTGAATCTAAAAACGTTCTTAGTTCGTACTTTAGATCAATTTGATATTAGTACGTATGGACTTACTTTTGGAATCTCCGATTACAACCGAGAGGGTCATTACTTCACTTCTATTGTCGTAGAAAAAAATGAGATGCCTAAAGATCTAGCTTCCATAAAAATCAGAGATACGTATAATGTGCTTTACGCCAAAAATTTTGATCCTAATAGTCGCACGTATATTGTTCATGCACAAGATGTAGACAAACTGGAATTGCCTACGATTTTGATAGAATTAAGTAGGAAATATTTTGAAGAGTTAGGCAACTCTGTGTCTGAAATTGATACGGCAACAGCAGTCAAAAAAGAAAAAAAAGAACTCGATGTACATCAATGTAAAGAATGCTTAACGGTTTATAATGCCGAATACGGAGATATAGAACAAGGCATTGAAAAAGGAACTTTATTTAAGGATTTACCTGTGAATTATTGTTGTTCTTTATGTGAAGCACCAAAATCCAATTTTATCACGTTAAATCTTGAAAAACTGGATGCGATTTAATTCAATTTAAATAACATTCTTGATTAAATTTTGCAATAAAAACCATTAAGAAAGTAAGACTCATTAAGACTCAATACTAAAGATTCTTAATCTCTTAATGGTTAAAAAACTTGAAATTTAATTGCCTGCTTTTACTTCAAAAAAATTATCTATTTTTGGCCGTTCAAAATCTCTTTTTATTATAAATCATTACAATATGAATACTACTTTCAAAACGGTAAGCTCGTCGCACATCACTATATCCGAGTTAATGCTGCCTTCCCACACCAACTTTAGCGGAAAAATTCATGGTGGTTATATTTTGTCACTTATGGACCAGATTGCCTTTGCATGTGGGTCTAAATTTTGCGGAAATTATTGTGTAACGGCCTCTGTGGATACGGTGAATTTCTTGAAACCTATTGAAGTAGGCGAATTAGTTACTATGAAAGCCAGTGTGAACTATGTGGGAAACAGTTCTATGATTGTGGGCATCCGAGTAGAGTCGGAAAATATTCAAACAGGAACTGTCAATCATTGTAATTCCTCTTATTTCACGATGGTTTCTAAAGACATTGCTGGTAAAAATGCCGCTGTTCCAGGACTTATACTGACTACTTTAAAAGAAGTAAGTCGGTTTCAAAATGCGTTAAAGCAAATTTCTATGAGAAAAGAAAGAGAAGAACATCAAAGTATTGCCTCATTTGGATCTATAGAATCTATTGTAAGTTCTAATAAATATAAAGTACAAGTCGAATTCAATTAGTCCATTTTTGTGAAATATTACAAACCCTTTAGAAATTACCGTTTATTAAGTCGCTATCCTTAATCTGCTAAATACCTTAATGGTTAAATTTATTTACAACCAACCTCTAAATAATAAAACTAAAAAACCATTTAGAGATTAAGGCTCATTAAGTGTATATCCTTAATTTTCTTAATCTCTAAATGGTTCAAAAAAAAGTATTTTACAGTAGTAAAACTTTTTCTATAACTTAAAAAATCACTTATTTCAACTTCGTAGTATCCACTCTCGTTGGCGTGTCTTTCCCGCTGATAATAGATGACGAACTAATTGCGATTGCTTTAATAATTTCGGTCATGTTGTCCATGTCTAATGTTCCTATCTCATCACTCGCTTTATGATAATTAGGTTCGTTATCCATTTTTGATGTCGAAATTGTATGCGCCGGAACTCCTTGTCTTGCCAGCGTAGCATTGTCAGATCTATAGAATAATTGTTGTTCTGGGTAGGGATCTGGATGGAATTTAAATTGTGATCCTTCTAAGTTTTTCTGCAAAATTTCACCCATATTCGTTTTATTAAATCCAGTGATGTAAGCCGAGTTTTCCCCCCATTTAGAATCGGTACCAATCATTTCAATATTGAACATGGCCATTACTTGCTCTGGATTCATTTGTTCCGAAAAATATTTAGCTCCATAACCTCCCAATTCTTCTGCTACAAAAGTCGAAAAAATGATAGAACGATCATTATTATTTATTTTCTTGAAATATTCAGCAAGCACAATCACCGCAGTTGTTCCTGCCGCATCATCATTGGCTCCATTGTAGATAGAATCTGTGGCATCATGTGGCACTCCTTCTTCTGGCGAGCCCACACCTAGATGATCGTAATGACCTGAAAATATTACATATTCATTTGGTTTCGTTTTTCCTTTCAACATCCCCACTACATTATTCAGTTTTTTAGTAGTAATAGTATTGGTTGCTTCAATTTTGAAACGTGTAGCAGTTGTAGGTCCAAAAACAAATACTACCGTATTCTTCCCTGGTTTAGCAGCCATTTGACCAATATGTTGCATATTTTGAAGTTTGGCTTTAAACGACGCATCAACTAAAACCAATAAATTTTTATCGCTTCGGTAATACTCATAAAACTTAGGTCCAAAATTATCTCCAGAACCAATGCTTACCACAGTAACAGGACTCGCCTCTGTCAAGGAAACCTGAGGTTGGTACGAAAATGAAATCATCGACCCCGCATCAATCGCTTTATCATCAATCGTTACTTCCAGACTTTTCCTTTTAGACTCCGTCATTGTAAATTCCTGTCTGTAATCCTTGGCTCCATTAAAGGTTTGTAGCCCTATTTTCTTGAATTGAGACTCAATATAGGCCGATGCCTTATCAATCCCAGGTGTAAAAGCTCTACGCCCTTGCATATCATCTGCCGAAAGTACTTTTTCAATCTCAGTCACTTTATCTGTGCAAATGATTTTATCGATAGACTGCGCCTGCACCATCAAACCAGAACAAAGTACCAGTCCGCTTAAAACAATTCTTTTCATATCTCTAATTTTAAATAATAAACGATTCTACAATAAGAGTGCGATTATTATAATCTGTTACAGTAAAAATAGAAAAAATATAAGTAGTAGCTAGTAAGTAACGGCATAGCCCTCTAATTTTTCTTTTGGGAGCAAGATGGCTAGCCGTTTTCAAGAAGCTCCCCTCCTGCTGTTCGCTGTATTCCCGAATAATAAAAACTACGGCTAAAAAGCCTTGTTTTCTATATCGGGAGATGCCGCTACCATCAGGGCTAGGAAACACGCGTAATTTTCATAATAAAACTACCCAAAAAAGTCATTGCGAGGAACGAAGCAATCACACTAGAATACTTCCTCCAATTAATCAAAATCAAATATAAAAAAACCACACAAAAAAATCCGTGTGGTAATAAGGGAAAGGAGCCAAAATAGACTTACTATAATTTTAACGAACATTTGTTTTGAGCGCTCACTAGAATTTTAATTCCATTTTTATCTTTGCTCTTTTGTAAGGCACATCATCTAAAGTCACAAATTTAAAACCATTTTTTATATACAAATTCAAAGCATTGATTAATACATGATTGGTATATAAAACTACACTTTCCAATTCCATTTCTTTGCATTTGTCAATTGCCGCATCCATTAGTGATTGTCCTACTTTCATCCCTTGAAAACCCGGTTGTACCCCCATTCTAGTAAGTGCGTATTGCTTCTGGGTAATCCTCTCCAAAGCAACCGACCCAATTATGGTGTTTTCATACAATGCCAGGTAGATAAAACCTTCTTTATCTAGTATTGCTTCCGTGGGGTTATTAAAAGCCTGCTTGTCCAGTTCCGTAACTTCAAAGTATTTCTCGATCCATTCGTAATTGATGGCTTTAAAAGCATCTTTAAACTCTTCTCGAAATTTTATAATTTCTAATTTATTAGTAATTGCTGTTGTCATAATTATCCTTATTTAATAGTTGCCTTAGGCAAATATAAATAAAAATAGTTGCCAGAAGCAAATATTTTTTATAAATTTGAATTATGGATGAAAAAATAGTACACCAAATTAGAAGCTTCAATAGAAACTACGTGAGGACGATAGGATTATTAGAAAACACGATTTTGAATACTGGCTATTCCCTAACCGAAGCGCATATTTTAAATGAAGTCACCTCTCAACCTAATTCGACCGCAACAAGCATAAATAAGGAATTAAAGCTAGATGAAGGATATTTGAGTAGAGTTATAAAACGGTTGATTTCGAAATCGTTGATTACCAAAAAACAATCGCTAACTGATAAAAGAGTTTACGTCATTAATCCCACTGATAAAGGAAAAACTGAATATCAAAAATTGGATATTCTTTCCTCCCAAATGGTAATTGCAAATATCGATCATTTAAAGCAAGAAGAGCAATTAGAGCTTGTCGCACTATTAGATAGAGTGCAATTATTACTGAAAAAACAGTAGTGAATTTCTATTTTAGATTTGGAATACAAGTGACAAATGGTTGTTTATTATAGAACAATCAAATCAAGGAATCAATATTAATTCTCCGCTACCGCACAAATCCTTTCGTGTGCTTCAAGAGGAATAACGATTAATCCCCATAATAACTTTATTCCACTATTGTCATTGCGAGGAACGAAGCAATCACACTATGATTAGCTACAATCCTAATCCTATTTTATTTATAAAATCGATGATACAATTAAAATACAGCTATTTAGTTTAAAAAGTATTTACCCGCGATACAGTACAAATCCTTTCGTGTGCTTCATTGTCGTTAAATACCAAACATTCTAAAAACAACTAAATAGTTTTCGCTACTGCGTTCTATGACAAAAATTGCATCACCGTAAGTACTATTCCGTTTTAAAATTGTAAGCTATACACCTTATTTCTTACTCTTCTTTTCTTTAAAGTCCGTAATTGTCTTTCCATCATAACGATACACTCCACTAAAAGATCCAAACCAAATACTTCCATCATTAGCTTCCAATATGCCACAAAGCATTCCTGTTCCACTTATTGACATTATTTCGGTTACAGTGGGCTTTTTACTGTACAATGACTTTTTATCATAACGGGAAAGTGTCCAACCTCCAGTCCCATTTGGATTTACTGCACCAGTAGTCCAGATGTTTCCTTTTCTATCTTCGATTATCGCAGAAGCACCTCTGTTTGTTACCTTAGTAAAAGTATTGCCGTTATAGCGCCAAAGACCAACTGAAACGACCACAGTATCACCTTTTTTATCTTCGATTATGGATCCACCAAACCAAATAGTGCCTTGCTTATCTTCCATTATCGACCAAACGTTGTTAAAGGCTTTACCCTCTTTGTTTTTGAAAATCGTAAATGTTTTTCCATCATAAAAACAGGCCTCGCCTCTGGTTCCAAACCATAACTTCCCTGTCTTATCTCCCATAATAGTTGTAATGTCGTTACTAGAAAGCCCTTCTTTAGTTGTGAAATTTTGAAAAGAATTCCCATCATAACGGCTTACTCCACCACCTGTCCCAAACCAAATAACGCCAGCTTTATCTTCATAAATAGACATCACCCGATTATTAACAAGTCCATCCTTGGTAGTAAAATGTTGAAATGATTTCCCATTGTAATAGTAAACACCAGAATCAGTAGTAGCAAACCAAAGGTTTCCGTGTCGATCTTCTAGAACATCCCAGAATCTGAGCGAACCTAACTTAGTTGTGAGATTAGTAAACGATTTTCCATCGTATCGAAATACACCAGCTAATGATGCAGCAATCAAAATGTTTCCTTTTTTATCTTGCTTTACATTACGAACCATTGTGGTTGGCCCGTACATAGTAACAAAATCTTTGCCATCTGCCGTGATACTATCTTTAGCTACGTTTGTTTGATTTTGTTTACAAGAAGTGATAAACACTGACACTAAGAATAGAACAAATAATTGTAAGCGTTTTTTCATTTTGTAGTATTGAATAAGTTATCCTCTGTTTTCCATTGAATAAATGTAGTCCATTTTACTCAATACAAAGTAAAGGGACGAATTGTTTCGTGTAGTTTGTTTTCATTAAATACCAAACACATAGTTTCCGCTACCGCACCAATCCCTTTGTGTGGTGCGTTAAAATTAAATACCAAATATTCTAAAGACAACTACATCGTCAATTAATCCTGCGCTACCGAAAAATTACTATGGCAACTTTCTAACTTTATATTTGGGTGCGGCTACTGTAACTTATGGTTAAGTTAATAGTTCGCTTCAGGGCATAAAAAAACCACGAGAACTAACTCGTGGTTTTTAAATAAAAATTTAAGGCAAAAAGCAATAAATTATAGCGCTATCACACCCACATTAGTGTTTACACCTGCTGTTACCACCACATTTGTTTGGGTTACAGGCAGTAATGGCAATAAAGGCGTTATAGTAAAAGTGTAGATTCCAGGTAAAAGCCCTGATATTTGAAACTGACCTAACGCATTCACACTACTAGAGTATTCTACAGCATCAACAGAGGTAGCTGTTGCCACTGCCAAAGTACCAATAGGCGTAATACTTCCTTTGATATTTCCAGTAATAGCGGTAACTATAGTTCTAACCACTGGTTTTAGTTTGTACGTTCCATTTCCCGTTTTTACAATAGAAGCATTGGCATCAAAATCAAGTAGGATCTCATTTTGAATATCCGCAAGCAAGGTTTGGTGTACTTGTAATTTCAAACCTGATTGTTCCGCACTTGGCGTGTCTAAAGGATAAGTAACACCTCCCACAACCACTGTGTTGTTAGACCCAAGTATCAACCTAATTTGTGATACGTTAGCATCACTCAATTCACTCGTAGCAATTAGTGTACTCAAACCATTCGAAAACTCTAAAAGGTTATAAATACCAGCTGTAGTGTTTAATAGTACCGTTTGCCCATTGTTTCCTGTAACTTCCACCGCTTTTAAATCAATGTTTACCTTTTCATAAGGTCCAGGAGCATCTGTCATACGAACATTGTAGGCATAAGTGCCAGAAGTAGAATCGCTGCTACAAGAGTTCACTGTAATTCCAAATACAATAAACGTAGCAATTAAAAGTATCTTTTTCATAATCAAATTGTTAAGCTGTAATTTAATTTTTACAACATTACAAAGTTGATTACTAATGATTTAAAAACTGTTATAAAATAATAACTAAAGGTTGTATAATTTCCATCTAATTAATTCATAGTGATTCTTTTTACGACTTGTTATCGTTAAATATTAGACATCGCTATTTTCCAAATCTTCAATAATTATAAAAACCTCTTTAATGTAAGCTGTATTTCTTTCTCTAGAAACATCAAAAAACCAACCTTTTTTGGGTCTTTTTCCAACCTTGTCAATAAGAAATCTAATTTTAATGTCATTTTGATAATCCAGTAGGTTGTTCAAAAACTGATGCATTGATATTTGCCCACTAAAATATTTTCTAGCGAGGTCCGCGGCATATAGCCTGTTCTTTCTTTCTAAGCTATTTATCATAAAAATTCGTTTAAGTATTATTTACCAATCATCCTACAGTATTTTAATCTAACGAAAACATTCCCATTTTAATCAACTAAAATTCTGAATAAATCATTCGATAATCAACTCATTTTCAAAAATAACTCCTTCTCCACTCTAAACTTTACGGGAAACCACATTCGCTTGAAATAAACCACAAAACCTCCGCTACCGCACGAAATGAAATTCGACGAAGTCAATCCTTTCGTGTGGTTCGTTGTCGTTAAATATCAAACATTCTAAAAATAACTACATGCTCAATTAATCACCGCTCCGCTACCGAATCCCTTGCTGTGGTTCAATATCATTAAACAATTAATCCTCATACTAACTTTATTCCACTATTGTCATTGCGAGGAACGAAACAATCACACTATGATTAACTACAATCCTAATGCTATTTTATTTATAAAATTGATGATGCTATTAAAATACAGCTATTCCGTTTTAAAAGTATTTACCCTCTGCTACCGCACGAATCCTTTCGTGTGATTCGTTGTCATTAAATACCAAACATTCTAAAAACAACTACATCTCCTCCGCTGCCGCACGAATCCCTTCGTGTGGTTCGTTGTTTGTTAAATATCAAACATTCTAAAAACAACTACATCGTCAATTAGTCCTTTTTCGCCTGCATAATCAATGGCACTGCTATATACATAGTCTTCCGGCTTATAAACTAAACCTTCTTCTACAGGATTATTATGTACATAATCTATCTTTTGTTGAATTACTTTATTGCTCCACAATCTATTGGTTTGTTGTCGTGTCGCCAGAATTGATGATGTTTGACATTGGAACTTTTCTCTGCTTCTTTTTTAAAAAAGTCCAACAAGAATTCTTTCCTGCTCTCCCTCGGATTTTCTTGTATACTTTTTACAATCGAACGACTAGTAAACCGTTTTAAATCCCCAATTAATAACTCAGGATTTTGATCGTTTATACTTCTAAAAACTAAATGCACATGATTACTCATAATGCACCAAGCATGAATTTCTAATCCTTTGTTTTTTTGACAAAATGCTACACTTTCAAGAAATAAATCTTTGTATTCATTACGAGTAAATACATCTAACCAACCTACAACTGCAAAACTTATAAAATACAAACCCTCCGGATTATGGAATTTATAATTTCTACTCATAGTGTTGTTTTTAAGGTTTAAGTAAATATAGTATGTTTAGTTTTAGTTTTTAGGTTAGTTCTAAACTTCACGTACCACACGAAAGGATTCGTGCGGTAGCGGGGGGAAATTCGACGAAGTCTATCCTTTCGTGTGGTTCGTTGTCATTAAATACCAAACATTCTAAAAAAAACTACATCTACTCCGCTACCGCACGAAATGAAATTCGACGAAGTCAATCCTTTCGTGTGGTTCGTTGTCGTTAAATATCAAACATTCTAAAAACAACTACATGCTCAATTAATCACCACTACCGCACAAATCCCTTCGTGTGGTTCGTTGTCGTTAAATACCAAACATTCTAAAAATAACTACATCGTCAATTAGTCTCCGCTACCGAATCCCTTGCTGTGGTTCAATATCATTAAACAATTAATCCTCATACTAACTTTATTCCACTATTGTCATTGCGAGGAACGAAGCAATCACACTATGATTAACTACAATCCTAATGCTATTTTATTTATAAAATTGATGATGCTATTAAAATACAGCTATTCCGTTTTAAAAGTATTTACCCTCTGCTACCGCACGAATCCTTTCGTGTGATTCGTTGTCATTAAATACCAAACATTCTAAAAACAACTACATCTCCTCCGCTGCCGCACGAATCCCTTCGTGTGGTTCGTTGTTTGTTAAATATAAAACATTCTAAAAACAACTACATCGTCAATTAGTCCTTTTTCGCCTGCATAATCAATGGCACTGCTATATACATAGTCTTCCGGCTTATAAACTAAACCTTCTTCTACAGGATTATTATGTACATAATCTATCTTTTGTTGAATTACTTTATTGCTCCACAATCTATTGGTTTGTTGTCGTGTCGCCAGAATTGATGATGTTTGACATTGGAACTTTTCTCTGCTTCTTTTTTAAAAAAGTCCAACAAGAATTCTTTCCTGCTCTCCCTCGGATTTTCTTGTATACTTTTTACAATCGAACGACTAGTAAACCGTTTTAAATCCCCAATTAATAACTCAGGATTTTGATCGTTTATACTTCTAAAAACTAAATGCACATGATTACTCATAATGCACCAAGCATGAATTTCTAATCCTTTGTTTTTTTGACAAAATGCTACACTTTCAAGAAATAAATCTTTGTATTCATTACGAGTAAATACATCTAACCAACCTACAACTGCAAAACTTATAAAATACAAACCCTCTGGATTATGGAATTTATAATTTCTACTCATAGTTACTGCTTTTAAGGTTTAAGTAAATATAGTAAGTTTAGTTTTAGTTTTTAGGTTAGTGCTAAACTTCACGTACCACACGAAAGGATTCGTGCGGTAGCGGGGAAACTTTGAATCTTCACACTTAAAATATATTAAATTTATAAATTCAGTATCTAAATATTTATTAAATTTCACTTCCTCAATAAAATTTGAAATTTGTTCATCTTTTTTCGCAAAAAAACAAAAGTTTCTTAACCACTGCATACATATAGTTTTTGAATATTTCTCACTTACCAAACGAAATGATTCGTACGGTAGCAGGGTTATTTTTCCACGTTAAATTTGTCGATTATTTTTTTAAATTCAGGCACAAAATCACTTTGTAATATTTTACTATCTGCTAACATAGAATAATCAATAACATTTAAGTTTTCAATATCATAATATTTATCAGCGTCATATTCTTCGTCCTTAAGTGTAGAAGTTAATATTACTTGTTTATTTAATTTTATGAATTCATTTAACATTAAGAGTTCTTTTGAAGATGATAATTCTCCTTCTCTGAAAGAATCAATTATTATTGGAAATTTATGTTGCAAAATTTTGTTTAGAGATAATATTTTACTGAAATAATATTCTTGTCCTTCACTTCCCGAATATGTTTCACCTGTTTTTGTAAATAAATCTTCAAATATTAATAATCCCTGTGGATCAATTGTCGAATAATAATTTTTTATTTGTATAATAATATTTGATAAAATATCTTTTTGTAAATCTTTATTTGATGAAGTTTTAATCTCGTTGTTTTGAATTTTATTAGTTATTTCATCCAATTCTTTTTGAAGTTCAGCTATTATTTTATCTACATCTTTTGAGTCTGTAATTTCGTCTTGAAAGAGAATGTAGTTTTTAATATCAGGAGTTGAAGTTTCTAATAATTTATTTATTTGAATTTGTTCTCGATGAATGTTTTGATTTAATTCATCTATTATTTCAAATTTTATTGAAATGTTATTTTTAATTGATTCAATAATATTTTTTTTAACGTAATTATTACTCACTTCAAATTCAAAATCTTCATTTGAGAAAATAATTTTATTACTACCACAATCAAGACATTTAACTTTTCCTTCATTTAAGGTTCTGTTAAGTGAAGATAATTCAGTTATTAAATTCTCTAATTTTATTTTTCTGTTTTCTTCTCTATTTCTCTGTTTCCTTAATTCAGCAATATTTAAGTGTAATTCTTTTAATTGATTAGAAGTGTTTTTAAAATCCAAATTATTAGATGCAGAACTAATAAAAGATGCAATTTGAGGATTTTGTTTAATGACTTTTATTTTTCTTGTTTCAGCTTTTATTTTAATTTCAACAATTGCTTTTTCTTTTTTTAGATTTTCAATATCATATTTATTACTTGTTGAAATTGAAACACCTAAAAGTGAATAAATCATATTTAAAAAATCGACTTTATTATTTTGGCCTTTAACTATCAGATTTGAAGTATTTCTATTGTCTTGACCAAGAAAAAACAATTCATAGAAAAGACTTAAATCAACTAATTTTTGTTCACCATTTTTATCAATTTTAGGAAGTTTAAATATTTCTTTATCGAAAAAATATTTAAATTCACTTATTGAACTAAAGACATTAAAATTTTCATTATTTATTACTAAAATAGAATTTCCTTTTCTTAAGAATTCAAAAATTGAATTGTTAAATTCTATTTTTGAATAAAAATAATATTTCTTTGGATTGAAACTATTTGGAAATATTGATTCATAACCGATAGAATAAATTAAACTTTGCATTAGCAAAGTTTTTCCTCTATTATTATCATTACTAAAAATTATATTTGTTTTATTTTCAAATCGTTTCTCAATGAAAGCTTCATTTAAGTTTCCAAACGCTACTTCTTTTACTATCATTTCGTTCCTTCTATTATTATTGATATTAAATATTTTATTGTAAAATCTTTTAAATATGAAATTCGGAAAGTATAATCTTTAAACGTTTCAGAATAAATATATTCAACGTCGCTAGATTTATTATCATTTAAAAACATTATTATTTTTTCACAAACATTCCAAAATACTCTATTACTGTTTTTGTTGAAAAACGCACGGGAAAGATTAGAATTACATTCTTGAAGAATATCTTTTATCTCCTCATTATCCAAACTTTTAATTATTGGAAAAAACGTTATTGGAATTGAAGAATAATTAAAAATTTCTACGCCAATAATTCGACTAATAATTAAAATTTCAATGTCCTTCGTCGTTAAATGGCGATTAAAAGTTAATACGTCACGGATTTCTGAAATTATTTCATTTTCAATATAAGTATTTTTTTTTGCACTTTGTATATTTCTTAAATCTGTAAATATACTTGTGTAAAAATCATCAGATTTTATTCCAACTTTCTTAAATTTTGTTACTGATTTTATATATTCGTTTTCTGTACTATTGTCTTCTATAATGAAAACTTTTTTCAAGAATTTTTCAATTTCTTCTGAATAGTCAACTGTAATTCCTTTTACTCTTTCAACTTCCTCCGTTAAACCATTCAATATTCGTTTTAAGGTTTTCTCCTCAATATTGTCAAGATTATAAATATTTAATTTTGAATTTATTTTATAATCCTCGTTTAAGATTGGAGAAAAAAAAAATAAATTCATGAAATGAAAAAGTTGAAGTATAATTGTCAAACAAAGTGAAGAGATATTTGCCAATTTTTTTTGGAGTTAATGATTTTTCATTTTTGGATTGTACATCCCAAATTTTGTCATGATTTTTATTTACACCACTTACATCATTAAAGCAATCGAAAGTAACATATTCAATTTCTTTCTTACGACTTATTAAATATAACAGAGATTTTGTTTCAAAATCTGAAGCTTTTTTATTATTAATTTCTGTGTTTTTAAAAGTGTAACTCATTAATTATATGATTGTTTTTTTAGTTTCATTTGGTTAAGCTTGCGCCTAACTTATATATAAGAGATAAACCTTAGTATATACACCCCACTTTAGGTAGATTAGCGAAGTTTCGTTTTACTTCTTTTCCAAATATACCATTTAATCACCGAAAATTCTGAATAAACAGCACACTCATTTTCAAATATAATTCCTTCTCAACTCTAAACTTTACGGGAAACCACATTCATGCGAATTAAAGCACCAATCCCCTAGCCCCGGTAGCAGTGAAAACCCCATGCAGGTAGAAAACGGGGTTTACTGGTGATGGCAGAGCGACCGCAGGAAGCTCCTGCCGGCACCTAGTAAACCGGTTTGAAACCCAATGGGTTGTAACGAATGACGGGAACAGCTGTAAATAATAATAATTTTAGCCCCCAATACTAATCATGGAACGGTTGTCTTGGTGCAAGGCGGGATCGTTTATTTCGTCTATGGAGGTCATGCCGGCTCTTACTTTCATTTTGGTTTGAATGGCGGTGGCAATGACGGTTTCGAGGGCTTCGCCAGAGCGGTAAGCGGTAAGTAAATCGGTCTCGTGGTTAGAGAACAGGCAGTTTTTTATTTTGCCATTGGCAGTCAATCGAATGCGGTTGCAACCATCACAAAAAGGATTGGTGATGGAACTAATGATGCCAAAACTGCCCGCATAATTCTTGATTTTGAAATCTCTTGAAGTAAAGTTTTTATCGTCTATTAATTTCTCGACATCGGCGGGCGGGAAAGCAGTATGCACCAGATCTAGAATCTCTTGCTGTGACACCATTTTGCTCCTATCCCACTCATTACCGGCAAAAGGCATGAATTCTATAAAGCGAATCGATAGCGGTAAATGCTGGGTGAGGTTTATAAAATCGATGATTTCGTTGTCATTGAATCCTTTTATCAAGACCACATTGACCTTGACTTGAAAGCCGTTGTGGAGCAAAAGATGCAAATTGTCGATCACGCCTTGAAACTGATTGCGCAGTGTGATGGCATTGAACTTGGTTGCTACCAATGTATCGAGACTCAAATTGATTTTGGTGACTTTATTGGCCTTTAAAACTTCAAGATGCCTATCGATTAAAATACCATTTGTGGTAATCGAAATCTCGGTGCCTAGTGTGGCGAGTTGGGTGATTATTTCGGGAAAGTCTTTTCGTAATAGTGGCTCACCACCTGTTAATCGTATTTTATTAACCCCATGATGGACGAATGTTTTGGCGATGGCATAAATCTCTTGTGCGGTCATTATATCCGCTTTTGGAGACAATGCGATTCCATCGGCAGGCATGCAATAGGTACAACGCAGGTTGCATTTTTCGATCAACGAAATACGCAAATAGTTGTGGGTGCGCCCAAAATCATCCGTTAAGAGGTTTTTATTTGGCGTCATGATTGTTGCCTTTTAATACGTGAAAAACGTGCAGTGCATGCGGGAAAACAGCATCCATGGATTCTCTAGCACCATTAGTAGATCCTGGTAAAGCCAGCACCAAAGTATTGCCTATCGTGCCCACCATAGAGCGCGAAAGCATAGCATAAGGCATGCGTTGTTGCCCATAGGATCGAATGGCTTCCTCGATACCTGGAATGCGAGATTCTAGCAAGGGCTCCAATGCCTCGGGCGTGACATCGCGTGGCGAAAGTCCGGTTCCGCCTGTGAAAATAATCAATTGGTATTCGTCCTGCGCAAATCGTGTGGTGCGCTCTTGGATGTAATCGATCTCATCCGGAATGATTTCGTAATGGGTGGTTTCTATACCATACGAATCTAATTTTTCGACAATAATTTTACCCGAGCGATCTTCTTTTTGGCCTGCAAAAATAGAATCGGAACAGACAAAAACCGCCGCTTTGATTGGATTGGGGAATTTATTTTTGAAAGACGATTTTCCGCCTTTTTTCTCCACTAGTTTAATAGTCGAAATTTCGATGTTTTTATCGATCGGTTTCAGCATATCGTACATGGTCAACGCCACAATAGACGCGCCGTGCATGGCCTCGACCTCAACACCTGTTTTATAAACGGTTTTTACTTTGAAAATAATGGCGATGGTGAGTCCGCTAATTTCATATTCTACCGAAGTAAATTCAATAGGAAGCGGATGGCAATCTGGTATGGATAAATGGGTGTTTTTTACCGCAAATAAACCCGCCGTTTTGGCCATTTCGAGCACATTGCCTTTGGGAACGGTGTTATTTACAATGGCATCAATGGTGTCTTGATGACTCACCAATACCGTAGCAGTCGCAGTTGCCGAACGTAATGTACTTATTTTATGCGTAATGTCTACCATTTTTTTTGTTTAAAGTTTCAGGTTTATTCGTTTTTCGAACATCGGTCAACGAATTTCGAACATCGATCAACGACTACTTCGTATTTGTTTTCCAAGTGAATGCTTCGTTTTCGAATATTTCTTTGCCAAAGATGGGTACGTCTTCTTTTATCCAATTGACAATCGATTCGGTAGCTTCATATACTTGTTTTCTTCTTGTGGCTGATACGAATACAAACAAACAAACTTCGCCAGCTTGCACCACGCCCAAACTATGGTAAATATGCATGCAAATTAAATCGTATTTTTCGAATGCTTTTTCGCGGATGGCGTCTAGCTTTTCATTGGCCATTTCTTCATAAGCGGTGTACTCGATTGCTTTTACCGCTGTATCGCCATGCACATCTGCACGTACTTGTCCCAGAAAAATATTGTGTGCACCAATCGTGTGCTTGCTTTGATGTTTGGCTATGGATTGCCCTATAAATTCAGCCGAAATAGGGCCTTCTATAAATACGGTTTTCTTTCCCATGGTCTATTATTTTAAGAAACAAAAAGCGTTTCGTTAGGTTCAAATTTGGTCATTGCATTCATTCCGCCCATTATACTAAAGGCCGAAATGAACTGATTTTTTCTTAGCAGCGTTACTGCAGTTTTAGATCGAATTCCTGATTGGCAAAAAACAATTATTTTACTTTGGGGATTCAATTGATGTAATTCCTGCTCCAGTTCACTTAACGGAATTTGGATACAATTGGATTGTGCTAATTTTGGAGATTCTTCTAGATTACGAACATCTAGAAAAACAACTTCGGGCTGATTGATTTGCTCCATTGCTACCGAAGTAGGAATTTCAAAATTTCGAGTAGTTGCTACGTTGTATTTATGATCGAAAGTCGTTTTGTCAGTCTTTACAATTTGTTTTTTTGAAAATTCAAATTTTTGTTGATCGCTATTAAGCATATTGTAAACCAGTAATTTACCTGCTAACACTTCTCCTATCCCTAAAACCATTTTTAAAACCTCGTTGGCTTGAAACATTCCTATGATTCCAACGGATATTCCCATCACCCCGGCTTCATTACAGTTCCTCACCGCGGCATTTTCCTCTGGGAATACACAACGATACGTGGGTCCATTTTGATAATTAAATACGGAAACCTGCCCTTCAAATTTATAAACAGAACCATAAACAAATGGTTTCTTGGTAACGCAACAAGCATCATTGATTAAATATTTACTACTTAAATTATCCGTTCCATCGACAATAATATCATACTGCTCGAATAAAGAAAGTGCGTTTTTACCATTTACTCTTTCTACAATCGCATTTATTTTTAAGGTTGGATTCAGCTCCAAAGCCCTATTTTTTGCTTCCTCCACTTTGCTATTTCCTACCGAAGCGGTTTTATAAATCACTTGGCGTTGCAAGTTACTTACTTCAATTACATCTTCATCAATCAATCCTATTTCGCCAATTCCTGCTGCGGCCAAATACGGTAAAACTGCCGCGCCTAAACCACCAAGTCCAATAATCAAAACTTTGGCTTGCTGTAATTTTTCCTGTCCGTTTTCGCCTACTTCAGGAAGAATGAGTTGTCGGTTGTATCGTGTTGTTTCCATATAATTCAGTTTAATCAACCACCCGCAAAAGGAGGCAATAAAGCAACAATATCATTGCTTTCTAAAAGATACGATTGGGTATCTTGAATTATTTTTTGGTTCACTGCAATGCTATAAGAAAGCGTGCTCAATTCGTGTTTTTGATCTAATGTGTTTATTACATCCTGCAACGATTGATTCGAAAAAGAAAGTGCTTCTCCTTCGGTTTTTGCTTTCTCGGCAATGGCACCAAAATATTTTATCGTAATCATGCTATTTCATTTAAATTTTGCAAAATGAACTCGTCTTCCATCTCTTCTTCTTTAACAAAGGAAGTCAATTTTGACGTATGTCCCACCACTTCTCCAATGATAATTATCGCTGGCGAAGCCAATTCTTGTTCTTTAACTAATTCCAAAATAGAGCTTATTTTTCCGCTTACTTTTTTTTGTGAAGCGGTAGTTCCGTTTTGAATAATAGCAATAGGCAAATCATCGGTTCTATTCTTTTGGTATAAAGTTACAATTTCATTTAGTTTATGCATCCCCATCAAGATAACAACTGTAGCAGACGATTGAGAAGCCAAGCTCACATCCTTAGACAACTTATGATCGGATGTTGTTCCTGTAATTACCCAAAAACTTTCGGATACTTTACGTTGCGTTAAACTAATTCCATTAGAAGCAGGCACACCCAATGCGGATGAAATTCCAGGTACAATAGCCGTTTCTAAACCAAATTGCTGTGCGTATTCTATTTCTTCACTTCCTCTTCCAAAAACGAATGGATCGCCCCCTTTCAAGCGCACTACATGTCCGTGTTTTTTCGCCATGACAACAATCAGGTCGTTGATTTGATCTTGACTGTACGCATGACATCCAAAACGCTTGCCTACAAAAACAGCTTCAGCTTGCGGAGCATAACTTAATAATTCTTCGTTCACCAGCGCATCATACAAAACTACATCGGCAGTTTCTAATGCTTTTAAGGCTTTTATTGTAATCAAATCTACATCTCCAGGCCCAGCCCCTACGATGGTTAACTTTGGTGTATGTACTTTTTTCATTTTGCTCTAGGATAAATTGGTATTCAGTTCATTTAATTCGGTAATCGTATTTATATTTCGAAATTGATTGCTTTTATCATCGCCCACTTTAATAATTTGAGCGTCTACATTGTGTATCATTTCCATCATTCTTAAATTAGAATTGACAATAGCGTCTTTTAAAATTGGTAGTACTTTTTTAGAATAAATCCCTATCAAAGGATGAATGCGCTCCCTGTCGGCAAATACTGTAACTGTTGCATTCTCTTGGTGTTTTTCCAGCAACTCTAGTAACAACTCCGTTGAAATTAAAGGAACATCACAGCTAACTATCAAATTTAATTCGGAACTAGAATGTGTCAAAGCCGAATAAATTCCGCCAATTGGCCCTTTGTCCAATTCAATATCTTTTATTTTTTTATACTCCAAATAATCATAATCAGCAGTATTGGTAATCAATTGTATCTCGGTTGCAATGGGCAAAACCGCTTTTATAATGTGCTCAATAAAAGGAATCCCTTGATAAAGTGCCAATCCTTTTTCGGACTGCATTCGGCTACTTTTGCCACCACAAAGAATTGATACTACTATTGTTTTCATTTTTTAAATATTCACTTTAACTTTTTTTATTTCTATTCTTATTCTTTATTCCATAGTTTATAGATATTCAAACCTTCTATTCTCTTGTCTCTTTCATCTTGCCTCTTTCATCTTGTCTCTTTCATCTTGTCTCTTTCATCTTGCCTCTTTCATCTTGCCTCTTTCATCTTGTCTCTTTCATCTTGCCTCTTTCATCTTGTCTCTTTCATCTTGCCTCTTTCATCTTGCCTCTTTCATCTTGCCACTTTCATCTTGCCTCTTTCATCTTGCCTCTTTCATCTTGTCTCTTTCATCTTGTCTCTTTCATCTTGTCTCTTTCATCCTATCTCACGGAAAAATCAACTTCACACTTGCTAACAAAATCACCGTACCTAAAACATATTTCAACGTTTTATTCGAAAAACACCCACTTCCATAATAGGCCCCTAAGATTCCGCCAAGAATCGCTATAGGAACAAAATAAAAACTTTCAACAGGAAACGATTTTCCTCCAAAAACATAACCCGAAATCCCCGCCAATGAATTTACAAAAATGAATAAGCTAGAAATTGCTGCCGCTTCTTTTATCGTTGCCCATCCTAGTAATAAAAGAATCGGACTTAAAATAATTCCGCCCCCTATCCCCAACATTCCTGATAATAGTCCGATTGTGGCTCCACAAGCCAAAGCCAATGGAATATTTATTGCAGTCAGTTCTTTTTCTTTCGAAGAGAAAAACCCTAATAATCGAAAGGCAGCAAAAACAAGTACAACTCCCAATATCACTTTATAAATGGCACTGTCTAATGTTATATAACCTCCCAAAAATGCGGCAGGAACGGATGCTATCGCAAAAGGATAAAAGAGTTTAGGTCGAAAGAAATCCATTTTATAATAAAATAAAAACGATATACTAGAAACAAATAAATTCAACAGCAAAGCCGATGGTTTCATCACCACAATAGGTACTGCAAAAAGAGCCATTAGTGCCAAATAACCCGATGCTCCACCATGACCCACACTAGAATACAGAAAGGCGATAACCGCAAGAGCGATACAAAATAAAAGTAAATGATCTGTTGCTATTAAATCCATTTCTTAAATTAATTAAAGGGAATAATTTGTACTTCGTGATTTTCTTGAATATCTACCACCGTATGCGGCACATAAATAAAACAATTGGCAACCGCAAAAGTGTTCAACATCGCTGAACTCTGACTTTCTAAAACAGTCACACAATCATCATCGTAAAATCCTTTTAAAAATAATGTCTTGCCTGTATTATTCTGAAAATTGGTCGTTATTTTTCGGTTCATTTTTGGCAAATGAATATCCGTGAATCCCAAACGCTTTTTTAACGCTGGTAACGCATACACATAAAAACAAGTTAAAGAAGAAGCAGGATTTCCCGGCAAGGCAAAAACTAATTTTTCTTCTTTTTTACCAAAAAACAAAGGTTTTCCCGGTTTTTGATTTATTTTATAAAACAACTCCTCTACTCCATTTTGCAACAGAGCTTCTTTGACAAAATCATAATCTCCAACGGATATTCCACCAGAAATAAGAATCACATCAAAATGAGCCAAACAACTTTCGACCATTTTTGACGTCGCCTTTAAATTGTCTTTTACTCTAAAAATGGTTGTTTTCTTTATTCCAACTTCTTTTAATGCTGCTTCTAGCATCACCGAATTACTTTCGTATATTTTTCCTTTAGGTAATTTCTTACCCACTTTTACCAGTTCATTACCTGTGACCAAAATCGCTATTTTTGGTTTCGAATACACTTTGATTTCCGAAATGCCCAAGCAAGCAAAAAAACCAATTGCAGCAGGTGTTATAATTGTATTTTTATCTAAAACTAATTTCCCCTTTTCTATTTGTTCCCCCTTATTTCTAACATTTGAGAAGGGAACTGGTAATTTGTCAATATGGATTGAATCTTTAGTTGCAGTGGTATGCTCTTGCATTACCACCGTATTAGCATCATCCGGAACATAAGCTCCCGTAAATATTCTAATTGCTTCGTTTAGTCCTAGTTTTAAATTAGAATAATCTCCTGCTTGCGAACTACTAACCACAGAAAATGTCGACAATTCACTATGTACAAACGCATATCCATCCATTGCCGATTGTCGGAAGGGCGGCATATCTATAGGAGAATAAATGGCTTCCGCCAAAATAAACCCTAGTGACTTACCCACTTTAATTTTCTTGACAGGCATTTTACTACTGTTCTCTGCTATAATCGACAAGGCGTGATCTACTTGAATCATAAAAACTAAATTTTAAAAACTACGTAAAAATACTTACTACAAATATATATAAATCTGTTAAGCTAAAATAGGAATTAACTTTTAAATACAGCGAAATGAATTAAGAGCAATTTATATCGTTTAAATTACGAAAAAGGGAATATAGTGCTCTTGATGCTGGCAAATCTTTAATAAAGAAAAATGAATACTATTAGAAACAAATAATTAGCGAATCCATGGCTAAAAGTTAAAAGCCACCTTTTTTACAGTTTTTCATTTAACTATATAAAGAAGCGGTAAATTAATGACCAACAAATAATTTGCAGTAAAACTCATAATACCAATAAATTAATTTACGAATCCGTGGCTAAAGAGCATAAAAAATCCCCAAAATCTACAACTAGACTTTGGGGATTTATATATTTATAATTAAAAATTTATGCAATCCACAAATCAATTGTTTCTGTGACTTGTTCTAATACTTCAAATGCAGTCTCCGCCATTTTATTTCCTTTGGTATCCAATAAAGGATTTACCTCAACGACTTCTAAACAAACGACTTTTTTACTTTTCACAATTTGATTGATGATTTCAATCACTTCATATTGATCAAAACCTTTAGATACTGGAGTTCCTGTACCATAAGAAATCATATCACAGTCCATGGAATCCACATCAAAAGAAATGTAAATCATGTCACAATTAGCTAATTTAGCCAAGGCTTCTTTTACACAAGTTTGCAAACCTCTGTAACGCACTTCAGCAACCATATAGTTCCTAATTTTCAACTTCTCTATTTGTTTTTCCTCTGCTTCTTCGGTATCGCGAACACCAAAATAGATAAGGTTCCCTGCATCAATTTTAGCACCAGGGCAACCAATATTTTTCATGTCCTCCCAATGTTTTTTGGTTTCCGAAGAAATCTCATTGATTTGACAATCTAAATTATCATCTGAAAGTGCAGCAGACAAAGGCATTCCATGAATATTTCCTGAAGGAGAAGTATAGGGAGAATGCAAGTCGGCATGCGCATCAATCCAAATAACACCTATCGTTTTTTTAGGATAAACCGCTTTAATACCACTTATTGTACCTAGTGCCGAGGAGTGATCTCCAGACAAAACGATGGGGAAATAATTGGCTTCTAAATTATGTTTTACAGCATAACTCACCCTCGTGCATTGTTCTACAACATGCTCGATTCTTTTGGCAAAATCATTTTTATTCTTATCGTAAATACTCTCATTGTGAGTCTTAACATCTTCAAAAGGAAACCGATTAAAATAATCACTATTTTTATTGATAGCAGCAATTTCAATGGCATCCACTCCTAAGTCAGAGCCACGAGTTCCAGCTCCAATATCAGAACGATTTTTAATTAATTTTATAGCTCTTTCCATTATAGTTAGATTATCTGAAATCGTTTAATGCTTGTTCGATAATAGCAAGACACTCATGAATTTGTGATTCGGTGATCACTAATGGCGGTGCCAATCTAATTTTGTTACCATGTGTTGGCTTAGCCAATAAACCATAATCTCTAAATTTCAAGCAAATTTGCCAAGCTAAATCTGATTCTTCATCACAATCAATCACAATAGCATTTAGCAATCCCTTACCACGAACCAATGTAATCAATGGGTTTCTAGCAGCAATTTCATTCAAACCAGTTCTTAAAAGAATTCCTAAAAAGGCAGCATTTTGTGCCAAGTTTTCTTCACGTACCACTTCAAGAGCAGCAATAGCAACAGCAGCTGCAACTGGATTACCACCAAAAGTAGATCCATGTTGACCTGGTTTAATTACATTCATTATTTCATTATTAGCCAAAACAGCAGATACTGGATAAACACCTCCAGAAATTGCTTTTCCTAAAATAAGAATATCTGGTTGTACGTCTTCATGGTTCACAGCAAGTAACCTTCCAGTACGTGCAATTCCTGTTTGCACCTCATCCGCAATAAACAATACATTATGCGCTTCACAAAGTGCTTTGGCTTTTGCCAAATAACCATCTGTTGGTACATAAACACCCGCTTCTCCTTGAATCGGCTCAACTAAGAATCCAGCAATATTAGTACTTGATTTTAATGCTTTTTCTAATGCATCAGTATCATCATATGGTATTTTTATAAATCCTGCTGTAAAAGGACCAAAATTCTTACGTGCTCCTTCATCATTAGAGAAAGAAATAATGGTAGTAGTTCTTCCGTGGAAATTGTTTTCACAAACAATAATTTGTGCTTGATTTTCTGGAATTCCTTTTACTTCATATGCCCATTTTCTACATAATTTCAAAGCCGTTTCTACCGCTTCGGCTCCCGTATTCATTGGTAACACTTTGTCAAAACCAAAGTATTTAGTTATATATTCTTCATAAACTCCCAATTGATCATTATGAAAAGCACGTGAAGTCAACGTCAATGTTTGCGCTTGTTTCACCATAGCTCCCACAATTTTCGGATGACAATGCCCTTGATTTACTGCTGAATAAGCAGATAAAAAATCAAAATATTTTTTTCCATCTACATCCCAAACAAAAACGCCTTCTCCTCTGTCAAGAACAACTGGTAAAGGGTGATAATTATGAGCCCCGTATTTATTTTCTTTTTCTATTAATGCTTCCGATTTTGAAGAAAGTGTTTGATTCGTTTGTTCCATGATGTCTTTTTTTTGCGTTCTTAAAGCACAAATCTACAAATATTTTTTTTATTAAACAATAATAAAAACGTAAATTTGACTTAATATATAGGTATTAAAGTTAATTTTAATTAATAATGATATTAAAAAAGTCATTATAACAAATCTACATTTATTGATTTATAAAAAATAATAACTACATTTAGACCCATAAAAATACGCATTTATAATCAAAAAAATAAATTCCATGGATGTATTAGATGAATTCGACATAAAAATCATCAAAGAGTTAGAAAAAGATGGGCGAATGGCCTATTCTGCAATTGCTACAGCTTTAAAAATCTCAAATACAATGGTTCATCAGCGCATCAACCGTTTATTCGATCAAGGGATAATAACCGGAATCAAACCCATCATAAACGAAAAAAAAATTGGTTACGATTGGGGTGCATTCACCGGAATCACACTAAATAAAGACGAGGATTCCAGCAGAGTTATTGAAGAGTTAAAAAAAATACCTGAAGTAACTGAATGTTATTACATTACTGGTTCTTTTACTTTATACATAAAAATGATTGCTACTGATCATGAACACATGAGAAAATTACTGTATGAAAAAATCGACACCATTCAAGGAATTGCAAAAACAGATTCCATGATAGAACTGGGTTGTGCATTCAAAAGAAACATAAGCCTTTAATCATAATAAAAATAGATTGCCCTAAAAGTTGAAAATGAGTTCCTAATTTAAAAAAATAACAAATAAATTCAGATATTTGTGTAAAATATAACAACTATGAAAAATATAAAGTTTTTAGTTTTAGGAATCTTAATTTATTCTAATGGTGCTTTTGCCCAGTTAAAAGCAGTGACTTATAAAGATGGAGCACAAATTTTAAATGGTTTTGAAATCGCACCTTCAAAAAAAAGCATTCAAAAACCAGGAATTCTGATTCTTCCCGCTTGGAAAGGAATCGATAAAGCATCCAAAGACATCGCCACTAGTTTAGGAAGCTTAGGGTACTATGCCTTTATTGCTGATATCTATGGAGAAGGAAATTATCCTAAAGACAATGCTGAAGCGGGAAAAAGTGCCGGTTATTACAAAACCAACTACACCGAATACCAAAAAAGAATTACACTAGCCTTAAACCAACTTATTAAAGCGGGTGCAAACCCAGATAATATAGTAGTTATAGGATATTGTTTTGGTGGTACAGGTGCATTGGAAGCGGCTCGCGGACATATCAATGTAAAAGGTGTCGTGTCTTTCCACGGCGGATTAGCAAAAGATGCGGCTAGACCTACTGAGCCTATTACTGCCAAAGTTTTAGTTTGTCATGGTGCAGATGATCCTTATGAATCTGCAGCAGAAATTACTGCATTCCAACAAGAAATGCGTGATACGAAAGCCGACTGGCAAATGATTTATTATGCTAATGCTGTGCACGGTTTTACCAATCCTGAATATGGAAATGATAATTCTAAAGGAGCAGCTTACAATGAAAAAGCGGCCAAACGTTCTTTCGAACATTTGAAACTTTTCCTAAACGAAGTCCTAAAAAAATAATAACAACCAATATTTCATAAATGAAAAAAGTAATTTCTTTTTTTGCATTAGCTGTAGCATTCTCATGCTCCAGTGCAAAAACAGCTGTTGAACAAGACAACAGCAACCCTACAAAATACATGAATACTATTACGGCATCTGAATTAAAAACACATCTTTACATCGTAGCTGCCGATTCTATGGAAGGACGAGAAACGGGGTCTACAGGACAAAAGAAAGCCGGTCAATACCTAATCAGTCAATACAAAAAAAATAACATTTCTTTCCCCAAAGGTGCAACTAGCTTTTTTCAAAATGTACCTGCTGAAGCCTTAAACAAAAGATACGGTGACAAATTAAACAGTTCTGAAAATATCTGGGCTTTTATCGAAGGTTCTGAGAAACCAGACGAGGTGATTGTAGTCTCAGCACATTACGACCACGTAGGGGTTAAAAATGGTGATGTGTACAATGGTGCCGACGATGATGGCTCTGGAACAGTTGCCTTATTAGAAATCGCACAAGCATTCGAAATAGCCAAAAAAGAAGGACACGGACCTAAGCGATCTATTCTGTTTTTTCATGCAACTGGTGAAGAGCACGGATTACTAGGTTCCAGTTATTATTCTGAACATCCTTTATTCCCTTTTGAGAACACGATTACCGATATTAATATTGATATGATTGGACGTCGTGATGTTGAACATGCAAACACAAATAACTATGTCTATTTAATAGGTGCAGATCGTTTATCAAGTGATTTGGATGCCATTTGTACTTTGGCAAACGCTAAATACACTAAAATGGATATCGATTACAAATACAATGATCTTGCTGATCCAAATCATTTCTACGAGCGCTCAGATCATTATAACTTTGCTAAACATGGCATTCCATCTGTATTTATTTTCAATGGTGTTCATGCTGATTACCATAAAAAAACAGATACTCCTGACAAGATTGAATACGATGCTTTAGCCAAAAGAACCCAACTGGCATTTACTATCGCTTGGGATCTTGCAAATCGTGAAAACCGACCTGTTGTAGATAAAAAATAAGTAGTACCTATCCTCGCTTATACTAGCGTTACAGTGAGCTAAGTACTTGTGCTAAATAGAAAAGAGCTTTGAAGAAATTCAAAGCTCTTTTCGTTGCCTTTATTCCACAAAAAAAGCCTTGAATTTCTTCAAGGCTTTTGCTTTCTGGGTGGGAGACGGGGCTCGAACCCGCGACCCTCGGTACCACAAACCGATGCTCTAACCAACTGAGCTACAACCACCATTTGCTTAGCGGTGGCAAATATACAACTAAAGTTTACTTCTGCAAAAGTTTTTTTTAAAAATTTACAGCAAATTTACTTCAAATCTCCTAAGCTATTGACTGCCAAATATCTTTCTACAGTAAAACCTTCAGCATGATCTACCCCTGCAAGTCTCCCTAAATCTCTAGAGCGGTAATTCAAGCTTTCTAAGAAGTTTTTGGACGTAATTGGAGATTCGGGTTCATTAGAATCTGGATCATAAAATTGGGAACGGTACGCTAAAATGGATTCGATTTTTTTATCGGTAAATCCAGTTATGTCCACTACAAAGTCAGGCTCGATATTTTTCCATTGAATATAATGATAGACTAACTTAGGTCTCCAAGCTGTTTGCTTTTCGTTATCAATAACTGTTTCTATCTTCATAAGTCCCGATAAAAAACAAGCATCAGAAACCAGCTTACTTCCTTTTCCATGGTCGATGTGGCGATCATCAATCGCATTACACAATACAATTTCTGGTTTGTACTTGCGAATCATTTTTATGATTTCTAATTGATGCTTTTCATCATTGACAAAAAAACCATCACGCATTTCAAGATTTTCACGAACTGAAACTCCTAAAATTTTTCCTGCTGCATTCGCTTCACTATCTCTAATTTCCGCAGAACCTCTGGTTCCTAGTTCTCCTCTTGTCAAATCAATTATCCCAACTGTTTTCCCTAAGGAAATTTCTTTTAATATCGTTCCTGCACAACCCAATTCAACATCATCTGGATGCGCTCCAAAAGCTAATATATCTAGTTTCATTTTTTTTTGTTTAAAGTTTCTTTTGTTTCAGGTTTAAAGTTTCCCATACACCCTTCTAATTTCTAATCAACACTTTCTTCATCGTCATTGATTTATTGATACTTTCATTCCATTCCTTCTCAGGCACGCTATCTTTTGTGATACCGCAACCCATATACAAATAAGCCCTAGTCTCTTTTTTCTTTGAATCCACTTCTACTTGCATGCATCGCAAATTAACAAATAAATCGGTGCTTCCCGAATCAGTAGCAAAACTACAATTCAATTCTCCCAAATATCCTGTATAAAAATCCCTATCATAGTTTTCATTTTCCAAAATAAAGGCTTTTGCTTTTTCTTTGGGCAAACCACAAACTGCCGGTGTAGGATGCAGTAAACAAACTACTTGCTGCAAACTAAAATCAGCATTCAATACGCCTGAAATATCTGTTTTTATATGCCAGATGCTTCCCGCTTTTATACTATAAGGTTTTGAAACTATAACTTCTGTAGCTACATTTTCTAATTTATTAACGATATAATCGGTCACAATTTGTTGTTCTTCCTTTTCTTTATTCTCCCATACAATCTCAGCCAAACCCATGTCTTTTTGAGTACCTGCCAAAGCGATCGTCTCAAAACTATTTTTATTGGCTTTCAATAATTGTTCGGGGGTAGCACCAAGCCACATGCCTACTTTTGGATGGTAAAAACAATACACAAAAGTAGAAGGATATAGCTGCACTAAATTTTCGAAAACAGTTTCAAATTGAAAATCGTCTAGCTCCAGAATCTCTTTTCGAGACAAAACCACTTTTTTAAATTCATCCCTTTCTATAGCTTGGATTCCTTTGCATACTACCTTTTCAAAGTTATTTTTAGCTTCTTCATCCACATTATTACCTATAACTTCAGCAACAATCGCTCTTTTTTTCTCCCAAATAACACTTTCTCTTTTGGACTGATTTTCTGGAATCAAATAGTTTTGATTGCCTTCAAAAGAAGCAAAAACGAATCCCTTTTCGTTAAAATCATTGAGTTTATACAAATCATCATTTTGCTGAAAAAGCCCAATTACGGTATCTGAATTGGGTTTGCAATAGAGTACAAAAGGTAGTTTTTGTGTGAATTGACGCTTGGCTTTATCTAAAATTAATTCCATTATTTACCTTCCATTTTTCTTTTTGGCAAAATCATATTTGTCAATTTACAAAGCGAAATCAAGTTATCACTTTCATCTGTAATGCGTATTTCCCAAAGATGAATGCTACGTCCCTTATGAACTATTTTTGCAGTTGCCGTCACCATTCCGTCTCGTTTTGCTTTCAAATGATTGGCGGAAATTTCTATTCCGCGCACTTCGCTTACATCCGCATTTACGTATAACATCGAAGCAGCACTTCCCACACTTTCAGCCAATGCCACTGATGCTCCACCATGTAACAATCCCATTGGTTGGTGTACTGATGGATTTACTGGCATTGTGGCAACTAGATAATCTTCACCAGCATCTGTATAAGTGATATTTAAAGTGCTCATCAAAGTGTTTTCGGAAATTTGATTGCAATAATTTAGGATTTTATCTTTATCGAAGGTCATATTCTTAGCTTTAAAATGTAAAATTAAATAAAAGATGAGTCATAAAATAACAAATGCAGTTGTTATTCTAAATTCAAATTTGAAAAAGCCACAACATACAAATAAGATTTTCCCTATTTTTACAAAAATTAATCACAATGCGTCCCATCAAATTCTTGTTTTTTATTGGAATATTCATCTCCATCTGTTCCTGTCGATCCGATTTTGAGACCGTTCTAAGTACAGGAGATTTAGCATTTTCAAAGGACACCATTTATCTGGATACCGTTTTTACAAACATTGGTTCTAGTACCTACCGACTTAAAGTATACAACCACAGCAAAAACGATATTAATATTCCTACCATACAACTAGGCAAAGGACTAAGTTCAAAATACCGCTTGACCGTAGACGGAATGCAAGGAACAAACGGAAAGCTTTTTACTGATGTGACCCTTTTAGCCAAAGACAGTTTGTATATTTTCATCGAAACAACAGCGGCAATTGCTGATGCAAATCCAACTGATTTTTTATACACTGACCAAATTCAATTTGATAGTGGCGAAAATGCACAAAAAGTAGCACTCGTTACGCTAATCCAAGATGCGGTTTTTCTATATCCCAAACGTCTTGCTGATGGAACTACCGAAACACTGCCTATAGGAGATCAACAAATAGAAGGGTTTTACCTCGATGAAAACAATCCTATAAATGGAAATGAACTCATTTTTACCAATAAAAAGCCCTACGTTATTTATGGTTATGCGGCCGTTCCAACTGGTAAAACCGCCGTTTTTGATGCGGGAAGCAGGGTTTATTTTCATGCTAATTCTGGTTTAATAGTCGCCAACAATGCTTCGATTAATATTAACGGAGGAAAATCGACTACGGCCAACTTAGAAAAAGAAGTGGTATTTGAAGGCGACCGATTGGAACCCCAATATGATGATGTACCTGGTCAATGGGGTACTATTTGGCTCAGTAGTGGAAGCACAAACAATCTGATAAACCATCTAACAATTAAAAATGCTACGATTGGATTACTGATACAAAACAATGATGGAACAACTACTTCTATCAAAAATACCCAAATTTACGACTCCTCTACCTATGGTATTTTGGCACAAACAGGGAAAATAGTAGGTGAAAATATAGTGATCAACTCAGCTGGTTTAGCTAGTTTGGCCTGCTCCTATGGTGGAGATTATAAATTTACACATTCCACATTTAACAACAATTGGAATAGTTCCTCTCAGCTGGCAGTCACAATAGACAATTCTATTTCGGGAGCAACGCCAGAAACGAAAGACCTCACCCAAGCCACTTTTAACAACTGTATCATCTATGGTTCTTATACTAATGAAATCGCTATAAATAAAAGCGGTACAGGAACATTTGAGTATCAATTCAATAATTGCTTAGTAAAATTTGACAGTTCTAATACCAATTCACTTTACCACTTTGCAACCGATCCTGTGCATTACAATGGAATTATTTTGAATCAAAGTCCAAAGTTTTTCAATGTTAATCTTAACAAACTCAATATTGACGAATCTTCTAGCGCTTTCGCAAAAGGGAATTCGGCCTATTTGATTCCGCTGGATATCATTGGAAATACAAGAACTACTCCGCCAGATTTAGGTGCTTTTCAATCTATGTCTTTTCCTAAATAAAAGGTTATTTAGAAATTTAAAACAATAGATTTTAGGCATTTTATGAATTGTGGTATTTTATGAAATACTTTGTATTTCACATTTGCTCTTACTACTTTTTTAAACTAAATTTGCACCGTAATACAACAAACTACACAACAATGATCCATTTCTTTGAAAACCAAAGCAAAACTGTTTTTGCAGTACAAACGCAAAACGAAATTTCGGCTCAAGACATTTCAAAATTAAACTGGCTTTTTGCCAATTCAAATAAAATAGAAAAATCCGTATTGACGGATTTTTTTGTTGGTCCACGCGCCACTATGATTACGCCTTGGAGCACTAATGCAGTAGAAATTACTCAAAATATGGGTGTTTCTGGAATCATTAGAATCGAAGAATTTCATCATGCTACGTCTGATTTTTCTGATTTTGATCCTATGCTTTCGCAAAAATACGCCGAGTTAAATCAAGCTATTTTTACGATCAATATCGAGCCAGAAGCAATTTTGGAAATTGATGATATTGCGGCATACAACCAGTCCGAAGGTTTGGCTTTAAGTCCAGAAGAAGTAGAATATTTGGACAATCTAGCTATTAAAATAGGTAGAAAATTAACCGATTCTGAAGTTTTTGCTTTCTCACAAGCCAATTCAGAGCACTGCCGTCACAAAATTTTCAACGGGACTTTTGTAATTGATGGTGAAGAAATGCCTTCTTCTTTATTTAAATTAATCAAGAAAACATCTCAAGAAAACCCGAACGATATCGTTTCGGCTTATAAAGATAATGTGGCTTTTGTAAAAGGACCACGTGTACAACAGTTTGCGCCAAAAAGCGCTGACAAACCTGATTTCTACGAACTAAAAGACTTTGATTCGGTTATCTCCTTAAAAGCAGAAACGCATAATTTCCCAACAACAGTAGAACCTTTCAATGGAGCGGCGACTGGTGCAGGAGGAGAAATTCGCGACCGTTTAGCAGGTGGACAAGGTTCGTTGCCATTAGCAGGAACTGCAGTTTACATGACTTCGTATTCACGTCTAGAAGAAAACAGACCTTGGGAAAACGCCATGACCGAAAGAAAATGGTTGTATCAAACGCCAATGGACATTCTAATCAAAGCTTCAAATGGAGCATCTGATTTTGGAAACAAATTCGGACAACCGTTAATTACTGGTTCTATCCTTACTTTCGAACACGAAGAAGACGCTCGTAAATTAGGTTTCGACAAAGTGATCATGCAAGCCGGTGGAATTGGTTACGGAAAACTGGATCAAGCCATCAAGAAAAAGCCACAACCGGGAGACAAAATTGTTATCCTAGGAGGTGAAAATTATAGAATTGGAATGGGTGGAGCGGCAGTTTCTTCTGCTGATACTGGTGCTTTTAGTTCAGGAATTGAATTGAATGCCATCCAACGTTCGAACCCAGAAATGCAAAAACGTGCTGCTAATGCCATTCGTGGATTAGTAGAAAGCGATATCAACCCTATTGTTTCTATTCACGATCACGGAGCAGGTGGACACTTAAACTGCCTTTCGGAATTAGTGGAAGAAACTGGAGGATTAATTGATTTAGATAAATTACCTGTAGGTGACCCTACCCTTTCGGCAAAGGAAATCATTGGTAACGAGTCTCAAGAAAGAATGGGATTAGTTATTGCTAAAGAAAACATCGACATCTTACAACGCATTGCTGACAGAGAGCGTTCTCCAATGTACCAAGTAGGTGATGTAACGGGGGATCATCGTTTTACTTTCGAATCAAAAACTACGGGTGCTAAACCTATGGATTATGCTTTGGAAGACTTTTTTGGCAGTTCTCCAAAAGTAGTGATGACGGATAAAAACATCGACAGAAACTATACTGATTTAGAATACAGCATTAAAAATATCTCCACTT
Organism: Flavobacterium sp. WC2421; assembly: GCF_040822115.1. Classification (NCBI taxonomy): domain Bacteria; kingdom Pseudomonadati; phylum Bacteroidota; class Flavobacteriia; order Flavobacteriales; family Flavobacteriaceae; genus Flavobacterium; species Flavobacterium sp. WC2421. The sequence continues at coordinate 2,293,821 of NZ_CP162004.1, read as the reverse complement.
ATTTAGAGCAAGTACTGCAATTAGAAGCAGTAGCTTGTAAAGACTGGTTGACTAACAAAGTAGACCGTTGTGTAGGTGGAAAAGTAGCCAAACAACAAACTGCTGGACCCTTGCAATTGCCATTGAATAACTGTGGTGTAATGGCATTAGATTATAACGGAAAAGAAGGTGTTGCTACTTCAATAGGACACTCTCCAGTTGCGTCATTAATCGATCCTGTTGCAGGAACTAGAACCGCAATTGCCGAGGCTTTGTCGAATATTATTTGGGCTCCTATCAAAAATGGTTTGGACGGAATTTCACTTTCAGCTAACTGGATGTGGGCTTGTAAAAACGAAGGGGAAGACGCTCGTTTGTACGCGGCTGTAAAAAGTTGTTCAAATTTTGCAATCGAATTGGGAATCAACATTCCAACAGGAAAAGATTCGCTTTCGATGAAGCAACGTTATCCAAACGAAGAAGTAATTGCACCAGGAACGGTAATTATTTCGGCAGGTGGAAATTGTACTGACATTAGAAAAGTAGTAGAGCCTGTTTTACAAAGAGACGGTGGTTCTATTTATTATATCAATTTATCACAAGACGAATTTAAATTAGGTGGTTCCTCGTTTGCACAAACATTGAACACTATTGGAAAAGACGCACCAACGATTAAAGATGCTGCTTTTTTCAAAAATGCCTTCAATACGATGCAAGAATTAATTCTTGACAATCAAATTTTGGCTGGACATGACATCGGAAGTGGTGGTTTGATTACTACTTTACTAGAAATGTGTTTTGCCGATGTGAATTTAGGTGCTAAAATTGACTTCTCTGTTTTCGAAGAAAAAGACATTATCAAATACCTTTTTGCGGAGAATATTGGTCTTGTATTCCAAGCCAAAGACGATGCTACTTTAGAAAATAAATTAAATGCTAATGGAGTTGCTTTCTATAAATTAGGAACAGTAACTGCAGAGGAAACGTTGGACTTTGGTCCATGTGGATTAAGCATTCCAAAATACAGAGACATTTGGTTTAAAACTTCTTTTTTATTAGACCAAAAACAATCGAAGAACGGAACGGCTCAAGCGCGTTTCGATAACTATAAGAACCAAGCGTTACAGTTTACCTTCCCTGTTCATTTTACAGGAAAGAAACCAGTAATCGATGATTCAAAACCACGTCCAAAAGCGGCTATTATCCGTGAAAAAGGAAGTAACTCAGAGCGTGAGGTAGCCAATGCAATGTACCTTGCCGGTTTTGATGTAAAAGACGTTCACATGACCGATTTGATTTCGGGACGTGAAACGCTAGAAGACATTCAATTTATAGGCGCCGTGGGTGGTTTTTCAAACTCGGATGTTTTAGGTTCAGCCAAAGGTTGGGCAGGAGCATTTTTATACAATGAGAAAGCAAATACAGCCTTGAAAAACTTCTTCAAAAGAGAAGACACTTTATCCGTTGGAATTTGTAATGGTTGCCAGTTGTTTATGGAATTAGAAGTAATTAATCCAGAGCATGAAGTGCATGGAAAAATGCTTCATAACGACAGTCATAAACACGAAAGTATTTTTACATCCGTAACGGTTCAAGAAAACAAATCAGTGATGTTGTCTACCCTTGCTGGAGCAACACTTGGAGTTTGGGTTTCACATGGAGAAGGAAAATTCAACTTACCATTATCCGAAGACCAATATCAAATCGTGGGTAAATACGGATACGAAGGATATCCAGCGAATCCAAATGGATCTGATTACAATACCGCAATGCTATGTGACACAACTGGTCGTCACCTTGTGATGATGCCACATATTGAGCGTTCTAACTTTCAATGGAACTGGGCAAATTATCCAGCAGGTAGAAACGATGAAGTTTCTCCTTGGCATGAAGCGTTTGTCAATGCAAGATTGTGGATTGAGAAAAAATAATCTTTTGATTAATTATATAGAAAGCGTTCCTGAAAAGGAGCGCTTTTTTTATGAACAAATTTAAAAGTTATTTTGATAATTTGTAATAAAAATATTATTTATATATTTACTTTAAATACGCTAATTATCAAAGAAGATCTACTCAATTATGGTTGTAAACACTCTATAAAATAATTAATATATACTAATTACAGACAAGCTAAAAAACAACAAAAATAGGAATGACAATAATTCACATAAAAACATTTAATACTGTAGCTTTACTTCTACTTTTTTTGTCTTTTCAATCTATTGAAGCCCAAATAAAATTAACTAATAATATTGGAACAACACTTGTTAAGACAGATATGTATTCTTGTGATAGAGATGAGAGTTGGTCACGAGTATTTACACTATCTGATTTTGGAATAGCGGCAAATGAGCAATTTATGATTAAATCATTACAAGTTGGACTAAGTAAATCTGATATTGGATCTACTTTACAATGTATTGTTTACAGTCTGGATGAAGATTTTCCCAATTATTCCTATTCTATTTATCCTACCACGATACTTGGAAGACGTGGTATTGCACAATCGCCATTAATTACTGGTGCTCCTGAAATTGTTGAAGTAAATTTTGATGAACCCATTATTGTTCCTGCCGGAGTTAAAAGAATTATGGTCTCAGTAGAAAAGTATAAAGACATTTATAATCCAGCTACAGGAGCTGTCTATATAGCTGGTACTGAAAAAGACACTGGCGAATCCTGGTATTTTGGATGTGATCCAAATCATGGTTTAGCACCAACTACTGATTTAACCATTCCCGTTCCAAATGCGAATTTTTACATCAATGTAACAGGAGAAGTTTTTAATGTTAAAAGTTCAGGTTCAATCACGAGGCTTTCTCATAACGTATGTGATGATCTAGTTGAAACTGATATCTATTCTTGTAACTCAACTTATATATATTGGGCACGGGCTTTTACTTTAAAAGATTTTGGTATATCGAATAATGAAGAATTCGTAATTAAATCAGGGCAAGTTGGAATTAATAAAACGGGCTGGCTAGCAAATGTTTCATTTAATATTTATAAAATAGATGATTCTTTCCCTGCTTCTTTTTCTGAAGCAGATTTGATAGGAAGTAGTCAATCTCAAGCCCTTGATCCTTACATACCGCGTAATTCTCAAATTATACAAGTAGATTTTGATACACCAATTGTTATTCCAAAAGATGTAGAACGGATTTTGGTTGAAGTTAAAAAAGGAATTGAATATGGAGATGGTGTAGCTTTTATTGCAGGATCTGCACAAGATAATGATGTATCATGGCAAAGAGGTTGTTCTTCTTTATCTGGAGCTGGAGATAAATATGTTTCTACTGCTGACTTCGGATTTCCAAAAGCTAACTTTTACATAAACGTCACTGGAAATGTAAATCATGTTACGAATAATTTTGAAATGAATTTCTCAAATATTTGCTCGGAATTTTTAAAGGAATTCAGTGTTGATGATCAGTCTAAAATTGCGTCAATTAGTTGGGATTTTGGAGATCCTGCTTCAGGAATTAATAATACCTCTATAGACTTATCTCCTTTTCATGATTTTTCCACTGATGGAAAATATACTATTACCGCGACAGTTATTGGTAATGACGGAACAGTGGAAGTTTTAACGGAAATAATTGATGCTAAAGAACCTCCAAAAGCATATGGAATTAATAATATACATGCCTGTGAGGAAAGCAATAACCTTGGATTTTCAACTTCTTTTGATACTTCGCTAGTTACGCAGCAAGTTTTAGGAGGACAAATTGATAAAGTTGTTACTTTCATAGATGGCAAAGGTACTAAATACAATACACTACCAAATCCATTTACAAACACCACTAAAAATAGAGAAACAATAACAGTAAGAGTATCTCATAAAGACAACTTTTGTTGCTACTCTGAAACCACTTTCGATTTAATTGTAAATCCATTACCAGATTTATCAGAAGCTTTAAACTTAATTGTGTGTGATAATGACACTGATGGTCTTGCTACATTTAATTTACAACAATTAAAGAATTCTATTATAGGAACTGCTACCAATATAAAAGTTGAATTTTATCATGAAAATGGTCAGCAAATACAATCTCCTTTAAATGCAATTAGTAATTTAATTGCTAATGAGGAATCCATAAAAGTAAAAGCAATTAATACCGATACGAATTGCTATAATGAATCTACCTTTAATTTAATTGTAAACCCATTACCAATAGCAAATTCATTAAAAGAAATAACTGGATGTGATGATAATAATGACGGCATTTCAGAATATTTTGATACTTCAAATATAGAATCAACTGTTTTAGGAAATCAAACTGGAATGAAAGTAACTTATTTTGATACTAATGGAAATCAACTTCCAAGTCCATTAGTAAATCCATTTACTAACAGTAAACCAAATCAAGAAACTATAACGGTAAGAGTCACAAATCCTCAAACAAATTGTTATTCAGAGACATTTTTAAATTTAATCACTTCAACTAAACCAACTATTATTCAACCTAATACTTTATACGCTTGCGATGAAGGTAACGGTTTTTCACATTTTGACACTTCAACAATTGAAAGTGAACTCATAGGAAATCAACCTAATTTACTTATATCCTATTTAGATGAAAATGGAAATAAATTACCAAGCCCATTACCTATAGATTATAAAAATACTGTTCCATGGTCTCAAACTATTACTGCTAGAATTGAGAATCAATTAAATTCATTATGCTTTTCAGAAACAAATTTTAAATTTGTTGTAAATGAGTTACCACAAATAAATTTAGAAAAAGAATATTTTTTATGTGATTTAGAACCGTCATTAAAGATAACAACTGATTTAAATTTCGATTCTTGGGAATGGAGTTTTCAAGATAACTCTATAATTTCTAATTCCTTTGAGGCTAATCTAGTAGAAGCTGGAAAATATACTTTACGAGTTTCTAAAATAAGTAATGGAATATCTTGTGAAAATTCATTTTCGTTTAATCTAATTCGTTCCATTTTACCAAAAATTACCGAAATTAAAATTCAAGATCTTTCAGATAAGAATTTTATCGAAATAATAACTTCTACAAATGGTGACTTTGAATATGCAATTGATGGAAATAATTTTCAAGACAGCAACACTTTTCATAACATATCAGGAGGAGTATATGTAGTAAAAGTTAGAGATAAACAAGGTTGTGGTGTTGATGAACGAGAAGCTATACTAGTAGATTATCCAAAATTTTTCACTCCAAACAATGATGGATATAATGATTATTGGAGTATATTAGGAATTGAAAAATTCCCTAATTCAATTACAAGTATTTTTGATCGATACGGAAAATTACTAAAGAGGCTACAATATAGTGATATGGGATGGGACGGCACTTTCAATGGAGAAAATTTGATTGCTTCAGATTATTGGTTTACAGTTGAATTGGGAAATGGCAGGAATTTTAAAGGCCATTTTTCACTAAAAAGATAATCTGTTTTAAAAAAGCCAGTTTATTAGCTTACTCAATTAATCTATCGTTCGATTGAATCGAATAATTACTTCAATTAAACAACAAAACAGAGCGTTGCAACGCAGATAATTTACCAACAGCACAGTTTCATATACTGTGTATAATTCATCTACTTGACTACATAAATCTAAGGTGTTTGGAGCTACTTGATGTGATACCTCCTTCTTTTGAATGACAAGTTTGCTTGTAAAACCTCTGATTCAAAACCATCACACTGATTCAAAGAATTTTGCGATTTGACTCAGGGCATTTTGTAAATCAGTAGGTAAATTGATACTTGTATATGGATGCGAAGCACCAAAAACATGATTGGTATCTTCAATAATGGAGACGGTACAATTGGGCAGGTTTTTTACCAAATTAGTTTCTGTTACAGGAACCGCTTCGTCTTTTACACCATGGACAAATAAAAATTTTCGCTTATCCCCTTTCAGCAAATTTCGGAGATCCAGTTTCTCTTTTATTTTCTGTGTGTTTTCAACCAATTGATAATACAGTGGCATTTTTTGTTTTGTTCTTCCGTTAACGACAAATTTTACACCGTTTTCTTTCCACAGCTTATCATTCTTCTTTCCATAGCGCGCTACTGGGTCGAGCACTGCTGCTAAGGTGGCACAAGAAACAATTTCAGGATGGGATAAAGTATAAGCCAAAGCCGTTGCTCCACCTTTAGAATGACCAATCAAAAACAGTTTATCAAAATCGATGCTATCTGCAAAACTTTCCTTTTTTAGATGGACTAACAAAGACCCAATATCTTCGAGTTCTTTTTCGAAGTTATTAGTCCCAAAAGCTTCTAAATCCACAAAATCCAAAGGATGAGCAGGAGATGTTCCATTATGAGAAAAATTCAATTTTACAAATTGAAATCCCTTTTGCAAAAAGTAATCCGCCATCAAGTTGAATGCGCCCCAATCTTTAAATCCATTGAATCCATGGCAAAACACAATCAGAGGTCGCTTTTGGTTTGGTGTATATTGAATATCGTAGCCCGCTAATTTACCTTCGGCGCCTGTATATGTCCCTTCCTGTTTCATAAGTCAATCCTTTTATAAAAGTAGCATATGGTTCGAAATTTTTTGATAGAAAGCCACAAAGATACTACAATCAAGTACTAGGATTTTATATTCAGTATCAAGAAAACCAATATACTAACCGAACTACAATCACATCTTAAACTATTTATAATTTCGTAGAAGTTACCGTTTTTTTATCGTATTTTAGTATATAGCAAGATATTGATTATCAACAACTTAAAAACACAAAAAGACACAGTTCCGCTATAAACAAGATTAAAAAACACACCTCAAATCATTTTATTATGCTAGTTAAAATAAAAAAAGTGGAGTCCAGAAACCGCTAAAAAAACGGGGCGGAACCGAAAAGCCAAATGAGTAGGAAGACTAAAATACAATAAAATGAAAAAGATTTTAATTAAAGCATCTTATACTTCAGCAGGAGTCAAAGGATTACTCAAGGTAGGTGGTACCAATAGAAAGCAAGTCATTGAAAAAATGATTACTGACTTAGGAGGAAAAATGGAAGCCTTTTATTTTGCCTTTGGCGACACGGATGTTTATGTAATTGCAGACATGCCTGATACCACGGTTGCTACTGCAGTTTCATTAAATATAAACTCTTCTGGATTGGTATCTACTTCCACTACAATTCTGATTACTCCAGAAGAAGTGGATAAAGCAACAAAAATATCTGTGAGCTATATTTCTCCTGGTACCTGATATTCACATTAATTTTTCCGAATTTTAAAAAGTATCCCTCTGGTTCTCATTTGCAATGAGGACCAGCTTCCTTTTGAAAAGAGGGTGTGGCGCTCGTAAACCGATTTGTTAAAAAAGTATTGTATTGAATCCGGCTTCTCTTAAGCCATTTGGAAATTTTGTGGAATTACCGTTTTTTATCGTATTTTCGTTTAACCAAAAAACACTCCTCTTTGTAAGGCCAAAAGCGGATAGTGGTTCGGTATCGTTGATAGTTACATACTCTAGAAACTTAATAAACATTATGGAAAAATATTTGCGTCAATTAATTTCAATAGTTTTTGAAGATCAAAAAGAAATCTTTACTGGTTTTTTAATTGACTGGACTGAAGATTGGATACTGCTCAAGAACAATCCTTTTGATTTTATAATTGATGGGTACACTATTTTGAAAAATAAAAACGTCAAGTCCATTATTCAAGATGAGGATTATGAATTCACAGAAAGGGTAATTAAGCTTAAAGGTTTAAAAACAAGTGCTGAGGAAATAATTCCACTTAATGACTTACCTTCAATTATAAATTATCTAGCAATTAAGCACGAGATTTTCCAAATTTCAAAAAAATCTAATAAAGCAGTTTATCTAGGTAAACTTATTGAAATAGACGAAAAAGAACTGATCATCGATTTTTTGGGAACTGAAGGGAAATTTGATGGTGAAATGAGTTTTAAGCTAAACAAAATAAGAGTTATAGAATTTGACACTGATTATATTAACTCTTTGAAATTGATTGTCAATGAAGAAAAGAAAAAGTAACTAAAGTAGTGCAGGTGTAGCATACAATTCTGAATTAACTGTACTACATACAAACGAAATCGCACTAGTTTAATTCCCGTTTTGGTTTGGCTGTAACTAATAAAAAAAGGAAAACGTCTTTAATCCTTTCACAAAGAGTATTTTTGCAGGGTGAAGAAATCAGTCTCAATTATTGGAGGAGGACCCGCCGCATTTTTACTCGCCGCATTCCTCGATCCCCAGAAATTCAATGTTACCATTTACGAGAAAAACAAAACCCTTGGAAGAAAATTTCTTGTAGCTGGAAAAGGCGGATTTAACCTTACTCATTCGGAACCCATTGCGCAACTGGTAGAACGCTACACTCCATCCCATTTTATAGAGGAAGCCCTACTCGATTTTGACAATGCCGATTTTCAAAAATGGATCGATCTTATGGGAATTCCCACCTACATTGGGAGCAGCAAACGCGTATATCCTGAAAGCGGAATTAAACCAATTGCCGTACTTAATGCCATTATGGATGTCCTCAATAAACGAGGCGTTGCCATTCAGTATCAACAAAATTGGACGGGCTGGAATACCAACCACGATCTTGTTTTCAATGTTGACACAGCAGTCCAGTCTGAGCATTCCGTTTTTGCAATGGGTGGTGGCAGCTGGAAAATAACTGGATCTGATGGCATCTGGCTGGATTTATTCCATAAAAAAGACGTTGAAGTTGTCCCTTTTAAAGCCTCCAATTGTGCGTACCAAGTCAACTGGAATTTCGATTTCATCACTGCCTTTGAAGGGCATCCCCTTAAAAATATAGCTATTAGCTGTGGCGATAAACGTCAAAAAGGTGAAATGGTAATTACCCGTTTCGGTTTAGAGGGCAATGCCATTTATGCAATCAGTCCGCAAATTCGCAATGAGCTTAATAATCAGCAAAAGGCTACTGTATTTCTGGATTTAAAACCAACATTAACTTATGATGAAGTGCTTCAGAAGATCAAAAAATCAACCTTAAAAAAGACGAGCCAAAAATTACAAAAAGAGCTCAAATTGAACCCTGCACAAATTGGGCTGTTGAAAATCTATTTGTCAAAAGAAACCTACCTGAATCCAGAACTTTTGGCACAAAACATCAAAAAACTTCCTATAGAAATCACTGGTTCTGCCCTATTGGACGAAGCCATTTCTACCACGGGTGGCATTAAATTGAATGCCTTAGATGAAAATTTTCAATTGAAAATGATGAAAAATCATTATTGCATTGGAGAAATGCTAGACTTGGATGCTCCTACTGGAGGCTATCTCCTTCAATCTTGTTTTAGCATGGGTGTACATCTTGCCCGTCACCTCAATGCTATTCCTTAATTTCAATACATTTATAGCGCTTTTTTACACTATAAATAAAATTTGTTTAGTAACACCATTCTTAATACTAATCAATGGATATCAAACTCGTGCACCATTTCGTTGGCCATAGACGGAAGATTGGAAAAGTCGTTCTGCTTTGAAGTCTTTTTTTATACGCTAATAGTTGCTCAAAAAAATAGGATTCCCTAGATTTGAAAAGAATCCCATATTTACAAAAAACGACCTCAATTCAACCAAGAAAATAGACTATGAAAAAGACATTTCTTTTCTCCATATTAATCCTTTCTTTTGTCTCCCAAGCCCAACAAAATTTAATTCAATATGTAAAACCAATTATCGGTACCGAGAAAATGGGACACACCTACCCTGGTGCTACGGTTCCTTTTGGAGCAGTACAATTAAGTCCAGAAACGGATACTATCTCCTACGAAATAAACGGAAAATACAATGGTGATGTGTATAAATATTGTGCGGGTTACAAATACGAAGACAAAACTATTGTTGGTTTTAGCCATACGCATTTGAGCGGAACAGGACATTCGGATTTAGGGGATTTTTTAATCATGCCAACTCAAGGAAAACTACAATTGAATCCAGGAACTGCTGCTAATCCTAAAAGTGGCTATCGTTCCTCCTATTCACATGCTAATGAAATAGCAGAAGCAGGTTATTATAAAGTAAAATTAGACGATGATAACATTCTGGCCGAAATGACCGCTACTACGCGAGTGGGAATGCATCAATATACGTTTCCAAAATCGGATGAAAGTCATATTATACTGGATTTGATGGCAGGAATTTACAATTACGACGAGAAAGACGTTTGGACGTACGTACGTGTGGTAAACGATACTTTGATTACGGGATATCGCCAAACCAATGGTTGGGCAAGAACGCGTACTGTTTATTTTGCGATGTCGTTTTCTAAACCGTTTACCGAATACGGGCAAAAAAATTATGATGACAAACAAGCGTACAGAGGCTTTTGGAGAAAATTCGATCAATCAAAAAATTTCCCTGAAATAGCTGGAAAAAAAATAAGAATGTATTTTGATTTCAAAACCGAAGAAGCCGAAAAAATCAAAATCAAGTTTGCCTTATCTTCAGTGAGTCAAGAAAATGCATTGCAAAACATGCAAGCTGAAATCAAAGATTGGAATTTTGAAAAAGTAAAAGCACAAGCGCAGACCAGTTGGAACAAAGAATTAAACAAAATAACCATCACTGCATCCGAGGACACTAAGGTGAATTTTTACACTGCCATGTATCATACGTTCATCAACCCAACAGTTTATACGGATGTAAACGGACAATACAAAGGACTCGATCAAGATGTGCATCAAGCGAATGGTTTTACTAATTATAGTACATTCTCGTTATGGGATACTTATAGAGCGTTGCATCCTTTTTTCAATATTATTCAGCCATCAAGAAATAACGATATGGTTAAATCGATGGTAGCACATTACGACCAAAGTGCTTTGCATATGTTGCCTATTTGGTCTCATTATTCCAATGACAATTGGTGTATGAGTGGCTACCATAGTGTATCCGTAATTGCTGATGCTATTATAAAAGGCGTTTATAATGGAGATGAAAACAAAGCTCTTGAAGCCTGTATTACAACAGCAAAACACCGCAATTATGAAGGAATTGGCTATTATATGGATCTGGGTTATATTCCTGCCGAAAAAAGCGGGGTATCGGTTTCCAACACTTTAGAATATGCTTATGACGATTGGTGTATTGCACAAATTGCAAAAAAACTGAATAAAACAGCGGTCTACGATGAGTTTATAAAACGCTCTGAAAACTGGAAAAACAATTACAATGCCGCTACTGGATTCATGCAACCCAAAATGGCCGATGGAACCTTTAAAAAAGAATTTGATCCTTTGAGTACCGAAGGGCAAGGATTTATAGAAGGAAACAGCTGGAATTATAGCTTTTTTGCTCCGCAAGATCCCACAACTTTAGTAAATAAAATGGGCGGTAAAAAAACATTTGCTGCTCGATTAGACACTTTATTCAGCATGCATTTACCCGATTCTTTTTTCGAACATACCGAAGATATTACAAGAGAAGGTATCATAGGAGGTTATGTCCATGGAAATGAACCCGCACATCATGTTGCTTACTTTTACAATTGGGCAAACCAACCATGGAAAACGCAAGCTCAAGTTCGAAAAATTCTCGATATGCAATACAAACCTAGTCCAGATGGTTTAGGCGGTAATGACGATTGCGGACAAATGAGTGCTTGGTATATCTTCTCTTCACTAGGTTTTTATCCTGTAGCTCCAGGTTCTGATGAGTATGCTATTGGTTCTCCATTAGTAAACAATGCCGTTCTAACTTTGGAAAACGGAAACCAATTCAAGGTGAATGTGATCAATCAAAGTCCAAAAAATGTATATGTTCAAAAAGTACTTTTAGACGGAAAAACAGTAACAGATTTTGTGCTAAAACACAAATCAATTACCGATGGAGGGACACTTACTTTTTACATGGGTTCAAAGCCTTAGAAATAAATAATAATAATAATAATAATAATAATACCACTTTAAACAAATTCCTAAAATGGCAAAATCAGCGAACTTATTACTCCTATCAATACTCTTATTTGCAACTCCTACATTTGCTCAAAAAGTCGAAAAAATAATGGCGAAAGGCGGTGCGCATTACATCACTACAAATATTGATTATCCCATAACAGGAACTTACCTTTTAAATGGAGATGCGGAGCCTTCGGTGCAATTAAATCCGGATGGAACTGGGGTTTTTCAATTGAGTGATTTATCCAAAATTAATATGGATTGGGGAATGGAATGTTTTGAAAATGGAACGCCCAAATACCAGAAGGGATTTAATTATGCCGTGTATTCGCTATGGTATAAAAACAAAGCAGAAACAGATGGAAATTGGACATATGCGCACTTTTCTATCCATTTTCAAAAGAAGAAAATGTTCATTTTAGGAGATCGTAGTAAAGATTATGTAGATTAATCTTTATTGGACAAAACCTCCAAAAACGACTTTACAACTCTAAATCAACAGCTTAAATCGCATTTTAAGAAAACGATTTCGCTAAATTTGATAATTCTAATTTATTTTTCCTAATTAATTATTTAAAAACAAAAATTATACTGTTTTTTTATTTAATTTGCGAATCAATTCAATAATTTTATTAATGACTTCTATAACCAGACTCTTTGATTTTCCTTATTATCAGCAAGATAAATACACTTCAATTCCAGATGCTTTAGTAACAAAGCAAAATGGAGTTTGGGTAAAAACGTCTACACAAGAATACATTGCCAAAGCCAATAGTATATCAAGAGCATTACTAAAATTAGGAGTTAAAAAAGACGATAAAATTGCTATTATTTCTTCGAATAATAGGACCGAATGGAATATACTTGATATTGGAGTTTTACAAACGGGTGCACAAACTGTTCCTATTTACCCAACGATTTCCGAAGATGATTATGAATACATCTTAAATCATTCTGAAGCCACATATTGTTTTGTATCTGATGCAGAAGTGCTTCATAAAGTAAATTTAATCAAGGACAAAGTAACCCATCTAAAAGAAGTGTATTCTTTTAACGAAATTGAAGGTTGTAAAAACTGGAATGAATTACTGAAAATTGGCGAAGACCAAGGCAATCAAGACGAAGTTGAAATTTGCAAAAACAACGTAAAGACTACTGATTTAGCTACTATAATTTATACTTCTGGTACAACTGGAAGACCTAAAGGGGTGATGCTTTCGCACCAAAACATTGTTTCAAATGTGCTGGATAGCGCTTCAAGAATTCCGTTTGAAGCTGGGAAAAGTCGGGCGTTAAGCTTCTTGCCTATTTGCCATATTTTTGAACGCATGATTTTGTATTTGTATCAATATTATGGTGTTTCAGTTTATTTTGGTGAAGCGATTGACAAAATTAGTGACAACCTTAAAGAAGTACAACCTACAGTAATCACTGCAGTTCCAAGACTATTGGAAAAAGTGTACGATAAAATATATGCCAAAGGATCAGAACTTACCGGAATCAAAAAGAAATTGTTCTTCTGGGCAATTGATTTAGGATTGCGTTTTGAACCGTATGGCGCCAATGGCGCTTGGTATGAGTTCCAACTGAAGATTGCCCGCAAATTAATTTTCAGCAAATGGAAAGAAGGTTTGGGTGGAAATCTAGATTTAATGGTTTCAGGAAGTGCTGCTTTACAAACCCGATTGGCCCGCATTTTTGCTGCTGCCGAAATCCCCGTGATGGAAGGATACGGATTGACTGAAACTTCTCCTGTAATTTCCGTAAATGACATGAGAAATCATGGTTTCAGAGTAGGAACTGTAGGTAAAGTAATTGACCATGTAGACGTAAAAATTGCCGAAGATGGAGAAATCCTTTGCAAAGGTCCAAACGTGATGATAGGTTATTACAAAGATGAAAAACTGACTAATGAGGTTATCGTTGATGGGTATTTCCATACAGGTGATATTGGTGAGTTTGACCAAGACGGTTTCTTACGCATTACTGACCGTAAAAAAGAAATGTTTAAAACCTCTGGAGGAAAATATATTGCACCACAAATTATTGAAAACACGATGAAGCAATCACGTTTCATTGATCAAATAATGGTGATTGGAGATGGGCAAAAAATGCCAGGCGCTTTCATTCAACCTAATTTTGATTTTGTAAAAGAATGGGCTGCTATTCATAAAATAAATGTTGGAACAACAAACGAAGAAATTATTTCTAACGCGCATGTCATTGCACGCATACAAGAAGAAATTGATACATTGAATGAAAAGTTTGGAAATTGGGAAAAAATAAAACGTTTTGAATTAACACCCGATGTTTGGTCAGTGGAAGGCGGACAACTGACTCCAACGCTAAAATTGAAAAGAAAAATAGTCATGCAGATGTACAAACCATTATTTGACAAAATCTACAACTAACCTTTTGTAAAACGATCTCGTTATGAAACTAAAAGTCCTAATTTGCTCCGTTATAAGTATATTCTTTTTTTCTAATTGCCAAGAAAAACCAAAAGAAGATGCGATAAAAGCAAATTATTTGGATTTTTCCAAACGAGACGATCAGCTGACTGGCGGCATCAAAATGATTCCGATACAAACTCCAAAAGGTACTTTTAAGGTTTGGACAAAAACGGTGGGTAACAATCCTAAAATAAAAGTCTTGCTGTTGCACGGCGGTCCTGGATTAACCCATGAACTGTATGAATCCTTTGACGGTTATTTCCCTAACGAAAGCATTGAATACATTTACTACGACCAGCTCGGTTCGTATTACAGTGACCAACCCAGTGACACCAGTTTATGGACGAATGAGCGCTTTGTAGAAGAAGTAGAACAAGTACGTAAAGCACTAAAATTAGACAATACTAATTTTTACTTGATGGGACAATCTTGGGGTGGAATTCTAGCGATGGAATACGCCTTGAAATACCAAAAAAACTTAAAAGGCTTGATTATCTCTAATATGATGGCAAGCGCTCCTGAATATAATGCGTACGCAAAAAACGTATTGGCACCACAAATGGACCCAAAAATCCTAAAGCAATTGCAGGATATGGAAAGCAACAACGATTTTGACAATCCAAAATACAGCGAACTGCTTTTTAAATACTATTATACCCAACACATTTTAAGAATGCCACTGGAAGACTGGCCAGAAAGCATCAACCGTTGTTTCAAGCACATCAATCCAGAGGTGTATGTGTTTATGCAAGGGCACAGTGAATTTGGCATCACAGGAAATGCATCTTTAAAAAATTGGGATGTCAAGGATCAATTAAAAACATTGACTGTCCCTACCCTATCCATAGGTTCTAAATACGACACGATGGATCCTGAACACATGAAATGGATTGCTAACGAAGTACAAAACGGACGCTTTCTATTTTGCCCTAACGGAAGCCACCTTTCGCAATACGATGATCCTAAAACCTATTTTCCAGGCGTGATCAAATTCTTGAAAGATGTCGATAGCGGGGAGTTTAAGAAGGGATAAGAAATATTTATTATAACAAAAAAACACGAATTGCTGTTCGTGGTTTTTTTATGGTTTTGTTCGAAAGTGAATGGAGACACCATGCTACATTTTAGTTATTTACACCATTTCGGGGAGTGTCTTATCGCCCATCTTGGCATGCTGACGAAGCAAGCATCTCATTAAACTACTTAACTATATAGTGATTTGCAGCAGTTAAAGCGATATTTTATAGAAATCAAAGTCTAGTTTTCTTTGATTCCTTTGACTATTTTATCCAATTCATTTTCTTTTTGTGTTCCAATTAAAAATTTTTTACCATTTAAGAGCTCGATAGCCAATCCTTTGCTTCCTTTAATATTATAAACTGTTCCAAATTTTGTCCAAAGACGAATTCCCCAACCACCAACAAATCCATAATTGACTACTTCAGCACTTTTAATTTCTCCCCAACTTACGCGTTTTTTAACAAAAGGATAAAAACGCATCCGAATTTCATTTTTGTCGATCTCTGTACTTAATCGCATAAAGTAAAATAGAACAATCAATCCAAAAATAAAAAAGCCAAAAAGGATAAGCCCTAAATCAGACATTGGTTTATCTCCAAATTTCTCTCCGATAACTAATTGCTTGTAAATTCCAAAAACTGGTAAAAACCCAATTCCTATTAAAAGTATCCAAAGCCACCATTGCGTAAACTTTTGTTCTTCTTTAAAATCTATTTTCATTTAATATGCTGTTTAGTTTCAGTACAAGTCTCCTATAATGTTTGCAAGCCTTAAGCTATTTGTAAGGTTTTGAAAACGAGTTTTTATGACTAAACGAAAATACGATAAAAACGGTAATTCCACTAAATTCCAGCTATATCAAAACAGCTGTTAGTAGCCGTTATTTTATCATTTCGTATAGCCAATCTTCAGTCTCTTCGGCTATGTAATTCTTTTCCGCAGAAAAAAGTTCTTTAAGTGTCATTTTTTCTTGATTAGTACAGCCAGCACAAGTATTAACACTTTCGTTACTATTTTTATTCTTTTTTATTTGATTGATTTCTTTTTCGGTCAAATTGATTAATTTCTTTTTTGATAATTTTTCGCATATAGCTGTCGCCAAATATTTGTCAGCAATATTTATGGAGTTAAGCTCTTTTAAGATAATTGGATATTTTTTTTCTATTAGAATTTCTGAAAATTTTTTCACTGGCTCTGATTTTTTTCCAGAGTTGTAGCAAGCAAATCCAATAACAGTATTTTCGTCAATTATAATTTTTGGCGGCAATCTAATTATTTTATTTTCTGTTGGTGGTTCTTGGTTTGTTTCCTTTTTACAGCTAAAAGAAAGAAAAATTAAAAGATAAAATACAATTTTTTTAGTCATATTAATGTGGTTAAATTCTTCAGTTTTTTCTATAATGGCTACTAACGTTTTGCCTTTAGTTTGCGAACTTCGTAAACGAATTATTTTCTGTTAAAGATAAAAATTCTTGCGAAACGTGAACGTGAACTTACCACAAAACTCGCAATTGCGAGAAACGGCTGTTAGCAAACGTATTGTATTTTTTCGAGTTTACAAATTGCCATAAACTTTTCACTTCTCTTTTTTAAAGAAGTAATATAATTTGAAAGGAATAATTATTATACCAAAAGGAATAGCGAACATTATTACTGTAACAAAAGATAAACCTACATTAACAAAATGTTCACCGCCTAAATAGTAAAGCAATAGGGCATAGAAAATATAATTTTTGAAAACATTAAATAAAAAATTTACAATCTTTCGTTCTTTGCTTGGCTTGCCTTCTATAAAATAACTTACAAAAAGAATAACGATAGGAATGAGAATAGTATAAATGTAAGTTGTCATCACTGTTGTCATTTCTTTTACGAATGTTTGTTAATATGTTTGCTAACGTTATGCCACTTTGAGGTGGCTGGAAATTCGTAACCGCTCAATTTTCGGCTTAACGAAAACTTGATACGAAACGATAATTCCACTAAATTCCAGCTATATCAAAGCATCTATGTTAACTGTAGTTTATTTATTCAATATTCTCTTCGTTTGTCGAACTAAATTTACAAGAATATCATCTCTTTCATCTTCTGACATTCTCGAAATTGGTCTACTCGGCGGATTCATAGCTTGAAATTTGTTTAAGTCTTCAAATTCTTCAAACAAACATGGTTTTAATATCACAGATAAAATGACCGTACCGTCTTTTTCTGCTGAATGAAGTAATTTTGGTAACTCATGATTCATAACAAAATCCGAACCTAGAAAATCTGTGCTAATTAATAATATTGCAACTTTTGTTTGTTTCAAAGCATTTTCAATTTCTTCTTTCCATTTTTGACCAGGTAATATCTTTGAATCATCCCAATAGTCAATTTTGTTTAGAAAGGGTTTAAAATGTCTTTGTATCTCTGTCAAAAAAGAGTTGTCTGAATGACTATAACTAATAAAAACTTTTTCTTTAATCACTTCATTGTCGGCATCAAATTTTTGCCTTGCAATTGCTGGCAAAGTAGATAATTCCTGTTTTAAATAAAAAAGAAACTTTTCCGCATAGATTTCGTAACCACAAGTTTCACTTGCCAAACCACCATGTTTTTCATCTCTATGTTTCTTTAAGTCGTAAGTTAAACTATTTTCTATTTCCTCTAAAAATATTGCTTTGTAATCTTCCGTATAAAAATCATCAAGTCTTATTTTTAAATTATTAAAATCATTAATTACTTTGTAACTGTTAGAAGTGTTAAGTTTCCTTTCATAGAAATCTTCAGCTTCTTTCCTAATTATTTTCTCCTCGTTCATATTTTGGGCTTAAATTACAGTTAACGTTTTGCCTTTAGTTTGCGAACTTCGTGACCGATTATTTTCTGCTGAAGATAAAATTTCTTGCGAAACGATAATTCCACTAAACTCCAGCTATATCAAAGCAGCTGTTGTGCGTGCGGCTTTTATGCTAGTAACCAAAATCTCCAACCATTCCAATAATTCGCATAATTATCTTCAAAAGTAAGGAAATGACTTGTTTTTGGTATTCTATTTTTTACCGCATAAGCATTATATTCTGCTTCGTTTTTAAATTCGGTTAGTTGATTTGATTCCAAATTATAAACGAAGTAACTATTTTTATAATCGTAAAAATCACTGTCGTAATTTCCGCAGAGTATATTTCCGTCAATTTTAAATTCGGTAGTATAAATGTCATTACCATCTAGACTTTTTGCACCATCAAAATTCGCGTATTTTGTCCAATTAATATTTGAAATTTCTTTGTCATAACCGATGGGAATTCTTGCGCTATCACCAAGTTCGTGATTTCCCCAATAGGAAAATAAAAATATGAATAAGCTAATTGAAACCAAAAATCCAATTACAAACCAAGCTCTTTTTTTTCGATACAATATTCTCTCAATATAAATATTCGGCTTAAATTTCGAAATCAACTTTAAAAGACAAATTATAATTGTTGCGTATAAACATCCCAAAATCGAGATTTTTATAAGTTCAAATACTAAATGAAATAATACTTCCACTGTTTCTTAATTAATTTATTCTTCTACTACGATTTCCAAGCTGACGCACAACGTTTTTCAGCTTGGCGAAGTGGCGGAAATCGAAGCACAAAACTTCAACTTTTCACAACTGTTGAACTAAAGAACAACTGTTGAACCTTGCACTAAACCCGCCATTTTGCCAAACTGATGTTAGCGGTAGTGGCTTTGTTTGTCCGCTGTTTTTTAGTTAAAAGTTTGTCTAAATTCCAAAGGTGAAAGATTGGTTTTTGTCTTAAAAAGTTTACTAAAAGATTGTGGATGTTCAAAGCCTAATTCATAGGCAATTTCGCTGACAGACAAACTGGTGCTCGATAATTTTACTTTTGCAATTTCAATTAACTTATTATGAATGTGTTGTTGTGCGTTTTGTCCTGTCAATGAACGCAACATATCACTTAAATAACTTGGCGAAATGTTTAACTTGTCAGAAAGAAATTGAACTGTTGGTATTCCTTGATTCAATTTTTTTTCATTACTAAAATAATCGCTCAAAATATCTTCCATTTTTTGCAGCAAATCATTGTTTACTGCTTTGCGAGTGATGAATTGTCGTTTGTAATAACGATTGCTATAATTCAATAATAATTCTACTTGTGAAATAATTACATCTTGGCTAAAATCGTCTATTCTGCTTTGTAATTCATCATCAATAATTTTGAAAATTGAAAATATCGTTAGCTTTTCCTTATCAGATAGGTGTAAGGCTTCATTAGCTGAATAAGAGAAAAAACCAAACTGTGTGATTTTCTTTGCTAGTGGATAGGATAATAAAAAGTCAGGATGTATCAATAATTGATATCCTGTGCTTTCCGTTTTATGGACCTCAAAAATTTGATTAGGTGCTGTGTAAACCAACCCGCCTTCGCCAAAGTCATAATAATGTTGTCCATATCTTGCTTGGCCGCAAAGATTGGACTTATACGAAATTTTGTAAAAGTTGAGTATAAATGAATTGCCTAATTCTTCTGCCGGAATGTTGATATCTTTAATGTCTATAAAACTTATCAATGGGTGCAAAGGCTTTGGTAAGCCAAGCACCCGATGAAAGTCGGTTAACGATTCAAATATTCGTGAAGTAGTTTCTACTTTTCTCATATTGCAAATTTACTCAATTGTTATGTGAAATATTACCAAGGACATGCTCCTGTTTCTGGATTGTATTCCTCAGCAAAAAACTTTCCTGTTGGTCCGTTATCATCAATCATAGCATATTTGGATATACGAACAGACGCTTCTTTTACAGTGCCTGTGCCACGATGTCCATTAAAATCTGTTGCTACAAATCCTGGGCAAACTGCATTTACTTTAAAATTTGCATCTTTTAATTCATATGCCAAAGCAATGGTGTACATATTCATAGCTGCCTTTGAAGGTGCATATACTGCTGATTTATGATCATAATATTTCCAAGTTGGATCACTATGCAACGCTAATGAACAACCACTTGATGATACATTTACAATACGAGGATGGGTTGATTTTCGCAGTAAATCTATAAATGCCTGAGTGGTTCTCACTACGCCATACAAGTTCGTGTTGAATACATTTTGCAATTGTTCTATGTTAGTAGTTAATGCTCCTTGTGGCATACCGCCATTGATTCCTGCATTGTTTATTAATACATCCAACACATCGGTTTTTTTACCCATCTCCAATCTTGCTTCATTTACAGAAACAGAATCGTTGACATCAATTTCAATAAATTCTACATTAGTAAGCCCTTCACTTTTCAGTTTTTCGACGGCAATATTTCCTCTTTCAACACTACGACTACCTAAATAAACATAGTATCCGTTTTTTAGTAAAACTTTTGCTGTTTCAAAGCCAATACTTTTATTCGCACCTGTAATTAATACTTTTTTCATCTTCTTCTAAATTTTTATTGATTATAAACTACTGCGAATTCTTTGGCGAAATCAGTCAATTTTACCTTACCTAAGTTTGGCTTGTTTTTATAGAAATCTTCGTACAAACTGCCATTTTCTTGTGCGGCTTGCATTTCTATAAAACCTTTGGCCACCCACTCATTCATACCCGATGCCAACACACCGTTCAGTAATTGGTCAGCATCAACTATCTGCCATTTTATATCTTGGTTACCTATTGCTTCGCCTAAAATGGATGCCACTTCGTTTGGGGAAACTTCATCACTTGCGATGTAGCGATAAGTTCTGCCCTCAAAAGGTTTTTCCATTTCTTCTACAATAGCATCTGCAATATCTACTGTTGAAACCCAGGGTTCTTTTGTTTCGCCACCATAACTCTGAATAATAGCATTATCGATTTTCATACTTGGCATAAATCTGAAAATGTTAGGGTAAAATGCAACAGGTCGCATAAATTTAATTGACACATTAGAAGATAATTCATTCATTATTTTTTCTACTCCGTGATAAATGGAAAGGCTACCAATACTTTTGTTTGTATGAGCGCCAATACTACTTAAATGCACCACTTTTTTCACACCCGATTGCTCTACCGCTTGTTTGTATATGCTGGCTATTTTAAGAAATTCTGTAGGGAAATCAATTTCTTTATCGAAGACGTTACCTATGGCATCCCAAGCAACCATCAGATAAACTGCATCGGCATTTTTAAATGTTGTGGTCAAAAAATCAACATCTTGCATACTACCGATTGCAGCTTCTGCTCCAAGTGATTCAATCTCTGCCTTTCTCTCGGTTTTACTGCTGATTACAGTTACCGAATGTCCGTTTTTTACTAAATTTTTTGTGAGTGGTTTCCCAATACGACCCAATGAGCCTGTTAATACAATTTTCATATTTCTTTATTTACATTTTGAAATACAAAGGTCGCATTGTTGAATTTTCTGAATGTAGGCTAATTGAGGATTTATGTAGTCGAAATGAGAATACATTTAAAATGTCAAGGGTGGTCTGGGTTTCACACCATTACCGCTAACGTCAGTTCGTCTAATAACCTGCAAACAACGTTGTTTTGTATTAATTATAAAGTAAATATAGACGATTTAGATTACAATTAGCTTCTTTTTGTAAAAAAGGAATTGGATTGGTAATACTATAAAAGAACCGTAAAAAGCTTTAAAAAGTGGCTTTATTACAACAAAAAATAAAGCCACAGTTTTTAGGTACTGTTTTAATTCATTTTGGTCAATTAAGTTGAATATTCTCTTGAGGTTGTAGGCTGTGAAGATGAGTCCTACATCAGCGGAGGCATGTTTAATGGTTTTCTTGGTCATAATATAATAGAAATCCCATTGGCGTTTGATTACTCCGTAAGGATGTTCCACAATGGCTTGTCGTCTGCGGTAGATTTGGTAATTATTCTCGATTCTCACTTTGTTTTCATAAATCAAATCGGCATATTGGGAGCGTTCTATGAGTCTCCCTTTTTTGTTTTTGGTGCATTTAGTAAAAAGGTTACAACTCAGGCAAGCATTGGTTTTGTAATGCTTCATTTTAGTGATTGATTTTCCGTTTGTCTTATTGTACCAATTTCCGTTTGAGCTCAGAATTTCATTTGCTGGACAAATATAAGTGTCGGTTTCTTTGTTGTATTTAAAGTGTTCTACATCAAAAGCCAGATCAGGCGCATGTGCCGACACTCCTGGAATGGCCACCAAGACATCAACTCCAAGTCTGTTTGCATAATCAAATTCGCTTCCAGTGTGATAGCCTTTGTCGTAAATAGCAGTAAAATCGTTGTGTCCTAAAATAGTCTTGCTACGGCGTAACATGCCTCCCATAGCTTTAGAATCGTTTTCATTGGTCACCTTAAAATCAATCGGAATGTTGTGCAACGCATCTACTGTGGTTTGTACGGTATATGCGACTTCAGAGATGTTGTTACGAGTCATAATCTGACGACTATCAGGATCCGAAGTCGAGATTTGAGTTACGCCAGTGGTATCAATAGTCTTTTGATATTCGATATATTTTTGTTTTTGAACAGTATGTTTTTTAACCTTCTTTGCAATGGTTTCTTTCTCTCCTTCATCGCCATCTTCTTTGGCTAGAGCCGCATTGTACTCTTCCAATCGGGCATCGATGTAAGCGATATGACGTTCTATTTTACCTGGATTGAAGTTGTTTTTCTTGGAGTTTTGGGCCCTGAGTTTGGTGCTGTCTCCCGCCACAAGACTTCCGCCAATGAGTTCAAAATGGGCTGCCAGTTTAACCGTTGCGCGAAAAACGCGAGCAATGGCTTTTGGATTGTCTTTTCTGAAATTGGCAATAGTATTATGATCTGGAGCTAATCCTTTCATGAGCCACATCAGTTCAATGTTACGACCGGATTCTTTCTCTAGAGTTCTGGAGGAACGCATGCGATTGAGGTAACCGTAGATAAAGAGTTTTAATAAATCTGAAGGATGATAGGCGGGTCTTCCGTTTTCGACAAATTGGAAATCAAATCCAAAATCGGCTAACTTAAGACTATCGACAAAAAGATCGATTAGCCTGACTTGATTGTCTTGTGCAATGGCATCATCGATGGATGAGGCAAAAAGCGGGAGTTGGTTTCTATTGGTCCCAGTGATGAATTTACTCATAAGCTATCTTTTTTAGCGGTATAAAAACATACTTAAAGATAGATAAAACCAATGAGTTATCAAAATATTTTGAAGGATTTTTAATACAAATATTAAAATAAGGGAGTAGGGGTTTTTTAGACAGTTTGACGTTTTGCCGCTTGGCGAGGTTGCGAACTTCGTAACCGATTATTTTCTGTTAAAGATATAATTTCTTGCGAAACGTGAACGTGAATTTACCACAAAATTCGCAATCTTGCCAAACGGCTGTTACAAGCTGCCCTTATTTCCATTTTGTATATAAATCTTTCTTCTCAAAATTTATTTTCATTTTTTCATTGTCAATTAAAAATTTGTCCGTAGTTTTGTCCGTATCCGTAAAAACGTCCGTAATATGATAAATGTAAAATTCTACCTAGACAAAGCTGATAAAAGCAAAAGATTTCCAATTCATCTTGTTTTACGTCAAAAAGATTTTCAAATCAAAGTTGCTACTGGAGAGAAGATACTGAAAAAAGATTGGGATAATACAAATCAACTTGTAAAGGATTCTGATTATTCTCACAAATCAATTAATAAGTTCTTAAATTTCTTAAAACAAGAAGTTGAGAAATATTTTGAAACAGAGCCACATTCTAATTTTACGGATAAAAAAATTAAAGAGAAAATAGCCTCTTTAGTAAGTAGTAGAAGAGAGAATACAGATATTAATATAGTTTCTGAACCGCCAACTGAATATCAAACAAAATCAAAAGTAACTTTTGTTGATTTATTTGCTGGTGCTGGTGGTTTTAGTGAAGGATTTCTACAAGCAGAATATGGAGATAAGTATTATGATTTTAGGTTAGCAAGTGACATTAATGAAAACTGTGAACTTACACATTTGGCTAGATATAATTATCAACTCGGACTTGATGCTGAATTCCTTCGCCAAGATATTACTGAACCTGATTTTTTAGATAATTTTCTCAAAAAAATAGGAGATAAAGAAATTGATATTGTTTGTGGTGGACCACCTTGTCAAAGTTTTAGTTTAGCAGGGAAAAGAAAGAAATTTGATAAGAAAGATGATTTATTTGCTCATTATTTAAAAGTAATTAGACAATTACGACCTAAATATTTTGTAATGGAAAATGTCAAAGGAATTTTAACAAAAGAACAAGGCAAAATTAAAGAAATGATTTTACAAGAAATCAGGTCAATTGTTGATTTAAAAGAATTTAATCAACTTATATTTTTTGTTTCTCAACTGAAAAAAAGCGAAATAAAAGATTTATTTATTTTAGAATGTTATAATTTACGTTTACAATTTGAGAAGTCAACAGATAAAGAGTTAGATAATTTAAAGAATACATATATTCATAATTTAGAAAATAAGTTTCGTCTTTTAACTCCAAAAATAGTTAACTATAAAACAAGCAAAACCGATAAAAATATTAGTACAATTCGTCACGGGTTTAATCTCTTGAAAAGAGTTAAAGAACTTGAATATATTAGAAAAAAAGTGATTAATGAAAAAGCATTTTCTAATTTGGATAATGATTTTTTTGCTGATAATTTTGATGATTTTCTAACTTCAATTGAACCTGAAAATATTATTGAAAAAATTCATATTTCCTTCAATAATTTAAAACCTAATGATATTTATATAGAAGAAGTAAATCAAATTATTACTGCACTCGAAATATTTGATTATTCTTTTGACGAATGTGTTAAAGGATTGAACTCATTTGTTGTTAAAGCTAACAGAGAAAGAGAATTTGAAACTATTTTGTCTAAAATAAGGTTATATAACATTGAGAAACCATTTGTGGCATTAGCGTCAAATTATGGAGTTCCTCAAAATCGCGAAAGAGTTTTGTTTATTGGTTGTAGAAAAGATCAAAAGTTGATTAATGATGTTCCTTCAACAGTAAATCACAATGATAAAGTAAATGTTTTTGAAGCGATTTATGATTTAGATTTTATCGGAAATAATGATGAAAGATTTGATTATGAAAAAATCAATTTGAAAGCACAATATAATGGTTCTACTGAAAAAATGAAATCATTAATTAAAAAGAGAAATATTGACGGGAAGCCAAATGAAAATGATGGATTAAGTTATTCAGAATGGTCAAAAAAGGGTCGATTAAATGGAAGATTTGTTAATGCGAAAAATCCTTTTTATGTAAAGAATTTTGAAGAACTTGAAAATGCTTTAACGCACCTTGTTGCTCCTTTACAGAATCATAAAACTAGTAAGCAAAATGAAGATGTAATTAAAAGATTAAATGTTATTCTGAAATCTGGTAATTATGAATCTGCAAAATCTAATTTGAAAGAAATTGGTTTAGAATCGGATAAGAGAAGTTACACAGTTTTAAAACCTGAAGGACAAAGTTCAACAATTATGACGATTGCTGACGATTATATTCATTATTCAAATCCAAGAGCATTAACTGTTCGTGAAATGGCAAGACTTCAGTCGTTTGACGATTCATTTGTTTTTCAAGGAAAACGCTCAACAGGCGGAAATAAACGTAAATTTGAAGTTCCTCAATTTACATTAGTAGGGAATGCAGTTCCTCCACTAATGGCAAGAGCTGTCGCATTAGAGATTTTAAAGAATATTCAATAAAGCCCAAAATAAGACAATGGATTGTTTGCTGTCAACTCAGGAATTGCTGTTCGTATGTCAGTTCTCAATCCAGTTCTTGAGCCAGAATTGAAATTATTGGTAAAAATTTCTTTTAATGATTTGGCAACATTTTGTACACTTGGATTGCCCCAATAGTTCCCTCCAGATAAATTAGTAACTCGCTTAACTGCTACTCCATCAGGTTTGTAAATAGTATTTGCGTTTGATGGAACTGTTACAAACGAATAACTAAAACTTTGTGCATTTTGAATATTATAACCATTTCTACCTATTGTTATATTTCTGCCACGAAAACCGCCAGCAGAATAAATCATATCCCATAACATTGGTATTTGAGCGTTGTCATTCCAGTTTGTTTTGCATTGAATAATTCCGATTTCAAATTGATTGAAATCTCTTTCTGCTAAATGATTTGTTAGTTCAAGATTAAATTTGTTTTTTAAAATTGGCAAAATTTGATTTCCGCTACTATTTAAAATATTTAATTGATTTATATCAGTATTATACTCGGGTAAATCAGGAAAGACAATAATTGTTATATCAGATTCGGTATTACAAGCAAAATTACCATAATTCACCGTTATTGCATCTTGTATTGCTTTAGGAACAATACTCATTTTTTTTATAGCGACAACTCTGCTTCCTGCTGTACAAAGATTAATATACCAACAAACTAAAGATTCCCAAGCAGTTCCGCTTGCTGATAATTCCCCTTGACCTCTTCCGCCACCTCCAGTTGACTTGAATATATCTGAAAGATTGTCACCTAGATTTAAAATTTCATTTTCAGAATAGTTATTTCCTAAGAGTCTTATAATTTCTGGTTGCCAAATTTTCCAACAATTTTTATAAGTAGGTGTACTAAAAACATTTTCAATTGCTAATTTTCTTAGTTGTTCTGGGACAGTATTGTACATTTTTGTTAAATCTTATATTTTGGTAAATATCGTAAAATTTAGTTTACATATTCGACTTATGATAAAAATTAAATTTTAGCAATAATTTTCTTATATGCAGTTCTCTTAGGGTTGCTTGTAACGTGTCGCTGCTTTGAGATGGCTGGAAGTTCGTAATCGCTCAATTTTCGGCTTAACGAAAATGTGATGCGTAACGATAATTCCACTAAATTCCAGCTAGCTCAAAACAGCTGTTGGGCGTTCGGTTTTTTATTTATTAACTTTTTCATCTAAAATAGAATTTCTTTTTGTCACTATTCCTAACTTTTTATGATATGTAAAACCTGAACTTTCTAAGTTTGCACTTTGTTCAGCAATTTCCGCATATTCTTTTGCTATTTTGTTATTTCCGTTTTCCTTATTGATTATTGACAAAATTGAATAGACGGTATATTTTTCATTATTGAAAGTTAATCCATTTTCTGAATTAATTTTGTTCATTAAAATTTCTTCTACGTATTTATATTCCGCTTCAATATTATTTTCGATTACAATTTCTGAAAACTTAATTGTTGCTTGGGTTATTACGTTGGGATAAATTTTCTCAAATTCTATTGCTTTTTTAAAATTTTCAAGTGCTTTTATAGGAGAGTTTCTTAATAAATATATTTCGCCGAGTTTTCCTAAACAACTACTTCTATTAAAATTATCTTCTGGAAATTCATATAAGTATTTATTGAGTAAGCTTTCCGCAACGTCTATCAGATTTTCTTTTTTAGTTTCTATTAATTCGATTGCTTGAATTTTCAAATATTGCGCTCTACCATCTTTTCTCGCTCGATTCAGTTTAGCGTAAAATTCAATTTCGTCATTTTCTGTCCAAGTTTTTCTACGATACCAATCTGACATATTTGTAATTATTTTAGATTTTCTGTGCGTTTCGCCAAACTGACGCCCAACGTTTCGCGGCTTTGCGAGGTTGCGAACTTCGTAACCGATTATTTTCTGTTAAAGATAAAATTTCTTGCGAAACGAAAACGTGAATTAACCACAAAATTCGCAATCTTGCAAAACCGCTGTTGTAGGTAGTGCTTTTATACTGGTCGTGCGATTAAATAATTTGTTGAATTCAATATAATTTCATTGTACGTTGTTAGATTTGATTTTCCTGTTGTTCTTCTAATTTTTCTCAAAAATTCAAAAGGTTCAATAAAATCACGATTTCCTAATAAACTTTGAACATACTTTTTTCTAGATGATAAACTTTCATGAGCAATATAATTTCTCAAAATCTTCATATTATTGAATTCGTTGAAATAGTTTACGTCTCTTGTAATTATTTCAAAAGGATTTTCCACAAAAATATGTTCTGAAAGTTCAATTATATTTTCATAATAATTTATATATGCTTTATTTTTAGTTCCTATTACACCGTTTAAATGATTGTCATCTATAAATGGTAATTTTCTTTCTGGACAAAAATCAAATGAACTATTTTGACCTGTGCAATAATAGATAAATAAATCTGATGTAAATTTTTCGAATTTTATATATATTTTAAAAAAAGCCATCTCTAATAATTTTGGATTGTCAGATGTTGCTAATATTTCATTCCAATATTCAATTTCATCAATTACTAATGAATTATCCATAATTATTCACACATTACGTTACACAAAATTTTTATTCTTTCGGTTCTTTCTGCAACGCTTGTTGTTCGTGTTTTGTGATATTTTTCAAAGTTTAAATATTTACTAATATCATTTTCATCTAAAAATTCTTTTTCCGAAAGAGTGTGTAGTAATTGAGCTTCAAAATTCATAAGTTTTGAAACAAGTATATTGATATTGTTATGAATATTTTGATTTGAAAAATCATCACAAACTATAATATCTTCATGTTGAATTTGAGAAATTTGAAAGTTTAAAGCACAAAAAAGAGTAAATAAGTAATTCTTTCTATGATATATTTTAGTTTCAAATAATGGATTTACAAAGATTTCATTTAAAACATAAAATATAACATTAAGTCTTTCTTCTATTTCATCTACTCGCTCAAATACTTTGTCATATTGTTTATAGTTTTTATCAAATTTAGATGCAGTATCATTAACAATTCCTTCCAAAAGATGAGTGATTAAAGAATTGAAAAAATCTACATCAATCATTCTTGAAAATTCCTTATCCTTAAAAGTATTATTGTTTATTAGAAAACTTTTAAATTCTGAAGATTTACGATAAACAAAAACTTTAAATTCTCCTGTAAATTGAGCGTTTCTTAATTCTTGTTTATTTAATGCCATATTATTTGTATTAAGCCTTGCGAACATTTCATAAATTTTCGCATCATCTTTAAGCTTAATAATTTCCACTCCAATGTTATAATGTAAAATCTTTTCTTTTACTTCATCTGATAATTCATTATAAAATTTCTTTCCAAATTCAGCATTATGTGAAGGTAAAATAGAAAATCTATTTTCAGTAAATTCAATTATGCTTCTAATTCTTTGTTGACCATCAATTATTTCTCTTGTAGTTTTTCTTGTATTTGTATCAATACTTTGTCTTAAAAATATTTGAGGAATTGGAAAACCTCTTATTATTGTATCAATTAAATAGGATTTAGCATTATTCCCCCAAACAGCATTTCTTTGATATTTTGGAGATAGTATTAATTCGTCATTGTCATACCAATTTAGGAAATCGTTTATGCTGTATGCTTTAGTGTCTTTTATATCTGTCATTTTTGTTTTTTTTTATTTACGTAATTCTGCGATAGCATTACCTACAACGTCCTGCGTCTTTGAGCAGGTGGAAAAACTTGCCAAATGTGTAAATTAATAACTAATATTTAAAAATAAGAAACAATGACTAAATTAAACACAAATGACCACTTGCTAAAAAACGCTGTTATCGATAGTTTTTCTTGGTCAACAGAAGAATATCATCACGATAACGAAATTACAATGAATGATTATTTAGACAATCATTTATTACATGGTGCTAAAATAATGTTTCAAGATGGTTCTTATGCCGAAATAATTATAGATGGACAAAGATATGCTTTGGATGCAAAAGGAGATGGAGATAGCTTTAATCATATCGTTACACTAAACGCTATTTAAAATTATCGATAACGTTTCGCGGCTTCATGAAGTGGCGATGAACCAAGACCAAGCCTTCACAAATATAGAAAAAACTTTTAATTAATAACCTTTCCAATTTCTGATAAATCCCGTGCCTCGCCATTTCTTGAAACCGCTGTTGTGCGACGTTTTTTTATTTAGTTCGTTTTTCAATTTCATTTATCAATAACTCACAAACTTCTGACATTTCTGAATTATTTATTCCATTTAAAATATTAATGTTTTTCTCTTGATATTGAAAATTTATTTTTCCCATATTTATCCAAAATGGAAAGGCTCGTTGCATTTCTTTAATTAATTCTCTTTTAGTGTCTATAAAGCTGTCTGATTTAAACTTCTTTTCTTTCGTAGTTATGTTTTTTATTTTTTGGATTTCGTATTTTTTACGAATTGTTATAATTCCATTTGTACGTATGTATTCAATTAAATCATTTTCAATTGATAATATTTCTTTTCCTTTATACAACCAAAGTGCATAATTTGCAAATATTGGCGTACATATTAGTAATCCATATAATTCTTGTGGAAAATTAAAATTAAGAGTTATTATTATTTTTAGTATTACGAAAATAAATAAAGGAACCATAATTATAGAAGTAATACCAAATAAAAAAAGATGCATCCAATATTTAGTTACCGGCACAATTATTTCGATATTTTTTTCAGTTTTTAATATTTCCACAGTCAATTTTCTTTAAGTATTTTTTCATCGATTTCTTCATCGTTTTGCAAAATGTCGCACAACTTGTATATATAATCAAATATATACATCTTTTCTTCCACTTATATAAGTATTGTAATTTTTTTCTTCCATTTTACAATCGTATTTTCTTTAATCACGAGTTGCATGAGGGATGGAAGTGGCATCCTTTTATGTAGTCCCGAGGGATCGGGACTACATAAAAGATACAACGGACAGCCCGACCCGTAGTTTTTACGAAGGGACATGCCCAAAAAATACGTTAAAAAATCAATCAATTAGCTCTTATTCAGTAGTGTTTTTTTATATTTAGTACTTTTTAACAAAAAATAATTGAATTTATTATGCATGCATAGTATTTTTTTATTATATTTGAAATCGATATAGTTCCTTATGAAAGACAAAACAATAGATTACATCCTTCGCGCTACTTGGCAAGCTGTAGCAAGAATGTATAACGAAGAAGCATCTAAATACGATGCGAGCATGGCAACCGGTTTTGCCTTGTTGAGTATCGATAAAGAAGGCGGCACTCCATCGACGGCTTTGGGACCAAAAAT
This sequence comes from Flavobacterium sp. WC2421, assembly GCF_040822115.1. NCBI lineage: Bacteria > Pseudomonadati > Bacteroidota > Flavobacteriia > Flavobacteriales > Flavobacteriaceae > Flavobacterium > Flavobacterium sp. WC2421. The sequence goes on along the minus strand of NZ_CP162004.1, from coordinate 2,262,466 downwards.
GGGTATGGAAGCCACTAGCTTGACCCGAACCTTAAAGTCTATGGAAGAAAAAGGATTGATTATTCGGAAGAAGAATCCTGATGACGGCCGTGGTGTTTTGATTTACCTGACTGAATTTGGAAAAGAGAAAAGAGCTTTGTCTAAAAGTACGGTTTTGAAATTCAACGAGGCGGTGAAACTGAACATCTCAGAAGAAAAACTCCAACATTTCATTGAAGTGGCTGAAACCATCAATGAATTAATTCAAGATAAAAATATATTTAATAACTCAAGTGTCAGTGAAATGACGCAACAATCGGAAAACACAGAAAATTAAATCGTTAGGAGGTACTATCGTAAAATAATACCGCTGAACGATCTTCTTTTCCTATAAAAAAAATAAAAAAAGTATGAAACGCACAATTAAAAAAGTCGCAGTAATTGGATCCGGAATCATGGGTTCGGGGATTGCTTGTCATTTTGCCAACATTGGTGTCGAAGTGTTACTACTCGATATTGTTCCTAGAGAACTTACCGAACTGGAAACTAAAAAAGGGCTAACCTTAGAGAGCAAAATTGTAAGAAACCGATTGGTGAATGAGCATTTAATGAATGCTTTGAAATCGAAGCCCTCTCCTATTTACAGTCAGAAATTTGCTAGCCGAATCACCACTGGAAATACGACGGATGACATGGCTAAAATTGCTGATGTAGACTGGATTATTGAAGTGGTTGTGGAAAGACTGGATATTAAAAAATTAGTTTTTGAGCAAGTGGAGAAATACCGCAAGCCGGGAACTTTAATTACGTCTAATACCTCAGGAATTCCTATTCACTTTATGAGTGAAGGACGAAGTGAAGATTTCCAAAAACACTTTTGTGGAACTCACTTTTTTAACCCTGCGCGTTACTTAAAATTATTTGAAATTATTCCTGGACCACAAACTTCAACTGAAGTGTTGGACTTCCTTACAACATACGGAGAAAAATTCTTAGGTAAAACTTCGGTTGTGGCTAAGGATACTCCTGCGTTTATAGGAAACCGTATTGGTATTTACGGAATCCAAAGTTTGTTCCACTTGGTAAAAGAAATGGGATTGACGATTGAAGAAGTCGATAAATTGACTGGACCGGTTATTGGTCGTCCAAAGTCGGCTACTTTTAGAACCGTAGACGTAGTAGGACTAGATACTTTAGTACATGTTGCTAATGGAATCTATGACAACTGCCCTACTGACGAACAACATGAGTTGTTTAAATTGCCGGATTTCGTCAATAAAATGATGGAAAACAAATGGCTAGGTAGCAAAACGGGACAAGGTTTCTATAAAAAAGAAGGAAAGGACATTCTGACTTTGGATTTGGATACTATGGAATACCGCGCTGCTAAGAAAGCGTCATTTGCTACTTTAGAATTGACTAAATCAATTGATAAACCCATCAATCGTTTTAAAGTTCTGGTAAAAGGAAAAGACAAAGCTGGTGAATTTTACCGCAAGAGTTTTGCAGGTATGTTTGCATATGTATCGAACAGAATTCCTGAAATCTCAGACGAATTATATAAAATTGACGATGCCATGAAAGCCGGTTTTGGCTGGGAAAATGGACCATTTGAAATTTGGGATGCCATTGGTGTTGAAAAAGGAATCGAAATCATGAAAGCCGAAGGTCTTGAGCCTGCTGCTTGGGTTAATGAAATGCTAGCTTCAGGAAGCAAAAGCTTCTACTCTATTAAAGAAGGGGCTACGTTTTTCTACAATATCCCGACAAACGCGCAAGTAAAAGTTCCAGGACAAGATGCGTTTATCATTCTGAACAACATTCGCGAAAGCAAAAAAGTATGGGCGAATAGCGGTGCGATCATCCAAGACTTAGGAGATGGAATCTTGAACTTAGAGTTCCAATCTAAAATGAATACGATAGGTGGTGATGTTTTACAAGCCATCAATAAAGCAATTGACTTATCAGAAAAAGAATACCAAGGATTAGTGATTGGGAATCAAGCAGCGAATTTCTCTGTTGGTGCCAATATCGGAATGATTTTCATGATGGCCGTGGAGCAAGAATACGATGAGTTGAATATGGCGATCAAAATGTTCCAAGACACGATGATGCGCGTGCGTTACTCTGGAATTCCAGTAGTGGTTGCACCTCACGGAATGACTTTTGGTGGGGGTTGCGAGATGAGTTTGCACGCGGATAAAGTGGTTGCCGCAGCAGAAACCTATATGGGATTAGTAGAATTTGGTGTTGGGGTGATTCCTGGCGGTGGAGGTTCTAAAGAACTAGCCTTAAGAGCATCTGATTTATTCCATAAAAATGACGTGGAGCTGAATGTATTGCAAGAGTATTTCTTGACTATTGCTATGGCAAAAGTATCTACTTCCGGTTACGAAGCTTTTGACACTGGATTACTACAACACGGTAAAGATATTATCGTAGTGAACAAAGACCGTCAAATTGCTGAAGCAAAGAAACATGCTTTACTAATGGCTGAAGCTGGTTACACGCAACCAATACGCAGAACGGATGTGAAAGTATTAGGAAAACAAGCTTTAGGAATGTTCTTAGTAGGAACGGACCAAATGGAAGCGGGTAAATACATATCTGAACACGATAAGAAAATTGCTAACAAACTGGCTTATGTAATGGCTGGTGGTGACTTATCGGAACCAACATTGGTAAGCGAACAATACTTATTAGATCTAGAACGTGAAGCTTTCTTGTCCTTATGTACCGAAAGAAAAACACTAGAAAGAATTCAATTTATGCTAACCAAAGGGAAACCGCTACGTAATTAAGAAAATAGAAGCAAGATGAAAGAGGCAAGATTTTAATCTTTTGTTCTTTTCTCTTGTCTCTTTCTTCTAAAAATCTCTAAAAAAAAGAAAATGAAAACAGCCTATATAGTAAAAGCATACAGAACTGCAGTTGGTAAAGCACCAAAAGGAGTTTTTAGATTTAAAAGACCTGATGAATTAGCCGCGGAAACCATCGAATTTATGATGAACGAACTGCCTGATTTTGATAAAACTCGTATTGATGATGTGATGGTAGGAAACGCCATGCCTGAAGCAGAACAAGGTCTAAACGTAGCTCGTTTAATCTCCTTAATGGGATTAAAAATTGAGGATGTTCCTGGTGTAACTGTAAACCGTTACTGTGCCTCTGGAATTGAAACCATTGGAATGGCGACTGCTAAAATCCAGTCAGGAATGGCGCACTGTATTATTGCAGGTGGTGCAGAGAGCATGAGTTTTATTCCGATGGGAGGATACAAACCTACTCCGGATTATGCTGTTGCAAAAGCAGGAAACGAGGACTACTACTGGGGTATGGGTTTAACTGCAGAAGCAGTAGCACAACAGTTTAAAGTGTCTAGAGAAGATCAAGATGAGTTTGCATTCAACTCTCATATGAAAGCTTTGAAAGCACAAGCAGAAGGAAAATTTGACAAACAAATCGTTCCTATCACTATCGAACAAACGTTCCTTAATGAAAACGGTAAAAAAGAAACGAAGTCATACGTTGTAAATAAAGACGAAGGACCTAGAGCAGGAACTTCTAAGGAAGCTTTAGCAGGTTTAAGACCTGTTTTTGAAGCTGGTGGAAGTGTAACAGCGGGTAACTCTTCACAAATGAGTGATGGTGCTGCCTTTGTACTTGTTATGAGCGAAGAAATGGTAAAAGAATTGAACTTAGAGCCTATCGCAAGATTAGTAAACTTTGCTTCCGCAGGTGTGGAACCAAGAATAATGGGCATCGGACCAGTAAAAGCAATTCCAAAAGCATTGAAACAAGCGGGATTATCATTGAATGATATCGGTTTGATTGAATTAAACGAAGCATTTGCTTCTCAGTCGATCGCTGTAATTCGTGAATTAGGATTAAATCCCGATATCGTAAACGTAAATGGAGGAGCGATTGCATTAGGTCACCCACTGGGATGTACTGGTGCAAAATTGTCTGTACAATTATTTGACGAAATGAAACGCAGAGGTGACAAATACGGAATCGTAACGATGTGTGTGGGAACTGGACAAGGGACTGCAGGGGTTTATGAGTTGCTTTAATTTATTTTAAATGATGAATTTTAAATTTTGAATGGGATGAAAGAGAACATAATTGCTACAAAAACTTTTGATTTTGCATTAACTATAGTTCAACTTTTTATCGAATTAAAAAAAGAAAATGAATTCATTATTTCAAAACAAATTCTAAGATCCGCCACTAGTATTGGAGCAAACGTTGAAGAAGCAATAGCTGCCCAATCAAGAAAAGATTTTATTCATAAAATGGCTATCGCCTCAAAAGAAGCGAGAGAAACCAAATATTGGTTGCGCCTATTAGACAAATCAAATCTTACATCAATTTCAATGAAAAATTATTTAATTGAAATTGAACACATAATAAATATAATAACAAAAATTATAAAAACTTCTCAGGAAGACAATACAAAATAATTTAAAAATTTATAATTCAAAATTTAAAATAATAAAGTCATGAGCGACGTAACCAGAGGAGGTCAATTCCTAGTAAAAGAAACAAAATGCGAAGATATCTTTACACCAGAAGATTTTTCGGAAGAGCAATTAATGATGCGTGACTCTGTAAAAGAGTTTGTAGACAAAGAATTATGGGCACACAAAGATCGCTTTGAGAAAAAAGACTACGCGTATACACAAGAGTGTATGAAAAAAGCGGGAGACTTAGGGCTTCTAGGTGTTGCTGTTCCTGAAGCGTATGGCGGATTAGGAATGGGATTTGTATCTACAATGCTTGTTTGTGATTACATCTCTGGAGCTACGGGATCTTTCTCTACAGCTTTTGGAGCACATACAGGGATTGGAACGATGCCAATTACACTTTATGGAACAGAGGAACAAAAACAAAAATACGTTCCTAAATTGGCTTCTGGTGAGTGGTTTGGAGCGTATTGTTTGACAGAGCCAGGTGCTGGATCAGATGCAAATTCAGGAAAAACAAAAGCAGTTTTATCGGAAGACGGAACACATTATAAAATCACTGGAGGAAAAATGTGGATTTCTAATGCCGGTTTCTGTAGTTTATTTATTGTTTTTGCTCGTATTGGAGATGACAAAAACATTACTGGTTTCATTGTAGAAAATGATCCAAATAATGGAATCACAATGGGTGAAGAAGAACATAAATTAGGAATTCGTGCTTCTTCAACTCGCCAAGTTTTCTTTAGTGAAACTAAAGTTCCCGTAGAAAACATGCTTTCGGAAAGAGGAAATGGCTTTAAAATAGCCATGAATGCGTTGAATGTAGGGCGTATCAAATTGGCAGCAGCTTGTCTAGACGCTCAAAGAAGAGTAATCTCCGGTTCCGTAAAATATGCTAATGAAAGAATACAGTTCAACACTCCTATTTCGAAGTTTGGTGCTATTCGTTCCAAATTAGCTGAAATGGCAACAAGCTGTTATGCAGGAGAAAGTGCTTCATACAGAGCAGCAAAAGACATTGAAAACAGAATTATTGCACGTGAAGCAGAAGGTGCTACGCATCAAGATGCCGAATTAAAAGGAGTGGAAGAATATGCTATTGAGTGTTCGATTCTAAAAGTGGCGGTTTCTGAAGACGTTCAAAATTGTGCTGATGAAGGAATTCAAATTTTTGGTGGAATGGGATTCTCTGAAGACACTCCGATGGAAAGTGCTTGGAGAGATGCTAGAATTGCTCGTATCTATGAAGGTACGAATGAAATCAACAGAATGCTATCAGTAGGAATGTTGATTAAAAAAGCAATGAAAGGTCATGTTGATTTACTAGGACCAGCTATGAAAGTAGCGGAAGAATTAGTTGGTATTCCTTCTTTTGAAACTCCTGATTATTCTGAATTATTTGCAGAAGAAAAAGAAATGGTCGTTAAATTGAAAAAAGCATTCCTAATGGTTGCTGGAAGTGCCGTTCAAAAATTTGGTCCAGATTTAGACGCACACCAACAATTATTGATGGCAGCATCAGATATGTTGATTGAAATCTACATGGCGGAAAGTACGATTCTTAGAACGGAAAAATTAGCCAAAAAAGAAGGAGAAGATAAAGTACAAGAGCAAATTGCCATGGCTAAATTATATTTGTACCAAGCAGTAGATGTAGTTACTCAAAAGGGAAAAGAAAGCGTAATTTCTTTTGTTGAAGGAGACGAACAAAGAATGATGCTTATGGGATTAAGACGTTTTACTAAATATACAAATATGCCAAATATTGTAGGTTTAAGAGAAACAATTACAACCAAATTAGTTGCAGAAAATGAATATTGCTTTTAAGCAAAGAAGATAGTTTTTAGTTGAATTTATTTGTCAAAAAACCGCAATTGTAGTAAAAACACATTGCGGTTTTTTTTTATTTTAGATACTACTTATTTAAGTAACTTTATATAATAATTAAAATCTAAAAAAATGAAAAAAATAGTATTATCAATTGCCCTTATTATTGCTGTTATAATTGGATGTAAAACCAACAGTAGTTCTAGTGATGCTAAGAAATTAGTCATTGCATTTGAACCAAAAAGCAATAGCAAAGTTTCAGGTACGGCCACTTTTACCGAAAAAAACGGGAAAGTAACTTTTGTAGCTAAGTTAGCCGGTTTACAACCTGGCGTTCATGCCATCCATATCCACGAAAAATCAGATTGCTCAGCAGCAGATGGTAGTTCAGCAGGTGGACACTGGAATCCAACATTTAAAAAACATGGAAAATGGGGCGTTGGAGAATACCACAAAGGGGATATTGGAAACTTTACAGCTGATGCAAATGGAAATGGAACCATCACTTTAACTACAGACGAATGGTGCATTGGATGTGGAGATCAAACAAAAGATATTCTAGGTAAAGGTTTAATTGTACACCAAGGAACTGATGATTTCACCTCACAGCCCTCAGGAAATGCAGGTGCAAGAGTCGCTTGTTCAGCAATTATAAAATAAATCAGCTAAGGAAAATACCCCATTTTGGAAGAAAAAGAACATCATTATTTTAAGAATGCAGTAGAATGGCGCAATTGGCTTCATGAAAACCATACCAACTCCAATGGTGTTTATTTGATTTTTTATAAAGTAGACAGTGCTGTTGAAAGCATGCGGTGGGAAGAAGCAGTTCAAGTTGCGATTTGTTATGGATGGATTGATTCTACTGTCAAAAAATTAGATTCCGAAAGAAGAAGGCAAGCATTCTCCCCTAGAAAAGATAAAAGTGTATGGAGCAAACTCAATAAATCCTATATTGAAAAATTGCTCCATGCTAATTTAATTCACGAAAGTGGTTTGGCAAAAATTGAAACTGCTAAAAAAAATGGATCTTGGACTAGTCTTGATAAAGTGGAGGATTTGATAATGCCTACTGACTTAGAAAACGCATTTAATAAAAATAGTAAAGCCTATCAAAATTATCTCAACTTTAGTCCTTCCTATAGAAAAAGCTACCTATATTGGCTCAATCAAGCAAAACGGGAAGAAACAAGAAACAACAGAATTACCGAAATAATCAGTTGTTGTGAGAAGAATATGAAATCTAGAAATTAATACTAATTTAATTATTAATTGAAGATTGCTTTTTTATAAATTAATAAATAAACTTTAGCTTTACAGCTTTAAAATAAAACCATGATTAACCCTTCGGCTCCAGGTTGGATAGACAAATATTTTAGTAAACAAAAACTCAAGGAAGAAAACGTTTCAACGAGTTCTGATTTATTCTATCAAAAAATCAGAAAAACTGGTTTTATATACGGACACATTGTCTCCTTTGAAACTGCAGTGCCAATTAACACTAAAGGATGGGTACAAAACGAAGTACCAAAAGTGGCTCTATTAAACACTTTACATGCTATTTATTCGTTAACAACCCAAGATAACAATCCGGAAAATTTTATTACTAAAGCGCTGTCTTTTTATAATGAAATGAACCCGAAAGGTTTCAGTTTATTTAAAAAAGTGTTACCAAACAGTGGTCCCTCTTTAAATTTAGAAAAAATAATAGACGAAAGAGTTCAAACCAATATTGACATTATCAATAAGAACTTTTCTCATATTGTGACCAATGCACTATTATTTGTCGATGTTTTGGCTTTTCGCCAATATTTACTTCACGAACAAATACCCGAAAAGTATTTAAAGAAAATTGAAGAAACTATCAATAGCCTTGTCTCACTTGCTTTAAAAACCAAGTTAAACAAATCTAATTATGATGATTTATTAATTAAACTTTTTGAAGCATCTGTACGTTACAGTAAATTCTCGAAAGTAAATGTCCAAAATCTAGAAGAATTGAATTTGGATTACTTTAGCAGTGAGTTAGAAAAATATTACTTGATTGACATGGCCGGAATGGCGTTGTGGAGTGATGGCCAAATTGAAAATGAAGAAGTCTATTTTTTACATAAATTGGGGGAGTTATTAAAAGTTCCCGATGCCTTTGTTACGGATAGTATTAAAAGTACCGATGACTTCATAAACAAAAATAAAAAGGACATCCCCTATTTTAATTATTCGAATCCCGTTAAACATTTTTATGATCAAACGACACAAAGTGTTATCACGTTAATCAGTCGAAATAAAAACAGACTGGTTAAAGAAATTGTTGAAAGTAAAGAATTAATGATTCTATTAGCAACTTCTACAAGAAGAGATTTGGATGAAAAAGAAAAGAAAAAGGTAAAAAAACAGTTGTTGGATATCTGTAAATCTGTTCCTTCATTAACTATTTTTTTATTGCCGGGAGGAAGTTTATTGTTACCTATATTAATCAAGTTTATCCCAAAGCTACTACCATCAGCTTTTAATGAAAACTTAGATGTAGAATAAAAAAAAAGTCGCTTTAAAAAGCGACTTTTTTTTATTAAAATTTAAGTTGAAATACTTCATCTAAATCTTTATTCGAACTAATATTTACTTTTAAGTCGGTTACAAAACCAGAATTTAATCCGTAAACCCAACCGTGAATACTTAAATCTTGACCGTTTTTCCAAGCCGCTTGAACGATAGAAGTTTTAGATAAATCAAAAACTTGTTCTTTAATATTTATTTCAACAAAAGCATTAAAACGTTCCGTTTCGTCTTCTATAGAATCTAAATAAGTATTATGCAAACGATATACATCTTTAATATGACGAATCCAGTTGTCAATAATTCCAATCGACTGATTCCCCATTGCGGCTTTAACACCACCACAACCATAGTGACCACATACGATTACATGCTTAACTTTTAATACATTAACTGCATAATCAAGCACACTTAACATGTTCATATCAGAATGTACCACCATATTGGCGATATTTCTATGAACAAAAACTTCTCCTGGTTTAGCACCAATGATTTCGTTCGCAGGAACACGACTGTCTGAACAACCAATCCATAACAATGGTGGCGTTTGTCCTTTGGCTAAATCAGCAAAAAAATTTGGGTCTTTTGCTAAAGCTGTTTCAACCCACTCCTTATTATTATCTAATATTTTTTTATAAAAATCACTCATTTTTTTCAGTTTTAATATTTAATATTCCAAATTAACCAATCATCAAAATTCACGGTTAAAGTACAAATAATTTATTTTATGTAGTTAATTTTTAAAAGACGCTTCGGTTACTTCTTTTTTTACCATTTGTCTTTTCGCAACATCATAATAATGTTCAAATGTAACATGATTGGCTAAATCAGGGCTATTTTCTAAATCATACGCTTTTTTAAACCCTTTTAACTTCACTTTTATATTTTCATCTATAGCACGAGTATTTTTAAATTCACGTATCAAATCTAAAATATCATGAGCAATATACACCGTATCATTGGCATTTATAATTACTTTAGAATTTTCAGGGATATCATTTAAAGTGCTTTTTATTGCCGCTTTATTTAAAAACGAAACCTCTTGTGCTAGATCAATGTGAATAATATCACCATCTAAATACTCTTCTTTTTTAAAGCTATAGGCTCTTTTAAGATTTCCTTTTAAGATAAAAATGATACTAATAACAATTCCTAAAGCAACTCCTTTAAGTAAATCAGTTGTTACCACAGCAACTAAGGTGGCAACAAAAGGTATAAATTGGTACTTCCCTTTTTCCCAAAAGTGTTTGAATGTTGCTGGTTTAGCTAATTTATATCCCACTAAAATTAATATAGTAGCAAGTGTCGCTAACGGAATTTTATTAAGTATAACAGGAATAACCAATACACTAATTAATAGCAAAATACCATGAATGATAGCTGACATTTTAGATTTTGCACCAGCTGCATTATTAGCTGAAGTACGCACAACAACTGAAGTCATAGGCAAACCACCAAGTAATGCACTTACAATATTACCAATACCTTGTGCTTTTAACTCCACATTAGTATCTGTATATCTTTTTTGTTCGTCCATTCTATCTGATGCTTCAATACATAACAATGTCTCAATTGAAGCAACTATAGCAATAGTCAAACCTACTACCCATACTTTAGGATTTGTAATACCTGAAAAGTTTGGGGTAACGATAATCCCTTTTAACTCCTCAAAAGAAGTAGGAACGGGTAACGAAACTAAATGCTGATTTGATATTGCTAATGAACTTCCAGATGCTATAAAAATTTCATTTAAAACAATTCCTGAAACTACTGCAATTAAGGCCCCCGGAACTAATTTTAGTTTCTTTAAGAACGGTACTTTATCCCAAGAAATTAGGATAATTAATGACACAACTGTAATTACAATTGCACCTAATTGAACGTGATTAAACACTTCAAATAGGGAGGAGAACGAGTTGTCTCCGTTTCTTTGTACAAACGATTGATCTCCTTCAAAATCGGCATCATATCCAAAGGCATGTGGCAATTGTTTTAGAATAATAATAATTCCAATACCGGCAAGCATTCCTTCAATAACGTTAGTTGGAAAATAATTTGAAATACTACCCGCTTTTATAAAGCCTAAAGCAAGTTGAATAAATCCCGCAATCAAGACTGCTGTCAAAAAGATATCAAAAGCACCAAAATCAGTGATTGCTGTTAATATAATAGCTGTTAAACCAGCTGCTGGTCCAGATACACTTAAATGCGATTTACTTAAATACCCTACTACAATTCCGCCAATAACACCTGAAATAATTCCTGAAAATAAAGGGGCTCCTGAAGCCATTGCAATTCCTAAACACAAGGGAAGCGCCACCAAAAAAACCACTAAACCAGAAGCAAAATCTGATTTAAGGTTAGCAAAAAGATTGATTTTTTTTGTCATAATAGTACAATAAATGATACATAAACAGACTATACATGTAAAATGTAAAGCAGTTAATTTTTTAAAATTTAATCGGAAATATTATGCCAAATCAGGCGGAGGGGAAAAGATACTAGCACTAATTTTATCATGCTTTGACAAGTTTTCAGAAAGTATCAAACTAGATTTATTATAATTACTTAATAAAGATACATCTTGTAATTCACTATAGTAATCAAACACTTTAAATTCTTTTTTAGCATGTTCCTCTTCGGTCATACTAAAAATTACTGAGGTATCACAAGATTTCTCTATCATCCTAACTATAGTAGGAGTGGATAGAAAAGCAATAAATAAGAATAATAATAAACGAGCTATTAACTTCATGGTTGCAAAAATAAGGCATAACTTATAAAATAAAAACTATGTGCAAAAAAATTTATAAAATTTTAACATAATAAAAAAAACGCCCAGTTATTAATTTGTTTAAAACTGGGCGTTTATCATTCAATATATACTAATCTATTCTTCTAGCCAAGCTTGCATCATCCAAATTGTTTTTTCTTGTTCAGAAATGAAATCACTCATCATAGCATTCGTTCCTTCATCATTAATTTCACCCGTTTTGTTGAGAATTTCTCTTTCAATTTTTAGTAAATGAGATAAAGAATCCACTATTAAGTGAATCGCTTTTTCATCATTGGAAATATTTTTCCCCACAATAAGTTGATTATTATTTATATAATCTTCAAATGTATGTAGAGGTGCTCCCCCTAGTGTAAGGACACGCTCTGCAATCATATCTATTTTTAATTGGGAGTCATTATACAATTCTTCAAATTTAATATGCAAATCAAAAAAACGCTTTCCTTTAATGTTCCAATGAATCCCTCTTAAATTTTGATAATAAACTTGAAAATTAGAAAGTAATACATTTAATTCTTTTACTATTAGTTGTGACTCTTTAATTGGTAAACCTAAAATATTCATTTTCATAATTTTTTAATTTTATCCAAATTTACCTTATAAAACAGAAAAAAATACTATAACTTAAATTGATTGTTTTTATATTTGCATCATAAAATACTATAGATGACAATTACACAATTAAAATACGTCCTTGCAGTAGCCGAACATAAAAATTTTACTTTGGCTGCTGAAAAATGTTTTGTTACCCAACCTACTTTGAGTATGCAAATCCAAAAAATAGAAGAAGAATTAAGTATTCAGATCTTTGATAGAACAAAAAAACCAATTCAGCTTACTGATATTGGACAAAAAATTGTCAATCAAGCTAAAAACATTGTTAATGAAGCCGATCGAATTCAGGACATTGTAGAACAACAAAAAGGATTTATTGGCGGGGAATTTAGATTGGGAATCATCCCAACGATAATGCCCACTTTACTACCTATGTTTTTAAACAATTTTATAAAAAAATATCCAAAAGTAAAACTTATTATAGAAGAGCTTAATACGGAGGAAATAATTACCAAACTAAATAATGGCCATCTAGATGCGGCTATTGCAGCGACTCCATTAATGGAAGAAAAAATCAAAGAAATTGTTTTATACTTTGAACCATTTGTCGCTTACATTCCTGAAAGTCATCACCATTTTCAAAAAGAAGAAATTGAAGTTTCAGATTTAAATTTAGACGAAATATTGTTATTGCAAGACGGGCATTGTTTTAGAGAAGGAATATTAAATTTATGTAAACATACCGCTAAAAATGAATTCAATCATTTCCAAATTGAAAGTGGGAGTTTTGAGACCTTGATAAAATTAGCGGATGAAGGTTTAGGAACAACACTACTTCCCTATTTGCATACATTAGATCTAAAAGATTCAGATAAAATAAAACTCCGCCAATTTAAAGAACCAAAGCCGGCACGCGAAGTGAGTTTAATATATCCAAAAAGCGAATTAAAAATTCAAATAATTGATGCATTAAGAAGCACCATTGCAGGAGTAATAAAAGGGGCAATTGTTTTTCAAAATGTTGAAATTATTAGTCCAATTCAAAAGAAATAGACAATAGTAACCCCTTTTATTCGCAAACTATAGCAACGCATTTTATCAATTCTGGCTTCATATTCGTATAAAACTTAAGCCAGTTTCTTAAATGTTCCATTTCATAAGGCAATAAATTTTTTAACGCCTTTTTTAATTCTTTAGTAAACAAATCAGGGTTTAGGCTGACTTTTTCAAGAGAATCTTTAGTATAAAAGTAGATTAATCTAGACATGGTAAATTGTTTAAAGAGTGACTGATTTCATTTGATAAAAAAATCTATACTTCCTTTAATACAAAAGACAGGCCAAAGTGCACTATGTTTGGATAAAATCATAGCTACTTCAAAACATTTACTTATTTCAAAAACTAAAAAAAGGAATCCATTAAAATGGATTCCTTTTTTTTATTCATTTACTATAAACAAACATTTTTGTAATTCTGGTTTTTCAAAAGTGAAAAAATCTAGCCATTTCTTTAAATGCTCTATTTCATAAGGCAATAAGTTTCTAACCGCTTTTTTAAGCTCTTTGATGAATAGCTCTGTATTGAAACTTACTCTTTCAAGTACCTCTTTTGTGTAATCGTAAATCATTCTAGACATAACAAATAAGATTTATAAAGTTATCAAATAAACATACTGTAAATATAAAGAATACGAAATTGAATTAAACCAAAAATAACGACAAAATACATTAAACATCGTCTAAATACATAATTGTCATTTATTTTTATTAAAAAACTTACAATGTGAAAAAAATAACAAACAAATTAAATAAAATAATAAAAACTAAAACCATAAAAAAAGGAGCCTATTAGGCTCCTTTTTACTATTTATTGGTTTACGATTAGTAAACATTGTTTTAGTTCCGGTTTTTCTATTATAAAATTAAATAACCATTCTCGCAATTGCTCCATTTCGTATGGTAACAATGTTTTAATTGCTTTTTCTAATTCTTTGCAAAAAAGCATTGGATCAAAACTTACTCTTTCTAATATTGATTTTGTGTAATCAAACATGATTTTCGACATAATTAATTAAGAATTTTAGGTTAGATTATTATTTAACTTATTGTAAAAGTACATTTTTTATAAATATAACTTTTAATATTAACGTATATTTTTGAATATTATTTCATGTTTAAAATTTATGTTAATTTATTAAAATATTCTTATTCTGACTTTCTAGCACGAAACATTTCTCTTTTTCCAGGGGGTCCTTCCAGTTTTTCAACAGTGAAACCTACTTCAATCATACTCCTTTTTACAACTCCTCGAGCCGCATAAGTAACTAAAACACCATTATTTTTAAGAGCATCATACATTTTTTTAAAAACAGCTGTACTCCATAATTCGGGCTGCACCCTATATCCAAAAGCATCAAAATAAATTAAATCATATTTGTCTTGATCCTCTATATCCGTAAAAAATTGTTGCCTTTTAACTAACGAAAAATGGGTATCTAAAACCGTTTTTTCTTCCCATTTACTCTGATGCATTTTTTCAAAAACAGACTTATCTAAACTGGCATTAAGCTCCTCTACATAATTCATAGAAAGTAACTCCTCAGAAGATATTGGATACCCTTCTACTCCAACATAGTCAATTGTTTGATTCATTTTTTTACTTTCCAAAAAAGTAATGAAAGCATTAAGACCTGTTCCAAAACCAATTTCTAAAATTGATACATTATTATTTTGAAACAACGAAAGACCATTTTTTATAAAAACATGTTGCGCTTCTTGAATTGCTCCATGCTTTGAATGATAACATTCATCCCATTCTTTTATGTGTATGGTAGTAGAACCATCTAAAGTTTTTATAATTTCTCTATTCAAAATATTGTTTTTGATATTATTAAATAATTTATGTGATTTACTTTTGCCAAAATTAATCAAAAACTAAGAAAGTTAGTTTATAAACGCTACTGTTTGTTACATAATTAATAGAAATAGGAGCTTTTTATTTCGGTTTTTTTATAAATAAATAAATCACAATTAAAAGCGACAATTAATGTTATTTTAGCAAGTAATTAATTGATTTTTATTTAATTTTGCATCAAATAAAGTTGAAACTACGATTAATTGATTCTTTTAACTCAATTAATAATTTGCATTCAAAAATATAATAAAATAAAAACATAATTATGAGTACCACTCAAACTAACAAAATTGAAATAATTAAAGCACAAACTTCAAAAATAAACGAAGTAGATTTTGAAAATTTAAGCTTTGGATCTGTATTCACGGATCATTTACTAGAATGTGATTTTAAAAATGGAGAATGGCAAAAACCTGTAATTAAGCCTTATGCTCCTTTTTTACTAGATCCTTCTGCAAGAGTCTTCCATTATGGTCAGGCTATTTTTGAAGGTATGAAAGCGTACAAAGATGATAATGATGCCATTTGGCTTTTTAGACCTGATGAAAATTACAACCGTTTCAATCACTCTGCTTCAAGAATGGCAATGCCAGAAGTTCCAGAAGAAGTTTTCATGGATGGTCTTAACGAATTATTGAAATTAGATAAAGCTTGGATAAAATCCGGAAAAGGAAATACATTATACATCAGACCATTTATGATTGCCACAGGAGAAGGGGTAATTGCAAACCCATCTGATGATTATAAGTTTATGATTATTTTATCTCCTGCTAAATCATATTATTCAGGAGAAGTAAAAGTACTTATTGCTGAACATTTCAGTAGAGCTGCTAATGGTGGTATTGGTGCTGCTAAAGCTGCTGGTAATTATGCTGCCCAATTTTACCCAACAAGTTTAGCTAATAAAGAGGGTTTCCAACAGGTAATCTGGACAGATGATGCAACACATACTAAACTGGAAGAAGCAGGAACAATGAATGTGTTTTTTAGAATAAATGACACTTTACTTACTGCTCCTATAAGCGAAAGAATTCTTGATGGTATCACTAGAAAAAGTCTTATCGATTTAGCACAAAAAGAAGGTATTACAGTTGATGTACGTCCTGTTCTTGTTTCGGAACTTGTTGAAGCTTCAAAAAATGGTACTTTAAAAGAAATATTTGGCGCTGGAACTGCAGCAGTTGTAAACCCAATCATCGGGTTTTCATATCGTGATGAATATTATGAATTGCCTAAAATAGAAAATTCATATGCTTCTCAACTGAAGGATAAATTAACTAACATTCAGCACAAATTAGCTGAAGACACATTTGGTTGGACCGTTAAAGTATAAAACCAAAACCATAGCACTAAAAAAGCGCTTTTCATTAATTGAAAAGCGCTTTTTTTCTATTTTAAATTCTAATAAGTAGAATTGAACTTCTAAACTGGAATAACTTTACTATTACTTACCCAGAATTTTTGAAAAATCTGGTTTAAAATAATTTGGTCCCTTCATCACTTTTCCGTCCTCACGATAAATAGGGTTTCCATCTTCTCCTAATTTACTCATATTAGAACGTTGAATTTCATCAAAAACGGCTTCAATCTTGTGTTGTAATCCATGCTCAATAATAGTTCCGCAAAGGATATACATCATATCTCCCAAAGCATCAGCAATTTCTACTAAATCATTATTTTGAACTGCTTCTAAGTATTCTTCATTCTCTTCTTTCATTAAATGATAGCGAAGTGTATTTTTCACTTCACCCAAATCGGCAATTGGTAATTCACTATGTCCAATTTTAAATGCTGTATGAAATTCCTTAACTGAATCAATTTGTTTCTGCATGATTTTTATTTTACAAATGAAAAGGCAAATTAGTAACAATTCTTAAACAATTAACTATTTTTGTCCAAAATAATTTAAACTATGTTTAGTCAAGGACAATTAGTATTTGCAGGCCTATTTTTTGTTGCTTTTGTTATTGCAATGATCTATGCGTATAGAAAAGATTTAAAGTTGCATAAAGTATATTACAAAGGAAATTATAAAATCTTAATTGGTTTTCTAATTTTTATTGGAATTTTATTTGCTATAAAAGTATTTTTCAAACGATAATATCTTTTTTAAGAAATATAAAAAATGCTTGCTAATTTGCAGGCATTTTTTGTTTTCAAATTGAAAGCAAAATTTCCAAGTATTTTTATAGCAATATAAATACTTGTAAGATTTAAGTAACAAATTACAATTATTCGTAATTTTGCCTCCTATTTAAATAAATAAAATAGGACATAGTATAATATATTCATAATTAGTATAGCATATTAATAAAATATCTAACTTTACATCAGAAAACAATCAATTTATTATGAGGATTTTAAAATATATATTTCTTTTACTATTACTTAGTTTTGTAGCATTGTCGATTTTTATTGCCACCCAAAAAGGTGATTTTTCTGTTGAAAGGAGTAAAATTATTAATGCTCCAAAAGCGGCTGTGTTTACTTATGTAAATGATTATAGAAACTGGGCTGATTTTGGTTCATGGATTGCCGAAGATCCAGAAATGAAACTACAGTATCCTCAAAATACAATTGGTAATGGTGCTTCGTATACATGGGAAGGAAAAGATGGAAATGGGTCCATGCAAACGCTTTATGCAAAAGAAAATGACAGTATTTTTCAAAAAATGGACTTTAACGGAACCAAATCTTCTATTTATTGGAATTTTAAAGATACTATAGGTGGAACTAAAGTAACTTGGAAAAGTGAAGGAAAAATGAGTTTCCTTTTCAAAATATACACCGCCTTAAACGGAGGAATTGATAAAGTTATAGGCACCATGTATGAAAAAAGTCTAGTAAACTTAGACAAAGCACTTGACTATGAAATAAATACTTTTTCGATAAAAGTCGATGGATTAACAAAAAAACCAGAACTATTTTATTTGAGTCAAAGTTTCACAAGTGAAATCGCTAAAGTGAATAAAAATTTTAAAATTGTAATCCCTAAAATAATTGCTTTTTGTGAGCAAAATGATATCCCCGTGAATGGCAAGCCTTTTATAATTTACCATACTTATGATTTAGTAAGCCAGTTGACAAAAATATCGATTTGTGTTCCCATTAAAAAAGAAATATTTATAAGTCAAGGAAGCGATATTGTATCCGGAAAACTGGACCCTTTTGATGCAGTAAAAACGACATTAACTGGTGATATATCGCATGTTAAAAAAGGATATGATAAAGCAGTTGAATTTCTAAATAAAAACCAACTTACCCCAAATCCAGCAATTTCGCATATCGAAATTTATACTATCAATAAAACGGAGATTAAAAATCCTTCAAAATGGATTACAGAAATTTACATTCCATTTATCCCTAAAGAAGAACCTAAAAAAACGTATTACCAAGCACCAGTAAATTCTACTCCAGATGAAACTACAACAGCTGTATCTAATAATACTGTAGAACCGGTAAAAATCAATAAACCTGCAGTTAAAAATACAGAACCAAAAAAGGTACCTGTTCTAAAAACTAAAGAAGAAGAAAAATCTGAATTTTAATTTTTTTAAAGAAATGGATTAAACCTTTTGGCTAAATTCTATTCTAATACTATAAATAGTTATTTTGCCCGAAGAACAGGAATTTATACAACAGTTATTAAACCCAAAAATGCAAAATGAAGCATTTCAAAAACTCTTGTTAACATACCAAAAACCACTTTATAACCATATCAGAAATATCGTTTTAAACCATGATGATACGGATGATGTTTTGCAAAATACATTTATAAAAGTTTTCAAAAATTTAAAAAACTTTAAAGGAGATAGCAAACTATTTTCATGGATCTACCGAATTGCAACTAATGAGGCTCTCACTTTTCTAAATCAAAAGGCTAAAAAAAACGGAATCACATCCGAAGCGTTACAAAATAAAGTCATTGACAATTTACAAGCAGATGTCTATTTTGATGGCGATGAAATTCAGATAAAATTACAAAAAGCGATAGCTACCCTTCCCGAAAAGCAACAATTAGTATTTAAAATGAAATATTTTGAAGAACTAAAATACGAAGAAATATCAGAAATAATAGGCACCTCAGTGGGAGCATTAAAAGCATCATATCATCATGCAGTTAAGAAAATTGAATCCTTTGTAAAAAGCAATTAAACCTTTTGAATTAAATTAAGTCTAACGTATATCATGAAAGAATTTAAATTAGAAAATAGTACTAAGATTGAAACGGGTTTTAAAACTCCAGACCATTACTTTGAAAAATTTTCAGCTGAATTATTACTGAAATTACCACATAATGAACCAAAAGTAATTCCTTTTTTCAAAAGACGAAATACTATTTTTATGTTGGTTGCGGCTTTATTTGTAATTGCTTTAATGATTCCGATACTAAATACAACACAAGTAAATACGATGACAGAGCTAGATGAAACAACGTTAGAAAATTACTTAAGCTACCAAACAAATGTTAATCAATATGATCTAATAAATATATTGGATGCAAAAGATATTGATAAAATAGATGCTCCAGTCGCATTAGAAGAAAAAACCATAGAAGACATTCTTGTTGATAATGCTAACTTAGAACATTTTATAATTGAGTAGCTTGAAATGCTACAATAAAATGCAAATTATAATATAAAATTAAAAAAAATGAACTTTAAAAAAATCCTCCCAATACTCCTACTCTTTACTTCATTTCACTTTTATGCTCAAAGTGCAGATATGAAAGAAAAAAAAGAGCAAATAAAAGCCTTAAAAGTAGCTTTTCTAACTACTGAACTAGATTTAACGACCAAAGAAGCTCAAAAATTCTGGCCTGTTTACAACACCTATGATGACGCCCAATTTGAAATAAGACATCAAAAAATGAAATCCTATATGCATCAAATTAATGATGCAGCTTTAGATAAGATCAGCGAAAAAGAAGCCTTAAATTTATTAAACAAAATGGAGGGCACTGATGAAGAATTATATCTATTACGCAAAAAATTTGTTAGAGATTTAAAAGAGATTCTTCCAGCAGTTAAGATTCTAAAACTTCGAAAATCAGAAGAGAATTTTAATAGAAAACTGCTACACCAATATAGAGATAGAGGTAATAGAAATTAATAATTTACTACTTTATTTAAAACCCTAAACATTACTGTTTAGGTTTTTTTTATAAATTTAATTCGGATCATCTTATCTTTTCCAGCTGCAATTGCCGTATGGTTATCGATAAATCGAATAGTAAATAACGATGGATCAGATGCTAGTTGTTTCCATGAATTTCCACTATCATAGGAGTAATAAATTCCTGATGCACCAACGCTCACCAATGATTTCCCTTTGCTATGTGGTACATACTGAATGCAAGAAGCATAACCAAAACCTTGGTTTTCAGCTACTAAATTCCATGTTTTACCTCCGTCAGATGTTCTTGATTTATTTCCATAATTTTGATTCAGAGACTCATAATCCCCTCCTGAAATAAAACCATTCTTACTATCGTAAAAATCTGCAGTAAAAATTCCAGCCATTGCCTTCCCTTGTACAATAGGTGTTTCATAAATTTTCCAACTTAACCCTTTGTCATTAGAGAATAAAACTCTTGCCTTTTTACCACCAGTCACTATCCAAGTAGCATTTCCCTTAATAACAATATTAGTATTACTAGCAGCAAAAGCAGCCTCTCCTTCCGCCACATTAGGGAGTTGATTACAGTTTAACTTACTCCAAGTATTACCACCATCTCTAGTTATAATTATGGAAAGACAGTCATCAATAGGATCTCCTATAGCAATTCCTTCTTGGTTATTCCAAAACTGCATACTATCGTAAAATACTTTTTTGTGGTTCTCCTGATAAACTAATGTTGTTTTTAATTCCGTTTTTGATACTTTATAAAGCAAAGCGGGATTAGAAACCGTCAATAAAAATATGTTTTTTTGAGTTTGGGCTCCACTCCTAAATTCTAACATTAAAGAATCGTTGGCAATCTTCTTTTCAAACTTTGCTTTTTTCTTCAAATCATAGAAACCAAATCTGGAATTATTAGCGGAATACCAAATTTTATTTGCATCAATAATTACGGATCGAATACTGATATTGTCTTGAAATAAAGTATCAATCTTTATGGAAGTATAAATAGTCTTATCCTTACTTTCTATATCATAACCTACTGTTTTACAAGAATTTAATAATAAAAACATTGTAAAAATAAAAAACACATTTCTCATTATAATCGAATTATATAAAAGCTAAAATACAATTAATTATAGGAATAGCAATTGCACTAAAATTTTATTGGCACAGTAATTGAATAATTAAAAAAATAATACTTAAATAAACTTGTTATGAAAACTAAAATACTAATAGTAACCCTATTAACTTCCCTATTTGCAATGCAAATGCAAGCTCAAAATAGAGCGCGAGTTAATGCCATGAATAATGAAATTAGCGATAATTTAGATTTGAGAGCTGTTGCCGATATTTTTGGTGACTCAAGAGATCTTCAAGATTTTGAGAGACAGTTAAATGATCCTGAGCTTCAAATTTCAAATTTAGATTTAAATAATGATAACGAAGTTGATTACTTGCGTGTCATTGAAACCGTAGAAGGTAGAACTCACGTTGTAATCATTCAATCAGTACTTGATCGTGATGTTTATCAAGATGTAGCTACAATTGAAGTAGAAAAAGACAGATACAACAATGTGCATTTACAAGTTGTAGGAAATGAATACATGTATGGTCCAAATTACATTTACGAACCAGTATATTATAGCACGCCAACAATATATGCTTCTTTTTGGTCCTACAACTACCGTCCTTATGTATCAAATTGGTATTGGAATTTTTATCCTTCTTATTATTATGCATGGAATCCATATCCAGTATACAGATATAGAAACAATATTCAAATTTCATTAAACTTCAATAATAACTATAACTACGTAAACTATAGAAGAAGTAATCAAGCTGCTGTATTATATAGCTCAAGACGTTCAAACGGATATGAAAGACAACATCCTGACTATGCTTTTAATAGAAGAAATTCAAATGTGACGAATCGTTATGAACTAGATCAAAGAAGAGGAACTAGAAATACCAGTTCTAGAAATAGTACTACTTCATCTAGAGAAAACTCCGGTAGAAGAACAAATACAGATAGAGACTATTCTCAAAACAGAGGAAACATTTCAAGAGATGCTAGTCCACAAAGAAGAACAGAAACTCAAAGAGATAATTCATCAAGAGGAAATAGCACTAGAGAAACTACTCCACAAAGAGATTATTCACAAAACAGAGGAAACACTTCAAGGGAAGCTACTCCACAAAGAACAGCGCCACAAAGAGATAATTCATCAAGAGGAAATAGTTCTAGTGAAGCAACTCCACAAAGAACCGCACCCCAAAGAGACAACTCTTCAAGAGAATCTGCTCCGCAAAGAACAGTGCCACAAAGGGACAATTCTTCAAGAGAATCTGCTCCGCAAAGAACAGCACCGCAAAGAGACAATTCTTCGAGAGGTAATAGTTCAAGAGAAGCCGCACCCCAAAGGGATTTTTCTCAAAACAGAGGGAATTCTTCAAGACAATCAGCTCCACAAAGAACAGAATCACAAAGAGACAATTCTTCAAGAGGAAACAATAGAAGGTCTTAAAAAGAACACTTCTTCAAAATTATAAACACGGTGCTTTAACACCGTGTTTTTTTATGTCTTTTTCGAAAAAAAAAGCCCTAATTTATTTAAAAAGAGTAAATTTGTCGTGTTTTTTAAAAATAATACATGAGCACTTCGCATAAAAATTTACATTCAAAATTAACTTTAGGAGGTTTATTAATTACATTAGGTATTATATATGGCGATATTGGGACCTCCCCGTTATATGTAATGAAAGCCATTCTTGGAGATCATATTATTAATGCAGATGTAGTTTTAGGAGGCATATCATGTGTTTTTTGGACCCTGACATTACAAACGACGATAAAATATGTAATTATTACATTAAGCGCAGACAATCATGGTGAGGGAGGAATTTTTGCTTTATATGCTTTAGTCAAAAAAACCAAAATACAATGGCTCATAGTCCCCGCTATTATCGGTGGAAGCGCACTACTGGCTGATGGAATAATTACCCCGCCCATTTCTGTTTCTTCTGCTGTAGAAGGTATTAGAACGTACTATCCAGAAATAAACACCATACCAATTGTAATCGGAATTTTATTTGTCCTTTTCACTATTCAGCAATTCGGTACCAAATTAGTAGGAAAGTTTTTTGCCCCTATGATGCTTATTTGGTTCAGCATGCTTGGAATTCTTGGATTAATCCAAATTACGAAACACCCTGAAGTATTCAAAGCTTTTAATCCCTACTATGCATATCATTTACTATCCATTCATCCAGACGGATTTTTTGTTTTGGGGTTTGTATTCCTATGTACCACAGGAGCTGAAGCACTTTATTCAGATATGGGCCACTGTGGACGAAAAAATATCCGAATAAGTTGGATTTTTGTGAAAACAACTTTAGTACTTAACTATTTTGGACAAGCAGCTTATCTCATTCACCATGAAGGACAAACATTACAAAGTCTAGGAGGATCTAATGGAAATCCATTTTATCTTATCATGGCCGATTGGTTTCAACCTATTGGAATTGTAATTGCAACATTAGCAGCTGTTATTGCTTCTCAGGCCCTTATTAGCGGTTCATTTACTTTAATAAATGAAGCGATGAGATTGAATTTTTGGCCAAAAGTAAAAATAAAGTATCCTACTGAATTAAAAGGTCAACTGTATATCCCTTCTATAAACTGGTTGTTGTTTTTTGGTTGTGTTGGAATAGTTTTGCATTTTGAAGAGTCCAGCAATATGGAGCATGCTTATGGATTAGCGATAATTTTATGTATGATTATGACTACTATTTTACTTAATTTCTATTTAATTATGAAAAGAGTAAAATTATATTTTATAGTACCATTGATAACCATCTATCTATTAATTGAATTAAGCTTTTTAGCAGCAAACATAACAAAGTTTTCTGAAGGTGGCTATGTAACTTTAATCATTGCTATGGTACTGATTTCAATTATGACCATTTGGTACTTGGCTAAAAAAATTAATAAAAACTACACTAAAATTGTAAAAATAGATGATTACAAAAAAGTGTTGAAGGAATTAAGCGCTGATTTATCCATTCCAAAATATGCAACACACTTAGTGTATATGACTAATGCAAATCGTGTGGATGAGATTGAAGAAAAAGTGATGTATTCTATTTTGCAAAAAAGACCAAAAAGAGCTGATATCTATTGGTTTGTCCATGTAAACATCTTGACAGAGCCTTATAAAACAGAATACAAAGTAAGCGAAATTATTAAAGATGATTTATACCGTGTAGATTTTAATTTAGGATTTAGAGAACCTACTAAAATCAGCCTTATGTTCAAGGAAGTAATTAAGGATATGGTTAAAAAAGGAGAAGTAGATATCACTAGTAGATATGAATCTTTAAATAAGAATAACATTATCGGGGATTTCAAATTTGTATTATCTGAAAAATTCCTTTCAAATGACAGTGATTTATTATGGCATGAAAAATTGATTATGAATTCTTATTTCTTAATCAAAAAACTAAGTCTATCTGAAGAAAGTGCTTTTGGACTAGACAGTAGCTCCGTTAAAATAGAAAAATTCCCAATGGTGCTTCATGCTCCAGAAAACATCGGGTTAACTCGAGTTAAATAAGATCAATTTATATTGAATTTTAAAAAACACTGTCTTTAAACAGTGTTTTTTTTGCTGTTTAAAATATAAAATCAACATTCATTATTTAAAATTTAACTTTCGATCAATTAATACTACCTTTGCACCTCAATTAATAAAAATGAGATTACACAGAAATTTAGTTTACACTACTATAGATTCCTTAAATGCAATATTTAACGAAGGAGAATATGCGGATAAAGTAGTTGCCAGAGCCTTAAAAAAAGACAAACGTTGGGGAAGCTCAGATAGAAAATTTGTTGCTGAAACGATCTACGAAGTAGTTCGATGGAAACGATTATATGCAGAAATTGCAGAAGTAAAAGAGCCATTTGACAGAGATAATATTTGGAGAATGTTTTCAGTATGGGCAGTATTAAGAGGATACCCAATTCCTGATTGGCGTCAACTGGAAGGAACTCCTGAGAGAAAAATAAAAGGTCGTTTTGATGAATTATCAAAAGTAAGAGCCCTTAAAGAATCTATTCCTGACTGGATGGATGAAATGGGAGTAAAAGAATTAGGTGAAAAAGTGTGGTCAAAAGAAATCACAGCTCAAAATCAACCTGCTAAAGTTATTCTAAGAGTAAACACTCTAAAAACTACTAAAACAGAATTAAGAGCGATCTTAATGGATTTAGACATTGATACCGATGTCCTTAAAGACCAACCAGATGCTTTAGTATTAAAAGAAAGAGCTAATGTTTTCATGACTGATGCATTTAAACAAGGCTTTTTTGAAGTTCAAGATGCCAATTCACAACTTGTTGCTGCTTTTCTTGATGTTAAGCCAGGAATGCGTGTTGTAGATACTTGTGCGGGTGCAGGAGGAAAAACATTGCATATTGCTGCTTTGATGGAAAACAAAGGACAATTGATTGCTATGGATTTATATGAAAGTAAATTAAAGCAATTAAAAATTAGAGCAAAACGCGATGGTGCTTTCAATATTGAATACCGTATCATTGATACTACTAAAGTGATCAAGAAATTACACCAAAGAGCAGATCGAGTATTGATCGATGCCCCTTGTAGTGGATTAGGAGTTCTTAAAAGAAATCCTGATGCGAAATGGAAATTACAACCTGAATTTATTGACAATATCCGCAAGGTACAAGCAGAAGTTTTAGAAAGTTATTCTAAAATTGTAAAACCAGGTGGAAAACTGGTATATGCAACATGCTCTGTTTTACCCTCAGAAAATCAAGAGCAAGTAGCTAAATTTTTAACAACGGATATAGGAAAAGAATTTAACTTTATAAAAGACCAAAAAATTCTAGCTCATGAATCTGGATTTGACGGTTTTTACATGGCTCTTTTAGAAAGAAAAGAAGATGTAACACCAAAAGAAGTTAAAGTAAAAGAAATAAAAGAAGCAAAAGCCTAATATTATTTCCTTCTAAATAACAAAAAATGCCTTCATAATGAAGGCATTTTTTATTGTAAAAAGAAGCAAAAACAAAAAAGTCCTCGAAAATTTCGAGGACTTTTTTTATATCTTTTTTATTCTATTCTCTTTAATCTGAATTTAATCATTCATTGAAATTAAAAACTCTTCATTGTTTTTCGTTTGTCTAAAACGATCGTTTATAAAACTCATTGCTTCAACAGGATTCATATCAGAAAGGTATTTTCTCATGATCCACATTCTTTGCAACGTTTTCTCATCTAACAACATATCATCACGTCTTGTACTTGAAGAAGTTAAATCAATGGCTGGGAAGATACGTTTATTAGCAATTTTTCTATCCAACTGCAATTCCATATTACCAGTACCTTTAAATTCTTCGAAGATAACTTCATCCATTTTTGAACCAGTTTCAGTCAAAGCAGTTGCAATGATACTTAATGAACCTCCATTTTCTACATTACGGGCGGCTCCAAAGAAACGTTTTGGTTTCTGTAAAGCATTAGCATCTACTCCTCCACTCAATACTTTACCTGAAGCAGGTTGTACTGTGTTATATGCTCTTGCTAAACGGGTAATGGAATCTAATAGAATCACGACATCATGTCCACATTCTACTAATCGTTTTGCTTTTTCAAGTACAATATTAGCAATTTTAACGTGTTCTTGTGGCTCTCTATCAAATGTAGAAGCAATTACTTCACCACGTACACTACGTTGCATATCCGTAACCTCTTCTGGACGTTCGTCTATTAGTAAAACAATTAAATATACTTCGGGATGATTGGCAGCAATTGCATTTGCAATTTCTTTCAACAACATGGTTTTACCCGTTTTTGGCTGTGCGACAATCATACCACGTTGTCCTTTTCCTATAGGAGAAAATAAATCGATAATACGAGTAGAAATGGTGCTTTGTCTTTCGGCTAAATTGAATTTTTCTGACGGAAAAACAGGCGTTAAATGTTCGAATGAAACTCGATCACGAACCACTTGTGGATCATGCCCATTAATTTTTAACACACGAACTAAAGGAAAAAACTTTTCTCCTTCTTTTGGAGGACGTACCACCCCTTTAACCGTATCTCCAGTTTTTAGACCAAACAATCTAATTTGTGAAGTTGATAAATAAATATCATCCGGTGAAGCTAGGTAATTATAATCGGAAGAACGTAAGAAACCATAGCCATCAGGCATCATTTCTAATACTCCCTCACTTTCAATTATTCCGTCAAATTCAAAATCTGAATCTCTAAAATTATTTTTTTTATTTTTAAAATTAGGGTTTTGATTTTGTTTATTTAATTGATTTGGATTTATTTTTTTAGCAGGAGGAGCAACTTCAGTAGCATCTGTTTTTGAAACATTTTCTTCAACTACTTCTTTATTTTCGTCTTTAACAACTACTTCTTTTGTTTCTTCTTTATCCTTTTTTAAAGCTATTTTCTTTTCGTAAGCTGATTTATTAAACTTAATAACCTTACCTACTTTCTTTTCTGGAATTACATTCTCTTTTTCATCTTCGGTTTGCGAATTAACTGCATCAACTTGTGCAATTACATCCGCAGGCATTTCTACTTTAATCTGAAGATCAGCTTCAACAGGAGCTACTTCTTTAAAAATAGTTTTATTTGTAGTTTTTTGAATAGCTACCTTCTTAACTGGTAGAATACGGGCTCTTTTAGGTTTATTATCCTCAACTGGAGCATCCGAATTTTTATCTAATGTTGAATCAACAGTATTGTTTTGATGTTCTAAAATCGACCCAATCAAGGTCTCTTTTTTAACACCATTAAACTTTATGGTTTTAGCTGACTTAGCGATTTCTTGAAGCTCAGAAAGCTTCATTTCTTTTAATGCAGAAATATCAAACATGAATGTTCTATGAGTTTAATTAATTTGGTAATACTATAAAAGATAGGTAGTAAATATTTTATTTTGAATTGACCGCAGTATGAAGTGCTTACGGTATTGTTATGCAATAATACGAATAAAATTTAATGATACAATAGTATTTTAAAAAAAGAAAATATATTTTTGTAAAACAAATTGAAACAATGATACAGAGAATTCAGACGATTTATTTAATTCTAGCTTTTGTAGTTACTGGGATTTTACCTTTTTTATTTCCTTTATGGACAATGAATGACGGAAAGGAATATTTCTTTATGCAAAACCAGATTTATGTAATTTTATTGGGATTAAGTACAACACTTACTGTATTAAGTATTGTTTCGTATAAAAAAAGACAGAATCAATTTGTCGTTGGCAGATTGAATATGATATTAAATTTAATTTTATTAGGATTATTTGTATATCGTTCATTAAATGTATCTGGAGAAACAGCTGTTGTTTCTGAGAAAGGTATTGGGATGTTTCTACCTATTATTGCTATCGTATTATTAGTCTTGGCTAATAAGGCCATCAAAAAGGATGAAGATCTTGTAAAATCTGTGGACAGATTGAGGTAAACCTATAAACTTAGTTTATTAGTGCGAAGGAAACCCGAATGTAACAGTTCGGGTTTTTTTGTGCTTCAAAAAGAAGCATTTAATAAATAAAATCTTATAAATGATAAGTAGTTTTTTTTTCCTAAATTTGAATACAGTTTAACTATAATATGACAAAAAAAATAAGGATACACCTTGCTGACGACCATCAAGTTCTCATTGATGGGATGAGAACTTTATTAAATACAATCTCAAATTTTGAGGTTGTAGGTTTTTCTTTGGATGGAAGCACGCTATATGATGACGTCACTAACAACAATACAACTATTCTAATCTTAGACATCAGTATGCCTAAAAAAGACGGCATAGAGGTTGTCAAGGAATTTGCTAAAAAAGGGTTTCCTTGTAAAGTAATTATTCTATCTAGTTATGATGATTTAAAAATTATACAAGAAGTGATGAAGCTTGGTGTTAGTGGGTATCTAACAAAGCAATGTGCTGGCGAAAATATAGTCGAAGCCATTCAGGCAGTTTCAAACGGTGAGGATTATTTTTGTACTACTGTTAGAGAAAAAATATTCAATTCAGCTACCAAAAATATCTCAAAACTTAATAAATACAAACCTACTATCGACTTGCTATTAACTGGTAGAGAAATTGAAATTATAACCTTAATTGCATTAGAATATAGTGGAAAAGAGATAAGCGAACAATTATTTATCAGTTCAAATACGGTTGAAACACATCGTAAAAATATCATGAAAAAACTAAAAGCAAAAAACACCATTAGCCTAGTTAAATTTGCCATTAAAAACAAATTAATTAAATCGTGAAATTTAATTAGAACAGCTTCTCTATCTTTATTTAAACACTATGCTATATTAATCGACACAACTTATTTATGTTTCAAAACAGATTTATTTTATTGTTTTTACTATTGCAAACTTCTTTCAGTACAATTGTATTTTCTCAAGAGACATTTCCTTCCAAAAATGAAATTACAAAAATGACCAAAGAAGCAACTTCTTTGATGAAAAATGAAAAATATGAAAAATCATTAATCAAATCAAGGATTGCTTTAAAATATGCAATTGCCATCAAAGATGACAATCTAATTGCTACTTGCTACAATACTATTGCAGCAAATTTTGATGAACTAGCTGAATTTGAAAAAGCCTTTTTTTATTATCAAAAAGGAATTTTATATGCTAATAGAACCAATAACAATCAGCTCAAGAATTGGTTGAATAATAATCTTGGTAACATTTATTGTTTTGATAAAAAAGAGTATCAAAAAGGAATTTCTTATTATAAGAAATCTCTTGAGTATAGTACCAGAATAAAAGATTCAGCTGAAATTGTTTTTACAAAACTAAACATAACATGGGCTTATTTTGATATTGGGAATTTTTCCGAAGGCCTACCCTATTTAAATTTCATTAATAAATACCATCCTAAATATGGTGATAAATCTTTATCAGGAGTTCTAAACATGCTTAATGGTATGTATTACAATTCTATAAATGATCCTCAAAAAGCAGATTATTTTTTTAAAAAAGCAATCCAATTTGAAACATTAGAAAATGAAAAATCAGATTTATCTTTCGCTTATCAAGAATATTCCAGGTTTTTATTGAAAAATGGGGATTATAAAAAAGCTTATGAAAATTTAGATCTTTATAATACAATTACGGTTGAAATCAACAATCAAGAAAAGTTAAAAAAAGTAAATGTAGCTGGAATAAATCTCCAAATAGATGAATACAAAAGAGAAATTGACAATATTGAAACTAAATATAAGACTAAGCAACAAATCCTATTAGAGAAACAATCTAAAAATAAACGAATTAGTATTATAATCATTTCAATACTACTTTTAATTCTTATTCTTTTTTACTTTTTCTTCCAAAATAATAGATTAAAAGAAAAAAATAAGCTGAAAGACATCCAAAGTAAAATTCAGCAAAACATTATCAATGCCTCCATTAGCGGTCAAGAAATAGAGCGAAAAAAAATAGCTGCATTTTTACATGACAATATTAGTGCCCTGCTTTCTTCAGCAGGATTACACTTGAGTGTTTTTAGTAGCATAAATAAAATTGAGTCGGAAGAAATTATTAAAACAAAAAAAATATTGAATGAGGCTCATGATAAAGTACGTGACCTTTCGCATCAACTGCTGCCCTCTTTATTGGCTCGTTTTGGATTGTTTTATGCACTTAATGATTTATGTGAAAAGAATTCAAATTCAAGTATTAGTTTTGAATACGCTAGTACAATGGAGACTACAACACGTTACAATGGAGATTTTGAAATGAAAATGTATTTTATAATTATGGAGTTATTGAATAATATTATAAAACATAGTAAAGCTAAAAATGCTTTTGTAAGCATTGATGAAAGAGATAATTCATTGTTCATTCATGTAAGAGATAATGGAAAAGGTTTTAACACTGCTGGTGAGTATAAAGAAATTGAAGGGTTTGGGCTTAACCAAATTAAAGCTAGAGTAAATAATATTGATGGAGAAGTAACAATCCATTCAAAAATAAAATCGGGAACATCAATCTATATCAATGTTCCTATTACTTACAAGGTATAGTTACACCCTTTTTTCTATTTCTATAATTTCTAAGTCTTTTATTTTATCTCCATCAATTACAAATCGCAGCATAGTTCGCACTTGATGAAAACCGCTTTTTCCACATGCTCCTGGATTCATATGTAAAAGATTATTCTTCTTGTCGAAGATTACTTTTAAAATATGAGAATGCCCGCAAATAAATAATTTTGGAGGGTTTGCTACTATTTCCGCTTTAATATTGGGATTGTATTTACCTGGATAACCACCAATATGCGTAATCCACACGTCAACTCCTTCACACATAAAACGATTATGAAGTTGAAATTCTAAACGAGCTTTGTCATCATCAATATTACCGTAAACAGCTCGCAATGGTTTGAGTTTTTTTAAAGTATCTGTTACCATCAAATCACCAATATCTCCTGCATGCCAAACTTCATCGGCTTGAGCAACATATTTTAAGATTGTATCGTCTATATGGCTGTGTGTATCAGATAGGAGGAGTATTTTTTTCATTCAGAATGAACTATTTCGATAAATTAGTAGCTACAAAGGTAGTTTGTTTCTTTAAAAAGAAGAAAATAAATCCTTACAATCAGAACTTACACATTTAACCTTTTCTCAACATAAAAACTTTGTATCTTTGCTTCTTTGAAACTTTGCGACCACATTAAATTGAGATATTTTATAAAATTAGCGTATAACGGAACTCTTTATCATGGCTGGCAATACCAACCAAATGCCTCCTCTGTTCAGGAAACGTTAAACAAAGCATTTTCGGTATTACTTAATTCAGACATCAATCTAATGGGCGCCGGTCGAACAGATACAGGCGTTCATGCTAAAGTGATGTATGCCCATTTTGATTTTGAGACTTCGTTTGATATCGCTAAATTGATTCACAAACTCAACTCTTACTTGCCCAAAGACATTGTTGTTTATGATATTATTTCAGTTCACCAAGAAGCGCATGTTCGATTTGATGCGACAAAAAGAACCTATGAATATCATATCAACACGTTTAAAGACGCCTTTTTGCAAGAACAAAGTTGGTACTTTCATCAAAAATTAGATCTTAATTTAATGAATGAAGCCGCAAAATTGCTATTCAACCATACTGATTTTCAATGTTTCTCTAAGGTCAATACAGATGTAAATACGTTTGATTGTACGATTTACAAAGCAGATTGGAAAGTGGAAAACAACAAACTAATTTTTACAATATCGGCCAATAGGTTTTTAAGAAATATGGTGCGTTCTATTGTAGGAACGCTTGTTAATATCGGGTTACATAAAATAACGCTGGATGATTTTAATACTATCATTGAAAGCAAGAACAGAGACAAAGCTGGGTTTTCGGTACCGGCCCACGGATTGTATTTAACCGAAATAGATTACGATTACATAACTAAATAGCCCTGATTGAAGTGGAAATCATTTTTATTTTTTTCTTTAAAAAATAAAAATATTGAAGCGAAAAGCAGGAATTAGCTCCAAATAACTGAACTAAATTCAGGTAAAAAAAATGAAAGCAAAAGCATTCGACACTCGATTATTTAAAAGAATATTACAATATACTAAACCGTATCAATGGCGCTTTAATGGCGTTATTGCCTTTGCGGTTTCTTTATCTATTTTTGCGGCTTTGCGTCCTTATTTATTGAAGCAAACAGTGGATGATTACATTCAAACTGAAGATGCTAAGGGGCTTTTGTTTTACATCACTTTGATGGGAATCGTTCTTTTATGTGAGGTTTTTTCACAGTTTTATTTTGTTTTTTGGGCCAACTGGCTAGGGCAAGACATTGTGAAAGACATTCGTACTAAACTCTTTAAACACATCTTGAGTTTTAGAATGAAATATTTTGATTTGGTGCCCGTAGGACAACTAGTTACACGTTCCGTTTCGGATATCGAATCTATTGCACGTATTTTTAGTCAGGGACTGTTTATGATTATCAGTGACTTGATGAAAATGTTTGTGGTCCTTATTTTCATGTTCTATATGAACTGGAAATTAACATGGATTGTAATTGTTGCCATGCCGATTTTGGTTTTTATAACCCGAATCTTTCAACGTAAAATGCAGGTCGCTTTCGAAGAAGTGCGCGCTCAAATTGCCAATATGAACTCATTTGTTCAGGAACGGGTAACAGGAATGAAAATTGTTCAATTGTTTAATCGAGAAGAAATTGAAGCAGAAAAATTCAAAGAAATCAATGATAAACATAAAAAAGCTTGGATAAAAACCATTTTATACAACTCCATCTTCTTCCCTATTGCTGATATCATTTCATCTCTAACACTAGGATTTATAGTACTTTACGGTGGTATTAAAATATTGAATGGGGATCATTTCACGACATTTGGAGATTTGTTTTCCTACACCATGTTTATAGGAATGTTATTTAATCCCTTGCGTCAGATTGCAGATAAATTCAACGAGATGCAACTAGGAATGATTGCTGCGAATCGTGTTTTTGAAATTATTGACACTCAAGATCAAATTCAGGATACGGGAGAAATTGAAGCTCCCGTGTTTTTAGGAAACATTGAATTCAAAGCGGTGCACTTTAGTTATATCGCCGATGAAGAGGTGATAAAGGGAATCGATTTAGAAGTAAAAGCAGGTGAAACCATTGCAATTGTGGGTTCAACAGGTGCTGGAAAATCGACAATTATTAATTTATTGAATCGTTTTTACGAAATCAATAGCGGAACCATTTTTATTGACGATACTAATATTGAGAATTATACATTAGGGTCATTGCGTAAACAAATTGCAGTCGTTTTACAAGATGTTTTTCTTTTTGCTGATACTATTTATAATAATATTACCTTAAATAACCCTGACATCACTAGAGAAGATGTTTTGGCTGCAGCCCAAGAAATTGGCGTTCATGAATTCATTATGAGTTTACCTGATAATTATGATTTTGATGTGAAAGAACGTGGGGTAATGCTATCTTCTGGTCAACGCCAATTGATTGCTTTTTTGAGAGCTTATGTAAGTAATCCAAGTATACTTATTCTAGACGAAGCTACATCATCTATTGATACGTATTCCGAAGAATTGATTCAACGTGCTACAGAAACAATTACCTTAGGTAGAACTTCGATTGTAATTGCGCACAGACTGGCTACTATTGTCAATGCCGATAAAATTGTGGTGATGGACAAAGGCTTAATTGTAGAACGAGGAACCCATCAAGAATTAATCAATCGTGAAAGTGGGTATTATAAGAATTTATATGATTCTCAATTTTCTGTAGCTAACTAGTAAAAACTAAATTGTAATTTGACAATCTTAATACTTACCTACAAATTTTATTTACTAACTACTTAAATAATTTAAGAGGATCTTTTGATGCCAATTAAGTATTCACTTATTATTTTCATGATTCCTAACAAATCTTTAAATAATTGAATCTTTAAATTTTTCCAAAACAGAATAAATCCTTAAATTCGCCAAATCAATTAATTTAGAAAACTTATAAAAATGAAATACGATATCATAGTTTTAGGAAGTGGTCCGGGTGGATATGTTACTGCCATTAGAGCATCTCAATTAGGGTTTAAAGTTGCCGTAATTGAAAAAGAAAGCTTAGGTGGTGTATGTTTGAATTGGGGATGTATCCCAACGAAAGCATTACTAAAATCAGCTCAGGTTTTTGATTATCTAAAACATGCTTCCGATTATGGATTGACTGTTTCTTCATTCGATAAGGATTTTCCTGCTGTTATTCAACGTAGCCGTGGGGTTGCACAAGGAATGAGCAAAGGGGTTACTTTCTTGATGAAAAAAAATAAAATTGACGTGATCAATGGTTTTGGAAAAGTAAAACCTGGTAAAAAAATTGATGTAACTGATAAAGACAATAAAGTAACTGAATATAGTGCTGATCATATTATTGTTGCAACGGGCGCACGTTCACGTGAGTTACCAAACTTACCTCAAGATGGAGAAAAAGTAATTGGTTACCGCCAAGCAATGAGTTTACCAAGCCAACCTAAAAAAATGATTATCGTTGGTTCAGGTGCAATTGGAGTAGAATTTGCTCATTTCTATAACTCAATGGGAACGGAAGTGACTATTGTAGAATTTATGCCAAACGTAGTTCCTGTAGAAGACGAAGATATTTCTAAACAAATGGAAAAATCTTTGAAAAAATCTGGAATTACAGTAATGACTAACTCATCAGTAGAACGCATTGACACTACTGGAGCTGGAGTGAAAGCATTTGTAAAAACGGCTAAAGGAGAAGTAGTTCTTGAAGCTGATATTTTACTTTCGGCTGTTGGAATCAAAACAAATATTGAAAACATTGGTCTAGAAGAAGTAGGAATTGCTACTGATAGAGACAAAATAATAGTGGATGCTTACAACCAAACAAATATCCCCGGATATTACGCTATAGGGGATGTAACTCCAGGACAAGCTTTGGCACACGTTGCCTCTGCAGAAGGAATCAACTGTGTTGAAAAAATTGCTGGATTACATGTAGAGCCAATCGATTACGGAAACGTTCCTGGTTGTACGTATGCTACACCAGAAATTGCTTCAGTAGGATTAACTGAAAAACAAGCCCTAGAAAAAGGATATGAATTGAAAATTGGTAAATTCCCATTTTCAGCTTCTGGAAAGGCACAAGCTTCAGGAAATTCGGATGGTTTTGTAAAAGTAATTTTTGATGCCAAATACGGCGAATGGTTAGGTTGTCACATGATTGGAGCTGGTGTTACGGATATGATTGCTGAGGCAGTTGTAGCACGTAAACTAGAAACTACAGGACACGAAATCCTAAAATCGATCCATCCTCACCCAACAATGAGTGAAGCTGTGATGGAAGCGGTAGCCGACGCTTACGGTGAAGTTATTCACTTGTAAATTGTAAGTTGAGACTATATTAAAATACGATTATAATAAATACACAATCCGATTTGCGAAAGCAAGTCGGATTTTTTTTGTTTTATACTCAGATAAAAATAGTAAGAACTAGCCCTTTTTCATAAAATTCGTTTTAAAATTGTTAAAATCCAAAATACCAAACATAGTTGACAAACCGAAAAATCGTGTCGTAGAATGACAATTTCCGACCTTAGAAAAGCGATTTTTTTACTGCAAAAGTGCAAAATTTAGCAAATGTTAATTTTTTACGATTTTTATTTTAACAGGAAAAATTAACAGTAATTTAGTAGTCTAAATAATCAAATATGACAACTTTAATGGCCTCTTTTTGGTGGATACTCCCGGTAGTTTTTTCCATCATTTTTTACAAATTCGTTTTGCGTGTTTTCTTTGGGATGGTTATTGTTCCCGAGAATAAAATTGGTTTAGTGACCAAAAAATTTGTACTCTTCGGCGCTGATAAGTCGTTACCCGATGGTAGAATTATAGCTACTAAAGGCGAAGCCGGGTATCAAGCACGAACACTGGCTCCAGGATTATATTGGATGATGTGGATATGGCAATACTCTGTTGATATGACTGGATTTACAATCATTCCAGAAGGTCAAATTGGTTTGATTCTAAGTAGAGATGGACAAGAAATCCCAACAGGTCGAATTCTTGCCCGCAAGGTAACATCAGATAATTTTCAGGATGCAACTGCATTCTTAAACAATGGTGGTCAAAAAGGGCGTCAAACGGCCTTTATCACCACTGGATCCTATCGTATTAATACCTTTCTATTCGAAATTGTGATTGTAGAACAAATCAAGATTTATGAAAACATGATTGGTATTGTAACAGCGCTTGACGGAGAGCCTATACCCCAAGGACAAATTGCGGGTAAAAACATTGACGGACACAATAACTTTCAAGATTTTGACGCCTTTCTTGATAATGGCGGAAATCGCGGTTTACAACCTCAAGTGATGCTTGCAGGATCCTATTATATCAATACATGGGGAATTCAAATTGAACAAAACCCAATGACTGATGTACCTATTGGTTATGTAGGAGTAGTGATCTCCTATATTGGAGAAGACGGAAAAGATGTAACAGGTGATACTTTTAAACACGGAAATATTGTTTCAAAAGGACAGCGTGGCGTTTGGATGGAACCCCTAGGACCAGGGAAATATGCTTTAAACAAATACACAACAAAGCTAGAACCTGTTCCTACAACAAACTTAGTTTTGAACTGGGCCAATGCTAGAAGCGAATCCCATGATTTAGACAAAAACCTATCAACAATCACGGTACGATCTAAAGATGGTTTCCCGTTCAATCTAGATGTTGCACAAATTATTCACGTTCCAGCCAATGAAGCACCTAAGGTAATTGCACGTTTTGGTAGTATGACTAACTTGGTTTCACAAGTATTAGAACCTACCATTGGTAACTATTTTAGAAACTCGGCTCAAGACAGTGACGTAATTTCATTTTTAAGCACTCGAAAAGAGCGTCAAGAATCGGCTAAGACGCATATCAAAACCGTTTTGGACGAGTACAATGTAAATGCGGTAGATACATTGATTGGTGACATCGTACCACCTGATTCATTGATGAAAACATTAACTGACAGGAAAATTGCCGAAGAAGAGCAAAAAACCTATCAAACACAAAGAATGGCGCAAGAACAACGTCAAGGTGTAGAGAAAGAAACCGCTATTGCTGATATGCAAAAAGAAATTGTAAAAGCATCACAAAGTGTCGAGATTGCGCAACGTACTGCTGATGCAACGGTAAAAAAAGCCGAAGGAGATGCTACGAGTTTGAAACTTAACGTAAATGCAGAAGCCGAAGCTACAAAAATGCGTGCCAATGCAGAAGCCGAAGCAACAAAAGCGAGAGCGGGTGCACAAGCTGAAGCAACCAAATTAAATGCAAGTGCCGAAGCCGAGAAGATCTCGAAAACAGGTCTTGCCGAAGCCGAAAAAATTATGGCTATTGGTAAATCGACTGCTGAGGCCTACCAACTTCAAGTCTCTGCTATGGGTGGTGATAACTTTACTAAGTATAAAATCACCGAAGAGATTGGAAAAGGAAATATAAAAGTAATTCCTGATGTTTTAATCACAGGAACTAATGGTTCCGAAGGAGGAATTAGTGGATTATTAGGACTGAAACTCATGGAAATGATGGACAGTTCCACTGATAACAACAAGAAAAATAAATAACTCTAACACCAGAATCCGATTTGCGTAAGCAAGTCGGATTTTTTTTTATGGCGTACCCCTACTTCCACTCCGTTACAGTAGCGTCAGGCTATTCGCTACAATCTCCCAAAAAGGGAGGATTTCCGCTGCTATCCTTTATGCAGCCTAGTTTATAAAAGAGCGGTAAATTAAAACTAGGACAACCCCGATACAAGCCATAAATATTATTTTTACGCACTAAAAACCAACAAATTACGCTCGATTATTCCAAATAAAACAGTACTTTAGTTCACTAACAACCTCTATTTTAGAAATCGTTTTTATTTCGGTATTCTCAATTTCAATTAAGTGACCCAACATCAAACCAAAGCTGTACTATGAAAATAAAATTAGTATTACTTAGTATTCTAATAACGAGTCAAACCTTCGCTCAATCCTACAAAAAAATACATCATGAAGCCATTGTGGTCGATACTCATAATGACATCCTCATGAAAGCTGCCGATATAGGAATTGTTTTTGACCAAGATCTAAAAGGAAAAACACACAGCGACCTAGAACGATTGAAAAAAGGAGGGCTAGATGTTCAATTTTTTTCTGTGTTTTGTGAGGGCGATTTAAAAAATCCCTTTGCTTATGCCAATAGAGAAATGGACAGTCTAGATGCTGTAATAGCCCGTAATCCAAACAAAATTGTAAAAGTGAGTAATTATGCAAAACTCCTAAAAACCGTACATCAAAATAAAATTGCGGCACTATTTGGTGTCGAGGGGGGACATATGATAGAAAACGACCTCAATAAATTAGACAGTCTTTACAATCGTGGGGCACGCTACCTTACCTTAACACATAACGTAGCTCCCACATGGGCTACAAGCGCTATGGAGGAAGTTACCAATCCTAACTTGACTCACAAAGGACTCACTGATTTTGGAATACAAGTAGTGCAACACATGAACCAAATAGGAATGATTGTAGATGTAAGCCACTCCGGCGACCAAACTTTTTGGGATGTAATGAAAACCACAACTAAACCTATTATTGCTTCTCATAGTTCCGTATATAGTCTCGTCCCACACCGTCGCAATTTAAAAGACGACCAAATAAAAGCCATCGCAAAAAATGGTGGTGTCATCCAAATAAATTTTAATCCCGGATTTATTGATCCCACTTTTGATGCTAAAGAACTTGCTTTCCTTCAAAAACATGCCGTTGAAAACGACTCCCTCATGAAAACAGGAATGATAGATTTTTATGCACAAGATTACCTTTATAACAAATATCATGAGGAAGCTCAGGCAATGCGACCACCACTATCAAATGTAATTCAACATATCGAGTACATCATTAATTTAGTGGGTGCTGATTATGTAGGATTGGGCTCCGACTTTGATGGAATTAATTTAACACCACAACAGCTGGACGATGTAACAACATATCCATTAATTACAAAAGCACTGGTTGAAAAAGGATATAGTAAAAAAGATATAATTAAAATTCTTGGTGGTAATATATTAAGGGTATTAAAAGCAAACGAATCCAAATAATGAATAAAAAAATGAAAATCATATTACAATCAACAATCACCTGCCCTAACTGTGGACATAAAAAAGAAGAGACGATGCCTTCAGATGCTTGTCAGTTTTTTTACGAATGCGAAAAATGTAAAGCGGTACTAAAACCAAAAGAAGGGGACTGTTGTGTTTATTGCAGTTATGGGAGTGTTCCTTGCCCACCAATTCAACAAGACAAAAAATGTTGTTAAAAAGTAATTATATCAAAGTATCAAAAAGAAAACTAGAAATAGATAATTTTGGTTAGTTTTTTAAAAGATATTACTAATTATTGGCACAAATTTTAATTACCCAATAAAATAAAGCAAATACTATGGAATCAAATAATAAAAATCATTGGGAAACAGTATATGAAACTAAAAATCCAGATGAAGTTAGTTGGACTCAAGAAATTCCAAAAACAGCATTGGATTATATTCATTCATTTCATTTACCAAAAAACTCGAAAATTATAGATATTGGGGGTGGGGATAGTAACCTGGTAGATTATTTAATCAAAGAAGGATATGAAAACATTACAGTTTTAGACATCTCAGCTAATGCAATTGAAAAAGCAAAAGAAAGATTAGGAAAAAAAGCCGAGAAAGTCAATTGGATTGTAAGCGATATAACCGAATTCAAACCCGATGAAGTCTATGATGTTTGGCATGACAGAGCTACATTTCATTTCTTAACTACTAATGAGCAAATAGAAAAATATTTAACCATAGCTAAAAAAGCCCTTACAGGGTATTTGGTCATTGGAACATTCTCTGAAAATGGTCCTAAAAAATGTAGTGGTTTGGAAATAAAACAATATAATGAAGAAACTTTAACCACAAAAATGGGAAATAGTTTTGAAAAATTGAAATGCATTTATGAAAACCATACTACACCATTTGACACACAACAGCATTTTGTATTTTGTAGTTTCAAACGAAAACTAAATTAAATATAAGACAAATTCATAAGGAATCGAAATGACACAATAACTTCCTTAAATTATAAATATTTACAGCTAATCTTTTGAGATAACTAATGAGAATTTATTCTTTTCTATTTTTAAAATTGTCAAAATATTCTTTCAAATATCACTAAAAGTGGGTATTGTAATTGTATTCTAAATATTGTCAATTTACAGTTAAATTATGAGAGTCCAAAAGTTTTGATTTAGCTTCCTATTTTGTAGCCAAACTTTATGAATTCAACTTTAAAAACCAAACTACAATGAGAAGCGAATGGATTGCCAATTATGAAAATGAAGAAATAAAAATCACTAATAACTGGTTTACAGGTGAAAAACTTTTCATTAATAATGAACTACAGGATGAACAATTAAATTTTATTACTCCTAGTGCTATGACAGGAATTATAACAACCAAAAAAGGAGAGAAATTAGCTGTAAAAACAAATATTTCTGGGTTTTTCTCTACTAGTTGCCGCTTATTTGTAGACAACAAAAAGGTAGCTTTGAAAAAAGTGAAATAGCTTTAGACTAAAAATATAGCATTATAATCCAAAAACCATTTTTAACCAAAAATCCCTTTTGACTTTTTCAAAAGGGATTTTTATTATTTATCTAGATTTTCAAATCCTCAAAGCTAAGCAACTTTAAACCTCCGAAACTTTGAAACTCTGTAACTTTGAAACTCTACTCCTCTTCCTCTGTTAAATGTGATTTAGAATACCCTCTCCATTTTTCAATACAATCTTGAAAATCTTGTGGTAATTCAGTATCAAAACGCATCAATTCTTTAGTGGTAGGATGCACAAAACCAAGTGTTTTAGCATGCAATGCTTGCCTTGGCAATGCTTTAAAGCAATTGTCTATAAACTGCTTATATTTTGTAAACGTAGTTCCTTTTAAAATCAAATGACCACCATAACGTTCGTCATTAAATAAAGGATGTCCTATATGTTTTAAATGGGCACGAATCTGGTGTGTACGCCCCGTTTCTAATTGGCATGAAATCAAAGTCACATAACCAAAACGTTCCAAAACTTTATAATGAGTAATCGCTGGTTTCCCAATCTCTGGATCAGCAAAAACAGCCATTTGCATGCGGTCTTTCAAGTGACGTGCTAAGTTTCCTTCAATCGTTCCGCTTTCCTCCGCTACATTCCCCCAAACTAACGCTATATACTCTCTTTCAGAAGTTTTAGCCTCAAATTGTTTGGCTAAATGGGTCATTGCCGCTTCCGTTTTGGCA
This sequence comes from Flavobacterium sp. WC2421, assembly GCF_040822115.1. Taxonomy (NCBI): domain Bacteria; kingdom Pseudomonadati; phylum Bacteroidota; class Flavobacteriia; order Flavobacteriales; family Flavobacteriaceae; genus Flavobacterium; species Flavobacterium sp. WC2421. Next base: position 2,220,312 of record NZ_CP162004.1, on the reverse strand, counting down.
ATTACAAGTAAGCCTGAAGTATCTTTATCAATACGATGTACTAATCCTGGTCGCTCACTGCTATTCATTGGCAAATTATCAAAATGATAGGCCAAGGCATGCACTAATGTTCCTGTATAGTTTCCATGTCCAGGGTGAACCACCATTCCTGGTTCTTTATTGATTAACAACAAAGCATCATCCTCATAAACAATGTTTAGCGGAATATTCTCCGCGATAATATGGTTTTCGTAGGGTGGATGCGTCAACATCACACGAACTACATCAAAAGCTTTTACTTTATAATTTGACTTCACAGTCGCATCATTCACAAAAATATTCCCTTCAGTAGCTGCTATTTGTAATTTATTTCGGGTTGCATTTTGAATCAATCCCATTAAATATTTATCAATTCGTATAGGTGTTATTCCTTTTGGAACTTCAAATTTAAAATGTTCGTATAATTCTTCTTCTAAGTCAATCGACTCTACATTATTGTTCATTAGGCATTTCTTGTGTTGGATTAGGAATGCTATCCGTTCTTATATCTTCTTCATAACTCGCTTTTCCATCTCCTAAAACTAGATCAATTTTAGACGATTTCAATACTTTATCTCCCGCTTTGATATTTCTACCTTTATAACGCATTTCTAATACCATGTCTTTTCCAAGATTTGGTATATAAGTAATTGTCCCTTCTTCAAGACCTAACGCTTTTAGCGTAGGTACTGCTTCACGGTATGTTTTTTCAATTAAATCAGGCACTTTCACTGATGAAAATCCCGATGAATTAATTTTAATATACACCTTTCTACCCTCTTTCACTTTGGCTCCAGGCAAGGGATCTTGTTGTACCACACTGTATTTAGGATAATCATTTCTATAATCCACACTATCAAGTAAAACGTAATCTAAGTCTAAATCATCTAGTTTTTCCTCCACTTGCTCTTCTGTTAGTTTACTTAAATTAGGAACAGCAATCTCATTTCCATGATTAGTAGTAAAAGTCAACCAATGCATAAAAAGATATCCCAAAACGGCAATTATCAAAACCGCGATAAATACTTGTAGAAAAAACACACGGCTGGTAAGGTATTTACGTAAACTCATAAATTATTTTTTATATGGGCAAAGATATAGCTATTTCGTTTCAAAAAAAATGATAATTTTGTTTAAGCAAAAAATACCCTTGTATATTTGGAGCTATTTCCCGCTATACGCTTGTATCTTTTCTTTTTTAAAGAAAAAAAGAAAAGGATACCGCTGCTATCAGGGCTAGAAAATAAAACGATTCGAACTACAAAACACAATTTGTGTTCCAACATTAAACAATATAAAATGAAAAATATTGCCATTATCATGGGCGGCTATTCCAGCGAATACAAAATTTCACTAATAAGCGGAAACGTAGTATACCAATTTTTGGACAAAACAAAATACAATGGATTTCGAATTCACATTTTTAAAGAAAAATGGGTCTATGTTGATGATAATGACACCGAATTCCCAATTGATAAAAATGATTTTTCTATAACTCTTAACGGTAACAAAATCACATTTGACTGTGTCTTCAACGCCATTCATGGTACTCCAGGTGAAGACGGACTCATGCAAGCTTACTTCGAGTTAATTGATCTGCCACATACTTCATGTGATTATTACCAAGCCGCTTTAACCTTCAATAAAAGAGATCTTTTATCGGTATTAAAACCATACGGAATAAAAAGTGCTATATCATATTACTTAAACAAAGGAGAACATATTGACACTGCAGCAATTGTAAGTAAAGTAGGTTTACCTTGTTTTGTAAAACCAAACAAAGCAGGTTCTAGCTTTGGCATTTCTAAAGTAAAAACGGAAGCCGAATTGCCAATTGCCATCGAAGTCGCTTACAAAGAAGACAACGAAATCATCATCGAAAGTTTCCTAGACGGAACCGAAGTTTCTGTAGGGGTAATTAATTACCAAGGAAAAACAACCGTTTTACCCATCACAGAAATCGTATCCGAAAATGACTTCTTCGACTATGAAGCCAAATATTTAGGAAAATCACAAGAAATCACTCCTGCTAGAATCTGTGATGAAATGACTCAAAAAGTAGGAAACATTGCTAAACGTGCTTATGAAATACTACGTATGAAAGGATTTTCTCGCTCTGAGTTCATTATCGTAAACAATGAGCCTTATATGCTAGAAATGAATACCATTCCTGGTTTAACTACTGAAAGTTTGATTCCTCAACAAGCCAAAGCTGCAGGAATTTCACTAACTGAGTTATTTACTAATGCAATCGAGTTATCTTTATAAAGTTATTACAGATTTAAACTTGAAACCTCAAACTTGAAACTCTAACATAAATGAGAAAAGCTATATTTCCAGGATCTTTTGATCCCATTACACTAGGACATGAAGATATTATTAAAAGGGCAATTCCTTTATTTGATGAAATTGTCATAGCAATTGGTGTTAATGCCGAAAAAAAATACATGTTTACCCTAGAAGAAAGGAAACGCTTTATTGAAGAAACGTTTAAGGATGAACCAAAAGTTAGCGTTATTAATTATGAAGGACTTACAATTGACTTATGTAAAAAAGTAAATGCGGACTTCATTTTACGTGGATTGCGAAATCCAGCCGATTTTGAGTTTGAAAAAGCAATTGCACACACTAACAGACATTTATCCAAAATAGAAACGGTTTTCTTGCTGACTGCTGCAAGAACTTCTTACATTAGTTCTAGTATTGTAAGAGATGTCATCCGCAATGGAGGAGAGTACGAAATGCTAGTGCCGGAGGCAGTTAGAGTAAGTTCTAAATGATTTTATATTTTAATTAATCTAAAAAAATATTATTTAATTTAAGATTCTTTTAATTATTTAAAAGGTTCACTTTACATGATACTTAAAAAAGTATCTGCAATAAAAGTTTAGTATTATACCATAGTAAAACTTTTATTGCACATACTTGATCAAATTTAAAAACTCCAAATCATTTCATTAATACGTAATTTTTCCAATTGCATTATGGGTTGACGTACCTAAGCCTGTAGACTCATTAATGATATAAACACCATTGGCAATAGAGAAAGACCCTGTTGCTCCAAGGAATCTACCATTCCCTCCTGTTACAATAAATCCTCCAACATACGTTGCAGCTGTTGCTGAACTAAAAGTCAAAACAATTTTTGTTTCCGTATATAATTCATCTCCATTTGCGGCATAAAGGATATCACTCGATCCATAATTAAAAGTGCCATCACCATTATCTTGGAAAAGAGTGGTGGACGTAGCTCCATGTACCTCTCCTAAATGTGTCATTGTACCTACGAAATTAGATCCAGTTCCAGTAGAATTGTCTATACCCACTAGTGAAATGGACACATCCTTTTCAACTGGTTTCGCGTTAACACTTTTTGCACTTGCACTTAAAGATGCGGCAATTTGTTCTGATCCATCAATAGAAGTCGAATCACAGGATACGAATAAAATAAAAATAAAACCTGCAAATAGTAATGATTTAGTTTTCATAGCTTTATAATTTAATTGTTACTTACTTAAATTTAAATAATTTAATTCAGTAAGCAATTTAATCCCTACTTAAAACACTAATTAATAGCTATTTAAAACTATTTATAAGATTTTATCTAAAAAATATGTTTGTTGTAAAAAACATTATTTAACCCTATTTTTGCATAAAATAAAATAAAAGCCAACAATGAGTATCGAAAGAGAATTAAGCAAACGCAGTGGATCACAATGCGAATTATGTGCCGCAACAGAAAACCTAAAGGTATACGAGGTTTTACCCACTAAAAAAGGGGGAATAGACGAAGCTATAATGGCGTGTAGTACCTGTATCGACCAAATTGAAAACCCAGGTCATGAAGACCTTAATCACTGGAGATGCCTGAATGATAGCATGTGGAGCGAGCATACCGCTGTACAAGTCGTTTCTTGGAGAATGTTAAGCCGTTTACGCGCAGCAGGTTGGCCCCAAGAATTAATCGACCAAATGTATTTTGACGAGGACACCCTTGCTTGGGCTCAAGCAACGGGGGAAGGTGAAGATGATGAAAATAAAATAATACACCGCGACAGCAACGGCGTAATCCTAGAACATGGAGACTCGGTTGTTTTGATAAAAGACCTTAAAGTGAAAGGTTCTAGTATGGTCGCTAAGCAAGGAACTGCGGTTCGAAACATTCGTTTAGACCACGAAAACGCTGAATATATTGAAGGAAAAGTAGATGGTCAAACTATCGTGATTATTACACAATATGTAAAGAAAACATAATTTACCAAAATGGGTTTATATTAAAAACGTCTTGACTATTCAAGACGTTTTTTTTGTTTTATACTCAAATCAATTATTATATCTCTATTCAAAAGTTAAAAAATAAAATATTTATCAATTAGAAGAAAATACCACAACAATAATCCCTTAAAATAAATTTATTTGAAATAATATTTATAGTTTTAACTTTTTAACTACAAATAATTCAAATTCTAAATTTATGAGTGCACATCTAAAAAAAACACTTTCTCCTCTTTTGCTTTGGGGACTTGGAGTAGGTTATGTGATTTCAGGAATGTATTTTGGGTGGAATTTAGGATTAGAAAAAGGAGGCACGCTTGGCATGGCCATTGCCACTTTTATCATCATTATCATGTATGTTTGTTTTAGTTTTTCGTATTGTGAATTATCCTGTGCGATTCCTAAAGCAGGTGGCGGTTTTGATTATGCGAACAGAGCCTTTGGTAAAGACATTGGTTTTATTACAGGACTTGCACAAATTATAGAATTTGTATTTGCTCCGCCAGCCATCGCAATCGCAATAGGCGCGTACTTGAATCTCTCCTTTCCTCAAATCCCTATTTTACCAGCGGCAATTGGAGCTTATTTATTATTTACAGCCCTCAATATTTTTGGGGTAAAAATAGCCGCAACATTCGAATTGTTTATTACCATCTTAGCTGTTGCCGAGTTGCTATTGTTTTTTGGGGTAACTATTCCGCATTTTTCTTCAGAAAAACTAACGCTTAATGCAAGTACAAATGGTTGGGAAGGAATTTTTGCGGCCATCCCATTTGCAATTTGGTTTTTCCTTGGTATCGAAGGCGTCGCGAATGTTGCCGAAGAAACCATAAATCCACAAAAAGACATTACAAAAGGTTTTGGAAGCGCCATACTTACACTCGTTATATTGTGTATCATGGTTTTCGTAGCAACCATTGGTGTAGGTGGTTGGGAAAAAGTGGTGTATAAAGCAGACGGTAGTTTATCCGATTCTCCTTTGCCAATGGCAATGGGAATGGCAGTTTCTACTGATAGCATGATGTATCATTTATTGATAGGCGTGGGTCTTTTTGGTTTAATTGCCTCTTTCCACGGACTCATTCTTGCGGGAGGAAGAGCAACAATGGAATTTGGAAAAATAGATTTTGCACCAAAATTCCTAGGCAAAGTACATACTAAATTTTTAACTCCCGCCAATGCACTTATTGTAAATACAGGTTTAGGAATTGCCACCTTATTTACCAATAAAACAGGCGAAATAATAACTATAGCGGTTTTTGGAGCGCTTACATTATATATTCTTTCCATGATGTCGCTACTGCAATTAAGAAAATCAGAACCCAATTTAGAACGCCCATTTGTTGTACCTTTATATCCAGTTCTCACTATTACAGCACTATTAATTGGATTGTTTTCGTTGATAGCCATGAGTTATTACAATCCCATTTTGGCGTTATGGTATTTTGGAGCGATCGTTTTGGGCTTTGCATTGTTCAAAATTTTCTATAAAGGAGAAAAATAATTTGCACTGATTCCAACATCAATAAGTACAAGCACGAATAAAAAATGTATAAACATACTGTCAACAATACTGTTTTTGTTTTCGATTCTTTAGCTGAATTAATGGCCAAAGCAACTCCGCTGCGCTCTGGTGATCAACTGGCTGGAATCGCAGCACAATCCTACCAAGAACGAGTGGCAGCCCAAATGGCATTGGCTGAGTTACCCATAAGTGAGTTCTTGAACAAGCCATTAATTCCGTACGAAATTGATGAAGTGACCCGCTTGATTATTGACACGCACGATCAAGAAGCTTTTAAAAACATATCACATCTTACAGTAGGTGATTTTCGCAATTATTTACTCGATAATAAAATACAAAAACAAGAATTAACTGCTTTACAAAAAGCCATAACTCCTGAAATAGCTGCTGCCGTTTCAAAGATTATGAGCCTCCAAGATTTGATATTGGTGAGTTCAAAATGTGAGGTAATTACAAAATTCAGAAGTACAGTAGGACTCAAAGGACATCTATCTACTCGCCTTCAACCCAATCACCCAACAGATGATGTCAAAGGAATCTTAGCCTCAGTTATTGATGGCTTATTTTATGGAAATGGCGATGCACTTATAGGAATTAATCCTGCATTTGATAATATCACCACACAAATTAATTTGTTAAAAATGCTCGACGATATGCGAATGCAATATCAAATTCCGACGCAAATGTGTATTTTAAGTCATATTACCAATACCATAATGGCAATAGAACAAGGTGCTCCCGTAGATTTAGTTTTTCAATCTATAGGTGGAACCGAAAAAACAAATGCCAGTTTCGGAATCAATTTAGGGTTATTAAAAGAAGGATATGAAGCCGCACAATCATTATCCCGTGGAACTATTGGTAAAAATGTAATGTATTTTGAAACAGGACAAGGCAGTTCCCTTTCTTCGAATTCCAATTATGGTATTGACCAACAAACACTCGAAGCGCGCTCTTATGCTGTGGCGCGTGCCTTTGATCCTTTTTTAGTAAATTCAGTGGTAGGTTTTATTGGACCCGAATATTTATATGATGGTAAACAAATTATTAGAGCAGGTCTAGAAGATCATTTTTGTGCTAAAATAATGGGATTACCTATGGGTTGCGATATTTGCTATACCAATCATGCCGAAGCAGATCAAGACGATATGGATGTTCTACTAACACTATTGGGAACCGCAGGTTGCAATTTTATTATGGGAATCCCAGGCTCAGATGATATCATGCTCAATTATCAAAGTACGTCGTTTCATGATGCTTTGTATATACGAAAATTACTGGGCTTAAAACCTGCACCCGAATTTGAAGAATGGCTCATCAAAATGGGAATTATGAACAGCAAAAAAGAACTCTTAAAAGCTCAAAATCAAAATAAATTATTAGAATTAATCAAAAGGTAATCCTAATTTAAAAATATGGAATTAGACAACTGGCACCAATTAAGAGAATTCACCAATGCAAGAATTGCACTTGGTAGAGCTGGAAATGCGCTACCTACCAATGAAGTGTTACAGTTAAGAATGGCACATGCCCTTGCAAAAGATGCGATAAGTACTGAACTAGATGTGCTAAATATAAAAGCTGACGCAAAAAACATAGGATTAACAACGATTTTTGCACAAAGTCAAATAGCAAATACCAGCGAATACCTTAGAAATCCAAATAAAGGACGATTACTCCATGATCAAAGCAGTACGCAACTAGACGATTATCCCAAAAAGAAAGCTGATTTATGCATCATTATCGCAGATGGCCTTTCGGCAGAAGCCGTTAATCTTCATGCGATGAAGCTAATTGAATTGTTAATTCCGAAATTAAAAATAAAAAACCTTGCCCCCATAGTTATTGTAAAATATGGCCGAGTGGCTATTTCGGATGAAATAGGTGAATTATTAGATGCTAAAATTGCTTTGATATTAATTGGCGAAAGACCTGGTTTAAGTTCGCCTACAAGTATGGGTGCTTATATCACTTGGAATCCCAAAAAAGGAAATACTGATGAAAAAAGAAATTGTGTATCCAACATTCAGCCTGATGGACTATCTTATGAGTTTGCGGCTCAAAAATTAGCCTATTTATTAGAACAAATGATTAGCAGACAAATTTCAGGAGTCGCCTTGAAAGATGATTTTACTGATTATTACCTAGAGGAATAATTACAAAAAAAGAAAACTACAACTTTAAACGCCTTTAAACGCTTCAAGTTGTAGTTTTAAAATATAGTTGGATTTAAAAAAAATCTATTCCTCTTCTTTCTTAATTACTTTTCTAGCGACTTCAATTTTGAACTTTTTACCTTTCATTTTTTCATCCTTAATGTTGTGCAATAAATCTTTTACTTTATTAAATTTCACTGCTGCAAAAGAAATGAAATCTTTTACTTCAATTAGTCCTAAATCTCCTTTTTCCAGTTTTCCTTTTTGAGAAAAGAAACCAACAATATCAATTTTGTTTAGTTTGTTCTTCTTTCCTCCACTGATATAAATAGTTTGAAATTGTGGCGGTTTAGGCAAAGTAGTAGCATTATCAATTGGAAAAACGTTCATTCCATAATCGATATAATCCATTTTTTTCTCACTTTCATGCGCCACAACATACGCAGTTCCTGAAGCTGTCATACGAGCTGTACGACCGTTTCTATGCGTAAATTCATCTTCCTTAGATGGCAGGTGATAATGAATAACATGATTCATTTCAGGAATATCTAATCCACGTGCTGCTAGATCCGTTGTGATTAAATAACTAACACTTCCATTACGAAATTGAATTAAGGCACGCTCCCGTTCGTCCTGATCCATTCCTCCGTGATAATACGTAGCGTAAATTCCTTTTTCGTTTAAAGTATCACTAATGCGCTCTGCTGCATCACGATGATTACAAAAAACAATAGCCGACTCTGATTTCAAAGAACAAATCAGGTTGAATAAACTTCCTATTTTGTCTTTCTCTTTAGAAACTACCAATTTCATTGAAAGATTGGTCTCTACTTCATGTTCCGGAATAAAATCAAGAATTGTAGGATTAACTACTCTAGTGTATTTAGGAATTTCAATATCCGAAGTCGCCGAAACCAAAACTCTTTTATTTAGTTTGGTCAATTTCCCAATGATAAATGACATTTGCTCATGGAATCCCAACTGCAATGATTTATCAAATTCATCTAGAATCAACGTTTGGATTTTATCTACTCGAAAAGTTCCTCTATCAATATGATCCGCAATACGTCCTGGCGTTCCTATTAAAACTGCTGGTGGATTACTTAAATTCTTGATTTCAGTATCGATTGAATGTCCGCCGTAACAAACATTCACTTTATAATCAGTTCCCATTTTTTTCCAAACTTGTTCAATTTGCAATCCTAATTCACGTGACGGAACCAGAATTAAACATTGAACCGATAGAATCTCAGGTTGTAACATTTCTAAAATAGGCAATAAAAAAGCTAATGTTTTTCCAGAACCTGTTGGTGATAATAGTAAGACATTATTATCGTTTAAAATAGCGTCTTGAGCTACTTCCTGCATTTCATTTAGGCTCTCGATGCCTAAATTCAATAGTATATTGTTAGAATGGTGTTTCTTGTTCATTTTTATAATTTGCGCAAAGGTAGTTAAAATTGATTGAACAAGAATAACGAACTGACTTAGCTCTTTTTTTGCATAAAGGATAGAAGCTGGCTACCGAAGTAGCGCGAATAGCCTGACAGCATTAAAAAAAGAGGCCAATCACCGTAATGCTGATTGGCCTCTTTCTTTTAATGGTGATATGCCCAAATCACAATGAATTAGGGTGAATACTTTTTTCTTGTTCAAACAATAATTTAATGTTCTCATAAGAATTTTTTAATGCGTCAGGTATCTCATCTGGGCTAAACCAAGCCACTTTTTCGATTCCTTCCTCCAATTGGCCCTGCGGAATACCTTCAAAATCGGACTGCATTTCGAACCAATGAGTGATTTTTAGCTTATAAACACCATTGCGTTTAAAGACGTGATAGGTCTTTTGAAGTTTGTGTGTAACCCTCAATAAATTCACACCAGTCTCTTCTTCGACTTCACGCATGGCAGTTTGTTCCATATCCTCTCCTTTTTCAGTTCCGCCTTTGGGTAAATCCCATTTTCCGTTCCTAAAAATGAAGAGCACCTCCCCTTTTTTATTGTAAACTAATCCTCCACCTGCTTTATTTACAGGGATTTTTGTTTTCAAAGTCTTCATAATCTCCTTTTCATCAGGATGATATAGATAGGCTTTTTGAATTTTATTTTGAAAAATTTTGACTATAAGTTGTTTTATATCAATGCTTTCAAGAAGAAATAATTGAAAATCTGTCTCTTTTGAGATTTTATTTGTCAAAAAAAGTGGTTTGTCGTTAACAAAAACTTTATACATTTGTATTATGATTTTTAATAAAGATACTGCCGAAAAAACAGCCGAATTGCTTTTACAAATAAATGCAATTAAATTGAATCCAGGAAATCCTTTTACATGGGCTTCTGGATGGAAATCACCTATTTATTGTGATAACAGGCTAATACTCTCATTTCCAACTATAAGAAATTATGTTAGAGATGAATTTTCTAAACATATTGAAAAACAATTTGGCAAGCCAGATGTTATTGCCGGTGTGGCCACTGGAGCGATAGGAATTGGTATGCTGGTTGCTGAAAGCATGGGACTCCCGTTCGTATATGTGCGTCCAGAAGCCAAGAAACATGGTCGCCAGAACCAAGTGGAAGGTTTTTTACAAAAAGGGCAAAATGTAGTTGTGGTCGAGGATTTGATCAGTACAGGTAACAGCAGTTTGAATGCTGTTGAAGCTTTGCGTGCTGCTGGTGCGAATATTAAAGGGATGGCTGCCATTTTTACCTATGGTTTTGATGTTGCTGAACAAAACTTTAAAGACGCCAAACTGGATTTATACACCTTGAGTAATTACCAAAACTTACTTAATTTAGCTGTTGCAAAAAGTTATATCACTGAAAAAGAAGAAAAAACATTGAGAGAATGGAGCACTATTCCATCTACTTGGGATGTGGAAAAAAAATAAAAAATAAAAAAAATGAACTTAGAAAGTCCAAAAGTTACTGTAGGGAAATCGGCACAAGAATTATTTGATTTATTGACTGATGTGAAAAGTTTCGAAAAGTTAATGCCTGAAAACATTGCTAAATTTGAAGTTATTGGAGAAGATGCTTTTATTTTTGGATTAAAAGGGATGCCTGAAATCAAACTTAAAATGAAAGAAAAAGTAGCACCAAACAAAGTAGTTTTAGGTGCTGCAAGTGACAAACTTCCTTTTACACTTACAGCTAATATTGATACTGTTTCTGACAGTTCAAGTGCTGTAAAATTGGATTTCGAAGGTGATTTTAACCCGATGATGGCTATGATGATAAAAGGACCTATTGGTAAATTTATTGAAACTCTTGCTTCGAATATGGGCAAGTTATAAATTCAGATTTTATATAAAAAAGACACCCTTTTAGTGAAAACAAAAAGGGTGTCTTTTTACATCAATTACACACTATCATAAAAATGGAACCATTTACCATAACAAACACCACAGAACATGATATTCCATTTATCTGCTGGATGTTTGACGAAGCCATACTGTACCAACAAAAAAATAAATTTCCTGTTTGGAATGGTTATGATGTTGATGTGATCAAAAATGATATCAAAGAAAAAATTCAATATAAAATTATAATTCACAACGAAATTGCCTGCATCTTTTCGACATGTAGTAATGACCCAATTATTTGGGAAGAAAAAGATAAGGATTCAGCCATCTACTTGCATCGTATTGTGGTGAACCCGAAACACAAGGGAAAACAACAATTTGCAAAAATATTTGAATGGGCAAAAAAATATTGTTTACAAAAAAATATAGATTATTTACGTATGGATACTTGGGCGGACAATCCTATTATCATCAAGTATTACTGCAGTTTTGGCTTTAATTTTTTAAATAATTTCACCACGCCAAACACCAATAATCTACCCGTTCAACATAGAAATATAAAATTAGCCTTGCTAGAATTCCCTATAGCTCAATAAAGCATTTGTATCTCCTTAAGGCTATACTCGGCAATACTATCATCCTCTAAAAGAACTTGAAGATTACCAGAGGTAGAAACCCCTTGGATAATACCCATAAAATTTTTACCTAAACCGTCTTTGAAAGGCATTGGAACACCTTTTTTGAAAAGTAAATTGACATATTCCTCCCACATAGAATCAGAATCATTTTTTAGCTTGTCGGTATTTTGCTTTATTTTGTCAATTATAGAATAAAGAACTTTTTCTTTATCAAATGAAGCCTCGCAAATTTTAGCAATTGAAGACGCTTTAGGCAAGTTATCAAAATTTGTTTGATTAATATTGAGCCCTAAACCTACAATTGAACTCAAATTCCCGTCACTTTTAATGCTATTTTCAATTAAAAGACCGCCAATTTTGAAATTATATGACATAATGTCGTTTGGCCATTTAATGCTTAAATTAGGAATATTAAATGTTTCCAAACTTTGAATAATTGCTAATGCTATCGCTATATTAAGGTTATAAATCTGATTAACATCAGATAAAGAATCTTTAATAAAAACACTCATTATTAGATTCTTACCCGCTTCAGAGGACCAGACTGACCCCATTTGCCCTTTACCTTTAGTTTGATTTTCTGCCGTTACAACTGTAAAGTTTTCCAGTTTTTGTTTACTTGACAACCCTTTTAGAAACTCATTAGTTGAATCTATGGCATCGAGTTTGATTAGTTTCATTAGTTATTATTTGTGGGAGAGAATTTAATATTATGTTAAGGTTCAAAAATAATCACAAAAAATGGTAACTTTACAAACTTATATAAAAATTTTTCATGGCAAAAAAGACAATAAACAATGATGATTTATTAGCAAACATCATTAAAGGAATCGAAGAAGTAAAAGGAAATGATATAGATATTCTCGACTTAAGAGAAATTGATACCGCAGTTTGTGATTATTTTGTTGTTTGCAACGGAAATTCAAACACACAAGTTAACGCTATCGTTAACTCTATTCAAAAAACAGTTTCAAAAGAATTAAAAGATAAACCTTGGCATGTTGAAGGTTCAGACAATGCTGAATGGGTTCTTATGGATTATGTTAACATTGTAGTTCATGTTTTTCAAAAACAAATTAGAGAATATTACAATATTGAAAGTTTGTGGGGAGATGCAAAAATTACTACAATAGCAAACAAATACTAAAGAAAGACACTTAAAATGGCAAAAGATAATAATCCAAACCCTAATAAATTTAAAGTAAGTCCATGGTTAGTTTACACTGCCATACTTCTTATTTTCTTATTTATCAGTTTTATAACTGGTAGTTCTAATTTTCAAGAACCTGCACCATTAACTCCGCCTAATTTTGATGTTATATTAGAAAAAGGCCAAGTTCAAAAGGTAATAGTTTCAAATAAAACAGAAGCAGAAGTGTATTTAACTGCAGATGCTTTAAAATTGAAAGAACATGAAAAAGTAGCTAAAGACATGCTGGGTAATGTCAGCAAAGGTCCTCAATATACTTTTGAGATAGGTAACGATCAAATATTCCAATCCAAATTAGAAAAAGCCATTGCTGAAGGAAAATTAAAAGATTTTAAATTTGCTCAAAAAAGCAACTGGACCGATATCCTTATCAGCTTGCTTCCAATTATTATCATTATTGGAGTTTGGATTTTCATTATGAGAAAAATGTCTGGTGGAGCCGGTGGTGGAGGTGGACAAATTTTCAACATTGGAAAATCAAAAGCAAAACTTTTTGATGAAAAAACAGATGTAAAAACAACATTCAAAGATGTTGCAGGACTTGAAGGAGCCAAAGAAGAAATACAAGAAATTGTAGAATTCTTAAAGAACCCCGAAAAATACACCAATCTAGGTGGTAAAATTCCCAAAGGTGCTTTGCTTGTAGGGCCTCCTGGAACTGGTAAAACTTTATTAGCAAAAGCCGTAGCTGGTGAAGCACAAGTTCCCTTTTTCTCTTTATCAGGATCTGATTTTGTTGAAATGTTTGTTGGTGTTGGAGCTTCACGTGTACGTGATTTGTTTAAACAAGCCAAAGAAAAATCACCTGCTATCATTTTCATTGATGAAATAGATGCTGTAGGTAGAGCAAGAGGAAAAAGTAATATGTCAGGTGGAAATGACGAAAGAGAAAACACACTGAATCAATTGCTAACTGAAATGGACGGTTTTGGAACCAATTCAAATGTAATTGTTTTAGCGGCTACGAATAGAGCTGATGTTCTTGACAAAGCCTTAATGCGTGCTGGTCGTTTTGATAGACAAATATTTGTTGACTTACCTGATATTCGTGAACGTGCTGAAATTTTTAAAGTACACCTTGCTCCTTTGAAAAAAGTAGAGGGGCTAGATTTAGACTTTTTAGCAAAACAAACTCCAGGATTTTCTGGAGCAGATATTGCCAATGTATGTAACGAAGCTGCATTAATTGCTGCACGTTATAATAAAACGGCAGTTGACAAACAAGATTTCTTGGATGCAGTAGATAGAATTGTTGGTGGATTAGAAAAGAAAAATAAAATTGTTACACCTGAAGAAAAGAAAGCTATTGCTATTCACGAAGCAGGACATGCAACGGTAAGTTGGATGCTGGAACATGCAGCACCGCTTATAAAAGTAACTATTGTTCCTAGAGGACAAAGTTTAGGTGCTGCTTGGTATTTACCAGAAGAGCGCTTAATTGTTCGCCCAGACCAAATGTTAGACGAAATGTGTGCAACAATGGGAGGAAGAGCTGCTGAAAGAGTTACTTTTGATCGAATTTCAACTGGAGCATTAAGTGATTTAGAAAAAGTAACCAAACAAGCTCGCGCGATGGTTACCATTTATGGACTAAACGACAAAATAGGAAATGTTACCTATTATGATTCAACTGGCCAAAGTGAATATAATTTCTCTAAACCATACTCTGAAGAAACAGCTAAAATAATTGACACTGAAATTTCATTATTAATTGAAAGCCAATACCAAAGAGCAATAAAAATTCTAGAAGAGAACAAAGACAAACTAAATCAACTGGCAGATATACTTATTGAAAAAGAAGTAATCTTCAAAGATGATCTAGAAGCTATTTTCGGAAAAAGAACTTTTGACAAAAATCTTGAGGAAGTAGTTTCATAACATAAATTACCCAAAAATTTAATTATTTTTAAAATCTTAATTCAAAACCCGCTTTTGAATTAAGATTTTTTTATCTTTGGACGTTTTCAAATAACATATAAAGTACCTTAACAAAATATGAGTCTTTTTAGAAAAATTTTTGGTTCTAGTATTTCGGCTTCAGAAGAGGAAAAAGAGAAAGAAAATAACAGCTCTTTTTCTGACAGCAGTATGTCAATAGACGAACAGTTTATATTCAATTTTAAAAAAAATGGAGGTAAATTTTTATACTGTGAGAATTCTGAAGAAGTAAAAGAACAGTTTGAGAATATTTTAGAAGAGAATGACTGGTATGAAAGTGAAGTATTGTGTTACGACTCTTCCCTTTTCAACATTTTGCAAGAAAATAAACTTACTTATGAAAAGGCAGCTAATCCAAAATTCCTATTTTCTACTTGCGAAAATTTAATTGCCGAAGAAGGATCAATATTATTCTCTTCAAAGCAAATAAAACAGCATAAACCAAACGAACTACCAACAAACATTATAGTTTTTGCAACTACAAGTCAGATTCTTGGAGTGAAAAGCGATGGACTTAGCGCAATAAAGAAGAAGTACGAAAGAGATTATCCAACAAATATTACCGCAATTAAATATTTTGAAAAAGCCAAAGAAGAAGACTTTACTCAATATGGCAGTTCGGCAAAAAACCTTTATTTGTTGCTATTAGAAGATCTTTAAGATGAATGAAACCTTAAAGAGAGCAATATCTGGTGCTGTTTATATTATTTTATTAATATTCTGCATATTATATTCTACCGAAAGTTTTTTTATCCTCTTTGGGATATTTCTCCTCATCGCTACATTGGAATTCTGTAATTTAGTTCAAATTCAAAAAATATTTCCATTTTTATTTGCTATCCTTTCGTATTTGTTATTTTACAAAATAACCTTTGCTACTGATGGACTATTCTATACCTTACGATTCAGTAAAACATTTGATCTGGCCGTTTTATTTGCAACTCTTTTTGTATTTATGAAATGTATTCATTTTCTATTTGATAATAAAACACTTAAAATTGATTCCTTTTCAAAATATGTATATCTAATAGGATACATCATACTTCCTTTTGTCATTATTACAAAAATTCCTTTTGGTAAAGATGGATACAATCCTAAAATTCTTATTAGTATCTTTATATTGATATGGACAAATGATACTTTTGCTTATATCGTTGGGAAATCAATTGGTAGAACTAAATTATTTGAAAGAATATCGCCTAAGAAAACTATTGAAGGTTTTTTTGGAGGAGTTGTATTTGCTGTTATTGCTAGCTATCTAATTGCTAAATATTACATACAAATAGCTGAAGGTAAAATTTACATTTGGCTAATCATAGCCACGATAGTTGGCACTTTTGGAACTATTGGTGATTTAATCGAATCTAAATTTAAACGTATTGCTGGAGTAAAAGACAGCGGAAAAATAATGCCTGGCCACGGAGGTGTACTAGATCGTCTAGATAGTGTTATATTTGTAGCACCAATTATATTTTTATTTTATCAAATTTTAAATTATGTTTCATAAAGAAGGAACCAAAACCATTTTATTAGGAATTATTTTCACAGCAACTGTGCTATTACTATCTGATAAATTCATCGACATCAACTGGATTAAAATGGTAATTCAGCTAAGTGCATTTTTAATTTTGATTATTATATTACAGTTTTTTAGAAACCCAAAAAGAACCGTAATTGTAAATGAAAATCAAATACTAGCACCAGTAGACGGAAAAGTAGTTGTGATTGAAGAGGTTTTTGAAGGAGAATATTTTAAAGATAAACGCTTGCAAATCTCTATTTTCATGTCACCTATCAATGTACACGTTACTCGTTATGGATTGAGTGGTATTGTGAAATTTAGTAAATACCACCCTGGTAAGTTTTTAGTTGCTTGGCATCCTAAAGCAAGTGAAGAAAATGAAAGAACAACTATAGTTGTAGAAAACGAAACTTTTGGCGCTATTTTATACCGTCAAATTGCTGGAGCATTAGCAAGACGAATTGTAAACTATGCCGAAGAAGGTATGCAAGTCGTTCAAGGAACAGATGCCGGTTTTATTAAATTTGGATCAAGAGTAGACATTTTTTTACCTTTAGGCACACCTATCAACGTAGTGCTTAATCAAAAAGCTATTGGAGGAAAAACCGTTATTGCAACAAAAGGATAATGATTGAAAAAGATTTAGATACTAGGTTTCAGGAAGCAGTTCAATCCGCTTCCGAAATGACTCAAGCATCTTTACCACAAGATGTGCAGCTACGCCTTTATGCCTTTTACAAACAAGCTACTTTTGGCACATTAGAACCAAGACAAACGTCTACCTATCATTTAAGGGATGCATTTAAGACTAATGCTTGGATGCAAATAAGTCATCTTTCTTCAACTGAGGCAAAAGAACAGTATATCGAAATCATCAATTCCCTATTGAAAAAATAATGCACTAATGAAAAAATATTATTTTATAATAACAAACCTGCTGCTAATTTCACTTTTAATTTCATGTAAAAATAAAAAGCTTACTGAAGTTGTCGAAGTACCATTACCCACAGCACAAGAAAAGGTCACTATTGGATTTCCTGAGGATGTAAAAGCTGCACCTGGTTCATTCCAACTAGAAAAATTACCTTATCCATATGATGCATTAGCACCAACTGTTTCCCCATTAACATTAGAAACGCACTATTCTAAACATTATTTGACGTATACCAATAATCTAAACAAACTGATTGCTGGAACTGAATATGAGAATCAATCCATTGAGAATATTTTATCTAAATTAGACATAAACAATGCCGATTTAAGAAATAATGCTGGAGGGTATTACAATCATAGTCTATATTGGAAATCTATGGCTCCTGATACTGGCGGAAAACCAACAGACACAATAGCTTCATTAATTAATAGAGATTTTGGTTCGTATGAAAACTTTGTTGCTAGTTTTAAAGCTGAAGCAACAAATCAATTTGGATCAGCTTGGACTTGGTTAATTGTAGACAAGTATGGAAAATTAAAAGTAACCAGTACGCAAAATCAAGATAATCCATTAATGAGAAATGCAGTAATTCCAGGAACTCCTATATTAGCATTAGATTTATGGGAACATGCCTATTATCTAGGCTATCAATACCGAAGAAGAAACTATATTGATTCGTTTTTTAATGTCATTAATTGGAAAAAAATAAACGAAAACTACGAAGCTTCTCAAAGGAAAAGATACTAAAATAGCTACCTAAAAATAAAAAAGCTGACGTCTACTAAAAGTATACATCAGCTTTTTTATTTGTCTACAGCAATTGAACAGAACCCTATAATTGATAAATAAAAGATTCCGAAGGCCCAATCTTGACATGTATTTTTCCTTCTCCATTTTCAACTCGCATTTCCAATTTACTCTTTTTATACAATTGATCTTCTATAGTATAATTGCCCTCTTTTAAGTTCCATTTTTGAATAATATCTGAAGGTATTTTTAATTCAAATTCATACCCTTCTTCAGACCAAAAATTAACGACAACAATCAATTTTTCATTTTCAGACCACCTAACAAATGAGTAAATTCCAGTTGCATAACCCGAAGTTGCATCACGATTAACTGATTGAATCTCTTGAAATTTACCCATTAAAGCAGAACTGTTAAGAGAAAAATTAAGCAATCGCCTATAAAAGTCGCGAAGTAATGCTTCCTTTTCTGTGAGTTGCCCACCGTCAAATTTTCCACAATTCATCCAACGCTGATGACTAGGAACACCAATATAATCGAAAATGGAAGTTCTAGAATGGGTTCCAAAGCCAGCATTTTCATTCGCAGCCTCTCCTACTTCTTGTCCAAAATAAATCATAGTTGGCGCCGTACTTATAGTGGTTGAAACAACCATTAAAGGTTTTCCTTTTTCAGGTGTACCAGCAAATTCAGGACTTGCTAATCGTTGTTCGTCATGATTATCTAAAAACTTAAGCATATGATGTTCGATATCGGCCATACCGTGCTGGATATCTGATAAACCATCAGGCCATGAATGACCACGAATAACATCTTTTAATTTATCATAAGTTTCTACTTTATCGTACAAATAATCCATTTTCCCTAAACGGATATAATTTCTATATTCATTTGGGTTATACACTTCAGCTAATAAAAAGGCATTCGGATTCTTCACTTTTATAGCGGAGTTCATGTAACTCCAAAACTCAAATGGTACCATTTCGGCCATATCATATCGAAAACCATCCACTCCTTTGGCCGTCCAGTACAATGCAATGTCTCTAAATTTGATCCAAGAATTAGGAACGTCTTTATCTTTCCAGAAATCAAAATGTTCTTGGTATGATTTAGTATCAAACCCATATGGAAGTTCAGGGAAATCTTTAGAACCATCTGGGCGAATACCATAATTTACCTTAACCGTTTCATACCAGTCATTGCGATCTGGTTTAGCTTTACGAGAACCGTTTCCTGTCCACTTTGCGGGAAATTCATTGAATTTCCCATCAATTAACGGGTTACTTTCTCCATTTAATGGCACATCTGCATCTGGAATTTCAAACTGCGTATTGGGTATATAGTAGAAATTATTATCTCTTTTATATTCTACGGATACATCATCATCTGCACCAAAATCCCGAACTCCTTTTGGATTGTTTTTTCCTTCGTATTTACGAGCGATATGATTGGGCACAATATCAATAATAACCTTTAAACCCGCTTTATGAGTTCTAGCAATTAAGGCTTCAAATTCTTCTAAACGATGCGCAGGATTTACAGCTAGATCTGGATTAACATTATAATAGTCTTTCACTGCATATGGAGAACCAGCTCGCCCTTTTACCACTTCAGGATCATCATTAGAAATTCCAATATCAGTATAATCTCGGATTAAAGCATGATGGGGAACTCCGGTGTACCAAATATAGGTAACACCTAAATCTTTTATTTCTTTAAGAGCAGTATCCGTAAAATCATTAAATTTCCCTACTCCATTTTCCTCAAGTGTACCCCAAGGTTTATTAGTTGTCGTTTTATTTCCAAACAATCTTGTAAATACTTGATATAGTACTTCTTTTTTATTTGAGGCTATCTCTTTATTTCCGTTTTCCATTTTTAAATCTTTTGTCTTGCAAGCTGTGGCCAATAGCATTGTACTTATGCTTGCAACAATAGTTATTTTTTTTATCATACAAAATTTTTTATCCTGATTTACGCTCTTTTTATCAATTTCCTAAATTAATCTATTTTAAACTAATGAAAAAGCTATCGTTTCAAATAAAATAAATTATAATTTAAAAACAAAAACTACAACGAAACAGTAGCTTAATTAGTTGATAACTTTCAAAACAAAATAAAGCATTTTCAATGCCTTTTTTGTGAATTATAAATAATTCCTAATATGGATTAGGATTGTCTCCTTTTTCATAAATTTGTCAAAAAATAAATCCATTGAAGAAATCACAATTTTTCCTTCGTTATTGTTTGTTATTGATTTGTACTAATTTCATTTTGGCGCAAGCCCCTAAAAAAATTGTTGTAGAGCATTCTGATTATTTTGATGTCAATCAAGTTGAAATTCCTGATGCCGTTCTACTTACAGGAAATGTTCGAGTAAACCATGACGGAGCTGTTTTGACTTGCAATAAAGCTTATTTTTTTCAAAAAGAGAACTATTTAAAAGCCTTTGGAAATGTACAATTGGTTCAGGGAGATACTTTATTTTTAAACAGTAAATATGCTGAATACAATGGAAATTTAAAAAAGGCATACGCAACAGGAAATGCTGTTATGAGTTCTCCAGATGCAACATTGGCTACTGACACGATTAATTTTGATAGAAACACGCAAGAAGCCTACTATAATTCACTGGGAACTATTGTTAATAAAGACAATACTTTAAAAAGTAAATCAGGAAAATACTACGTTGCCGAAAAGAAATTTCAGTTCCTAACCGCGGTAACTATTACAAATCCCACTTATGTTATCAAAACAAATCATTTGGATTATTATACTAATTCAGGTCATTCGTACCTTTTAGGTCCTTCAACAATTACCAGTAAAGCCAATTATATTTATACCGAAAAAGGATTTTATGACACTAAAAAAAATCTGGCTCATTTTCTCAATAAATCCTATATCAGATATGATGATCGGGTTATAAAAGGAGACAGTTTATATTATGATCGAAATAGAGAATTTGCATCGGCCACACGAAATGTAAAAATAACGGATTCCATTAACCGTGGGATTGTGAAAGGAAATTATGCTGAAATTTACAAAAAACAAGACTCTATGTTTGTAACTAAAAGAGCTGTTGCAGTGAATTTTGTCGAAAATGACTCGGTTTACATTCATGGAAAAAAATTAATGGTAACAGGAAAAGAAGGAAACCGCATCATAAGAGCTTTTAATAATGTTCGTTTTTTCAAAACGGATATGAGTGGTAAATGTGATTCCATTCATTCCAGTTCCAAAACTGCATTAACAAAACTAATGGGAAATCCAATACTCTGGAATGGTGAAAATCAAATTACAGGAGATGTAATGCACCTAATTGGCAACAACAATACTAAAGAACTCGACTCGCTCAAAGTGCTTAATAATACCTTCCTCGTCTCGAAAGATACGCTGGGAACAGGTTTTAATCAGGTAAAAGGGCAAAATCTCTTTGGGAAATTTGAAGAAGGAAAATTACATGATGTAGACATTATAAAAAATACAGAGGTGATTTATTACATGCGAAATGACGACAAAGAACTCATTGGAATCAATAAAAACGTAAGTAGTAAGATCAATATCATTTTTGATGAAAAAACCATTGAGACCATCACTTTTTTCCAGCAAGTGGATGGTGATATTTATCCAGAAAAAGATTTACCAGAAAATGCTCGGAAACTTCGAGGTTTAGTATGGCGTGGTGAGGAACGAATAAAGTCTAAAGACGATATTTTTCCTCCAGATGAAAATGAGGATAATGATAAAATAAGTAATGCAACCAAAGCAGAAGAAGCAAAGAAAGACGTCCCTATGAAAATCCGAAAGGAAACATTGAACTATGACAAGAAGAAAGGAAAGAAATAAGTGGTCCGTATCAGTTATTTTATTCTACTTTTCCTTAATTAATGGATGCCCAATTAAAAAATAAAACAAAATTCCGTGAATACTGATTTCATAAAATACCAAGCTCAAACCTCTCCATACCCACTAGGAATGGAAGTTTCACATGCTATTGGCTCTTACATTTTCGATACAAATAATAAAAAATATTTAGACTTTGTCGCTGGAGTTTCTGCTTGTACGTTAGGACACCAACCACCAAGAGTCAATCAAGCCATTAAAGACCAGTTAGACAAATATTCACACGTAATGGTATATGGAGAATATTCACAAAGTCCGGCTGTGGAATATTGCAAACTATTAGCCTCACTCCTTCCCGCTCCATTAGACAAAACCTATTTAGTAAATTCAGGTACAGAAGCAATAGAAGGCGCCTTGAAATTAGCTAGACGAACTACAGGAAGAAGTCAGTTGATTTCTTGTCATAATGCGTATCATGGAAATACGATGGGATCTATGAGTGTTATGGGCTTTGAAGAGCGCAAACAAGTTTTTCGTCCTTTGATTCCTGATGTTGATTTTATCACTTTCAACAATGAGGCCGATTTACAAAAAATAACCACCAAAACTGCTGGTGTACTACTAGAAACAATTCAGGGAGGTGCAGGATTTATCCAACCAGAAAACGGTTTTTTGAAAAAGGTAAAAGCCAGATGTGTTGAAGTTGGAGCCTTATTAATTTTGGATGAAATCCAACCTGGTTTTGGCCGAACAGGTACTCTTTTTGGCTTTGAAAATTATGATGTAGTTCCAGATATCTTAGTTATGGGAAAAGGAATGGGAGGCGGAATGCCAGTAGGTGCTTTTACGGCATCGGCAGCAATGATGGATTTATTAAGTGATAACCCAAAGCTAGGGCATATTACTACTTTTGGCGGTCATCCTGTCATAGCGGCAGCCTGTTTGGCCACTTTGCAGGAAATTACTGAAACTGATCTAATGTCCAGTGCTTTAGAAAAAGAAAACTTATTTAAATCGCTTTTGGTACACCCTTTGATACAAGAAATCCGAGGAAAAGGGTTAATGCTTGCCGCAATGACACGTAGTGCAGCAATAACGAATGAAGTGATTTTAAAATGCCAAGACAGAGGATTAATATTATTCTGGTTACTATTTGAAGGATGTGCGATTAGAATTACGCCACCGTTAACTATTTCTGAAGAGGAAATTCGTGAAGGTTGTGCCATAATGCTAGAAGTACTAAATAAAATTCAGGTTGAAATGGACCCTAAATAAGCATAAAATACAACTCTAATTTAATAATATCTTATTGTTAATTAAATTGTTCACAACAATTCAGGTTTTTCTTCACAACAATAATATGGATGCCTAACTTTAATTAGGCCAAATTCAAAAAAATAAAGTATGCAATTAAGCAACGAAGAAGAAGACTATAACTTATCACTATCCAAATTTGAGTCTATGTTGAAAACCAACAAAGTACTCTTTTTTGACTCCGAAGAGTTTGAAGAAATTATCCTTCATTATCTTGATATGGGTAAGGCCGCTTTGGCAAAAAAAGCACTCAAACTTGCATTAGACCAACACCCTAAATCGACAGGATTGAAGTTGGTTCAAGTAGAGATGCTGGTGTATGACGACAAACTAGATATAGCCGAGAAACTACTCAATGAGCTATATGCTATTGAACCTAATAATGAAGAAATTTACATTCAAAAAGCTAACATTTGTTCCAAAAGGGATCAACATGAAAAAGCGGTTGAATTATTAAAAATTGCTTTACAATTTACCGATGATTATGCTGATGTCTATAATTTAATCGGAATGGAATATCTATTTATGGATAATCTAGAACTAGCCAAAGAAAGCTTCATCAAATGCCTTGAAGAAGATCTTGAGGATCAATCGGCATTGTATAATGTAGTGTATTGTTTTGAATTTCTAGACCAAAATTTGGAAGCTATTGCTTATTTAAACAAATACATTGACAAAAATCCATACAGTGAAATTGCCTGGCATCAAATGGGGCGTTTATATTATGGAATAAAAGAGTATGAAAATGCTATTCGTGCTTTTGATTATGCCACCCTAATCGATGATGAATTCTTAGGTGCTTTTATGGAAAAAGCAAAAGCCTTTGAACGATTGAATCGATACGAAGAAGCAATAGAAAGTTACAGTAGAACCATTGAATTAGATGACGCTACCTCCTATGCTTTACTTCGAATAGGAAAATGTCATGAAAAATTAGGCAATACCATTCTAGCACTTAAATTTTATAACGAAACCGTACATGAAGATCCTTTACTAGACAAAGGATGGATTGCCATTACTGATTTTTATGTTCGTCAAAAAAACTTTCAAAAAGCGTTGTTTTATGTAAACAAAGCATTAGCAATTGACAACCAAAACCGTTTGTACTGGAAACGATATGCTACGATAAACAAACAGATGAACTTCTTTGAAGAAGCAGAATTTGGATATCGAAAAGCAGTAGAATTTGGAGATACGGAACTGGATACTTGGTTGTTTTGGGTTGATATTTTACAATTTTTAGGTGAATTTGAAAGTGCTATTCAAACATTATTACAAGCATCAGAGTTCTACCCTGAAGAAAACGAAGTAGAATACCGCCTAGCTGGTTTGTATTTTATGATTCAAGATACAACAAAAGCAAAATTCCATTTAAGTAATGGCTTGCGTTTAAAATTTGATAATTACATCTTAATTGAAGATCTATTTCCTGTAGTTTGGACCAAAAAGACAGTTCGGAATTACATTGACAAACATAAAAAGAATAATGACTAATATTGAAAAAAAACGTTTTGGCTTACTAGGTAAAAATATTAGTTATTCTTTTTCGAAAGGATATTTTACAGAAAAATTTGAGACAGAGCACTTTGTAGGCTACACTTATGAAAATTTTGATATTCCTGAAATAGAAGGTTTTACTACCATCATAAAAGAAAATCATCAGGAAATAAATGGGATGAATGTTACCATTCCTTACAAGGAAGTTGTGATGCCTTATTTGGATAAATTATCCAAAAAAGCAGCATTGATAGGTGCTGTAAACACCATTAAATTTACCAAAAAAGGAAAATTAAAAGGGTACAACACGGATTATTATGGATTCAAAAAATCCTTAAAACCTTTATTGCAACCCCATCATAAAAAAGCACTCATTTTAGGAACTGGAGGCGCATCAAAAGGCGTGGCTTATGCTCTTGATGAATTGGGAATTAGATATGATTTTGTATCTAGAACCTCAAATGAAAATGCAATTGGCTATGATCAAATTGATTCCAAAACATTTGATGAGTATCAAATTATAATTAACTCCAGTCCGGTAGGAACTAGCCCTAATATTGAGGCAGCGCCATTACTACCTTACGAGTTCTTTAGCCCAAAACACATTGCCTTTGATTTAATTTATAATCCTGCCGAAACTACTTTCCTTAAAAAGGCAAAAGCGCAAGGAGCACAAATTAAAAACGGATTAGATATGCTCGTTTTTCAGGCAGAGAAAGCTTGGAAGATTTGGAATAAATAGATCTAAATTTAATAAAAAATAGAATCGTCTTGATATAAAATTTGTCTACTCGCGTGGGCAATCCAATTTTATATCAAGACGTTTTTTTTTATAAAAGGAACTACCTTAAACCTTATAAGTAGCTTGTTTTACCATAAAATTCACCTTCCACTCCATTTGCCTAGCCCTGATAGTAGCGGCATCCTTTTGTAGCTTTTTTTAAGCTATAAAAGATAGAGCGAATAGCAGGAAATTGCTACAAAAAAACCCTACATTTTAACCTAAAACGACTCTAAATTAGATAATTGTTTTGTATTTCAATACTGCTTTACTATCTTTCGTGTTCAATAAATAGAAACCTTACACATTGAACAAATGTTAGAAGAAAAGAATGATAACCTGCAAAATGCAGATGGAACGTTAACAACTGATTCTATTGAATCAACTCCAGAAACTACAGAGAACCTAGAAACTGTAGCGGAAGAGACAGTTGTACCCGCAGAAGAAAACACTGTTGAACCTGCAACCGAAAAAGTTTTGGTTACAGATACGGTAATTGAAAACGAAAATCAAAAAGCACTAAATTCAATAGACGATTCTAATGCTGAGGAAAGTGAAGATGAGACCTTGAAGGAGCGTCATCACATCCCGATGCAAGATTATGATACTTTGTCTATGGAGCAGCTTGTTGATGAGTTAGAAAACCTTGTTGGTACTGATAAAGTAATGTCAGTAAAGGATCATGTTGATGAAATCAAGAAAGCTTTTTTGGCAAAATTCAATCACTTCATAGAAGAGAAAAAAGAAGAATTCCAAGCAGAAAATCCTGATAGTACTGAAGATTTTCAATACCATTCTCCGTTGAAAGTGAAATTTGACCAATTTTACACGCAATATAAAAACAATAAAAATGTTCATTTCAAGAGTTTACAAACGAACTTGAAATCGAATTTAGAAAATAGATTAGCTATCGTTGAAGAATTAAAAGAGCTAATTAATCCGCAGGAAAACATCAAAGACACCTTAAAACATTTTAATGAATTAAGAGAACGTTGGAAAAATGCAGGACCAATTCCAAAAGACAAATACAATCATGTATGGAATAATTATCATTTTCATGTAGAAAATTTCTATGATTATTTGCATCTTGACAGAGAGGCCAGAGACTTAGACTTCAAGCACAATCTTGAGCAAAAGCAAAAAATTATTTTGCGTGTTGAGGAATTATTGCATGAAGAAGATGTGAATAAAGCTTTTAGAGAACTGCAGGATTTACATAGAATGTGGAAAGAGGACATAGGTCCTGTTTCTAAGGAAAATCGTGATGAAATTTGGAATCTGTTCAGTGATTTGACAAAAAAAATGCACGACAAACGTGAGGTTTTATTTGAGAAACTGAGAGGTACAGAAGTTGAAAATTTAGAAAAGAAAAAAGAAATTATTTCTAAAATTGAAGAATTAGCATCTGTGAAAGTAAATGCTCATTCTCAATGGCTTGGCCAAATTGAAAAAGTAGAAGCGTTAAGAACTGCTTTTTTTTCGGCTGGAAAAGTGCCTTCGGAAGTGAATGAAGAAACTTGGGCTGCGTTCAAAACAGCAGTTCGAAATTTCAACTCTTTCAAAAATTCTTTCTACAAAGATATTAAGAGAGACCAAACTGAAAATTTAAATAAAAAAAATGCACTTGTTGCCAAAGCAATTGAATTGCAAGACAGCACCGACTTTGCTGTGACTACTCCAATCATGAAGCGTATTCAAGACGAGTGGAAACAAATAGGACATGTGCCAAGAAAATATTCCGATAAAGTTTGGAAAGAATTTAAAGATGCCTGTAACCATTATTTTGACAAATTAAAAGAGCAAAAGAATGAGGAAAATGGTGAAGAAGTGGCTTCTTTTGATAATAAAAAAGCCTATTTAGAAACGTTGAGAGAATTCCAATTAACGGGAGATCACAAAACGGATTTGGATGCTATCAAATTACACATCGAAAATTGGAAAAACTTGGGTAAAGTTCCTTTTCCAAGAAGACATATTGAAGGAAAATTCAATAAAATCCTTGATGCGCTGTTTGATAAATTAAGTTTGAGTAAAAAAGACACTGATATGTTGCGTTTTGCTAACAGAATGGATCATTTATCAGAGAATAACGATACTCGTAAACTAGAAAACGAAAAGATTTTCATCATGCGTAAAATTGATGAAGTGCAAAATGAAATTTTCCAATTGGAAAACAACATTCAGTTTTTTACGAATACTAGAAATGCTAAAAAAGAAAATTCTATTGTTCTAGAAGTTCGAAAAAACATTGCTATCCATAAAGAAAGCTTAGATGTTTGGAAAGAAAAATTAAAACAACTAAGAAATATAAATCAAGAATAAAACCTTTAATTCTGATACTTATTAACCTCATCCTAGAAATAGTATGAGGTTTTTTTATTATAAAAAATGAAGCATGATAATTATCATTTTAAATTTTGATCATTCCTTGTACTTTTGATTTAAGATAAATTTCCTAGAAATGAAAAGTACACTAATTCAAAAATATAATGTTCCCGGTCCTAGATATACTAGCTATCCCACCGTTCCGTATTGGAATGAAACCGATTTTTTATATGAGGATTGGATTGCAACTTTACAAAAATCATTTATAGAAAGTAATTCAAAAGAAGGAATTAGTTTATATATACACCTCCCCTTTTGTGAAAGTATGTGCACTTTTTGTGGATGTAATAAACGTATAACCAAAAACCATGAAGTAGAGCACCCTTACATTGAAGCATTGCTCAAGGAGTGGAAATTATATTGTGAAATTCTAGGGAAACAACCTATCGTAAAAGAGATTCATCTGGGTGGCGGAACACCTACATTTTTCTCGACTAAAAACTTAGAAGATTTAATCAATGGGATTTTTTGTTATGCAAAGAAAGCTCCCGATTATGAATTCAGTTTTGAAGGACATCCTAACAATACAACATACCAACATTTACAAAAACTATATGATTTAGGTTTCAGAAGAGTAAGTTTTGGCGTTCAGGATTATTCTGAAAAAGTACAAAAAGCCATTCATAGAGAACAACCTTTTCACAATGTAGCCAAAGTCACTTTTTGGGCTAGAGAAATTGGATATACCTCTATTGGACATGATATCATTTTTGGTTTGCCTTTTCAAGAAATAGAAGATGTGATTGATACTATAGAAAAAACAAAATCATTACAACCAGATCGATTGGCTTTTTACAGTTACGCCCATGTTCCCTGGATAAAAGGAAACGGACAACGTGGTTTCAAGGATGAAGACATCCCAAAAGATCAAGAGAAAAGAATGCTATACCAAATAGGTAAAGAATTATTGTTAGAAAATGGATATCATGAAATAGGAATGGATCATTTTGCTTTAAAAACGGACTCCTTATACGAAGCTTTTCAAAATGAGAAATTACATCGTAATTTCATGGGGTACAGCTCTTCTAAAACAAAATTAATGATTGGACTCGGTGTTTCATCTATTAGTGATAGTTGGTACAGTTTTGCTCAGAACGAAAAAAACTTGGAAGACTATTATCAAATATTAGAATGGAATAAATTACCCATTTACCGAGGTCATTTATTGACAGCTGAAGATTTAATTATTCGAAAACACATCTTGAATTTAATGTGCCAATTTGAAACTTCTTGGGAAAACAAAAGTGATTATTTTGAAGAAATTCCTGAAGTTGTTACCCAATTGCAAGAAATGGAAAAAGATGGTTTGCTACTACTAAGCGCTAGTGGAATAAAAGTTACGGAATCGGGTAAAGCACATGTTCGCAATATATGTATGGCATTTGACTTACTATTAAAACGAAAAACACCTGATACAAAATTATTTTCAATGACTGTATAAAAAACTCGCCTTTGAGTTAAAATATAAACCGCAAATTCGCAAGTTGAAACACTTATATTGTGTTGATCATTTGCAAATTTGCGGTGATTTTTTCTAAAAAATATCGTAATTCAATTATTAGAAATGCAGTTTATTCATCCTTAGTTAAAATACTATATAATTCATCTTTAATGAATAATAGCTTCGCTTTCAATTCATGGGCATGTTCATCAGTAACTACTTCAATATCCGTATTTATGCGGTGAATTTCATGTTCTAATTCATGGTACTCGTCAAAGAGTTCTCTAAAATGACTGTCGTCAACTTTTAGTTGATGTATTTTTTCCTCGTATTCAGGAAATTCGTGTATTAAATCGTGTCTTTCCATTGTGTTTAATTTTATAGAATATTTAAATGATGTCAAATCAATTAATGGCAATTTGGGGTAGCTTGAATAAACAAACTCATATTAGATGGTGAGACATAAGGTATGCCTAACCCTAAACCTCTTAAAATAAATAGTAATGCAATAAGAACGGCAACGTAAGGAACCACTTTCTGAATTTTATTTCGAAAAGAAATCGTAATAAAGGAATTCAAATATATAATACTACTCATCATGGGAACAGTTCCTAATCCAAATAAGAGCATGTATATAATTCCAAAACTGGCAGATTGCATAGCCATTGCTCCAAATAAAGCGACATACACCATGCCACAAGGCAAAAAACCATTTAGTAAACCTATTGTAAATAATGATTTGTAACTCTTGTTTTTAAATTGACTCCCTAGCTGTTGTTTTACTTTTGAAATTATTTTGAAAATAGGCTTTGAAAAATTATAACGGGCGACCACTTTTTGAGGAATCAAAATAACAAGTAACATCAGCACTCCTATAAAGATAGATAATTTTTGTTGCATTCCAGCCATAAAAAAACCTTTCCCTACCAATCCAAAAAGTAATCCTATTGTCCCATAAGCTGTTAATCGACCTATATGATATATCATTATTTGAGTGACTTTTTTCGCTGGATTATTTCTGTCTACAGGCAACATCATAGCAATAGGACCACACATTCCTATGCAATGAAAGCTGCTGATCAATCCAAAAATAAAGGCTGTATAAAGCATAAATTTAGTTTAAAAGTCAAAGGTCGAAAGCCCAAAGAAATAAATCATTACCACTTCGCGTTTTACAACTTCAACATGTTCTTTCTAATCAATATAAATCACATCTTTGGTTAAATACGATTTTCCATCATATTGCCATTCCATATTAATGTCCCATCGACCGCCTACCAATTTTGATTTAGGTATGAGCAAAGTTGGATTAGATAATGAAATTGGAATTTCAAAATCTAATTTTTTGTTAGACGGTCTATATAGGGACACATTCCCTTTTATCTTATTAGGAATAAATTCATTTGGAAAAACAATGGTAACTCCATCCCTAGTTTTGGTAATAATCGGTTTTTGAGTAAGATCTTGTGCATTTTGTACACGAGTCATTTCCTCCCCAAAACGGGCATCGTGTTTGTAATATTCTTCAACAACCAATTCATTATCATATTTAGAATTAGATTGTACTTTAATCACAAAATATAAAATAAAACTCATGAACAAAGCTATTGCTATGACGATTCCGGTTCCCCAATTTATTTTCATCTTTTCTATTATTTTTTTGAAGTAAACTCCTTCAATACATTATTATGCTAATCGAAACTTCGTGGGCTTAAAAAACTGGTTGTACTGGTTTCAATTTTTTTATTGCCCTCGTACACTTCTATTTTTAATTTTGTTTTATCACTCTCTAATGTATACTGATTGATTTCAACAAATAAAGTTCCTTCATTCATTCCTTGTTTTTTTACTTTGAAATGTTGTTTCCCCACTAAATTCAAATTTCCTTTTATTCCTACCAATTTGAAATGAATATCATTAAAATCATTGTTGGTTTTATTGATAATTTTATAGGTAAATACATTACTTATATTATCTCCTTTATGTTGAAACAGTTGTCCTGGTAATCGCAAAATGGTTGCTTCTACTTCGGTTCGTAAAAATAATAATCCAATTAAAATACCAACTAAAATCAACAAAATAGCGGAATAGCCTTTCATTCTAGCAGTGAATTTAAAAGGCGCTTTTTTCTCTATTTCATCTTCAGATGCATATCGAATTAATCCTTTGGGTAAACCTACGCTATCCATGATTATATCACACTCATCAATACATGCGGTACAGTTCACACATTCCAATTGCGTTCCATTACGAATATCAATACCGGTAGGACAAACATTTACACATTGTTTACAATCAATGCAGTCTCCTTTTCCAGAAACAGCTCTATCTTCTTGCTTATTGAATTTGGCTCTACCCAATTCTTTTTCACCACGAACAAAATCGTAGGCAACATTAATTGATTTATTGTCCAATAATACCCCTTGAAGTCTACCATATGGACAAGCTATGATGCACACTTGTTCTCTAAACCATACAAAGATGAAGTAGAAAACTCCTGTAAAAATGGACAATGCAATTAGTGTACTGAAATGGGTCTCTGGTCCGTCTTCAATCATTTGAATCAATTCATCACTACCAATTAGGTACGCCAAAAACACATTTGCAATAGCAAAAGAAATGAGTAAAAATATAAACCACTTAATTCCTTTCTTTCTTATTTTCTCGTTATTCCATTCTTGTTTTTCTAATCGGATTTGGGCTCCACGATCTCCTTCTATCCAATATTCAATTCTTCTAAAAACCATTTCTAAGAAAATAGTTTGAGGGCAAATCCAGCCACAAAATATTCGTCCAAAAATTACCGTAAATAAGATTACAAATACGACTCCTACTATCATAAACAGCACAAAAAGATAAAAATCTTGTGGCCAAAACGGGAATCCAAAAATATTAAAACGACGTTCTAACACATTGAACATCATAAATTGGTTCCCATTAATCTTAATAAATGGGTTTGCAACTAAAATGATCAACAAAATATAACTCACCCATTTTCTATAGTCATAGAATTTTCCAGAAGGTTTTTTTGGAAAAATAAATTTCCTTTTTCCTTCAATATCAATGGTTCCAATTGTATCTCTAAAAGCTTCGTCTGGTAATTTTGACATTTTGTTTTAATTTATAATTCTAAGTTTTAAGCTATTTTACACTTTTAAAAACTTAGTAAATCAGTGTTTTTATTTTGCTGCAGGTGCTACAGCATCATCAACCCAAACTTCACCATCTGGTGCTTTTGGATCTTTTGGGTTACTTCCCTGTAATGACAATATATAACTAGTTACTTTTTGAATTTCTTTTGGTTTTAAAGTTCCTTTCCATGAAATCATTCCTTTACCATCACGACCCCCATTAGTTACAGTATGGAAAAGATTTTTAATTCCACCACCCAGAATCCAATGATCATCTGTTAGGTTAGGACCAATTTGTCCACCCGCATCCGCTCTATGACAAGCGGCGCAATTAGTTGTAAAAATGGTTTTTCCTATGGCTAAATCAGCTGGATCAGTCAGTAAGGTTACCGTTTTTTCATCCATTAAGTCTGGAGCCGTTTTCATATATTCTGCCACATCTATTTTGGCTTGAGCCAATTCTTTCTTCAATTCCATTTCCTGATTATCGCCACCCATAATCTCAAAACGAACTAAATATATTGCTGCAAAAGCGATACAACCGTAGAATAAATATACCCACCATGGTGGTAAATTATTATCTAATTCCCTGATTCCATCATAATCATGACTCAACAATAAATTAGCTTCATTT
The DNA here is from genome assembly GCF_040822115.1 of Flavobacterium sp. WC2421. Classification (NCBI taxonomy): domain Bacteria; kingdom Pseudomonadati; phylum Bacteroidota; class Flavobacteriia; order Flavobacteriales; family Flavobacteriaceae; genus Flavobacterium; species Flavobacterium sp. WC2421. Next base: position 2,187,018 of record NZ_CP162004.1, on the reverse strand, counting down.
TCAATAGGCTCGGTTTTAGTCAGTTTTTGCATTAACTTTTTAAACCACTCGCTCTCTTTATAACTTATAGCACTAACTTCTTCTAATTTTGCTTTTTGTTCTTCTGTAAGCATTTGATACGTAATATTATCAATAGCACTTACGGTGATTTCAATCGCTATTAAAAGAAATAGAAAAACAAATAGAAATACCGAAACCATTGGATATTTTATAAATGCTGCACGATCGCCAGAATCTATAAAATATTCCATAGCGCCAAACACGAGAAAGAAAATTACGGGTACTCTTACGTATGCTGGGATTAATTTTTTCATTTTATGTAATTTGAAATTATACTGATTAATTGTCGTTTAATGGAATTTGGCTCAATTCATTGATCTTCTCTTTTTTATAGGATGCAACCCATATACCAAGCCCCACAAAGAAGAAAAAGAAAATCAATAACGATAGTATCGGATAAATTGCAACACCTGCAATCGTTTCCATGTTGTGTTTTATTTGTTCGAACATTTTTTTATAGTTTTGAGTTTCAAAGTTGCACAGTTAAAAATTTGTTTTTCGACACTTTCTAACTATGCTACTTTGATACTTAGTTACTTTTTATCTTTTACTTTAATGTCTGTACCTAATCTTTGGATGTAAGCAATCAGTGCTACAATCTCTCTCTGATGCATTGGCACAAATTTCTCTCCTTTTGCTTCGGCTTTTTTCTTGCTATTTTCATAACTTTTCACAAAGTCAGGGTCAGCATGCAGATTGTCTTCAATTTTTTGAGATTGTACTTTGATTGCATTTTTAGCATTGGCAATTTCAGCATCTGTATAAGGAACCCCAAGTGTTTTCATCACTTGCATTTTCTTTTCAATGTCAGAAATATCCAAAGCGCTATTATCAAATAACCATTTGTACCCAGGCATTATAGATCCAGAAGATACACTTTGTGGACTCCACATGTGATTGAAATGCCAATTGTCGTTGTACTTACCACCTACTCTTAATAAATCCGGTCCTGTACGTTTTGAACCCCAAAGGAATGGGTGATCATACACAAATTCTCCCGCTTTTGATTGTGGTCCGTAACGTTCTACTTCAGAACGGAATGGTCTAACCATTTGAGAGTGACATCCTACACAACCCTCACGGATGTACAAATCACGACCTTCTAATTCCAATGGTGAATACGGTTTTACACTGGCAATTGTTGGGATATTAGATTTTACCATAATTGTAGGTACAATTTGAATAACACCTCCAATTAAAATCGCTACAGTAGCCAGAATAGTTAACTGAATTGGTTTTCTTTCTAACCAAGGGTGAAATTTTTCACCTTTAGTTCTACCACTACTTATTTTTTGTAATTCTGGTGCTTCGGCTAATTCATCTTCAATTGCAGCATTAGCTCTTATAGTTTTAGTAATATTGTATACCAAGACAAACATTCCAATAATATATAATGTTCCTCCAGCAGCACGCATCCAATACATTGGCATAATTTGCGTTACCGTTTCAAGGAAATTACCATATGTTAATGTTCCATCAGGATTAAATTGTTTCCACATAGAAGCTTGTAAAAATCCAGCTACATACATAGGAAGCGTATAAAGTATAATCCCTAATGTTCCAATCCAAAAGTGGAAATTAGCTAGTTTAGCAGAGAATAAAGGTCCTTTTGACATTCTTGGAACCAACCAATAAATCATACCAAAAGCCATAAATCCATTCCATGCTAACGCTCCTACGTGAACGTGTGCAATAATCCAATCTGTAAAATGCGCTATTGCATTTACATTTTTTAATGATAGCATCGGTCCTTCAAAAGTTGCCATACCGTATCCAGTAATAGCTACTACGAAAAATTTCAAAACAGGATCTACACGCACTTTATCCCATGCTCCACGCAAAGTCAACAATCCATTAATCATACCTCCCCAAGAAGGTGCAATTAACATGATTGAGAAAACAACTCCTAGATTCTGTGCCCAGTTAGGCAAAGCAGAATATAATAAATGGTGCGGTCCAGCCCAGATGTATAAAAATATTAATGACCAAAAGTGAACAATAGATAATCTATAAGAATATACCGGACGATTTGCCGCTTTAGGAACAAAATAATACATTAATCCTAAAAATGGTGTTGTCAAGAAAAAGGCAACCGCATTATGACCATACCACCATTGTACTAATGCATCTTGTACTCCTGCATAAACAGAGTAACTTTTCATTGCAGAAACAGGAATAGCCAAACTATTAAAAATATGCAATACTGCAACTGTCACGAAAGTCGCTAAGTAAAACCAAATGGCGACATATAAATGACGTTCTCTTCTTTTTAAAATCGTACCAATCATATTGACCCCAAAAACAACCCAAATTAAGGCAATTGCAATATCAATAGGCCATTCTAGTTCAGCATATTCTTTAGAAGAGGTATATCCCATTGGCAAAGAAATGGCTGCTGCCACAATAATCAATTGCCAACCCCAAAAATTAAGGTTACTTAAAAAATCACTATACATCCTTGCTTTCAATAATCGTTGCAAAGAATAATATACTCCAGCAAACATAGCATTACCTACAAAGGCAAAAATAACGGCATTGGTATGTAAAGGTCTTAATCGACCAAAACTCAACCACGAAACCCCGTCAGTAAGGTTTGGGAATAAAAAAAATGTTGCTAATAAAAGTCCGACGGCCATTCCGACTACGCCAAAAACAATGGTAGCGTAAATAAACTTTTTTACAATTTTGTTGTCATAGTAAAACTGCTGCATTTCCATAATTAATTTTGTTTTTCTTCTGTTGTTTGTATTTGTTTTTGGGGTGTTTTTTTGATTTCATCGTCAAAAAGCATTCTGACAGATGGCGTATAATCGTCATCATATTGACCACTTTTTACCGCTACTATAAAAGCAATAAAAAAGCCAACCGCAACGAATATGCTAATGGAGATTAATAAATAAATGACACTCATACCTTAAATTTGTGTTAACAAAGTTAGCCTGCTCTCTTTTTATAAAATATGACATTTATCATACTTCGTTTATTTGTTAAAATTCTTATTAAAATATTTTAACTTTCTTGCATAATAATTACTCATAACGGTAACAAAACTGACAATTGTAATGGTACTTAAAGGCATAATAATTGCCGCAACAAGCGGTCGTAAATTCCCACTAATGGCAAATGATAACCCTACTACATTATAAAGCAGTGATAAAGCAAAACTCAACTTAATTGTGGTCATCGCTTTTTTAGAAAGTTTTAAAAAATAATGCAGTTTTTGAAATTCATTGGCTTCTAAAATAGCATCACACGCAGGTGAAAAAACATTTACATTTTCTGATATTGAAATACCTATATTACTTTGTGCCAATGCTCCTGCATCATTCAATCCATCCCCTACCATCATCACATTGCGACCTTGTTCTTGTAGTTTTTTGATAAACTCCAATTTTTGTTCTGGATTTTGATTAAAAATCAATTCGGTTCCTTGAGGTAAAATGGTCTCTAAGGCTCTTCTTTCACCATCATTATCTCCAGATAAGACTTTGATTTGATAATCATCATTTAATCCTTTAAAAAGGCTATCTAAACCTTCTCGATATTGATTATTGAAAATATATTTCCCATAATAAACGCCATCAATTCTAATATGAACAACGGTTCGTAACAAAGCATTGCCTTCTATTTTTCCAACAAATGAAGCAGAACCAATTTTAATTTGTTTCCCATCTATTGTGCCCTGAATCCCTTTCCCATTAATTTCTTCAAAATCAGCAATAGATATTTTTTGCATCTCTGGTAAATAATCATATAACATACGACTCAAAGGATGGTTGGACGCACGAAGTAAATTCTTAATCCAAAGGCTATCTATATCAGAAATAGGATTACCCTGATAGGAAATACTTGATTTTTTATTGGTCGTTATAGTACCCGTTTTATCAAAAACAATGGTATCTACTTTTGCCAATTGTTCTATTACCAAAGCATTTTTCAGGTAAAATTTCTGTTTACCTAAAATTCGCAATACATTCCCCATTGTAAACGGTGCAGTTAAGGCTAAGGCACAAGGGCAAGCCACAATTAATATGGAAGCAAAAACATTGAAAGCTGTAATGGTATCGATGAAAATCCAATATCCAAACGAAACAAAAGCAATCACGAGTAAAATTGGAGTAAAATAATGACTAATCGTATCCGTGATGTTTTTGTGTTTTTGCTCTACATTTTTTTGAAAAACATCATTGCTCCACAATTGCGTTAAATAACTTTGTGAAGTAGACTGTAAAACATCCATTTCAATCACTTTACCTATTTGTTTACCTCCTGCAAATATTTTATCACCAGAATTTTTAGTAATAGGTACAGCTTCTCCAGTTACAAAACTGTAATCAATAGAAGCGCTATCACTAATCAAAATTCCATCTACGGGAATTAACTCTTGATTTCTTATAAGTAGTCGGTCGCCTTTTATAATATCATAGACAGGTACACTTTCCTCTGTTGCATCAGGATTAATTCTAGTAATCGCTATTGGAAAATACGATTTAAAATCCCTTTCGAAACTCAAAAAACTGTATGTTTTAATTTGGAACATTTTACCTAAAAGCATAAAGAAAATCAACCCAGTCAAACTGTCAAAAAAACCGGACCCATAATCAAAAACAATATCTACGGTACTGCGAACGAACATTACTATAATCCCTAAAGCAATAGGAATATCAATATTCAACATTCTCGATTTGATGCTTTTATAAGCCGAAACATAATAACTACTAGCTGAATAAAAGAAAGCGGGTAACGAAAGAGCGAAGATTAACCATCTAAAAAAAGGGCGGTACGCGTCCAACCAATATTCCCTTACTTCAAAATACTCTGGAAAGGATAACAACATAATATTTCCAAAACAAAAGAAAGCGACTCCCAATTTATAAGTTAAACTTCGATCCACACTATTACTTCCGGTTTCATAGTTTTCTAAACTAATATAGGGCTCATAGCCAATAGAACTCAATAAATAAGCAATTTCACTAAGCGAAACTTCTTCAGGATTATAGGTAATTCGGACTTTTTTTTCTGGAAAATTAACCTGAGAAGTACTTATTCCTTTTTGAAGACGCTGTAAATTTTCCAAAATCCAAATACACGAGCTACAATGAATATGAGGAATACTAAGTGAAACAATAGCGGTTGCAGTTTCTTGAAAATCCAATAATTTTGAAATGATATTTTCATTTTCTAAAAATTCATATTTACCTTTAATATCTAATGGTGTTGCTCCAGGGGATTTTTCAAAATCATAATAGCAAGTCAAATCATTGACACTAAAGATTTCGTACACCGTTTTACAACCGTTGCAACAAAACTCTTTATTGTCAAAAATAATTTCTTCTGCTCTTATAATATCTAACCCACAATGGAAACAGTTTTGTGTGTCCATAAATTTGCTCATTTTACCTGATGCAAAGCTCTTAAACGAATGTTAATAAAAATATGATATATGTCATATTAAAACGTATTTTTACATAAAAACAAACTATTTCAAGATGAGTAAATGCGAACAATGTATCGTTAGGGAATTTAGCTCACTAAAAGCCCTTAACAAAGATGAACTAGTTAAACTTGCTGATTGTAAAACATCACGCATCATAAAAAAAGGAGAAGTCATTTTTGAAGAAGGAGAAAATGTAAATGGAATCTTTTGTATAAAAGATGGTGTTTGTAAACTATCAAAATTAAGTCCAAACGGTAAAGACCAAATAGTTAAACTAGTTTCAAAAGGAGAATTATTGGGTCAACGTTCTTTAATCAGTGAAGAACCTGTAAACTTAAGTGCTATAGCACTGGAGGATATGGAAGTTTGCTTTATTCCCAAAAGTGAAGTAATGGGGTTTTTTGATAAAAACAATCAGTTTTCAATGAATGTCATGAAAGTAATTTGTGGCGATCTTAAAGAAGCTGATGGACATATGGTTGATATGGCTCAAAAAACAGTAAAAGAAAGACTTGCAGAAACACTATTGTACTTACAAGCTACTTTTGGCATAAATGAAGATAGTAGCTTAAAAGTTCAGTTATCTAGAGAAGAGTTAGCCAGTATGATTGGTACTGCCACCGAAAGTTGTATACGATTACTTTCTGATTTCAAAAAATTGGGGTTAATTGAATTAACTGGTAAAAAAATCACACTTATTGACATCAATAAATTAAAAAGAATAGCAGAATAATTATTTTGTTATAATACTTTCTTCGCTTCCTCCAAAAATTGAAGTATGTGAAAATCAGAGATTTTAAATTCCTGTTTTTGGGGTAACCGCTTCGCTTCTTCCCAAAATTGAAGTATGTGAAAATCAGAGATTTTAAATTCCTATTTTTGGGGTAACCGCTTCGCTTCTTCCCAAAATTGAAGTATGTGAAAATCCGAGATTTTAAATTCCTATTTTTGGGGTAACCGCTTCGCTTCTTCCCAAAAAACATCCATTTCAGCCAAAGTCATGTCCATTAGTGGTTTTCCTAATTCTCCTGCTTTACTTTCTAAATATTGAAAACGTTTAATGAATTTTTTGTTAGTGCGTTCTAAAGCATCTTCGGGATTTACATTTAAAAAGCGAGCGTAATTAATCATTGAAAATAAAACATCGCCAAACTCGGATTCTATTTTATCTTGGTCTCCTGCTTTAACCTCAACCTGTAATTCCTCCAATTCTTCTTGCACCTTGTCCCAAACTTGATGTGATTCTTCCCAGTCAAATCCTACCCCTTTTACTTTATCTTGAATTCTACTTGCTTTTACTAAAGCAGGTAAACTTTTAGGAACTCCTTCAAGAACCGATTTTTTACCTTCTTTCAATTTTAATTTTTCCCAATTTTGCTTGACTTCTTCTTCATCTTTTACTACCGTATCACTATAAATATGAGGATGACGGTGAATCAATTTTTCACAAATTTCATTACACACATCCGCAATGTCAAAATCATTAGTTTCACTGCCTATTTTGGCATAAAAAACAATATGTAATAGTAAGTCACCTAATTCCTTCTTTACTTCATTTAAATCATTATCCAAAATAGCATCCCCCAATTCATAGGTTTCTTCAATAGTAAGGTGACGTAATGTTTGAAGAGTTTGTTTTTTATCCCAAGGGCATTTTTCCCTTAGATCATCCATAATATTTAATAATCTTTCAAAAGCTTGAAGTTGAATTTGTCTTGCATTCATAGCGTACGGTTTTGTGTAAAAATAAGAAATCCTGTAATCTAATAAAGAAGATTACAGGATTAATTTATAAACATAAGGAATTAATTATTCCTTAACTTTTTTTTCTTTTTTTGGTTTTTCAACAACTGCTTCTGCTTCAACAGTAGTTTCTACTTCAGTAGATTCAGCTGGAGCCTCATCTACAATTAGCCCTTTTGCTTGAATCGTATTGTACCAATTCAAAATTTTCTTGATGTCAGATGGATACACTCTTTCTTCATCGTAATCTGGCAAAATTTCTTTAAAATAAGCTGCTAATGTGGCATTATCTTCTTTATGAGAGATTGCTGGACCATTACTTTCCTTAGCCCCAATACGTTTCATTATTTCGCCTAACGGTTGTTCTCCTTCATAAGTATAAACTGAAATCTCAGATAATAAACTTACATTGCTTTTTAAATTTACCGTGATTTTTTTTCCATCTGCTAATGATTCAGCTACAAAACCAGTACGCGTTTGTACTTTAAGTACGTATAAACCTGGCTTCCCTGAAATGGATAATATTTTTTCTAAACTCATGCTTTTTTAATTATTATTAAGAATTCAATTTGTATTATATTTTTTGTCACGACCAAAGACCATACCAAAATAAGAAATGAAAAATAATATTATCTTCCTTTTTTCGCAATAAAACGCATTCTATAATCTTGAAACGTTTTTCCTTCAGTAATGTTTTTTAATTTTTTTTGTATCAATCGTTTTTTTAGAGATGAAATTTTATCTGTAAACAAGATTCCTTCAATATGATCGTATTCGTGTTGAATTACTCTTGCAATTAAACCGTCAAACACTTCCGTTTTCATTACAAAATCCTCTTCACAGTATTCAATAGTAATTCTTTCGTTTCTATAAACGTCCTCACGAACGTCAGGAATACTTAGGCAACCTTCGTTAAAACACCATTCTTCTCCATCTTCCACTAGAATTTTCGCATTAATAAAAGTTCTTTTAAAGCCTTTTAATTCTTTTTGTGCCGATGCTTCTAAATCCTCATCCTCGCTAAAGGGAGTTGTATCAATTATAAACAAACGAATCGCTTTCCCTATTTGTGGAGCCGCAAGGCCAACACCATAAGCATTATACATCGTTTCATACATATCCGCGATAGTTTGTTTCAAGTCTGGGTGCTCCTCCGTAATATCCTCCCCTACCTTTCTCAAAACAGGATGTCCATATCCTACAATTGGTAAAATCATTGTTCTTGTATTAAATATTATCAACCACAAATCCAGAATCAACATTCCTTAACTGCAGTTTGCAAAAATAGTAAAAAATTAGACAATGAATAATTCCAAATTGATAAATAATATTTTTTTATACTATTGTATTAAATGGTCATTCATTATGATAGGCTTAAATCATACAATCCTTATCTTTGTGAGTAAGCGATATTATTTATGATTTCTACAATAAAAAAATTTACAGACAGTACCAATTTTACAAATGCATTAAAAGTAACTATTTCCGCAGTAATTCCTGTTTTGTTATTTACCTATTTAGGTGATTATTCTATTGGCTTTACAATAGCTCTTGGTGCATTTTTCACGTACCCAAGTGACATTCCCAGTAACTTAAAACACAAAGTAATTGGAATTCTAGTAGCTACATTAATTGTTTCTGGAGTGAATTTATTAATAAATCTTATCCATCCCTACCCATGGATTTTTTATCCATTATTAGCAATATTAATTTTTATATTATCCATGATCTCCGTTTACGGACAACGTGCGATTATGGTTTCATTTTCAGCATTACTGTCTATTTCTTTGGCGTTTGCTCATATTAATTCGGGCTGGGAAATGGTATTGCATTCCGGACTTCTACTTATAGGAGGATTATTTTATTTACTAATTTCATTGCTTTTTTTTTACATTAGACCTCATAGATATGTAGAACTACAGATCGCCGAATGCATTCAATTAACTTCCAGTTACTTAAAATTAAGAGGTGATCTTTGGAAAATAAATTCGGATAGAAAAGCAATCACAAAAAAACAGTTACTATTACAAGTAAAACTGAATGCTATTCATGAAAATATTCGAGAAATTTTAATACGAAATCGTACCAATTCAGGTTCTTCAAATCAAAATCGTAAAATGCTTATTCTTTTTATTTCACTTGTAGAAATAATGGAACTCGCCATATCAACTTCATTTGATCATAATAAATTACATCAAAAATTTGATAACCATCCCAATGTTTTATTGACATATCAAAACTTAGCATATAACCTGTCCAAGGTCTTAAAAGAAATATCAAAAAGCATTGAAGACAAAAGCAAATACAATTCGAAACATAATTTAATAACCGATTTACACGAATTTGAAATAGCTATTTCTGACTATGAAATTGAGATAGGAAAAACACGTGCGACTGAAGGCGTTTTTATGCTTACAACTATGTTGCACTATGCTGAAAAGCAAGTTGAAAAAATAAAAACACTAGAACGTGCTTATACTTCAACCGTTGACTTACATGACTTTAAAGAAAGAGACAAAGATTTAGAAAAATTTATAACGCCATTATATTACCCAATAAGTACATTTCTAGAAAATTTGAGTTTTTCATCGACCGTATTTAGACATTCTCTGCGTTTAACAATTACAATATTAATTGGTTTTATTATTGGGCAACTACTTCCGTTTCAGAATGTATATTGGATATTACTTACCATTATAGTTATCATGCGACAAGAATACGGCTTAACAAAACAACGCACTTATCAAAGAATTTTTGGTACTCTTTTAGGTGGATTAATTGCCTTTGGGATTTTATCAATTGTTCATGATAAAAACATAATAGGGGGTTTAGCTATTATTGCAATGCTTTTTGGATTTTCATTTACTCCCACTAATTATAAAATTGGAGCCACATTTGTCACTTTATATGTGGTTTTTATTTATGGAATTTTAACACCTAATATTCAAGATGTAATCCAATTTCGAATATTAGATACCCTAGTGGGTGCTACATTATCCTTTTTAGCTAATTATTTTTTATGGCCTTCTTGGGAATTTTTGAGTATTCCAATCCATTTGGAAAAATCCATTAAAGCCAACAGAAATTATTTACAACAAATATCGATTTTCTACAATGAAAAAGGAATCGTTTCTACCTCTTACCGCCTTGCCAGAAAACAAGCATTTATTGAAATTGGAAACCTTATGGCTTCTTTCCAAAGGATGTTGCAAGAACCTAAATCTAAGCAAAACAAACTAGCTCAAGTGTATAAATTAACGGTGCTGAACCATGCCTTACTGTCATCCGAAGCCTCATTAGGAACCTACATTCAATCACACAAAACAACGGAAGCTTCTGAAGCCTTTAATGTGGTTGTAAATCAAGTAATAAAAAATTTAGATTACGCTATAGTACTTTTAGGAAATACTGCTTTAGAACAAAAAGAAGAAAACAATAATGAAGAATTCAATACACGATTTACGGAGTTAAAAAAGATTCGTGAAAAAGAACTAAAACAAGTAAATAATAGTAATGACGCAGTGTTTCAACAAAAAATGCAAGAGGCACAACTTGTGATTGAACAATTGATTTGGTTAATAAACTTATCTGAAAATATTGTAAAAACAACAAAAATATTGATCCAAACAAAAAATGAATCCATTAGATAGGATTCATTTTTTTTTATAATTGCAATTCTATTTTTAAAACTTAATTATTCAGTTTTAAAACTTCAGCAGTGTGTTTTCTTATTTCAGCTGAAAGTGCAGGATTCTCATTTAATTGCTGGCCAAAAGAGGGTATCATTATTTTCAATTTTTCTTGCCATTCTGATGTTGCCAATTTGTCTTTAAAACATCTACCTATTAGATCTACCATAATGGAAACCGCCGTTGAAGCGCCTGGTGAAGCGCCTAATAATACTGATAAAGACCCATCGGCAGTAGTAATCACCTCAGTACCAAATTCAAGTATTCCTCCTTCTTTTTTATCTCTTTTTATCACCTGAACTCTTTGCCCTGCTCTTTCTATAACCCAGTCTTTCGATTCTGCTCCAGGCACATATTCTCTTAAGGCATTCATTCTATCTTCTGGCGATTGACGTACTTGCTCTATTAAATATTTTGTTAGTGGAATGTTTTTTATTCCTGCAGAAATCATTGGAAAAATATTATCTGTAGTGATCGATAATGGCAAATCAGAATAAGAACCATTTTTCAAAAAACGAGTAGAAAAACCAGCAAAAGGTCCAAATAGTAATTGTTTTTCTCCATTAATCATTCTAGAATCGATATGAGGAACAGACATAGGAGGCGCACCTACACTAGCTTTTCCGTATACTTTCACTTTATGTTTAGCAATTACCTCTGGATTCGTACATTTAAGCCATTGCCCACTTACTGGAAAGCCACCGTACCCTTCTCCTTCAGGAACATCGGCTTTTTCTAATAATGGTAAAGAACCTCCACCTGCACCAATAAATAAAAACTTAGTATACACCTTCATTTTTTGACCCGTAACCAAATCCGTGATTTTTAATCTCCATTTACCATCATCACGTCTTTTTATCTTAGAAACTTCATGGTTATAATGAATCGTAACTCCATCTAAATTTGATAAATAACCAAAGATATTTCTAGTTAATTCACCAAAGTTAACGTCCGTTCCTATAGCCATAGAAGTGGCAGCCACTTTCTCAGACTCATCTCTACCTTCCATTACTAAAGGCATCCACTCTTTCAATTGAGAAAAATCAGTACTGAAAACCATATCCTTAAAAAGCGGATTGGCTTGTAACACCTCAAAACGTTTCTTTAAATAGGCAACATTTTTTTCACCCCACACAAAGCTCATGTGCGGAATACTTTTGATAAAATTTTCTGGAGAAGGTAATTTATTTTGTTCCACTAAATAAGACCAAAATTGTCTTGATACTTCAAATGATTCAGCTATACTAATTGCTTTTTTAGGATCAATAGAACCATCTGCTCCTTCTGGGGTATAGTTCAGCTCACAAAAAGCAGAATGTCCAGTTCCAGCATTATTCCATGCATCAGAACTTTCGGCAGCCGCAATGTCTAATCTCTCAAAAATTTGAATTTTTATATCAGGTTGTAGTTCTTTTAGAATTAAGCCAAGCGTGGCGCTCATAATTCCAGCTCCTATAAGTACTACTTCAGTATTTGAACGAATGGTTTTTGTATCAAGCATATCAAAATTTTAAAATGCAAAGATACTTTATATAATTAAAAAAATTATAATAAATTAAGGTGGAAAAGTTAGAAATTACGAAAACGTTCTAGTCTTTATAGTTGATTCAAAATGACTACTTAAAACTTTTTTTGAATCAGGTAATCTTGAAGCATAATTGTAGCCGAAATTTCATCAATTAGGCCTTTATTTTGACGTTGTTTCTTATTGAGTCCACTATCGATCATAGTTTGAAAAGCCATTTTTGAGGTAAAACGTTCATCCATTCGTATGACTTTCATGTCTGGAAAATGGTTGGTAAAATGAGTCACAAAGCCTTTTATTATTGAGGCACTTTCGGATGGTTGACCATTCATTTGTTTAGGTTCCCCAATTAAAACTGCCTCCACCTTTTCTTTGGTAAAATAATCTTTCAAAAAAGCAATAGCTGTAGCAGAGGGAATAGTAGTTAATCCCGAGGCGATGATTTGCATTTCGTCTGTAACAGCAATTCCGGTGCGTTTTTGACCGTAGTCTATGGAAAGTATTCTTGGCATTTTATAGGGAGTCTTTATATTTTATGAAAGCAAAAACAGAAACCATTTCTTTCTCAACATCAACTTCATAAACAGCTATATATCCTTTAAAAACATAATCTCTTATGTTTTCATTTTCAAAATATCTAGATACTTTAAAATGAAAGGGATGTTTTAGGTCTTTTTTAATGTTTCTAAGTAATTCTTTTCTGAATTTTAATGCCGCTTTGGGTTTGTCTTTGTAAATAAAACGAACTTGATTTGTAAGTAATTCCAAAAATTCATTGGAGACACTAACTGTCATATTCTGAAAAGGTTTGATCTAAAATAGCATCTGCTTCTTCAACAGTATGCATTTTTTCAGCACCACTTTTTAGTTTAGCATAAGCAATATCTACCTTTCTTTTATTACTATCCAATTGTGCATCTTCTTGAACTATTTTCAACTCATCCGAAGAGAATGAACTCAATAATTCTAAAATTTTGGCTTTGATATTGGGTTGAAATTCTAATCTAATGGTTTCCATAATCTTGATTTTAAAATACAAAGATAAAACATTTCATGATAAGTTGTTTTTTGTATTCGTTTCTCCATCACACCAAATATCTTGTCTGTTTTCATATGATTTTTAAAACAAATTTAAAATCAAAATCTTGTCATTAAAGAGGGCTGCGTGAGGGATTGTAGTGAAGCTCTTTTTATTGCTGGATTTTTTGACCAGTAATAAAAAAGCGAGAACGAAAAGCCCGACCCGAAGTTTTTACGTAGGGTCATGCCCAAAGAAATCATATGAAAAAACTAACATTTTGGAAAAATTTTCACTTTTTGCTTTTGGTTAAAAAGTATATCTTTGTAAAAAATCTAACAAAAATGAATCCATTACAGACAATTATAGAACAAGCTTGGGAAAACCGTGCTTTGTTACAAGAAACTACAACAACTGATGCTATCAGAGAAGTTATTGAATTATTAGACGCAGGAAAATTACGTGTTGCTGAACCAGTAGGTGAAGGATGGCAGGTAAATGAATGGGTAAAGAAAGCGGTTGTAATGTACTTCCCTATTCAAAAAATGGAAACTTGGGAAGCCGGTATTTTTGAATACAACGATAAAATGTTGCTAAAAAGAGATTATGCTGCCAAAGGAGTTCGTGTAGTTCCTGGAGCATCAGCTCGTTATGGTGCTTATATTTCAAGTGGTGTAATCATGATGCCAAGTTATGTAAACATTGGTGCTTATGTAGATGAAGGAACCATGGTTGATACTTGGGCAACTGTAGGAAGCTGTGCTCAAATTGGTAAAAATGTACATTTAAGTGGTGGTGTTGGTATTGGTGGTGTTCTTGAACCTTTGCAAGCGGCTCCGGTAATTATTGAAGACGGCGCTTTTGTAGGTTCTCGTTGTATTGTTGTTGAAGGAGTTCATGTTGGTAAAGAAGCAGTTCTTGGTGCTAATGTTTGTTTGACTGCCTCTACAAAAATCATTGATGTTACTGGTGAAACTCCGGTTGAAATGAAAGGTTTTGTACCTGCTCGTTCTGTAGTGATTCCTGGTAGTTATACTAAAAAATTCGCTGCTGGTGAATTTCAAGTACCATGTGCATTAATCATTGGGACACGTAAACCTTCAACTGATTTGAAAACTTCATTGAATGATGCTTTACGCGAATATGACGTAGCGGTATAATCCGATTCGTTAACCCACTTTATAAAAGACCTATTGGATATATCTATAATTATCGTTAATTATCGTGGCTGGAAAGCATTAGACGAATGTTTAGAATCTATTGCTACAATTGTTTCAAAAACAATTTCCTTTGAGGTTATCGTAATTGATAATTTCTCTAACGATGGACAATTCTCTATTTTTAAAGAAAAATATTCCAAGTTTACAATAATAGAAAATTCTGGAAATAATGGTTTCTCAAATGGTTGCAACGTTGGTGCAAGCATGGCTACGGGAAACCATTTCCTTTTTTTAAATCCAGATACCAAACTTACTATTGAAGCATTAGAAATACTTTTACAAACTGCCGTTTCACATCCTGAAATTGGAATTCTATCGTGTTTACAAATCAATGAGAATGCTATTTTCTATAAGCAAAACAACTTATTTCCTGCTTTGGGACGCTTTTTCGGAATTTCGCGAGCGCTGTTTAGAAAATGGAACAAAGCCAAACTAGAAAAACGCTTTAACACTACTACCGATTTGTTTTACCCAGATTGGGTCACTGGTGCAGTTATTTTTATAAGCAGAGATTGGTACACCAAAATTAACGGCTGGAACGAAGATTACTGGTTGTACTTTGAAGATGTTGATCTTTGTAAAAAAATAACCGATATAGGTGGAAAAGTGGGCGTTACTAGAAAAGCAACGATTTTTCATCAACATGGTGGTGCTTCCCGATTGAATATCAAAACAAAAGCACTCACAAAAACAGAAGTTATTATTTCAAAACACACTTATATTAGCAATCAATTTACTTTTGGAATACAAATCTATTTACATAGCTTGTTGATTATTGGAGTACTATTAGAAAAAATAATATTATCTGTTATTAGTCTATTTTTATTTTTTATTCCAAAATTAAAAGTGAATCGGTTGATGCTTAAAAATCTATCCGTTTATTATTTTAATGCCATACAAAAGCAAACCTGGATTAGTCCTAGAGCCATGAATTACTTGAAAATAAAAGCATAACTTTTCAAATCCAAATCAAATGAAAATACTTGTAATTCAACAAAAAATGATTGGAGATGTCTTAATAAGCTCTTTATTATGTGATAATTTGCGCAAAGCATACCCCAACGCTCAAATTGATTACATGGTTTATGAATCGACGATTGCTGTTTTACAGGGAAATACTAGCTTTGATAATCTTATCCTTTTTAAGGAAAAACATCAAAAGAGTAAATGGGAACTTTATAAATTCCTAAAAACGATTCGTAAAGAAAAATACGATATTGTTATAGATGCTTATTCCAAATTAGAAAGTTGGCTCGTAGTATTATTTTCAGGAGCATCAAAAAAAATATCTTATCTAAAAAAAGGGAGAACATTCCTTTATACAGATAATATAATAAGACAGCAAACACCTACTAGTAATTTAGGCTTAATAATTGAACAACGATTAGCATTGCTAGATCCATTGCAGCTCAACATCGATTTGATTACATTTCCAGAAATTTATGTAACAAAGGAGGAAAATGATTTCGCCTCTTCCCTTTTGGATTCTCATGGTCTAGATCGATCCAAAAAAACGATTATGCTCAGTATAATTGGAAGCAGTCCCGACAAAACCTATCCATTGAAATACATGTCAGAATTAGTTGATTTCATTGGTGACAATGATAACTGTAATATCCTTTTTAATTATTTTCCAAAGCAAATTGAAGAAGCTAAAACGATCTTCAATGGATGCAAAGAGAGTACAAAACAAAAAATTCACTTTTCGGTTTTAGGAAAGAATATTCGAGAATTCATCGCCATAATGAACCAATGTGATATGATTATTGGTAATGATGGTGGAGCAATCAATATGGCTAAAGCACTCCACAAACCTTCCTACATTGTTTTTTCTCCTTGGATTGACAAAAAAGGCTGGGCCACATTTGAAGACGGAATCAATCATATTTCTTTACATTTAAATGAATTTAAACCCGAATTATTTGAAGGAAAGTCAGCTAAAATTGTAAAAAAAGAAACTAAATTATTTTATAATGAGTTTCAACCTGAACTATTATTCCCTTCGTTGCAAACTTTTTTAAATACACATTCTCGCTAAACCCAAAAGAAAGAACTTATTTTCAAACTGCCCATAATTTATGATTGAATCGTCTAATACAAATATATCCGTTTTAATAATTACATTAAACGAGGAAAATCAAATGCAGGCGCTTTTGGCTGATTTGGATTTTGCGGACGAAATTATTGTTGTCGATTCATTTAGTACAGATAAAACGGAAGCAATTTGTAAATCATTTCCAAAAGTAAAATTCTTTCAAAACACTTTTAAAAATTATCCAGCACAAAGAAATTATGCGATTTCATTAGCCCAAAATGATTGGATTCTTTTCCTTGATGCTGATGAAAGGCTAACTCCTGAATTAAAGTCAGAAATTCTAGAAACGACACAACAAAAAACAACTTCTATTGCTTTTCAGTTTCGTAGAAAATTTATGTTCAAACATAAGGTTCTTCATTTTAGTGGCTGTCAAAATGATAAAATTTTTCGCCTTTTCCATAAAGGATTTGCTACTTACGCAACTGAAAAATTAGTCCATGAAAAATTAATTACGAATGGAAAAACGGCGGTATTCAAAAACAAACTCATTCATTACTCCTATCCTAATTATGGTTCTTATAAAGCAAAAATAATACGTTACGGAGAATTGAAAGCACAGGAAAAGTTTATGCAAAATGACTTTCCTTCCATTTTGTTCCAATACCTCCACCCTGCCTATAACTTCCTTTTTAATTATATTGTACGATTGGGGTTTCTCGACGGAAAAAAAGGAATCACTATTTGCTATCTAAATGCGTACAGTGTTTTTATTCGTTACAAACGATTAAGAATCCTTAAAATGACACTAAATTAAAGGGCGATTTACTAAACTATATTTCAAAAAACCACGGGTAATAAGTATAAAAAAACAGTATTTTAAGTTATTAGAAACTCAAATAAAGAGTTATAACATTTAGAATAGTTATTTTTGCAGTCAAATTTATTTTTTTTATATAACTATGGATCTTAACGAAGAAGTAATTAAAGCACTTGAAGTGATCAAAGAAGGTGGAATTATCCTTTATCCTACAGATACCGTTTGGGGAATAGGTTGTGACGCAACTAATGCTGAGGCTGTAGCCAAAATATACAAACTCAAACAAAGAGCCGAAACGCAAAGCATGATCGTTTTGATGAATGGCGAAAAAATGATGTACAATGTTTTCAAAGAAATCCCAGAAGTAGCTTGGCAAATCATGGATTTATCCGAAAACCCCACTACTTTAATTCTTGATAATCCTAGAAACATTGCTGCTAACTTAATTGCCACCGACAAAACTTTAGGAATCCGAATCGTAAAACAACCTTTTTGCTTTAAACTATTGGAGCGAATGAAAAAACCATTAGTTTCCACTTCGGCCAACATATCAGGGCAACCCACACCAAAAAGTTTCAAAGAAATTAGTCCTGAGATTATTAAAGGTGTAGACTATGTTGTAAATTTGCACCGCGATAAAATTGGGGGAAAACCATCGACAATTATAAAGTTGACAAATGACTCTCAGGTAAAAGTGATACGTAAATAGTTTTTAATAGCAGATTATTAAAGTACAACCGCAGATTCGCAGATTAAAATTTTAATTTATGGAGGAATATTTATCCGCAGATGAGACCTACAAAATAATTGGAATTCTATTTGAAGTTCATAAAACTTTAGGAAAAGGTTTTTCAGAAATTGTATATAAAGACGCTTTAGAATTTGAGTTTAACGAAAACAACATCCCTTATGAACGTGAAAAAGAATACTCAGTAAACTATAAAAACACAATTTTAAAGCATCAGTTTTATGCAGATTTCGTACTTTATAAGTCAATAATTTTAGAAATTAAAACTGTAGATTGTTTTAATAATAGCCATTATAATCAATGCTTAAATTATCTAAAAGTGTCAGATAATGAACTTGCATTATTGGTGAATTTCAATTCTATTTCTTTAGAATACAAACGAATTGTTCGCACAAAAAAATAAAAAAATCTGCGAATCTGCGGTAGAATCTTATGAATTACAAAGAAGCATTACATAACAAAATATTCCAAGTCATCTCTCAGGCTTCCCTAGAACTTAACGTTGATAGTTATGTTATTGGTGGTTTTGTGAGAGATTTGATTTTAAAAAGAGATTTTAAAAAAGACATTGATATCGTTGCTGTTGGCAGCGGAATCGAATTGGCTTTAAAAGTATCTAAATTACTACCTAACAAACCAAAAGTTCAGGTTTTCAAAACTTATGGTACTGCCATGTTGCGTTTTGAAGATACTGAAATCGAATTTGTTGGTGCTAGAAAAGAGTCGTACCATTTTGAAAGTCGCAACCCAGTTGTAGAAAACGGAACGTTAAAAGATGACCAAGACCGTCGTGATTTTACCATCAACGCATTGGCTATTTCTTTAAACTCAAAAAATTACGGGGAATTATCAGATCCTTTTGATGGTTTAAAAGATATGGAAAATAAGGTTTTAAGAACGCCTCTTGATCCAGATATCACCTATTCTGACGACCCGTTGCGCATGATGCGCGCCATTCGTTTTGCAAATCAGTTGAATTTTGAAATTGAAGAGAATTCGTTACTGTCAATTACTAAAAATGCAGAACGAATTAAAATCATCTCAGGAGAACGAATTGTAGATGAATTAAATAAGATTCTTTCGACTGATAAACCATCAATTGGCTTTTTACTGCTTTACAAAACTGGACTTCTAGACATTCTTTTACCAGAATTGACCGCTTTAAACAACGTAGAAGAAATTGAAGGGCAAACACACAAAAACAATTTCTACCATACGCTTGAAGTCGTAGATAATATTTGTCCAAACACCGATGATGTATGGCTTCGTTGGTCTGCTTTACTACATGATATTGGGAAAGCACCAACCAAACGATTTAATAAAAAACAAGGCTGGACCTTTCACGGACATGAATTTCTCGGAGGAAAAATGGTCAAAAAATTATTTGAACGTTTGCATATGCCTTTGAATCAAAAAATGAAATTTGTTCAAAAAATGGTCATGATGAGCTCCCGTCCTATTGTACTTTCGCAAGACACAGTTACGGACTCAGCAGTACGCCGATTGGTTTTTGACGCTGGTGAAGATGTAGAAGACTTAATGACACTTTGTGAAGCTGACATTACCACCAAAAACCCAAATAAATTCAAGAAATACCATAGTAATTTTGAAATTGTTCGAAAGAAAATTGTGGAAGTAGAAGAACGCGATCAAGTACGTAATTTTCAACCTCCAATAACAGGAGAGGAAATTATGGAGCTTTTTAACATAAAGCCTTCCAAAGAAATAGGTATGCTGAAAGAAGCGATAAAAGAAGCTATATTAGAAGGTGAAATCGCCAACGAGTACCAAGCTGCTTACGACTTTATGTTAAAAAGGGCTCAAAAAATAGGATTAAAGATTAACGCTTGTTGAATTAAGAATTAATTGTTTATAAAATATCTTTGCCAAAATTAGTTTCAAAATGAAAAAACAGAATAAATCAGTTATAATTTGGTTGTTATCCGGTTGTTTATTAATTTTTATAATGGTAGTCGTGGGTGGAATCACCCGATTGACAAATTCAGGTCTATCGATGACTGATTGGCACTTGATAACAGATACTCTACCCCCATTAACAGAAGCAAAATGGCAAGAAGTATTTGACCAATACAAACAATTTCCTGAATATCAAAAAATCAATATCCATAATGATTTTACCCTTTCTGATTATAAATTTATTTATTTCTGGGAATGGTTTCACCGTTTTATAGGTCGTGCCATTGGAATGGTATTTATGCTTCCATTTATCTATTTTTTAATTCGAAAACAACTAGACAAAAGCACAATTAAAAAATGCATCATACTATTAGGGCTTGGTGGTTTACAAGGCTTTTTTGGTTGGTTTATGGTTCGAAGCGGATTAATTGATAATCCTGATGTGAGCCATTTTAGACTTGCCTTACACTTAACAACTGCCTTTATTACCTTTGCTTACACTTTTTGGGTAGCGTTAGACCTAATTTATCCAGACAAAAGAGCTGCTCAAAAATCGTTACAAACTATCGCTAAATATGCACTTGCTTTTTTATTATTGCAAATCATCTACGGAGGATTTGTCGCAGGTTTAAATGCAGGTTTAATTCACAACCATTGGCCATTAATGAGTGATGGACAATTCATTCATGACTCGGTATTTTTAGAGCAAAAAAACCTGTTTTTAAGCTTTACCGAAGGAAAAAGTGGCGTGCAGTTTATACATAGAACATTAGCTTATTTTGTAGTTGCTATGATGCTTTTACTTTATTTTAAAAGCAAAAAATACGCATTGGACAATGGACAAAAATACGGTGTTAATTTGCTTGTAATTCTTGTTTTTTTACAGTTTGCTTTAGGTGTTTTTACATTACTTTATGGTGTCCCATTATGGCTAGGATTAATCCACCAAATCAATGCTTTTTTCCTTTTATCAGCCATGACATTTACCTTGCACCGATTGTCTAAATAACAACTTTTAGCTATATTTACATTTGACTATATTGTCACATTTCTTTGTTCATCTTAAACAAAAATGTCTAAACTTGCTGCTCAGGATAAGTTCTTCGATTTATCAGATTACGGAAGATCACCTGGAAAATTATTTGCAAAACGATTAAAAAACACTCGATTTACCCCTATACATGTTACGCTGCTTTTTGGCCTATCAGGTCTTATTGCTGTCTATTTTATAGTGCAAAATCAATACTATTTAGCAGGTGTTTTTATTATTTTAAAATCGATAATTGATGCCGCTGATGGGGAACTGGCACGCTTAAAAAAAAGACCATCCTACACTGGAAGATACCTTGACAGTGTCTTTGATATTTTTCTAAATTTTTTCTTTTTATCGGCAATTTGCTACGTTTCAGCAACGCCTTTTTGGGTCGCATTATTGGCTTTCTTTTGCATCCAATTACAGGGAACATTATACAATTATTACTATGTAATTTTAAGAAACAAATCAATTGGAGGTGACTCCACAAGCAAAGTTTTTGAGTACAAAATGCCTAAAGCTTTACCTGGAGAAAGTCAAAAATCAGTAGCAATTTTATTCGAAATTTATACCCTTGTTTATGGTGGTTTTGATAAAATAATTCACACCTTCGACAGGGATGCTTATAGAGTCAAAACATTACCAAATTGGTTTATGACTTTTGTATCTATATATGGATTGGGTTTCCAACTATTAATAATAGCGCTGATGTTGGCCTTAGATTACATTGAATACATTGCTCCATTTTTTATAGTGTATTCCATTTTTATTTTTATCCTAATAGGAATAAGAAAGCGATATTTTAGACATTAAGACCCAATAGAGATAATCTATTGTCGGTATTTAAAAAATTAAATACGAGATAGTTAAGATATTTATTATAAACTCATAGTTTAACCAATAATTAAGCAATCCAATTTTTAAAATCAGAAACTTTTTCTCTACTTACAACAACCTCATCGGTGGTATACGACGGCAAAATTACTTTTAAACGAGAATTACTATAGACAATAATTTCCTTTATTGCCTTCATTGGAATAATGAATTTACGGCTCACTCGATAAAAAGCAGAACGATCTAATTCTTGCTCCAATACTTCTAAAGTAGTTTCGACAAGATAATTTCTATTGTCAAAAGTATGAATATAAGTCCCCTTATTTTCGCTATAAAAACACTCTATTTCATCAGTAGAAATAACTTTTAGATGCTGCCCTATTTTTACTGTAAACCGTTTTTTGTAATTTTTTTCAAACGGATTTGAAAGCATTTTTTTGATCTCTTCAAAATCAATTTGAAGCTTTTCCTTTTTAGGTAAACGGTCCTTAAATTTTGCAATTGCAATTTCTAAATCATCTTCGTCAATAGGCTTTAAAAGATAGTCAATACTGTTCAATTTAAATGCTCTCAAAGCATATTCATCGTAGGCAGTTGTAAAAATAATTGCGCTCTTAATTTCGATTTTTTCAAATATCTCAAAGGACAATCCATCCGATAATTGGATGTCCAAAAATATCAAATCTGGATGTTCATTATTCGAAAACCATTCAATAGATTCTTCAACAGAATGAAGCATTACTCCTACCTCCAGATTCAGCTTTTCTAATTTACGTTGCAACAATCTTGCTGCCGGTTTTTCATCTTCGATTATTATGATTGTCATAAAATATTGTTTTTAAAATCTAAATTAATGAGTGTAAAAAACATGTTATTCAAAAACATATTTTTCTAACAAAGGCCATTTTTTCTTCAGGTTAATTTTGGGTTTTCTACAAAGGTAAACGGGAATATTATTTTCTTCATCAATGGCATATTTATGCTTGATTATTTTAACCAATTTCACCTCCTGAAAAACACGATCAACGGCTACTTTTTCGTTCCCAATACTGATACAAAAAGTGCCATCTGTACTTCCCGTTCCCCAAGTCCAAAAACTCCCATGTGAACAAACTGGATTAGGCAAATGATACTTTTTTCCTAAAATTTCTAATGCACCAGCTTCACCATAATTCTCGGCCCAAATCATACAATTCTCTTTCTCTTTTAACGGTAAGGATTGATATAAACTATCTACTAATTTCACTTGTTCTTCCCAACCAAACATATCCGCATAATCCGATGTTAATTCGACTCTACCGTCCTGTAGCTTTTTTGCATCAGCATATTCCACATAATCCGTGATAGGCAAAATAGGTATTGCTAAAGGCAAAAAAGGAAGACCCGGAAGTAATAGTACCGCAGCCACAACATAAATCCATTTAGGCTTATTCTCCAATAATTTTTCGATTTTCACGGCACCTGCTGCAAACAGTATTGGATAAATGGCAAAGAAATAATAGGCTTTGGATTCCATAATCCATAGGGTTCCAAAGATGACAAGCGTGGCAACTCCAAAAATTTTATACTTTTTTAAATTGGTATCCAAAAAATAAGCAACTAGACCAATGAGGCTAATCGTAAATGTGAAAGGGTGTTTGATTTGTTCGATAACAAAATCAAATGTACCATTAGCATCTAATTGAGTTTCTTTTAATTTCTTTAAGTGCAAAATGAGAGGAAAATGGTGGTTTACTTGCCAAATAATATTGGGGAGAAAAATTAAAAAAGAAATAATTCCTGAAATATACAACCATTTATTTTTGAATAATTTCCCTTTATCGTAAAACATCAATCCAATAAAAACTCCAAATCCCCAAACTAGAATGGTGTATTTATTCATCAAGCCAATACCAAAAGTAATTCCTAGAAGCACCAGAAATTTAATTTGTTTGGTATTGAAGTATTTAATTAAAAAATAGAATCCTAAAGTCCAGAAAAACTGATCAAAAGCTACTGGCTGAAATAATAAATGGTTGCGGTAAAAGGGTAAGAATGCCAAAACTGAAATTCCTGCTAACAAAACGGCATTTCTCTTTCCGCCCAATTCTTTGGCAATGAAACAACAGATTATAAGTATTCCAATTCCAGCTAAAGTAGAAAAAAAACGAATTCCTGATAAAGAGTATCCAAAAACGAAATGAGCCACTTTACCTACGAAAGCAATAAAAGGTGGAAATTCAAAATAACCCCAATCCAAGTGTTCACTTACTGATAGGTGCAATAATTCATCACGATGGAAACCATAATTTTGATTTCCAATTAAATGAATTATAAGTTTTATAAAGGCTAAAACGGCAATAACTGGTACATATTTTTTCAAGGTAGCTAGCTTTCTAGTTTACGGTTAAATAATAAAGAATCAAATCTAAAAATTCATTTTACTCCCATTTATTATTTTTATCCTTATCCATTAATTCTTGAATTTTCTTCTCTTCCCAATCGGATCCAAAAAACAACTCTCTTCCAAAAACTGATAATCCATGTGATAGCAAACCAATTCCCCAGAATAAAGCCGTACTCCATGTCTCCCATTTCCAAAAGACTTCACTTCCGAGCAAGCTTCTATTAAAAGTAGAAAGCACTATAAAGGCATTAACTAAAACGTAAACTAATAAATGAACATAAAACCCTTTTATTCTTTTTACTCTTCTATAAGCAATATCATAACGCGCATCAGGACTATCATTCCCTGACGTATAATTTTCATACATTCTTCGTCTAAATCTTCCCATTTTTATAAAAATTTAAATTATTCCCAATTATTTCTGGATTGTTCTTCTTTATCTATAAACTCTTTTATTTTTCTTTTTTCCCATTCTTTATTAAAAAAAGGAGGGTAATCAAAAGCGATTAAACCATGTAAAACTATTGGTATTGCCCAGCCCAACAAGCACCACAAACACCACAAGTATTCTGGAGAAGTAATCAGATTTACTGCAATTACAATTGGATTTGTCAGAAGATATACTGTAAGATGCACATAAAAACTTTTAATTTCTTTTACTTTTTTTTGCGCTTCATAATAGCGTTTCTCCTCTTGATAATTATTTTCCATTTTATTGATTTAAAATATTATTTCCATTTCTGCATTTTTTCCTTCTCCATAAATTCTTTGATTTTTTGCTCTTCCCAATCTTTACCTAGAAATGGCATGTAATTAAAAACCTTCATCCCGTGAAAAAACACACCCATTCCCCAACCTAATAGCGGCCAAAAAAACCATAAATATTCTGGTGAGGTAACCAAATTAAGTACTAAAAGCCCCGTGTTTACAACAATATAAGAGATCAAGTTTCCGTAAAATCCTTTAATTTCCTCTACTCGCTTTTTAGCCTTAAAATAACGTTCTTCGTTTTGATATTTATTCTCCATGATTATTTCCATGTTTGTTTATTATCTTCTTTAATTAAAATCTCTTGAATTTTTCTTTCTTCTCACTAATCGGTAAATATATTAAATTTTACAGGCATGTATTAATAAACGAATTCCTCTACTAACGTTCTTGGAATGCGGCTTTGCAAGGTTTCGAAATTCTTGGCAGTGATCTTTCAGCTAAGATAAAATTTCCCACGGAACGCAAACATAAATTTATAAGAAAATTCTTAATATTTCTATACAATTGTAGGCATTTCTTTATTTTGATACTTTAGACTTTTGAATACTCAAAGCTTTCTGTTTTATCCATTGAATTGAAATATCAACAGGTTCAGCATCATTGTCAGAAGAAGTATTGTGTCCTAAGTTAGAAAACAAAGTATATTCGAAAGGTCTACCTAGAACTTTCAATGTGTTTAATTGCTCGATACACATCTTTACCGGGATCTGTATATCTTTCTCACCAAAAAGCCAAAGTCCCGGAATTGAAACTTTATTTAGAGCGTTTTTGGGATCAGTAGCCGTAAATTGATAGCGGTCAGCATCATTTTTGACATGTTCACGAGCATCCGCTTCTGAATGAGTTTCCCAAAAATTGTTGTTTCCATTGGTATAAAACTGAAACCTTAGTTGTTCCAGAGTTGTAATTGTTGGGCAACTAAACAAAACCATAAATTCTATTTTCGGATTTTTACTTGTAGTAATTGGGATTATCCACCCTGCTTGACTAAAGCCAACTAATCCAATAGGTATCTTTTTATCCTTCAAATAAGTTCTAAATGTATTTACTGCTGTATTTGCATCGTGAGATAATAAACTAAGATTAGTTGTGTCAATATTATTAGTACCAACAGATGGTCCCACATATACACCGCCTGATTCCCCAACTCCTCGTTTATCATATGTGAATACAGCAATGCCTTCTTTGGCAAGACGTTTTGCAAACTCCAATTCTCTTTTTACAGGGTCAGACCCATGAACAATTACAACAGCTGCAAATGTTTTTTTTGGCGTTAAAATTGAGCCTGAAAGAGTGACGCCCTGACTTTCGAATTTTACATCTTGAATTGTAAATTCCGTTGATTGAGAAAATACAATTTCTGGTAAAGTTATTAATACTAACCAAATAAATAAGTTTGAAAAAGAGTTAATGTTCATTTTTGTTTAATGTAAAAATTTGTTTTTAAGTGTTTTTAGCATTGCCCACAACTACTGAATATGAACACCATTGTAATTCAGGAGTGAATTTCTAGTTAATAAAAATATAGTACGAGTTACACTAAAATAGATGAACAAATGCAACTAAAATGCTTTGATTTTATTGAATCTTTTTTTTGCCTTAGAATAGCAATCTTCTTCTTGATATTTATTCTCCATGACTATTTCCATGTTTGTTTTGCATCTTCTTTACTCAATATTTCCTGGATTTTTCGTTCTTCCCAATTCGAGCTATACCCAAAAACTTTCAAAGCATGCATGATTAAACCAAATCCCCAACCACCTGCTGAAAACCAAAACCATTGAAATTCTGGCGAATACCTTAGATTAATAAAAATTAAAAAAGGAATTACACAGCAATAAGAAATTAAATTTCCATAAAAACCCTTCAATTCTTCTACACGCTTTTTTGCTCTGTAGTAGGCATTGTTTTCATCGTATTCTTTTGTCGTTTCCATAACTGTAATTTGTTTGGTCAAAATTGGTATTTTGACCGAAAATACTTTTTCATTTTGTGCTATCAATACTTTCCTATCGGTGATAATTCCGTATCGATTAATTATATTTTGAAGACCAACTCCTTGACGGTCTTGTAATACTTCTTTCTTTTGAAAATCATTTTCAACTACTAAATAACTTCCTTGAATGCTAATTCGAATATGCAAAGGTCTTTTTTCACTTACCACATTGTGTTTTACTGTGTTTTCTAACAACAACTGCAAGGAAAGCGGGACGACCTTAGCTTCTGGATCAATTATTGAATTTGGTAATTCATAAAACAAACTATTCTCAAAACGCATTTTAAGCAAGTTCATATACGTTTTGGCGAAAGCCAATTCTTCTTCAACAGAAACTAATTCTTTGTCTTTTTGTTCTAATACATACCTGTAAATCTTCGACAAGGAAGTCGTGAATCGCTGTGCATTATCCGGATTTTCTTCGATCAAAGAACTCAATACATTCAGACTATTGAATAAAAAATGTGGGTCTATTTGATTCTTTAAACTTTCGAATTTCGCATTGGCAGTTCCAGCGATGATTTTCTGTTCTTTTACTTTGTTTTCGTTGTATAATTTG
Organism: Flavobacterium sp. WC2421; assembly: GCF_040822115.1. Lineage (NCBI taxonomy): Bacteria > Pseudomonadati > Bacteroidota > Flavobacteriia > Flavobacteriales > Flavobacteriaceae > Flavobacterium > Flavobacterium sp. WC2421. The sequence continues at coordinate 2,159,227 of NZ_CP162004.1, read as the reverse complement.
TAGAAATAAAAAGTATATAACGATAGTGTTACAAAAAAAGTAATACTAATTGAAAACAAATAATTGGATGGCTTTTCAGCTGATAAAAACTCTTGAAATGTCATCCCATTGACTAAAACTTCTTCAAAAATACGCAGTAAAAAAATAACGAATAAAGAAAGTAAAAATGCTCCAAAAAATCCAATTACAATCCTTTTTAGAGAAAACCTATCCTTTTTAAAATACAAATCTAGGGAGTTAAAAAGATACATATTAGACACATACAGTGATAACGTGTACAACAAGGTAAATCCAAAACTAATTAATAAACTTAGATCAAATCGTATTGTATTCCCTAAAATCAAGTTCAAAAATTGAGCTATAAAAAAGATAATAAATGAGAGTACAAATACTTTAGGTATTTCTTTATTAATTTTATACATATTATTTTAAATTAAGTAATAGGAAAATTGAATTTGATTAATTATCCTATTTACAGTTTTTCTGTGCTTCTAAAGCTCTGTCTAATCCCCATTTAGGAGAAAAAGGTGTTTCAGGTTTAAAAGTAGCAAAAAGTTCAATGGCTTTATCAATTTGAGCACACATCGGTTTGGTATCTTTTCCCCAAAACTTGGCTCCGCCTATTTCAAATTCTGCTTTTGAATAAACTACTCTCGGATTATTAGGTGCAATTGCTTCAGCTTTTGCGTACAATCCCATAGTAGGTCCAGATAGTTTTTGTCCGTTCGTCATAGGGTCGAAAACAATCCAAGCAGTATTAATCATAGCCTGCATCACATACAATTCGGCATTATTTTGATCTTTACCCATTTCTACATCTAAAGCGTTTTGTGCTTTCGAAAGTAATAAATTTATTTTTTCTTTATCTTTAGTTCCAAAAGCAGTTGTAGTATTTACTAAAGCCACATAGTAATTAGGCAACCAGTTCGTAGGTTCAGCAGCGGCAATTCTTTCGAATAAATCAGAAGCTTCTGTAGTTTTCCCTTCTCCCCAAAGTCCAAAGGCTTTTCCCATTCCTTGTTCAAACTTCCCTCCTGTTGACTCCATAGTGCTTTGTTGTCCTTGAGCCGATAATAATGTAATAACAAATAGTGCGAAAGTGGTAATTAATTTGGTCATGATTTCTAGTTTTTAAGATTGATTAATTTTTTATTGATGATTGAAACGTTGTTAATTTATATTTCAAAAGTATTTCAGAAATACGGTTGTAAAAATTTATAATTACTGAACTGTTGAATTTTAAGGATGAATCGGTAAATTAGTTGAAAGTCATAAAGTCGAAAGTCACATTGTTTGCGGAAATACTTTAAGTCTTTGAAAATCCAAATCATTCTTCCTTTTAAACTTTCAACTTTATAACTTTAAGACAAATTACAGATTCTTCAACTGATTGTCTTTTTTGTCTTTGCTAATGGTCCAAAAGAAACCAACAAAGAAGAACCGATCTGCTGTGGGCGTGATGGTTTTTCGGTTATAATAACCCGCTGCATTTGGGTCTTTAGCATAATCATATCCAAAAACATTTTGTGTTCCTAATACATTTGAAACGGAGATATATAATATCTTTTGAGCACTTATTAAATACGCCCAGTTAAAACTTAAACTATTATACGATTTCGTTTTTCCATTCATGAATTGGGTTTCATTTGGATTATTATAGGGACGTCCTGAGCTAAAAGAATTCGTAAATCCAATTTGTGATCTCCAGTCTGATATCCAATATTTAGTTACAATAGACAAACTATGATCAGCGACAAAACTGGGGGTTGCGGCTACTGGGAAATTTTTATAATCTCTTTTGGTATCGATATAAGAATAGGAAATCCAATATTCTAGATTTTTAATTGTTTTTCCATCCCTCCAGAATAAATCCAACCCTTTAGCGTATGCTGAACCCGTATTATTAAAAACCGAATTATAAGCAATATCCTGAGTATCGTATTTTACTAGATTATTGTAGTCTTTATAATAGGCTTCGGCTCTAAAGGTTTTACTGTCTTTAGCATATTGAAAATTCAAAATATAATGAGCCGCTTTCTCACTTTCAAACTGATGGTATTTAGAATATTTTATATAATCAACAGATGGACTTTGAGAGAAATCTCCGTAAGCCAATGAGAACTGACTATTTTTAGCTACTTTGTATGCTAATGAAAGTCTTGGAGCAAGGGCAGTTTCATCAAGTAAATCATTGTACGAAGCTCTTAACCCAATTTTGGCGGCAAACTTTTTCGAAAATAAAACATCGGCTTCCGTGAAGACTGCTGCAATATTCGAGTTGTACCCATTTGTATTCGTTGTTCCAAGATTAGGTTTGAAATCTTCATTGAATTTGGTACTAAAATAATCCCCTCCAAAAGACAATTTAAAATAATTAGAAAAGCTTTTCTTCAATTTCAATTTTAAATGGGCAGCATTTTCATCATTATCAACTTGATCTAAATCCAATCCTATTTTATTTTTACTATACCCATAACTCATACCAGTAGTAATTTGCCAATTAGTCCCAAAACCGCCTTTGTATGAAGTATTCAAATAAAAATTATCATTGTTTAGATTCACCCTTATTTTCTCTGGACTGTTTATATTTTCCTGATTAATATCAAATTTAGAAGAATCAAAAGCAGCATACAATTTCAGAATTCCGTTATTAAAATTATAGCGATACACCGTTTCTCCCGACAAAGATTGAAAAGGACTATTCCAGTCCACATTTTGTGGAATTGCTGCTTGGTAAGGAGCTAAATTGATATACGAAGCATTTACACTCAGTGAGCTCTTTTCCCATTTTTGAGTATTTCCAAGCCCTAAGCCAACAGTCATTAGTGAAATTTCGGTTTTGTTTTGATCCGGATTGTCCTCCGTATTTAAAAGCAATACGCTCGATAACGCTTCCCCATATTCGGCAGAATACCCTCCAGTAGAGAAAGCAATACCATTGAATAAAAATGGAGAAAACCGACCACGAGTAGGCAAATTATTAGTTGTTGCGCCATACGGTTGTGCCACACGAATACCGTCGACAAAAGTTTGAGTTTCATTAGCTTCTCCTCCGCGAACAAACAAACGACCGTCTTCACCCACACTTTGTGTCCCAGGCAAGGTTTGTAAAGCAGCAATAATATTCCCAGCCGAACCTGCTGTGGTTACAATATCTAACGGTTTTAAAACTGAAACCCGTGCTTTCTCACCTGATTCCATTGTGCCAGCTGTAATCACAACCGCGTCCAAAGCATTTAAATTCTCTTTTAGTTTGATGGTTTTTCCCTGAAAATTAGCAACATCAATTTGAGTTTTTGAAGTTTCGTAAATTAAAAAACTAACTACTAATGTTTGATTTCCTTTTTCGTCCGTTACAAATGAGAAATCCCCCATTTCATTAGATGTTGCTCCGTCGTAAGTTCCTTCGATAAAAACATTAGCGCCAACGATTGGTTTTCCTTTTTCATCTATCACTTTTCCTGAAATAGTAGCTTGTGCAAATAGTAAAGTGGTAAAAAATAAAGTAATTAATGTAGTGATTGATTTCATTTGGTTTGATTTTGATTCTCCAAATGTATTTTGATTGTCTCTTTTTAAAAACTTAAACTAACTGAACTGTCAATTTTCAGGGATGAGTTGTAGTCGATTTGATTTTCTGTTATATTTACATCAAATCGTAAGGATTTACAATGGCGATTTGCATGAGGGATGGCAGTGGAAATCCTCCCATTTTTCATGGGAGATTGCAACGAACAGCCCGACCGAAGCTTTTGCGGAGGGCATGCCCAAGAAATATTTAGAAACAAAGATTTATAGTAAATGAAAACGGAACAAGAAAAAATGATTGATGGTGAGTATTACTTGGCTGGAGATCCTGTTTTAGTTAAAGGGCGAAGAAAGGCAAAAAACTTGCTACATAGCTTGAATGTTACTCAATATCGAGTGACCAAAAAAGCACGTGAGATTATAGCAGAATTGATTCCGAATGCTGGAGTAAATCTTTATATTGAACCTCCTTTTCATTGCGATTATGGATACAATATATTATGTGGAGAAAACGTTTATTTTAATGTCAACTGTGTGGTGCTGGATTGTGCAAAAGTAACAATAGGTTCGAATGTGTTTTTTGCACCCGGAGTTCAATTGTATACTGCTACGCATCCACTGGAAGCTGAATTAAGAAAAACTCTTGAAAGTGCTCTACCAATAACCATTGGAGACGATTGCTGGATTGGTGGAAACTCCGTTATTTGCCCAGGAATCACTATTGGTAAAGGTTGTGTTATAGGTGCTGGATCAGTAGTTACTAAAGACATGCCCGATAATTCACTGGCAGTTGGAAATCCAGCGAAAGTCATACGAAAACTAAATCAATAAACTATGTCACATGTATTAGCTAAACTCAACAATGTTCCAATTGCAGTTATTAAAGAAATCCTAGAAAAAGACAAGGAATTTCATGCCTCCCAAGGAATGTATTTAGAAAACATTTGGCAAAACACAGATAACGATACCGAAGTTTTCTTTTTGTTTAAAATTGATTCTATCGAAAAAACAAAAGTACTCATCAACAAATTACACGCACAAGCTTTAGTGGAAAATCCCGAAGCTAATTTACCCACCATGATTTATTTACAATAAAATGCTAGAACTTAACAAAATACACCACATCGCCATTATCTGTTCTGATTATCAAAAGTCAAAGGATTTTTATACTGAAATTTTAGGATTAAAAATCATTCAAGAAATTTATCGCGAAGAAAGAGAATCTTATAAATTAGATTTGTCTTTAAACGGAAACTTTGTTGTCGAACTTTTTTCTTTCCCAAATCCACCTCAAAGGCCTTCGACTCCAGAATCCTGTGGTTTGCGTCATTTGGCTTTTGAAGTAAATGATATTGAAAAAACAAGAGCTTTTTTAATTACAAATAACATTTCTTCTGAAGAAATTCGAGTAGATGCCTATACTCAAAAACGATTTTTCTTTATTGCTGATCCTGATGGTTTGCCGTTAGAGTTTTATGAAAAATAAATTATTGGCTTATTAAAATGATCCTAATTATAAAGGTTTCTTAAAAAAAGCTCATTATCCATTCGTAATAAATCGTACTCCCTTTTATTTCTTTATATTTGCAAAACTTAAAAAACCTTAAAAAAAATTAAGGCTTGTAATATACATTTAGATGAGTAATATAGCGCACATTAAAAAAAATATTCAATTTATTAAATTCCAAAAAATAGTTATTGTTTCCATTTTGATTGGCTTTCTTTCTGCTTTTTTAGGAATAACTTTAAAAAAATTAACAGAATACTATGAAGAAATATTCTTCAGCCAGGCATCCATACATCCTATTTTTATTTTTGTTTTTCCTGTTTTCGGGTTTTCGGTCATCTACTTTTTAAGGCAGTACGTATTTAATAAAAAAGAAAATAAAGGAATTAACGAAATATTTGAAAGTACAGGCTCAAAAACCAAAAACTTACCTAAATCTAAGATTGCATCTCATTTTATTAATGGTTTATTGACTGTTGTTTTTGGAGGATCTACAGGAATTGAGGTTTCTACTGTTGTGGCTACGGCTACAATAGGATCAGTTGCGCAAAGGAAACAAAATATTTTTAAAGAGTACAAAACCGAATTAATTTGTGCTGGAGTAGCGGCAGGAATTACAGCTTTGTTTAATAGTCCTTTTGCGGGAATCTTTTTTGTGTTTGAAGTCATTTCTAGAAAAGTAACACGCACTTTTTTAATTAGTACTATTATTGCTGTTACTGTTTCTTTTGGACTTGTCTATTTAATTGACGAAAAACCATTATTTACGGTTGACATTACCACTTGGAATTTAAGAGCAATTCCGTTTTTTATTCTTTTGGGAATTTTGGCTGGAATTAATTCTGTTTACCTTACCCGTTGTGTTTTATTTTTCAAAAATAATTTAACCCAAATAAAAAGTCATTATTACAAAATTATAATTGGATCTGTAATATTAAGTTTTTCTCTATTTTTCTTCCCGCAACTTTATGGAGAAGGTTATCATGCCATCAAAATGATTTTTATAAATCCAAATGAAGTGAAAATATCTTTTAACTTACTATATACCCTTTTAGGAGTTATTCTTTTAAAACCTATTGTCACATCAGCCACGTTATTTTCTGGTGGAGACGGAGGGGTTTTTGCTCCAAGTATATTCATCGGTGCATTTTTAGGTTTATTTGTAGCGCAAATTTTAAATACTTATTTTAAAGCTAATATAATTCCTGTTAACTTTATGGTATTAGGAATGGCAGCTGTTTTAAGTGCTAGTATTCATGCTCCTTTTACAGCGATATTCTTAATTTGTGGTTTAACCAATGATTACACTTTGTTTTTTCCCATTTTAGTCGTTTGTCTTATTTCAAAATATACAGCAAAGATGATTTATCCACATTCCGTATATTCCTATTCAGCTAGTCTATCAAAATAAAAAAACATGCCTATTCAAAAAATTAAAAAAGGATATCGCAAAACTAGATATATCCTTTATAAAGAAACATTGATTGACTTTAAGGAACATTTTTGGGCTTTTGTTGGTTCGTTTATTGGCATTGGAGCTATTGCTTATTTTAATTCTCATCATTTTGTTGATTCCGATAATGTTTATCTCATTGGATCTTTTGGGGCGTCAAGCGTTTTAATTTATGGCAATATTCAAAGCCCGTTTTCACAACCCAAAAACTTGGTTGGAGGACATTTTATTTCTGCAATAATTGGCGTGACAATCCACTTATTATTTCCAGAAATCATTTGGTTAGCCGCAGCATTAGCGGTGTCAATTTCCATCGTTCTCATGCAAATTACAAAAACTTTACATCCACCTGGAGGAGCCACTGCATTGATTGCCGTAATTGGTTCTTCTAAAATAAAAGAGCTAGGTTATTGGTATGTATTGAGCCCAGTCCTTATTGGTGTACTTATACTTCTATTAGTTGCATTAGTAGTCAATAATATAACTGAAAATCGAAGTTACCCAAGCAATAACAGATACCACAAGAAGTACCATACTTTTAAAAAACGAATTATTAAAAAGCTGTAGGCATAGTACTTATAACAATATTGAAATCTTATTAACAAATCAAGTTTCTTAAAAAGATATCTGAAATTAAATTTTACCTTTGACCTTTCAATAAAAAACAAAGATTATGGTTTACAAATTCAGAGTAATTCTAGATGCTGAAGAAGATATATTTAGAGATATAGCAATACTTGCTGATGATACTTTAGAAGATTTACACAACGCTATCTTCAATTCATTTGGTTTTGACGGCATGGAAGTAGCCTCTTTCTATACTTGTGATGAAACTTGGAATCAAGAGGATGAAATTTCACTTTTTGATACTGGAGATGTTCCAGGGGAGCAAAAAATCATGAGTGATTATGTTTTATCCGATTTATTGGATGACGAAAACACTAAGATTATCTATGTTTATGACTTCATCAATATGTGGACATTCCTTGTAGAACTAGCTGCAATTGAAGAGCAAGAAGCAGGGAATTTATATCCTGAGACCTTATTTTCACATGGTGAAATGCCAGATGAAGCTATGGAAAAAAACTTTGAAGCAGACAATGCTGATGATTTTGCCAGCGAATTTGAAGATGATTTAGATGAAGATGATCTAGATATGTTTGGAGGAGATGATAGCTTTGAAGATTTTGGATTTGAAGAGAATTGGAATTAGTTTTTTGAGTGACAAAGCTGCATAGTTTCAGAGTGACAAAGACTTTTAGCCGTTATAAAAAATATGGGAACATTTAGAGATTTATTAATATGGCAAAAATCAATGGTACTCGTTACTGAAATTTACACTTTGTCTAATAATTTCCCAAAAGAAGAAATTTATGCCCTTACCTCTCAATTAAGAAGAAGTGCTATATCGATCCCTAGCAATATTGCTGAAGGTTACGGTAGAAACGGAAACAAAGATTATTTGAAATTTTTAAATATTGCTGTTGCATCATTATTTGAATTGCAAACACAACTCGAAATTGCTTTTAATTTAAAATATATTAACCAATTACAATTTAACAAAACATACGAAGATAGCAGAGAAGTAGAAAGAATGATAAGTGCTTTTTGTCGAAAAATTAAAACTGATTTATAATCGCTTTTTTGTTCGAAATACTTTGAAACTCTGAAACTCTGAAACTTTGAAACTCATAGCCAATGATCAACTTATTTAACACACATATTGAGACACTTTCTATTCACAGAGTAGGAAATAAAAGTCGCAATGAAGCTATTTTCTTATCGGAGCAACCATTTAGCCTTCAAGACGAAATTGTACCTCTTATAAAAGAATTTTTTCTAAAACCATTTAGAGAAAAAGAGGAGAACTATTTCCAGTTTGCCCATGAAGTAGATTTGGATTACAACGACATGTATAAATATGCTTCGGAAATATTTGACAACCCTAGCAGTTTACACGAAGGTTCTAAAAAAATCACACAACATCTATTTGATCAATCAAACCATCCACACATTAAGAATGGTGAGGTTTATGTTACGTATTTGACCAATGTAAATATTGATAATAATGTAGTGGACGCCATTGGAATTTTTAAAAGTGAATTACAATCGGACTTTTTACAATTTGAAGAAAAAGGAACACATCTAGAAATGATTTTACAACAAGGTATCAACCTAAGTAAATTAGATAAAGGATGTATTATTTTTAATCATAAAAAAGAAGAAGGATATAAAATACTTACAGTTGACAGCAACCGTTATGATGCTCGTTACTGGTTAGAGCATTTCTTATCAGTTGATGCATTTGAAGATGAGAATTTCATTACTAAGAAATATTTGAAATTCTGTCAAAGTTTTGCCAAAGATGTTGTTTTTCCAGCAGAAGACAAAAAAGAAGAAGTCATGTTCATGAATCGTTCTGTAAATTATTTCGCCAAAAACGATCAGTTTGAAGAGACTAATTTTTTAAATGAAGTTCTTGACAACCCAGACTTAATTCCTGAATTCAAGAATTACAAAGTTGATAAAGGAGAAAAATACAGTATTGAAGATGTAACCTCATTCCCTATTGCTAATGCAGCAGTTACTGATGCACGTAAGTCAATCAAAAATGTAATCAATCTAGATACACACATTCAAATAAAAATGGATTTCATTAATCCTGAAAGTGCAGAGAAATTTGTTGAAAAAGGTTGGGACGAAGAAAAGCAAATGTATTATTACTTGGTTTATTTCAACAAAGAAGAGAAATCATAAACCGTAAATCATAAATTAAGACCTAAAAAACCCTCAATTATAATATAGTTGAGGGTTTTTTGATGCCGTAAGCAGAAAGTAACAAATATAGTATTGACCTATAATCATAAGGTATTTACTATAAATAAACTAAATTTATGTATTTCATCTATTTTTTTAATCGTTTTAACGGATTAATTCTATATTTACAGTTCCCAAACCTACCTAAACAATTATTATTATGAGACAAATTAATTAGCCTATTGTTTTACATAATTAAGAAATCAAATATTTTTAAAATCTAATGAATATTAGATAGAATAAGCCCCTTTATTTAATGACATTTAATTGTCAATAAAATAAAAAGAGAGTTATTTATTAAAAAAATAACTCCTTAGATTTGATCTAGATATAATAATTGTTCAAAACTTAAATTAAAGAGATGCTGATACTATTAATCATACATTGTTTACAAACAATAAAAAAAAGGTTTTACGAGGTTCAAGTTATTCGAATAGAAAAGAATTAATTTATGTCTAATTATTATTGATTAGTCTTGAATTATAAAATAAATCTAAATTATGAGTTAGTCCTATAATTTTTATTTTAAAAAATTTTGCCCCAAATTTTTAATCTCTAATTACTTTCAGTAATTAGAGATTTTTTTTATATTTTAATTTATTATTGTTACAAAATATACGTAATACCTTGTTAAAAATAAATAAACACGCATTTAATCGATAAATTTAGCGATATTAACGATAATTTAATAAGTTTATTATCCCCAAATCTACCTAAACAACCTAATTATGACCAAAGTAGAAATCAAAGACATTTTTCTAAGTAAAAAAATGATTTGCAAAATTATTGGTCATAAAATCATCCTATCAAGAAGAATTACCAATCACATCAATGAATATAAATGTTCAATCTGTGATTTAGAATTAACAAATGATGATGAAGGTAATAGAACCAACCTCACTCCTGAATTAAAAGAAATCAACGAAACTTTAATCCAATTTTATAAAAAAAAACTCCATAAAGCATAACCTATAGTACGCTCAAAAAAACATCCTTACTTTTCCCTGTTTTAGTGTAAATAAGACACAAAAGGCCAATAGGAAAAGATTGACAAAAAGAACACAATAAGTTATCAAAATGTACTTTTAATTTTAGTTTTTTGTAGATTTGTACCCTATATCATATTTTATGGGAAACATTAATTTTTTCAAAGAAAGTCCATTTAAAACCTTAATTTCATTTCATAAACTGATTGAATCTTTGGAGGAAATAGCTTTGTCTGAAATTGATTATCGCTCCAATTATGCCAAAGCATTATTAAAAGAAATTGAACATATTCCTGAGTTTAGTACTGGTATTGAAGATATATCTATTATTGAGGATAATAAAACACTCATAAAATACTTACTGGCTGATTTATTTCCAACTGCATTGACAAAAAATGAAATCAAGGCGGTTACAATTCCCTTTCAAAACTTGACCTTTAATTTTTCGGAACGATTTAGTAAAATTCTAAAAGAGGCAGGCGGTACTTTTGACATGTCCATTAGAGACCTTGACGGGGATCAGTTATACATTGTAAGTTGTATACTCATCTTGAATACGGTTTACCAACAACACTTTGAAATCAATAAACCTTTATTTTATGATATTCCTGATTCAAATGGTATACTAAAACATTATCGTATTCTTTATAATGCTGATTTTTTAGAAATAACTCCAACTAAAAAATCAATTGCATTAACCCCAGAAGATATTGATCAATTAATGGATAATTATGATGACATCTCGTTATGGAAACAAAAATTTCCAATAGAAAGTTGGATATTTAAGGGTTTTGGTATCGTAACTCTTTTTGATGCTACCACAGAAAGTGCAATTTCTAATTTAAAAAGTAACTTATTAAAGTCTGAAACCGATGCCGGAAATCAAGAAAATTTTGAAACTATATTTAGGTCCATCTTTAAAATTCCCGATTTAAAAGTAGGTTTAATCTTTTATGATGAAAAACAAGATAAATTCATAAAGCCGCCATTCAATAACAAAATAAAAAGTTACATTCTTTTTGAACAGGATGAAATGGTCGATTGTAACAAAGCCTTTTTTGGATGTTCTCAAATTACTCTTTTAAATGAAAAAAAACCATTTATAATTTCAAATGTTGAAAAATTCTCTACAATCTTAGGAAATGAGACTTTAGGAAACCATTTATTGAAACAAAATATAAAAAGTTGTATTCTGGCTCCTGTCTTAAAAAACGGCAAACTACTTGGTATTATAGAGCTAGTATCTTCCAAAACAAGAGAACTTAACAGTATCAATGCTAACAATTTAGACCTTCTACTGCCATATGTAATTGATTCTTTGGAACGCTACAATGTCGATTTACAAAACCAAATAGAGGCAGTAATTCAAAGAGAATATACTGCAATCCATTCCAGTGTATATTGGAAATTTAAGAACGAAGCTGAAAAATACTACCAAACGAACAGCCCAAATAAAGACTATATCTTTAAAGAAATTGTATTTAAAGAAGTATATCCTTTATATGGTCAAATAGACATTAAAGGCTCTTCACAGCATAGAAATGACACTGTTAAAGAGGATCTTAAAAATCAATTAAAAACATTGTTAACTATTTTTGAGAGCTTGAAATCTAATAGCTCACTCACATTATTGGAACAACGAAAATTTGAAATGCAAACCTATTTTAAAGAACTTGAAAAGGAATTAAAAGCAGATACTGAGCAACAAATTCAAAACTATATTCAAAAAGAAATACATCCTATTTTAAATAACTCTAAGATTGACAATACGTGTCAATTAATAATTAACCAATATTTTGAAGAATTAGATCCTAAAACAGCTTTGTTTTATCATTCTAGAAAAAAGTTTGATGATGCAATGTCCATTATCAATAAAAAAATGGCTTCCATTCTAGATAAGGAACAACTTGATGCTCAAACCATTTTTCCTCATTATTTTGAACGATTTAAAACTGATGGAGTAGAACATAATTTATATATTGGAGCCTCTATCACACCTTCACAACCTTTTGACATCATGTATCTTAGCAACCTGAGATTATGGCAATTACAAACTTTATGCAAAATGGAATTAGAACACCATCGATTAAAAAAAGCCTTACCATATGAGTTAGATGTGACTTCATTAATTTTAGTATTTAGCTCCCCACTTTCCATACGATTTAGAATGGACGAAAAACGTTTTGACGTAGATGGAACATATAATGCCCGCTATGAAGTAGTAAAAAAACGCATTGACAAAGCAAATATTAAAGGTACGCAAGAAAGAATAACTCAAAAAGAAAAAATAACAATCGTATATTCTCATAGCTATGAGGAAACTGAATATTTGAAATACATTAAATTTTTGCAATTCAAAAAAATTCTAGAACCTACTATAGAACAATTTGACATTGAAGAGCTACAGGGCGTTTCAGGTTTAAAAGCTTTACGAATAAAAGTGGTTAATACAGAGTCTTCTAATGATAAATATTCTTATCAGGAATTATTAAGTGAAATAAATTAAGCTCTAACAGAATAAAAAGCCAGTACAAATGCAATCACCGAAATAATAATTCCGATCATAAAAATATTATAAGTAATCCTTAACAATCTATATTTTTTTTCAAGTACTAAGCCTAAATAATATAAATCTTTAATTAAAGAATTATATAAGTATTCGTTGTCTTTCATCATTTCATTTACAGCCCATTCATATTCTTCTAAAGGCATTTTATAAAAATTACCAAAAAACAACAAATTTACTTTTCTATCCTCAATGTCTTTTCGCGTAAAAATACCACTGGTAACTTTTGGGCGTGTAGATAGGATGGCAAAAATTATTGAAATCACACTAAACATAAGCATAATAAATGTTGGCATAACCAAATGCGCGTTATTTGCACTATCTAATTTTGGAATAATTGACGAAAGCGCAATAGAAATAATAATTGCATTTACTGAAAGTAGAATATTGGCTTTACTGTCAGCAATACCACTTAATCTCGTGTGATTACTTAATGTGATTCGAAACAAAGTGTCAACACCACGATCCGCTTTTTTGTTTTTCTCCGTTTTCTTTTTATTTTTTATTTTCTTAGGCATTTCTTCCATTTTGGCTTCTATTTTTTTTATTTTATCTTGAACCAAGAGTATGTTTTTTTCCTTTAACGGAGTCCAATTAGCAATTGCAAAATCAGTATAATATTGATGACATTGTGTTAGTATTCTATAATTCTCGCTATCCCATTCAAAATCATTATAGAATTTTTGCAGTGTATTTTCCCATTCCGTTCTTAACGATTCACAAATACTTAAATAATCAGGACTCGCAAAATGAGAATAATCAGCATCTCTTATGATTTTTTCCAGAACCGTATTAGGTGCATAATCGAATGTAGTAGCTTGAATTGTACTAGCCACTTTTTCAATGTATTCTGTAGATTTGTCTTTTTCTTTTAGGAAATCAGTGGCTATCGTTACACTAGAAAGCTCATGATGATCACAACCTTGAATGTAACCTGTATCATGAAACCAAGCCGCTATTAAAACTATTTCCCTATCTAATTGACTTAAAGACTCTTTCTCACTAAGGACTTCAACCGCCTTAACCACATCCATTGTGTGCTTAACATTATGATATGTAAATGAAATAGAAAGTCTATCTTTGAGTAATTTAATTACAAAATTTTCGGCTTGTTCTATAAGATTCATAAAAATTTTTATAATACTAAATTATGAAATTGTTTTCAGATAATCATTTTATAAAATATAAAATACCCGCATACTTATTTTTATCAATATTCATATTGCATTCTTGTTCAACTCATCAAGCACAATATGGAAATAAAATTACAGCTAGTTTAACAACAAACGCAGATGATACTTCTAAAATTGCTCATACTTTTTTTTTAATTGGTGACGCTGGTAATAGTGACGAAGATAATTCAAAAAAAACGCTAAACCAACTTAATGAAGCATTACTAAAATCAGATAAAAATGCTACGTTACTTTTTTTGGGAGACAATATTTACCCGAAAGGAATGCCAAATAAAGAAGACAAATCCAGTTATGATTTGGCAAAAAACAAACTATTAAACCAGTTAGCACTTTCTAAAGAGTTTAAAGGTAAAACGCTTTTTATACCTGGAAATCATGATTGGTATAATGGAATAAATGGTTTAAAGCGTCAAGAAGAAATTGTTACTGATTACTTAAATGATAAAAAATCATTTTTACCAGGAAAAGGTTGTCCCATAGATGATTTAAAAATTAATGATTTCACAACACTAATTACAATTGATAGTCAATGGTTCTTGGAGGACTGGGACAAGACTCCAACAATAAATGACGATTGTGATATTAAATCTCGAGAAGGCTTTTTTGAGGAACTGGAAAGTTTATTAACTAAGAACAAAGAGAAAACCGTAATACTCGCATTACACCATCCATTAATGAGCAACGGTAGTCATGGTGGTCAGTTTTCATTAAAAAAACAGCTTTTTCCCTTGGAACAAAAAATCCCGCTTCCAGTAATAGGCTCTTTAATTAACTTTATTCGAAAAACATCCGGAATAAGCCCTCAAGACATTCAAAACAAACAATATACCGCTTTTTCGAAAAGAATAAAAACCCTTTTACAAGGACATGACAATGTTATAGTCGTTTCTGGACACGATCATAATTTACAATACATTGATCATCAAAATATAAAACAAATAATAAGCGGTGCTGGATCAAAGTCGGAAGCAGCCAGAGCGATCTATCAAAATGATTTCTCTTACGGTAAAAATGGTTTTGCTACTTTAAAAGTCTATCGTAATGGAAAAACAATCGTTTCCTTTTTTGGTCAAGAAAACAATAAAAACAAGCTCCTTTTTGAGAAAACTGTCTTATTTCCCAAAAACGAAGTAGTTTTAGAATATCCAAATAAATTTTCTCTAACAACAAAATCGGCTGTTTATACTCCAGACATGATTCATAAAAGTAAAGCACATAATTTATTTTTAGGAACACATTATAGAAATTATTATGGTGTACTTATAGAAGCCAAAACTGCCATTCTAGATACCTTGTATGGAGGTTTAAAACCAGATATTGCAGGTGGGGGTCATCAATCAAAATCATTACGACTTGTTGATAAAGACGGTAAGGAATATGTAATGCGTGCAGTTAAAAAGAGTGTCTCCCGATTTTTGCAAAGTGTTGCATTTAAAGATCAATATGTAGAAAACGAATTTGAAAATACATTTGCTGAAGACTTTTTATATGATTTTTATACCACTGCACATCCATACACTCCCTTAGCTGTTGGTGCTTTAGCAGATAAAATTGGGGTATCTCACACTAATCCAAAATTATTTTACATCCCAAAGCAAAATGGCTTGGAAGAATTTAACACCAATTTTGGTGATGAATTGTATTTAGTTGAAGAAAGGCCTTCGGAAAGTCAAAAAAAATTAAAAAGTTTTGGTACTCCAAAGGATATAATAGGAACCGAAGAAGTATTAGAAAATCTAGTAAAAGACGAGAAATATAGTATTGATGAAAACGAATATATAAAAGCCCGTTTATTTGACATGTTAATTGGAGATTGGGACAGGCATTATGATCAATGGCGTTGGGGCGAATATAAGGAGGATGGGAAAATAATTTACAAACCGATTCCTAGAGATAGAGACCAAGCATTTTCAAAATACGATGGTGCTTTGCTTTCTATTTTAATGAATATTCCCGCATTGCGACATATGCAAAGTTTTAAAGATGATATAAAAAATGTCAAGTGGTTTAATCGTGAAGCCTATCCATTAGACGTGGCTTTTTTAAAAACGGCAACAAAAAAAGATTGGATTAAAGAAGCACGATACATTCAAGAAAACCTTACAGATGAAGCGATTGATAATGCTTTTACTAGTTTACCAAAAGAGGTTCAGGATAAAACAATTGCCGAAATTAAGGAAAAGTTAAAATCTAGAAGAGCAAAACTAGCTAATTATGCTTCTAATTATTCCACCGTTTTACAAAAAACAGTTTTGATTGTTGGTACCAATAAAAAAGACAAATTTGTCATCAATCACATCTCAAAAAACAATATTGAAGTTTCTGTTTATAGATTAAAAAAAGAAGGAGAACAATTAATCCATAGCATTAGTTATAATGGTTCTAAAACTAAAAACATATGGATCTATGGGTTAGATGATGATGATGAATTTGAAGTAAAAGGGAATTATTATTCAAAAACAAAAATTAGACTAATTGGTGGTCAAAATAACGATACCTATACCGTAGAAAACGGAGATAAAATTAAAATCTTAGATTTTGATTCTAAAAACAACACTTTCAATATCGATTCTAAAACTCAAAAAAAATTGAGCGACAATTATGAAACTAACTTATATAATTACAAAAAGCCAAAATACAATGCCTTTTCAGGATATCCTACAATAGGCTTTAACCCTGATGATGGAATAAAATTTGGTATAAATGTCAACTATACCGTTAATCGTTTCAAGCAAAATCCATACACTAGAAAACATATATTTAAAGCTAATTATTATTTTGCTACTGAAGGTTTTGAATTGCTTTATAATTTATCAGCGCCAAAAGTTATTGGTTCATGGGATTTTAATTTAGATACACAGTTTACAAGTCCCAATTTTGCAATCAATTATTTTGGCTATGGAAACGAAACCCACAATAATGATGATATCGAAGGAATGGATTACAACCGTGTTCGTATTCGAATTATTAAAGCAGCTCCACAATTAAAAAAAGCAGGCCTTAATGGTAGTACAATAACTATTCAATCTATTTTTGAAAATATAGAAATTGACAGGACTGTAAATCGTTTTATAACCACTGTAAATACTGTAAACCCTAACGTTTTTGAAAATCAACAATTTGCAGGAACCACTTTAAAATATAGTTATGAAAATTACGACAACCCTTCATTACCAAGCATTGGAATGGGGTTTTCGATTTCAGGAAGCTGGAAAGTAAACCTAGGTGATCTAAATCGTAATTTTCCAACAATTGAATCAAAACTTAATTTTAATCACAAAATTGACTCTAATGGTAAGTTTGTTTTAGCAACACTGTTAAAAGGAAAAGCAGTATTAAATAATAATTTTGAATTCTATCAAGGTGCAACTTTAGGCGGTGATTATGATTTAAGAGGTTTTAGAAATGAACGCTTTTTAGGCAAGCAATCCTTTTTTCAAAGTAGTGATTTAAGATGGAATATTGGAAAAATACGCGAAAGTATTGTTCCAATGACTTATGGTGTTTTAGGAGGTTTTGATTATGGAAGAGTTTGGTTAGACGGAGAGAAATCAAACAAGTGGCATCAATCCTTTGGTGGAGGTTTATGGCTTAATGGTTTAAATGTAATCACTGCTAGGCTTACTTATTTTAAGAGCCCAGATGATGAAGGACGAATCACTTTTGGATTAGGGTTTGGATTTTAGTTTAAGGTTATTTATGGAAACTTCATAAACCATTCCCCCATTACCCTTTGTTTTTTCGTCGACAATTAGTAATTTATCATTATCTTTAAAACAAATCCCTTCTTTTTGAGAATTATGCTTTAAATTAAATTCACACATTTTTCCCGAGGAAAAATCGTCCTCTTTAAAATTCTCAAATAACCAAATTCTGCTATGACTCAACAAGACTACTTTTGATTGATCTGGACTAATAGCTGCACTTGTTATTGCATAATTATCAAAATCATTCCCTGTTTTATATTTACCTAATAACTTCGCTTGATGGAATCCTTCTTTATTTGGGATTCGATACAATAATGTAGTACCATCAAATCCCTTACTTCTGTTTTTAGTAAACAAATAAAAATTACCCTTTAGTTCAAAAAAACTTTCAACATCAAAAAGTAATTCTTTCTTTTTTGGAGGAAATTCATTTTGTTCTGGATAAGAAAAAGACACTTTATAAATGGGTGCAGTTGTCTTATTATCTAATGCTGCTTTTGCAATTTTATAAATGCATAAATCCTTTCTGACATTCTCATTGTTCCCAAAATCACCTATATATAAGTTCCCATCTCCATCTTTAGTAATCTCTTCCCAATCAATATTTTTTGTCTTCTTTATTGTTAGACTATTCGCAACATTCCCTTTTTGATCTAAAGCATAGATTTTATTCTTATTGCCACTATCTTCAATTACCCAAACTAAATGATTTTCTGGTGCGTAACTAATACCAGAAACCTCCTTTAAATTGTCCGGTAATTTATAAAGGGGAGATAGTAAACCTGAATCTTGTTGACATGAAAATAAAAAGAAACCGACCGAAAAAAACAAAAAATAATTTTTCATAAATTATACCGATATCACATAAATAAAAAAGAAGATAATCAAAAAAACAAACTAGAAACCAGGTTTAAATAAGTTGGCATTTTTAAAATTCCTTGTAACAAATTTGAATGCAGCACTCAATACATTACCCATTCGTTTTGCATTTTTAAAATTCAAGTCGTTGGTGTATTTATAAAGGTCCAATTTTAATTGTTGTACATGTTCGTCTGGGGCAATCATATCGTTCCCCATAATTTTCAATATTCTTTTGATACGTGTTTCTGCCGAAAGAATTCTTTTGGCTAAGGCTGCACGTTCTTCATTTTTATATTGCTCAATAGAACTTTCTTGCAATTTTTCTTTAACCAATTTTACCATCGGATAGTTTTCCTTAAAGAATTGGGGACGATAAATTTTAAAATTACCCTCATAACATTGTTGATCAAAATCGATAGGACGAATTCTATAAACAACTTGATCAAAATCATGAATTGGGATGATTACATAATTATACGCTCTCATGTCACCCAAAAGGCGAATCATACAACGTTCATTAAATTTTACAAATTCTTTTGCAATTTGAGATTTTTCAGTCTCCGTACAGTCATTTAATAGTGTTTCAATGAATACATCACCTGGAATCCCAATAATATGCTCTTCAATTAAAGTATCATCGTATACTAAAAAATTTATTTTATCAGGTGATAATATATGTTCCAATTCCAGTCCATATATACGGGAAGCATCTGCTTTTTTAATGTAAAAATGTACATAATTATCATTTAAAATATTTCTGACTTTTATCCTAAAAGGTTTAGAATTTCCAAAAGTGCAAAAATCAATTGCATCTACATTTAAAAATTTTATAATATCATTGTTTCCATCTGAGTGCAAAAGAGAATAGATTTTTTTTAAATTCAAGTCTATTTCATTTCTTTCAAATTCATTATAAAAAACACGTGCCCATAAAGTGTCCTGGTCCTGCTTATCATACACATTTATTGAACCAGAAAAACGCAGTAAATCATCATAACAAATTTGAACTTTTGAAATACGGTCAAAACGCTCTAAATAGTCAAATAACGGTTTATTTACAGGATAAGTTGGTTTTTTAAATAGAATTTCGCCTTCGCTCATTTGGATAAAATTTAATGCAAATTTACATTAATTTGATCCGTATTGGCAATAAAAGATAAACTTCTTAGTTTTAAAAAAGCGGAATGCATCAGTATCAGTTAATTCATGCAATATTTAATCTACTAAAAAAAATATTTTAACCAGCTAAAAAATATTTCTGATTATCAAGCAATTAGAAAATAAACATTTTTTAACTTCAAAAAATAAAATATTAAATACAAAAAAAACGATTCAGAGAATAATTTATTTTAAATTTGAAAGTCCCCAAGACATAATATACCATTATCTTAAAACCTACTATGACGAATAAGCATGATATTTATATCAAGGCAGCCGAATCTGCAAAAATTGGTATCTGGGAATCGAATTTAGAGACCAATTCTGTATATTGGGATTCCATTACAAAATGTATTCTTGAAGTCCCTGAAGACTTTCAACCGATAAATGGTGACGGAATTAAATTTTATAGCCCCGGTGAAAACAGAGAAAGAATTGTAGCTTTAATAGAAAAAGCAATTAGCGATGGTATCTCATTTAATGATAAATTTCAAATTACCACAGCAAAAAATAACATAAAATATGTTGAATGTATTTGTCGGACGGAATTGAAAAACAATAAAGTAATTAGACTATTAGGTACTTTTCAAGATATTACAAAAGAGCAAAATTTAATTAATGAACTTGAATTAAACGTTAAGAAATTTTCTTCTATTTTTTCCAGTGCTAATGATGCCATAATTATTATTGATTATTCTACTGGAATAATTACGGATTGTAATTCGAGAGCTTATGAGCTTACGGGATATAAATCATCTGAATTACTAGGTATACACAACTCAAAGTTGTTCCCAATTGAGAAAAGAATTGAAATCCGATTGTTTCTAGCCAATAATAAAGATAAAGACAACTACTTTGTAAATGAGACTTTTATAAAGACAAACTTGGGTGCTATAATCCCAGTTGAAGTCGCATCAGGAAAAAAATTCATCGTCGGCAATCGTACTTTTTTAGTTTGTTTTTTTAGAGATATAAGTGAACGTAAAAATGTAGAAGACAACCTTAACATGCTATCTCTAGTAGCATCCGAAACATCTGATGCAATTATAATTGCAAATCCAGAAGGTGAGACTGTATGGGCAAACAATGCTTTTCTAAAATTGACTGGTTTTTCTCTAAATGAAATCATTGGTAAAAAACCTCGTGCCTTTTTAAATGGTCCGGAAACCGATTTACAAACTATTAGTAACATTAATGATGCCCTTCATTTTAAAAAAAATATAAAAACCACAATCCTTAATTATAACAAACAAAAAGAAAAATTTTGGTATGAGTCAAGTACAACACCTGTTTTTGACAATCTAGGAAATTGCACCAAATTTATTTGTGTAGGTAGAGACGTTACCGTAGCTAAAGAAAAAGAACTAGAACTCCGAAGAATATTAGATGTTACCAATGATCAAAATGACAAACTTTTTAATTTTGCTCATATCGTTTCACACAATATCCGCTCGCATGCCAGTAATTTATCTATGATTTTAGATGTTATGGAAAGTGCGGATGATACTGATGAAAAATTGTCTTATATAGAAATGTTTAAAGAAGGAACTGATAAATTATCCGAAACGATTGAGTATTTAAACGAAATCATAACCATTCAAAAAAACACAAATATTGATAAAAAACACATTTGTTTAAAAGATGAAATAGAAAAAGTAAAGATGGCATTAAGTCAATCAATCGTTGAAAGTTGCATAGAAATAACACATTCTATTCCTGACAACCTTGTTGTAAGTGTAATTCCTGCCTATCTGGACAGCATTCTACTTAATTTATTTACAAATGCTATCAAATACAAATCCACGAAAAGAAAAGCTACTTTAGAAATAGGTTACGAAATTAATGAACATTATACCATAATAAGCTTTAAAGACAATGGATTAGGAATAAATCTAAATAAAAACGGTCATAAATTATTTGGAATGTACAAAACTTTTCATGGCAATGATGACGCAAGAGGTATTGGACTCTTTATTACCAAAAACCAATTAGAAGCGATGAAAGGTAAAATTGAAGTAGAAAGTGAAGAAGGTGTTGGGTCAACTTTTAAAATTCACTTAAATGAAAAATAAAATTACTTATATTATTGATGATGATAAATTATCTATAAAATTAATGAGTATGTTAATTACAAAAAATCATTTTTGTGAAGAGATTATTCCGTTTTTTAACCCCCAAGTTGCATTAGAAAACTTAAAAAAAAACGCTACAGATCCTGATAATTTGCCTGATGTTATCTTACTTGATTTAAATATGCCAATACTAGATGGTTGGCAATTTTTGGACGAATTTATCCTTTTACCAATAAAAAAAGATATTTCAATTTTTATTGTTACCTCTTCCATTGATCCTTCAGATATTGAAATGGCAAAAAAATATGATATGGTAAAAAGCTATATTATGAAACCTATCAACGCAAAAAAATTAGAAGAAGCCTCAAAATTAATTTAATTCATAATTTGAAATATAATAGTAACAATTTCATACTTTGTTCGTCCTATTAAAAACTAAAAAACGAACATTTTGGAAACCATTCTTTCGATTAAAAATCTCAATAAACGCTATAGCAGTTTACAAGCCCTAAAAGATGTCTCTTTTGAAATAAAAAAAGGGCATGTATACGGAATTTTAGGACCTAATGGAAGTGGAAAATCAACCACATTGGGAATTGTTTTGAATGTAGTAAATAAAACATCCGGAGAATACTTTTGGTTTGATGGTAAAATGGAAACTCATGAAGCTTTGAAAAAAGTAGGGGCTATTATTGAAAGACCTAACTTTTATCCTTACATGACGGCGGAAGAAAATCTAAAGTTAGTTTGTAAAATTAAGAATATCAACTATACTAAAATTCAGGAAAAACTAGAATTAGTAGGTTTAGATGAAAGAAAAAATAGTAAGTTCAGTACTTTTTCTTTAGGAATGAAACAGCGCCTAGCCATTGCTTCTGCCCTACTGAATGATCCAGAAATCCTTATTCTTGATGAACCTACCAATGGATTAGATCCACAAGGAATTCACCAAATTAGAGATATTATCAAGCAAATCGCTGCACAAGGAACAACCATATTACTTGCTTCTCATTTACTCGATGAAGTCGAAAAAGTATGCACCCATGTATTGGTTTTAAGAAAAGGAACTGTTTTATATTCTGGTTCTGTTGATGGCATGACTGCAAATGAAGGATTCTTTGAGCTACAAGCTGATGACAACACTAATTTAATTTCCGTTTTAAAAACACATCCAGCTGTAGAAAGTGTAAAAACAGAAGAGGGAAAAGTTTTTGTTTATTTAAAAAATGCATTAGAAGCGGCTGAATTAAACAAATTCCTTTTTGAAAAAAACATATGTTTAAGTCATTTGGTAAAACGTAAAAATAGCCTTGAAGAACAGTTTTTAGAATTGACCAGTACAGTTACACCAACAACATTAAACTAGCCGCTATGAAACGATTACTATCTATAGAATTACAAAAAATCTGGATGAATAAAGCCAGTAGAATACTTACACTTACTTATTTCATTCTTCTTTCCTTTATTGCATTAATAGCATCAATAAAATTTGATATTGGATTTTTTAAGTTAGATCTTGCCGAAATGGGGATTTTTAACTTTCCAATTATATGGCATTTCAATACCTATATAGCTGCTTGGTTAAAATTCTTTTTAGCTATTGTTATTGTTTCAATGATGGCAAATGAATACAGCTATGGTACGTTAAAACAAAACTTGATTGACGGAATGAGTAAAAAAGAATTAATCATTTCTAAATTCTTGACTGTACTTCTATTTGCATTGGTTTCAACTGTTTTTGTTTTCTTGATGAGTTTATTATTAGGGTACAGCTTTTCATCTTATACAGAAATAAGTATCGTATTTAGTGATTTAGAATATCTAGTGGCATTTTTCGTGAAATTAGTTGGGTTTTTCTCCTTTTGTTTGTTTTTGGGGATACTCGTTAAACGCTCCGCTTTTGCATTAGGTTTTCTTTTAGTTTGGACAATAGGGGAATGGATTACGAAAGGAATTTTAACTTTTAAAATATTTCCAGATAGTGATACCGCCGATTCTATAACACAATTTTTCCCTTTAGAATCTATGTCTAATTTAATTGTTATGCCCTTTAGAAGGCTATCGGTCATAAAAAATATTGGGACGCAAATTGGAGTTAATAGCACAATAGATTATAGTGTACACTTTAGCGCTATACTAATTGTACTAACTTGGTCATTACTTTTTATGTTATTATCTTATAGATTATTAAAAAACAGAGATTTGTAGTACCTTTACAAGGCTATGAGATGTTTAAAAACAATTTCACTTTGTATCCTTTTTTCCTTTTGCACTACAATAGGAAAGGCTCAATATATTACTGTAAATGATAGCTACACAGCACAAAACTTGGTTGATTTATTAACAAATAAAAGTCCTTGCGCTAACACCTCTAATCCTAGTGTAACTGGGGATACTTTTTCTGGAATAAAAAATAGTTATAGTTATTTTAATTCAGGAACAAGTAACTTTCCTTTTACCGAAGGAGTATTATTAAGTACTTGGAGTAGCACTAATTCAGTTGGTCCCTTTATACGAAATCAAGGTGGCGGAAGTTCGTCTTGGAAAGGAGATACCGATTTAGATCAAGCCTTAGGAATTAAGTCCATAAATGCAACAGTATTAGAATTTGATTTTACGCCCTTAACCAATTTTGTTAATTTCAATTATATTTTTGCTTCAAATGAATATCAAGATGATTTCCCTTGTCGGTTTTCAGATGGTTTTGCTTTTTTAATTAAAGAAAATGGACCAACAGGTGTTTATAAAAATTTAGCTGTTTTACCCGATAACATTACTCCTGTTTCCTCTGAAAATGTTCATCCTACTATCAGTTTTACTAATACTACTGGAAGTACATCAGGCTGTGCAGCAAAAAACGAATCTTATTTTGGACAAATAAATACAAGCCCAGCAAATACAAGCCCTATTAATTATAGTGGACAAACGGTTGTATTAAATGCACAAACTAATGTTGTTGCGGGAAATTCATATCATATTAAATTAGTACTTGCTGATGATGAATTTGAGTATTATGATTCGGCAGTTTTTCTACAAGCAGGAAGTTTTACAACCAAAGTAGAATTAGGAGCCGATCGGTTATTAGCAACTAATAATGGAATTTGTTTTGGTGAAAATTATGTAATTGACACTAAACTTCCTGCCAGTTATATATATAAATGGTATAAAAACAATGTCTTATTAATAGGAGAAATTAGCCCTTCTTATACCGTTAAAGATGCAGGAACCTACAAAGTCGAAGTCATTTTAAGTCCTACAATATGTATAGCTACAAGTGAACTAAAAGTTGAATACACACCCGAAATTGTATTAAAAAATACCTCTTTATTTCAATGTGATGAAAATGGAGATGGAATAGCCATTTTTAATTTAACAAAAGCTGAAGCAATCATAAAAAACAATAATAGTAATCTAAAACAAATGTTTTTTTACGAAAATAGTTTTGATGCTCAAAACAATCAAAATCAAATTATAAATCCAACTAATTATACGAACAAAGCAAATAATCAAATTGTAATTGCCAAAGTTTCGGACAATTATGGCTGTTCTAACTCCGCAGAATTGACACTATCCATTTCGAATAAAACTATAGCTCCACTAGATCCAGTAACAGTTTGTGATGATGATGTAGTCAGTGATGGAATACATCAATTTGATTTAATGGCTGTAGCGACTTCTGGTCAATTTTCAGGTATAGGAAATAATATTTTTGTTACTTTTTATTCAAACCCAACAGATGCATATCTTGAAAAAAACGAATTACCTTTCTTATTCAAAAATACGATTCCCTACCAACAAACTCTATTTGTAAGAGTACTTAACGGATCTGATTGTTATGCGATTACTCAAATTACACTTTTTATAAATACATTTAATCCTCCAAACTTTGAAGATGAAAACATTCCTTTATGCGAAGGAAGTGCTCTTACTATAGCTGTAAACAACATATATTCCAGTTATTTATGGAATACAGGCGCAACTTCAAATTCTATTTTGGTCAATACGGCAGGAGATTATTCAGTAGTCGTTACTGATACAAATGGTTGTGAGGCAACAAAGAACTTCCACATCACAGCCTCTGGTATAGCAACAATAACTGGAGCAACAATAAATGATTTTGCAGGGAATGAAAATTCAGTTGAACTGGAATATACTGGTACAGGAAATTATGAGTTTTCATTAGATGGGTCTTATTTTCAAGATAACCCCATTTTTAATGGAATAGCTTCTGGTAATTATTTAGCCTATGCACGTGACAAAAACGGATGTGGTTTATCAAATCCATTTCTCCTATATGTTTTAGATTATCCTCGTTATTTCACTCCTAATGGGGATGGATTTAATGATTTATGGAACATTAAAAATCTTGATTTATTATCAAAATCTACTTTGACAATATTTGATCGTTATGGTAAATTATTAAAAGAGTTGGGGTCAAAAAGTACAGGATGGAATGGTACTTTCAATGGGTACGAATTACCTGCAGACGATTATTGGTTTCAATTAACCTTTGCCGATGGGAAAATGATTAAAGGGCATTTTTCGTTAAAAAGATAATATCTTTTTTATATTTTTAGCAAATGAAAAAGATAACTGCTCTTTTCTTTTTATTCTTATCCATAAACTGTTTTGCACAATTTAGCAAAACCCACTACATACCACCTTTAAGTGGTTCAAGTAATGTTGCTGCCGAAGAGCAATATATTTATATCTCAACTCCAAGTACTACACCCATAAATTTCAAAATAATTCAACTAGGAGGAACAATAGTAACAGGAATTGTATCACAAAGTAGCCCCTATATTTTTAATGTTGGTTATGGAAATGACACTCAACTTCACGTAAAAGAAAGTTTAATAAGTACTGTTTTAAACAACAAAGGATATGTTATAGAAGCCGAGGACGTTGTATATGTAACCGTTAGGGTAATAGCCGGAAATGGTAATCAGGCAGGAGCATTAGTTTCCAAAGGATTAGCCGCTTTAGGAACTCAGTTTCGGATTGGTGCGTTTACAAACACAGATATTAGTAGTCTAAGTGTAAATCATCTTACTTTCATATCAATCTTAGCTACAGAGAACAATACACTAATAAAATTTAGCGGAATTAAAACAGGCGTTTCTTTAATAAATAATGGTGGTGGAGCAACTCCCGCAAATATTACACTAAATAGTGGCGAAAGTTATGTTTTGGCTGTTAAAGGACCTAACAATGCCAACAGAGATGGCTTAATAGGTTCACTAGTGAGTTCAGATAAACCTATTGCAGTAAATTGTGGATCTTACGCTGGAACAAATGGTGATATACTCCAAAATGTCGACTTAGGTTTTGATCAGATTGTTTCTGCGGAAAGAACTGGTAAGGATTATATATTAATAAAGAGTACAGGACAAAATTTAGTCGAAAGAGTTCTTATTGTCGCAAATGAAGACAATACCGAAATATATTTAAATGATAATTTAAGTCCATCGAAAGTTTTAAATGCTGGCGAATACATTGCTTTGAATGGATCAAATTATAGTGTAGCTGGTAATTTGTATATTAGAACTTCAAAAAACACTTTTATCTATCAAAGTGTTGGCGATAATTCTAGAAGCGACCAAGCCAATCAAGAATTATTTTTCGTCCCTCCATTAAGTTGTGAAACTCCAAAGTTAATTGACAATATTCCTAATCTAAACCAGATAGGTTCCAGAACATTTACGGGTCGTGTAACAATCGTTACCGAGAAAAATGCAACACTAACATTTGCAATCAATGGAACACCGTTCTCGCTATCTGATTTACCTGCTACAGTGGATGGACCAAAATTAGTCACAGGAAATTCAAATTATGAAACCTATACGATAACGGGACTTTCTGGTAACGTATCTGCTTATTCTTCGGGACAATTATATCTTGCTTCCTACGGTTCAGATGGAGCGGCGACTTATGGCGGTTTTTATTCTGGATTTACTTTTAAACCACAAATAACTTTTGACAAAATAAATATTGCCCAGACTGGTTGTGTCTCAAATACACGTCTTTTCGTAAGCGAAATTACAGGTTTTGATACTTTCCAATGGTATTATAACAATGTAGCAATTCCTAGTGCAACTACAAACGTATTATTTCCAAAAGAACCTGGATATTACCATGTTAAAGCAACTATTGCTTCTTGTGGCACAACTTTAGAATCAGATAAAATTCCAGTTAGCGACTGTCCGTTAGATACTGATAATGACACGGTAAATAACAACATTGATATTGATCTTGATAACGACGGGATATTGAATAGTGATGAAGCTTACGTCTCTCTTATTAACCAATCTAATCCAACTACTAGCACCGATTTTAATGCTGTAATCAGTGGCAATGGTACAATAATAGGCAAACCTATTTATGGTTTTGTATCAGAAGTTCCTGCTGGAAAAGCAAATAACACATCTTATACCATTAATTTAACGACGCCTCAAAGCCTTTCAATAAATTATATTACACAAGATAGTCCGTCGCAAGCGACAGCTATTTCTGAGTATTTAAATTCTGAGGGTGATTTTATATTACGCGTGCCTTCGGACAAGACTATTACTTTGAGTGATCCTCAAAATCAATTATTAGTAGACACTAACTTCGACGGCATTTACGAAAGTGGCATTACTACATTTTCCTCATTTGAAATAAGATTTAGATTAAAGAGCACTACTCCATTGCTTCCTGGAACTGGCAGCTTTACATTTTCGACCTACCTTACAAATTCAATTACTTTAATTCATAATAATTTATCCGAAACCAACATAAATAAAGCGACATTTATGATTACTCATACTGAAACCTATGATACGGATTCAGATGGAATTCCAGATTTATTAGATTTAGATAGTGACAATGATGGAATTCCTGATACTATTGAAGCACAAGGAAAAGGATTTAAAATTTATTCCGGAATTGATGACAACAATAATGGATTAGATAATGCCTTTGAACCAGGAATAAACAAAATCAACACTGATAATGATCTCTTTGATTCTATTATAAAAAAATACGATATCATCGACTTAGATAGTGATAATGATGGAATTTATGATTTGGTTGAATCTGGAAGTAGCGCTCCGGACACGAATAATGATGGAATAATCGATGGACCGCCTTCCTCTTTTGGAAATAATGGCCTTTATGACAATCTTGAAACAACTCCCGACAGTGGCATTTTAAAAAAACCTATTGAAGATACGGATAATGACGGTAGCTTTAATTATATAGATTTAGACAGTGATAATGATTCTTGTTTTGATGTTACTGAAGCAGGTTTTACAGATAACAATAATGACGGCGTTTTAGGAAATAATCCAGTTACAATTAATGCTTTTGGAATCGTTACTAGCCGAATTAATGGTTATATGCTCCCTAACAGTAATTACCTCGTAGCAGCACCTATTAGTATCACTGAACAACCCAAAAGTCAATCAGAATGCGAATTACAAGCAACTTCATTTACTATCCAAACTAATGCCGTAACTGCCTATCAATGGCAGGTATCAATAGATGGAACTGCTTGGAATGATATTGTTAATGGTCCAACTTATTCAGGAGTAACTACAGATCAAATAATAATAAAAAGCGTAACTAATAATATGAATGGTTATCACTATAGAGTACTTTTAAGTAAAGTTGGAAATTCCTGTGGACTTATTTCTAACGCAGCAATTCTTACTGTTTACCCCCTACCAATAGTGGTAACACCTATTGAATTAATACAATGTGATGATGATTTAGATGGTTTTTCAACTTTTAATATTACTGAACAAAATAGTTCCATTTCTACTAATTCATCCAAAGAAATTTTCACTTATTATACCACTTTTGATGGAGCAAAAGCAAAAAATCAATTCGTTCAAATTGTTAATCCTATTAATTACAAAAGTAAAACAAATACTATTTGGACCCGAGTAGAAAATGCAAATGGATGTTTTAGTATATCTCAGTTAAATTTAGTTGTGTCATCAACACAAATTCCAACAACTTTTAGTCGCACCTATGAAACTTGTGACGACTATATAGATTCCACTCATGATGATATGGATGGGGTAAGTACATTTGATTTTAGTTCCACCACTTTAGATATTAAAGCAATTCTACCTTCCCCAAGTACATTATATGCTATAAAATATTACAACAATGAATTGGATGCTTTATCTGAATTAAATGAAATAACGAACACAACTACTTACAGAAATACAAATTCACCTTACTTCCAAGAAATTTGGGTCCGAGTAGAAAGTACATTAGACAACTCTTGTTATGGGCTTGGACCACATATAAAACTTAAAGTAAATGCAAAACCTAATATAAATACAAATGAGGATCATACCGATGATGCATTAGTGTGTTCGAATCTCGCTTCCTTTTTTGTAAAATTAAATGCTGGAGTTCATGATAGTTCGCCAACAGAAAACTACACTTATGTTTGGTCGAAGGACAATCAAGTTCTAGCAGAAAATACGGCATATACATTAGATGTGAATGCAACAGGAAATTATTCAGTTACGGTTACTAATGCCTCAGGTTGTAGCAGAATTAGGACCATTAATGTAACTGCTTCTGATGTAGCACATATTGAAACAATATTAGTTTTAGACTTAGTTGAAAACAATACTATTACAGTGAACGCTACTGGACAAGGGAATTATGAATATAGTTTAGATGCCATTTCTGGCCCCTTCCAGTCCTCTAATTTCTTTGACAATGTTTCAGCAGGGATTCACGAAGTATTTATAAATGACACCAATGGATGTGGCATCATCCAAAAAACGATTGCTGTTATAGGGGTTCCCAAATTTTTCACACCTAATGGCGATGGATTTAACGACTATTGGAATTTAAAAGGCGTAAATACTAATCTCAATTCAAAATCAATAATTTACATCTTTGATCGTTATGGAAAACTTCTCAAACAATTAAATCCCAATAGTATAGGTTGGGATGGAACTTTTAATGGACTACCATTACCTGCCGATGATTACTGGTATACAATAAAACTAGAAGACAGTAGAGAGGTAAAAGGACATTTTAGTATCAAAAGATAAGAAGCTCAATTATTTTAAATATTAAATTTTAATTGTTTTGTTATAATTCTGTTATAATTCTGAAAATTAGTACATTTGATATATTCAGATAGGTCATGAAAATAAATATTTTTTTTGTTTTGGTTTTTTCATTATTAATAACTCCTTTATTTGCACAAAAAGAAGCTGCAATATGGTACTTTGGAGGTAATGCTGGATTAGACTTTAACTCAGGAAGTCCAGTTGCATTAAATAATGGAAAATTGGTCACAAATGAAGGCTGCGCTAGTATATCAGATAAAAATGGAAACATATTATTTTATACTGACGGCTCAATTGTATACGACAAAACACATCAAGTAATGCCAAATGGTTATGGACTTCTTGGTCATAAATCAAGTACTCAATCGGCAATAATTGTTCCCAAACCAAAAAATCCTAATATCTATTATATTTTCACAGTAGACCAACCTAATCCCGATAATGTGGATGATGATTTAACAAATGATGAAGATCCTCCAAATGATGGTTTAAACTATTCAGTAGTAGATTTAAGATTAAATAATGGACTGGGTGACATCATAAGTACTGAAAAAAACATACATCTTATTACCTACAATCCAAATGATGCAGAAGATGTAAAATTTAAATGTTCTGAAAAAATTACTGCAGTTCAACATTTAGATGGTATTTCAATATGGGTAGTCACACATTTTAAAAACACTTTCTACTCCTTTAAAATTAGTACTCAAGGGCTAAATCAAAAACCCATTCAAACAACTACTCCTCTAGATGTTCCCACTAGTGGCTATATCTCTAATGCTATTGGTTACTTAAAAATTTCTCCTAATGGAAAAAAAATTGCCATGGCAAATACGGCGATAAGACTTACCAATGACTTGGGTCCAAAAGGAGAGGTAAGAAGAAATACAGGAAATGTTTTATTATACGACTTTGATGCAGGAACAGGTAAAATTAGTAATGGTATTACATTATTAAATAATGCCAATCCTTATGGAGTTGAATTCTCGGCAAAATCAAAAAAACTATATGTTACCGTAAACTTATTTGATCAAACTGGAAGAATGTCTTTGGGAAGTAATTTAATTCAATTTGATTTAAAAAATCCAAACATTCCATCTACAAATACAATTGTTAATAATTCGAATTATGTAGCGGGTGCGCTACAATTAGCCATTGATGAAAAAATATACCGTGTTGGTTACCCCAATGGCGGAGGATATATTGATAAAATGTCCGTAATAAACAATCCAGAATTAAATGGAACAAGTTGTAATTTTCTACAAAATGCTATTAGCTTAAATGGAGGAATATCACAGTTAGGATTACCCCCATTTATTACTTCCTTATTTCTATATACTTTTGAATATGAATTTAACTGCTTAGGAGATTCAACTCATTTCTTTTTAAACACTATTGAAAAAATTGACTCCGTGCAATGGGATTTTGGGGATGGTACAACATCAAATGCTATTGATGCTTATCATATTTACAAAAACCCCGGTGATTATAAAGTAACATTAATAAAAACTATAAATGGAGAAAATAGAGAGCCTATTGAAAAGACCATTACAATATATGAAAGTCCCATTATTTCAACGGATCCCTATACACTTGTTCAATGTGATACACAAGATTCAAATCCTTTAGATGGTCTTGCTACTTTTAATTTGGAAGCTGCAAATGATAAAATCACCTTCGGAAATAAAGAATATGATGTATTTTATTATCACACTATCAATGATGCAGAAAATGATGTCGACAATCTAAATTCTATCAACCCTATCTACAGAAACACTATTCCTGACGAATATATATACCTTAAAGTAACACAACCTAATTCATCTTGTTACAGAATTGGCACAGTAATTTTACATGCAAATAAAAACAATTCTATACTTCCAGAACCTTTGCATGAATGTGACAAGGGAGATGGAATAGGCGTATTTAATTTAGAAGAAAAAAAAGACGCAATTAGGAACGAGCTGGGGTTAACGCCAGATATTCTTTTGTTTTTTTACCCTACTGAACAAGATGCGTCATTAAGCACCAATGAACTTGAAAAAGAATATTCTTCAAATTCAAAAACTATATTTATTAGAGCTGAGAACAAAGAAGGATGTTATGGAACGGGACAATTTGAT
Source organism: Flavobacterium sp. WC2421 (assembly GCF_040822115.1). Classification (NCBI taxonomy): domain Bacteria; kingdom Pseudomonadati; phylum Bacteroidota; class Flavobacteriia; order Flavobacteriales; family Flavobacteriaceae; genus Flavobacterium; species Flavobacterium sp. WC2421. The sequence continues at coordinate 2,126,170 of NZ_CP162004.1, read as the reverse complement.
TTAATTGTAGAGCCAACACCAAAAATAAACACTTTTGAAAAAAGCATTCTTTGTGAAAGCGAAAACCCAACTATTACAATCAATTCAGGGTTAGGTCCACAAGCTTTATCAAGTGATTATACTTTTTTATGGTCAACAGGAGAAACGACTCCTTCGATTACAGTAACTAAAGAAGGAGATTATAAAGTTATTGTAAAGAATAAATCTGGTTGCAGTGAAACTAGGACCTGCAGTGTAATAATGTCATATTTAGCAAAAATACAAAATATCGATGTACAAGATTTAGCTCCAATTAATCAAGTTACAGTTGAACTTACAAATCCAGAAGACTATAGATATATGATTCATTTTGAAAATGGATTATCTACAGTATTTCAGGATAATCCAAATTTTAAAAATATACCTGGTGGATTTCATGAATTGATAATTGAAAACATAAATGGATGTGGCCTTGTAAAAAGAAATTTTGCCGTATTAGAAGCTGCACCTTTCTTTACACCTAATGGAGATGGGGCAAATGACAACTGGAATTTAAAAGGACTAAATGGGAGTGTTTATAAAAATGCAAAAATATTTATATTTGACAGATATGGAAAGCTGTTAAAGCAATTAAATCCCTCAAGCCCTGGTTGGGATGGAAATTACAACGGAGGCCCACTTCCTTCAGATGATTATTGGTTTACTATTGAACTCGAAGATGGTAGAAAAGCGAAAGGCCATTTTAGTTTAAAAAGGTAACTAAACACAAACCATTAAAGACTGAAATTCTAAAAGTAAAGACATAAAAAAAGCCATTCTTACGAATGGCTTTCATTTTCTATAATAATAAAATTAGATTTTAAATCTTTTTCTATCAGTTTCTGTCAAATAAATTTTTCTTAAACGAATAGATTTTGGAGTACACTCTACATATTCATCTTTTTGAATGTATTCTAATGCTTCTTCAAGAGAGAAAATGATTGGCGGGATAATTCTCGCTTTTTCATCATTCCCAGAAGAACGTACGTTAGATTGTTTTTTCTCTTTAGTTACGTTTACACACATATCATCACCACGAGAGTTTTCTCCAATTACTTGACCTTCGTAGATTTCAGCATTTGGTTCAACAAAAAACTTACCACGATCTTGTAACTTATCGATAGAATAAGGAATAGCTTTTCCTTTTTCCATAGAAATTAACGAACCTTTGTTACGTCCAGCAATTTCACCTTTGTAAGGTTCATATCCTATGAATCGGTGTGCCATAATAGCCTCACCAGCTGTAGCAGTAAGTAATTGATTACGTAATCCAATAATTCCACGTGATGGAATATTAAATTTCACAATCATACGCTCCCCTTTAGTTTCCATAGAAAGCATCTCACCTTTACGCATAGTAACAAATTCAACTGCTCTACCTGAAAGTGATTCTGGTAAGTCGATAGTTAACTCCTCGATAGGCTCACATTTTTTACCATCAATTTCTTTGATGATAACTTGTGGCTGACCGATTTGCAACTCATACCCTTCTCTTCTCATTGTTTCAATAAGAACAGATAAATGAAGTACACCACGACCAAAAACCATGAACTTATCAGCTGAATCAGTTTCACCCAATTTCATTGCTAAGTTTTTTTCTAATTCTTTTGTCAAACGGTCTCTAATATGACGTGAAGTTACAAATTTACCCTCTTTACCAAAGAAAGGTGAGTCATTAATTGTAAACAACATACTCATTGTAGGCTCGTCAATAGCAATAGACGCTAATGCTTCAGGGTTTTCAAAATCAGCAATAGTATCCCCAATTTCAAAACCTTCAACACCAATAATAGCGCAAATATCTCCAGCAATTACTTCTGTTACTTTTTTACGACCAAGTCCTTCAAAAGTATGTAATTCTTTAATTCTTGATTTAGAAACAGTACCATCTCTTTTTACTAAAGAAATTGGCATTCCTTCTTTTAAGACACCTCTTTCAAGACGTCCAATAGCGATACGACCCGTAAAAGCAGAAAAGTCTAAAGATGTAATTAACATCTGTGGAGTTCCTTCAGAAACTTTAGGTGCTGGTACATTTTCAATAACCATATCTAATAATGCTTCAACATTATCAGTTACGTTTTCCCAATGGTCAGACATCCAGTTATTCTTAGCAGAACCATAAACTGTTGGAAAATCCAACTGCTCTTCAGTAGCTCCTAATTCAAACATTAAGTCAAAAACTTTCTCATGAACTTCTTCAGGAGTACAGTTTTCCTTATCAACTTTATTTATAACAACACATGGTTTCAAACCAAGGTCAAGCGCTTTTTGCAATACAAATCGCGTTTGTGGCATAGGTCCTTCAAAAGCATCTACTAGTAGACAAACTCCATCAGCCATGTTTAATACTCGTTCTACCTCACCACCAAAATCGGCGTGACCAGGAGTATCAATAATGTTAATTTTTGTTCCTTTATACTGAACAGAAACATTCTTGGAAGTAATGGTAATACCTCTTTCGCGCTCTAAGTCGTTGTTATCAAGGATTAGATCACCTGTGTTTTCGTTGTCACGAAATAACTGACAGTGATACATAATTTTATCAACCAAAGTTGTTTTACCGTGATCGACGTGGGCAATAATTGCAATGTTTCTTATAGATTCCATCTGTGATTTTTAATGGGTGCAAAGGTACACTTTTTTTTGATAAAAAAAATAAATACCTAATACTTTACATATTGTTAACGCATTACAATCTAAAATTAACGTCAAAAATTTTCAAATAAATAACTTTAAAATGAAATTTTATATTTCATTTTAATTAATTACATTTGAGTAATGAAAAACAAAACGAATCAAATAACCGTAATTTATCTGCTCATCGCTATGTTTACGGCTATAGTTTTTCATAAACTATCCTTAATCTATTCAAAAGTAGAAAATTACGAAATTTTCAACTTCACAAAAGACCTATTCTTAGTACTATTTACAGGGCTAATTTACAGGTATATTTTATCCAAAAATGACAATCGAAATAAAGCCGTCTTTGAGAAACTCAAGAACACAAATGACGAAATTAAAGAGTCAAATGAAAAATATGACATTGTAGCAAAAGCAACAAGCGACACTATTTGGGACTGGAAAATACAAGATGACAAACTGCTTTGGAGCAAAGGAATAAAAGGTATTTTTGGATATAATGAGGACCAAGTAGGCGAAAGTTCAACATGGTGGTTTGACAAAATCCACCCAGAAGACAGTATAAGAATGTCTGTTAAACTATACTCGTTTATTGAGCAAAAAACAGAAAAATGGCAAGATGAATATCGTTTCAAATGCGCCGACAACTCTTATAAATATGTACTTGACAGAGGCTTCCTTTTAAAAGACGAAAGTGGCAAAGCTGTCAGAATGATTGGAGCTATTCAAGATATAACGAAACAAAAAGAAGAAGAACTTAGACTTAGATTATTAGAAACAGTAATCGTGCAAACTAAAGACTCTATAATTATTACTGAAGCTGACTTTAATAAAAGAAAACTACCAAAGATTATTTATGTGAACCCTGCATTTTCAATTATGACCGGATATTCTTCTAATGAGGTTATAGGAGAATCACCCGATTTATTAAAAGGGCCAAATTCTGATAAAAAAGAAATAAAAAAAATAATCTCTTCTATAAGAAACAGAGAAGAATGTGTAATAGAAATGATATGCTACAAAAAAAACAACCAAGAATTTTGGCTACGCTTTTCTATTATTCCAATTTATAATTCAGATAATGAATTATCTCACTGGGTCTCCATGCAACGAGATATTTCTGATGAGAAAAAACAAGAAAAAGAAAAAGAACAACTTATACTTGAATTAACTCAAACAAATAAAGATCTCAAGCAATTCTCTTATATTACTTCTCATAATTTAAGAGCTCCAATATCTAATTTAACAGGCCTTTTAAACCTAATCGAAGATATAACTATTAAAGACCCTGAATTAAAAGAAATCTTATATGGCTTTAATAAATCTACCCACTTACTTAACGAGACTGTCAATGATTTGACCAAAATCATGATAATAAAAGACAACCCTTCAATTCAAAAAGAAGAAGTCTCATTAAAAGAAGTTTTTGAAAATGTTTTTAGCCAACTTACCTTTCAAATAGACACTCATAAGCCTATCTTAAAAATTGATTTCGAAAAAGTTTCTGTATTAAATATAAACAAGTCTTATATTGAAAGCATATTACTCAATCTTTTGACTAATTCTATAAAATACAAGTCTGAAAATCAAAAATTAAAAATCACAATAACTGCAAACCAAGTTAACGATACCATAACATTACTATTCAAAGACAATGGAATTGGAATTGATTTAGAAAGAAATCGAGATAAAGTCTTTGGTCTTTACCAAAGGTTTCATAATTACCCAGACAGCAAAGGACTTGGACTCTATCTTGTAAAATCACAAGTAGAAGCGATGGGAGGAACGATTCAAATTGAAAGTACGGTAAATAAAGGGACTACTTTTACATTAATATTCAAAAACAAATAACCAATGCTAGATCTAATTTTATGTGTTGATGATGACCCCATAACACTTATGTTATGCAAAAAAGTAATCGGAAAAACAACATTTTCAAATAAGATAATTACAGCCCAAAATGGAGAAGAAGCACTCTCCTATTTTGATGCAATAAAAAACGACTTTGAAGTTAATAACAAATCTACACCACTCCCACAATTAATTTTTCTAGACTTAAACATGCCTGTAATGGGAGGATGGGAGTTTCTAGACTGTTTTAGTAGTTCAGATTATTCTAATTTCAACACTATTAAAGTAGTCGTTCTTTCCTCAACAATAGACCCAGAAGACCTGCAAAAAGCAAGCACTTATCCAATGGTTATAGACTTCCTATCTAAACCCATCACCTTATCAATGCTTGATTACCTCTCAAACAAAATCTAATATTCAACAACATAAATAAGTCATTATTAAAAAATAAAGCATATAAAAAAAGCTCCTTAAAAAGGAGCTTTTTTTATATAATCGATAAATTGAATGTATTACAATTTAGCAACAAATTTCGTTAATTTAGATTTTAAATTAGAAGCTTTGTTATCATGAATGATATTCTTTTTAGCTAATTTGTCAATCATAGATATTACATTTGACAATTTAGAAGTAGCATCTACTTTATCAGTAGCTATTCTTAACGCTTTGATAGCATTACGAGTAGTTTTGTGTTGGTATCTATTTAATACTCTTCTCTTTTCGTTACTTCTGATTCTCTTTAGAGCTGACTTATGATTTGCCATTTTATTATGTTTTTATCTTTTACTATTCTTTTTTGTAGTCCGTAAGGGAATCGAACCCCTGTTACCAAGACGAAATCTTGGCGTCCTAACCCCTAGACGAACGGACCATTATCCTCCTAAGTTTTTATCAATCTAAATTGAAATTGTAGCCCGTAGCGGAATCGAACCGCTCTTACATGGATGAAAACCATGCGTCCTAACCGATAGACGAACGGGCCATTTTTCCCTCTAAGTTTGGGATTACTTTAACCTGCAAAAAAAATAGTAGCCCGTAGCGGAATCGAACCGCTCTTACATGGATGAAAACCATGCGTCCTAACCGATAGACGAACGGGCCCTGCTTCTCTAATGCGGATGCAAAAATACAACTATTTTTGAGAAGTGCAATAGCAGACTTGAAAAAATTTAAAAAAATTAATATGCCTTTGCAAAAAGAACTCTTTTACCAGAAGGATTCCCAGTAAACACGCAGTTTCCCGACTCTTCTATCGCATCCAAAGGCACACATCTTATAGTAGCTTTGGTCAAATCTTTTATCTTCTCTTCAGTAGCAGCCGTTCCGTCCCAATGAGCTGATACAAAGCCTCCTTTAGTATCCAAAACTTCCTTAAACTCATCAAAACTATTTACTTCAGTGATATGAGTGTTACGATAATTTAATGCCTTATTAAATAAATCTTCTTGAATTGTAGCTAATAAATCACTGATATAAGTCGCAATTCCATCTTTAGGTTGCACTTCTTTTGTTAAAGTATCTCTTCTTGCTACTTCAAAAGTTCCGTTTTCTAAATCTTTGGGACCAACAGCAATTCGCACTGGAACCCCTTTTAATTCCCATTCAGCAAATTTAAATCCTGGTTTTTGAGTAGTTCTGTTATCATATTTCACTGAAACATTCCTTTTTTTCAATGCATCTATCAATACATTTACTTCAACTGTAATTTCATCAAGTTGTTCGTCCGTTTTATAAATAGGCACAATAACCACTTGAATAGGAGCCAAATTAGGAGGTAAAACCAATCCTTTATCATCTGAATGCGTCATTACTAAAGCACCCATCAATCGAGTTGAAACTCCCCATGAAGTTCCCCACACAAATTCTTGCTTTCCTTCGGCATTAGCAAATTTTACATCAAAAGCTTTCGCAAAATTCTGACCAAGAAAGTGAGACGTTCCTGCTTGCAATGCTTTTCCGTCTTGCATCAATGCTTCGATACAATACGTTTCCTCAGCACCAGCAAACCGTTCTGTTTCTGTTTTTATTCCTTTTACAACAGGAATAGCCATGAAATTTTCGGCAAATTCAGCATAAACGTTCATCATTTTTTCCGATTCTTCAATAGCTTCATTTCTTGTTGCATGAGCTGTGTGCCCTTCTTGCCATAAAAACTCAGCTGTTCTCAAGAATAAACGCGTTCTCATTTCCCATCGAACTACATTAGCCCATTGATTAATCAATAAAGGCAAATCACGATAAGACTGAACCCATCCTTTATAAGTTGACCAAATAATCGCTTCACTTGTTGGTCGAACAATAAGTTCTTCTTCTAATTTAGCATTAGGGTCAACCATCAATTTCCCAGGTTTATCTGGATCATTTTTCAGTCTGTAATGCGTTACAATAGCGCATTCTTTAGCAAATCCTTCTGCGTTTTTTTCTTCGGCTTCAAACATGCTCTTTGGAACAAATAAAGGAAAATAGGCGTTTTGATGCCCTGTTTCTTTAAACATTCTGTCTAGTTCTGCTTGCATTTTTTCCCAAATGGCATAACCGTAAGGTTTGATAACCATACAGCCTCTAACTCCTGAATTTTCGGCTAAATCCGCTTTTACAACCAGCTCGTTATACCATTTTGAATAATCTTCTGATCTTGTAGTAAGGTTCTTACTCATATTGAATAGTTTGGCACAAATTTTGTTTTGTTTTATTTAACTAAATAGTTCCACAAAACTAACTATTTTTGTAATGTGCAACAATAAAAAACCATACAGATATGAAAACTAATATTTTTTCATCCCAAAATACGCCAATTTATTCTATTATTGTATTTTTGAGTCTCTTATTCACTTCATGTGGATCCTATCAAAATAGCTCCTATTATGAACGTGATGGAATTTACGGCGGAAGCACTTCTAGCAGAACTGAGAGAGCTCCACAAAGTAATGAAAACAATCACTACAAAGACTATTTCAGTTCTCTCCAAGATGAGAATCAATCAACTGAGATTTTTACGAATATTGATGAATACAGTGATTACGATGCTGTAAATGATAGTTTACAACAATCAAACTCCAATTATGCTGACTGGGGAAATAATTATTCAAGAACAGATATTACAATACAACCAAACAATTGGGGAATCGGCTTTGGTTACGGAATGGGCTATTCATCATATGGATTAGGCTACGCTAATTACGGTTGGGGTTATCCTTATAACAGTTGGGCATATTCTAATTACGGATGGGGTTACCCTTATTACGGGTATGGGTATTCTAACTTTGGATGGGGTTATCCTTATTATGGCTATGGCTATCCATATTATGGTTATTCTAATTATGGATACAATTATTATAACAATCGCAATTATTCATACAATCCAAGTAGAAGAGGTTCTTCTTCTTACTATTCTAATACAGCAAATACAAACCGAAACTATAGCTCAAGAAACTATTCTCCAAACAGAACAAGCACTAATAGAAGTAGCAATACAGTAGACTATAGAAGAAACAATACAAATTTTAATACCTCAAGAACAAGTCCAACTTTTACTAGAAGAAGTGAATCACAAAACCAATCTTACAACACTCCAACTCGAAGAGTCAATACAAATACTAGTAGACAAACAAATTCAAATAGCTCAAGAAATGACAGCTATTCTCCATCAAGATCTAACAGTTCTTACAATAGCGGTGGAAACAATAGCAATAGTGGAAGATCCTCATCTGGCGGAGGCGGATCTTCATCTGGTGGAGGAAGATCATCATCTGGTGGAGGAAGAAGATAATAACAATTCATATTTATAAAAAATCATCAAAATGAAAAAATATATATTTTTAATAATGACAGGCTTAACTTTCGGTGTCGTACAATCACAAGAGGTAACCGATGCATTACGCTTTTCACAAGACAACTTAAACGGTACCGCACGATTCAAAGCAATGAGCGGTGCTTTTGGCGCTCTTGGAGGCGACCTATCTTCTCTAAGTGTTAATCCAGCTGGTTCAGCTGTATTTATAAACAATCAAATCGCAGTTACGTTAAGCAATAATGATATTAAAAATAATTCAACCTATTTTGGAACTACAACAACCGATAATAAGAATTCATTTGACTTAAGTCAAGCTGGAGGAGTTTTTGTTTTCAAAAACCAAAACCCAAGTAGTAATTGGAGCAAAATTGCTGTAGGTATCGATTATGAAAATACCAATAATTATAATAATTCTGTATTTTCTGCAGGAACCAACCCAACGAATTCCATCGCCAATTACTTTTTAAGTTATGCAAATGGAGTTCCTTTAAATACACTTGAAAATTCAAATTACGGTAGTTTAGACCACGGAACGCAACAAGCTTATTTTGGATACCAAGGGTACGTCATAAATCCTGAAACGACTGACGCTAACAACACCCAATACAATTCAAATGTTGCTCCAGGTGGAAATTACTACCAAGAAAATAGCGTCTACACTACTGGTTATAATGGAAAACTTTCTTTTAATGCTTCTACTTCATATAAAGATAAATTATACCTAGGAATAAATCTTAATTCACACTTTGCAGATTTCAGACAGTCTTCTGTTTTTTATGAAGACAACAACAACGCTTTAGACTCTAATTACAAAGTTACTAAAGCACAGTTTAATAATGAATTATACACTTATGGAACAGGATTTTCATTCCAATTAGGCGCCATCGCTAAAGTGACCAATGAAATGCGATTAGGACTAGCCTATGAATCATCAACATGGTATCATTTAAGTGACGAACTTTCTCAAAAACTTGTTGCTGTAAGTAGCAATGTTGACGGCTCTTTACCATCGGATGTAGTTGACCCAAGAATTACTAATGTTTATGCACCGTACAATTTACAAACACCAAGTAAATTAACAGGGAGTTTTGCTTATATTTTTGGAAAATCAGGATTAATAAGCATTGATTATGCGATAAAAGATTATAGCAAAACTAAATTCAAGCCAGAGAATGATGCCTATTTCAGTGGATTAAATAACACTATGAGTAACACTCTTAACAATACTGGCGAGCTAAGAATTGGTGCCGAATATAAAATTGAAAAAATAAGTTTAAGAGGAGGATATCGATATGAACAAAGTCCTTACAAAAACGGAACAACAATAGGAGACTTAACTGGATATTCAGGCGGTTTAGGCTACAACTTTGGATCTACTAAAGCGGATTTAGCTTATTCTTACGCCAAAAGAGATTCACAACAAGGATTTTTTAGTCAAGGGTTAACTGATGGAGCCAAAATCAACTCCATTAACAACAACATTACTTTCACCCTATTATTTGAATTGTAAATAATACGAAGAAACAATTACAAACCGTCTCGTTCTAATTTTAACAAGACGGTTTTTTTCTAGCCTTAATAGCAGTGAAAATCCTCCCGATTTTTCTCAGGAGATTACTTCACTAAATCTTTATTTAGAAAGGAGTTCAGTGAACTTCGTTTGTATCGGATAGCAGGAATAGCTCCATAAAAAATAGCTAAAAAGAAGGGAAACAAGTTCTGTTTGAATAAAAAAGCGTAATTTTGCACTCCAATTTACAAATCTATGAGAACCAAGTCTTTAAAAAAGAATAAAATCAACGTGATCACCCTTGGGTGTTCAAAAAACATATACGATAGCGAAGTTTTAATGGGGCAACTTCGTGCCAACGGAAAAGAGGTTGAACACGAGGCTCCAGCAGAAACAGAAGGTAACATTATTGTTATTAATACGTGTGGATTTATTGATAATGCCAAAGCAGAATCAGTAAATATGATTTTAGAATATGCCGATAAGAAAGAAAGAGGATTGGTTGACAAAGTTTTCGTTACAGGTTGTTTATCTGAACGTTACAGACCTGATTTAGAGAAAGAAATTCCAAATGTGGATCAATTCTTTGGAACAACTGAATTACCTGCGTTATTAAAAGCCTTAGGAGCGGACTATAAACATGAATTACTTGGGGAACGTTTGACTACTACTCCAAAAAATTATGCCTACTTAAAAATTGCTGAAGGTTGCGATAGACCATGTAGTTTTTGTGCTATTCCAATTATGCGTGGAAAACACGTTTCTCAAACTATTGAAAAACTAGTAAAAGAAGCAGAAGGTCTAGCAAGAGATGGTGTAAAAGAATTAATTTTAATTGCTCAAGATTTAACTTATTATGGTCTTGATATTTACAAAAAACGTAATCTTGGTGAATTATTAGAAGCACTAGTTAAAGTAGAAGGTATTGAATGGATTCGTTTGCATTACGCCTTCCCTACTGGTTTTCCAATGGATGTTTTGGAAATCATGAAACGTGAACCAAAAATTTGTAATTATATTGATATTCCATTACAACATATTTCAGATTCTATATTGAAATCAATGCGTCGTGGAACAACACAAGAGAAAACAACTAAATTACTGAAAGATTTCCGTGCAGCAGTTCCAGAAATGGCGATTCGTACGACTTTAATCGTAGGATATCCAGGAGAAACACAAGAAGATTTTAACATCTTAAAAGACTGGGTTCAAGAAATTAAATTTGACAGAATGGGTTGTTTTGCTTATTCTCATGAAGAAAACACACACGCTTACTTATTAGAAGACGATGTTCCAGCTGATGTAAAACAAGACCGTGCAAACGAAATAATGGAACTGCAATCACAAATTTCATGGGATTTAAACCAATTAAAACTAGGTAAAACATTCAAATGTATTATCGACAGAAAAGAAGGCGGTCATTTTGTAGGAAGAACTGAATTTGACAGTCCTGATGTAGATAACGAAGTTCTTATTGATGCTTCTAAATTTTATTTGAAAACTGGTGATTTTGCTATGATTAAGATTATTGAAGCAACTGAATTTGACTTATACGGAGAGCCAGCCTAATTTTATATTATCTTATTCCACATTATAAATCACTAAAAAAATAAACATGAAAACAATTCACTCTTTACTAGTTTTGACACTTGTGTTATTATCAATTAATTCTGTTTCGGCTCAATATGGAAATAATGGGTATGGTGGTTATGGTAATGGATATGGCGGAGGTGGTTATGGTGGAGGACGAATGGGGCAAATGAGTCAATTGAATCAAGGCCCAAGTCATGATAAACCTAAGGAAATACCTGTAGAAGTAACCGTAGGTAAAATAATGGAAAAACTAAAACTTGAACTTGATCTTGACGCTTTACAAGAGATTGCTATATCAAATGTTTTAATTGAAAGCATTCGCTCTCAAGGAATTTTAATAAAGGGAGAGACCAGTCAAGAGCAAAAAATAGAGGAAATAAAAGCGCTTTCTGAAACTACTGACAGAAAAATTAACGAATTTTTGAATGAAGACCAAAAAGTAAAATACAAAGCACTAAACGAAGAAAGCAACAGCAAAAAAAGATCAAGAAGAAATAGATAAAAATTATTGATCAACAATAAGCCCCTTGTTAATACTATGAAAAAATATTTTTATTACTTCATTCTTACAATTGTTATTACATCCTGCTCCACAAATCCATATAAGGCAAGTGAAAAGGAATATGATAGCAAACTAAAATCTTTTAAAGAAACAATTTCAAGTAAAGAACCAGAAGCATTACCTATTGTCACAAAAACTATAATTAGTATTGATAATGTGTACACAAAACAATTATATACTTTTAAAGATACAATATCTAAAATGGGGTCTACCCCAATAGGAAATGGTATAAAAACGGAATGGATTGGAACTGTAAATTTTAATTTACGTAAACCAAATTTTATTATCATACACCATACCGCACAAGACTCGATTCAACAAACTATCAAAACATTTACTCTTACAAGAACACAAGTAAGTGCACATTATGTGATAGGAGATGATGGAAGTGTAGTACAAATGCTAAATGACTACTTACGCGCCTGGCATGCTGGCAGTGGATCATGGGGGAAAAATACAGATGTAAATTCGGCTTCAATAGGAATTGAATTAGACAATAATGGCACAGAGCCCTTTTCAGAAGCTCAGATAACTAGTTTAATGGCGTTATTGAGTAAATTAAAAAGAGAATACAACATTCCTGCTCAAAATATTATTGGCCATTCCGATATTGCTCCTACTCGAAAAAATGATCCAAGTACCCTATTCCCTTGGAAAACATTGGCCGAAAATGGATTTGGAATATGGAAAGATGATCTTTTAGAAACAGCTCCAGTAAATTTTAATCCAGAGCAAGGGTTACGAATTATAGGATATAACACAAAAAATCTTTCAGCTGCAATTATAGCTTTCAAACGCCATTTTATTCAAACAGATGTAAGTGATATACTAGATGAAAATACAATAAACACTATTTATTCCATATACAAAAAACAATAGCTAGTAGTTTATAGACTATAAAAAAAGAGTTTTCCATATGGAAAACTCTTTTTTTATAGTCTTATTTTATGAAGCACTATCGAGACAATACATCATAAAAAAACTGCCAAAATACTAGAGTTATTTTGACAGTCAAAAAAAAAAATTATAAGTTATTATTACAAATATATAATCTAAAATTCTTTTATGGTTTATGGTTAGAAACCATATACAACTCCAAAAGCAAACTGTGCAGCAGATTTTGTTGCAGCCATATTAGAGTCAACAAATACTTCATCAGATGAATTATCTATTCTAAACTCCGGAATAAATGTTAATCCTCCTGATTTTAAATTGGCTGAAAATGTTAATGCAGTAACTGAAGTATCTCCAGAACCTTTTTTATAATCAAAATACTCCCCACGTAAACCTAAGCCAAAGTTATCAGAGATTGCATAAGATGGGTACAAAGCAACACCTGTATAACCAACATCACCATCGTTAGAGTAATCAGCAGCATTAAGACCTAATAAAAATTTATCAGAAAGTTTGAATGTTGCAGTTAAGTCAACGATTGTACCACTTACTGAACCATCCATAAAGTTGATGTAAGCATTTACCCCTTCAGTTGGAGCTAAAGACAATTGAGCTCCAAAAGCGTTTAATCCTTTAAATGCATCTGCTTGATAAGAATTCCAAGCATCATTAAATGCACCTACCATTAAACCTACTTTATCAGTTATGGCGTAGTTAGCTTTAACACCTGCATTTTGGAATGGTCCATTAGTAAACAAATAAGAAGTTGAATAATGGAAATTAGCTAAAGGAGAAATCACTTCATATCCTATAAATGTTCCCATAAAACCAGCGGTAAAACTTAATTTATCAGTTGCTGCATAAGTAGCATACAAGTTTTGAATATGGAAAGAGTTAGCGCCTAACTCATCGTAAGTACCATCGGAATTTAAGATAGATTGAAATTGCCCTCTAGGACCAAAAGAAATCTCACCTACAAAAGAGGTTTTACCAGTTGTTTTTTTCAATGCGATATCGATCATTCCTAAAGAAACAGAGTTTTGATCTGAAGCAAAGCTTGTTGGGATGTTTGCTGTTTTAGAAAAGTCATATTTATAATAAAGATCTCCCGAACCTGAAATTTCTAATGGTGTTGATGTTGGTGCATCTTGAGCAAATGTCATAGTTCCCGTCAGCACAAAAGCCAACATAATTACTACTTTTTTCATATTAATTTAGTTTTAGTTAGTTACTTTTTTAATCGTTTTTTAATGATAAAAAATGTTAAAGAAGGAATTTTTCCTTGTTCTGGGGACGAATTTATTAACTTTTATTTAAGATAAATAAATAAAATCCGAATTTTTAACTTAAAACCGTTAGAATTATTAATTACAAAAAAACACTTTAAAAAAATAAGTATTCCTCATTTTTGACGATGTAAAAACAAAATATTCATAACGCGTTTCTCAGTCAAACCCCCTTGTTTTTCAAACAATAAATAGTCAAAACAAAATAAAAAACGATTAAAAACAATAAAAAACATGCTAAAAACACAAATACCCCTATTAAAAAATAGGGGCACCCATATAAACTACAAAGAAAAAAAAAACAAATTTCACTATTAAAAAACTACACTGTTATTTTTACAGTCTATTTTATCACACTATTCTTTATTATATTTCCGTAATAATTCTCGCACCTTAATTCCAGATTCTTTCAAATCTATCTTTTTCCAATTTCCATTTGACTTTGCCGATTTTTTTAGAATTGAACAGGTTTCGTCTTTATCAGAAACCGACCATGTAATCCAACTTATTTTTTTTGATTCCATCCAATCAATATATTCTTGCCAAGCCTTATAGTCTAATGGTCCATCTCCAGTGGCTTCCATACCAGCAGACTCTGAAACAAAAATGGGTAAACCAGATTTTATCGCTTTATCTGTTCTGTCTCGCAATACTTTTTGATGAGTCGCTGCATAAAAATGCATGGTATACATTAGATTCTTATATCCTTTTATAGGATCCTCTGCAGGAAGGTTAACATCTTGATCCCAGCGAGGACTCCCTACTAAAATTACGTTGTTAGGATCGTTAGTTCGTATTACCTTTATTACTTCTTCAGCATAAGCTTTTACTTCGGGCCAAGTTTCGTAATCTGGTTCATTAAAAACTTCATATATAATATTAGGATACTTTCCGTATTTTTTTGACATCTCATCAAAAAATACTTTAGACTCTTCCAAATTAATATTATGGCTATGCCAATCAATAATCACATAAATATCCGATTTGATGGCTCCTTTTACTACTGCTTCAATTTTTTCTTTTGAGAATTCAGGCTTCTTAATGTAAGGACTTTCTCCAGCTTCAACACCCATAGCTACTCGGACAACAGTACATTTAAAATCTTTCTTTAACCAACTTACTGCATCTTCATTATAAAACCGTGGCCACATACTATGCCAACCAAAGCTCATCCCTCTCAATACTATAGGTTCATTATTAACATCCACAAGTTGTGTACCTGCTACTTTTAACTGCCCGTGCTTTTTTACAAATTGAGCAGTCATTAGACTGGAACACATTAAAAGCAACATTATAATAATCTTATAAATTATACTCATAGTTTATTTTTATTTAATTAGTTTCAAAGTAATTACATCATGAGAAGCAATAGTAACCATAAAATTCTTGTTGGTAGTACCTATATCCTTGTTATTCCAAAGGTCTTTCAACTTGAATATTGTTTTATTGAAATCGGCTTCAAAGCCAAAGTCAGGGTCTTTAATTGGGTTCTTTTTCCAATCAAAATTAATATTTTTAGCTACTTCTGTTCTGTTTAAAAATGTAACTGCCCAGTTTCCATCAGATAATGGCTTCACCCATACTTCTAATCCATCTACTGCTGAAAGTTTAAACCCTTGAATCCCTAATTTATCCTGATTGACTGCAATTAATGCCTTATTAGTTAAAATCGCCAAGGTTTCTTTAGACATTTTTCTGAAATCATTACCTGCTATTAATGGTGAAGCTAACATGGACCACATCGTAAAATGGGTTTTATCTTCAGTATTTGTCATTCCATCACCCACTTCCATCATATCAAAATCATTCCAATGGTCAGGTCCTGAATATTTACGAATGTCTTTACGCATTTCGGCAATTTTCATAAATCCCCAAGAAGACCAGTTTCCTTCTTCATGGTGAAATTCACAATCAAAACAAGGATAAATATCTCCCGAAATTCTCCAAAGATTCCCAATCGGTTCCCCCCATTCCCAAGGTTTATTATCTCCCCATTCACAAAGACTAAAAACAATAGGTCTTCCCGCTTTTTTAAGCGCGTTACTCATCGTTGCATACGCTTCGGGAGCATTAATTCCTGCTGTATTACACCAATCATACTTTAGATAATCTATTTCTAGGCTAGCGTAAAATCGTGCATCTTGATATTCATATCCTCGTGTACCTGGATACCCTGCACAAGTTTGTGTTCCTGCACAATTGTATAGTCCAAATTTCAAACCTTTAGAATGAACATAATCAATTAAGGCTTTCATTCCACTTGGAAATTTAATAGGATCCGGAACTAAATCTCCATTAGCATCTCTTTCTCTAGTCATCCATCCATCATCTAGGACAATATATTTATAACCAGCGGCTGCCATTCCTGTACTTACCATAATATCGGCAGTTTCTTTTACTAGTTTTTCATTTATATTGGTTTCAAATGTATTCCAAGAATTCCAACCCATTGGTGGAGCCATAGCAAGACCTTCAAATTTTCCACCAGTTTGATTCACTTTATTTCCTTGGCTAAAGCCTACAAAAGAGGTTAGTAATGTTAAAAAACTTATTGTTATTTTTTTCATATTTAATTATTAACATAGATTAAAAAAAAGAATTCCCTAATTTTTAAATTAGGGAATTGCTCAACCAAACTCACTTAAACAAAATATTATTTTAAGACAAATCCCATATCGTCCATAAGGATTGTATTTCCTCCAAAACTACCTGACTCTTGTAAAGTCAACTGATCAAATGTAGTAGGATTGCCAATTTCAGAAAAAGGAATCTCGATATAGGTCCAATCAGTTGATAGTGCCTTTTTAATTTGAAATGCCCATCCTCCAAAAACAAATATAACACTGGCATCTGCATTAGTAGAAATGCTTTTAACACGAACTCTAAATGCTTTATATTTTGTTACATCTCTGGAAGCAAACTTCATATCAGCACCATTCCATCCACCAAAAATAAATTTTATACTTTTTAACCCTTGAGCCTTATCCGAAGTGTAATCGGTATTAAAAGTATCAGCCCCATTCCACATCCAATGCCCCGCATCTCCTTGCAAAGCATCATCATAAAGTGCCGAACCAATAGCAGCAGCAGATTTAATCGTACCTGAAATAGTGGTTACATTTACATATTTACCATCTGAATTTGCAGGAATTTTTACTTTAATCTCTGTTAATGAAGACGAAATTACTGGAGTAGCAGTTGTACCGATAGTCACCACAGGGTCAAGAAAAAAGTTCCCGTATATTGTAATAATATCGCCCTCAACAGCATTGATTGGATTAAATCCAAATAATAAAACAGGGGCTGGCGGAGCCACAACAAATGGATAAGTTACAGTCCCATTTTTAGTAACAATCTTTAACTCATTAGATGAGTTTGCATATGGAGTATTCAAATCAATAGTTACAAAAATTGCTGTATCCGTTACTAAAGTTGGGTTAAAATAAGTATCCGTATCATTAAAATATATTTTTTCAACAGTACTAAAACCAGACCCTTTTATGATATACACATTATTTGCAAAACCAACAGCTGTAGGTACTAAATCCCCAGCTTCTGACTTACTCACGCTTTCAATTGTCAAAGCTGATGATGCAGTCCCATTATCGTCATTTGAACATGAAGATAGTACACTAATAAATATTGTAGCCATCATCAGAAAGCTCAATAAATATTTTATTTTTAATTTTTTCATAATCATTATTTTTTAATATTATTTGAAAGTATAAGGAACTGGAGCTTCCAATAATTTTGGATTTTTAGCAACATCATTATCTGGGTAAGGCATTAAAAAGTCATTAGCCTGTCTATTTACCGGGTCATAAATTGGAGTAAAATAGGCAGAACCATTCTTATCTCCTCTATTTTGAGCAGCCATAATTGCTATTGCTTTTGTTTTATCAATTCTCCCTAAATCAAACCAATAATCTCCTTCAAAACATAACTCTAACCTTCTTTCTTTAAAAATATCATCAAAAGTAATTGATGTTTTACTGGCTAATCCTGCTCTATTTCTAACAGCATTAAATGAACGTAATGCTGCTGCATCACCTGTACTTGATCCACCTGCTAAAATAGCCTCAGCGTGTATCAATAGCAACTCAGCATAACGCATCACATAGCTATTATTATCCATCATCGCCCAGGCATCTGTTGGTCCAGTTGCATCAGATTTTACACCAATGCAATATTTCTTAATTCCTCCCCCAGAACCTTGAGCATTATTTTCATCAGGAACAGTAAAACCAATCCCTGTTGTAGTGTTCATATTAGGATATACATCTCCAGGAGTCATTACAGTTTCATGTTTTCTTTTATCTCCAGTAACATATAAAGACATCACTTCTTGAGAAGGACCAAACACACCTCCATAGGAAGCATTTGAAGTAGAAACTGTAGATGAACTTATACCAAATTGTGTATTGCAATTGTTTCCTGAACCGTAATTCCCATCCCCTTTCCATTGTAATGCAAATATTGATTCTTCATTATTGTTGTTTTTATACAAAAATAAATCAGCAAAACTTTTATCTGGTAATTGATCGCCTCCAAGAAGTTTAAACTCCCCACTATTAATTACACTCTCTGCCATCAATTTAGCATTAGGATAATCTTTTTGGTATAAGTAAACTTTAGCTAAAAAAGCTTTTGCAGATCCTTTTGAAACATGTCCATTAACCCCATAATTAGCCCCTCTAGTTCTATCAGCTAATCGATCAATCGCTTGGAGATAATCCATAGTGATTAACTTATAGATATCTTCAACTGAATTAGTATTAACATTAGGATTACTAGAGAAATCTAAATTGTTTTCTATAATAGGTACAGCTCCCCATATTCTCACTAAATCAAAATAGGCAGTCGCTCTCATAAAATAAGCTTCTCCAATTGTGTTTTGAACAACAGCTGGATTAACTGCTGAACCAACTCTTGATTCCAAGAAATTAATTATTGCATTAGCTTGAGCGACATTAGCCCAAAGTGACGCCCAACCATTTTCCAATTCAGGATCACTCCCGTTTAAAGAAAATGTTCTTAAACCACTTACATCTGGTGAACCTGAATACATGTTACCTGATCCTACTTCTAGAGCCCAATAGAACTTATTATACATTTGAAACCAAGTTCTACTGTACATCCCATTAGTAGCCGATGCTACCTGCTCATTAGTACTGTAATAAGAATCTAAACTTATTGCATCCTCTGGAGGTCTGTTTGTGAAGTCTTCCTGACAAGACCCAAAAACTAAAAATACAATTGCTACACTAAGCAATCTATAGGTGTTAAAAAAAGTTTTATATTTCATCTTTCTAATTTATTATTTTTTAAAATTCAACATTTACTCCAACTGTGAATGTTCTTGGAGATGGGTACCTTCCATTATCAATACCTGACAAAAGAGGATTCTGATTAAAAGAACCAATCTCTGGATCGTAACCTGAATATTTTGTAAAAGTGTACAAGTTTTGTAC
This sequence comes from Flavobacterium sp. WC2421, assembly GCF_040822115.1. Lineage (NCBI taxonomy): Bacteria > Pseudomonadati > Bacteroidota > Flavobacteriia > Flavobacteriales > Flavobacteriaceae > Flavobacterium > Flavobacterium sp. WC2421. Next base: position 2,106,549 of record NZ_CP162004.1, on the reverse strand, counting down.
AGAACCATAAAATCTTAATCTTGACATTTTTAATTTTGAAATAGCATCTTGAGGCAATGAATATCCAAAAGTTAGATTTTGAATTCTCATATAAGAACCATCTTCTAGATAACGACTTGAAATCACAAGATTCGTATTTGATGAATTTGCAATAGGTCTTGGAATATCCGTATTTGTATTTGTTGGAGTCCAATAATTTGCTGCCTCTACCAATTGATTTTCATATAATGAAGCATTAGTTGTACCTGCTCTTTTAGTTAAATTCAAGATATCATTACCATATGAACCTTGTAAGAAAACAGAAAGATCAAAATTTTTGTAATTAAAATTATTGGTAAATCCGAAAGTAAAATCTGGATGTGGACTACCTATTAACGTTTTGTCTAATGGATCAATTACGCCATCGCCATTCACATCTTTGTATTTAACATCTCCTAAATACGTTTGTCCAGCACCAGTCCCAACAGTTTGACCAAATTGTAATGGCGCTGCATTTAGTGTTGCCATATCTTTAAAAATCCCCTCAGAAACATAGCCATAAAACATCCCTATTGGCTGTCCTACTACGGTATTTGTTGCCACGACTGGTTGGTATCCATTTGTATTTACTTGTTGTGTCAAAATAATACCATTTTGAATATCTACCAGTTTGTTTACATAATGAGAAAAAACTAATGAGGAACTCCAATTAAAACCACTTCCTTTTGTATTATAGCCTAAAGTAATATCATATCCTTTATTACTCATGGTTCCAAGATTAGAATAAGGAGCAGAAATCCCTCCGTATTGACCTCCCCCACCTGTCAAGTATATTGGCAATGGCACTTGAAACAAAAAGTCTTTTGAAATTTTTTCATAAAAATCAACACTTGCAGATAATCTTGAATTAAATAGTGTAAAATCAAGTCCTACATTTTTTTGATTAAGTGATTCCCAAGTTAAATCCGGATTTGGAGAGTTTGACACTAAAAACCCACTACCTAAACCAGAGCTTTGTTGTCCTAATAAAGCAGTGTACCTATTGTTTTCAATTTGTTGATTCCCCGTTTCACCATATCCTAATCTAAATTTAATATTATCGATATAGTCACGAGTACTTTCCATAAAAGCCTCGTTAGACAATTTCCAAGATCCAGAAACCGCTCTAAAAACGCCCCATTGTTTATCCCCATTTGCAGGGTCAAATTTTGAAGACTTATCAGCTCTTATTGAGGCATTTAAACTAAATCTATTATCAAAATCATAAATAACACGCCCAAAGAGGGAATATAACGATGCACTACCTTTGTAACCTGTTACTGTGTTATTATCAACATTGGCTAAATTTATAGTATGGTTTTCATTAGTCTGAAACCCTTCTGATGAAGTTACTAATCCTTCCCAATGACTATCATTTGCTTCTTGACCTACTAGAACAGTAAACTTATGTTTATTTATCTGTTTGTCATACGTCAACAAGTTTTTAATATTTGTTGAATACCAATTTTGTCTTCTCATGTTTAAATCTGCCAAAAGATTTACTTGAGACCCCCATTTATAAGAAGGTCTAAAATCATTGTTTTCAGAAAACTCGGTATTTGCCGAAACTTCAGCACGGTATTTCAAACCTTTAACAATGTCAATCTCGGCATAGATATTCCCCAAAAAGTTTTTTCTTACTAATGAATTCTCTCTTGTTAATGCTTCAGCAACAGGATTATAATAAGTAACACTTTGGTCTTTATTAGGAGGTCCTGCAAAAGTTCCATCAATATTCCTTACTGGTATATCAGGAGATTGTAGTAGTGTATTACTAATCAAACCTTGAAAACTTTGATTCACAGTAATTTTTTCATTCGTTATTCCAGAAGTCAAATTTGACCCCACTTTCAACCAGTCTTTAACTTTTGAATCTACATTTAACCTTACCGTGTATCTCTTATAACCCGAACCAATAATAGTTCCTTCTTGATCTAAATATCCTCCAGACAAATAATAACTTGTTCCTTCTTTGGCTCCAGAAAATGATAATTGATGGCTTTTAGCCAATGCTGTTCTATACACCTCATCTTGCCAATTTGTTCCTAATCCCAATAATTCAGGATGGGCAAACTCTGGTCTAACTTCGTATCCGTATAAATTTGCTAAATCTGTTTTGTTTTTTGCGAATTGTTGCAAATTCATTACATCAAGAGATTTAGAATTTGCTATAAAAGAAGAGTACGTATCATAAGTAATTTTACCTGCACCTTTTTTACCCGATTTAGTAGTAATAATAATTACACCATTTGCTCCTCTTGAACCATAAATAGCTGTCGCAGAAGCGTCTTTTAAAATATCAATAGATTCAATATCATTTGGATTTATCATTGACAAAGGACTTACAGCGCTATTACCACCCCCACCAGTTGATGAAAAACCATCTTTTCCTGCTAGAGCTTGTCCACTTGTAGATTTGCCTGTAGCATCACCAGAAATAGGAATACCATCAATAATATATAAAGGTTCATTAGTCCCAGATATAGAAGTTGTTCCTCTGATCCTAACCGAAGCCGCTCCACCAGGAGATCCAGAGTTATTTGTTATAGAAACACCTGCAGCTTTACCTTGCAACATTTGATCAATGTTGACTTGCTTAATGTTCTCTAAATCCTTTGCTTTAACAGATGATATTGAACTATTGATATCTCCCCTTTTTTGAGTTCCATATCCAATAACTACAACTTCATTTAAAGCTTGTGAATCACTTAATAAAGTTACATTGATTTTTGACCTGCTTTTTACAGCAATTTTTTGAGTGTCAAATCCAATAAAGGAAAATGATAATGTCGCAGTTGATGGCGCATCAATTTCATATTTACCGTCAATATCTGTTGATACGACTTTACTAGACCCAACAATTGCAATATTAGCTCCTGGGATAGTAAGCCCATTCGCATCTTTTATCACTCCCGAAATTTTGGTTTGAGCAGTAACAAAAGTACTTGTTAGTAATAAAAATAACATCAAAGGAAACAGACGATGATTGATTTTCCAATGAATCAAATTAGACAATAATTTTTTCATAATAAATGTTTGGTTAGTTAAGAATACTAATTTCTAAAAGGGAAAAAATTAGAAATTAGAATACAGGTTAATTTTAATTATTTATAATTAACAAATCTATAACACAAGCAAACATCTTATTAATAGTATTATATCATTTAATGATAATATTTTTACTTTATACTCAATAACTATATGTATTTGAAAAAAAAACACATTTTTAATTACGTATTGTATAATTAATTGATAAAAAAAATACGATAAAATGAAATGAAATGGAGTAAAAAAAAATAGCCTTTAATAATTAAAGGCTATATAAAATTGTCTTACAAAAAAAAAGAAGACTATGCTGTTTTCGCAAAAAAGGTTCTAAAGTACAGTGAAAACAAATAGAATCAATTAAGAAAAAATGTTATAAAATTCTTTTTAACCCCGAAAAATCTTCTCTATACTGACTTGGAGTACATTTTTTAATAGTCTTAAAACTTCTATTAAAATTAGCAATATTATTAAACCCAGATTTGAATGCAACTTCAGATATACTCAGATCCTTTTCAACTAGCCATCTTGCAGCATACCCAATTCTAATATCATTTATATAATTGACAAAAGTTTTACCAGTCCTCTTTTTTATAAATCGATTAAATGAAATACTCGACATGCTCGCCACACTGGAAACCTCATCCAAAGTTATTTTTTCGGCAAAATTATTTTGCACATATTCATAAACCAATTTCATTTTATCATAATCTTCAAACGTATCATGATCAACAGTAAAAGTAGATAAAAGCCTCTGATTCCTAGAGTTAGCTAAGTCATATAAAATTGAAATGATCTCTAAAAAATAATCTATACCATCCAGTTTTGAGATTTTAACAAGACGAGAAGCAAGCTCTTCAGCAGTTTTTCTAGAAAATAAAATACCATGAATTGAGCGATTAAACATATCCTTAATAGGATTCATTATACGTCTAGACAACAAGGTGTCATCAAATAAATCATTATGAAACTGAATCGTAATTTCATGAATTTGATTGTTTTTACATCTATTAAGTTCCCATCCATGATATAAATTAGGTCCTATTAGTACCAGCTCAATATCTTCAATTTCTTCAATATTATCACCCACAACACGCTTCACTCCTTTACCATTTTGAATGAAATTGATCTCAAATTCAGGATGATAGTGAACTGGAAAGTCAAAATTATCTTTGACTCTGTCAAAAACCAAAAAACTGTCTCCCGAAGAAAGAGGGGGTATTTCTCTGTAAAAATTTTTCAGATTGCTCATATTAACTTTTTTATTTGCAATAATATGATATATAATTGATAAAATAATATTAATTAGAAGCGAGTCATCCAATTATCTTTGAAAAATACATTTATCATTATTTTAAAAACTACATTCATATTAAATACAAATCATTTTTATTATCCATTATTTTTATTGTTTTAATAATTTCATTCCTTAAATCGTTTGTTTTTTTTATTACATAAAAAACTATTTTAGCATCAATTTAAAAAAGTAGAGTACTAAAAAACATGCACTCAAATCAACTCCCAAAAATGAAAAAAAACACTATTGCACTATTCACTCTTTTTTGCCTTTTTATCTCTTGCGCCTCAAAAAAACAACCTAATGATACTAAATCATCTCTTTCTGATACAAAATCAACTATAGAAACTCAACAATTATACAATAATTTAAAAAAATCAATTGATATTGGAATCTTTTTTGGTCACCAAGATGATTTAGCCTACGGTGTAAATTGGAAATATGAAGCTGGAAGAAGTGATGTAAAAGAACTCACTGGAGACTATCCTGCGGTATATGGATGGGATCTTGCAGGACTAGAAAAAAAATCAAAAACAAATATAGACGGTGTACCATTTGATAAAATGAGACAGTACATCAAAGAATCACATAAAAGAGGAGGTATTACTACTCTTAGCTGGCATATTGATAATCCTTTAACAAATAAAAACGCTTGGGACATTACTCCAAATTCTCTAGCATCAGCGCTACCTGGTGGTGTCAATCATAAAAAATTCAAATCTTGGTTAGATGAAGGAATACGCTTTATTTTATCTATAAAAGATGAAAATGGAAAACCTATTCCTATGGTATACCGACCCTACCATGAACTTACAGGAAACTGGTTTTGGTGGTGCAAAAACAATGGAAGTCCAGAAGAGTTTAAAGCATTATGGAAATTTACTATTAATTATTTTCAGCAAAAAGGAGTACATAATTTAATATATGTTTACAATACTGCCGACTTTAATACCAAAGAAGAGTTTCTAGAATATTATCCTGGAAGTGATTATGCTGATATTTTAAGTTTTGATAAATACCAATACAGTGACCCTACGAAAGATAATTCTTTTATAGAAAATTGCCAAAGACAATTTAAAATCATGGATGAAGTAACCAAAGAACAAAATAAAATTATGGCTTTTGCCGAAACGGGTTATGAAGCTATTCCTTATGATAAATGGTGGACTGATACATTAATAAAAGCGATTGGTGATTATAAAATTTCCTATCTATTAGTATGGAGAAACCACGGATGGCAAGAGAAAGAACAAAAAATGCATTATTACGCACCCTATAAAGGGCAAATAAGCGAAAAAGACTTTATCAATTTTTATAAACTTGATAAAATTCTATTCGAAAAAGAAGCGAAAAAAGAAAACCTATATAAAAATAATTAATTAACATTTAGACCTTTAAACAACCAAAAATGCACCATAAAATAAGTATAAAAGAAAAAGTTGGTTACGGCTTAGGAGATGCTGCCTCCTCTATGTTTTGGAAAATATTCAGCATGTATCTTATGTTTTTTTACACCGATGTTTTCGGTCTAGCTCCAGCCGTAGTTGGAACTATGTTCTTAATAACTAGAATCTGGGATTCTTGTTTTGATCCCATTGTAGGAATAATTGCTGATCGTACTAAAACACGTTGGGGTAAGTTTAGACCTTATTTATTATGGACTGCAATTCCATTTGCCGTAATAGGTATCTTAACATTTTATACTCCTGATTTTGATGAAAAAGGCAAAATAATCTATGCTTACATTACTTATTCTTTAATGATGATGGTGTATTCCATAATCAATGTTCCTTACGCTTCACTACTTGGAGTAATGTCATCGGATAGAAAAGAACGCACAACCCTATCTTCTTATCGTATGGTTTTTGCATTTGCTGGAAGCTTATTGGCACTTTGGTTAATAGAACCTTTGGTAAATCATTTTGGAGGAAATATGAATTCAAAAACGGGTTGGTTATATACCATCATCGTATTTGGAATTATCACGACCCTCTTTTTTTGGGGCTGTTTTTTTCTAACCAAAGAGCGCGTTAAACCCATTTCTGATGAAAAAACAAATTTAAAAGAAGACCTTAAAGATCTATGGGAAAACAAACCATGGTGGATTTTACTTGGTGCGGGAATTGGTGCATTAGTATTCAATTCAATCCGAGATGGTGCAGCCGTTTATTACTTTAAATATTACGTAAGCAATACAGTAAACTACAGTTTTAATGTATTTGGAGAGACTTTTGCAATGACACCAACCTCATTATACTTAGTTCTAGGACAAGCTGCGAATATTATTGGAGTAATTGCCGCCACTCCTATTGCAAACAAAATTGGTAAAAAAAACACCTTTTTTGGAGCGATGACCTTAGCCGCAATTTTAAGCGTTGTTTTTTACTTTTTTGGAAAAGAAGATGTTTTACTAATTATGGTTTTCCAAATATTAATAAGTATTTGTGCGGGTTGCATCTTTCCTTTAATCTGGTCGATGTATGCTGACAGTGCTGATTACTCTGAATGGAAACAAGGTCGTAGAGCAACAGGATTAGTATTCTCTGCTTCTTCTATGTCACAAAAATTTGGTTGGACAATTGGTGGGGCTGCAACAGGATGGCTTCTTGCATTTTATGGTTTTCAGGCGAATATTGAACAAACCGCCTTGACACAAAACGGAATCCAACTCATGCTAAGTATTCTTCCTGCTATTGCCGCAGCAATCTCAGTACTCTTTATTCTATTTTATCCATTGAATGAAGAAAAACTACAAATCATAGAACAAGAACTTGATAACAAACGAAATTTAAATAAATAATACCTGAATTAGAACTCTAAATTATGAATACAAAAAATATGATCACTGATTTCCAAAATAGAAAAACTGATATTCAAAACGAATTTCAAATTTTAATAGCACAAAAAAACGAACCTAAAAACACTGTTGGAAACGGTATCTTCACACGTTACAAAAATCCAATTATAACAGCTAGTCACGCTCCTATTGAGTGGAGATTTGATTTAAATCCAGCTACTAATCCATTATTATTAGAACGCATTGGGGTAAATGCAACTTTGAATTCTGGTGCCATTAAATGGAATAATAAATATATTCTTGCTGTTCGTGTAGAAGGTTTTGATCGTAAATCATTTATTGCTATTGCTGAAAGTCCAAATGGTGTTGATAATTTCGAATTTTGGGAGAAACCATGTGTATTGCCTCAAATCGAAGGGAATCCTGACACTAATGTGTACGATATGCGTTTAGTAAACCACGAAGACGGATGGATTTATGGTATATTTTGTACCGAAAGAAAAGATCCAAATGCTCCAAAAGGAGATACTAGTTCTGCTATTGCAAATGCAGGAATCGTACGAACCAAAGATTTAATAACTTGGGAACGTTTGCCTGATTTAATTTCGAATACAGGTCAACAAAGAAATGTAGTATTTCATCCTGAATTTGTAAACGGAAAATATGCAGTTTATACGCGTCCACAAGACGGATTTATTGACATAGGAAATGGTGGTGGTGTAGGATTAGGTTATATCGATGACATTACAAATCCAGTGGTGCAAAACGAGACTATCATTTACGGAAAGCAATATCATACGGTTTACGAACTTAAAAACGGTTTAGGTCCAGCACCAATTAAAACTACAAAGGGTTGGTTGCATTTAGCACATGGTGTAAGAAATACCGCTGCAGGATTGCGATATACTTTGTACATGTTTATGACAGCTTTAGATGATATTTCAAAAGTAACCCACAAACCTGCTGGACATTTTATGGGGCCAGAAGGAATTGAAAGAGTGGGTGATGTATCTAATGTCTTGTTCTCTAATGGATGGATTGAGGATGAAGATGGAACTGTTTTTATCTATTACGCTTCATCAGATACGAGAATGCATGTAGCGGTTTCATCTGTTGAAAAACTAGTAGATTACGTAACCAATACTCCTGAAGACACCTTTACATCAGCAGGATCAGTGCATACAATTATTGAATTAGTAAATAAAAATAAAGCAATTTCATAAACGTGTCCTTACAATTAAAAAAATTAAAATTTGAACTAACAGCAGAACTCGATTCTATTTTAGGATATTGGTCGGCGTTTTCATTGGATACAGTTAATAATGGTTTTGTAGGCCAAATTGATGCCAACGAGGTAATTTATACCGAAGCAGAAAAAGGTTCGGTATTGAATGCTCGCATTCTTTGGACGTTCTCAGCAGCTTACAAACAAACAAAATACGAAGAGCACAAAAAAATTGCCAAACGTGCTTTTGACTATATCGCTGATCATTTTTATGATACGGAATTTGGCGGTATTTTTTGGAGTTTACATGCTGATGGAACACCAAAAGATACCAAAAACCAAATTTATGCGATCGCATTTGTAATCTATGGATTGACGGAATATTATGCTATTTCCAAAGAAGAAAAAGCATTAGAACTCGCTATTCATTTGTACCAAAAAATTCAAGAGCACAGTTACGATCCAATAAACAAAGGGTATCTAGAAGCTTTTACACGCCATTGGCAAAACATTGACGATTTGCGCTTGAGTGATAAAGACGCTAACGAAAAGAAAACAATGAATACGCATTTGCATATTGTGGAAGCATATGCCAATTTGTATACCGTTTGGAAAGAGGAAACCTTACTTAATGACATTGTTGAATTGCTCGAGGTAATTGATGCTCATTTTATTAATGAAGAAACAGGTCATTTAAAACTATTTTTTGATGAAAACTGGATCGAAAACCCAGATGTAATATCCTATGGACACGACATAGAAGCTGCATGGCTTTTATTACAATGTGCAGAAATTTCTGGAAATGAAAAATTAATAGCACGTTATAAAAAACACGCTATTCAACTTACGGATGTCACCAATGAAGGAATTGATGAAGATGGTGGTTTATGGTATGAATTGGATCCCGAAAGAAATGAATTAATTGTCGAAAAACACTGGTGGCCTCAAGCAGAATTGATGATTGGTTTTTTTAATGCCTATGAATTAACCGGAGATAAAAGCTATTTAGATGTAGTCTTAAAGAATTGGGAATTTATAAAGAAATACCTTCTTGATACAGAAAACGGGGAATGGCACTGGGGTGTAAATGCCGATTATTCTTTAATAGAAAAAGACAAAGCCGGTTTTTGGAAATGTCCCTATCATAATGGTCGGGCCTGTATTGAAGTCATTAACCGAATTAAAAAAATCGAGAATACATAGATAGAACCATTTTGAGTCTAATCACTCCTTTATCAGAAAGACAAATGGACAAGATAATCGTTCCGTTATAACAATAGCCCTAGCCCAGATAGTAGTGGAAATCCTTTTATTTTTTTCTTTAAAAAATAAAAGATTGCAACGTATAGCTGGAAATAGCTCCTAAATAAAAAAATATGAAGAATTTAGTTTCAAAAATAATGCTGCTCGCTATTTGTGTTTCGGCAACTGTTTGTTCGGCACAAAAACAAGCGCCAATAACCGTAAAAGGGACGCAATTTTACAAAGGTGATAAACCGTATTCGTATGTTGGCACCAATTATTGGTATGGCAGTTTACTGGGTTCCAAAAAAGTGGGTGATCGTAAACGATTGCTTCGCGAACTGGATTTAATGAAAAAAAACGGAATAGACAATCTTCGAATTTTAGTAGGAGCTGATGGCGGAACGTATGATTATACCGTTAGTCCGGCTTTGCAATACGAACAAGGAAAATACAATGCCGATTTATTGGATGGCTTGGATTTCTTGATTGCAGAAATGGGAAAACGCAACATGTATGCGGTTTTATATTTGAATAACAACTGGGAATGGTCAGGCGGTATGTCACAATATTTAGAATGGAATGGCTACGGAAAAATTCCAAATCCGAACATTAAACCCAACACTTGGCCTCAATTTATGGATTATATAAAGCAATACCACAGTTGTGAACCGTGTATGGTGGCTTTTGAGAATCATATCAAGTATATTTTGGGACGAACAAATGCCTATAATAATAAAAAATATACCCAGGACAATGCGATTATGGCTTGGCAAGTAGGTAATGAACCTCGTGTACAAAGTATTGAAAATGAAGGAAAATTTACAATTTGGCTGAATAAAACTGTTGATTTGATTGACCGTTTAGACCCCAACCATTTGATTTCGACAGGTTCTGAAGGAAAAGCAGGCTCGAATGATGATTTGGCTACTTTTGAGCGTACCCATAACAATCCAAAAATTGACTATTTGACGATGCATATTTGGCCGAAAAACTGGGGTTGGTTCAAAGCTGATGATGCGAAAACTACTTTACCAGTTGCGATTGAAAAAGCCACACAATATATTAATGACCATATTGCGGTGGCAAAAAAATTAGGAAAACCTATTGTAATTGAAGAATTTGGATTACCAAGAGCCAATGAAAGTCTATTGCCAAATTCCTACGTAGTGGATAGAAATACATTTTACAAAGCTTTCTTCGAAAGATTACTGAAAAGTCACAACAATAATGAGGCATTACAAGGGATTAATTTCTGGGGCTTTGGTGGCGAAGGAAAAGCCGTTAACGCTACAGGAAAATGGAATATCGGAGACACTTTTACTGCAGATCCTCCACAAGAACCACAAGGTTTGAATACTGTTTTTTCTTCGGATAAATTGACATTGGAATTGGTAAAAATGTACAATTTGAAATTGAAATAACTTTTTAATTCTATATGTAAAGAAGTACTGCAGTGTACTATTACAACTTTTGAGTTGCAACTAAATCCGTTACTTTTTAAAATTAAATCAAATGAAAAAAATTATCATATTACTATTCATCAGCTTTGCATTTTCAACCAATGCACAAACTTTTGATATTACAAAGTACGGAGCAATTGGCGATGCCAAAACTATAAATACCAAAGCTATCCAAAATACAATCGACACTTGTTTTAAAAACGGTGGAGGAACCGTTTATGTGCCTGCAGGTATTTTTATGATGGGAACGGTAAACTTAAAAAGCAATGTAAATCTGCATCTTGAAAGCGGTGCAATTTTAAGAGGAAGTGCTGACATTAATGATTATCTTCCTGTAAGCGGAGTGCATTACGGCATGTTTTTTACTGAGAATTCAGAAAATATTACGATTTCTGGAAGTGGAAATATTGATGCAAATGGCGGTGTATTTTTTGATGCAACTAAAGCTAAAAAAATTGAATGGGGCGGCGTTACTGGCACTCGCCAGAAAGAAAATTTCAGAAAAGTGGTGGATGGCAGTATTGGTGACGGGCCAATTGTACCAAAAGAAAGACCTTATCAAACCATCATTTTCAGTAATTGCAAAAGAGTCACTATAAAAGATGTTTTCATAACACAATCTACTTTCTGGACTATTTTGATAGCCGATTGCGACAGTGTTTTAATTGACGGAATACGTCTTTGGACCAATATGCTGGCGCCAAATGCAGATGGAATTGATATTACTTCAGGAAAAAATATCACGATTAGTAATTGTGATGTTCGCACAGGAGACGATGCAATTATTGTTGTGGGGTATGCTTCGCATTTTGAAGTTCCCGGTTTTAAAGATTTACGTCATTCTTCAGAAAATATTAATATTATAAATTGTAATCTTCAATCTGCTTCAAGTGCTATTAGAATAGGTTATTTCGATCATAATTCGGTTCGAAATATCAATATTTCCAATTGTAATATTACGAATTCAACTAGAGGAATTGGGATATTTCTGAGAGATCAAGGTTCCTTAGAAAACATAAATGTATCGAATGTAAATATAGAAACCAAGCTTAGAACTGGCGATTGGTGGGGAAATGGAGAACCAATTCATATTTCGGCAGTTCGCGGAAAAGTAAAAGTAGCTGGTACAGAAACAGAAAAATTAGGCATAATCAAAAACGTGACTTTTAGCAACGTAAACTGTAAAGCCGAAAACGGAATTTTAGTATATGGTTCTGAAGAAAGCCGACTTCAAAACATCAATTTCAAAAATGTAACTTTTGATTTTGTAGACAGCAAACTAAACGATGTAGCTGGCGGAAATATCGATTTAAGAGGATGTCTGGATGAAAAACAACAGCTTTTTCAACGTGACATTCCGGGAATTTACGGACAATATGTTGACAACTTAACTATTGAAGACTTCAAATTAACTTGGACAGGTACCAGAATGCCTTACTTTACCAATGGTATCGAAATTAATAATTTCAACGATGTACGTATTGCAAATTTTAAAGGATCCGCATCTCCAATAAACAAAATGGCTGTTCCTGTTTTGCTTGAAAATGGTACAAATGCCGACTTAGTTTTAGATAAAAAAATTATTGCAAAAAAGATTAACGTAAAAAATTAACCTTTTAAAATTACATCAAATAAAGAGACGCAATTGTGCGTCTCTTTTTTATATATATTATCCCAAAATACTTTCAATCTCAGCTAATTCTGCTGCGGAGAAATCCAAATTCTGCAAACTGTCTATATTATTATTTAATTGTCCCACAGAACTCGCGCCAATCAAAACAGAAGTGATTCTATTGTCTTTTAACAACCAAGCCAAAGCCATTTGTGCCAAAGATTGATTTCGTTCTTTCGCTATTTCATTCAACGTTATTATCTTTTGAACTTTAGCTTCAGATACTTCTTCTGATTGCAAATGTCCATTAGGATTAAAAGCCCTTGAATTTTCAGGAATCCCTTTTAGATACTTATCGGTAAGTAATCCTTGTGCCAATGGTGAGAAAGCAATACAACCAACTCCTTTTTCTTCTAGAACGTCCAGCAACCCTTCCTCACAGGTGCGCACAAACATCGAATATTTTTCTTGGTGAATTAAACAAGGTGTTCCTAATTGTTTCAGAATTTCAGTTGCTTGTTTCGTTTGCTCCGCTGGATAATTAGAAATTCCTGCATACAAAGCTTTTCCGCTTCGTACTGCATAATCTAATGCCATCATAGTCTCTTCAAGTGGTGTATTTGGATCAAAACGATGTGAATAAAAGATATCTACATAATCGAGGTTCATTCGCTTTAAACTTTGATTCAAACTTGATATTAAGTATTTCCTTGAACCCCATTCTCCATAAGGACCTTCCCACATTTTGTATCCTGCCTTTGTAGCAATCACCATTTCGTCACGTAAATTTCCTTGGAAATTATTCTTTAAAATTCTACCAAAATTAGTTTCTGCAGAACCCGGTATTGGTCCGTAATTGTTGGCTAAATCAAAATGAGTTATTCCTTTATCAAAAGCTTCTTTGACAATATTTTCTCCGTTTTCAAAAATATCTACTGAACCGAAGTTATGCCATAATCCTAAAGAAATCTGTGGCAGTAATAAACCACTTTTTCCGCATCTATTGTATTCCATTGTATTAATTTAAAGATTTGATTTTCAATTTTATAATTCGTAAAATTCGCATTCATATGTTTATAATACAAATAAACCCGACCTGTTTTTTAAGCTGTCGGGTTTATTAATAGTATTTTAAAAATTTTATTTTATTTCAAAAGCACTTTCCAACCCTTTGTCTGAGCTTCCTCCTACCATGATTTTAAAAGTTCCTGGTTCTACCAGATAATTACCATCATTATCAAAGAAACCCAATTCTTTATCAGTCAATGGTAAGGTTACCGTTTTAGTTTCCCCTTTTTTCAAGTCCACTAATTCAAATCCTTTCAATTCTTTTACCGGTCTCGCTAAACTAGCAACATCATCATGAATGTATAATTGCACGACTTCTTTACCATCATAATCCCCTGTATTAGTAACATCTACAGATACTTTTACTTCTTCTCCTAAAGCAATAGCAGTTTTATCTAATTTTAAGTTTTTATACTCAAAAGTAGTATAACTTAATCCGAAACCAAAAGGGAACTGTGGCGTTTTCTCTACATCAGTATAATGAGACCAAAACACATTTCCTTCTCCATTAGTAGGTCTTCCTGTACTGTAATTGTTATAATAAATAGGGCATTGCCCTACGTTTCTTGGAAACGACATCGGTAATTTACCACTTGGGTTATAATCTCCGTACAAAACTTGCGCTACGGCATTTCCGGTTTGGGTTCCCAGATGCCAAGCTTCTACAATTGCTGGAATATGTGCTGCTGCCCAAGGCAAAGCTAAAGGTCTACCATTATTTAAAACCAAAACAATATTGGGATTTACTTTATATATTTCCTCTAATAATTCTTGTTGTAAACCCGGCAAATCAAGATTCGTTCTACTACGTCCTTCCCCCGATTGAAAACCATGTTCTCCCAACACCATTACTACCACATCGGCAGTAGCTGCTGCTTTTTTGGCCGCATCAAATCCACTTTTATCAGTTGTATTAAAAACCAATTCATCTACAAAAGCTGTTTTCCCAACCGTCAAATCCGCTCCTTTTTCAAAAGTCAATTGATTCCCTTTGTATTGTTGCATTCCTTCCAAAACGGAAACTGCGGTATTATCATCTGAAGCAATTCTCCAACTTCCCAATGGGCTGTTTTTATCATTTGCCAAAGCACCGATTAAAGCAATTTTTTGTCCTGATTTTGGTAACGGAAGTAGGTTATTTTCATTCTTCAACAAGACAATGGATTTCTTTGCCATGTCGAGAACACCATCATTATTAGCCTTGCTTCCTATAGTTTCTTTCTCGCGTTTTTCGTCACAATATTTATACGGATCATCAAACAATCCCAACTCAAATTTCACTCTGAGAATTCTTCGAACCGCATCATCAACTAAAACTTCTTGTACCTTACCAGCTCTTACCAAATTAGCCAATTCAACCACATACATATACGATTCCATATCCATATCTGATCCCGCATTTACCGCCTTCTCGGTTGCTTCAGCACCATCTTTGGCAAAACCATGAACTATCATTTCTTTTACCGATGCCCAATCTGAAACTACAAAACCATCAAAATTCCATTTCCCTTTCAGGATGTCTCTTTGCAAAAAACTGTTTCCCGTTGCAGGAATTCCATTCAGGATATTAAAGGAGTTCATAAACGTACGAACTCCCGCTTCTGTAGCCGCATGAAACGGAGGCAAAACTTCATTATACAATCTTGAATTACTAATATCTACTGTATTGTATTCCTTCCCTGCTTCGGCAAAACCATAAGCCGCAAAATGCTTGGCACAAGCCGCAATTGTGTTTACTCTTAACAAATCAGCTCTAGTATCGCCTTGAAAACCGGTAACTCTAGCAATCGCTATTTTACTTCCTAAATAGGCATCTTCACCCGCTCCTTCCATTACGCGCCCCCAACGCGCATCATGAGATACATCTACATTTGGTCCAAAAGTCCAGTTGATTCCCACTGCCGATGCTTCGGCTGCAGCCACCTGAGCCGATTTTTTTATCGCTTCCATATCCCAACTCGCTGCTTCAGCAAGCGGAATTGGACTCAAGGTTTTATACCCGTGAATTACATCAAAGCCTATGATTAACGGAATCCCTAAACGCGTTTCTTCCACAGCAATTTTTTGCACTGCTTTTACTTCCTTCACTCCACGAACGGATAACATAGATCCAACTAACCCAGCGCGCAAATGCTTGTATTTTAGTTCTGCATTCCCTCCTGTTGGAGCCGGTCCTGTTACTTCCCAAAAACCGTTGTATTGATTCATTTGCCCTACTTTTTCCTCCAGTGTCATTTGTTTCATTAACAAATTAATACGTTCCTCAGTAGGTTTTGTATTATCTAAATAAGATTTTTTCTGTGCATTCATAGTTCCAATAGTAATCAGGGCAAAAATCCCCGTTGTAATTATTCTTTTAGTATTCATAGTTTGTTTTGGTTTTCTTTTTTGGGCGTGACCCTTCGTAAAAACTTCGGGTCGGGCTATTCGGCTTTATCTCTCCGCTGCGCTACGAGGATATCACCTACTATCCCTCACGCAGCATCTGCGTAATTAAGCTGCGTTTTTTTGTCAATAATCACTTCCATTATTCACTCAAAAATGACGAAGCAGGCAAATTGGCTTTATTAAATAAGTTCGATTGTGCAATATTTGTCCATGCAAAACGAACTTTTACAGGATGCGGTACTTTATTTGATTTTAGAATAACCGTATTGTTTTTTATGCTAGCCTCTGCAGTATAAAACACATTATCCGCACCTGCAATCTCAAATTGATTTGATTTTTTATTTGTAAAATGCAATCCTTCAGCATAATCAAAAGCAACAATAACTTTATTCCCTTCTATTTTAATGTCTTTATATAGTGGTCCGTTTACCAAATCCGTATTGGTTTTATAGGTTTTCACTAAGGCTAAATTCGCCAATCGAGTTCCTACCGATTTCTTGTCTTTTGGGTGTATGTCTTCAATTGTTGAAATATCTGTTGTTAATACCATTCCTGTATTAGCAACTTCTTGCAACACTTTGCGTTGCGCATTTCTAATTTCAACTCCGCCAAAATGATCTTCTCCATATTGATAAGGAGCTATTTGCACGTAATAAAAAGGAAACTCGTAATTCCATAACTTTCTCCAAGAAGTAATCAAAGCCGAAAAGGTTTTGTCATAAACCGATGAACCTACATTTGATTCTCCTTGATACCAAATCACACCTGCAATTTTGAATCCAGCCAAAGGATAAATCATGGCATTAAAAGCGCGTCCCGGTTGGTTTGGCCCATAGGTTTCTTCTTTTCTAGTTTTAGCACTTTCAAGTAAAACGGCATCTTTTTGAATGACTTCTTCCGGTGTCCAAATCTCCGCTGGCGTACCTCCCCAGTTAGACGAAATCAAACCTATTGGCACATTTTTTAAATCTTCTTGTAAGCGTTTGGCAAAGAAATAACCTGTAGCGCTAAAATTTTTCATGGTCTCTGGCGTACATTCCGTCCAATTACCAGACACATTATTTTGTGGTGCAGTAGCTGTCAATTTAGGTATCGAAAAAAATCGGATATTGGGATTCATTGCCTTTTTTACTGCTTCATCACCATTCTCAATTCCCCAAGCTGCTGACATCTCCATATTGGATTGTCCAGAACAAATCCAAACTTCGCCTATCAAAATATTCTTCAATACAATCTCATTGTATCCTTTTATGGAAATAGTATAAGGTCCACCTTCTTTTGGAGTAGGTATTTTAATTTCCCATTTTGCTTGATTTGAAGCTTTAACTTTATACACCTCATTATTCCAACTTGGACTGATAACTACTTCTTCCTGTGGATTCGCCCAACCCCAAATGGCAACTTCGGTATTGCGTTGCAACACCATATTATCCGAAAACAAATTGGGTAGCGTCACATTTGCAAAAGCAGGAGAAGAAAGCGTTAGAAAAAGTATAAAAGCAATTACATTATTTTTCATCTAGTATTTTTTTTAAAAATGGAGTCAATTGGCTTGCCATGATTTTGTCATCGGCAATATCAGGATGTGAACCACAACCGTTTGGTTGCATCGATTGAAATTCAAATAAAGCAATGGTTTTATGTTCTGCATCATTTTCAAAAGCTTGAATTACTTTTTTCAAACAACGTACTAATACTACATTTCTATCTCCAGAAACCATAGGGCTGTTCAACAATACAATTCTAGTATTAGGTGTATGTTGATATACCGTTTTGATAAAAGCGATATAATTTGAAACGTATTTATCTTCACTAAATGGTAACCTTTCTTTTTTACCATCACCATCTGAGAGGTCATTTGTTCCCAAACAAATACTCACTAAATCAGGCTGGAAAGCAAAATCATAAGGCTTTGAAGTATTGGTATCCAAATTCAAATTTTCATATACATCAGGAATATTAGGCTCCTCTTTATGATCGTCATTCCAGTTGCGATACATCCCATACCCAGAAACAGAACTCAATACATAATCTACATTTAAACTACGAGCAACTATAGCTCCATAGGCCCAATATCCATTATGCTGATCAAACCAACCTCCCGTCCCACAAGGAATTTCGGCCGTGTCGTTTCCAAATCCAGAGGTAATAGAATCACCTATATATTCAATTTTATTTCGGTTTGGCGTGGTGCTTTTTATCAATTTTGCAGTAGTTCCTATGAACATAACCCCACCTGTTGAAGCTTCGGTTGCTTTATAAATGGCAAGGTGGTGTGTTTTTTTATTGGTAGTAACTTTTACAGGAAATGTCTGAGCTATCCCTTTTTCGATTCGAATTCGGCCTATATAATTCCCATCCAATTCTAAGGCAATAAAACTATGTTGGTCTGTTACATTTTGTAAAAATATTTCACACGTCTTTCCAACAAAATCAAAGGAAACAGATGAAGCTGCACTAATCAAGATTACTTTATTATTGTCTTGTAATTCGACTCTCCCTGAATAGTGATAAAAACTAGATTTCACCTTGGCATCTTGCGCCATAGAAAAAACAGAAACTGATAAGAATAAAATTAAAAACCTACATTTTTTCAAAATCATAATTTATGGGTTAAATAAAAACATATGTCACAAACTTATCTATTTTGTCTATTTATTAAAGATACTAAAATGTCAAATAGCAATGTAAAAATATCATTATGTAGTTTCTACACAAAGACTCCTTCTTTGTCACTCCTTTTTGGTAAAAAAAACGCGTAATTAATTTTAAAGTTATCGATTTTCTTATTAAAATAATAAAAATACAAATAGTTATATATCTAAATCATTAGATAAAATTCAAAAATAAATGCATAATTTAGTCTCCAATCAATCACATTATCAACAAAAAAAATAACGAAAAAATAATTCTATGGCAGAATACCAAATTGCAGAGATTAATATTGCAAAAATGAAGGGAGTTGCAATTAATGACCCAATAATGAAAGAGTTTGTCGATAATTTAGATTCCGTTAATGAACTGGCTGAAAGCAGTGCCGGATTTGTTTGGAGACTAAAAGATGATACAAATAATGCGACTTCATTGAACCCGTATAATGACGAACAAATTATTGTAAATGTTTCCGTTTGGGAAAACCTAGAATCATTGGAAAATTTCGTTTATAAAACTTTCCATACTGAGTTTTTGAAAAGAAGAAAAGAATGGTTTCAAACTTTTGGCAAAGTATATACTGCAATGTGGTGGATCAAAAAAGGGGAATTCCCAACGCTATATAATGCAAAAGAAAAATTAGATTATTTGCAGGAAAATGGAGCTTCGGAAATCGTTTTTGATTTTAGAAAAAAATTTACAAAACCTTTTTAAGTCGTATTTAAAAAGCCTTATTTATTCACTTACAAATATTTAAAATAAATTATGAAAAACTATAGCCTACCCTGTTTTTTAATTTTCTTATTTGGAATTACAACAGCTGTATGTTCTGCTCAAAAGTACACTACTAAAGAACCAGCATACCAATACATTCCAGACAATCTAGAACTCTACAATACCATAGTTGCCATGGATAGTACATTTTTCCAAGCGTACAATACCTGTGATCTAGATAAGCAGGCAGCAATATACGCGGACAATATTGAGTTTTACCATGACAAAGGGGGATTAAGCACTGTTAAACAAGAACTAATTGATGGTACTAAAAAAAATATTTGCGGTAAAGTAACGCGGGAATTAGTAAAAGGAAGCATTGAGGTTTATCCCATCAAAGATTTTGGAGCAATAGAAATGGGACTGCATAAATTTCATAATAATAGGGAGAAAGAAGGAACGCCATCACATGCTAGTAAATTTATCATTTTTTGGAAAAATGATAATAATGTATGGACTATAACAAAAGTGGTTAGTTTACATTAAACAAAAAACCATTCGCCGTGGCGAATGGTTTTTTCTATTCTTATCATTCTTTTACAAAGGAATATTCCCGTGTTTTCTATCGGGAGTTACGCTTACTTTATTTTCGAGCATACTAAACGCTTTTATCAATTTTCGTCTAGTATCTTGCGGTAGGATTACCTCATCTACAAAACCACGTTGTGCTGCTGTATATGGATTGGCAAACAAATCAGCATACTCCGCTTCTTTTTCCAACAATTTAGCTTCATGGTCTTTGGCATCGTGAATTTCTTTCTTGAAGATAATTTCCGAGGCTCCTTTTGCCCCCATAACCGCAATTTCTGCAGTAGGCCAAGCAAAATTCATGTCGGCACCAATGTGTTTGGAATTCATCACATCATAAGCTCCACCATAGGCTTTACGAGTAATCACAGTAACTCTAGGCACCGTCGCTTCGCTTAAAGCATATAATAATTTGGCTCCATGAACTATAATTCCATTCCACTCTTGATCTGTTCCTGGTAAAAATCCTGGTACATCTACCAAAACCAATAATGGAATATTAAATGCATCGCAAAAACGGGTAAATCGAGCCGCTTTTTTTGAACTATTCACATCCAGACAACCTGCTAAAACCATCGGTTGATTGGCTATAATTCCAATGCTTTTACCTCCTAGTCGAGCGAAACCCACCAAGATATTTTCGGCATAATTTTTATGAATTTCATAAAATGAATCTTCGTCGATTATTCCACCAATCACCTCGTGCATATCGTACGGTTTATTGGGATTTTCGGGAATAATAGTTGCTAATTTAGTACGAACCTCATCCTTTAATTCATAAGGTAAATTATGTGCTTTTTCTTTATTGCTTTGTGGCAAATAACTCAACAAACGTTTCAAATCTTCTAGGCATTCGACATCATTTGTAGAAGTGATGTGCGCCACACCCGATTTAGTTGAATGCGAACTCGCACCTCCTAATTCTTCCGAAGTTACCGTTTCATTAGTTACCGTTTTTACCACATTAGGACCTGTTACAAACATATAACTGGTGTCTTCGACCATCATCGTAAAATCCGTCATTGCTGGCGAATATACCGCTCCACCAGCACAGGGTCCCATGATAGCCGAAATTTGTGGAATAACACCCGAAGCTTGCACATTTCTATAAAAAATATCAGCATAACCTCCTAGAGAACGAACCCCTTCTTGAATACGAGCTCCACCGGAATCATTCAGTCCAATCATAGGCGCACCCATTTTGACTGCCATGTCCATAACTTTACAAATTTTCTCGGCATGTGTTTCGGATAACGAACCTCCAAAAACGGTGAAATCTTGTGCAAAAATATAAACCAATCGTCCATTTATTGTTCCGTACCCGGTGATGACACCATCCCCGTAATACATTTCCTTTTCCATTCCAAAATCGGTAGTTCGGTGTGTTACCAACATTCCAATTTCTTCAAATGAACCTTCGTCCATTAAATAATTAACACGCTCTCTTGCCGTTAATTTTTTATTCGAATGTTGTTTTGCTATCCTCTTTGTGCCTCCGCCCAAATGAGCTTGAGCAATTTTATCTTTTAATGTATTTATTTTGTCTTGCATACTGTTTTTTTTACCGCTAATTCGCAAATTTTATTTGTAACTCTTTAAAAATCAATTTGGTAATCTTACGATTTTTTGATCTTCAAAATAGTGTTTTAATGCTACCATAGCAGCAATTTCAGCTTCCTGAGCCAATTGGTTTTTCAACAAATCCGCGTTGTAATATTTTTTTACAAAATGGGTGTCAAAATTTCCAGAACGAAACGCCTCATGATCAAAGACAAATTTCCCAAAAGGTAATGTTGTTTCTACTCCTTCTACTTGATAACCATCTATGGCTTCTAGCATAATTTGAATAGCTTCCTCACGTGTTTCTCCATAGGTAATCAACTTTGCTAGCATTGGATCATAATAAATAGGAATATCCATTCCTTGCTCAAAACCATTATCTACACGAATTCCTTTGCCAACAGGCAATTGGTAAACATCCAAATGACCTACACTAGGTAGAAAATCATTCATAGGATCTTCGGCATAGACACGCAATTCCATCGCATGTCCTTTTATTTTCAGGTCTTCTTGTTTGATTGATAATTCTTCTCCTCTAGCGACTCTAATTTGTAGTTCGACTAAATCAGTTCCTGTGATTAATTCAGTAACTGGGTGCTCTACTTGCAAGCGGGTGTTCATCTCTAAGAAGTAAAAATTATTATTTTCGTCCAATAAAAACTCCACCGTTCCTGCTCCAAGATAATCACAAGATTTAGCTACTAAAACGGCAGCTTCACCCATCTCTTTTCGCAATTCTGGTGTTAAAACAGAGGAAGGTGCTTCTTCGATAACTTTTTGGTGACGTCTTTGTATACTACATTCTCTTTCGAATAAATACAAAATATTTCCATGACTGTCAGCCATTATTTGGATTTCTATATGCCTTGGCGAACCCACATATTTTTCTATAAAAACAGCACCATCTCCAAAAGCAGAAATAGCTTCGCTAATTGCACGATCCATTTGAGATTCAAATTCGGCTTCGTTTTCTACTACACGCATTCCTTTACCTCCACCACCAGCTGACGCTTTTATTAGAATTGGAAAACCTATTTCTTTAGCTACAACTTTGGCTTTTTCCACATCGGTAATGGCTTTATCATAACCAGGAACCATTGGAATATTGTATTTTTTAACAGCCTCTTTGGCTGCTAGCTTACTTCCCATGATATGAATTGCTTTCGACTTGGGACCAATAAAGATGATATTGTTTTTTTCGGCCTCTTCGGCAAAATCAGCATTTTCACTCAAGAATCCATACCCTGGGTGAATCGCATCCACGTTTAAAGATTTGGCCACTTCGATGATTTTACTTCCTAACAAATAGGATTCACTAGAAGGAGCTCCTCCAATACAAACCGCTTCATCAGCAAATTTTACATGTGGTGCATTTCTATCTACAGTTGAATATACTGCAACTGTTTTAATCCCCATTTTACGGGCGGTTTTCATTACTCTAATAGCAATTTCCCCTCTATTGGCAACTAATATTTTTTTCATATTTTTTTTAGATAAAAGACGAAAGACCGCTACGCTGCTAGATTCAATATAAATCCTCTCTAACTATTTTCTTGCCTCTTTCTTCTTGTTTCTTACAACTTTATTCAAATTCAATTAACAACTGCCCTTTATCAACAGCATCTCCTAACACAACCGAAATTGTTTTTATAACACCATCACGAGGAGACAGGAAACTATTTTCCATTTTCATAGCACCTAAAATGATTAAATTATCATTTTCAAGTACCGCTTGTCCAACCACTACACTGATTTCTAGAATTAGTCCAGGCATAGGTGCTTTGATGAAATTGACTTGTTTAGTGAGTCCAACTTCAAATCCCATATCTTTAATCAAAACATCCAACGGATTAGAGATTGCCACAACATAAGAGTTGTTATTGACCTTTACAGTATACGTTTTTTGAAGAAAGTCAGAACTTACAATTTCTGCTTTATAAGGGTTGTTTTTATGTAAAATATGGACAGAATTGGAATCCAAATTTACAGCATCGAGTTTTGAAACTTCTTCTTTATTAATATCAAATGAAAAAGAATCATTTACTTTTACTTTATAACTATCACTCATTAGTATTATTTTTATGGTGGTAAAAATAAGTAAAAGAAAACGTTTTCGTAAAAGAAAAAGAAAAGTTTTATGCTAAATTAGTATAGCTATCAAAAATTAATCTACAACACCAATAATCCAAATTCTCTTAATGAATTAATAGGTTTTGAATACCAAAATAATTCAAAGTCTTCAAAATGAGTTTCAAAATCAGATTTAATTTCTTGGAAAGAATAAATTTTAGCATTAGAAACAGCTATTTTTAAAAGTATTTCTGCAAGCCATTCGCCCTCTTCCTTGTTGGTTTGAATTGTAAAACTTTCTTTTTTATCATGAAAAGTCAAACTCATCATTTCCCAAGAATTTCCTTTTTTAGTTTTAGTAAAATAGTCTACAAAAGGGGTTCCACCTAACCAAACAATTTTGGCTGTAGGTTTGATATTAAAACCATCGTTTTCTTGAAGTGCATCAAAAATAAAATCGGGAGAGATTTTAGTTTTCGGAATTTTAAATTCAAACCAATCTTGCAACTCATAATCAAAACAGATACCGTGCATGAAGTTGAACAACGATTTCTTTAATCCAAAACTGAATTTGTCATGGTCGATTCCTGTTGAGTCGATATAATTAATATCGTTATTAGCAAAAGTCCCAATAACTTCGGTTTCTTTTACAACTCCAAATTTCTCAGGATACAATCCCACTGGACTGTGTGCTGTCATGGCAAATTGGTGCCAAAACCCTGATTGCAATACGCCTACTTCAAACAATTGGCGTACCATTTCAAGACTATCCACCGTTTCTTGAATTGTTTGTGTAGGATAACCGTACATCAAATACGCATGAACCATTACGCCGGCTTCCGTAAAGTTTCGAGTGACTTTAGCCACTTGTTCAACAGTTACGCCTTTATCTATTAATTTTAACAAACGATCCGAAGCTACTTCAAGTCCACCAGAAACAGCGATACAACCGGAAGCTTTCACCAACAAACATAAATCTTTAGTAAAGCTTTTTTCGAAACGAATGTTGGTCCACCAAGTCACAGATAATTTTCTTCTCAATATTTCAAGAGCCAAGGCACGCATCAATGCAGGTGGTGCTGCTTCATCAACATAATGAAAACCATTTTCACCTGTTTGCGCAATCATTTCCTCCATTCGATCACAAAGTAAACTAGCAGCTACTGGTTCGTAAATTTTAATGTAATCTAATGATATATCACAAAATGTACATTTTCCCCAGTAACAACCATGTGCCATAGTCAATTTATTCCAGCGACCATCAGACCACATGCGGTGCATTGGGTTTACGATTTCGATAACCGAAATGTATTTATCCAAAGGCAAATCGGAATAATCTGGCGTTCCTACTTGGGATTGTTTGTAATCACTTTTGGTAGAATTATTTTTGTAAACTACTTTTCCGTTTTCAAGAAGAAACGTTCTTTTAAAAGACTTGTAATTGGGTTCTTCAATATTGGCAATCAATTCCTCAACAGGAGCTTCGCCATCATCCAAAGTAATAAAATCAATAAATTCAAAAACTCGAGCATCAGATAACGAACGTAATTCGGTATTGGGGAAACCGCCTCCCATCGAAACCTTAATTTCGGGATGGTGTTTTTTTACCCATTGTGCAGATCTAAAGGCACTATATAAATTCCCTGGAAAGGGAACTGAAATCAAGAATAATGTGGGCTGTATGGTTTCAATTCTTTCTTGCAAAATCGAAAGTAAAACAGTGTCAATATAAGTAGGTTCTTGTTGTAAAGCCTCGTACAATTCATCAAAAGAATTTGCCGATCTTCCTAAACGTTCTGCATAACGACTGAAACCAAAATTTGCATCCACACATTCCACTATAAAATCGGAGATATCTTCGAGATACAAAGTAGCCAAATGTTTCGCTTTATCTTGTGTTCCCATGGTCCCAAAAGCCCAATCGAGTTCTTCTAATTGTGCAAAACGAGAAGCTTCTGGCAAATAATCTTCTTGGCAAATTTGCAAAGCTAAGGTTGGATTTTTACCTTGTAGAAAAGCAATTACCGAATCGATTGTTTTAATATATTCCTCCTTTAATGCGCAAATACGTTTGGAATTATCTGAAATTTCTCTAACTTCACCCGAGACTGAAAGTCGAACTGGCGTAGCAAACTTTAAACTTGCAACTTCAAATAAACTTTGCAATCCTTCTTTCGAAAACAATTTTAAAATAACCTCAATACCTAAATCTGCCTGAACTGAATCAATATTTTTAGTATTCAGAAACCCTTTTATATATGCCGTTGCCGGATATGGTGTATTCAGTTGGGTAAACGGCGGGGTAATGAGGAAAAGTTTAGTTTTCAAAGGAAATAAGTTTTGTGCAAAAATAAGGGTTATTTGTGTTCTTTCCACGAAAAGATGCTACTACTAATTGTATTGGTAATTCAATTCAAAAAATGAAACCCTATCTAAATTAAATAGTTGCAAAATTTGTAGATATTTAATTACATTTACAATTGCCAAATTGTAAAAATGAAACAAAAATTACTCTTTCTTTTTTTATTAATAACTCTAGCTTCTTTTGCCCAAAAGAGTAGTCAAACAATTGGTTTTAAAGAAAACAAAGGGCAAATTATTGACCAAAATGGCAAACCAAATAATACAGTTAAATACCTATTAAACACTAGAGGATTAAATGTTCAACTGAGAAAGGATGGATTTTCGTATGACATATATGAAACGAAAAAACATCCTATAAAAGAACGTTTAGAAGAAAAAAGAGCATTCCCTTCATTAAAAAATAATGATAAAAAAGTACCTGATTATACTTTAGAATACGTTTTTCATAGAGTAGATATTGATTTTGTAAATTCAAATCCTAATGTTGAATTAGTAACTAACAAAGCATCTACTGATTATGATAATTATTATAATATACCCAATAAACCAGAAGGTGTTATCAATGTACATCAATACCAACAAATCACTTACAAGAATATTTACCCTAATATTGATGTTGTATTCTCCATCCCTAAAGACACGCTTAAAACCGTAGAATATAATTTTGTGGTACATCCAAAAGGGAACATATCAGATATACAATTGAAATTTAATGGTGCTAAAACAGAATTAGTTGACAATAAAATCAAAATGCAAGTTCGTTTTGGTGAAATGGAAGAAACTCTTCCCGCCAGTTGGACCGAAGACGGAATGAGTAAAAAGTCAATAAATGTTGCTTATTCAAAAATTAAAAAAGATGTGTATGGATTTAAAACAGCAAATGCTATCTCGAATAAAACGGTAATTATTGATCCTGTTCCAGTGAGGCTGTGGGGAACTTATTTTGGGGGAGAAAATGGAGAAACTCCTACATCTCTTTTTTGCAAAGACGATTATATCTATTTAACCGGTACAACCACTAGCACCGATAATATTGCTAGTGCTGGAGCAAACACATTCTATTATGCCTCAATTAGCGACTATGACAGCTTCTTAGTGAAATTCAACAGTAATGGAACAAGAGTTTGGAGTACTTATTATGGGGGGAGAAAAGCGGACATTATATTTCAAGTAAAAGTCTCAAACAATCAAAATGTATATATTGTAGGGGAAACACTAAGTGACAATAACATTTCTACACCTAATAGTTTCGAACCTAATTTCGACTCAATTATTCAGGATGGAAGGCAAAAACTGGCAGGCTTTTTTGTGAAATTTGATACTAATGGTGAAAGAAAATGGGGTACATATTATTGGGGTAGCATTAGTAACTTATCTATTGATTCTTCCGAAAAAATATACATATCAGGAGCAACATTTGCTGATAAAAAAATATCTACTCCAAATGCACATCAAATTAATATTGACAACCCTAGTTTAAATCCTATTTACGGCTATTTTAGTGATGGATTCATTGCTAAATTTAATTCAGATGGAGATAAAGAATGGGGAACTTATTATGGAGGACTAGATGACGACTACATTTCTGATTCTCAAATCGATTCCAACGGATTTCTATATTTTTCAGGAATTACCTCAAGTTCAAATAATATCGCTTCAATAAATACAACAAATACTCCTAGTCACTCTAATGCAGATAGTTTTTTAATAAAATTTAGTCCCAATGGAAATAGAATTTGGGGTACTTATTTTGGAGGCGAAAAACACGACTATGCATTCTCTTTAGGAATTGATTCTAATAATTATCTCTACACTTTTGGTTGGACTCAAAGTTTATCAAACATTTCAACCCCAGGTGTTTTTCAAGAAGTATATAATGATTCATTTTGGGCTACGGATAATAATGGTTGTATCTTTAAGTTTAATTCAGACGGCGATAAAATTTGGGGAACTTATTTTTTTTCGGAAACTCTAAAAGGATCTGTTTCAAAAAATGGTGACCTTTATTTTACCGGCACTACTAGTATAAATATTCCTTCAATATCCACTCCAAATGCTTATCAAGAAGATAATAACGGACGGGCTCAAGCTTACTTAGAAAATTTTGATAACAATGGAAAAAGAAAATGGGGCACATTTTATGGTGGAAACTATGGTGGAAGTACGGGAAATGTATCTGCAACCGACAACAATGGCAATATTTATCTAGCTGGGACAACAAGTAGCTCAGATTACATTGCAACACCAAATACTCATCAAACAAATCTTTATAATTCTGGTAATGATGCCTATCTAATAAAGTTTAAAGATTGTGAATCAAGCGCTTTAGTAACTAGTAACTCCCCAATATGTATTGGCAACACTTTAGAACTAAAAGCATCTGGAGGAACAGATTATGTATGGACAGGTCCAAACGGATTTACATCTACCATACAAAACCCTACTATACCTAATGCAACAGCTTCAAATGGTGGGCAATACACTTGTAGTATTACTGGAAGTGGAGGTTGTGATGACACAAAAAAAGTGGATGTAATCATTGGAGATATTGAGGCTCCCATTCCTAATCTTGCATTTCTTCCAACAATAACTGGAGATTGCAAAACTATCATAAATACAATTCCAACTGCTACTGATGTATGTGCAGGCACTATTACAGCGACTACCACCAGTCCGCTTTCGTACAGCTTGCCTGGCAACTATACCGTTATTTGGGAATATAATGATGGAAACGGAAACACATCAACACAAAATCAAACTATTACAATAATTGCTCAGCCATTACCAACTGCTCCATCTACACAAACTTTTTGCATCCAACAAAATGCCACAATAAACGAAATAAAAATAACAGGTCAAAACATCAAATGGTATGATGCTTTGACTAATGGTAATTTATTAGCAAATACGACTCCTTTACAAAACGGAATTACCTATTACGCTTCACAAACGATTGATGGTTGTGAAAGTGATAGAATTTCTGTTTTAATAAATATTCAAAATACTCCCACTCCAACAGGAAGTGCAAATCAAACATTTTGTAAAAGTCAAAATCCAACTTTAGATACTATTGTAGCTTCTGGAACTGCTATACAATGGTATGATATTGGTGGAACTCTTTTATCCAATTCAACCGCTTTGCAAGACGGTATAACCTATTATGCTTCGCAAACAGAAAACGGTTGTGAGAGCACAAATAAATTAGCCATTATAATTTCGCTTATCAGTACTTTACCGGCAAATGATTATGCAGAATTGTTTTGTGATGATTTAAATGATGGTTCTGAAAAAGTGGATTTGTCTGATTATAATTCAAAGTTAATATCCAATACTGCTGGATATACTTTTTCGTATTATTCAAATTATTCAGCTGCCGAAAATCAATTGGTAAGTAGTCAAATTACTAATTTTTCTAATTTTAATTTATCTTTAGGAGATAATAAAATCTACGTTCGTATTAATTCTAATACACCTTGTTATGCTATTTCCGAATTAAAACTAACTCTTTTGTCGAAACCTAAAATAACAATCCCAGATGTAGTTCCTATTTGTGAAAACAATACCATTACTATTGACGCAGGCTTGGATTACGATACTTACTTATGGTCAACTGGTGAAACATCATCGAGCATAAATGTGGATAATCCGGGTAATTATTCTGTTACTGTCACTAATAATTACTCTACTATTTCATGTTCAAGTACAAAGAATTTTGAAGTACGACAATCCAATATCGCCACAATAACTTCAATTGACACACAAGACTGGACCGACAATCAAAATACAATAACAGTGTATGCAACTGGTGCTGGTGATTTTGAATATTCCATCGACGGCATTCATTTTCAAGATGAGCCTCAGTTTACAAACATCATCAGTGGACAATATACGGTTCATGTACGAGACAAAAACGGTTGTGGAACCGTAACTGATGAAGTGTATTTATTGATGTATCCAAAGTTTTTTACTCCAAATGGCGACGGATTTAACGACACATGGAAAATCAAATTTTCAAATGTTGAGATTGGGTTAAGCGTAAAAATATTTGACCGATATGGTAAACTCATCAAAGAATTAACGCATAATAACGATTGGGACGGAAGACTCAATGGACAAGAACTTCCCGCAACCGATTATTGGTTTGTGGTAACTAGAGCAAATGGCACAGAATATCGCGGTCATTTTAGTTTAAAAAGATAATCCCGAAAACAGCATTTTAGTCAACAAAAACAATCCTTTTCCAAATCACTAACCTTAAAATTAATGATAAAAAATATAAAACTCATTGCCCTCTCACTAATCATTTCAATCTTTTTTTCTGTCCGAATGAGTTCCCAAACCATACAATGGGAAAATACTATTGGAGGTAATGATTATGATTGGAGTGATTTTATAGAACTGTCTAATGATGGAAATTATATTTTGGGTGGATATTCTTACTCTAATATATCTGATGATAAAACTGAAAATTCAAGAGGAGAAGGTGATTATTGGTTAATTAAAATTGATGACACTTCTGGTAATTTATTATGGCAAAAAACTATTGGCGGAAACAGTTTTGATCATTTAACTTCAGCAAAAGAAACGAAGGATGGCGGTTACATCCTTGGTGGCTACAGTTCTTCAGGAATATCAGGAGAAAAAACTCAAAATTCAAGGGGACAAGATGACTATTGGGTTGTAAAATTAGATAAAAACCGGAATATTATTTGGGACAAAACCTATGGTGGAAGTGGTGTAGATCGATTGACATCAATAATTCAAACTGTGGATGGTGGTTATCTTATGGGAGGTTCTTCAGACTCTAACATTTCAGGAGATAAAACTGAAAATTCAAAGGGGAATCTAGATATGTGGATTATTAAAATTGATGCATCCGGGAATATAATGTGGCAAAAAACATTTGGAGGAGACAATTCTGATTGGGTTCAATCTCTACTAAAAACAGCTGATGGAGGTTATCTATTAGCTGGCTCTTCAAACTCAAATATTTCTGGTGATAAAACCCAAAATTCAAGAGGAGGAGGAGATTACTGGGTTTTAAAAATCGATAGTTTAGGTACTATTGTCTGGCAAAAAACTATTGGAGGAAATAATGGAGATTATTTAAAATCTATAATAGCGACCTCAGATGGCAATTACATTTTAGGAGGTGATTCTTTCTCCAACATTTCTGGAGATAAAACAGAAAATACATTGAATAATTCTAATGATGTTTGGATTCTCAAATTAAATGATTTTGGGCAAATTTTATGGCAAAAAAATATTGGAGCAAATGATACTGAAGTATTTGCAGATATCCGAATGACCTCGGATAATGGTTTTATTCTAGGCATCATGTCCTACTCGGGAATTTCAGGCTACAAAACTGAAGCTTCAAGGGGAGACCGTGATTATTGGATTGTAAAACTCGATGCAGCTGGTCAATTTGAATGGGATAAAACTGTAGGCGGTGATAGTCTTGACCAAACACAATCTATAGTACAAGCCAAAGATGGAGGTTATGTTGCGTTAGGCTGGTCACAGTCTAATATATCTGGAGATAAAACAGAAAATAAAAGTGGGCTACAGGATTTTTGGGTGGTTAAACTCCAATTGTGCTCTCAAAACCTTTCTGCTACCAGTAATTCTCCAATTTGTGAGGGCAATTCCATACAGCTATCTGCATCTGGCGGGACTAATTATGCTTGGACTGGACCAAATGGTTTTAATTCATTAGAACAAAATCCATCCATATTAAATGCAAATGCATCACAAAGTGGTCAATACACTTGTAGTATAACAGGAACTGGTGGATGCGATGATAAGAAGTCAGCTACTGTTGTGATAAACATTGAAACAGTACCAACAGCAAATTCTCCACAGGAATTTTGTACACAACAAAATGCAACTTTAAGTAATGTAATTATTAGCGGTGACAATATAAAATGGTATGATTCACAAACTGGGGGTACTGAATTACTTGAAACAACTTTACTAAAAAACGGAATAAATTATTATGCGTCACAAACTATAAATAATTGTGAAAGCAGTCGTATTGTAATAAATACCCGAATTTTAGCAGATGCAAATTGTCAACCAGTAACTGACATTGATTCATCAATAACGTATCCTAAATTCTTCACCCCAAACGAAGATGGATTTAACGATACATGGAAAGTTAAATTTTCAGCAGATGAGATAGGATTAAGCGTAAAAATATTTGACCGTTATGGTAAACTCATCAAAGAATTAACGCACAGCAACGCTTGGGACGGAACATTCAACGGACATGAACTTCCCTCAACCGATTATTGGTTTGTGGTAACTAGAGCAAATGGCATAGAATACCGAGGGCATTTTAGCTTAAAACGCTAATTCAACTAAAACTTATGCTCTTTTTTACTAATCATTAACAACGAAAATAAAGAGATACAAGCGGCTGCACTTAAATAGAAACCAACATAAGTCAAACTATAATGTGTCGCCAGCCAAATCGCAATCATAGGTGCAAAAGCGGCCCCGATAATTCCTGCCATATTGAATGCTAAAGATGTCCCCGAATAACGTACATTGGTTGGAAACAATTCCGATAAAAAAGTTCCCAAAGGGCCATACGTAAATCCCATTAAAGTCATTCCAACACATAAAAATAAAGTCACGAGAACGGGATTTCCTGAATTCATGAAAAAAGAAAATATAAAACCAAAAATTGCAATTGCGATTGTGGAATAAATAAGCATTTTTCTACGCCCAATTCGATCCGCAATTAAAGCCGAAATAGGTATAAAAAGGGCAAAAAACAATACTGAAAACAACTGCATCAATAAAAAATCTCTTTTGGAATAACCCAAATCTGAGGTTGCCCAACTCAAAGTAAATACCGTCATTAAATAAAATACCAAAAAGGTAGTAATAGCCGCAAATGTCCCAAAAATCAATTGGTTTTTATAAAATTTTAATAAAGTAAAAAATGGAATTTTCACTTCCTCTTGTTCTATTTTAGCATTTTCGAAAGCTGGGGTTTCAGTAATTTTTAATCGGATGTAAAAACCAACTACAACCAATAAAGAACTGGCTATAAACGGAATTCTCCATCCATAATCAAGGAAAGATTCGGGACTAAGTATATCTGTCAAAATCAAAAAAGTCCCTCCCGAAAGCAATAAACCTATTGGTGCTCCTAATTGCGGAAACATACCATACCAAGCCCGTTTATCAGAGGGTGCATTTTCAATTGCCAATAACACCGCTCCACCCCATTCGCCACCTAAACCAACACCTTGACCAAAGCGACACAACATTAACAACAAGGGAGCCGCAATCCCAATACTGGCATAACTAGGTAAAAAACCAATACTCACTGTAGAAATTCCCATTGTCAATAAAGCAATTACTAAAGTTGTTTTGCGACCTATCTTATCGCCATAATGGCCAAATACCGCTGAACCTAATGGTCGAGAAAGAAAAGCTATTGAAAAAGTGGCTAACGACAGTAAAACCGAATTGGTACTATCCGAAGACGGAAAAAATAATTGTGGAAAAACCAAAACCGCGGCATTGGCATAAATATAGAAATCAAAAAACTCAATTGTTGTACCAATTAAACTGCCAAAAAGAACATGTTTTAATGAGTTTTCTTTCTTAGAACTTAAATTATCTTTCATAAGTACGTTAAAAAATTTCGATAAAATTGATACTATTTTTCGTAAGTAACAAATATATTTTGTTCCAAAATTTTTCGGTATTTTTACATCAAATAAATTATCTTATGCCTACCGACTGTATCAGCTATAAAACTTCTGGGTATTTTTCTTCTTTAATGAATGATTATTTAGACGAAAAATCAAATTTACAACCATTATATAACCGCTTTCCTAAACTTGAAAATTTTGAAGGGCAAATCATAGAAAAACAAGCCAATTTTGACAATACTATGAGAGCTACATTGGTTTCCGTTATTGAAAAACAATATGCTTCTCTTACCACTTCTCAATTAACAACACAAAATATTGAAGCCTTAAAAGTTAATAATACATTTACAGTCACAACTGGTCATCAACTCAATTTATTCAGTGGGCCTTTGTATTTTTTGTACAAAATTATTTCTACCATCAATCTTACTGAGGAATTAAAAATAAAATATCCAGCCTATAATTTTGTCCCAATTTACTGGATGGCAACCGAAGATCATGATTTTGAAGAAATCAATTATTTTAATTTCAAAGGCAAAAAATTCAGATGGAATACCGAAAGTACGGGACCTGTAGGCCGATTATCTACTGAAGGTCTTGATGCCTTTTTTGAAATCTATGAACAGGAATTAGGAACAAGTACTAATGCAACTGCGATAAAAAAACTATTTAAAGAAGCGTACTTGCAACATGACAATCTAGCCAATGCAACGCGGCATTTAGCAAATGTTCTTTTTGGTACTTATGGTTTAGTAATTCTTGATGCAGATGATAAGGACCTCAAAAGGACTTTTATTCCATATATAAAAGAAGAATTACTTCATCAAAAATCTCATAAATTAGTACTTGAAACAGTCGAAAAACTAAAAGATTATACCGTTCAAGTAAATCCTCGAGAAATCAATTTGTTTTATATCGAAGATCATTTACGCCAACGTATCGTTTTTGAAAATGATATTTACAAAGTAAACCATACCAAAATTGAATTTACTGAAGATGAAATCTTAAAATCACTTGATTCTAATCCAGAAATGTTTAGCCCAAACGTGATCATG
Source organism: Flavobacterium sp. WC2421 (assembly GCF_040822115.1). Classification (NCBI taxonomy): domain Bacteria; kingdom Pseudomonadati; phylum Bacteroidota; class Flavobacteriia; order Flavobacteriales; family Flavobacteriaceae; genus Flavobacterium; species Flavobacterium sp. WC2421. The sequence continues at coordinate 2,071,718 of NZ_CP162004.1, read as the reverse complement.
AGGCCATTGTATCAGGAAGTTATTTTACCAAACCTTTGCTACATAGGCGGAGGCGGAGAAATAGCCTATTGGTTAGAATTAAAATCATTCTTTAATGCGGTAAACATTACTTTTCCAATACTTTTGGTACGAAATTCAGTTCTATTAGCTACAGAAAAACAAATCAAAAAAATAGATAAATTAAATTTAGAATGGAGTGATTTATTTTCAAAACAATCAGAACTAATAAATACCATTACCCTGAAAAATTCTGAATTTCCTATTGATTTAACTCCTCAAAAAGAACTGCTGCACAAGCAATTTGCTGATTTATTTGAACTAGCAAAACAAACCGATAAATCATTTGTGGGAGCAGTGAAAGCACAAGAAGTAAAACAAATAAAAGGATTAGAAAACCTTGAAAAAAGGCTCCTTAAAGCACAAAAAAGGAAATACAGCGAACTTATAGAACGAGCAACCGAATTACAAAACGAATTATTTCCTAACAAAAGTTTACAGGAACGCCAGATTAATTTTTCTGAATTTTACCTCGAGAATGGACCCAATTTAATCCCAAAATTAATTTCACAGTTGCATCCGTTAGATCAAACATTTGAAATTGTTACATTATAGATATAATTAGCGCACTATAATGCGAAAATTGCAACATTATTAAACAAAATAAACTATTTTTGCACAAAATTTAAAAAATAAAAAATGGCTACTAATAGAACATTTACAATGATTAAGCCTGATGCTGTTTCTAACGGACACATCGGAAACATACTTGCAATGATTACTAATGCAGGTTTCAAAATCGTTTCTTTAAAATTAACTCAACTTACGGTTGCTGATGCTCAAGCATTTTATGCTGTTCACGCTGCAAGACCTTTTTATGGTGAATTAGTTGAATTTATGTCAAGAGGACCAATCGTTGCTGCTATTTTAGAAAAAGATAACGCTGTTGAAGATTTCAGAACTCTAATTGGTGCTACTAATCCAGCTGAAGCTGCTGAAGGAACTATCCGTAAAGCATACGCCACTTCAATTGGAGAAAACGCAGTTCACGGTTCTGACAGTGATGAGAATGCAGCTATCGAAGGTGCTTTCCATTTTGCAGGAAGAGAGCAATTCTAGTACTCAGTTTTACGGTTTTTAGAACTCAATCGCTGATTGGATACTAAAAATCATCAAAAAAATATAAAATCCCGTCTCAATAAATCGAGACGGGATTTTTTTATTTACAATCAGAAAAATCTGAAATCTGAAATTGTTAATCAACAATCGCAAATCATTATCTTAAAACAACAGTCGTTACCACTTCTCTCCGAAGCTCTTCATTGATCATTTTCACAATCTTAGCCTTTCCATGACTCAACTCTTCACGCAATACGGATGACGTTAACTCCACATACAAAGTGCTTCCTTTCAAAACTACATTTCGGGTATAGCTATTGACCCCATTTCCCATCAAGTTACTCCAAGCGTCTTTAACATCAATTTGGTCCATTCCTGGTTGCAGTTTATTCACTTGGATTATTTGTTTCAAAACATCCCCTACTGTACTCTGATTATTTAGTCTTTTCGCCATCTCCTGTCAAGTTTATCGGTCCCGTTTTTTTATAATGATATTCCTTATTCTCTGTATTTTTCAACACTAATTCTTTATCTGACAATGCAATTAGTTCCTCACTCCATTTTGCATAATCAGTCCCATAATCCAAATATACTTTGTCTTTATCAAAACGCACATTTACCTTTTCATCCGTATCATTAACTAAAAATGTTCCGTTCAACTGTGGCATTACTTTCTTTCGAATCCCCTTATTATTCGCTATTTCAAAATAGTCGTAGCTTTCATTCATCTTATAGTCCTTGTCTTCCCCTTTGTCAAAAACCACTTTTTCAATTTCCCAATATCCATTGATTTTTACAATATCAGTAGGCTGAATCTTTTGTTGACAACCCACAAAAAAAAGAGATAGTAACAGAATTCTAAACGTGTTTTTCATATAATTATTTTTTAGGAGCTTTTTCCTGCTGTCCGCTGTATCCTCGCAAAAAAGCGAGGGATGCCGCTTCCATCAGGGCTATGGATTTATGGAAATAAATTCTATTTTTTTTTAATACTACAAAGTTAACTTTAAAAAACTCAAACAAAAGAAAAATTGCAAAACACATTAAACTATTTTGCATATTTTTGGTCTTACAAAAAACGTATCCTGCTATGATATCAAAAGCCATTTCTAGTTTGTTTATCCTTTTTTTGTGTATCGGTTGTAGCTCAGAACCTACAACGACTCCTACACCTGCACCAACCGAAACTACTTATTTTCCCCCAACTACTGGAACAACTTGGGAAACAAAATCAATAGCCAGCTTAAACTGGAAACAAACAGCAGTTAAACCATTACTAGACTATTTAGCACTAAAAAACTCAAAATCTTTCATCATCCTTGTCAACGGACGAATTGTAATGGAAAACTATTTCAACGGACATTCAGCAACAACTAATTGGTACTGGGCAAGTGCTGGAAAAACATTAACTTCAACACTCACTGGAATCGCAGAACAAGAAGGCTACTTAAACATTAATAATAAAGTATCTGATTATATTGGCATAGGATGGACTAGTTTGCCTATATCCAAAGAAAACTTGATTACTAATAAACATTTACTAACCATGACTTCTGGAATAGAAGATATTGACAACGGCGACGCAGTAGATCCAGCAAGTCTTACTTACAAAGCAGATGCAGGAACCCGCTGGGCTTATCACAATGTATACGTAAAACTACAAGATGTAATTGCTAAAGCATCAAATCAAACTTGGAACACTTATTTCAATACAAGATTAAGAGATAAAATAGGAATGGATGGCACTTGGTTTCAATCAGGTAATAATTCCGTTTATGCCAGTACAACACGAAGTATGGCTCGTTTCGGACTTTTAATGGCCAATAAAGGAAAATGGGATAATACTACAATCCTAAACGAAAACTATTTTAATGCTACCACAAACACTTCACAAAACATCAATTTAGGTTACGGCTATTTATGGTGGTTGAACGGAAAAAGTAGCTACCATTTACCGCAATCACAATTACAGTTCTCTGGAAGTATAATTCCTTCTGCACCCAACGATATGTTTATGGCATTAGGTAAAAATGATCAAAAAATATACATCATCCCTAGCAAGAATATGGTAGTCATCAGAATGGGAGATGCTGCAGATAATGTCAATCTCGCTTTATCTGATTTTGACGATGTACTTTGGCAAAAAATAAGTGCTTTATACCAATAAAAAAACACATTTGAATTTACTCCAAATGTGTTTTCAACCAAAAGTAAACCACAAACTTTTTTTATATTTTATCGTCGAGACAATTGTCAAAAAACAAAATAATATTCATCTTATAAAATCGATAAGCCGAAAAATGACTCTCAATATCTTTTCTAAACTTTGTATGATTATTCAAATAGAATGTTTCGCATTGAACATCATCACATTCCTTTATTTTACTCAACTTATTTACAAAATCCAATAATAAATTGTAATAGGATTCATTTATTTCTTTAACATACGTCAAGTCATTAATTAAATCATCTTTTCCTTGTTGATTGGGATTCAAATTTTTAAAAATAGATGAAGTCAACATTCTTTTAAAAAAAAGAATTTCTACCCTAATAATAGAAATGTCTTCTTTCCAAAGTTCAATATCTTTATCCATAAACTTCATCTGAATCTCCTCAACCGTCTCGTGTTTATAAATTAAATCTTCCATATGATTTCTTTATTTAATAGGCAATTTTCTTGTGAAACTGAAATAATTTCTATCGTATTAATACCTGTAGGGAATTTCCAAATAATTGTATCTCCATTGGCGTAACCAAAAAGTGCTAATGCCATTGGGGATAAAATCGAAATTTTATTTTGTTTAATATTACTCTTTTCTGGAGTTACAATTTGATAACAGCATTCCACATTAAATGGAGTCTTGATCTTAACAATTGAATTATACCTTATCACGTCTTCCGGAATGGTGTTATAATTCATTAACTTAGCCGTCAACATTTCGGCTTTCAATTTTTTGATTGAATCTCTATAAATCTGATCTTCGTGACTCCGTGAATTCGCTATACTTTGCATCAATAAACCGTACTCCTTTTCATCTATTATTAATTGACCGTATTTCATAATTTATTCATGTTATAGTAACAATAAACCTTTATAGTAATGAAGAGCAACTATAAAGGCCCTATTTAAATTTAACAAATTAAAAATCGATTATGGAAATATACCTCTTTGAATGTAAGCAGTTTCAATCCTAGTAATCGCTAAAATATATGCCGCCGTTCTCCAATCAATTTTTCCCTCTATTACTAGTCCCTCAACTTTGTAGAATACCTCTGTGAGTTTTTTATCAATCTTTTGCATCACTTCTTCCAATTGCCAAAGTTCTCCATTCTTATTTTGCAACCACTCAAAATAACTTCCTATCACTCCTCCTGAATTACATAGAATATCTGGTATAATGGTAATCCCATTTTGCAATAATATTTTTTCACCTTCCATATCGATTGGTCCATTTGCCCCTTCAGCCACAACATCCGCTTTTACTAAATAAGCATTTTCCTCCGTAATTTGGTTTCCTAATGCTGCGGGAATAAGGATATCACATGGAAGCCCAAAAAACAATTCAGGATTAATTTCCTCAGCTCCTGCGAATCCCTTGATTGATCCTTTTCTTGGTTTTGAATGTTCAAATAAATCTTCGACCGTAATTCCATTTTCATTAATAATAGTGGCGTGAGCATCTTGTACAGCAAGTAAAATTGCTCCTTCACTTGTTAAAAAATGAGAAGTCCAGTATCCCACATTACCAAAACCTTGAACAATAAATCGTTTTCCTTTCAAGTTTTCCCCCTTACTTTTATACAATAATTTAATAGTTAAATACACTCCATAACCAGTAGAACGATTTCTTCCTTCTAACCCACCAGATCCCACTGGCTTTCCTGTAACTACATGTTGATTACGAGAGCGTTCCGAAGTTGATTTAGTAGACATAAAAGTATCTGCCATCCATGCCATCGTTTGCTCATTTGTATTAACATCTGGAGCTGGAATATCATGATCGGGACCTATATTTTCACCTAGGGCATAAGTAAAACGTCTTGTTATTCGCTCTAGTTCCCCTATAGAATAGTCTCTTGGATCAATTTGAATTCCACCTTTGGCACCACCATAAGGTAATCCTGCCAATGAAGTTTTCCATGTCATCCACATAGCTAGCGCCTTCGCGTCTTCAACATCTACAGTTGGATGGTAACGCAACCCTCCCTTATATGGTCCTAATGCATTATTATGCTGTACACGATATCCTGTAAAAATCTTAACTTCACCTGTGTCCATTTTTACAGGAAAATGAAGAATAATTTCATTGTTTGTTATTGATAAAATATTTCTAATATTTGGATTTAATTTAATGGCATCAGCCGTTTTATTAAACTGATACATTACATTATCTAACATACTTTTTTTAGCTACCTCTTTTATATCTATCATTTTCTCTTATTTATAATGTTCACAAAACACTTTATTATTTCCTTGCCACGCACAATGCGCTTTTTTATCACAATTAATGCACAACCCTCTAATCACATCATTTGCTGAAACCAATTTTCCTTCTGTAATAAAAGAGAAATTAACATCAATAATTCTTTTGTCCTCTCTAATTTTTGAATCGATGACTATAGGAACATGATCAATTCCTTGTTTACTTAATGCGTTCATCATTTATAATTTTAATTCTTGTTTATATAAAAACAGTTGTTTTCCCTAACAATAGACAAATGATATGCCAATCGAATATTTAGCGCATACCAAAAACAACAAACCCCTTAAAATTAAGGGGTTTAAGAAAAATAAAATGATATTATGTGAAAAATAACTGAGGAGAAATTACCCGATATAGGAGAATTTACCCGCTAAAAAAAAGCTAGTTATCTAATTTTTGACGAAGCGTTTTTCGATCAATTTGAAGAATCTCTGCCGCTCGTGTTTTATTATTATCAACTGCCAAAAGCACTTTAAGAATATGTGCTTTCTCAATGTCTTTTAGCGACTTCAACTCTTCTTTTTCAAAAGGCATCGGATATTTTAAATATTCTGGAACATCACTAACCTCAATTTGCTCATTACTCATGATGATCATTCTTTGAACAACATTTTCAAGCTCCCTGACATTTCCCGGCCAAGAATGACGCAATAAAACCTTTATTACTTTATCAGAAATTGTAATATTTGGTTTATTATATTCATTACCATATTTTGTAAGAAAAGTGGTCAAGAGCAGCTTTATATCATCTTTTCTTAGTCTTAAAGGTGGAGTTTCAATATTAACAACATTTAATCTATAGTAAAGGTCTTCACGAAAACTCCCGTTATTAGACATTTCATAAAGATCATTATTTGTAGCAGTGATTATTCTCAATTCCACTTTTTGTGCTTTTTGAGAGCCTATCATACACACTTCTTTTTCTTGTAAAACTCGCAACAATCGAGTTTGAACATTCAACGGTGCTGTACCAATTTCATCTAAAAAAATAGTGCCACCATCTGCAGCTTGAAAAAAACCTCCTCTAGTTTCATTAGCACCCGTAAAAGCTCCTTTTACATAACCAAAAAGCTCCGACTCCATTAAATTCTCAGGTATTGCACCACAATTGACAGCAATAAAAGGTTTTGAAGAAAATATTCCTTTATAATGAATTGCTCTAGCTACCAATTCCTTTCCAGTACCGCTTTCTCCTTGGATAAGTATCGTTGCTCGATTATCCTTTACACGTTGAATTAAATCAACTAACTCAACAATTTGCTGGGACTGACCGACGATACCAGCATATTCCATATTAGTATCGACACTAAGGCTTTTAACTACTGCAATACTATTATTGATTTTTTCTTTAGAATCAATCAAATTTTGCACCGCTTTTTTGAGTTCCTCATTAGTAAATGGTTTGGCTAAATAGTCTATGGCTCCAGACTTAACTGCTTCAACAGCACTGTCAACAGAAGGAAATCCTGTAATTACAAGTTTTGGAATCAAGGGAAAATGCTCTCTAACATATTTGATTAACTCAATTCCATTTATACCAGGCATCTGTAAATCCGTAATCAATAAATCAATAGTACTTAATTTTAAAATTTCAATTGCCTCTGTTACCGAAGATGCCTTATAAGTATGAAAATTTTGAGCTTTTAAATTGCGATGAAGCAACTCAAGCATATCATAGTTATCATCTACTATTAAAATATTTTCTTTCTTTAATTTCATTAAGACATTTTTAAAGGTAATCTAACTTGAAAAATAGTTCCATTAGGATGATTGTCCCTGGTAGAAATATCTCCTTTATGGCTTTTAACAATCCCGTGGACCACGCTCAAACCTAATCCCGAACCTTCGCCTATAGGCTTAGTAGTAAAGAAAGGTTCAAAAATCTTAGACTTATAAGCATTATTGATCCCAGGACCTTGGTCTCCTATTTCGATAACAAAATGATCTTCGACAGTATATACACTAACTTTAATTACTGTATTCAGTGGGGAGACATAGATCGAATTTATCAAGATATTAAATAAAACTTGAGTAAGTTGAATGGGATCAAGTTGCGCTTCTAATTCTAAATCCTTAAAATCGACTTCATAACTTAGACCTGCTTTTTTAAAATTAGGTCCTAATAAGCTCAAAGCATCTGTAACTATGGGCGTAATTTTTACAAATTTCATGTTTTGTGGCATCTCACAAGAAAAAAACATCAGTTTTTTCACAACCTCCCTAGAATAAATAGCTGCTTTAATAATCTTTGCACTATCCATTTGTGATTGTTTTTCTGTAGTTCTTTCTTTAATAAATTCCGCAAAACCAAGAATATTACCAAGTGGAGTATTCAATTCATGAGCTATTCCTGCAGTTATTTCACCAAGAATAGAAAGTCGATCGACACGCTCGGCACTTCTCTTTAAAAGCTCTTCTTTGTCTTTATTTAAATGTCTCTCATAAAAAACACTAATATCTGAAGACACTTTATTAAGTAGCTTTTCTTCATCACCCAAAAAATGTTTTTTAGAAAATTGTCCGGATGGATAATGCACTTTAATATACCCTTTTTTCTCATTAAAAATAGAAATGGAAGATTTTTGAAAAACGGTATGTTCTGGAATTGTAGCCGTAGTATGGTAATAAGAATCCAACTCTAACTCTACGATTGAATCATTAGAAAATCGCCAAGCGCATTTTAAGATGGAACAAATTTTATCTAAAATATTTGTAACAGAATCTTCATGTTGCATTATTACTGAAGAAACATCATATAAACAAGATAATTCTTTAATCCTTTCTTTAAGAATTTCTTCGGTAGATATAAAATCCATAACTCATAATGTGCTAATTATTGAAAAATAAAACAAACTATAGCTTTTCAAATTATTTCTTTAAATAGGCCTATTGCTTTTTTAACCTCTTGGTAAAACCAATAACAAAAAAACCAACACCTAATACTAGTAAAATATAATACAAAATAATATTATATTCACGGATAACATTAGCTATCACAAAGCAAACAACACTAATTAAATAAAGATAAATAGCACTTAATTTTTTTATTGAAGAAAAATTCATGGGGTCCTTTTATTTGAAAAAACTATCTACAAATTCAAATTTATTAAAGACTTGTAAATCTTCAATCCCTTCACCAACTCCAATATATTTCACAGGAATTTTAAATTGATCTGAGATGCCAATGACAACACCACCTTTGGCAGTACCATCTAATTTAGTAATCGCTAGTGAAGTAACCTCAGTAGCTGCAGTAAACTGCTTGGCTTGCTCAAAAGCATTTTGACCAGTTGAACCATCCAAAACCAATAAAACATCATGTGGAGCATCAGCTACCACTTTTTGCATCACACGTTTCACTTTGGTCAACTCATTCATCAAGTTCACTTTATTATGCAAACGTCCCGCTGTATCAATAATAACAATATCTGCTCCTTGAGCAACAGCCGACTGTAACGTATCAAACGCAACAGAAGCTGGATCACTTCCCATATTCTGTCTTACAATAGGAACTCCTACTCTATCTGCCCAAATTTGCAATTGATCAATTGCCGCGGCACGAAACGTATCCGCAGCACCTAGAACAACATTGTAACCTTGTTTTTTGAATTGGTAAGCTAATTTACCTATAGTAGTCGTTTTTCCTACTCCATTTACACCTACTACCATTAAAACATATGGTTTAGTTTGTATAGGAATAACAAATTCAGTTGCTTCACCAGTATTTGTTTCTGATAATAAAGCAGCAATTTCTTCTTGTAAAATTTGATTGAGTTCTTCTATACCAAGGTATTTATCTGAAGCTACACGATTTTCAATACGTGTAATTATTTTTAAGGTAGTATCAACTCCCACATCAGAAGAAACGAGTATTTCTTCCAAATTGTCTAAAACAGCATCATCTACTTTAGATTTCCCTGCAACAGCTTTACTTAATTTACTAAAAAAAGTTGTTTTTGATTTTTCAAGACCTTTATCTAAGGTCTCTTTTTTTTCAGATGAAAATATTCTTTTAAAAAAACTCATGGTATTATACAGTATTAAAAATGAATCATTAGGTACAATGAACTAATACGATTTCCTAATCGGTAAAGATAGAAAATAAAAAAGCTACTTCCGAATGAAAGTAGCTTTTCTATATAATGCTTTTATGAATTATTTCTTTTTCAAGAATTCATCAACTGCTTCAGGAGCCATAATAGATTCTACGAATGTATATGCACCTGTTTTAGGAGATTTCACCATTTTGATGGCTTTTGATAATCTCTTAGAAGATGTCTGTAACGATGCTACGGTTTTCTTTGCCATGATTCAATGTTATTTATATTTTAAAAAAAATCTATAATGTTATCATTTTAGATTATAATCAAAATGCTATTATTATTTAATTTCTTTGTGAACAGTTACTCTTTTCAAAACTGGATTAAATTTTTTAATCTCTAATCTATCTGGAGTATTTTTTTTGTTCTTAGTTGTAATGTATCTTGAAGTTCCAGCAACACCAGTTGTTTTGTGCTCAGTACATTCTAAAATTACTTGGATTCTATTACCTTTCTTTGCCATCTTGCTATTTTTTTATATTGGAATTTAAAGATTATTTAATAAATCCTTGTGACTGTGCTTTTTTCAAAACAGCTGCAATTCCATTTTTGTTAATTGTTTTTATCGTAGATGCTGCTACTCTAAGAGTAATCCATCTATCTTCTTCTGGAAGATAAAAACGCTTTTTCACTAAGTTAACAGAAAATTTTCTCTTAGTTTTATTCATAGCGTGAGAAACGTTATTTCCTACCATCGCTCTTTTACCTGTAAGGTCACAAACTCTTGACATTATACTTATCTTTTATCGTTATTCAAAATCAGGGTGCAAAGAAAAGAAAAATAAACGGATGAAGCAAAAAATTACAGCACATTTTTTAAAATTTCTTTCCTTAATAATTCTAAACTCTTAAACACTGCTCTATCTATCACTTTTTCACGTGGTTGGCCAAAATTATGTTCTTCAACAATTACTTCGCTTGGAGTTGCCAATGCAATAAAAACCGACCCAATTTCAGCATTTCCATCTCCTTTTGTTGGTCCAGCGTTTCCTGTTGTCGCAATTGCATAATCTGTTTTCATCAATCTTTTTACACTCAAAGCCATTGCCGAAACTACTTCACTACTCACTACAGAATGCTCCATTATCAGCTCTTCTGAGATACCTAAAACAGCAATTTTAGTTTCTGTAGCATACGAAACCACACTCCCTTTGAAATAATTTGATGCTCCAGGAACAGATGTCAGTAGCGCTGCAATCGAACCACCTGTACAACTTTCGGCAGTAGCTATCGTTTTACCCTGTTTCTTGAGCATTTGCCCTATGATTACCTCAATTGTTTCCTCCTCTTCAAATCCTACAATAATATCATGAATAATTGCATCTAGTGAAACGATATATTCTTCGATTACATTCTCTAACAATTCTTTATTTGTACCACGTGCCGAAAGACGCAATCTTACTCTTCCTGGACTTGGTAAATAAGCTAGCTTCAAAAATTCAGGAAGACTGTTTTCCCAGTTTTCAATTCGTTCCGAAACCATACTTTCTCCTTGTCCATAGGTAAGAATTGTTTTATGGATTATATAAGGTCGTTTGTATTCTTTTACAACTTTTGGAATAATTTCATTTTCAACCAAGTATTTCATTTCATAAGGCACACCAGGTAGCGAAATAAAAACAGTGTTTTCTTTTTTCATCCACATTCCTGGAGCTGTACCTACTTGATTATGAAGCACAGTACATTTTGAAGGAACAAGCGCTTGGTCTTTATTGATTTGCGTTATTTCTCGTTTATAGAAGCCCTCAATTAACTGAGTAACATGAGCTAAAACCTCTTGATTTACAACCAATTCATCTTCAAAATAATCACAAAAAGTTTTTTTGGTCACATCATCTTTTGTAGGCCCTAATCCACCTGTTATAATAACTAGATCAACTTTATTTTGAAGTGCTGAAAACGTATCCAAAATATGATTTTTATCATCACTTATAGAAACCATTTCATTAATTTCTACTCCTATCCTATCTAAGGATTTAGCAATAAAAGCAGAATTAGTATCTACAATTTGCCCTATTAAAATTTCATCACCTATAGTAACTATGGTTGCTTTCATTATCGATATGAATTTAGGATTTGCTGTATAAATAAAATCAACATTCATTAAAAATGAATGTTGATTTATATTACTTAAAAAAGACTAATAAACTAAAGATCAAAGTCTTTCTTTATTTCTTTTATAGCGTCATTAACTTGTGTTTTAATACTTTTAAAAGTATCTTCAATATCTTTCTTTTTTCCTTCCGTTTTTGTCCAAGCTTCCAATTGAAGAATTTCTTCAAAAGCAACATTCAACCCTAAAAGATCTAGAGTTGGTTTTATTTTATGCGCATAAGCATACGCATGCTTATGGTCTTTCTTTTTAATTCCTTCTTTGATTTGCAATAAATCATCTGGAACTTCGGTTACGAACAAGGTCAGAATTTCATTTACAAATTCTGAATCGTTATCTGAAAGTGCGTACACTTTTGAAAGGTTGTAATTTAAAGCCATTATTTTACCTGTATTCTAAATAGTTTATGTCCTTCTAAAAATCCTTCTAATACATCATCTGGTTTTACGGCAGCAACTCCTGCTGGCGTTCCCGTAAAAATAATATCCCCTATTTTTAATGTAAAATATTGAGAAACATGAGAAATAAGCTCGTCAATATTCCATAACATTAAACTAGAATCTCCTATTTGAACTGATTTGTCATTATTAGTTAGTTCAAAAGTAATATTTTCTAACGAACTAAATTGCTCTTTTGGTAAAAAATCTCCTATAACTGCTGACCCATCGAATGCTTTAGCTTTCTCCCAAGGCAATCCTTTTGCTTTTAAAGACTGTTGTAAGTCCCTAGCCGTAAAATCGATTCCAACACTAATTTCATCATAATACTTATGAGCAAACTTTGACTCAATATACTTTCCAACCTTATTTATTTTTACAATAATTTCGATTTCGTGATGTATATCTTCCGAAAATTCAGGAATCACAAACGGATGTTGTTTTAATAAAATTGCTGAATCAGGCTTCATGAAAACTACGGGTTCCGCAGGACGCTCATTTTGCAATTCTTCTATATGGTCGACATAATTCCTACCAATGCAGATGATTTTCATATCTTGGTTTTTTATTATTAGCTTATCAGTTCTGGGTTTTGAGAATACCTAACACCCAATACCGACAACCTTATACCTATTTAGTATTCAATTTTCTAAGTTTGATTGCCGTTAAAACTTTTTTAGTATATAAAGGAAAATCAGCATTTTGAATCCAGCTAAAATAGCCTGGTTCCTTCTCTAAAATAGTATCTACTTTTACTCCTTTATGTTTTCCAAAAGAAAATATTTCATTCCCTTCTTTATCAAAAGATATCATTCCAGCAAAATCAGCTATTTTTTTTCTAGTAGAAAATTCAGACAATAATTTCATATCATTATCTAAATCTGGATAACGTTCTAATTGTGCTTTAAGAATTTCATAGGTCGCCATAGTATCTGCTTCTGCTGAATGCGCATTTTCTAAATCTGTTCCACAGTAAAACTTCAAAGCAGCACTTAAAGTACGTTCTTCTTTTTTGTGGAAAATAGTTTGAACATCAACTGAAACACGATTTTTCATGTCAAAATCAACTCCCGCTCGCAACATTTCTTCCGCTAATAATGGAATATCGAATCGATCAGAATTAAACCCTGCCAAATCACTGTCTTTGATCATATTATAAACCGCCGCAGCCAACTCGTTAAATGTGGGTTCATTTGCCACCTTCTCATCAGTGATTCCATGAACCGCAGTAGTTTGTGGAGGAATAGGAATCGTAGGATTCACTAACCAAGTTTTACTTTCTTTATTTCCGTTTGGAAAAACTTTGAATATTGATATTTCTACAATTCTGTCTTTTCCAATATCAATTCCTGTAGTTTCAAGATCGAAAAAGCAAATTGGTTTACTGAGTTTAAGTTCCATTTTTTAATTTTGTGTGTCTACAAATATAGAAAATTGGGTTCAAAATTCGGTATAACATTAAAAAAGAAAACCCGATAAATATAAAATTTATCGGGTTCCTTCTTAATTATTGTGTGAATTAAACATCTCTATTTACATCAAATGCTTCAAGATACTCAGCAACTCTTTTTACAAAACTACCTCCAAGAGCTCCATCTACAACACGATGATCGTAACTGTGTGACAAAAACATCTTTTGACGAATACCTATAAAATCTCCTTCTGGAGTTTCAATAACTGCCGGCATTTTTCTGATAGCACCAAGTGCTAGAATCCCTACTTGTGGTTGATTCAAAATTGGCGTTCCAAAAACACTTCCAAAAGTCCCCACATTCGTCACCGTATACGTTCCGCCTTGTGTATCGTCTGGTTTTAATTTTCCTGCTTTAGCACGTCCGCCTAAATCATTTACTGCCTTTGCCATTCCTACTAGATTCAGCTGATCTGCATTTTTAATAACAGGAACAATTAAATTCCCGTTTGGCAATGAAGCAGCCATACCAAGGTTAATATTTTTCTTTTTGATTATAAAATCACCATCCACAGAAATATTCATTCCAGGGTAATCTTTTATCGCTTTTGCAACTGCTTCCATAAATATAGGAGTATAAGTCAACTTCTCTCCTTCTCTCTTTTCGAAAGCCAATTTATTTTTCTCTCTCCATTTTACGATGTTTGTCACATCAACTTCAATGAATGATTGTACATGGGCTGACGTTTGCACTGAAGCAACCATATAACCCGCAATCAACTTACGCATCCTGTCCATCTCGACAATTTCATCACCACCACTTAAAGAAACTGGTGCTGCTTTTTGTGCAACTGGTGCAGAAGTTTGAACTGAATCAGGAGTTTCTATCGCTTTTACTGGAGCAGCTACTGATTGATTTCCTTTATTTTTAACGTATTCTAAAATATCACTTTTTGTAACTCTTCCATCTTTGCCTGTCCCTGCAATCAATTCTAATTCCGCTACAGAAACGCCTTCTTCTTTAGCAATATTCTTGACCAATGGAGAAAAGAATTTATCAGATTCTGAATAATCAGAGGTTGCAACACTTTCTTTAGCTGCGTCCACCGTTTTTTCCACTGCTGCCACCTCAGCCGGAGCTTCAGCTTCACTAACAACAGGAGTTACATCTCCACCTTCCGTTTCAATGATAGCGATTGTTTGTCCCACTTGAACTAAATCGTCTTTTCCAAACAATTTTTCAACTAGAATCCCAGAAACTTCACTAGGCACTTCGCTGTCTACCTTATCAGTAGCAATTTCGAGCACCGCCTCATCTGCTTCGATTGCATCACCTACTTCTTTCAACCAATTTGTAATGGTTGCTTCTGCTACACTTTCTCCCATTTTAGGAAGTTTTAATTCAAATCTTGCCATATTGTTAACCTAAAAGGTGATTTTGTTTTACAGTTTGCGAAATTACTAAATATTTTATATATAAATTACATTAAGTGTAATTTTTCATTCGATTTTTATAATCTCACCTCTTTCATTACTATTATTGCTTCCTATCAAAAAATTAGCTTTTTTAGGGCGCATTTTAAAGGTAAGCTCCTTACTTTTAGAAGATTCAATAATTGCTATACATTCTTTAAAAGAAATAAATTCATTATCTAGAATAATTTCGACCGCTTTAGCGCTTCTATAAGAAGACGAAATTACCATTTTTTCTGTTTTCAAATTGTGAAACACCACTTTTTTTTGCAAAATTAAAGTCAGCTTATTTGCCAATTCTTCATCTGAAGAATAAAGCAGATACGATTTTGGAGCTTTTTTAATTATAGAATGCCCCTGTATTCTTTTTGCGAAAGAAAAAAAATAACTACCTATGTTCATAAAAAGTGTAAATAGCGGGGCAACTTTGAAATGCTTTTTATAAAAAAACTGCATGGCTTCCTGAAATCGTTTCATGTAGATTTCATCTTTTAAAGTACTCTCTCCTTTATAATGGATAATAGTGGTCTCATGAAAATAATAATTAAAACTACCCTTTTTCAAAGCTCTATAAGATAAATCAATATCATCGGAATACATAAAACAATCTTCGTCAAATCCACCAAGCTCCTGATAGAATCCTCTTTTCATTACCATAAAAGCACCAACTAAAATATCCACTTTTCCATTTTCATTTTTCGATAGCTGTTGGGCGTAATATTTCCCGAAAATTCTTGATCTAGGAAAAATTTTATACAAACCTGCGATTTTGGTAAAAGCAACCCATGGTGTTGGAACTCCTCGTTTACATTCTGGCAAGAAATTCCCTGAACCATCAATAAATCGACACCCCACAATTCCTAGGTTGTCTTGACCTTTAGCGAAAGCTAAAATTTTAACAAAAGTATCTTCCGCAACTACTGTATCTGGATTAAGAATACATATAAATTCTCCTTTTGCTTCTGCTACTCCAATATTATTTCCTTTAGAAAAACCTACATTCTCTTTATTTTGAACGAGTTTGACATGGGGAAATAGTGCTTTAATCATCTCACAACTACCGTCATCCGAGTTATTGTCAATTACAATAATTTCGCTATCAATATTTGTAAGCGCACTTTGCACACTTAAAACACAGAGTTCTAAAAAATAGCGGACATTATAATTAAGGATGATTACTGATAATTGCATGAATCAAAGATATATCTAATGAATCAAAGACACAAAGTTTCAAATTAAAAACACTATTTCCAATTTAGCCCTGATAGAACCGATATCCTTTGCGAGGAACGAGCAAAGATAAAGGTGAAAGCAGGAACTTTGCCTGCAAATAATGCCTAATGATTCGCTCCAAATTATTAAAATAATCATTTAGAAACGATTACTTTTGAAAATATGAAAACAGTACTCCTATTCTTTTTCCTTTTTATAACGGCAACATATGCCCAAATTTCGGGTTGTACTGATCCACTTTCTATAAATTACAATTCATTAGCCACAATAAATGACGGCAGTTGTCGCTATCGTTCTACGAAAATTAAGCCAGTTTATTCTGCTTCTCTTCCTAAAAATTTAAATGAAAGTTCGGGTTTAACCCAAAGTAATTCGCTGTTATGGACTATTAATGACGATACCGATACTGCACTTTATGCGCTAGATACTTCAGGAAATATCAAACAAAAAGTGGTGCTAAAAAACGTATCCAATAAAGACTGGGAAGAAATTTCACAAGACAGTTCTTATTTTTACATTGGTGATTTTGGGAATAATGTATCTGGGAACCGAAAGGACTTACACATTTTAAAAGTAGAAAAAAAGTCGCTAAAATCACTCAACCAAAAAATAGATACTATTTCTTTTTCGTACTCTGACCAAACTGATTTCACTCCCTTACAACCCAATACTACCAATTTTGACTGTGAAGCTTTTATTGTTACAAACGACAGTATTTATTTGTTTACCAAAAAATGGAATAAACAAAACACCAGCGTTTACTCTTTACCAAAAACACCCGGAAATTATATTGCACAATACAAAGAGACCTTTAAAATAAAAGGATTGGTCACAGGAGCAACCTATTTACCTTCACAAAACAGTATTGCTTTATGTGGTTACAGCAAAACTTTACACCCTTTTATTTACCTGCTTTATAATTACACTAAAACCAGTTTTTTTAATGGAAATAAGCGAAAAATAAAACTCCAACTTCCTTTTCATCAAGTTGAAGGAATTGCGACTGCAGACGGGTTGCATTATTATTTAACCAATGAAAATTTTACTAGAAAACCATTTGTAAATTCTCCCCAAAAATTACATCAATTTGACTTAAGTGCTTATTTGTCTTTGTATCTGATAAAATAATTAAGCTCAAAAAACTTAGAATAAGTTAAACAATTCGTAAATCGACATTTAAAAGTTTACTTTTGCAAAAAATTTAGACTTGTGAATTACCTTTCTGTAGAAAATATCTCGAAATCATTTGGTGAAAGAACCTTATTTGACAACATTTCGTTTGGAATAAATAAAGACCAAAAAATCGCTTTTATTGCCAAAAATGGCTCTGGAAAAACTACTATAATGAGTATCATTAACGGCTTAGAAGAGTCGGATACTGGTCAAGTAGTTTTAAGAAAAGGGATCAAAATGGCATTCTTGTCGCAAAACAATAATTTGCAAGAAGAATTGACGATTGAGGAAAGTATTTTCGCATCGGATAATGAGACTTTGAAAGTGATTGAAGCCTATGAAAAAGCATTAGAAAATCCAGAAGATGAAGAAGCGTATCAAAAAGCTTTTGATGGAATGGATCAACACAATGCATGGGATTTTGAAACACAGTACAAACAAATTTTGTTCAAACTGAAGTTAGAAAATTTCAAATTGAAAGTGAAAAATCTTTCTGGTGGACAGAAAAAAAGATTATCACTTGCTATTATTTTGATTAACCGTCCTGATTTATTGATTCTAGATGAACCTACGAATCACTTGGATTTAGAGATGATCGAATGGTTAGAAAGTTATTTTGCCAAAGAAAACATTACGTTGTTTATGGTGACGCACGACCGTTTCTTCTTAGAACGTGTTTGTAATGAAATCATTGAACTAGACAACGGAAAATTATACCAATACAAAGGAAATTACTCTTATTACTTAGAAAAAAAAGAAGAGCGTATTGCCTCAGAAAATTCGAGTGTTGATAAAGCACAGAATTTATTTGTAAAAGAATTAGAATGGATGCGTCGCCAACCAAAAGCGAGAACAACCAAATCTAAATCGCGTCAGGATGACTTTTACGACATCAAAGAAAAAGCACAAAGTCGCCGTCGTGAAAATAAAGTAGAGCTTGAAATTAATATGGAACGCATGGGAAGCAAAATTATTGAGCTTCACAAAATTTCCAAAAAATTCAAGGACCATGTCATCATGGACAACTTTAGTTTTGACTTTCAACGTGGAGAACGCATTGGAATCATTGGTAAAAACGGAACTGGAAAATCGACTTTCTTGAATTTATTGACAGGAACTTTACCACTTGATGGAGGAAAAGTAATTGTGGGTGAAACCATAAAAGTGGGTTATTACACCCAAAGTGGAATCAACCCAAAACCAGGACAACGAGTAATAGATGTCATTAAAGAATATGGAGAATTTATTCCGTTGATGAAAGGGAAATTAATTTCGGCTTCTCAATTATTAGAGCGTTTCTTATTTGACTCAAAAAAACAATACGATTTTGTAGATCGTTTAAGTGGTGGAGAGTTGAAACGTTTGTACTTGTGTACAGTTTTGATTCAGAATCCTAACTTCCTGATTCTGGATGAACCAACGAATGATTTAGACATTGTGACTTTGAATGTGCTAGAAAGTTTCCTTCTAGATTATCCTGGATGTTTATTAGTGGTTTCTCACGATAGGTATTTCATGGATAAAATTGTAGATCACTTATTTATCTTTAGAGGTGATGGTGTTGTAGAAGATTTTCCTGGAAACTATTCTGATTTTAGAGCCTATGAAGACAGTGCTGATGTGGCACAAAAAGAAGAAAACAAAGCGGAGAAAAAAGACTGGAAACAAAACAATCCAACTGGAAACTTAACTTTCAACGAGCAAAAAGAATTCCAAAAAACAGAACGCGAAATCAAAGATTTAGAAGAACAAAAAGCCAAGATTGAGCTTTTATTTTCTGAAGGAAAAGTAGCTGATACCGATATTGAGAAAAAAGCTAAAGAATTACAAAACCTTATCAATAAAATGGAAGCTAAAGAAGAACGATGGTTTGAATTGAGTGCCAAGATGGAAGGATGATATTAATTATATCAGAAAGAGAAAGAATAGAGCCTCCCAAATTTTTATTCTTGTCCACATATTTGAATAGTAAAAAGCCATAATAGAAATTAATTCTATTGTGGCTTTTTGATTTTATAACTTATAAATGGTATTATGCCATAAATAAAGTCTGCTTATAGTTGTTGTATAAAATCGAATCCGAAGGAATAAAAGTAGGTTCAACTTTTTCTGAAGAAGCTTCTAACTCTATATTGTTGAATTTTCTGAACAGGTACATTTCTTTTAAACAATCAGATAGACTTTTATGATTTAATGTCTTAAAAGAGGGTAATTGCTTTTCTCCTACCAATAAATCCATTCGGTATTTTGACCCATTTTTCAATATATTATTTCGGTTGATTCTTACCGTAAATTTTGTCGGAATTCCTTTTTGTTGTCCTTGATATTGTACTACCATATTTTTAATTTTTAAAATGCAGTTAAACTAAAATTGAAAGTCTTATTATTATATTCTCTTTATTGAGTTGTAAAATTAGTAAAAAAATAAAACAGAAGTAAAAAATTAAGAATAATTTACAAATTTAATAATACTAAATAAACTTTTACTTTACCTAATATTCAAATACACAACTATCCTACAATAAAACGATTCTATTTAGCTACAATTAATGTTATAAAAAACAACCCTGATTTTTCATAATAAATAGTATAAAACCGCATTTTAATGGCTCCAAAAGTAATTCATTGAAATAATCTATTTGGTAGCATTAAAACTTACTATAATTAATAAAAACATAAAACAATTAAATAAGTGGAATTAATAAATTTTAACGATTAGATATTCATTTAAAGCTGTTAATTTTTTTGATTATATCTAAAAAAGCCATTTTATATAGATGAATAGTAAAAAAGTGGCGTTAAATGGAATTGTTTTTTTTTAATAATATTAGTATTTTTATTAAAACTAACTAACCTATTTAAAGAACCGTGAAGAAATACAAAAATCGTGTTGAAGATTTGTTAAGTTATGCCATTTTAGACACAGATC
Organism: Flavobacterium sp. WC2421; assembly: GCF_040822115.1. Taxonomy (NCBI): domain Bacteria; kingdom Pseudomonadati; phylum Bacteroidota; class Flavobacteriia; order Flavobacteriales; family Flavobacteriaceae; genus Flavobacterium; species Flavobacterium sp. WC2421. The sequence goes on along the minus strand of NZ_CP162004.1, from coordinate 2,051,249 downwards.
CTGAGGAGGAATTAAATGAAATAACTGAATTAGTTTCCCTGGTGTTTGACATGCCAATTTCTTTAATAACAATGGTTGATAAAGACAGGCAATGGTTTAAAGCCAGGAAGGGAGTCCATCAACAACAAACTAAAAGAGAGTATTCCTTTTGTAAGTATACCTTAACGAAACCAAATGAAGTACTTGTTATTGAAGATACTTATACAGATAAACGATTTGCAAATAATCCTACTGTAACTGGTCCACTTAACATTCGGTTTTATGCAGGAGCCCCATTAGTGACACCAGAAGGAAATGTATTAGGTACTTTATGTGTTCTTGATAGTAAACCAAGGTTTATTACCGAGAATCAAAAAAAAGCATTACAAATATTGGCAAAAAAGACAATGGATTTTTTGAATATTAGAAAGCTAATGCTTGAACAAAGAAATTACATTGCCAAAAGTGCTGAGAACCTAATAAAACTTACAGATAACATTCCTTCTACTATTTTTCAATTAAGAAGAAGATCTAATGGGGAATTTATATACGACTTTCTAAGTTTAGGCGATTTTAAATTACCTAAAAATCTTGATGAAGATAAAAAAGTTTTAGAACCATTTGATGGATTTAATTTAATTCACAAAGATTACCAAACTAAATTCAAAAAAGCCTTAGAGACATCATACAAAACACTTACTACTTGGTATTTTGAATATAAAATTGAAATAGATAATGTAACCAAATGGTATATGGTGAAAGCTGAGCCTGAAAGATTACCTAATAATGAAGTCGTTTGGTATGGTATGTATCATGAAATCAGCAGCCACATTGCCTACGAAAAAACAATGGAACAAATTTCATTTGACATTTCGCACGTGCTTAGAAAACCTGTTGCCAACTTAATGGGTCTATCGGCTTTAATAAAAGAAGAACAAAACTTAAGTGAACTAGATCTAAAAACTTATGCGGAATATATTGAAATCGTTTCAGAAGAATTGAACAGGTTTACAAAAGATCTTAATTCTACTTACCATAACAAATGGGTTAACATTGTTGATTATAACTTAAAAAGACGGAATAATATAAATACAGCAATAATTAATAGTCAAGATTAAACTGCTATTAATTGAAAGTATATTTTAAATTAACTCGACAAAATTACTAATTATAAAATATAAAGAAAAAAAACCACAACAGAATCCTAGATTCCGCTGTGGTTTTATAAAATAACACAATCTCTTTAGTCTTTTTAGACTGATTAAACTAAGTCATAACGCCCTAAATTCATCACTTTATTCCAAACTGCAACAAAGTCATTTAAGAACTTCTCGTGAGAATCTTCACACCCATAAACCTCAGCAATTGCTCTAAGCTCAGAGTTAGATCCAAATATCAAATCGACACGTGTTCCAGTCCATTTTAATTCTCCTGTCTTGCGATCACGACCTTCAAAAACGTCTTGAGAATCAGAAGCTGCTTTCCATGTTGTACCTAAATCCAAAAGATTTAAAAAGTAATCATTAGTTAACACCTCTGGACGACTAGTGAATACCCCTTTTTTTGAATGATCAAAATTAGTATTAAGAACACGCAGTCCACCTACTAATACGGTCATCTCTGGTACTGTTAAAGTCAACAGTTGTGCTTTATCCACTAACATTTCTTCAGCTGATGTGGTGTATTTTGCCTTCATATAATTTCGGAATCCATCTGCTTCTGGCTCTAGAACTGCAAATGATTCAATATCTGTTTGTTCTTGCGAAGCATCTGTTCTTCCTGGAGTAAATGGAACTGTAACATTATGACCTGAATTTGCTCCTGCCTTTTCAACACCTGCACAACCAGCCAAAACAATTAAATCCGCTAGAGACACTTTTTTTCCTCCTGCTTGTGCATTATTAAACGCTGCTTGAATTCCTTTAAGTGTTTCTAATACTTTCTCTAACTGAGCAGGGTTATTTACTTGCCAATCTTTTTGTGGCGCGAGTTGAATACGCGCTCCGTTAGCCCCACCTCTTTTATCAGAACCACGAAATGTTGATGCCGAAGCCCAAGCAGTAGACACCAATTGAGATACCGAAAGTCCTGAATCCAATATTTTACTTTTAAGAGCAACGATGTCATTTGCATCGATTAGCTCATGGTTAACCGCTGGAACTGGATCTTGCCAGATCAATTCTTCTTGCGGTACTTCTGGTCCAAGGTAACGTTCTATTGGCCCCATATCACGGTGCGTCAATTTAAACCATGCTCGAGAAAATGCATCCGCAAATTCATCCGGGTTTTCAAAGAAATGTCTTGAAATAGTCTCATAAATAGGATCAGCTCTCAAGGCAAGATCAGCAGTAAGCATGGTTGGCGCATGACTTTTTGATGGATTATGAGCATCTGGTACTGTACCTGAACCTGCTCCCGCTTTTGGCTTCCATTGATGAGCGCCTGCTGGACTCTTTGCTAACTCCCATTCAAATCCGAATAAGTTTTCAAAATAGTTGTTACTCCATTTTGTTGGTGTTGTTGTCCAAGCACCCTCTAGACCGCTTCCTATTGTATATTCTCCATTTCCAGTACCAAAAGTGTTTTTCCACCCAAGTCCCTGTTGTTCAATAGGTGCAGCTGCGGGTTCTGGACCTACATATTCGTTTGGATCAGCAGCTCCGTGCGTTTTCCCAAAAGTATGCCCACCTGCAATAAGCGCCACAGTTTCTTCATCATTCATTGCCATACGAGCAAAAGTTTCTCTAATATCACGAGCTGAAGCCAATGGGTCAGGATTTCCATTAGGTCCTTCTGGGTTTACGTAAATAAGTCCCATTTGAACAGCAGCCAATGGATTTTCTAATTCACGATCTCCTGTATAACGCTTGTCATCCAACCATTTCCCTTCAGAACCCCAATAAATATCTTCAGCTGGTTCCCATACATCAGCACGTCCACCGGCAAAACCAAAAGTCTTTAACCCCATTGATTCTAAAGCACAGTTACCAGTAAGCACCATCAAATCGGCCCAAGAAATTTTCTTACCATATTTCTGTTTAATTGGCCATAATAACAAACGTGCTTTATCTAAATTCACATTATCTGGCCAACTGTTCAGCGGTGCAAATCGTTGTGTTCCAAAACCCGCTCCACCACGACCATCAGCGATACGATACGTTCCTGCGCTATGCCATGCCATTCGAATAAAAAATGGGCCATAATGACCATAATCGGCAGGCCACCATTCTTGAGAGTTTGTCATTAATTCAAAAATATCTTCCTTAAGGGCTGCTAAATCAAGACTTTTAAACTCTTCTGCATAGTTGAACGCCTCACCCATTGGGTTAGACAGATCAGCATGCTGACGTAGGATGCTTAATTTTAACTGATTTGGCCACCAATCATTGTTTCTTGTCCCTGAACCTGCACTTTGCTTTGTAGCACTTCCTGAAAACGGACATTTACTTTCACCGTTTGGATTATTGTTGTTTTCCATAATTATATATGATTTTTGTTCTATAAAGTTTCTATGCTAATTTACATAAAATTTATTATCAAAAATATTTTTTCAATAGATAAAAACTATGAATATATTCTATGCACGTAATAAGTAGCAACAAAAAACCACAACAAAATTATATTCTGTTGTGGCTCTATTTTATAAATTATTAGAATTCCCTATTGAAGGGGGACATGCTTTTACCAAGGAATCGGGTTGTAGTCTTTCAAGAACTTCCCACACCAATGTTTTCCAGTATTAATACCATCAAATAACGGATCCATAACCCTAGCCGCACCATCCACAATATCTAAAGGGGGTTGAAAATCTTCGAGTTCTTGTTTCTTCTTGGCTAATTCGGCAGGATCTTCATCAGTCACCCAACCCGTATCTACGGCATTCATAAATATTCCGGCTTTCGCCAATTCACCAGCAGCGGTATGCGTAAGCATATTCAAAGCAGCTTTAGCCATATTAGTATGTGGATGTCGGGCTTCTTTAAAAAAACGATGGAACTTCCCTTCCATAGCTGAGACATTAATAATATGCTTTTGTCCCGTATTGTCTTTTTTCATTACTTCCGAAAGACGATTACATAATACAAACGGTGCAACTGAATTCACCAATTGTACTTCAATCATTTCGGTAGTTTCTATTTGGCCCAACTTTAAACGCCAGCTATTCGTCTTTCTTAAATCTACTTGTTGCAAGTCGGCATCGAGTTCTCCTTCAGGAAAGACCTCGTTAGCGACAAGTGCGTTGTCAAATGAATAAGGGATCTGAGATAATTTGGCGGAAGCCCGCAAACCAATTCCCGGTTCTGGACCATGCCAAGTTACTGGCATATTTTCAGTCGAAGAAGCTCCCGAAGTCAGTACTTTTAATTCATCCAAACAATTAATATGATCTAGTAATAATTCTTGTGCTTGTTTAGGCAAAGTATGAATTGGACGCTCTTCATTCTCCATCATGTGGGTATAAAACCCAGCAGGACGTCGAACAGTTTGCGCCGCATTATTAATCAAAATATCCAATCGCTCGTATTTCTGCTCTATGAAATTGCAAAAAATCTCAACACTAGGAATATGTCTTAAATCCAATCCATGGATTTTTAAACGGTGTCCCCAATCCATAAAATCAGGTTCTTTCCCAAAACGCAAAGCTGAATCAACTGGAAAACGTGTCGTTGCAATAACCGTTGCTCCTCCTCGTAGTAGCATCAATGTAATATGATACCCAATTTTTAATCGAGAACCGGTAATAACAGCTACTTGTCCTTTTACATCAGCACTTTGAAAACGTTTGGCATAATTAAAATCGCCACAATCAGTACACATAGTATCATAAAAGTGATGCATTTTAGTAAACGACGTTTTACATACATAGCAATTCCTAGACGTTTCTAACTCTAACTGCTCTTTGCTTTCTAAATCATTAAAAGCCAGTAATTTTGGCGCAACAAAAACACTTGCTTCACGCGCATATCTAATTCCAGTTTCTTTACGTGCCGTTCTATCTTGCTTTTCTTTTTTACGTTTTGCAACTGCTTTTCCGTCTTTTTTTCTACGAGAAAGCTCGTCTCGATCTGGTCTCGAGAATTGACCTGCCGCTTTTATTAAAGCCGTTCTTTGTTCTTTTGGGATATCAAATATTTGATCAGTATCCATATTTAATTGAGCGAGAATCGCAATACAACGGTTAATTTCTTCCGATGTGATTACTCCTCCATGTATTTGTTCTTCGTTCATCATCTTCTGAAATTGTATGGCTATTGATTTTAAGAGCGCAAATATAGTTTTTTTTGAAATGACTTAATTTTTGAAGTGATAAGTATATTTAAACTTAAAAACCCAACTCAGTATCACTCATAATCTTTGTACCTTTGCTACTTTGAAGCTTATAAAAATATGTTTTTCCAAATAAAATCGTACTTACAATTCCTTTGGCATTCTAAAAATGAGCATGCAGTTCATTCGCCTTTTGTATTTAATTTAATCACCAAATGTTTTTATGATCGAAAACCAAAACCAGAATACACGGTTTTGAATAATTATAGAAAATCACTTTTAGCAAATCCGAATACCATAGAAGTAACCGACTTTGGCGCGGGATCCAAAGTTTTCAAATCGAACACTAGGGCAATAGCCCAAATTGTCAAAACAGCAGGAATTACTTCAAAACGAGCTGAATTATTATTTAGAATTACCAATTATTTTCAGTCAGAATCAATACTAGAAATAGGAACTTCATTAGGTCTCGCTACAGCTGCTATGGCATTGGGAAGTAAAAATGCAAAATTAACCACGCTAGAGGGTTGCCCCGAAACAGCAAATATTGCTCAAAATCAATTTCAAGAATTTGAATTAACCAATATAACTTCTGTTGTGACTCCATTTGAACGTTATTTGGACGACTTGAAAATAGAAACTTTAAACTTTAAACTGATTTTTTTCGACGGGAATCATTCGAAAAAAGCCACTTTAGCTTATTTTGAACAATTACTGCCCACTGTAACAAATGATACCGTTTGGATTTTTGACGATATTCATTGGTCAGCCGGTATGGAAGATGCTTGGAAAATCATAAAAACACATCCAAAAGTAACCGTAACGATAGATACTTTTCAGTGGGGATTCATATTCTTTAGAAGAGAACAGCCCAAAGAACATTTTACAATTAGAACATAGATAAATATCTTTAATCCTAAAAAATCAATTTATGGATATAAAACAAATTTTCGAAAACAATAGCAAGTGGATTGCTAAACAACTTCAAACAGACGAAAATTATTTTGACAAACTTGGTGCAGGACAATCTCCTGAATTCTTATACATTGGCTGCTCAGATAGTCGAGTTTCTGCGGAAGAACTTATGGGACTGCAACCAGGAGATGTCTTTGTACATCGCAACATTGCGAATATGGTTCCCAATACTGATCTCAATTCGATGTCAGTAATTAATTATGCAGTCATGCATCTCAAAGTAAATCATATTGTTGTTTGTGGTCATTATGGTTGCGGAGGAGTACATGCTGCGATGCAACAGTCTGACTTAGGAATTTTAAATCCTTGGCTTCGAAATATTCGTGATGTATATCGAATTCATAGAAAAGAATTAGAAGCTATCACTAATGAAGAAGAAAAATACAAACGATTAGTAGAGTTAAATGTACAAGAACAATGTATCAATGTTATCAAAACGGCCGAGGTTCAAAAAGCAAATACGGAACGAAATTTAAAAGTATATGGTTGGATATTTGATATTCATACTGGAAAATTAATAGATCTTAATATCAATTTTGATGAAATATTAAAAGACATTATGGCAATCTATAAAATAACAAACTAGAGACCTTACTAGAGAAAAAATTAAGAAACAAAAAAGACAGCCATTTCTGACTGTCTTTTTTTAACAAAAATAACCAATTATTATTGTTTAGCTTTTTCCATTTCTTCTGATTTTGCTCCCATCCTATTTAAAGTATACATTGGTGCAAATTTCAATTTTAAACCAGCAATTTTTCTATTATCTTCAGATGAAAGACCTTCTTTTTCTACTGTATTTTTTCTACTGTCTAATGCTTCATACATCAATTTGATTTCATCCCAATCTTCTCGAGAATAGCTATCTTTATTATCTTCAACTGTATGAACAAATTGTTGGTACACACTGTGAATATTTCCTGCATTTACCCAATCAAAATTCATATCTGTTCCTACTTTTCCTTCACCAAACAAAGCATTTCTCATTTGTTGTTTAGGATTTGGCTTTGAAGCTTCCATATCAGCCATCATCATTGCTTTCAATGCTTCATATTTAGCTTTACTAGCTTCTATTTTTTCTTTCGCTTTCATATCTTCTTTAAGATCTGACAACGCAGTTTCTGCTTGACTACTTTTTAATTCATAAGTTGCTTCAATAGCTTGCCAGTTTGCTTTAGCATCTTCTTTTGCAACATTACCTAATGAATCAACATAAACAACATAGGTATCAACTGTTTTTTCTGCTGCTTCTTTCTTCTCATCTTTACAAGATGTAAACCCTAGTGCGATAACCGCCATTCCTAATACTAAATTTCTACTTTTCATAATTTCTGATTTATTAATTATTACTCAACAAATGTACCTACCTTTGCATTATATTCAATACAAATATGTGAATGTTGTAAATAATTAATAAAATTGTGATAAATTTTAAAAAAAGTGTGAATTACATAACAATGACACAAAATTATATAACACTTTTTCCTTAGTGTTTTATGATAGTATTTCTTTCGAAAAACAAAAAACTACTGATTGCAACTTCCTCATATTATATCTAACTTATTTTGTAACAAAAATGTATTTTGGACAACTTATATTTAATTCGAAAGTCTTTTGTACTTTTAAAACCTAGAAACCATAATTCATCAATAGTAGACAGCAATGGCAAACCCATTAATAAAAATAACCAATATCAAAAGAGATTTTGTACTTGGAGAAGAAATTGTAAATGTTTTAAAAGGCATAGATTTACAAATTAATAAAGGAGAATACGTTGCACTTATGGGACCTTCGGGTTCTGGAAAATCGACCTTAATGAATCTTTTAGGCTGCTTAGACACACCAACGTCTGGAAATTATATTCTTAACGGTAAAGATGTTAGTAAAATGAAAGACGATGAATTAGCCGAAATTCGCAATAAAGAGATTGGCTTTGTCTTTCAAACTTTTAACCTTTTGCCTAGAACAACAGCTCTAGACAATGTGGCTTTACCCATGATTTATGCAGGGTTTTCAAAAACAGATAGAAGAGCTAGAGCACAAGAAGTATTGACTCAAGTTGGATTATCAGATAGAATGGATCACCATCCCAACCAACTTTCTGGTGGACAAAGACAGCGTGTAGCGGTTGCTAGAGCATTGGTAAATAGCCCTTCGATAATACTTGCTGATGAACCTACAGGAAACTTAGACAGTAAAACATCATTAGAAATCATGAAGCTTTTTAATGAGATTCATGCTAATGGTAACACTGTCATCTTAGTTACTCACGAAGAGGAAATTGCTGAATATGCTCATCGCATCATTAGGTTGCGAGATGGAATGGTAGAAAGTGACACTACAAAATAAAGTATTTATTAAGTCAGTCGCGCACCACATTCGAATGATATAAAACCCATAAAACAAAATGAAAATTGGCATATTGACTTGTGAAAAACTTCCTGAATTAACCCCAGAAGACCAATTATTATTACCCGAATTAGCCAAACACAACATTACTGCTACCGCTGCTATTTGGGATGATAAAAGCATTCAATGGAGTGATTTTGATTATTTAATTTTCCGTAATACTTGGGATTATTTCGAGAAAGAAACCGCATTCAACAATTGGTTAGACCATATTGAACAATTGGGAATCAAAACCCTCAATTCAATTGATATCATAAAAAACAACAAGCACAAGTTCTATTTGCGTGAAATGGAAAAGAAAGGGATTATAATCCTGCCCACTGTTTTCTTAGAAAAAACAAAGGATTTAAATCTTTCCAAAATAATTCCTACACATTGGAAAAAAATGGTATTGAAACCTGCTTTTTCTGCTGGATCTTATCAAACTGAAGTTTTTGAACTGAAGGATATTGAAAAAATCAATACGCAATACAAAGCCATTGCTTCCGAAAAAGAATTGCTACTGCAAGAATTCATGCCTGAAATCCAAACTTTGGGCGAAACTTCCTTTATCTTTTTCAATAAAAAATTCTCGCATGCAGTTAATAAAAAACCTGTAGATGGTGATTTTAGAATTCAAGTTCAGTTTGGTGGAAAATACAAATTGATTGAACCATCGCAAGAGCTAATCGAAAAAGCGCAAAAAATAGTAAATACTTTTCCTAATAATTTATTGTATGCTCGCGTAGACGGAATTATCATTGAAAACGAATTGCATCTTATGGAAGTAGAATGTATAGAACCTGATTTGTATTTCAATTTATCTCAAGGTGCATTGACCAGATATGTTAATGCAGTACTCGAATTAATACAGTAATTTTGTTTTTTACAAAAAACGAAACAAATCCACGCATAAACAAATATCCTCAAAATGAAAGTATATACTAAAACTGGTGATAAAGGAACTACAGCCCTCTTTGGAGGAACTAGAGTCCCAAAAGATCATATTAGAATTGAAAGTTACGGAACTGTAGACGAATTAAACTCTCATATAGGACTTGTTCGTGACCAAGAAATGAACATTCATTATAAAGAAATATTAGCCGAAATTCAAGATCGTTTGTTTACTGTGGGTGCGATTCTCGCCACACCACAAGAAAAAGAGGTAATGAAAAACGGAGAACTGCGATTACAAAAATTAGGAATCGTGGAGAGTGATATCGAATTATTAGAAAATGAAATTGACAGCATGGAAGAAGCGCTTCCACAAATGACTCATTTTGTATTGCCTGGAGGACATACTACAGTGTCATATTGTCATATAGCCCGATGTGTTTGCCGTCGCGCAGAACGCTTGGCAGTGCATTTAAGCCATAATGAGCCTGTCGCTGATATCGCAATTAAGTACCTCAACCGACTTTCTGACTACCTTTTTGTGTTGGCACGAAAGTTGTCTCTAGATTTGAACGCCGAGGAAGTTAAATGGATTCCAAGGAAGTAAATTTCTGGTCAAAAACTTAAAACTTTAAGACTGAAACTTTAAACTAAAAAACACGTTCTTAACTTTTTTATAAAATAAATGATTTTTTACTTGTCTTTTTCAGTAAAAAAATTATTTTTGCACAAAACTAAATCGACAAAAGATGTATTGGACATTAGAATTAGCATCCTATCTTAGTGATGCGCCGTGGCCTGCTAACAAGGATGAACTTATTGATTACGCTATACGTGCTGGTGCTCCTTTAGAAGTAGTAGAAAACCTACAGTCTATTGAAGATGAAGGCGAGATATACGAGTCAATGGAAGAAATTTGGCCTGATTACCCTACTGACGAAGATTATCTTTGGAATGAGGATGAATATTAAAGAATAAACAAAAGAAAAAGTCTCAAAAGAGGCTTTTTTTTTGGTTAAATTTACACGATAAAATAAAATTAGAAATACGATATAATTATGAGTTTCATAAACAGCATTATTAAAGCCTTTGTTGGAGACAAATCTGATAAAGATGTAAAAGCTTTACAACCTTATTTAAATAAAATAAAAACTTTCGAAAGCAATTTAATTTCATTATCTCATGATGAATTAAGAGCACGTACCTACTTTTTCAAAGACCAGCTAAAACAAGCTCGTGCAGGTATTGACGGTAAAATTGCTACACTTAAACAAGAAGTTGAAGGCATTGAAGACATTGATAAAAAAGAAGACCTTTATTTAGCTATCGACGCTTTAGAAAAAGAAGCTTACGATTTATCGGAGAAAACATTACTTGAAATTCTTCCTGAAGCTTTTGCAGTAGTAAAAGAAACAGCAAGACGTTTCAAAGACAATTCAGAAATTACAGTTACTGCTACAGCCAAAGACAGAGAATTCTCTGGAGCTAAGCCTTACGTTTCAATTGTTGGAGAAAATGCAGTATGGCAAAATAAATGGAATGCAGCAGGTAAAGAAATTACTTGGGATATGATTCATTATGATGTTCAGCTGATTGGTGGAATGGTATTGCACGAAGGTAAAATTGCCGAAATGCAAACGGGAGAAGGAAAAACATTAGTAGCAACCTTACCTCTTTACTTGAATGCTTTGACTGGTAACGGTGTGCATTTAGTAACGGTAAATGATTACTTAGCAAAACGTGATAGTACTTGGAAAGCCCCTTTATTTGAATTCCATGGTATGACTGTAGATTGTATTGACAATCACCAACCAAGTACAGAAGCTAGAAAAAAAGCATATGATGCTGATATCACTTACGGAACTAATAATGAATTTGGTTTTGATTACCTAAGAGATAACATGACCCATTCTCCAAATGATTTGGTTCAAAGAAAGCACAATTATGCTATTGTCGATGAGGTCGATTCTGTATTAATTGATGATGCAAGAACACCATTAATTATTTCTGGTCCAGTACCACAAGGAGATCGTCATGAGTTCAATGAATTGAAGCCAAAAATTGAAAACTTAGTAAGTTTACAACGTCAATTGGCCAACAACTTTTTATCAGAAGCCAAAAAATTAATCAAAGAAGGAAATACTAAAGAAGGTGGTGTTTTACTTTTAAGAGCCTATAGAAGTTTACCTAAAAACAAAGCTTTGATTAAGTTTTTAAGTGAAGAAGGAATCAGACAACTACTTCAAAAAACGGAGAATCAATACATGCAGGACAACAACCGTGAAATGCACAAGATTGATGAAGCATTGTACTTTGTAATTGAAGAAAAAAATAACCAAGTTGAATTGACTGATAATGGTATCAAATACCTATCAGGAGATACTGATACTGACTTTTTCGTTCTTCCAGATATTGGAACTGAGATTGCAATTATCGAGAAGAAAAAATTAGACAAAGACGCTGAAGCAGAAGAAAAAGAAAAATTATTTCAAGATTTTGCTATTAAAAGCGAGCGTATTCATACGTTGACTCAACTATTAAAAGCGTACTCTTTATTTGAAAAAGATGTAGAATACGTAATCATGGATAACAAAATCATGATTGTAGATGAGCAAACAGGTCGTATTATGGATGGTCGTCGTTACTCTGACGGACTACACCAAGCGATTGAAGCCAAAGAGAATGTGAAAATCGAAGCGGCTACTCAAACTTTTGCAACGGTAACACTACAAAACTATTTCAGAATGTACAGCAAATTAGCGGGTATGACTGGAACGGCGGTTACAGAAGCAGGAGAATTATGGGAAATATATAAATTGGATGTAGTAGAAATTCCTACTAATAGACCAATGGCTCGACTTGACAAAGAAGATTTTATCTACAAAACAACTCGTGAAAAATTCAATGCAGTAATCGAAGATGTAACTGCCTTATCACAAGCAGGAAGACCAGTTCTTATTGGTACAACCTCAGTTGATATTTCTGAATTATTGAGTAGAATGCTAAAAATGAGAGGGGTTGCGCACAATGTATTGAATGCCAAAATGCACAAGCAAGAAGCACAAATCGTTGAAGAAGCTGGAAAACCTGGTATCGTAACCATTGCAACCAATATGGCAGGTCGTGGAACGGATATTAAATTATCTGCCGAAGTGAAAGCCGCTGGTGGATTGGCAATCATCGGTACGGAACGTCATGACTCACGTCGTGTTGACCGTCAGTTAAGAGGTCGTGCTGGTCGTCAAGGAGATGTGGGAAGTTCTCAATTTTATGTTTCTCTTGAAGATAACTTAATGCGTTTATTTGGTTCTGAAAGAGTAGCTAAAGTAATGGACAGAATGGGATTAGAAGAAGGAGAAGTAATCCAACATTCGATGATGACTAAATCAATCGAGCGTGCACAGAAAAAAGTAGAAGAAAACAACTTTGGTGTTCGTAAGCGTTTATTGGAGTATGATGATGTAATGAATGCACAACGTGAAGTAGTGTACAAGCGTCGTCGTCATGCCTTGTTTGGAGAACGTCTAAAACTGGATATTGCTAACATGTTGTATGACACTTGTGAGTTGATCATTCAGGATACAAAACCATCTAATGATTTCAAAAATTTCGAGTTTGATTTAATTCGTTATTTCTCTATAACTTCTCCAGTTAGCGAAAGTGATTTCGTAAAATTAACTGATATTGAGTTAACAGGAAAAGTATACAAAGAAGCTTTAAAATATTACAACGAAAAAACAGACCGTAGCGCAAGAGAAGCCTTCCCTATCATCAAGGAAGTATACGAAGACAAAAACAATCAGTTTGAGCGTATCGTAGTTCCATTTACGGATGGTGTGAAATCACTAAACGTAGTAACTGATTTGAAAAAAGCATATGAAACAGAAGGAAAGCAATTAGTCGCTGATTTCGAGAAAAACATCACCTTATCAATTGTGGATGAAGCTTGGAAAAAGCACTTACGCAAAATGGACGAATTGAAACAATCGGTTCAACTAGCCGTTCACGAACAAAAAGATCCATTGCTTATCTATAAATTTGAAGCCTTCAACTTATTTAATGCTATGTTGAATGGTATCAATAAAGAAGTAATTTCGTTCTTGTTCAAAGGTGACTTACCTGCACAACAAAATCAGCAAATTCAAGAAGCAGTAGAAGTACGTCAAAAAGAAGATTACAAATTAAGTAAAGACGAAATTCCAAATAGCGAAGCGGCCAATCAAGAAGCGGGACAAACTCAGCAACGTCAAGTTACAGAGACTATCGTGAGAGATATGCCAAAAATCAATCGCAATGACAACGTTACCATTCAAAACGTGGCCAACGGACAAACACAAGAAATGAAATACAAAAAAGCTGAAAGCTTAATCGCATCAGGTCAATGGGTTATTGTAAACGGATAATAACTTCATTTCTTTATAAAATTAAATTCCTCAATTACGAAAGTAGTTGGGGATTTTTTTTTGAGCTAATCCCGCTATTCGTTGCAATCTCTGGTGTTTGTTAGCACAATACCAGAGGATTTCCACTGCTATCGGGGCTAGAGGTTTTGTATATTTAAGTACGTGAATGAGGTTTCCCGTAAGGATAGTACAATTTAAGAATATATATTTGATTACAATGAATTTCAAAATGTTAATAACACGATAGCGCGGATTTTCAATCCATAAATACAAAGAATATCGATAATAAAAATTCCAAAAACTAAACAGTTCACCACAATTAAAGTCATAGCGAGGAACGAAGCTATCCCACTAAAACATATCTACAATCAAAATCTTTTGCTACGAATATACTAGATGAGATTGCTTAGTTCCTCGTAATGACCCTGCCTAAATTAGAAAACAAATCGTAGCGTTTGCAACGCGGTTTATGATAAAAAACTTTATTTACTTACTTAAGCTCATTACATACTTTGTCGAAAAACGGGATGCGATTGCTTCGTTCCTCGCAATGACTCAGCTAACGGTTAAAAGCTCTTTTAAGTGTTTGATATACTAGATTGGGTTTTCCTCAAAATACCTAGCTTCAATTCTTTTGATATCTTTAATGGAGTTTTTGGCCCAAGCCAATCTTTTTACCAAAATTTCCTCTTCGGAAAGATGCCAATCTATGTTGGAATTACGCAATCTATTGGTTAAGTTTTGAATGATTATTGAAGCCGAAACCGAGATATTCAAACTCTCCGTAAAACCTACCATAGGAATTTTAAGAAAACCATCGGCACGTTTTAAAATTTCTTCGGATAGTCCGTCTCTTTCAGTTCCAAAAAATAAGGCACTGGGTTTTGTTATATCAAAATCATCCATCAAGCAATCATTGTCATGAGGAGTCGTGGCAATGATTTGGTAGCCTTTGTTTTTTAACGTATCCACACAGTCTGTTATACTATCATAGGTATTGATATCCACCCATTTTTGAGCTCCCATCGCAATTTCCTTATCGATACTTTTCCCGTACCGTTGCTCAATAACATTGAGTTCTTGAATTCCAAAAACTTCACAACTGCGCATTACTGCACTGGTATTGTGCATTTGAAAAATATCTTCAACAGCTATAGTAAAATGATTGGTTCTGTTTTCTAATACTTTCAGGAATTTCTCTTTGCGGTTATCAGTCAGGATATTTTCAAGAAAATTAAGGTAATCGATATCAACCATGGAGAAGTTTTTTTTGCAAAAATAGTAAAAAGAAAAAATAGCCACGAATTCACAGATTTATATTTAACTAATTCTTTAAAAACTGTGTCGAGAAAACTAACCGCAAATTCGCAAATTTATTAGTTAAAGAAAAATAGCCACGGATTCACAGATTACTTTTTTTTATTGAAATCAAAAATTTAGAACAATCCGTTTAAATCCGAGTCATCTGCGTTCCATTTTTTTAAACAACATTATTAAACGGCAGTTTGAAAACAGATTTATAGTAAATTTGTGGATTAGTGACAAAACTTCATAATAATGATGAAAAAGAAATTAGTGGTTTTAACGGGAGCAGGAATTAGTGCCGAAAGTGGCATCAAGACTTTCCGTGACAGCGACAGCCTCTGGGAAGGACATAACGTGATGGATGTGGCGACTCCCGAAGGCTGGCATAAAAATCCTGCCTTAATACTGGATTTTTATAACCAAAGACGAAAACAACTCAAAGAAGTACAACCGAATTTAGGCCATCAAATTCTGGCTGAATTAGAAAATGAATTTGAGGTATATATTATTACACAAAACGTAGATGATTTACATGAACGCGCTGGAAGCACCAATGTTTTGCATTTACATGGCGAGTTATTAAAAGTACGAAGTACAAAAAACGTAAATTACATCCTAGATTGGACCGAAGATTTGAATTTTGGTGATTTAGATAGCAATCAAAATCAATTACGACCTCATATTGTTTGGTTTGGGGAAGATGTTCCCGCACTGGAAGAGGCGATACGTATTACTGAAATCGCCGATTATTTTGCTGTTATTGGTACCTCATTACAAGTTTATCCCGCCGCAGGATTAATCGATTTTACACATCCAGAAACGCCTCTTTTTTACATCGATCCAAAACCCATTAAAATCCCGAATTTGAGAAATCCACTGGAAGTGATTCCAGAAGTGGCTTCTGAAGGAATGAAAATATTAAAAAAGAAGCTAATCGACCTTATTTAAAAACCATTCGTTTTCTATTTTGTCACGAAAAGTTTATATTTGTGCCTTTCGAACAAACAACAAAACAATGACTACTTTAAACGAATTGAATGCTATTTCTCCAATCGACGGAAGATATAGAAACAAGACTCTTTCTTTAGCTCCTTTTTTCTCAGAAGAAGCATTAATCAAATACCGCGTATTAGTTGAAATCGAGTATTTCATTGCTTTGTGCGAAATTCCTTTGCCACAACTTAAAGGAGTAAACCCAGATTTATTTGAAAGCTTACGTAACATCTATAAAAACTTTTCTACTGTAGATGCACTTTGGATCAAAGAAACGGAAAAAGTAACCAACCACGATGTTAAAGCGGTAGAGTACTTTATCAAAGATGCTTTTGAAAAATTAGGTTTGTCTCAATATAAAGAGTTCATCCACTTTGGGTTGACTTCTCAAGATATCAATAATACTGCGATTCCACTTTCTACAAAGGAAGCGTTTGAAAAAGTATACATGCCATCCTTAATTACTTTAACTTCAAAGTTGAAAGACTTAAGTGTAGAATGGAAAGACATTCCTATGCTAGCACGTACACACGGACAACCGGCTTCCCCTACTCGTTTGGGTAAAGAAATTGGTGTTTTTGTAGAGCGTCTTGAAGAGCAAATGCGTTTGTTATTTAATATTCCGTTTGCCGCTAAATTTGGTGGAGCAACAGGAAATTACAATGCACATCATGTAGCCTACCCACAGATTGACTGGAAACAATTTGGAGGTAAATTTGTTGAAGACATCTTAGGTTTACACCACTCCTTCCCAACCACACAAATAGAACATTACGATCACTTTGCAGCGTTTTTTGACGCTTTAAAAAGGATCAACACCATAATAATTGACTTAGATAGAGATATTTGGACGTATGTTTCAATGGAATATTTCAAGCAAAAAATCAAAGCAGGAGAAATTGGTTCATCGGCTATGCCACATAAAGTGAATCCAATTGACTTTGAAAACTCAGAAGGAAATTTAGGAATAGCAAACGCTATTTTTGAGCACCTTTCGGCAAAATTACCGTTGTCAAGATTGCAACGTGATTTAACAGATAGTACTGTTTTAAGAAACGTAGGTGTGCCAATTGGTCACACCATCATAGGCTTTGAAGCTACTTTGAAAGGATTGAACAAATTACTATTGAACGAATCTAAATTTCACGAGGATTTAGAGAAAAACTGGGCAGTAGTTGCTGAGGCAATCCAGACGATTTTACGTCGTGAGGGGTATCCAAATCCATACGAAGCATTAAAAGGATTGACAAGAACTAATGAAGCAATTGATAAAAAAGCGATTCATGGTTTTATAGCAACACTTGATGTTTCTGAAGAAATAAAAGCTGAATTAATGAAAATTACACCAAGTAATTTCTTAGGAATCTAAAAGAGAATGCGCAAAATTGCAAATTCTAGGTTTCTATTTTTTTGAATATGGCAAAACTGGCCAAAACGTTCAAATTATAGAAAAATAATCTTTGAAAAAAGCTATCTTTATCGATAGCTTTTTTTTTGAATTGCTCCTTTTGAGGTTCAAAAAACGAAATTAATAAATACAATCATAACTAGCCCAGATTGTAATGGAAAGCCTAGCGGGAAGAAAACTATTTTTATGGCAGTGGGCAGAGTGACCAAAGGAAACTCCTGACCATGCCTAATAAAAAAGTTTTGTGACCAATAGCTTGAAATGAAAAGCTGGAATAGCTACAACAATATATTATGAGTACCGCAGCAACAGTAGCCGAAACGAGCACGCATCTTGAACCACTTATTACCGACTTAGGATTGATCCTGATGACGGCAGGGATTGCCGTTTTAATATTTAAGAAACTGAAACAACCATTGGTTTTGGGGTATCTTATTGCGGGTTTTTTGGCTGGAAATCACTTTGACTTTTTCCCATCAGTTAAGGACATCAAGAGTGTCGAGGTTTGGGCCGAGATTGGGGTTATTATTTTACTGTTTAGCCTAGGGCTCGAATTTAGTTTTAAGAAACTAATGAAGGTGGGCGGAACTGCCTCTATTACTGCCGTCACACAAATTGTCACGATGGTTTTAATGGGTTTTCTTGTAGGGAAATGGATGGGCTGGGGCCAAATGGACTCGATTTTTCTAGGAGTGATCCTCTCGATTTCCTCGACAACGATCATCCTCAAAACCTTTGACGAACTGGGCGTAAAAGCAAAGAAGTTTGCCGGAATCGTAATTGGATCGCTGATTGTTCAAGATATTGTTGCCATTTTAATGATGGTTTTACTATCTACTGTAGCGGTGAGTCAGAAATTTTCAGGAACCGAATTATTAATGTCGGTTTTAAAACTTGTATTCTTTTTGACCGCTTGGTTCATTGGTGGAATCTTCTTTATTCCTTCATTATTAAAAAAAGCAAAAGACTTATTAACCGATGAAATGCTATTGATTATCTCGCTTGCGCTTTGCTTGATGATGGTAATGCTGGCTTCAAATGTTGGTTTTTCACCTGCTTTGGGTGCTTTTATCATGGGATCCATCATTGCCGAAACCACGCAAGCCGAGCATATTGAACATCTAGTAAAACCCGTAAAAGATTTATTTGGTGCTATATTTTTTGTATCTGTTGGGATGTTAATTGATCCTGTTACATTGTACGAACATGCTGTACCAGTAATGATCCTGACTTTTGTGACCATTTTTGGTCAATCGATCAGTTCGACTATTGGTGCTTTAATATCAGGGCAACCTTTGAAACAATCGGTACAAACAGGAATGAGTTTGTCGCAAATTGGGGAGTTCTCCTTTATTATTGCGACTCTAGGAATGTCAATGAATGTGACGAGTTCGTTTTTATACCCTATCGTTGTGGCGGTATCTGCAATTACAACATTTACAACACCTTTCATGGTGAAGATGGCAGTACCTTTTTCGGAAATATTAGAAAGAAAATTGCCTAAAAAATGGTTGAAAAACATTGCTAGATATAGTACTAATGCGCAAGCTATACGAGCCGTTAGTACTTGGCAAATTGTCATACGTGCATACTTAATGCAAATTATTTTAAACACGATCATTATCACATCGATCATTTTACTATCGGCAAATTACGTTTTACCCTTAGTGGCTGATAATAAATTTGGAAACGCGATTGCCGCCTTAATTACTATTATTGTTATTTCGCCATTTTTATGGGCATTATCGTTGCGTCGTGTTGCAGTAGAGCAAGTAGATGCGCTATATAAAGAACGTAAATACCGTGGACCTATATTGATGATGATCTTTTTTAGAATGGGGCTTGCTTTGTTTTACATTGGATTTTTATTGAATATTTTCTTCTCCCCTATTATTGCATTCTTTGCTTTGGTAGCATCGGTTACGTTGTATTTCTTTTTTCCAAAGCAACTGCATGCACAGTATCATAAAATTGAAAATCACTTTTTGAAAAACCTCAACAACAGAGAAATAAAAAAAGTAGACCGCCGCCATGCAAATTTAACGCCTTGGGACGGGCATATGTCAACATTTGAAATTGCAGCCGAATCTAATTTGGCAGGAAAAACGTTGCGTGAATTGCAAGTTCGAGAAGATCTGGGGATCAATATTGCTTTTATAAAACGTGGTGAATTGACCATTCAAATTCCAAACAAACTAGAACGTCTGTTTCCAGGTGACGAGATTTGCGTCATTGGTACCGATGAACAAGTAGAACAATTTTCTAATTATTTGAAGGAAAATGAAATTAAAGAACCTACAAAAGTAGACAATAACCTTGTTTTAAAACAGATCGAATTGAATAACGCCGAATTCATTGGAATAAGCGTAGGACAATCAAAACTTAGGGAACGAACGAATGGTTTACTGGTAGGAATTGAACGTAATGGACAACGAATACTAAATCCTGAATCCAATATTGTACTTCAAAAAGATGATATTTTATGGATCGTAGGAAACAATAAATTAATGAATTCTTTATTCCCTGAATAGAAACAAAAAAGGCAAAAGTGAAACACTTTTGCCTTTTTTTTATAACTATAGAATTACTTAATTATCTTGAATAATTAGGAGCTTCTTTTGTAATAGTAACATTATGTGGGTGACTTTCATTGATTCCGCTAGCAGTGATACGAACAAAACGTCCTGTTTCTTGCAAAGTAGGAATGTCTTTAGAACCACAGTACCCCATTCCGGCACGAAGACCACCAATGAATTGTAACATGCTTTCGTTTAACTCTCCTTTGTACGGTACACGACCTACAATTCCTTCAGGAACTAATTTTTTCACATCATCTTCAACATCTTGGAAATAACGGTCTTTAGAACCCGTTTCCATTGCTTCTACAGAACCCATTCCTCGGTACGACTTAAATTTTCTACCTTCGAAAATGATTGTTTCACCAGGAGATTCTTTTGTACCTGCAAGAAGTGATCCTAACATCACACAATCAGCACCTGCAGCGATAGCTTTAGGAATATCTCCTGTGTAACGAATCCCTCCATCAGCAATAACGGGCACACCTGTTCCTTTTAATGCAGCAGCTACTTCTAACACTGCAGAAAACTGAGGAAAACCAACACCTGCAACGATACGAGTAGTACAAATTGAACCAGGCCCAATTCCAACTTTTACTCCATCTGCACCATTTTCAACTAAAAATTTAGCGGCTTCAGGGGTCGCAATGTTACCAACGATAACATCGATTTGAGGAAATTTAGTTTTCACCTCTTTTAATGTATTCACTACACCTTGTGTATGTCCGTGTGCAGTATCAATAATGATAGCATCTACACCCGCATTTACTAAAGCTTCAGCTCTATCTATTGCATCTCCTGTCACACCAATAGCTGCCGCTACACGCAAACGTCCGAAAACATCTTTGTTAGCAATAGGTTTTTGAGTTAGTTTAGTGATATCTCTAAAAGTAATTAAACCCACTAATTTATTAGCTGCGTTTACTACTGGAAGTTTTTCTATTTTGTGACCTTGTAACACTACTTCAGCTTGCTCAAGAGAAGTTCCTTCGGCAACAGTAATTAAATTTTCGCTTGTCATTACTTCAATAATAGGTCTTGCATTGTTTTTTTCAAAACGTAAATCTCTATTAGTAACAATTCCTTTAAGTATTTGGTTTACCCCTACAATAGGAATTCCACCGATACCGTATTCTTTCATCGCATTTTTAGCATCAGCAACAGTAGAAGTAAGCGGTAAAGTTACTGGATCAATGATCATACCTGATTCAGCACGTTTCACTTTACGAACTTTAGCTGCTTGCTGCTCGATAGTCATGTTTTTATGTAATACACCTATCCCTCCTTCTTGAGCCATAGCAATAGCCATAGCACTTTCAGTAACGGTATCCATAGCTGCGGATACAATAGGAACATTTAGCGTTATATTTCTTGAAAATTTTGATTGGATACTCACTTCGCGAGGAAGCACATTCGAGTAATTAGGAACTAATAATACATCATCGTAAGTTAAACCTTCGCCGATAATCTTGGAGTTGTGTGCTATCATGGTGCAATTTCTAGTTGAATTGCGTGCAAATATAGTGAATTATTTGATTAAATGTTTGAAAAACTAGTGAATAATATTCAAGTTATTTTTAATCATTAAAAATTAGCATAGATCTTTTTCGAAAGAGTATTGCAATTATAAAATCAAATAGTTCCTTGTTACTATACTAATTAGTCATCACTTTCTTTAAAAATAAAATTAAATCCGAATTGAAAAGACAAACTATTGGCTTTAGCCAGATCCCGATATTCCAAGAGATTATCAGCCAAAAAATACAAATTAAACTTTCCTAAATTTCCAGAAAGTCCTAAACCAATATTAGTATACGAGAAAGTATCTACAGTATACGTTGCCTTCATTTGTAAATTTTGTAAAACATTTCGTCTGTAATAACCTGTCAAAGCAACTATTGGCGCTCTTGGTGTAGTCATCATAAACAATTGACCACCTACTGCGTTTTTATATTCCGATTCTTCACCACTACAATTACAGTCTCCTCCTCTTGAATCATTAAATGAATATTGATACGATGCGTTGAATTTAACTGGACGCAAAGTTGTATATCCTGCATAAAGTGTATCTCGAGGAATGGCCGCTTGAAATTCTTCAAACACATTTTTAGGATTAGCATTCCCGTCAAACTTTGGATTTATCCCTTCATATTTATAAGAACCTTTATATGTAAATGTTTCAACATCTTTGCTATGTTTTATAAATCCTACATCAATTACACTTGCTGTAACTTGAATGTTTTTTTCTGGATAGTATGTAAATCCTAAATCGAATCCCAATCCCATATCACCACCAAATAATGCTTTCTTTTGCATATCACTACCGATATTTCCTTGATATCCTTTTTCTAAATATTTAGAAATACCAGAAGTATTGAGTTGCAAATCGGAATAAATGACTTGTTCATAAACAGTGGTCGTTGAAGGAATAGTATAAATATATCCCGAGTTATTTGTAGACCTTGCATTAAAAGCACTCGAATACAATTTGGCTCTTCCTCCAATAATAAGATTCTCCTTTATATTTTTATGGAAACCAATATGCAATACTGAAAGCAATTCAGATTTTATACTTAGATCTCCCAAATTAAACACTTTGCCTATATAATCTTTGTTTCCGTACAGGGCAAGTGTAGCCAAATCTTGTGGCAAGTAAGACCAGAAATCGAATTCTTGATACATTCCAAAAGAAACATATCCTTTACTCTCCCAATTACCCACTTGAAAACCTCCAGTAAACAATTCTATTTGTTCATTTAAAGCAATTTTATCATTTCTTGAAGTAGACAATACAACATTTTGCAACTTGGTATTAAAATCGACTCCGTCATTTGCAAATAAATCATAAGCTGAAAATCCTGACGAACCTATATTAGCTGAAATTCCAGATAACAGAGGAACTCCAAAATAATATTTGTACTTAACATCAGCGCCAGGGTTACTCATTAAAGATTGAGGCACCGAAGTAAAATTATATAGAATTTGTTTGTTTTGACTAAAACTACTAATAGAAAGGAATAGTAAGCCTAATAAATATACTTTCCTCATTTTATTTCAAAATAAACAGTTGCACTTGAGCGTAGTTTTAAACTTCCTTGACCACTACCATCCAATGGTGCACCAGGAGCCATAGCAATTACAAAGCCCATTCTTTTAGTGCTCTTAAGTAACTCCAAATTTAAATTTTCAAAAACTTCCGTTTTAGTTATGGTATTAGGAGTACCATTATAGGCTGGTACAGTAAAAGGAATGAAATAAAGTGGCTGGTCATTTCCATCTAAAAGCACAATATTTATTGTAAACATTCTATTTACAGTGTTATTGATTTCAAAAAAAAAGTCAGCCCTTTTTAAATTATCTCGAAAGAAAGAGTCCCGAAAAACATCAAAATCTTGGGCATCAAAAGCTACTTTTTGCTCAATTCCATTATCAATAAATCCATTTTCAGAAATATCAAAATAAGTTAAATTAGCAACAATAACAGGTTCTAATTTAAGGTTATTCGCTTGATTAAAATCTAAATCACTGGAGCAAGAAACCGAAAAAAAAGTAAATAATACTGTAACTAAAACAGTAAGATTGCAGTATTTTTTTATTCTAAAAATCATAAATATAAAAGTAAATCTATTTAGAATAGTATTAACGCTTTCTATGTATACTTATTATTAACTTTTGTGTCTTTATTTATGAATTAATGGAATTTACCAAATAGCTTGGACGCTTCATTATACGCGCTTTCAAAACTCAACGGATTCAAGTTGGTTTCTACTTTATTTGCAGTAAAATAAGATAATAATTTCTCAGTTGGCATATTACCCGTTAAATCATCTTTGGCCATTGGGCAACCACCAAAACCTTGAATAGCACCATCAAAACGAGTACATCCCGCTTTATAAGCCGCATCAATTTTTTCAAACCATTTATCAGGAGTGGTATGCAAATGAGCACCAAATTCAATCTCAGGATATTTTGGAATTAAATTGGAGAATAAGTAGCTAATCACATCAGGAGTAGAACTACCCACAGTATCAGAAAGGGATAGTATTTTAACTCCCATGTTAGACATTTTTTCCGTCCACTCTCCTACTATATCTACATTCCATGGATCACCGTATGGATTACCAAATCCCATTGATAAATAAGCAACCACTTCTTTATTGGTTTGATCCGCAATTTCTAAAATTTCGGTAAGTGTAACTAAAGATTCGGCTATAGTTTTATGTGTATTCCTCATTTGAAAATTCTCGGAAATCGAGAAAGGAAACCCTAAATATTGTATTTCAGCATGCTTAGAAGCCATTTCAGCACCTCTTGTATTTGCAATGATGGCTAAGAGTTTACTGGTGGTTTCCGAAAGATCTAGTTGTGCTAAAACTTCGGCAGTGTCCACCATTTGCGGAATCGCTTTTGGAGAAACAAAACTTCCAAAATCAATGGAATCAAACCCAACACGCAATAAAGATTGTAAGTAGGCCACCTTCCTATCTGTAGGAATAAAAGGTTTAATGCCTTGCATAGCATCACGAGGACATTCTATAATTTTCACTTGCTTCATATAGTTTCAAAGATAGAAAAACAATTAGGATTTCTAAATGATGCCTTTTAAATTTTAAGAACTTTAACGTATTCTGTATTTTGGTAATACAAATAAATATTACATAATTTGGTAATATTAAATATTAGGTCACTTATTTATTTTAGCTTTATTATCGCAACCCTTTATAAGCGATTCCATTTTATTGGCAGCCAAATCTATTTTTCGTTTTGGAGATTTGAAAGAGGCCAAAGACCAAAAATTAACCGAATATGTATTAATAGGTACTTTATTAAGTTTCAGAATTGCTCTACTTACAGGACTTATTGTACAAATTCTCTCCTAATAGAAAATAAAAAAGTCCGATAGAAACTTTCTAACGGACTTCTATATATATATTGAGAAACGAATTATTTCAATCGTTCCAAAATCTTTTTATTTATCGCTTTTACTAATGCTGGTCCTTCATAAATAAAACCGGTATACAACTGTATCAAGCTTGCTCCAGCCTCTAGTTTTTCTATAGCATCATCAGCAGAATGGATTCCTCCTACTCCAATAATAGGGAAAGCTTTATTGCTTTTTTCAGATAAAAATCGGATTACTTCTGTCGAACGTTTTGTTAATGGTTTCCCAGACAATCCCCCCATTTCGGATTTATTGACTGATTGCAATCCCTCACGCGAGATAGTTGTATTGGTTGCAATTACACCCGCAATTTTAGTTTCAGCCACAATATCAATAATATCTAATAACTGTTCATCTGTTAAATCAGGAGCAATTTTTAAAAGGACAGGCTTTTGTTTTGGTTTTGCCAAATTTTTATTTTGAAGTGTTTGCAACAACTGAGTCAATGGCTCTTTATCTTGCAGCGCACGCAAATTTGGTGTGTTTGGCGAACTTACATTCACTACAAAATAATCAACATAATCATACAAAGCATCAAAACATATTTCGTAATCAGATGTCGCTTCTTCATTTGGTGTCAATTTATTTTTACCAATGTTTCCACCAATTAAAACGCCATTATTTGCTTTCAATCGATCTACTGCTTCCAGAACTCCTCCATTATTAAAACCCATTCGGTTAATAATTGCCGAATCTTCTTTCAAACGAAATAAACGCTTTTTAGGGTTTCCATCTTGTCCTTTTGGTGTTAAAGTACCAATTTCTATAAATCCAAAACCAAAGTTCGACAACTCTTTATACAGCTTGGCATCCTTATCAAAACCAGCGGCAAGACCTACTGGGTTTTTAAATTTCAATCCAAAAACTTCGGTTTCTAAACGCTTATCATTTACCAGATAAAGCGAACGATAAATTGCCGAAAAACCAGGAATTTTAGAAGTAATGCGAACCAGCGAGAAAGTGAAATAATGTATTTTTTCAGGATCAAATAAGAAAAATAGCGGACGAATAAGAAGTTTGTACATGTATATTTAGTTGTGTTGTGCAAAAATAGAATTATATAGTCGATAAATAAATATTTGTAAACTAAAATTTATTATTCAACTAAAATTAAAGGGTTCTATAGGCTAGAGTTTTAAATGAAATAAAAAAACCGAAGCCTAATAATAGGCTTCGGTTGTAAAAACTACCACTTTAACTGTTTTTTTTTAATCAAAAACTGAACTTCAAAGCGTTTTATTTTTTGTCTTTTTTCATTTCCATTTTCTCCATCATCATACCGTCCATATCCATTTTCTCCCCATTTTTCATCATCATGGTTTTCCCATTTTTCATTTTAACCATTCCGTTTGGAGAGACCATTGCACCGTTAGACATTTTCATTTCTTTATCCATCATCATCATATTGCCCTCTTTCATCATCATCATTTTACCATCTTTCATTTTTACATAATTTTTCATCATCATGCCTTGCATATTCATCATTTCGCCATTTTTCATCATCATAGACTGGCCATTTTTCATTTTCATCATTCCATTTGGAGCAACCACAGTACCGTTAGACAATGTCATCTCTTTATTCATCATCATCATCTTACCCTCTTTCATCATCATTACCTTACCGTCCTTCATTTTCAAATACTCTTTCATTTGTGCCATTTTAGCATCATGCATCTTTTCTTTTTGCATTTTATTATCTTGGGCTTCTACTCCTGAACAAAATAACACAGCGATGATAAATAATAATAAATTTTTCATAATGATTTGATTTTTAATATTATACGTTTATTCTAACGACTATTAAATTTACAAAAAAAAGTGGTCAATCCGTTTTTTTTAACGCTTTTTAAGTTTAACGAAACATACTTTAAATAAAATCTAATTTTACTGTATAATTTTATCCTTCTGCTAAAAAACAAAACAATTGTAAATAGGCTTCTCTTTCTTTATTATACCTAATTAACAAAAGACCAAAGCCATCTTACGAATTCAGTTTGTAAATAAACTGTATATTTGTCCCTCATATATAAATATACTTTTATGCAACATATCATTGACCGTTTCATTAGTTATGTAACGATTGACACCGAATCTGACGCAAGTTCAGACACAACTCCAAGTACTGCAAAACAATGGGACTTAGCCAATAAATTAGTAGCCGAATTAAAAGCAATTGGTATGCAAGAAGTAACCATAGATGATAAAGCATATATCATGGCAACTTTACCAAGCAATGTCGATCATGAGGTACCAACTATTGGATTTATCTCTCATTTTGACACCACACCAGATTTTACTGGAGCCAATGTAAACCCACAAATCATAAAAAATTATGACGGTAAAGACATTGTTTTAAATGCAGAACAAAACATCATTTTATCTCCAAGCTATTTCAAGGATTTATTACAATACAAAGGACAAACATTAATTACAACTGACGGAACAACCCTTTTAGGAGCAGATGATAAAGCGGGAATTACTGAAATAGTAACTGCAATGGAATTCCTAATCAAAAATCCAGACATCAATCACGGGAAAATTAGAGTTGGGTTTACACCTGACGAAGAAATTGGTCGCGGAGCACATCATTTTGATGTAGATAAATTTGGTGCTGACTGGGCTTACACAATGGATGGAAGTCAAATAGGTGAATTAGAATATGAGAATTTTAATGCGGCTGGAGCCAAAATTACTTTTAAAGGAAAAAGTGTGCATCCAGGTTATGCCAAAGGAAAAATGATCAACTCCATGTTGATTGCCAATGATTTTATCAATGCTTTGCCTTCTGATGAAACGCCACAAGAGACAAAAGGATATGAGGGTTTTTATCATGTACACCATTTAACAGGGAGCATTGAGGAAACTGTCTTGGAATTAATCATTAGAGATCATAACAAGATAAAATTCGAAAAACGAAAAGAAAAAATTGAAAAAATAAGTCGCAAAATCAATAAGAAATTTGCGAAACAATTTGGGGAAGACATTGTGATTGCTGAGATCAAAGACCAGTATTACAATATGAAAGAAAAAGTGGTTCCCGTAAAACATATTGTTGACATTGCCGAAAAAGCAATGAAAGAACTAGAAATCAAACCATTGATTAAACCTATTCGTGGGGGAACTGATGGTTGTCAATTATCCTATATGGGATTACCTTGTCCTAATATTTTTGCAGGAGGACACAACTTTCATGGAAAATATGAATATGTTCCTGTTGAAAGCATGCAGAAAGCGGTTGACGTAATTGTAAAAATCGCTGAACTAACTTCAATGCCTAACTTTGGATTAGAACTATCTAAAAAGAGAAAATAATTGGACACATCCACACCAAAAAAACATACTTGGGACAAGAATAATAACTGGACAGAAGAGTTACATCTACTGAAAGAAATTCTTGCCCAAACTGAATTGATTGAAACTACAAAATGGGGTGGTCCTGTTTATGTTTTGAACAATAAAAATGTGATTGGTATTGGTGGATTTAAGAGTTATTTTGGAATTTGGTTCTTTAATGGTGTTTTTCTTAAAGATGAAAAAAAAGTATTAGTAAATGCTCAAGAAGGCATAACAAAAGCTTTACGACAATGGCGTTTTAATTCAAAAGAAGAGGTTAATGATAAAGAAGTATTAACTTATATCTTGGAAGCAATTGAAAATGAAAAAAAAGGAAAAGTAATTAAAGCTACAGCAAAAGAAACACTTGTATCGACAGAATTACAACTCGCAATAGATTCCAGTAGTATATTGGCGGAAGCCTTTCAAAAATTTTCATTAGCCAAACAACGGGAATTCCACGAATACATTGAAGAAGCAAAACGAGAGCCCACAAAACTTTCGAGAATTGAAAAAATAACACCAATGATTCTAGCCAATATTAGTTTGAATGATAAATACAAATAAGAAAAGCCCCAATCATGGGGCTTTTCTTATTTTAATACCCACTTTTATTTTTCTTACCCAGAATAAATTAAACTTGTAGGCAAAAGCTTAACATTATCTTGTTCTTTTATTTAGTATATTTACTAATACCTTGCTAATAAATTCATTACAACCCAATAAAAGCAAAATATTAATAACCTAAATATAGTATTATGGATGAGAAGAAAGAAGAGGTAACCACTCCAGAAACAGCAGTTACAAATAAAAAAGAAGCACCCGCTAAATCCAGAAAACCCAAAGTTGCCAAACCTGTTGCCGAAGTTATTCCCAAAGCAATTACAGAAAAGAAAACAAGTGAAACGCCAAAAGGAACTACTCTTGACGAAACTAAGGATGAAAAGAAAAAAGAAAAAGACAAACTGAAGAAGGAAAAACAGAAAGAAAAGGGACTAATAAAAAAACTAGTTGTCAAAGAAGTCGCCAAACTAAAAGCAAAAGCGAAAAAAGCAAAGGCCAAGAAAGCGAAAAAAGACAAAGCGAAAAAAGCTAGGGCCAAAGCGAAAATTAAGGATAAAAAAGCAAAGGCGAAAGCTAAAAAAGCAAAGAAAAATAAAAAGAAAAAGAAATAAAACTTTTCATAAAACTAAAAAAGTCCCAAACGAAAATTTCGATTGGGACTTTTTTATAACCTTAAAAATAAGGATTATTTTTTTGCTAAAGCTGCACTCATTTCCATAGAAATTGCAGAACGCTCCATTTTTAATTTTCCAGACATTGTCTCTACAATAACCGTAGTTGTAGCAAGTTCAGAAACTTTACCGTGAAGACCACTTTTTGTAATGATTTTATCACCAACTTTAAGACTGCTTTCAAATTCTTTTTCGTTTTTAGCTCTTTTTTGTTGTGGTCTAATCATAAAGAAATAGATTACGACAAACATTAATAAAAACGGTGCAAATTGAGTTAATTGTTCCATAATTTTGAATTCTTTTTTTATTTATTACTATTACATTAAACCGCGACCGGCTTTAATCATTTTTTTATTGGTTTCTAGTTCTTTAACTAAATTGTCCAAAATTCCGTTGATAAAAATACTACTTTTTGGAGTAGAATACTCTTTCGCCAGTTCTAAATATTCATTTAAAGTTACTTTAACAGGAATGGAAGGGAATTTTAAAAACTCGCAAATCGCCATTTTTAAAATAATTGTATCTACCTCAGCAATTCGATCACTATCCCAGTTGGGTGTTTTATCAACAAATTCTTTAGCTAATTCAACCTCGTTTAAAACTGTTTTTCTAAATAAATCTTTAACAAAAGCTTTATCTTCAGCATCCTTATATACCTTAGGAACAGTAAAATTATCGTCCATAATAGGCTTCATGGATTTCAATTGCTTAATAATATGTGTATTTACTAATGGAATATCATCAATCCAAGTCAATTTATCGTCTTCTAAATATTCGTACAATTTTTCATTAGGTACAATTACATCCATAAACAGATCAACAATAAGCTTTCGATCCTCTTCAAAAGAACTTTCAGGATTATCCATATAAGTTATATAATGATTACTCGCTTTTATAGCATTTAGTAATAACACAATATAATCATCATTAAGAGTCCAAGCATCAATTTTGCGATTTTCTAAAGCAATGCTTAAAGAATTGTTTTCGGCAAGAATTTGGAAAATACTATTCTTAATAAATTTTTCGTTTGGTTTACGCTCTTGTGGAGTTGCAAGATGTTTAAGACTTGATTTATGCAAGAATTCAGCTTCTTTTTTACCAATTTCCATTAAGGAAGAAATCATGGTAAGGTATAAATCTTGAATATTATCGATACTATAAAAAAGAAATTTTTCTTCCTTCTCTAGATTATCAGAACCGTTTTGATGCATCGCATAAATGGATTGCATTACTTTAACGCGAATGTGTCTTCTGTTTACCACCTTGTAAGAACTTTTATTAATTAGGGTGCAAAAATAAGTATTTCATTGTTTATAATAAAATATATAATTGCTTATTTTAAAAGTATTCCGTGTTCCGTTTTTATATAATTGATAATTAACTATCAAAAAAAAACGCAACACGGAATAATTCACAGTACTAAAAACCTATTTTTTACTGTTTTCTATTTTTCTTTGATCAATGCGGTTTTGAGCAATTCTAAGTGCAGCATGGTGTGTGGTGATATTATTTGCAACAGCATAATCAAAAATCTCCAAAGTAGTATTGTAGATATTTTCTGTTTTACTCATAATTTCAGCTTTACCATAATGAGCAAGTTCAGCATAAACATTGATAATTCCACCAGCATTAATCAAAAAATCTGGCGCATATAAAACACCTCTTTCTTGTAAAATAGCACCATGAATATCTTCATTAGCCAATTGATTATTAGCAGCACCAGCAATTACTTTTGCTTTGATTTTATTAACTGTAGTATCATTAATAGTTGCTCCCATAGCACAAGGTGCGTAGATATCAACATCAGCAGTATATAAATCAGCTCCTGTATAAATAGTTGCATTATATTTTGTCCCTACTTCGTATAGTTTTTCTTCATTGATGTCAGCAATAGTAACAATAGCACCTTCTTTAGTTAAATAGTCAACTAATGTTTCACCAACATGACCGATCCCTTGAACCAATACTTTCTTTCCAGCAAGAGAATCAGAACCAAATTTATGTTTTGCAGCTGCTTTCATTCCCATATATACTCCAAAAGCAGTAACTGGCGAAGGATTCCCGGCTCCTCCTCTTTCTTCAGATATTCCGGTAACATAAGGAGTAACGTCTCTTACAATGTCCATATCTCTAGTTTCCATTCCCACATCCTCAGCAGTAATATATCTTCCGCTTAATGAATGTACAAATTCTCCAAATTTACGCATCAATTCAGGCGTTTTCTTGGTTTTAGCATCGCCCATAATAACGGCTTTTCCTCCACCAATATTCAATCCTGTAATAGCCGCTTTATACGTCATACCACGTGACAAACGCAATACATCATTTAAGGCTTCCCACTCGTTTGCATAATCAAACATTCGAGTCCCACCTAAAGCAGGTCCCATTACCGAATTATGAATACCAATAATTGCTTTTAAACCTGTATCTTTGTCATTGCAAAATACAATTTGTTCGTGATCATCAAATGATAATTGTCCAAAAACGGGATCCATTTTTTGAAGTTCCTTTCCTGTTGTGAAAGTTGCATCCATAGCGTTAATTTTTATAGTGATAAAATTATGAATTTGTCAAAAAGACAAGTCAAATTTACATAAAAAATGAATAAATTTCATTTTTTTATAAAAAAAATAAGCAATTCACATGTTTACTACTTTTAATCACTTTTCTAAAATTAACAATACAACAACAATTAATCAAAAAATAAGAGAATCATAATACCGAATATCATAAAAAAATGAAAGAATTAAGTTATTTAAACAAATATTTTATAAAATACAAATACAGTTTTTCACTGGGAATTTTGTTCACAATAATCGCACAAATCTTCATGTTATTCACACCTAAACTGATAAGCAAATCATTTAAGGCGATTGAAGAATTTTCAAAAGACAAAACCGTTGCTTCCGAAGTAATACGTCAAGAGTTAATTTCTAATGTTTTATTGATAATTGCCACCACCATAATTGCTGGTTTTCTTACCTTTTTAATGAGGCAAACCTTAATCGTAATGTCAAGACACATTGAATTTGATTTAAAAAATGAAGTTTTTAGACAATATGAAAATTTATCTCAAAATTTCTATAAGCAAAATCGTACAGGTGATTTAATGAATCGCATCAGTGAAGACGTCTCAAAAGTTAGAATGTATGTTGGTCCAGCCGTGATGTACTCCATCAATACTATTATTCGTTTTACAATAGTAATTGTATACATGTACAATGTATCTCCAAGATTAACCTTATACACCTTACTACCACTGCCTTTACTGTCTTATGGTATTTTCAAATTAAGTTCAGAAATCAATAAGAGAAGTACCATTTTCCAACAGTACTTATCAAAAGTATCCAGTTTTTCTCAAGAGATATTCTCTGGAGTACGAGTAATAAAAGCCTATTCATTAGAAGAACAACACCAAAAAAATATGGTTGCTTTAGCAAATGAAAGCAAAAGCAAAAGTTTGAATTTGGCCAAAGTACAATCACTATTTGGACCTTTAATGATGGCTTTAATAGGAATCAGCAACTTAGTTGTAATCTATTTTGGTGGGATTATGTATATTGATGGAACAATAAAAAGCATTGGTACTATAGCCGAATTCATCTTGTATGTCAACATGCTTACTTGGCCTGTGGCATCACTAGGTTGGGTTTCATCCATGGTTCAAGAAGCCGAAGCCTCTCAAAAACGATTGAATGAATTTCTAAAAACAGAACCTGAAATTCAAAATACAAACACTGAAAAATCAAACGTAGAAGGGGAAATAGTCTTTGATAATGTGAGCTTTACTTACGAAGACACTAAGATCAAAGCCTTAAAAGGAATCTCATTCAAAGTAAATAAAGGAGAAACACTGGCCATACTTGGAAAAACAGGATCTGGTAAATCAACTATTTTATCTTTGATTTCTCGTCTATATAACGCAACAAATGGTGCTATAAAAATAGACGCTAAAGAAATCAGTTCTTTAAATTTATTTGATTTAAGAAACAGTATTGGTATCGTGCCACAAGATGCTTTTTTGTTCTCCGACTCTATTAAAAACAACATTAAATTTGGTAAAGAAGATGCCACTGATAAGGAAGTGGAGTCAGCAGCAAAAAGCGCCGTGGTTCATGACAATATCATTGGATTCAATAAGCAATACGAAACCATTCTGGGAGAAAGAGGAATCACGCTGTCAGGAGGTCAAAAACAACGTGTTTCTATTGCAAGAGCCATCATAAAAAACCCTCCGATTTTATTGTTTGATGATTGTTTATCAGCAGTAGACACTGAAACAGAAGAAACGATTTTAAACAACCTTTTTGAAATATGTAAAGACAAAACAACCATTATAGTTAGCCATCGTGTTTCCTCAGCAAAAAACGCAAGCCGAATTATTATTATTGAAGATGGTCGAATTATTCAACAAGGAACTCATAATCAATTGGTAAATCAAGAAGGCTATTATGCATCTTTGTATTTAAAACAACTTTCAGAAAAAGAATTGCTTTAATTGTTGTGTAATACATAATTTTTTAAGATTTTTGAGTACTAGTTAACAACCATTAATTGATAGAACGGATTATGAGAGAAAATGACATGTTAGAAAAAGAAGAGATCTTTTCTAAAGTTTTACGCGCTGGAAGAAGAACGTACTTCTTTGATGTTAGAGCGACAAAAGCGGATGATTATTATATTACAATTACCGAAAGCAAAAAGTTTACTGAAGAAGATGGATCATTTCACTTCAAAAAACACAAAATATATTTATACAAAGAAGACTTTACCGCTTTCGCTGAAATTCTTAATGATATGACTTCTTATGTTTTGAACCACAAAGGCGAAGAAGTAATCTCAGAAAGACATCAAAGAGATTTCAAAAAAGAATATGCTACTGAAAAAGTAACCAACGAACAAACAATACCAAATATTTCTAGTTTTACCGACATTGATTTTGATGACATTTAATTAAAAATTAAATTCTTTTCATACTACCTATTAAAGCTAAAAGTCCGAAAATCATATGATTTTTTGGACTTTTTATTTTAATAAAAATAATATTTTAAACTTAAAATAAACATTAAATGCAAGAAATTTTTCAAAAATACCTAGAAAAATACGCCGAATTAGTTATTCCCTGGCTCCTAACAAGCGGTTTAAAAATCATCTTTATAATTGTTGGTGCTTTTATATTAAATAAAATCATTGTTCGCTTTATAGAAAAAATGGTACGAATTGCGGTACGACCTGACGGAATTTCATCTAAAGAAGCCGAAGAAAAAAGAGAAAATACACTGATTCAAATATTTACAACTACAGCCAATATTGGATTATTAGTCATTACATCCTTAATGGTTCTTCAAGAATTTGGAGTTGAAATCGCACCAATATTAGCTGCTGCAGGAATTGTAGGCTTGGCTTTTGGTTTTGGTGGACAATACCTGATTAGAGACATTATTTCAGGACTTTTTATTATTCTAGAAAATCAATACCGCATAGGTGATGTAGTGAGTTTTGATAATGCAAGTGGTACCGTTCAAGAAATTAGTTTAAGAAAAACAACTTTAAGAGATTTAGACGGAACCGTACATCATATTCCACATGGAGAAATTAAAAAAGTGTCTAATCTTTCCAAAGATTTCTCTCGTATCAATTTAGACATGGGTGTAGGCTACAACTCTAATTTAGAACATGTAATTAGTGTGATCAACAGAGTAGGAACGGAATTAGCCAATGATCCATTATGGAAAGAAAATATTATACTTGCACCACAATTTTTGAGAGTAAATGATTTTGCCGATTCTTCAATAATGCTCAAGATTTTAGGTGAAACACAGCCAAGTAAACAATGGGAAATTACTGGTGAACTTCGCAAAAGACTAAAAGTAGCCTTTGACAACGAAGGAATTGAAATTCCATTTCCTCAAATGGTTTTACACCATATAAAAGATACAGCAGTAGAAATTGAAGAAGAAAAAGAAGAGCAAAATAATAAGTAAATCTTTCCAAAATATATATTTTTAAAAGTCTGAAAGTCATCTGATTTTCAGGCTTTTTTATTTATATTTATAACGTAAAACTTAATCTAATTCCTCTTGAAAAACATCAGTCGCACGGTCTGGATTCTATCCTTGATTAGTTTATTTACAGATACAGCCAGCGAAATGTTGTATCCCATTATGCCTATTTATTTAAAGTCCATTGGATTTTCAATTGTACTCATAGGTATTCTCGAAGGTGTTGCCGAAGCGACGGCGGGATTTAGCAAAGGGTATTTTGGAAAACGCTCTGATGCTGTAGGTAAAAGAGTGCCATTTGTACAATTAGGCTATGCTTTTAGTGCCCTTTCAAAACCCATGGTGGCTGTTTTTATATATCCTCTTTGGATTTTCTTTGCTCGAACTATCGACCGCATTGGAAAAGGAATTCGAACGGGCGCAAGAGATGCCATTCTTTCTGATGAAGCTACTCCAGAAACCAAAGGAAAGATATTTGGTTTTCATCGTTCCATGGATACATTAGGTGCTGTTTTAGGACCTTCATTAGCATTAATCTATCTCTATTATTACCCACAAGATTACAAAACATTATTCTATATCGCTTTTATTCCAGGTTTATTGGCTGTAAGCGCCTCCTTTTTTCTAAAAGAGAAAACAAAAACGAATGCAGCACAACCCAAACCAACTCCTTTTTTTTCCTTTTTAAATTATTGGAAAACCAGTCCAGTTATGTATCGAAAAGTAGTCATTGGACTTCTTGCTTTTACCTTGTTTAACAGTTCCGATGTTTTTCTTTTGCTTAAAGCAAAACAATCTGGATTAAGTGACACTAAGGTAATTGGTATTTATATTTTTTACAATTTAGTATATGCCCTATGTGCTTTTCCTTTAGGAATTCTAGCTGATAAAATTGGACTAAAAAAAATGTTACTTTTTGGTATAGTCCTTTTTTCTGTTGTTTATTTCGGAATGGGATTTAATCACAGTAGTATTATTTTTATTGGTTTATTTTCCATTTATGGAATATATGCAGCTGCATCTGAAGGCGTTTCAAAGGCATGGATTAGTAACATTACTGACAAGAAAGATACTGCAACAGCAATTGGTACTTATTCTGCCTTTCAAAGTATTTTCACTATGCTAGCCAGCTCCTTGGCAGGATTAATTTGGTATCAATTTGGCCCTGCAACCACATTTATAGTAACTGGAATTTCTAGTATTTTTATTTTATTCTATTTCATTCTGGTGACCAAAGAAAAAGGATAATAACTAGTGGTTTAAGATTAAAGTAAAAAACTTATATTTGAGTTACATCTACTCCTTTTTTACAATGTCAAAAGAAATCAACATTCCTAAAAATATCATTGGTCTGACTGATGCCGAAGTTCTCACTTCAAGAAATCAATTTGGCAACAATGAACAAATTCAAAAACAACAATACAAATGGTGGTTGACTCTTTTTGATATCTTAAAAGAGCCCATGCTTTTACTTTTAATTGCGGTATCGATTATATATTTCATACTAGGTGAAAACAGTGAAGCTTGTTTTATGTTAGCTGCAATAGTGGCTGTTTCTGGAATATCATTCTTTCAAGACAATCGCAGTAGAAAAGCATTGGAAGCTTTAGAAAAATTAAACGAACCATTAAGTACCGTTTTTCGAAATGGTGTTGCAATAAAAATTCCCACCCGAGAAATTGTCATAAATGATTTGGTTATCGCTGAAGAAGGCAATACGATCAATGCCGATGGTGAAATTGTGCACAGCAACGATTTTTCTGTTAATGAATCTACACTTACCGGTGAAGCCTATTCGGTTTTTAAATCGGAGAAAACGGATAAAAAAACTGTTTTTAGTGGCACTTTAGTTGCTTCGGGATTAGCAGTATATAAAACCACTAAAATTGGTCCTGAAACTGAAATTGGAAAACTAGGAAATTCTATTTTAAACATTAAAGAACAACCTACGCCACTACAAGTACAAATAGAAAAATTTGTAAAAGGAATGGCCATTATTGGCATTGTTATTTTCTTATTGGTTTGGGGTGTATACTACTGGAAAACGCATGACATATTGAACAGTCTATTAAAAGGACTAACCTTAGCTATGTCGATTTTACCAGAAGAAATTCCTGTGGCTTTCACGACTTTTATGGCATTGGGCTCCTGGCGATTAATGAAAGAAGGAGTCATTGTTAAAAAAATAAGAACGGTAGAAACCTTAGGGAGTGCTACAGTAATTTGTACGGATAAAACTGGTACTATTACTAAGAATAAAATGAGTTTACAATCGGTTTATACTTTTGATACCAATCAATTATTTGAAAAGGAAAATTGGAATAATCCTGAAGCCAAAAAAGTTATTGAAACAGCAATGTGGGCCAGTGAGCCCGTTCCTTTTGACCCAATGGAAAAAACAGTGCATCAAGAATATGAGGCTACTACCACTAATGATAACCGCCGAGATTTCTTGATGGTTCATGAATATCCCCTTGATGGAAAACCACCCATGATGACACACGTTTTTCAAAATCAAGAAGGAAAGCGAATAATTGCCGCAAAAGGTGCTCCCGAAACTATACTAAAAGTATCCAACCTCAATACCGAGGAAAAAAATACAATTTATAAAACGATAGAACTCTTGGCTTCCAAAGGCTATCGTATTCTTGGTGTTGCCTACTCTGATTATACCGAAAAAAGCTTTCCAATAAACCAAGAAGAGCTTCCCTTTCATTTTGTTGGATTGGTCATTTTTTATGATCCTCCTAAAACCAATATTCACCAGGTAATTAAACAATTCTATGAAGCAGGTATTCAAGTAAAAGTAATTACAGGTGACAATAGTGTGACCACTAAAGCCATTGCAGAAATGGCTGGGATAAAAAATCCTGACATTGTAATGGAAGGGGAAGAAATCATGAAGCTGGACGAAGTAAAAAGATTACAAAGTATTCACAACAGTACGCTTATGACTCGTATGTTTCCCGAAGCAAAATTAGCCGTTGTCAATGCACTAAAAAACGACAATCAAGTGGTTGCGATGATTGGCGATGGTGTCAATGATGGACCTGCATTAAAAGCGTCTCACATAGGGATTGCCATGGGAAAAAAAGGAACTGAAATTGCAAAAACTGCCGCCGATTTAATTCTAGTAGATGATGATTTATCCAAAATGATTGTGGCTGTAGCGGCAGGTCGTCGCATTTATACCAATCTCAAAAAAGCAGTACAGTATATTGTTTCCATACATATCCCCATAATCCTAACGGTTTCATTACCCTTATTTTTAGGTTGGATTTACCCCAATATTTTCACCCCAGTTCACGTTATTTTCTTAGAATTAGTAATGGGCCCTATGTGTTCTATTGTGTATGAAAACGAACCTGCTGAAAAAAATAGTATGAAACAAATGCCTCGACAATTGGGAAGCACTTTTTTATCACTAAAAGAAATGGGAATAAGTATTATACAAGGAATAGCAATCACACTTGGGATATTATTTGTATACCAATTAACAGTTCAAAATGGAGGAAACGAAAATTTAACCAGAACGATGGTTTTTACCACCTTAGTTTTCTCCAATATCATTTTATCGCTCGTTAATCGTTCCTTTTATTATTCGGTTTTTTTATCTTTAAAAAACAAAAATAACATGATGGTTTTTGTAAATTCCATCACTCTATTGATGCTTGGAATGATTTTATACATCAGTCCCATTGCCGACTTTTTTGACGTGCTCCCACTTCAACTTCGTCAAATTGGAATTTGCATCACAGTAAGTGGCGTTTCAGTTCTTTGGATTGAAATATGGAAGTGGATTAAACGCATTAAAAAAATATAATTACCTTTACTACATTAATTCAATTTGCTTATTATCAATTATTTAAATGTAATAAAATGAAAAAGAAAGACAAAATTGTGTATTGGGTTGCCACTGGATTATTATCTGTAATGATGCTTATGTCTGCTGGAATGTTTGTTTTCAACCATGCCATGGTTGAGGAATTATTTCAAAGTTTAGGCTATCCTATCTATATTATTTATCCTTTGGCTACAGCCAAGTTTTTAGGAATACTGGTAATCCTAACTAAAAAATCCACTTTCCTAAAAGAATTGGCTTA
This sequence comes from Flavobacterium sp. WC2421, assembly GCF_040822115.1. Classification (NCBI taxonomy): domain Bacteria; kingdom Pseudomonadati; phylum Bacteroidota; class Flavobacteriia; order Flavobacteriales; family Flavobacteriaceae; genus Flavobacterium; species Flavobacterium sp. WC2421. Next base: position 2,011,445 of record NZ_CP162004.1, on the reverse strand, counting down.
TGCTGGTTTTTTCTATGATTTCCTGCTGGCCTTCAGCGCGCATATTAATGCTGGAGATGGTGGATATGTGCCTTCTATAATTGCCCTAATTTTACTTATTATTTCCTACTTTTACGATAAAAAAGTTTTTAAAACCACATAAATGAAAAACCCAATAGTTTCTGTAAGTTGGCTCAAAGAACATTTTGAAGATGCTGACTTAATTTTACTCGATGCCTCTCAAAAAGTAAATCAAACTAAAGAAGAATTACAATTTGAGGAACTGCAAATCAAAGGAGCTCGCATTTTTGATATTAAAAATGATTTTAGCGACACAACCAATCCATTACCAAATACTCTCCCAGATCCAGCTGCTTTTACTAAAGCAGCTAGAAAACTGGGTATAAACAAAGACAGTAAAATTGTGGTTTATGACAGTATAGGAATTTATACCAGTCCAAGAGCGTGGTGGTTGTTTACGATTATGGGACATGAAGCAGTTTGGGTTTTGGATGGAGGTCTTCCCGCTTACGCAAAAGAAAATCTTCCCGTAGAGAAGTCTGTCAAAAGAGAATATCCTTTGGGTAATTTCGAATCTAATTTCAATCCTGATTTGGTTAAAACCAAAGAACAAATTCTAGAAAACATTGACTCTAAAGAAGCGGTTTTGATTGATGCGCGTTCTAGTGATCGATTCTTGGGTGAAACCAAAGAACCAAGAGCTGGGCTTAGAAGCGGACATATTCCTGGCTCGATTAATATTCCATATACTAATCTTTTACAGGACGGGAAATTTCTTCCCAAAGAAGAATTAGTTAAAATACTTCCAAAACTGGATCGCCCTTTAACCTTTAGTTGTGGTTCTGGCGTAACGGCTTGCATTGATTTAATTGCTTACGAACTCATTGGAAATAAAAACATAAAAGCAGTTTACGATGGTTCTTGGACGGAATGGGGACAGATAGAGAGCTTACCTATTGAGTGATTTTTTAGTTGCATTTATGGCACTAAATTTAATTCAAGTACATTTTAAAATAGTAAAAATCAAAATAAAAAAACATTCAGATCTTAAAATTGCTGATTAGATTAATAATAAATTTCAATCATGAACAAAGAATATAAACTAGACAATCCTGTTTGGTATTCCTTGGCAGAAAGCCATAAAAAACTTGCGCTTACTTACAATAAAACACGCTTCTACAATCCAGATTATTGTTCTTTTGGTGCATTTAATGAAATCCCAAATAATAGCGAAGATTTAGTGGCTTACGCCAAATTAGTTCCTTCCTTTTTCATCTTTGGTGCAAAACCAAACCTTCCTCAATCTTTACAATTAAAAGACGAATTGCTGTGCTTACAAATGATTGTTCGCGAAAAAATCAACTTAACATATACTAATGAAATCGTAAAACTAGACGAAAGTCATAGAGCAGCACTTTTGGCCTTAGTAAAAATTGTTTATCCGGAATATTTCAAATCAAAAACAGCTGAATTAGGCAATTACTGCGGTATTTTTAAAGACAACCAACTCGTAGCTATAACAGGCGAACGCATGCAAATGGATGATTTTATCGAAGTAAGCGCCGTTATTACGCATCCAGAACACACAGGAAAAGGCTACGCAAAACAACTAGTGGCATATACCACAAATGCCATTTTTGAGCAAAACAAAATACCCTTCCTGCATGTAGCTGAAGCTAATGTAGGTGCCATCAAATTATATGAAAAATTAGGATTTATAACCCGAACTAAAATAAGTATCTGGCAAATTGCCAAAAACTAATCCCAATTCCAAAATTATAAGAACGCATAAGGTATTGAAAGCAAAAATGGTTTAATGAGCATCCATTTTTTTATAAAGTCCAATTAATTCACCCTTGGCAATTATATGGCTCTTCATTGCTGCTTTTAGTTCCTTTTCATTACTACTAGGAGGCAAGTAACTTAGTTTTGTATCTAATGCATATACTTGAAAGTGATAATGGTGAATACCCATCGGTGGACAAGGCCCTGCATATTTATTCATTCCCTTACTATTTCTGCCTTCAATTCCAGGTGAGCTATTTTCTTTGATGCTAGTTTTCGGATCAACATCCCAAACAATCCAATGGCAATAATCCCCATTTTTTGCATCAGGATCTTTAACGATAATAGCCAGACTTTTTGCATTTTCTGGAAGATCGTCAATAGAAAGTTCTGGGTTAATATTTAATCCATCACAACAATATTTTGATGGAATAGCACTGTTGTTTTTAAATGAACTGCTTTTTATTCTCAAGCTTGTGTTTATAGTTGTTGACATAATAAATAGTATTTAAGGTTTCTAATTAATTATTTGATCTCAATAAAATATGCTTCTTCCTATACTGTAACTAAAAAAATCATACGTGATGCTCGACTTTAAACTCTTGAATTTGATTAGCGCATTTACGGCAAGCTTCCGCACATTTTTTACAGTGTTCCATTTGGGCATGCTTTTCACATTCCGTTGCACATAAATCACACATCTCTTCACTGGCTTTTAAAAATACTGCTGAATTATCCGATTTCCTTTCTAGTATTTGTGCTGTCAACCGACAAATATCGGCACAGTCTAAGTCATTCATCTTACAAATACTCATATCCATTTCTTTTTCTAATTGACAGGCATCATAACAATGGGTACATTGCGCCGCACAGTACTGTAATAATTCAATCATTTTTTGATTTTCCATTTTATTAACTTTTAAATTAATACTTATTTTCATCCAAAACTCACAATAGCGATTCACTAGGAACCACAAATAGTTGAATTCAATTATTCTAATTCAATAGTATTCTAAAATTTGCATAGTTTGCGTAAAACTTCCTGCCTGATTTTAACTATTATATATAGCACTATTTTTATTTGGATATTAAAATTGACTTTGGGGTTTAGCCAATTGCATTTTGCATAATACAATCATGGTATAAAAAACACCTAGAAAGCAAGGGTTTGTATACATTCATTAACAAAAATTATTTGAAGCAATAAAAGTAAGTGCATTAGTGACACTTACTTAAATCGGGAAGTAAATTTAATCTTATTTTTTTAAATAAACAACTAAAAAACAGATAGTTACATTAAAATTAGCTGGTTTATAAGAAAATTATATTATTTTTTAAACTAAGAAAACTACCCAATTCGCAGTCCATTATCAATTTTGAAATCAGGGGCTAACAAAATAACATCCCCTTCGGCTCCAACTGCTCCTAAAACCAAACATTCGCTCATGAATTTTCCAATTTGTTTTTTAGGAAAATTAACTACCGCTACAATTTGACGATTCAATAAATCGTCTTTCGAATATCGTTTAGTAATTTGTGCCGAAGTTTTTCGGATTCCGATAGTTTCCCCAAAATCAATCGTCAATTGGTAGGCTGGTTTTCTGGCTTCGGGAAAATCATTGACGGCTAGAATAGTTCCTACACGCATTTCTGTTTTTTCAAAATCTTGCCAACTTAAATTATTTTCCATTTTAAATTTTGGTTTTGTTCAAATGACTTATAAAATCTAAAAATAATCATTTTAGGCAAAAAGCAATCCTTTTTTCATAACTTTAAACCTGAATATAAAATTAAAAATACAATGTCAAGAACTCCATCAAACATGCTCGCTCTAGGGACAAAAGCTCCCGAATTTTACTTGAAAGACATGAAATCTGGAACAGAATGGTTTTCTTTCGCTGATGTAAAAGGGGAGAAAGGTACTTTGGTCGTATTTATATGCAATCATTGTCCGTTTGTACTTCATGTAATTGAGGAAATTATAATGATTGCAAATGATTATAGGGTACAAGGACTTGGCATTGTAGCTATTTCGAGTAATGATGTTACAAATTACCCGCAGGATGCTCCAAAGTTAATGACCGAATTTGCATTCGAAAATAATTTTGAATTTCCTTATTTATATGACGAAAACCAAGAAGTTGCAAAAGCGTATGATGCAGCGTGTACGCCAGATTTCTTTTTGTTTGACAATCAAGACAAACTCGTTTACCGAGGACAACTAGATGACAGCCGCCCTGGCAACGGGATTCCCCTTAGCGGAAGCGATTTACGTGGTGCAATTGATGGCGTGATTTATAACAGAACCATAAATGCCGAACAAAAACCAAGTATTGGTTGTAATATTAAGTGGAAAAAAGAAGCGTAAGATTTAAACTTCCTAGATAAAAAAACGCCTCAAAAATATATTTTGAGGCGTTTTCTATTTATTTCAATAATCAATTATTATTTAACGTCCATTAATTCTACGTCAAAAATCAAAGTAGCGTTTGGTGGAATTACTCCTCCAGCACCATTTGGTCCGTATCCTAAATCAGAAGGAATCACGAAACGTGCTTTATCTCCTACTTGTAACAAAGCAATACCTTCGTCCCAACCTTCGATAACTTGACCTTGACCTAATCTAAATTCGATTGGTTTTTTTCTTGGATAAGAAGAATCAAAAACTTTTCCGCTTTCTAATGATCCTTCGTAGTGCACAGCAACTGTTTTACCAGCTTCTGCTTTTTTACCAGAACCTCTTTGGATAAATTGGTAACGCAATCCGCTTTCTGTTTTTTCAAAACCTGCGGCTAATTGTTCCATTTTGGCTTCTGATTCTGCTTTCAAAGCAGCTTGTTTTTTCAAACGAGCTCCTTTTAAACCAACAAATGCTTCGATAGCATTCCAGTTTTTAGCCTCATCACCTACTCTTATAATTTCAACTGACTCTAAAGCATCTCCTTGAGCAATAGCATCAACAACATCTTGTCCTTCGACAACATTTCCAAAAACGGTATGTTTATCATCTAACCAAGGTGTTGCAACGTGTGTAATATAAAATTGAGAACCATTAGAACCTGGGCCTGAATTTGCCATTGCTAAAACTCCTGGTGCATTGTGACGCAAATCTTTGTGAAATTCATCGTCAAATTTGTACCCAGGATCTCCAGTTCCTGTTCCTTGAGGACAACCCCCTTGAACCATAAAATCAGGAATAACTCTATGAAAGTTTAAACCATCATAGAATTTTTGTCCTTGAGGTTTTATTTTGTTTTCCATATTTCCTTCAGCAAGAGCTACAAAGTTCCCTACTGTTCCTGGTGTTAAATCGTGTGTTAGTTTTACTAAAATCGCTCCTTTTGCGGTGTTGAATTTAGCGTATATTCCGTTTTCCATTGTATTTGTTTTTTATAGAATTGCAAATTTACGAATTTAATAGCCAATTTGAAAATTTCAATATTTAGAAAAAGTAAACTGTTCTTTTGAAACTTTAAAGCGCTATACTTGTTATATATTTCTTCTAAAGAATCTAATACTACTTTTATAAAATGTGTTACAACTTTAAACAAGATTTCTAATTAGCGGATTTTATAAAAGCGATTATCTTTTCCGTTTTATCTTTAGATATATTAGCACGTACTCTCATATGCTGACCAATTACATCCCATTGCTCATTTGAATAAGCTTGTGGTGGAGGTGCATTATGACATCTAACGCAATTTTCACCCCAAAGCTGGGCACCACTTTTTTCTACTAACACTTCTGCTCTTTTAGTAGTACTCCTGTTTACTTCTTCGCTTGAAGGCATATTTGTATACAAATTTGATTCTGATGTTTTACAGCCTTCGAAAACTATAAAAGAAAAAAAGAGCAGCATAAAATAGATTATTTTTATATTTTTCATTTTTAACTATTTTTAGATTTAATTTTAAAAGCCATAAACCAATTGAGCAATAAGTGAATTGGGCTGATTGTCCTGCACTTGATAAGACACTTTAAAAACTCGATTCCAACCCAGCCAATAATTAAGCGAAAATGCAGTCTGTTTTTTTAAACCTCCACCCCAAAGTGCTTCTTTAGGTGTATCAAATTCTGAATATCTTCCTGCAAATTCTAAATTGTTGACAAAATCAGAAGTTGCTCCTGAAGGTCTTATTGAAGCTTGCACATAATAAGCTGTACTTTTATTTTTAAATGTATAATTTCCAGTTTCTGATTCAAAATCCTGATAGTAAGCATCACCAGCATTTAAACTTTTCCATTCCCCAAGGATTTTCAAATTAGAACTTATAGCTTCGATACTTTTAAAATAACTAACATCTACTGCATACATATCTACTTTTACATTTTCTAAACTAGTTCCAGAATCACCCGTTTTAGCTGCATGTTGAAATGAAAACCCTAATTCTAAGCTAGAATCATATAACGGAAGAATCCCTACTCTTCCACCGATTGCTTTATCCTTATTATTTTCTTTATAGGCTTCGTATTCAAACTGTCCTGCTTCATCTGGAGCATCTGCATTACCAGGGAGCAATTGAGGTCCATTGGAAATATAAAAATCATAATTTATAGTGGCTTTACCAATTTCGGCACCACCTTGAAGTCCAATCCCTGTTTCAACCATTGGACCTATACCACCATCCCCAAAACCCACTGGATTATTAGGAAACCGATTCAAATAACCTTCCATGTACTTCCCTCTATAACTACCAAATTTCGGTAAAAAACGACCAAAGTGTATTGCTAAATTATTGTTTAAAAAATAAACCATATTTACATATTCTAAAACAACTTCAACTGCACCATCACCAGTAGCAATCTCTATCTCTGATTCAATAAATAACTTATCTGACAGGCTCCACAGAAAAATGGGTTTAAAATCCACATTCCCAAAACCATTCTCTTCCTTATTGTACATATAATCTGCCTGTGCATTTCCTACAATTACGAGTTTAGTCTGGCCAAAAATCGATTTATTTAAAGATTTAGTATCTTGTGCAACACTTTTAAAAAGAAAAACATTCAAGCACAAAAACACAAATAACCATTTTGTCTTATTCATCTTTTTTTAATTTAATATTATTTATTTTTCTCTAAATATCTAATGTAGTTTACCAACTGCCATCGTTGATTTTCACTTAATGCGTCCTTATATGAAGCCATTGGTGATTTCCCTTCAGTTAATTTCCAAAAAATCGCACCATCTGTTTCATTGACAACGTTTATTGTCAAAAAATTTGATGGCTTAGGACTTAGAGCTACACCAGCACTTCCATTTCCTTTGCCTTGTATTCCATGACAAATCACACACATTTGATTGTATAATTTCTTTCCTTCAGCAGTTGCTTTTTCGTTGCCTTTAAACGGATTTATGAGATCATATGCAGATTTAGGAGCAACCCAAGTTTGACTTTGGGCATTAATTTTATCGAATTGAAATAAAATCAATACCAGTACAATTAAAAACAAATATTTATTTTTCATGATATTGAATATTAATTACAAGTATCTAATTTAAAGCTTTTTACAGTTAAAATACATGACATATATCATACTTTTATAATAATTCAATAAAATTCAGCTTCACTGTTTTCATATCGTTTTTAAAGGAAGTAGTTATTTAAAGTTAATGTTTTATAAGACCCCAAATTCCACTTACCCCTAGCCCAGATGGAAACGGCATCCTATTGTGCCAGGGTTTGGCACAATAGATAAAGTGGACAGCTGGAAATTGCTTCCTAAATAACTTATAGCAGAAGTGAATTTTTGAATCTTAAAAACTTTGTACCTTTGCGGCTTCATAACTTAGATAAGAAATTATGCGCATTGATATTGTTACCGTTTTACCAGAACTATTAAGGAGTCCGTTTGAAGCTTCTATTATGAAACGCGCTATTGACAAAGGATTAGTAGAAGTACATTTTCATAATTTGCGCGACTACACTACCAACAGACAGAAAAGTGTAGATGATTACCCTTATGGTGGTGGTGCTGGTATGGTGATGACCGTACAGCCGATTGATGCCTGCATTACGCATTTAAAAAGTGAAAGAGCCTACGATGAAATCATCTATATGTCTCCTGACGGAGAAACATTGAACCAAAAAATGGCCAATACCATGTCGATGTATGAGAATATTATTATTCTATGTGGACATTATAAAGGAGTAGATCAAAGAGTTCGAGATCATTTTATTACCAAAGAAATATCTATTGGCGATTATGTATTGAGTGGTGGAGAATTGGGCGCATTGGTTTTATCGGATGCGTTGATTCGATTGATTCCAGGTGTTTTGAGTGATGAAACCTCAGCGTTGACCGATAGTTTTCAGGATGGTTTATTGTCAGGACCTATATATACAAGACCTGCTGATTACAAAGGCTGGAAAGTTCCTGATGTTTTGACAAGCGGTAATTTTGCCAAAATAGATAAATGGCGAGAAGATAAGGCGTATGAACATACTAAAACAAGACGCCCAGATTTACTTGATGAAGAATAATTTTAAATGTTGCATTTTAAATTATAAATGACTCTAAATAAGTGTTTAAATAATTCAAAATTTATAATTTATAATTCAAAATAATTATTTACTTTTGCACCCACTTTAGATTAACCTCTGGCGAGATCCGTGAATGTTGATTTGATAAAAAACCATAATTAAAATTATCATGGCAGATTTAATGAAATTCGTTCAAGACGAATTAGTTGCAAGAAAAGATTTCCCTGTATTCGGAGCTGGAGACACAATCACAGTTTACTACGAAATTAAAGAGGGTGAAAAAACTAGAACACAGTTTTTTAAAGGAGTTGTTATCCAAAGAAGAGGTTCTGGTAACACAGAAACTTTTACTATTCGTAAAATGTCAGGTGCAGTAGGAGTTGAGCGTATCTTCCCTGTAAACTTGCCAGCTTTACAAAAAGTTGAAATCAACAAAAAAGGTGCAGTTCGTAGAGCTAGAATTTTCTACTTCAGAGAACTTACCGGTAAAAAAGCAAAAATTAAAGACAAAAGAAGATAGTCAACTGTCTCTTTATCATAAAAGCCTCGACATTGTCGGGGCTTTTTTTTGCATTATTCAGAGTATAAACTAAAAATAAAAATCACAATTTGAGGTTAACTCGTTAGTTATACTATAATTCGTATTTTTCTATACAAAATCCTATCCAATTATACTCTGATTTTCATATATTTGCTTCGCTTAATTTTAAGCAAAACATACATTCCACATCCTAGCATATTTAAGGATACGATTATAAAAATAAAAATAATGACTGAAAAATCAAAAATTGTTTACACTTTGACAGATGAGGCGCCTTTATTGGCAACTTATTCTTTTTTACCAATTGTTAAAGCATTTACTGCAACTGCAGGAATTGAAATTGAAACCGAAGACATTTCGTTAGCAGCAAGAATACTAGCTAACTTTCCAGAATTTTTAAATGAAGATCAAAAAGTAAAAGATGCTTTAGCTGAACTTGGAAAACTAGCTAATGATCCAGAAGCAAACATTATCAAATTACCAAATATTTCTGCATCTGTTCCTCAATTAAAAGAAGCAATTGCTGAACTTCAAGCTCATGGGTATAAAATTCCAAATTTTCCTGAAGAACCTCAAAATAAAGAGGAAAATGAAATCAAGAAAAAGTATTCTAAAATATTAGGTTCTGCAGTAAATCCTGTTTTACGTGAAGGAAATTCAGACCGTAGAGCACCAAAAGCAGTTAAGAATTACGCAAAAGTAAACCCACATTCAATGGGAGCATGGTCAGCAGATTCTAAAACAGAAGTAGCCTCAATGGAAACTGGTGATTTTTACGGAAGTGAAAAATCAATTACACTAAAAGAAGCCACGGATGTTAAAATTGAATTTGTTTCCGAAGATGGAAAAACAACTGTTCTTAAAGAAAGTACTCCTCTAAAAGTGGGTGAAATCATAGACAGCTCTGTAATGCATTTAAAAGCTTTAAAAGCATTTGTTACCAAAGCAATTGCCGAAGCTAAGAAAAACAACATATTACTTTCAGTTCACTTGAAAGCAACTATGATGAAAGTTTCTGATCCTATTATTTTTGGTGCAATTGTAGAAGTATACTTCGCAGCTGTTTTCGAAAAATATGCTAAATTATTTGATGAATTAAACGTTGACACTAGAAATGGTTTAGGTGATGTTTATGCAAAAATCGCTGGACGCCCAGAGCAAGCTGAAGTAGAAGCTGCCATAAATAAAGCAATCGAAAACGGTCCTGCATTAGCGATGGTTAATTCGGACAAAGGAATTACAAATCTTCACGTGCCTTCTGACGTTATTGTTGATGCATCTATGCCAGCAATGATTCGTACTTCAGGACAAATGTTCAATAAAGATGGAAAACAACAAGATACTTTAGCTATCATTCCTGATAGATGTTACTCAGGTATCTATACTGCAACAATCGATTTCTGTAAAAAGAATGGTGCTTTTGACCCTACAACAATGGGAAGTGTACCAAACGTAGGTTTGATGGCACAAAAAGCAGAAGAATATGGTTCTCATGACAAAACGTTCCAAATGACTGGAAATGGTGTTGTACGTGTTGTTGACACAAAAGGAACTGTATTAATGGAACAGGCAGTTGAAGCTAAAGACATTTTTAGAATGTGTCAAGCCAAAGATGCTCCAATACAAGACTGGGTAAAACTAGCTGTAAATAGAGCACGTTTATCAAACACTCCTGCTGTTTTCTGGTTAGATGAAAACAGAGCGCATGACAGACAATTAATTGAAAAAGTAAAAACATACTTAAAAGATTACGACACAACTGGACTTGATATTCGTATTTTAAACCCAATTGAAGCAACTAATTTCACATTAGTAAGAATCAAAGACGGATTAGACACAATCTCTGTAACAGGAAATGTATTACGTGATTACTTAACTGACTTATTCCCTATTTTAGAAGTAGGAACCTCAGCAAAAATGTTATCTATCGTTCCATTAATGAATGGTGGTGGATTGTTTGAAACTGGTGCAGGTGGATCAGCTCCAAAACACGTAGAACAATTCACTAAAGAAGGATACTTACGTTGGGACTCATTAGGTGAGTTTTTAGCATTAGGAGCTTCTTTAGAACATTTAGGACAATCCCTAAACAACTCAAAAGCAATTATTTTATCAGAAACTTTAGATGAAGCCAATGATGCTTTCCTGAAAAATGATAAATCTCCTTCAAGAAAAATAGGCCAAATTGATAATCGTGGTTCTCATTTTTATTTAGCAATGTATTGGGCTGAAGCACTTGCTAACCAAGGTAAAGATGCTGAATTGCGTGCTATTTTTGCGCCAATCGCAAAAGAATTTGAAGAAAACGAAGCTAAGATAAATACTGAATTAATTGGAGCACAAGGAAAACCACAAGAAATTGGTGGCTATTACCAACCAAATCCAGAATTAACAAGCAAAGCAATGCGTCCTAGCGCAACATTTAATGCAATATTAGCAAAAATCGCGTAAATCTATTTTACCGTAAATTATACCTAAAAAAGGCAACTGGAAATAGTTGCCTTTTTTTATTAATAAAATTTTAATCTTTGTTTAGCTACAATTTACTTATCTTTTAACCAAATTTGTAATTCAAAAACTAAGAAATGATTTCGAAAAAATACAGCTTCCTTTTTATTTTTCTATTAATTACTATTTCTTCCTTTTCTCAAGATAAATTTACACTTAGTGGAATAATTACAGATATAAAAAACAACGAAACTCTTATTGGTGTTAATGTGTATATTCCCGAAACAAAATCAACAGCCTTTACTAATGAGTACGGTTTCTATTCCATTACGCTTCCAAAAGGCAACTACACCATTTTAATAAGTCATATCGGTTTTAATACATTTTCACAAAACATAACACTTTCTGAAAATAAAAAAATAAATAGTAGCTTGACTGAAAGCGGTGAAGAATTGAAAGAAGTAATTATCACTAATAATAAGGGAGAAGCCAATATAAAATCTCCCGAGATGAGTGTAAATAAACTCTCCATTTCCACGATTAAAAAAATGCCTGTTGTGCTGGGTGAAGTTGATGTCCTTAAATCACTATTATTACTTCCTGGAGTTACAAATGCTGGTGAAGGAGCATCTGGCTTCAATGTACGAGGTGGTGGAGCCGACCAAAATTTAATTTTACTAGACGAAGCAACCATATTTAATTCCTCACATGTCTTTGGCTTCTTTTCTGTATTTAATCCAGATGCGATTAAAGATTTAAAATTATACAAAGGAGGAATTCCAGCCCGTTTTGGAGGAAGAGCCTCATCGGTTTTAGATATTTATCAAAAAGATGGTAGCAGCAAAGGGTTTCATATGAATGGCGGAATAGGATTAATCTCAAGCCGCATTTTGGCCGAAGGACCATTGGTGAAAAACAAAGGTTCATTCCTTATTGGAGGCCGAAGTTCGTATGCCCATCTATTTTTGAAATTATCCGAAAAGCAAAAGAAAAACACCGCCTACTTCTATGACCTGAACACCAAATTAAGTTATAAATTAAACCCTAATAACAATTTATATTTATCTGGATATTTTGGAAGAGACGTATTTTCATTAAGTAAAAGTTTCAGCAATACGTATGGAAACTCTATTTTAAATTTAAGGTGGAATCATTTATTTACAGATAAATTATTTTCGAATTTATCTCTTATATACAGTGATTATTACTATGGGCTAGATCTTGATTTTGTAGGATTCAAATGGGATTCTGGCATTAAGAATTACAATATCAAATATGATTTCAAGAATTACATTTCTGATAATTTCAAATTGAATTACGGGATGAATGCCATCTATTACGAGTTCAATCCAGGTACTATAACTCCATCTGATGCTAATTCAGGAATAAATTTTGATCAACTAGACAAAAAATACGCCTTCGAACCTTCTCTATACATTAGCGCCGACCAGAATATTTCTAAAAAAATATCTTTATCTTATGGTATACGATACAGTCAGTTTTATAGATTAGGAAAATCAACCGTAAATATTTATGTCAATAATAATCCTGTTGTCTTCAATACAGATTTACAGATCTATGAAAAAGCAACTCCAATAAGCACTCAATTCTACGATAAAAACAAAACAATTAAAAGCTATAATAATTTAGAACCTCGTTTTTCGTTAGCCTATAAAATTAATGACGAACAGTCCCTCAAAGCTAGTTATAATAGAATGGTGCAGTATTTACAATTGATTTCTAATACATCCTCACCTACTCCACTGGACGTCTGGACGCCAAGTGACAACTTTATCAAACCACAAATTGCTGATCAAGTTGCTTTAGGATATTTTAAAAATTTCAAGGATGGGCAGTATTCTCTAGAATTGGAAACGTATTATAAGGAAGTACAAAACAGATTAGACTATATTGACGGAGCTGATTTGATTGCAAATAAGTCCATCGAACAAATTATTCTAAATGGACAATTGAGATCCTATGGATTAGAGATAATGATTCGAAAAAACGAAGGCAAATTGAATGGGTGGATTTCCTACACCCTATCCAAATCAGAACAACAAACTCCAGGAAGATCAGAAGGAGAATTAGGAATAAATAATGGCAAATGGTACAATTCCGTTTATGACAAAACACACAATCTTGCTATTACGAGTACCTATACGTTAAATCAAAAATGGTCTTTTGGAGCCAATTTTGCCTTGCAAACTGGTCAACCAGCTAGCTACCCAAAAGGCCAATACCAATACTTAGGAATTACCGTTCCTAGTTATGGATTACGAAATGAAAATCGATTACCTGCTTATCATCATTTAGATGTTTCAGCTACATTAACTCCTGTCAAAAACAACAATCGCAACTGGAAAGGAGAATGGGTTTTTAGTATTTACAATATTTATAATCGCAAAAATGCTGCTTCAATCAACTTTCGACAAAACAATGAAACAGGTAACAATGAAGCTGTAAAAACATCTATTTTCGGAATTGTTCCTGCAGTAAGTTATAACTTTAAATTTTAATCTAATGAAACATATAAATTTCTTAATAGCAGTGCTAACTACTCTTTTATTATGTAGTTGCGAGGACGTGGTTCAAGTTAATTTAAAAACGGATTCACCAAAACTTGTTATAGAAGCATCTATCAATTGGTACAAAAACACCATAGGAAATAGACAAAGCATAAAGTTAACAACAACTACAAATTATTATGACAATTTGATACCTGTAGTTTCTGGAGCAACAGTTTATATAACAAATGCGACAAATGCTACTTTTATTTTTACAGAAGCACAACAAACAGGAGAATATATTTGCACTAATTTTATACCAAAAATAGACGAAACGTACACGCTAACAATCCTAAACGGGGGTCAAACCTACCATGCAACCGAAACCATGAAATCTATTGCACCCATAAGCGAAATTATTCAAAATAATGAAGGTGGCTTTACAGGAAACAATATAGAAATAAAGACATATTATACAGACCCTGCCAATGAGACAAATTATTATTTATACAAATACAGTTATTCCAATCAAGTAACTCAAAATTTTTATACTGATGAAGATACTTTTTTTCAAGGAAATCCTTTTTTTAGTATTTCACAATCTGATAATTTAAAAGTAGGCGATGAAGTCATAGTCACTCATTATGGCATCTCTAAACAATATTACAACTACATGAATGTACTAGTTAGCATCGCAGGAGGCAATGGTGGCGGGCCTTTCCAATCTCCCCCCGCAACTGTAAGAGGAAACATAATCAATACAACAAATAAAGAAGACTACCCTCTTGGTTATTTTTCATTAAGTGAAGTGGATACCAAAACGTATACAATACAATAAAAAAATTATATACTTAAAACCAATATAATTGTCTTAAAAAGGCACATTATAGAATTAAAAACTATTTTCTATCTTTACCCTGTTTTTTAAATTAACAATGACCACTTCCTAATCTTTACTCAAGAAAATGTCCTCACATCATATCGTCCGCGATGACCAAGAACCAGCATTAATAATAGCAAACGGTGCGTCATGCAATCCTGAATTATTAGGTCAATTATTAGAATGGTCTCCATTAGTAATTGTATTAGACTCTGCCATAGAAAGAGTAATGGAATTAGATATAAAAGTGGATGTATTACTCGGTGATTTTGATCGCGATTTTGATGCTAATTACTATAAAGAAAAACAATATCCAATTGAGATAGTACATACTCCTGATCAAAACAAAACCGATTTAGAAAAAGCTTTTGACTACCTCTATGAAAGAAAAATACCCGCTGTAAATGTAGTCTGGGCAACAGGAAGACGCACCGATCATACTATAACCAATTTGACAAACATAGTTCGTTATAGAGAAAAATTAAAAATTGTAATTTTAGACGACCACTCAAAAGTATTTCTTTTACCAAAAAAATTTGAAAAATGGTACACAGCAAATACTGTGATTTCATTAATCCCGATAGGACATGTGACAGGAATTCATTCAGAAAATTTATTTTATCCATTGCAAAATGACAGCTTAACTATTGGCTATAGAACTGGAAGCAGTAATCATGTTACTAAAGATGGAATTGTAATAATTGAGCATGCTGAAGGTGATTTATTGATGATGGAATGTTCCGATTGATTTTTAAATAAAAAACTAATCTGCAATAAAACATTATACCTATTCTTTTTTATATAACTTGCTGTCGACTTTGATGAAAAAATAAATTTTATCTTTGTCCTGAAATAATAAAATCATGTCTAAGACGATTACTGAGAAAACAAATTTACATCCAAGAAATCCACACCGATTCCGATACGATTTTAGCCTTTTAACAGAAAGACTTCCTGAATTACAACAACATGTTTCTATCAATGAACACGGTATTGAAACAATAGATTTTAGCGAACCTGAAGCTGTTAAGACTTTAAACAAAGCCTTATTAATTACATACTACAATATAAAATACTGGGATATTCCGAAAAATTATCTTTGCCCACCCATTCCCGGTAGAGCGGATTACATACACTATATCGCTGATTTATTAGCTTCAAGCAATAACGGTGTTATCCCCCAAGGCAATACAGTTGAAGGTTTAGATGTTGGAATTGGAGCTAATTGTATCTATCCAATAATAGGAAATTCAGTTTACGGTTGGAGTTTTGTAGGTACCGACATTGACGAGAAAGCAATTGAAAATTGTAGGAAAATAATTGAAGGAAACCCAAAGATGATAGATTCTATAAGTCTACAGCAACAGAATGAATCTCGTTTTATATTTAAAAACATCATTACACCCGAAGACAAGTTTGCATTTACTATTTGCAACCCTCCATTTCATTCTTCTCCAGAAGAAGCTTCAAAAAGTGCTTTAAGAAAAGTAAATAATCTAGAAAATACCAGAAAAACCACAAAAGCGGTTTTGAATTTTGGTGGACAAAATGCCGAATTGTGGTGTGAAGGTGGAGAACTTGGTTTTATCACTCAAATGATTTATGAAAGTGCTAAATACCCTATGCAATGCCTTTGGTTTACTACATTAGTATCAAAACAATCTCATCTTACTAGTATTTACAAAACACTGAATAAAGCAAACGTTGTTGAAATAAAGACAATTGACATGGCTCAAGGCCAAAAAATTAGCCGTATTGTTGCTTGGACATTTTTAAGTGAAAAACAGCAAAAAGAATGGAAGTTCTAAAATCATAAGAATGTAAGTTATTACAAACTCACTTTTTGAAGATCAAAAGAACTGAATTATAACTTATAGCATTAATAATACTTCAATAATAAATTTAAAATGAAGTTAAAAAATAGCCTTCATTATTAATTTAATAATGAAAGTGTGAAAAAATTATTTTACCAAAAAAAACACGCAACTAATTATCGATTGTTGTATTTCTCCCTATTTTTTAATAATAAAAACATGTTTTAACTTAATTTTATGTAAGTTTGAAAAAGTAATCAAAAAAAATAATTACCAAAATTACTAATTACGTTCCCTAGAGAGCTGTAATAAAAAAACAAACTAACTATAAATTGAACAATATCCGCCCCATTTATTGTTGCTTTTTTATTTGAATCTATTGGTATCAAACACCAAAATGTTTGTTTTAATTTATTATTTAGAAATGAATTAATCTTGATCAAATTGTGGAAAAGTTAAAACTACATACCGAAACTCTAGATGACTCCAAAATTTGGAAAAGTCTAAAAGAAGGCGACGAAAATGCTTTTTCCATACTCTTTAAAAAGCATTACCCGCATTTAGTACGTTATGGAAATTCGTTTATTCCCTTTCCTGAAAAAGTACAAGACTGTATTCAAGATGTATTTACTGATATTTGGATTTATAGAGAAAAATTAGCTGATAATGTGGTCGTAAAAGCATACTTATTATCTTGCGTTCGTAAGAGAATTAGGAGATTGCAAGTTCGAGATCGCATTTTTTCACTTAGTAGCCCTATAGAAACACTTCCATTTTTATTTGATTTTTCAATAGAACATAATTTAATAGCTGATGAAACTACTACTATAAAAGTTTCACATCTTAATCAATTAATTAACGATTTACCTTCTCGACAAAAAGAGGCTTTATATCTGCGTTACACTCAAGAATTATCTGTAGACCAAATTGCAGATACACTTGACATCAATTATCAGTCAGCCAACAACCTTTTACATCGCGCTTTATTAAGCATTCGAAGAGAATGGAGAACAAACGTTCCCCTAATTACACTTCTATTTTCATTTTTTTTCAAGTAAAAAAATAAAATTAAAAAAAAATCGCTTTTAGTGAGTATCCTTTTAGAAAAGGGTCCTCTACATAATTGTAATACTATTTTTTTAATGCAAGATCGCAACAAATATACAGATATAAAGCACTTTTTAGCTGACAATTCATTCCAATTATGGGTGTGCTCCAATGACGACCAATACTATTGGGAAGAATGGACATTAGAAAACTCAAGTCGGGCTAAACTAGTTGAAGAAGCACGGTTATGGCTTTTAGCTATGAAAGTTCCTAGTTCTAATCTATCTTCAGATCAAATCCAGAATGCATTAGAAGCAACTTGGAATAAAATTGAAATAAAAGAAAAAAATCAAAATAAAATTAACAAGCCTATAATTAAACTTTGGGGGCAAAAATGGTTAAATCGCGTTGCAGCAGTAGTACTAATAAGTTTATTAACTGGTTTTTTATACAACTATACAAATTCAGACAACAACAACTCATTAGTCTACAATAAGCTTATAGATGATAATAATGAAGGTTTAGTGGAGCAAACTAATAACTCAAACAAACCGCAAACCATTACATTATCAGATGGCAGTTCTGTATTATTACAACCTAAAAGTAAACTAAGTTATCCCAAAATATTTGTGGGAAATGAGAGAAAAGTGTATCTTTCTGGTGAAGGTTTTTTTGAAATTAGCAAAAATCCGAAAAAACCTTTTTTTGTATATGCTAATGAAATTGTTACTAAAGTTGTAGGAACTAGTTTTAAAATAAAAGCATACGCAGACCAACCTAATGTTGAAGTTGTTGTTAGAACAGGAAAAGTAAAAGTTTTGTCAAATCAACAAATCACAAATAAAAAAGACAATTTGATTGTTTTATTACCCAATCAAGCCCTACGATTTATTCGAAAAAGCGCCACTTTTAATAAAATAACTGACATTACACAGGATAAAGTATTAATTAATTCAACAAGTAATATTGAGCAATTAGGATTTGAATTCTCAGATATTCCTGTTGCTCAAATTTTAAAAACGATAGAACAAGCTTATTTAGTGAATATTGATTTTCCAAAAGCCAAGTTAAAAGACTGTTATCTTACTACATCATTAAGTGACCAGCCTTTACCTGAAAAACTTAAAATTATTTGCAAAAGTCTTGGAAACAATACTAGCTACGAAATGAATGGAAACCAAATTATTATTATATCAAATGGATGCAACTAACATAATATTGCCTATGAATAAATAGACTAAAAAAAAACGCCGAAAATGCTGTAACATTCTCGACGCCTTGAATTAAAACAATTAGCTCTCTGTAAAGACTAATTGTTATGTTCTAAAAATAACCCAACTAACGAGTATTAATAAAAACAGACCAAAACTATGAAAAAAAACGTCCTCAACCAACGACTATTTATTCGAATTATGAAAATAACCTTATTACAATTAGTCTTAGCATTTGTCTTCTCCAGTGTGACATTTGCAAATACAATCAGAGGTCAAAAAAAACTAGATACAAAGATTTCAATCTCTGTAACTGATTTGAACTTAGATGTTGTTTTAACAAAAATTGAAAAATTGTCAAATGTGAAATTTTCGTACAATTCGAGAATGTCACAATTAAACCAAAAAGTAAATGTATATGCTGAAAACGAAGCATTATCAAGTGTACTTAATCGCATTTTAAAACCATTAAAAATTAATTATTCTGAAGTAAGCAACCAAATTGTTTTACAAAAGGAAGGTGCTAAAGTGGGTTTTAATGCAGGGATATTTTCTACATTTGATGCTGTAGCTGAAATCATTAAGGGACATGTAGTAGACGAAAGTGGAGAAGCATTACCTGGTGTTACAGTCCTTGTAAAAGGAACAAAAAAAGGAACTACAACTGATATAGATGGAAATTACAGTATAACAGCTGAAATTGGTGCTGTTTTACAATTCTCTTATGTAGGTTTAAAAACTGTAGAAATTACAGTAACAGGTACAACCGTTAATGTTACATTAGTAGGAAATGGTGAAACATTGCAAGATGTTGTTGTATTAGGTTCTCGTAGCAGTGCAAGAACAGTGACTGAATCTGCTGTTCCAATTGATGTTATTAGTATGAAAGATATATCTTCTCAAGGACCACAAGCCAACTTAAATCAGATTTTAAACATGGTTGCTCCATCGTTTACTTCTAATACTACTACAGTAGCGGATGGAACGGATCACATTGACCCAGCTCAATTAAGAGGTCTAGGACCGGACCAAGTTTTAGTTTTGGTTAATGGAAAAAGAAGACATACTTCATCATTAGTAAACATCAATGGATCTCCAGGTAGAGGATCAGTAGGAACCGATTTAAATGCTATTCCTGCTTTTGCAATTGATCGTATTGAAGTTTTAAGAGATGGTGCATCTGCTCAATATGGTTCTGATGCTATCGCTGGTGTAATTAACATCAATGTTAAGAAAGCTACAAACAAATTAGACATCAATATTTTAGGTGGAAGCAATGTATCTAGAGGAGCTAATGATCATAGAGGTGGTAGTGATGGAAACAATCTACAAATTGACTTAAACTACGGTACTAGTCTAGGTAAAGAAAAAAGTTTCATCAATGCTACAGGAAGTTTTCAATTAAGAGGACAAACGAGTAGAGCTAAAGATGCAACTGGAACCTTATTCAGTGCTTTTAATGCGATTGAACAAAGAGCTGCAGAAGCTGGAACAAATATTAATACTTTATGGGGAAATATTGGAACTCAAGCTGCCCCAACAGCTAATGAAGCTGGAATTGTTTCTGCTATTAAAACATATGCTCCTCAAGTAGGATATTTTACAACAGCTCAACAATCTTCTATTGCTAATGCAACTTCATTATATGGTGCAACAGGATTACAATCGGTATTAAATTTTGATGCAACAGATGGTGAATTGGCTTACAGAAAACTGGAAAGAAAAGATTTCAACATGAAAGTAGGACAATCTTCATTGGAAAGTGCACAGTTTTTCTTGAATGCTGCTTACCCAATCAATGAAAATCTTGAGGTATACGCTTTTGGTGGTACTAGTCATAGAACAGGTCAAGCAGAAGGTTTTTACAGAAGACCAAATCAATCTAGAGCTTATACTGCTTTGTTTCCTAATGGTTTTTTACCTGAAATTCATTCTACAATTAATGATATCTCGGCTGCTGCAGGAATTAGAGGTATGATCTTCAAAACTTGGAATTTTGATTTAAGTAATACTTTTGGTAGAAACTCTTTTGATTATAATATTGAAAACACATTAAATGCAACTTTAAGAGAAAATTCTCCTACTGAATTTGATGCTGGTGGATTGGCTTTTTCTCAAAATACAACTAACTTTGATACGTCTAGAAAATTTGACAAATTAAACGTTGCTTTTGGTGCTGAATACAGACATGAGAATTTTCAAATTAATGCTGGAGTACCAGATTCTTATAATCAATATGACATCAACGGTGGTATTGTAACAGGAACTACAGCTTCTGAATTAAAAGTAACTGACTTTTATGGTTCTGCAAGACCTGGAGGATCACAAGTTTTTCCTGGTTTCAAACCATCAAATACAGTTGATAAAGGTCGTAACAGTGTAGCTTTATATACTGATTTAGAATATGATGTTACAGAAAAATGGTTAGTAAACGGAGCACTTCGTTTCGAAAATTATTCTGATTTTGGTAACACTACAAATTATAAATTAGCGACTCGTTATAAATTAACAGATAACATTAACTTACGTGGTGCTGTTTCTACTGGATTTAGAGCTCCTTCATTACACCAAATTTATTTTAATTCAACAGCTACACAATTCGTAGGTGGTGTACCATTTGAAGTAGGAACATTCAGTAATGATTCGCAAGCTGCTAAATTATTAGGAATTCCACAATTAAAACAAGAAGAATCTCAAAGTGCAAGTGTTGGTTTTACTGCAAAAATACCTGAAGCTAAACTTACTTTGACTGCTGATGCCTATATTGTTAAAATTAATGACAGAGTAGTACTTACAGATCAATTTTCTAGACCTGGAGGAACTCCTGCAGCTGGAACTCCTGCAGCACAATTAAACACTTTGTTTGATAATGCAAATGCTACTGCTGCAACTTTCTTTGCAAATGCAATTGATACTGAGTCAAGAGGAATCGATGTTGTTATAAGCCATAAAGCAAATGTTGGAAATGGTTTAACATTAAAAACTGATTTATCAGGAACATTATCAAGTACAAAAAGAGTTGGTAATATTCACGCTTCACAAATTTTAACAGATAACGGGCAAATTAACCGTTACTATTCTGAATCAAGTAGAGTATATCTTCAAGAAGCTGTGCCAAGAGTTAAAGCTAATTTAACAAACTCATTGTCAGTGAAAAAATTCGATTTCTTCTTGAGAAATGTGTACTTCGGTCAAGTTACAGATCCAAATACTGCTGATGCAAATGGAGATGGAACTATTGACACTGCTGTAGTAAATGGGCAAACCGTTGCTGTTGAACATCCGGTTTGGGGAGCAAGAGTAATAACTGATCTATCTGTAGGATATAAATTTACTGATAATGTTAAAGTTGTAGTAGGTGCAAACAATATTTTTGATGTGTATCCAGACGAAAATTTAGAATCATTAAAAAGTTCTAATCAATTTACTTATTCAAGAAATGTATCTCAATTTGGACAAAACGGAAGATTCGTTTTTGCTAGGTTAAGTTTAAGCTTCTAAATAAACTTTTTTTTACATAGAAACCATCATGTTCGCATGATGGTTTTTTTTTTTTAGAATTAACTTCCGTCCAAAATAGTTATAAACTTCGTAACTTTGTAATTCTAAAAACTTTGCCCCAAAATACCAATGAATTTTCAAGTCGTATCAGATTACCTACCCAAAGGCGACCAGCCACAAGCTATTGAAAAATTAACTCAAGGAATTGTTGATGGTGAAAAATTCCAAACATTATTAGGAGTAACCGGTTCTGGTAAAACTTTTACGGTTGCTAACGTCATTCAGGAAGTACAAAGACCAACATTAGTTTTAGCACACAATAAAACTTTGGCCGCACAATTATATTCAGAGTTCAAGCAGTTTTTCCCAAATAATGCTGTAGAATATTTTGTTTCTTACTATGATTACTATCAGCCAGAAGCATTTATGCCCGTTTCTGGGGTCTTTATTGAAAAAGATTTATCAATCAATGAAGAACTAGAAAAAATGCGTTTAAGCACCACCTCTTCACTCCTTTCTGGCAGAAGAGATATATTGGTAGTTGCATCTGTTTCTTGCTTATATGGTATTGGAAATCCTGTGGAATTTCAAAAAAATGTAATTGAAATTGAAAGAGATCAAACGATTTCACGAACCAAATTATTACACAGCTTAGTTCAGAGTTTATATTCCAGAACTGAAGCTGATTTTACTCCCGGAAATTTTAGGATAAAAGGAGATACTGTAGAAGTCTATCCAAGTTATGCAGATGATGCTTTTCGAATCCATTTCTTTGGTGATGAAATTGAAGAAATTGAATCTTTTGATATAAAAACAGCTGCAGTAATTGAAAAATTCGAAAAACTAACAATTTACCCAGCAAATATGTTTGTGACTTCACCAGATGTACTACAAGGTGCAATTTGGGAAATCCAACAAGACTTAGTCAAACAAGTCGATTATTTTAAAGAAATAGGAAAACACCTTGAAGCAAAACGTTTGGAAGAACGTACCAATTTTGATTTAGAAATGATTAGAGAATTGGGATATTGCTCTGGAATAGAAAATTACTCCCGCTACCTCGATGGTAGACTAGCAGGAACTAGACCATTCTGTTTATTAGATTATTTTCCAAAAGATTTTTTAATGGTTGTAGACGAAAGTCACGTGACCTTATCACAAGTACATGCCATGTATGGAGGTGACCGTTCTCGAAAAGAAAATTTAGTCGAGTATGGATTTAGACTGCCTGCCGCAATGGACAATAGACCTTTAAAATTTGAGGAATTTGAAGCCATGCAAAACCAAGTAATCTATGTTTCAGCAACTCCTGCCGACTATGAATTACAAAAAACGGATGGCGTAGTTGTTGAACAAGTAATTCGACCTACTGGATTATTAGATCCTATTATAGAAATCCGACCTAGTTTAAACCAAATTGACGATTTAATTGAAGAAATTCAAGTGAGATGCGAATTAGACGAACGCGTTCTTGTAACAACATTAACCAAAAGAATGGCAGAAGAATTAGCCAAATACTTAACAAAGGTTAATATTCGTTGTCGCTATATACATTCGGATGTTGATACCTTAGAACGAATTGAAATCATGCAAGATTTGCGAAAAGGTATCTTTGATGTATTAATTGGGGTAAACCTACTACGTGAAGGTTTAGATTTACCCGAAGTATCACTCGTTGCAATTTTAGATGCTGATAAAGAAGGTTTCTTAAGAAGCCATCGATCATTGACTCAAACCATTGGTAGAGCAGCCAGAAATCTAAACGGTAAAGCGATAATGTACGCGGATAAAATTACTGCCAGCATGCAAAAAACGATTGACGAAACAAACTATCGCAGAACGAAACAAATAAACTTTAATACCGAAAACAATCAAATACCTCAAGCATTAAACAAGAAAATCGATAGTGCTTTTACTAAAAATCCCCTGGTAGAATATGAATTAGGACATACATTAAATACCGCAGCAGAAACAGTAACTGAATATTTATCAAAAGATCAAATAGAAAAACGCATTCGAGAAAAACGCAAATCTATGGAGAAAGCAGCTAAAGAACTGGATTTTATGCAAGCAGCAAAATTACGTGATGAAATTAAAATGCTTCAAGAGCAACTTCATTGATCATGAAATTCCTTATAAATTTTCAATAATGCTTCTGGTGAGATAACAGTATTAGGTGATTTTTCCATCTTTTTAAGTACTCGTTTTGTAGCATCCGGATTTATTCCCATGCTAATAGAAATTTGATGAATCGTATTAGACTCATTTGCATTTAAAATACGTCCTTTATGCATTAAAAATGCTAAACGATAAAACTGCTGCATACGTCTAAATCCTGTTTTAGCAGCCATTTTAGGTAATTCTAAAAGGAATAAATTATTAAAATCACCTTTTTCTAAATCTAAAGCATTCGCAATAACAAATAAAAAGTCATAGTCTTTTTTAGGTAAAACACCATTCTCAGTAGAAAAAGTAATCATATCTAAAAGTAAGCTCTTTTTTTCTTCGTAAGTATCCATTAATATAATTTTTTTTAGCTAAAATATCGTTTTTAAAATGAAAAACAAAGACCAAACAGTGATTCAACAATTTAATCTATTATTCCTATTTTTTTTAACATCTATAGGTCTATTAGCGCAACAAAGTACAGCGACAAAACAAGTCTCGACTTTTACCATTAATGCATCTCAATTAAATACAACAAAAAAAATATGGGTCTATCTTCCAAAGGATTATTACGACACTAATAAAAAATTTTCTGTTTTATATATGCATGATGCTCAAAATCTATTTGACTCCAAAACATCTTATGCAGGAGAATGGAATGTGGACGAAAAATTAGATAGTATTAATGCCCAAATAATTGTTATTGGAATTGAACATGGTAATGAAAAACGAATCGATGAATTAACTCCCTATAAAAATGAAAAATATGGAGGAGGAAATGCGGATGCCTATCTAAAGTTTATTGTTGAAACTTTGAAACCAAAAGTAGACAGCACTTATAGGACCAAAACGAAATCTAGAAATACAATTATTATGGGAAGCTCTTTAGGTGGTCTTACCTCCTATTATGCAGTTTTAAAATACCCAAAAGTATTTGGAA
Organism: Flavobacterium sp. WC2421; assembly: GCF_040822115.1. Taxonomy (NCBI): domain Bacteria; kingdom Pseudomonadati; phylum Bacteroidota; class Flavobacteriia; order Flavobacteriales; family Flavobacteriaceae; genus Flavobacterium; species Flavobacterium sp. WC2421. The sequence goes on along the minus strand of NZ_CP162004.1, from coordinate 1,986,120 downwards.
AAGCGGGTGTTTTTTCTCCTTCATTTTGGTTTAGTAAAGACATATATAGTCTTACCGAAAATTCAAAAAAAATAAACTCCAAAATCTACTTTCTTTGTGGTGACAATGAAAGTGAAGAGATGGTTTCTGATCTCAACAGAATGGAATATTTACTAAATACAAATAGATGTTATTGCCTCCATTTAAATGAAAAAAAAATAGTTAAAGGTGGGCAACACAATGAAAAATTATGGCGTGATGGTTTTATAAAAGCATTACTATGGCTTGGTTACTAAAGCTTTTGTGTGAAATTTTAATATAATTACATTACTTTTAAAGTATTAAATCCAAAATAAATGAAATTAATAGTAAAAGAATACATCCTAAAACTAAAACATACATTTACAATATCAAGAGAATCCATTGATGTACAACCCTCTTTAATTGTTGAATTAGAAAGCGAAGGATTTTCTGGCTACGGAGAAGCAACTTCAAATCCATATTATAACATTACAGTTCCAATGATGATTGCCGATTTAAATAAAATTCGTCCCATTATCGAAGAATCGGAAGATCAAACACCAGAAGAATTTTGGCAAATGATGCACCCCTATTTAAAAGAAAATATGTTCGCTTTATGCGCTTTAGACATGGCATATACTGATTTATACGCTCGTAAAAAAGGAAAAAAACTATATGAATATTGGAACTACACAATTGAAAACAATCCATTAACCGACTATACAATTGGAATCGCATCAATAGACAAAATGGTCTCAAAAATGAAAGAACTTCCATGGCCTATTTATAAAATAAAATTAGGAACACACGAAGATATTGCCATAGTAAAAGAACTTAGAAAACATACAGATGCCATTTTTAGAATAGATGCAAATTGTGGTTGGGGAATTGAAGAAACCATCAACAACGCAGTTGAATTAAAAAAATTAGGTGTAGAATTTCTAGAACAACCTATGAAAGCCGACAATTGGGATGCACATAAAGAAGTTTTCAAATATTCCGTTTTACCAATAATTGCAGATGAAAGCTGCATTATAGAAGAAGATGTTGCAAAATGTCACAATCATTTTCACGGAGTGAATATTAAACTTGTAAAATGCGGTGGGTTAACTCCTGGAAAAAGGATGATCGAGCAAGCAAAAAAATTAGGGTTAAAAACAATGGTGGGTTGCATGACTGAATCATCAGTAGGAATTTCAGCCATTGCTCATTTATTACCACAATTAGATTATGTAGACATGGATGGTGCCTTACTCCTGGCAGAAGACATTGCAGATGGTGTTACTATAAAAGAGGGTGAAATTAGTTATTCTAAACTTAATGGTACCGGAGTTATTTTAAAACAATAAAAAATGAAAGTTAATTCGTTTCCTAATAGAATCCTTAAAGTTGAAAATGAAAATTATTTATATTTTGGAGGAACTGCCTACTTGGGGTTACCAACAAATAAAAAATTTCAAAAAATACTTATCAGTAATATTTTACAATGGGGAACTGCATATGGCAGCTCAAGAAGTGCAAATGTAAAATTAACTGCATACGAAAAAGGCGAAAAATTTCTAGCTAGATTTATCAAAGCCGAAGCAACAATTACTGTTTCTTCGGGCATGTTAGCAGGTAAAATTACTATTGATGTATTGCAATCTCAAACAGATCAATTTTTTCATTATCCCAACATACATACTGCAATAAAAAGTGCAAATAGTATTCCGTTTTTCGTTCAAAACGAAATGAATCCAAGACTATTAGACAATTTAAAAGAAAGAATTACAATTCTTACTGATGCTGTTCCTTCTTTTAATACAGAACCAATTGATTTTTCATTTCTAAATTTTATACCCGCTAATAAAGAGATTACTTTAGTGCTAGACGAATCCCATTCTCTTGGTATTTTGGGAACTAATGGTTGTGGTATTTTTTCATCTATAGCCCATCCAAATGTTAAGCGAAAAATTATGTTATCCTCTTTAGGAAAAGCCTTTGGATTAACAGGAGGCGTAATTGCTAGTGATGCTGAATTTATTCAACAAATAAGAAAAAACGACAGTTTTGTTTCTAGTGCAGGAATGAATCCAGCATTTGTCCAAACAATAGCTAATGCTGAAAAAATATACATCAAACAACATCAAAAACTAAAAGACAACTTATCGTACCTTAAAAAAAACTTGAATAAAAACGAAGCGTTCAATTTTAACGGTGATTACCCTTTAATTTACCTCGAAAATGATGCAATTAATCCCATTTTAATAGAAAATAAAATAATAATTGCTAATTTCAAATATGCATCGGAAATTAAAGATTTGAATCGAATTGTAATTACTGCAAACCACAAAAAAGAAGATCTAGATAAAATAATTGAAGTTTTAAACCAATTCTAATTCTCAAATTAAAATTGATGCGCAATTCGTTTTAAAACGTACCTTTGTAAAAAAATAGAATATGATGACAAATAACGATATCTTTAAAAAATTACGTGTTGCCTTAATGCTACGTGACGACCAAATAGTTGAAATTTTAGAATTGGTAGATTTTAGAATTACTAAATCAGAATTAGGTGCATTTTTCCGTGACGAAAAACACGAAAACTATATGGAATGTGGCGATCAAGTATTGCGTAATTTTCTAAACGGATTAGTTATACATTTACGCGGAACAAAAGAAAATCCAAAAAATCCAAATGATGTTTTAGCAAAACACAAAGCGCAAATTCCTGTTAAGGACGCAACTAAAGAAAGAAAGGAATTCAAGGCTAAACCAAGAGACGAAGAAAAGTCTAGAGGTGATGAAGCGCCATCAAAAACTAGCGCAGCTAAAAAACCTTCCAAAAAACAATATCCAAAAGGAAATGCAAAAGGAAATGCAAAAGTACAGGTCGTAGAAAAAGTAAAATACAATTTCGGAAAGAACAAAAAATCATAAATAAAGACAAATCACTCTTTATAATTATAACAAAAAAATCCTAAGCTTTCACTTAGGATTTTTTGATATATACTCTTTTTTCTATTTAAGAAAGTGCTGCTTTAACTTGATCAGCTGCTTCTTGAAATTCAACAGCAGATAAAATTGGCATTCCTGAATTATCAATTAATTCTTTTGCAATAGCTGCATTAGTACCTTGTAAACGAACAATGATTGGTACTTTAATTGCATCACCCATGTTTTTGTAAGCATCAACAACTCCTTGTGCCACACGGTCACAACGAACAATACCTCCAAAAATATTAATCAAAATTGCTTTTACGTTTGGATCTTTTAAGATAATACGGAAAGCAGTTTCAACACGTTTTGCATCAGCAGTTCCACCTACGTCAAGAAAGTTTGCAGGTTCAAAACCAGCATACTTAATTAAATCCATAGTTGCCATTGCTAATCCAGCTCCGTTAACCATACATCCTACTGTACCATCAAGATCAACATAATTTAATCCTACTTCTTTAGCTTCTACTTCGATTGGATTCTCCTCACGGATATCACGCATGTCAGCATATTTCTTTTGTCTGTATAAAGCATTATCATCGATATTTACTTTAGCATCAACAGCCATTATTTTATTATCAGATGTTTTCAAAACTGGATTGATTTCAAACATTGAAGCATCAGAACCAATATATGCATTATATAAAGAGTCAATGAATTTCACCATTTCTTTGAAAGCATTTCCAGAAAGACCTAAATTAAAAGCAATTCTTCTTGCTTGAAAACCTTGTAATCCAACAGAAGGATCAACTTCTTCAGTAAAAATTAAATGTGGAGTATGCTCAGCAACTTCTTCAATATCCATTCCACCTTCAGTAGAATACATAATCATGTTACGACCAGTCGCTCTATTCAACAAAACAGAAACATAAAACTCAGAAGTTTCAGATTCACCAGGATAATAAACATCTTCAGCGATTAAAACTTTATGCACTTTTTTACCTTCAGCAGATGTTTGAGGTGTTACTAATTGCATTCCAATAATTTGTTCTGAAATTTCTTCAACTTGTTGTAAATTTTTAGCAAGCTTAACTCCACCACCTTTTCCACGTCCACCTGCATGAACTTGTGCTTTTACAACATACCAACTCGTTCCCGTTTCAGTAGTTAATTGTTTAGCAGCAGCAACAGCTTCTACTGGACTATTAGCAACGATTCCGCGTTGAATGCGAACTCCGTAGCTAGCTAAAATCTCTTTTCCTTGATATTCGTGTATGTTCATAATATAGAATTTGTCTGGATCCTGAAGTTATTTCAGAATATAAGTGGCACAAAAATAGCAAAATTCATCTAAACAGAGAAATCTTTTTCCTATTTAAAATTTCAAAAATGTTACACAAAAAAATACAACAAGAGAAACAAACATAATTAGCGCATAAATTAAAAATAAAAAACAAGCGAAAGGTATTGCTATAACGTTTGAAATATAATTTGTAAATTTGATAAGAACTACAATAATTGCCTATCTAATACAATTCAAAACAAACGCTATTGACGAATTAACAATACACAGGTACTTAAACACCATTATTATTATTAATTAAACGTTTTTCTATTATTACTATAAAAATAAGACGCATTGCTTGTTTTGGATACATTATATTCAATGAAATCTTTATTTTTGTAGAAAAAAATTATAAAGCATGAAAGTTAAAGAACAAGGCCTTTATTTGCCTGAATTTGAACACGACAACTGTGGCGCGGGATTTATTTGTAATTTAAACGGAATAAAATCTAACGATATCATTCATAAGGCACTTGATATTCTAATTAAATTAGAGCATCGTGGTGCTGTAAGTGCTGACGGAAGAACTGGAGATGGAGCAGGAATTCTTTTTGATATTCCTCATGATTTTTTTAAAAAAGTATGTGACTTTGAAATCCCAGCAACAAGAGAGTATGCAGTAGGAATGGTTTTTTTACCAAAAAAGAAAAACCAAGCTAAATTTTGCATGGATACTTTTGAAAAAACGGTACAAGATCAAAATTTAAAAATTTTAGGTTGGAGAGATGTTCCTGTTGATGTTACAAATCTAGGACAAATCGCAGCCGAAAAAGAACCTACAGTTAAACAAGTATTTATAGGTAAAAATGGTTTAGAATTGACAGAACAACAATTCAATGCTAAATTATTTGCTGCCAGAAAAATAGGAGAACATTTAATTCTGAAATCAAAAACTTCAGAAAGTCACATGTTTTACTTCTCTAGTTTATCAACGACAACAATAATATATAAAGGATTATTAATGCCCGAAGATATCAGTAGATATTACACGGACTTAACGGATACTGATTTAGTAACACGTTTAGCATTAGTACACCAGCGATTTTCTACCAATACGTTTCCTTCTTGGGAATTAGCACAACCGTTTAGATACATGTGTCATAATGGTGAAATCAATACACTTCGTGGAAACGTAAGTAGAATGCGTGCTCGTGAAGAATTGATGAAAAGTGAGGTTTTTGGAGAAGATATTAAAAAAATGTTCCCTATTATATTAGAAGGAAAATCAGATTCAGCTTCTATGGATATGGTTGTTGAATTGTTATTGATGACTGGACGTACACTTCCAGAAGCAATGATGATGGTAGTTCCTGAAGCTTGGGAAAAACACCAAACCATGTCGGATGAAAAGAAAGCATTCTATGAATACAACTCTTGTATCATGGAACCATGGGATGGTCCTGCTTCTATTCCGTTTACCGATGGAAATGTGATTGGTGCATTATTGGATAGAAATGGACTTCGTCCTTCTCGATATACATTAACAAAAACTGGTTTTGTAATTATGGCTTCAGAAATTGGAGTTCTTGATATAAATCCTGAAGATGTTGTTCAACACGGTCGTTTGGAGCCAGGAAAAATGTTCCTTGTGGACATGAATGAAGGTCGTATCATTGAAGATGATGAGATAAAAAATGCAGTTGTTACTAAACGTCCCTATAGACAATGGTTGAATGAAAATCTTCTTCCATTAGCTAAAGTTCCTTATACTAATAATGAAACTCCGACAGAGAATATTGACTTTGAAACGAGATTACGTTTATTTGGATACTCAATAGAAGATGTAAAAACCATTATAACCCCAATGGGTGCTAATGGAGCTGAGGCAATTAGCTCAATGGGTAATGATACTCCATTGGCTGTATTATCAGAACAACCACAACTATTATACAACTATTTTAAACAATTATTTGCTCAAGTTACTAATCCACCTTTGGATGGTATTCGTGAAGAAATAATTACAGATATTAGTTTAGCTATTGGCGGTGATTATAATATTTTTGATATTGAAGCTAAACAATGTAAAAAATTAAAAATCCAAAATCCAGTTATCTCTAAAGAGGATTTAGATAAAATAAAAAATATTGACCATGCCGATTTTAAATCTGCTTCTATTTCTACTCTATACAAAATAGAAAAAGGAGTTAATGGTATAGAGCGTGCATTAGAAAAATGTGTTCAGGCAACTTATAAAGCAGTTAGCGAAGGACATAATATAATCATACTTTCTGATAGAGGTGTTACTGAAAAAATGGCACCAATACCTATGCTATTAGCATGTTCTTATATTCATCATTCATTGAATAAATTACAAGTTCGTTCAAAATTTGGAATTATCATTGAATCTGCCGAACCACGTGAACCACATCATTTCGCCTTATTATTTGGTTATGGAGCAAGCGCTATCAATCCATATTTAGTAAATGAAATTATACGTGACCAAGTTGACAAAGGCTTTATTACTAATGTAAAAGCGGATTACGCAATTTCAAACTACAACAAAGCGATTGCTAAAGGAATTTTGAAAATCATGAATAAAATTGGTATCTCTACTTTACATTCGTATAGAGCTGCCCAAATTTTTGAAATATTAGGTCTTAATAAAACCTTTTCTACAAAATATTTCCCATATACTCCATCACGAATTGAAGGAATTGGGTTAAATGAAATCGAAAAAGAAGTTAAAAAAAGACACCAAAAAGCATTCCCAAATTCTAAAATTGCAAGTTTATTACCTTTAGAAATTGGTGGAATATATAGATGGAGAAGAACAGGTGAAAAACACATGTTCAATCCAACTACAATTGCTAAATTACAGCAAGCAGTACGTTTAAACAGTCCAGAAAGTTATAAAGAATATTCTACAATGGTCAACGAGCAAAGCTCAAATTTAATGACTATTAGAGGTTTATTTGAATTTAATAATTTAGATCCAATTTCTATTGATGAAGTAGAACCTTGGACTGAAATTGTAAAAAAATTCAAAACTGGAGCGATGTCTTATGGATCTATTAGCCAGGAAGCCCATGAAAACTTGGCAATTGCCATGAATAGAATTGGTGGAAAAAGTAATTCTGGAGAAGGTGGAGAAGATCCAAAACGTTTCCAAAAAGAATTAAATGGAGATTCTAAAAACAGTGCTATTAAGCAAGTTGCTTCTGGTCGTTTTGGAGTATCTATCAATTATTTGACAAGTGCCAAAGAGATTCAAATTAAAATGGCTCAAGGTGCTAAACCTGGCGAAGGTGGTCAATTACCTGGTGAAAAAGTAGTGCCTTGGATTGCTAAAGTTAGAAATTCAACTCCTTATGTTGGATTAATTTCTCCTCCTCCACATCACGATATTTACTCTATTGAAGATTTATCTCAATTAATATTCGATTTAAAAAATGCAAATCGTGATGCACGTGTAAACGTAAAATTAGTATCAGAAGTTGGTGTTGGAACAATCGCAGCCGGAGTTGCAAAAGCGAAAGCCGATGTGATTTTAATTTCTGGATACGATGGAGGAACTGGAGCTGCTCCATTAACTTCATTACAACATACTGGTATTCCTTGGGAACTTGGTTTAGCCGAAGCACAACAAACTTTAATCTTAAATGATTTAAGAAGTCGTGTTGTATTAGAATGTGATGGTCAATTGAAAACAGGTCGTGACGTTGCTATTGCAGCATTACTTGGAGCAGAAGAATTTGGTTTTGCTACAGCACCACTAGTTGCATCAGGTTGTATCATGATGAGAGCTTGTCATTTAAATACCTGCCCAGTAGGTATTGCAACTCAAGATCCTGAATTGAGAAAAAATTTCAAAGGAACACCTGAGCATATCATTAACTTCATGTATTTCATTGCTGAAGAGTTAAGAGAAATCATGGCTCAATTAGGTTTCAGAACCTTGAAAGAAATGGTAGGACAATCACAAAAACTGAATGTTAATAAAGCAATTAAGCATTATAAAGCAAACGGATTAGATCTATCTACTATTTTATACAAACCAGAAAAAGCGAAGACAGTACCTAATCACAATACAACAACTCAAGATCACGGACTTGATAATGTACTTGATTTTGAAATCATAAAAGCGGCTATTCCTTCTATTTATAGAAAAGAGAAAACAAGAGTTACTTTTGATATCAAAAATACGGACCGTTCAGTTGGAGCAATTTTAAGTAATGAAATTTCAAAAATATATGGTGCACAAGGTTTACCTGAAGACACAATATTAGTAGATTTCACGGGTTCTGCAGGTCAAAGTTTTGGTGCATTTGCAACCAATGGATTATCATTTAAAATTCATGGAAACTGCAATGACTACTTAGGAAAAGGACTTTCTGGAGGTAAATTAATTATCAAAGTACCCCCTACAGCTACATTTAAACCGGAGGAAAACATCATCATCGGTAACGTAGCCCTTTATGGTGCTATAACTGGTGAAGCATACATCAATGGTATGGCAGGGGAACGTTTCTGCGTTAGAAATTCTGGAGCAACAGCAGTTGTTGAAGGAATTGGAGATCATGGTTGTGAATACATGACTGGAGGTACAGTTGCTGTGCTAGGAAGAACAGGAAGAAATTTTGCTGCTGGAATGAGTGGTGGTGTTGCCTATGTTTTTGACGAGCAAAAACAATTTGAAAATGGCTTATGCAATATGGAAATGGTTGCCTTAGAAACATTAGAAGATGAGGATTTAAGCAAACTGAAACGTTTAATTAAAAACCATTCCATGTATACCAATAGTCCATTAGCAAAAAGAATTTTGGAAGACTGGGACAACCAACAAAAACACTTTATCAAAGTAATGCCTAGAGATTATAAAATAGCATTACAACGATTAGCAGAAGAAAAGAAAATTGAAGAACTAATAGCAACAGCATAGTTATGGGAAAGATAGGCGGATTTAAAGAATACGATAGAACAGACGAAAGTAATATAGCAGTACAAGAACGTGTAGTAAATTATAATGAATTTACTATTCCGTTATCAAAAGAAAAGATAAAAGAGCAAGGTTCAAGATGTATGGATTGCGGAATCCCATTTTGCCATAGTTCATGTCCATTAGGAAATTTAATTCCAGATTTTAACGACATGGTGCACCAAGAAGAATGGCAAAGTGCCTTGGAGATTTTACAATCTACCAATAACTTTCCAGAATTCACAGGTCGCTTATGCCCTGCTCCATGTGAAAAATCATGTGTATTAGGAATTATTGAAGAGCCAGTTGCTATTGAAAATATTGAGAAAAACATTATCGAAAGAGGTTTCGCTGAAGGATGGATAAAACCACAAACTCCTGCAACAAGAACTGGAAAAACAGTAGCCGTAATTGGGTCTGGGCCAGCCGGATTAGCAGCAGCACAACAATTAAATCGTGCTGGACACACAGTAACTGTTTTCGAAAGAGACAATGCAATAGGTGGTTTATTACGTTATGGAATTCCAAATTTTAAATTAGAAAAAGGAATTATCGACAGACGTGTGAAAATTCTAGAACTTGAAGGAATCACTTTTAAAACTAACGTAAATGTTGGCGTAAATTATAGCGTTGATCAATTAAATGAATTTGATTCAATTGTTTTATGTGGTGGTGCTACTGAAAGAAGAAGCTTGCCTACAAAAGGAATTGAAACAAAAGGAGTCGTTCAAGCAATGGATTTTTTAACGCAACAAACTAAAGTACTTTACGGTGAGGAAATCGCTGACCAAATCAAAGCTACTGGTAAAGATGTTATCGTGATTGGTGGTGGAGATACTGGTTCTGACTGTGTTGGAACTTCAAACAGACACGGTGCAAAATCGGTTACTAATTTTGAAATCATGCCAAAACCTCCAGTAGGAAGAAGCGAGACTACACCTTGGCCATTTTGGCCTTTGCAACTTAAAACTTCATCTTCACATGAAGAAGGATGTGATAGAAACTGGTTAATAAACACTAAAGAATTTATCGCAAATGATAAAGGTGAATTAGTTGGATTAAAAACTGTTGAAGTGGCTTGGAAAATAACTCCAGGACAAAGACCAGAATTAATTGAAAAAGAAGGATCCGAAAAAACTTGGCCTTGTGATTTAGCATTACTTGCTTTAGGATTTACTGGTCCTGAAAAAACTTTAAGCGAGCAATTAGGGCTAGAAACAGATATGAGAAGTAATTACAAAGCAACTAACTATCAAACTAATGTACCTAATATTTTCACTGCTGGAGATATGCGTCGCGGACAATCGTTAATTGTTTGGGCAATATCAGAAGGTCGCGAAGCGGCACGTGAAGTGGACTTCTACTTGATGGGGTCTACCAACTTACCTACTAAAGGTACTGGAGATTTACCAAGTTTGTAATTTCAAATAAACAATATAAAATGACTGCCAAATCTATTTTTGGGCAGTCATTTTTTAGTTTTAGGAGGTGTCCATACATCCACTATCGTTACTGTATGGTCGGGCTGTACGCTTCAAGTCCTCGTCGCTTTCGTAAAAACTACAGCGACTGTGGGCTATACGCTACCATCCCTCACCCGAAAAATTAAAATAACACAAATAAATAGCAATATTGTTTATTTTGTAACTTTTTGTTACAATTTGTTAGAATTTGTAAAATCGCTTGTGAGAACAAATAAAGAATAATAAATTTGCTAAAAATAATATAACAATGCAATCAAAAGACTTACTTCAGCTAGCAGAACAATTTGGCAGTCCATTATACGTTTATGATGCCGATAAAATAAAATCACAATACAACAGATTAACAAAAGCATTTTCTAAAGTTGAGAAGTTACGCATCAATTATGCAATGAAAGCATTATCTAATGTTGCTATTTTACAACTATTAAAAGAAATGGGATCGGGACTTGATACCGTATCAATTCAAGAAGTACAATTAGGACTTCATGCAGGATATGATCCAGAAAAAATATTTTATACTCCAAACGGTGTATCTCTTGAGGAAATTGAAGAAGTACATGCTTTAGGAGTTCAAATCAATATTGATAACTTATCTATATTGGAGCAATTCGGTGCTAAACACCCAAATGTTCCTGTTTGTATCCGAATCAATCCTCACGTAATGGCAGGTGGAAATGCTAATATTTCAGTAGGTCATATTGATAGCAAATTTGGAATATCTGTTCATCAATTACCACATTTAGTGCGTATTGTTGAAAATACTAAAATGAACATTGTTGGTATTCACATGCATACTGGTTCAGATATTTTAGATATTGAAGTATTCTTATACGCTGCCGAAATTTTATTTGATGCAGCAAAAAACTTCAAAAACTTAGAGTTCTTAGATTTTGGAAGCGGATTCAAAGTGCCTTACAAAAAAGACGATATCGAAACAGATATTGAAGAATTAGGAAAGAAATTAACTAAAAGATTCAATGCTTTCTGTACAGAGTATGGAAAAGAATTGACATTAATATTCGAACCAGGTAAATTTCTAGTGAGTGAAGCTGGGTCTTTTTTAGTAAAAGTAAATGTAATCAAACAAACAACATCAACCGTATTTGCTGGAGTTGATAGTGGATTCAACCATTTAATACGTCCAATGTTATACGGATCTCAACATCATATTGACAATATATCAAATCCAAAAGGAAAAGAACGTTTCTATTCCGTTGTAGGATATATTTGCGAAACAGATACTTTTGCAAGCAATAGAAGAATCCCTGAAATAAAAGAAGGTGACATATTAAGTTTTAGAAATGCAGGTGCTTATTGTTATTCAATGGCATCCAATTATAATTCACGATACAAACCAGCTGAAGTATTATGGATGAATGGCCAAGGTCACTTAATACGTGCTCATGAAACATTTGAAGACTTATTAAAAAATCAAATTCCATTACCAGTAGAAGCTACTGTTTAAAAATAAAATCAAAAAAAAGGTGTATTTTCAAATACACCTTTTTTCGTTTCTATCATAACCTAGTCCTTTAAAACTTCCTCAAGAACATTTGCTTCAGTTCCATTCGGAAAAGAAACCTTAATCTTCTGCGCGATTGTGGGCGCAATTTGAGTAATGACTTTTTTATCAAATGATTCTCCCTTTTTAATATGCCAACCGTAAAAAATAGCGGGAACGTGAGTATCATAAGTATAAGTAGTTCCATGAGAAGTTCCTGTTCCAAGGTACTCGATATAACCAGGTTTATCTAAAATAACTAAATCGCCATTTTGAGTTACATCATATCCCTTAGCGATAAAGTTCAAGAAATAATCATTACCTGTTGAATTTAAAATTTCATCTTCAGTATACACTCTTTTGACATAATCCTGAGTCATTAAAAATTCTTTAAAAGCCTCTTTTACTACACTTAAATCAAGGTTTTTAGTTTTAATAATTTCTTCATTAAAAAATAAATTGAAATTTGAATAATTTAAAACTAAGTCCGTTCCAAAAGTTTTCACAGAAAAATCCTTTAAATTATTTCTAATATCTTTAGGACTTATACTGCTTACATTGTATTTATGATCTTTAAGATAGTTTACATTTTCAGCACCTGCATGATCAGCAGTCAAAAACAATAAGTAATTATCTTTTCCAACTGTTTTATCTAAATAATTCAAAAACTCAGCAATTGTTTGATCTAATCGCAAATAAGTATCTTGTAGTTCCATTGATCTTGGCCCTAATAAATGACCTACATAATCTGTTGAAGAAAAACTAACTGTAAGGAAATCTGTAATATTATCTTTACCTAATTCCTCTTTTTCAATAGCTTTCATTGCAAATTCTGCCAATAAATTATTTCCAAAAGGAGTAGATCGCAATACACCAGCATCATTTTTAGCATACATATCCTTTAAATTATAAGGAAAAACGGGAGCCACACTATTATATAACTTCCCTTCATAAGGATTATTATCCTCTAAACTTTCATCATAAGTAGCTTTTGGTTTCAATAAATCCCATCCTTTATTGATATATGACATATAATGCTTTTCATCATTGAATTTTTGAACCCAATCAGGTAATTTTTCACCATAAAAAGAACTAGAAATAAAAGAACCTGTTTTACTGTACCAAAAAGCCCAATTTGCAAAATGACCAGCAGGTAATATAGCACCACGATCTTTAAGACTCAAACCGATTACCTTACCTTTAAAATTAGTACCCATTCTCAACTCATCAGTAATTGTAGTCGTTAAAAGATTTTTAGGAGACATCTCACCTTCTTCTTTAGTTCCATCCCCTACAGTGTTCACACTTGCATCATCTGTGCAATACATCTCTTTACCCAATTTTCTACTAAACCACTCATTACTTACAATACCATGAATTGCCGGAGTTGTACCTGTATAAATTGAGGCATGCCCAGGAGCAGTATAAGTGGGCATATAATTATAATGCATATTTTGAAAAGTATATCCATTTCCCATTAATCTTTTGAAACCATCATTTGAAAAATCATTCGAAAAACGATATAAATATTCCATTTTCATTTGATCAACAACAATACCTACTACCAATTTAGGTCTCTCCTGTGCTTGTAAATTTGACATGATAATAACAGCCAAAAACAAAAATATTTTCTTCATAATAAAATTTTATAACAACAAAAATACATTATAGATTTCAGAAACCGAAAATATGAAACAAATAAGAGAAAGAATTAATATAATAATAACTTTTATGATTATATTTAATTATAAAACAATCCAATTATTTCTACACACTATCCAAAATGGTTTAAATTTAAATTGTGAATTATCTTCTAAAAACACAAATAATGGAAATATATGATAACAAAGAAATTTTTCAGAAATCTTGGGATAAAAATTACTTGTCAGAAGAATTAATTCAAGCACAATGGGCAGAATTTGTAGAACTTAAAAAGGTCATTACAGAATTGTATCAAAGAAAGAAAACACCTTTGTCTATTCTTGATATCGGAATAGGAAATGCCAGAATAGCAAAGCATCTTAGTGGTATCCCTGAAATGTGGGATATGGTGGATTCCTTTGACGGCACTGATAATGCCGAAGCATGTGTAATACTGTCAAGACAGACAGCAAAAGAATTAAAAATTGATGATAAAGTAGCGGTCTATCTTGAAGACGCCATCAACTTAGATAAATGGAAGAAAAAATATGATATAATTATTATCACCTGGTTTACGGCTGGCAACTTTTACCCTGATAATTTTAATTTTGAAAGCTATAACCCATCAGAGAAGCGGTTTGATCTATCAAAAAATGAAAAATTCGAAATTATATTTTCAAATTTATACAAGTTGTTGCGCTCTGGAGGGGAAATAGTAATAGGTGCATGCTACATTGACAATGATAAAACTAGACTTAAACAAGAACATTCCTATAAAAAAATGGGAATGACAATAATCACAGATGCTAAAGATAGTTTTACCGCTACAAAAGAAGGTTTCTGGTCTCAGCGTTTTACGGAAGAAAAAATACGGAACTATTTATCTTTTGTTGAAACCGAAAAAATATCATTCAATTCCCTTGATACTTATGATTATGCGATGCAAGTAAGAATTAAAAAATAAATAAAATATGCAGTTACTTTAAAAACGGAATAAAAACCCCTTCGATTAAATCATTAGGATTGCCATTTCTTCTCTAATATCCATTCCTTGAAGAAAAAACGATTTTTTTGCGCACAAAAAAACCCTATTCACATAAATGAATAGGGTTTTTAAAGAAAGGCGACGACATACTCTCCCACATAACTGCAGTACCATCTGCGCAGGCGGGCTTAACTACTCTGTTCGGGATGGGAAGAGGTGAGCCCCGCCGCAATAACCACCTTAAGAAGTTATAATTGCTTTGGGCAATTTTTCAATGATTGTTTATCTTATGATAAAAATCTATTGAACAATATCTTAACATACTGAGATAAAGAAAAAAATATTAGTTCCTGAACGAATCTAGGAATTAGAAAGTTTCCCCAGCCTCTTGCGAGGCTGGAAAGGTGTACATAAGCTTACGGATTATTAGTACTACTCGACTATGACATTACTGCCTTTACATCTATAGCCTATCAACGTGGTCATCTCCCACGATCCTTAAAAGAAATCTCATCTTGTGGTGGGTTTCGCGCTTATATGCTTTCAGCGCTTATCCCTTCCAAACGTAGCTACTCTGCCATGCCACTGGCGTGACAACAGATACACTAGAGGTTTGTCCAATTCGGTCCTCTCGTACTAGAATCAGATCCACTCAAATTTCTTGCGCCCACAGTAGATAGAGACCGAACTGTCTCACGACGTTCTGAACCCAGCTCGCGTGCCACTTTAATGGGCGAACAGCCCAACCCTTGGGACCTTCTCCAGCCCCAGGATGTGACGAGCCGACATCGAGGTGCCAAACCCCCCCGTCGATATGAGCTCTTGGGGGAGATCAGCCTGTTATCCCCGGCGTACCTTTTATCCTTTGAGCGATGGCCCTTCCATGCGGAACCACCGGATCACTATGCTCTACTTTCGTACCTGATCGACCTGTATGTCTCTCAGTCAAGCTCCCTTATGCCATTGCACTCTACGCACGGTTACCAAGCGTACTGAGGGAACCTTTAGAAGCCTCCGTTACTCTTTTGGAGGCGACCACCCCAGTCAAACTACCCACCAAGCAATGTCCCCCGCAAAACGGGGTTAGGCCTCAGATAAACAAAGGGTTGTATTTCAACAATGACTCCACAACGCCTAGCGACGCCACTTCACAGTCTCCAACCTATCCTACACATCATTTATCCAAGGTCAATACTAAGCTATAGTAAAGGTGCACAGGGTCTTTTCGTCCCACTGCGGGTAAACGGCATCTTCACCGTTACTACAATTTCACCGAGCTCATGGCTGAGACAGTGTCCAGATCGTTACACCATTCGTGCAGGTCGGAACTTACCCGACAAGGAATTTCGCTACCTTAGGACCGTTATAGTTACGGCCGCCGTTTACTGGGGCTTCATTTCAATGCTTCTGGTTACCCATAACATCTCCACTTAACCTTCCAGCACCGGGCAGGTGTCAGGCCCTATACTTCATCTTACGATTTTGCAGAGCCCTGTGTTTTTGATAAACAGTCGCCTGGACCTCTTCACTGCGGCCAGCATTGCTGCTGGCGACCCTTCTCCCGAAGTTACGGGTCTATTTTGCCTAATTCCTTAGCCATGAATCTCTCGAGCACCTTAGAATTCTCATCTCGACTACCTGTGTCGGTTTGCGGTACGGGTACTATTAACCTGAAGTTTAGAGGTTTTTCTTGGAAGCCCTTAGGTGCACTATCTCTTTGTCCGAAGACGCCGAGTACTATCGTATTTCCCCAAAACCCGTGGATTTGCCTGCGGGTCTTATAGGTAGGTACTTCAACGAACTATTCCGTCAGTTCGCGGCACTTTCATCACTCCGTCACCCCATCACAGTTAACAGTAGTACGGGAATATTAACCCGTTGTCCATCGACTGTCCCTTTCGGGTTCGCCTTAGGTCCCGACTAACCCACAGCTGATTAGCATAGCTGTGGAAACCTTAGTCTTTCGGTGTGCGGGTTTCTCGCCCGCATTATCGTTACTTATGCCTACATTTTCTTTTCTCACCGGTCCAGCATACCTTACGATACACCTTCTACCCTGTGAGAATGCTCCCCTACCACTTACAATAAATTGTAAATCCATAGCTTCGGTAATATACTTATGCCCGATTATTATCCATGCTCGTCCGCTCGACTAGTGAGCTGTTACGCACTCTTTAAATGAATGGCTGCTTCCAAGCCAACATCCTAGCTGTCTATGCAGACAAACCTCGTTCTTTCAACTTAGTATATATTTGGGGACCTTAGCTGATGGTCTGGGTTCTTTCCCTCTCGGACTTGGACCTTAGCACCCAAGCCCTCACTGTTAGTGAACATTATATAGCATTCGGAGTTTGTCAGGAATTGGTAGGCGGTGAAGCCCCCGCATCCAATCAGTAGCTCTACCTCTATATAACTTTATAACTAACGCTGCACCTAAATGCATTTCGGGGAGTACGAGCTATTTCCGAGTTTGATTGGCCTTTCACCCCTACCCACAGATCATCCCAAGACTTTTCAACGTCAACGGGTTCGGTCCTCCACTATGTGTTACCACAGCTTCAACCTGTCCATGGGTAGATCACACGGTTTCGCGTCTAACACTACTGACTAAAGCGCCCTATTCAGACTCGCTTTCGCTACGGATCCGTGGCTTAACCACTTATCCTTGCCAGCAACGTTAACTCGTAGGCTCATTATGCAAAAGGCACGCCGTCACCCCACGAAAGGGCTCCGACCGCTTGTAAGCGTATGGTTTCAGGATCTATTTCACTCCGTTATTCACGGTTCTTTTCACCTTTCCCTCACGGTACTGGTTCACTATCGGTCTCTCAGGAGTATTTAGCCTTAGCGGATGGTCCCGCCAAATTCAGACAGGATTTCTCGTGTCCCGCCCTACTCAGGATACCACTATCAATTATATCACTTACCTATACAGGACTATCACCCTCTTTGGTTCTACTTTCCAGTAGATTCTAGTTCGTTTTACATTAAATATCGTGGTCCTACAACCCCAACATTGCCGTAACAACATTGGTTTGGGCTAATCCGCGTTCGCTCGCCACTACTTACGGAATCACTTTTGTTTTCTTCTCCTCCGCCTACTTAGATGTTTCAGTTCAGCGGGTTTGCCCACCTATCGGTGTACTAGATCTTCAATCTAGTGGGTTGCCCCATTCAGGTATCTACGGATCAATCGGTGTGTGCCCGTCCCCGTAGCTTTTCGCAGCTTATCACGCCTTTCATCGCCTCTGAGAGCCAAGGCATCCCCCATACGCCCTTATTTTGCTTATTGTACCAATCCTAAAATTAATTAGGACCGTTTTTGTTTGTTTTCTACTATAAATAGTAAAAAACGCTTTCTACTTTTTATATTTTTCTTATCTCAATATGTCAATGAACTTTTATCGCTAGTTTAATCGTTTTTTCGTTTAATCGTTTAACCGATTTAACAAATCAACGTATCAACTTTTGATTTGTGGAGAATAACGGAGTCGAACCGTTGACCTCCTGCGTGCAAGGCAGGCGCTCTAGCCAGCTGAGCTAATCCCCCAATCTATTTATGAATTGTGAATTAATTAAGCATGAATCTTTGATCCATGATTTCTCAACTCCAGATTTCTTCTTTTTATTTAAGTATAAATAGTTGTCTCGGACAGACTCGAACTGTCGACCCCTACATTATCAGTGTAGTACTCTAACCAGCTGAGCTACGAGACACTCTTATTCTTAAATTGTATTATTTGAACTAACAGCAAGAGTAATAAATTCTTAATCTTTGTTTCCACTTTCTCTTTTAGTCTCTTTCCCTACCGTGCTTATAAATAAGCTAACACTAAGGCTCTAGAAAGGAGGTGTTCCAGCCGCACCTTCCGGTACGGCTACCTTGTTACGACTTAGCCCTAGTTACCAGTTTTACCCTAGGCAGCTCCTTGCGGTCACCGACTTCAGGCACCCCCAGCTTCCATGGCTTGACGGGCGGTGTGTACAAGGCCCGGGAACGTATTCACCGGATCATGGCTGATATCCGATTACTAGCGATTCCAGCTTCACGGAGTCGAGTTGCAGACTCCGATCCGAACTGTGACCGGTTTTGTAGATTCGCTCCTGGTCGCCCAGTGGCTGCTCTCTGTACCGGCCATTGTAGCACGTGTGTAGCCCAAGGCGTAAGGGCCGTGATGATTTGACGTCATCCCCACCTTCCTCACAGTTTGCACTGGCAGTCTCGTTAGAGTTCCCGACATGACTCGCTGGCAACTAACAACAGGGGTTGCGCTCGTTATAGGACTTAACCTGACACCTCACGGCACGAGCTGACGACAACCATGCAGCACCTTGTAAATTGTCTTGCGAAAAGTCTGTTTCCAAACCGGTCAATCTACATTTAAGCCTTGGTAAGGTTCCTCGCGTATCATCGAATTAAACCACATGCTCCACCGCTTGTGCGGGCCCCCGTCAATTCCTTTGAGTTTCAAACTTGCGTTCGTACTCCCCAGGTGGGATACTTATCACTTTCGCTTAGCCACTGAGATTGCTCCCAACAGCTAGTATCCATCGTTTACGGCGTGGACTACCAGGGTATCTAATCCTGTTCGCTACCCACGCTTTCGTCCATCAGCGTCAATATATTAGTAGTAACCTGCCTTCGCAATTGGTATTCCATGTAATCTCTAAGCATTTCACCGCTACACTACATATTCTAGTTACTTCCTAATAATTCAAGTCTAGCAGTATCAATGGCCGTTCCACCGTTGAGCGATGGGCTTTCACCACTGACTTACTAAACCGCCTACGGACCCTTTAAACCCAATGATTCCGGATAACGCTTGGATCCTCCGTATTACCGCGGCTGCTGGCACGGAGTTAGCCGATCCTTATTCTTACGATACCGTCAAGCTCCTTCACGAAGGAGTGTTTCTTCTCGTATAAAAGCAGTTTACAATCCATAGGACCGTCATCCTGCACGCGGCATGGCTGGATCAGGCTTGCGCCCATTGTCCAATATTCCTCACTGCTGCCTCCCGTAGGAGTCTGGTCCGTGTCTCAGTACCAGTGTGGGGGATCTCCCTCTCAGGACCCCTACCCATCGTAGCCTTGGTATGCCGTTACCATACCAACTAGCTAATGGGACGCATGCTCATCTTTCACCGATAAATCTTTAATAATTAAATGATGCCATTCAATTATACTATGAGGTATTAATCCAAATTTCTCTGGGCTATCCCTTTGTGAAAGGTAGATTGCATACGCGTTACGCACCCGTGCGCCGGTCTCTAATTCCGAAGAACTATACCCCTCGACTTGCATGTGTTAAGCCTGCCGCTAGCGTTCATCCTGAGCCAGGATCAAACTCTTCATCGTATATTATGCGAGAACCATAAATGATTCTCTATTTATTTTTGACTGAAGGTCTAGTGGTTTTTTCAAATCTCTCGATTCTATTACTCTTATTCTTTTGTCTTTGAAATCTCTCTCAAAAACGGCTGTCAATTCAATATGTCTAGGAACGTGTCTTATCTTGTTTTCCACTCGTAGCAACACTTAACGTGTCGCTCGAAGCGGGTGCAAAAGTAGATATTACTTTTAAACCTCACAAGCTTTTTTGAAACTTTTTTAGAAAATAAATTTCCTAATTAATTCCGTTTGCTTGCCAGTATTTTAAAGAACGTCTGCGTTGTTGCGGGTGCAAAAATAACACCTTTATACCGTTATTCAATACTTTTAATGCCTTTTTTTTAACCTTTTCGAAACTTTGTTTTTAAGTTGTTGAAAACCCGTATTTTAAATAAAGTTTTTTTATCCATCCAATACTCCCTTATCGACAGAGAAGCTTTAATAAAGCAGTTTGAACTACCTCCGCAAAATATAGCCTTTCCCAATAGCACTTCTATCGTCCTAACAAGACAGACTAACTCCGCTCTTTCAATCGTATTTTATCCCAAAAAAGCTTCTCTAAAAAAAAGAATGACCATATGAGATACGCCCAAGCCCCTTTTAAAGTCTGATCAACCCTAAATCAAAAACCAAAAACAGACAGTAGCAACTCCCTAAAGCAAAGCAAGTCCTTAAAATCGTCAGCAATCAGTTCCAATCTTTACCCAAACCGCGCTTCATTGACATAACAAAGCAATACTCTCGTAGCTCTTATCCAAAAATATTCTTTTAAAAGAATGCAAAATGAAATTAAGAAATCCACTTTAGACAACTCCTGTTCCATTTAAATTTCAATAACAATTGGATGAACCCTTGAGAGGTCTGATTTTTTTAGTCTAACCACGAAAATCGGATACTGTCATCGAATCATTCAAAAATACCCGTAAATTGTTTGCAGTAAAAATACATTCCAAACCTTTAGTGTTATAATTCAGTGAGAATTTCGTTTATGTTCCTATTGACTTATTTACTAGAGAATAAATTAAACTAAAGTCAATTGTCAGACTAAAATATATTAAGTTGATATTCCCTTATTTAATCTCAATCAAAAACCACTTCATTACATAACAAATGCTTTCGTCACTATAAATAATAAAACTATTACCCATACCAAAATCTAATAATTACTGCTTTGGTACATTTTTATATTCAGAAAAAAAGGTGATTTACATAGCAAAATCTGCCGAACTACGGTTGGATTAGATATATTGTTCTGAAAACACATAAATCATTAGGATTACTATTTCTTCTCTAATACCCATTCCTTGAAGAAAAATCGATTTTTTTTGCGCACAAAAAAACCCTATTCACATAAATGAATAGGGTTTTTAAAGAAAGGCGACGACATACTCTCCCACATAACTGCAGTACCATCTGCGCAGGCGGGCTTAACTACTCTGTTCGGGATGGGAAGAGGTGAGCCCCGCCGCAATAACCACCTTAAGAAGTTATAATTGCTTTGGGCAATTTTTCAATGATTGTTTATCTTACGATAAAAATCTATTGAACAATATCTTAACATACTGAGATAAAGAAAAAAATATTAGTTCCTGAACGAATCTAGGAATTAGAAAGTTTCCCCAGCCTCTTGCGAGGCTGGAAAGGTGTACATAAGCTTACGGATTATTAGTACTACTCGACTATGACATTACTGCCTTTACATCTATAGCCTATCAACGTGGTCATCTCCCACGATCCTTAAAAGAAATCTCATCTTGTGGTGGGTTTCGCGCTTATATGCTTTCAGCGCTTATCCCTTCCAAACGTAGCTACTCTGCCATGCCACTGGCGTGACAACAGATACACTAGAGGTTTGTCCAATTCGGTCCTCTCGTACTAGAATCAGATCCACTCAAATTTCTTGCGCCCACAGTAGATAGAGACCGAACTGTCTCACGACGTTCTGAACCCAGCTCGCGTGCCACTTTAATGGGCGAACAGCCCAACCCTTGGGACCTTCTCCAGCCCCAGGATGTGACGAGCCGACATCGAGGTGCCAAACCCCCCCGTCGATATGAGCTCTTGGGGGAGATCAGCCTGTTATCCCCGGCGTACCTTTTATCCTTTGAGCGATGGCCCTTCCATGCGGAACCACCGGATCACTATGCTCTACTTTCGTACCTGATCGACCTGTATGTCTCTCAGTCAAGCTCCCTTATGCCATTGCACTCTACGCACGGTTACCAAGCGTACTGAGGGAACCTTTAGAAGCCTCCGTTACTCTTTTGGAGGCGACCACCCCAGTCAAACTACCCACCAAGCAATGTCCCCCGCAAAACGGGGTTAGGCCTCAGATAAACAAAGGGTTGTATTTCAACAATGACTCCACAACGCCTAGCGACGCCACTTCACAGTCTCCAACCTATCCTACACATCATTTATCCAAGGTCAATACTAAGCTATAGTAAAGGTGCACAGGGTCTTTTCGTCCCACTGCGGGTAAACGGCATCTTCACCGTTACTACAATTTCACCGAGCTCATGGCTGAGACAGTGTCCAGATCGTTACACCATTCGTGCAGGTCGGAACTTACCCGACAAGGAATTTCGCTACCTTAGGACCGTTATAGTTACGGCCGCCGTTTACTGGGGCTTCATTTCAATGCTTCTGGTTACCCATAACATCTCCACTTAACCTTCCAGCACCGGGCAGGTGTCAGGCCCTATACTTCATCTTACGATTTTGCAGAGCCCTGTGTTTTTGATAAACAGTCGCCTGGACCTCTTCACTGCGGCCAGCATTGCTGCTGGCGACCCTTCTCCCGAAGTTACGGGTCTATTTTGCCTAATTCCTTAGCCATGAATCTCTCGAGCACCTTAGAATTCTCATCTCGACTACCTGTGTCGGTTTGCGGTACGGGTACTATTAACCTGAAGTTTAGAGGTTTTTCTTGGAAGCCCTTAGGTGCACTATCTCTTTGTCCGAAGACGCCGAGTACTATCGTATTTCCCCAAAACCCGTGGATTTGCCTGCGGGTCTTATAGGTAGGTACTTCAACGAACTATTCCGTCAGTTCGCGGCACTTTCATCACTCCGTCACCCCATCACAGTTAACAGTAGTACGGGAATATTAACCCGTTGTCCATCGACTGTCCCTTTCGGGTTCGCCTTAGGTCCCGACTAACCCACAGCTGATTAGCATAGCTGTGGAAACCTTAGTCTTTCGGTGTGCGGGTTTCTCGCCCGCATTATCGTTACTTATGCCTACATTTTCTTTTCTCACCGGTCCAGCATACCTTACGATACACCTTCTACCCTGTGAGAATGCTCCCCTACCACTTACAATAAATTGTAAATCCATAGCTTCGGTAATATACTTATGCCCGATTATTATCCATGCTCGTCCGCTCGACTAGTGAGCTGTTACGCACTCTTTAAATGAATGGCTGCTTCCAAGCCAACATCCTAGCTGTCTATGCAGACAAACCTCGTTCTTTCAACTTAGTATATATTTGGGGACCTTAGCTGATGGTCTGGGTTCTTTCCCTCTCGGACTTGGACCTTAGCACCCAAGCCCTCACTGTTAGTGAACATTATATAGCATTCGGAGTTTGTCAGGAATTGGTAGGCGGTGAAGCCCCCGCATCCAATCAGTAGCTCTACCTCTATATAACTTTATAACTAACGCTGCACCTAAATGCATTTCGGGGAGTACGAGCTATTTCCGAGTTTGATTGGCCTTTCACCCCTACCCACAGATCATCCCAAGACTTTTCAACGTCAACGGGTTCGGTCCTCCACTATGTGTTACCACAGCTTCAACCTGTCCATGGGTAGATCACACGGTTTCGCGTCTAACACTACTGACTAAAGCGCCCTATTCAGACTCGCTTTCGCTACGGATCCGTGGCTTAACCACTTATCCTTGCCAGCAACGTTAACTCGTAGGCTCATTATGCAAAAGGCACGCCGTCACCCCACGAAAGGGCTCCGACCGCTTGTAAGCGTATGGTTTCAGGATCTATTTCACTCCGTTATTCACGGTTCTTTTCACCTTTCCCTCACGGTACTGGTTCACTATCGGTCTCTCAGGAGTATTTAGCCTTAGCGGATGGTCCCGCCAAATTCAGACAGGATTTCTCGTGTCCCGCCCTACTCAGGATACCACTATCAATTATATCACTTACCTATACAGGACTATCACCCTCTTTGGTTCTACTTTCCAGTAGATTCTAGTTCGTTTTACATTAAATATCGTGGTCCTACAACCCCAACATTGCCGTAACAACATTGGTTTGGGCTAATCCGCGTTCGCTCGCCACTACTTACGGAATCACTTTTGTTTTCTTCTCCTCCGCCTACTTAGATGTTTCAGTTCAGCGGGTTTGCCCACCTATCGGTGTACTAGATCTTCAATCTAGTGGGTTGCCCCATTCAGGTATCTACGGATCAATCGGTGTGTGCCCGTCCCCGTAGCTTTTCGCAGCTTATCACGCCTTTCATCGCCTCTGAGAGCCAAGGCATCCCCCATACGCCCTTATTTTGCTTATTGTACCAATCCTAAAATTAATTAGGACCGTTTTTGTTTGTTTTCTACTATAAATAGTAAAAAACGCTTTCTACTTTTTATATTTTTCTTATCTCAATATGTCAATGAACTTTTATCGCTAGTTTAATCGTTTTTTCGTTTAATCGTTTAACCGATTTAACAAATCAACGTATCAACTTTTGATTTGTGGAGAATAACGGAGTCGAACCGTTGACCTCCTGCGTGCAAGGCAGGCGCTCTAGCCAGCTGAGCTAATCCCCCAATCTATTTATGAATTGTGAATTAATTAAGCATGAATCTTTGATCCATGATTTCTCAACTCCAGATTTCTTCTTTTTATTTAAGTATAAATAGTTGTCTCGGACAGACTCGAACTGTCGACCCCTACATTATCAGTGTAGTACTCTAACCAGCTGAGCTACGAGACACTCTTATTCTTAAATTGTATTATTTGAACTAACAGCAAGAGTAATAAATTCTTAATCTTTGTTTCCACTTTCTCTTTTAGTCTCTTTCCCTACCGTGCTTATAAATAAGCTAACACTAAGGCTCTAGAAAGGAGGTGTTCCAGCCGCACCTTCCGGTACGGCTACCTTGTTACGACTTAGCCCTAGTTACCAGTTTTACCCTAGGCAGCTCCTTGCGGTCACCGACTTCAGGCACCCCCAGCTTCCATGGCTTGACGGGCGGTGTGTACAAGGCCCGGGAACGTATTCACCGGATCATGGCTGATATCCGATTACTAGCGATTCCAGCTTCACGGAGTCGAGTTGCAGACTCCGATCCGAACTGTGACCGGTTTTGTAGATTCGCTCCTGGTCGCCCAGTGGCTGCTCTCTGTACCGGCCATTGTAGCACGTGTGTAGCCCAAGGCGTAAGGGCCGTGATGATTTGACGTCATCCCCACCTTCCTCACAGTTTGCACTGGCAGTCTCGTTAGAGTTCCCGACATGACTCGCTGGCAACTAACAACAGGGGTTGCGCTCGTTATAGGACTTAACCTGACACCTCACGGCACGAGCTGACGACAACCATGCAGCACCTTGTAAATTGTCTTGCGAAAAGTCTGTTTCCAAACCGGTCAATCTACATTTAAGCCTTGGTAAGGTTCCTCGCGTATCATCGAATTAAACCACATGCTCCACCGCTTGTGCGGGCCCCCGTCAATTCCTTTGAGTTTCAAACTTGCGTTCGTACTCCCCAGGTGGGATACTTATCACTTTCGCTTAGCCACTGAGATTGCTCCCAACAGCTAGTATCCATCGTTTACGGCGTGGACTACCAGGGTATCTAATCCTGTTCGCTACCCACGCTTTCGTCCATCAGCGTCAATATATTAGTAGTAACCTGCCTTCGCAATTGGTATTCCATGTAATCTCTAAGCATTTCACCGCTACACTACATATTCTAGTTACTTCCTAATAATTCAAGTCTAGCAGTATCAATGGCCGTTCCACCGTTGAGCGATGGGCTTTCACCACTGACTTACTAAACCGCCTACGGACCCTTTAAACCCAATGATTCCGGATAACGCTTGGATCCTCCGTATTACCGCGGCTGCTGGCACGGAGTTAGCCGATCCTTATTCTTACGATACCGTCAAGCTCCTTCACGAAGGAGTGTTTCTTCTCGTATAAAAGCAGTTTACAATCCATAGGACCGTCATCCTGCACGCGGCATGGCTGGATCAGGCTTGCGCCCATTGTCCAATATTCCTCACTGCTGCCTCCCGTAGGAGTCTGGTCCGTGTCTCAGTACCAGTGTGGGGGATCTCCCTCTCAGGACCCCTACCCATCGTAGCCTTGGTATGCCGTTACCATACCAACTAGCTAATGGGACGCATGCTCATCTTTCACCGATAAATCTTTAATAATTAAATGATGCCATTCAATTATACTATGAGGTATTAATCCAAATTTCTCTGGGCTATCCCTTTGTGAAAGGTAGATTGCATACGCGTTACGCACCCGTGCGCCGGTCTCTAATTCCGAAGAACTATACCCCTCGACTTGCATGTGTTAAGCCTGCCGCTAGCGTTCATCCTGAGCCAGGATCAAACTCTTCATCGTATATTATGCGAGAACCATAAATGATTCTCTATTTATTTTTGACTGAAGGTCTAGTGGTTTTTTCAAATCTCTCGATTCTATTACTCTTATTCTTTTGTCTTTGAAATCTCTCTCAAAAACGGCTGTCAATTCAATATGTCTAGGAACGTGTCTTATCTTGTTTTCCACTCGTAGCAACACTTAACGTGTCGCTCGAAGCGGGTGCAAAAGTAGATATTACTTTTAAACCTCACAAGCTTTTTTGAAACTTTTTTAGAAAATAAATTTCCTAATTAATTCCGTTTGCTTGCCAGTATTTTAAAGAACGTCTGCGTTGTTGCGGGTGCAAAAATAACACCTTTATACCGTTATTCAATACTTTTAATGCCTTTTTTTTAACCTTTTCGAAACTTTGTTTTTAAGTTGTTGAAAACCCGTATTTTAAATAAAGTTTTTTTATCCATCCAATACTCCCTTATCGACAGAGAAGCTTTAATAAAGCAGTTTGAACTACCTCCGCAAAATATAGCCTTTCCCAATAGCACTTCTATCGTCCTAACAAGACAGACTAACTCCGCTCTTTCAATCGTATTTTATCCCAAAAAAGCTTCTCTAAAAAAAAGAATGACCATATGAGATACGCCCAAGCCCCTTTTAAAGTCTGATCAACCCTAAATCAAAAACCAAAAACAGACAGTAGCAACTCCCTAAAGCAAAGCAAGTCCTTAAAATCGTCAGCAATCAGTTCCAATCTTTACCCAAACCGCGCTTCATTGACATAACAAAGCAATACTCTCGTAGCTCTTATCCAAAAATATTCTTTTAAAAGAATGCAAAATGAAATTAAGAAATCCACTTTAGACAACTCCTGTTCCATTTAAATTTCAATAACAATTGGATGAACCCTTGAGAGGTCTGATTTTTTTAGTCTAACCACGAAAATCGGATACTGTCATCGAATCATTCAAAAATACCCGTAAATTGTTTGCAGTAAAAATACATTCCAAACCTTTAGTGTTATAATTCAGTGAGAATTTCGTTTATGTTCCTATTGACTTATTTACTAGAGAATAAATTAAACTAAAGTCAATTGTCAGACTAAAATATATTAAGTTGATATTCCCTTATTTAATCTCAATCAAAAACCACTTCATTACATAACAAATGCTTTCGTCACTATAAATAATAAAACTATTACCCATACCAAAATCTAATAATTACTGCTTTGGTACATTTTTATATTCAGAAAAAAAGGTGATTTACATAGCAAAATCTGCCGAACTACGGTTGGATTAGATATATTGTTCTGAAAACACATAAATCATTAGGATTACTATTTCTTCTCTAATACCCATTCCTTGAAGAAAAATCGATTTTTTTTGCGCACAAAAAAACCCTATTCACATAAATGAATAGGGTTTTTAAAGAAAGGCGACGACATACTCTCCCACATAACTGCAGTACCATCTGCGCAGGCGGGCTTAACTACTCTGTTCGGGATGGGAAGAGGTGAGCCCCGCCGCAATAACCACCTTAAGAAGTTATAATTGCTTTGGGCAATTTTTCAATGATTGTTTATCTTACGATAAAAATCTATTGAACAATATCTTAACATACTGAGATAAAGAAAAAAATATTAGTTCCTGAACGAATCTAGGAATTAGAAAGTTTCCCCAGCCTCTTGCGAGGCTGGAAAGGTGTACATAAGCTTACGGATTATTAGTACTACTCGACTATGACATTACTGCCTTTACATCTATAGCCTATCAACGTGGTCATCTCCCACGATCCTTAAAAGAAATCTCATCTTGTGGTGGGTTTCGCGCTTATATGCTTTCAGCGCTTATCCCTTCCAAACGTAGCTACTCTGCCATGCCACTGGCGTGACAACAGATACACTAGAGGTTTGTCCAATTCGGTCCTCTCGTACTAGAATCAGATCCACTCAAATTTCTTGCGCCCACAGTAGATAGAGACCGAACTGTCTCACGACGTTCTGAACCCAGCTCGCGTGCCACTTTAATGGGCGAACAGCCCAACCCTTGGGACCTTCTCCAGCCCCAGGATGTGACGAGCCGACATCGAGGTGCCAAACCCCCCCGTCGATATGAGCTCTTGGGGGAGATCAGCCTGTTATCCCCGGCGTACCTTTTATCCTTTGAGCGATGGCCCTTCCATGCGGAACCACCGGATCACTATGCTCTACTTTCGTACCTGATCGACCTGTATGTCTCTCAGTCAAGCTCCCTTATGCCATTGCACTCTACGCACGGTTACCAAGCGTACTGAGGGAACCTTTAGAAGCCTCCGTTACTCTTTTGGAGGCGACCACCCCAGTCAAACTACCCACCAAGCAATGTCCCCCGCAAAACGGGGTTAGGCCTCAGATAAACAAAGGGTTGTATTTCAACAATGACTCCACAACGCCTAGCGACGCCACTTCACAGTCTCCAACCTATCCTACACATCATTTATCCAAGGTCAATACTAAGCTATAGTAAAGGTGCACAGGGTCTTTTCGTCCCACTGCGGGTAAACGGCATCTTCACCGTTACTACAATTTCACCGAGCTCATGGCTGAGACAGTGTCCAGATCGTTACACCATTCGTGCAGGTCGGAACTTACCCGACAAGGAATTTCGCTACCTTAGGACCGTTATAGTTACGGCCGCCGTTTACTGGGGCTTCATTTCAATGCTTCTGGTTACCCATAACATCTCCACTTAACCTTCCAGCACCGGGCAGGTGTCAGGCCCTATACTTCATCTTACGATTTTGCAGAGCCCTGTGTTTTTGATAAACAGTCGCCTGGACCTCTTCACTGCGGCCAGCATTGCTGCTGGCGACCCTTCTCCCGAAGTTACGGGTCTATTTTGCCTAATTCCTTAGCCATGAATCTCTCGAGCACCTTAGAATTCTCATCTCGACTACCTGTGTCGGTTTGCGGTACGGGTACTATTAACCTGAAGTTTAGAGGTTTTTCTTGGAAGCCCTTAGGTGCACTATCTCTTTGTCCGAAGACGCCGAGTACTATCGTATTTCCCCAAAACCCGTGGATTTGCCTGCGGGTCTTATAGGTAGGTACTTCAACGAACTATTCCGTCAGTTCGCGGCACTTTCATCACTCCGTCACCCCATCACAGTTAACAGTAGTACGGGAATATTAACCCGTTGTCCATCGACTGTCCCTTTCGGGTTCGCCTTAGGTCCCGACTAACCCACAGCTGATTAGCATAGCTGTGGAAACCTTAGTCTTTCGGTGTGCGGGTTTCTCGCCCGCATTATCGTTACTTATGCCTACATTTTCTTTTCTCACCGGTCCAGCATACCTTACGATACACCTTCTACCCTGTGAGAATGCTCCCCTACCACTTACAATAAATTGTAAATCCATAGCTTCGGTAATATACTTATGCCCGATTATTATCCATGCTCGTCCGCTCGACTAGTGAGCTGTTACGCACTCTTTAAATGAATGGCTGCTTCCAAGCCAACATCCTAGCTGTCTATGCAGACAAACCTCGTTCTTTCAACTTAGTATATATTTGGGGACCTTAGCTGATGGTCTGGGTTCTTTCCCTCTCGGACTTGGACCTTAGCACCCAAGCCCTCACTGTTAGTGAACATTATATAGCATTCGGAGTTTGTCAGGAATTGGTAGGCGGTGAAGCCCCCGCATCCAATCAGTAGCTCTACCTCTATATAACTTTATAACTAACGCTGCACCTAAATGCATTTCGGGGAGTACGAGCTATTTCCGAGTTTGATTGGCCTTTCACCCCTACCCACAGATCATCCCAAGACTTTTCAACGTCAACGGGTTCGGTCCTCCACTATGTGTTACCACAGCTTCAACCTGTCCATGGGTAGATCACACGGTTTCGCGTCTAACACTACTGACTAAAGCGCCCTATTCAGACTCGCTTTCGCTACGGATCCGTGGCTTAACCACTTATCCTTGCCAGCAACGTTAACTCGTAGGCTCATTATGCAAAAGGCACGCCGTCACCCCACGAAAGGGCTCCGACCGCTTGTAAGCGTATGGTTTCAGGATCTATTTCACTCCGTTATTCACGGTTCTTTTCACCTTTCCCTCACGGTACTGGTTCACTATCGGTCTCTCAGGAGTATTTAGCCTTAGCGGATGGTCCCGCCAAATTCAGACAGGATTTCTCGTGTCCCGCCCTACTCAGGATACCACTATCAATTATATCACTTACCTATACAGGACTATCACCCTCTTTGGTTCTACTTTCCAGTAGATTCTAGTTCGTTTTACATTAAATATCGTGGTCCTACAACCCCAACATTGCCGTAACAACATTGGTTTGGGCTAATCCGCGTTCGCTCGCCACTACTTACGGAATCACTTTTGTTTTCTTCTCCTCCGCCTACTTAGATGTTTCAGTTCAGCGGGTTTGCCCACCTATCGGTGTACTAGATCTTCAATCTAGTGGGTTGCCCCATTCAGGTATCTACGGATCAATCGGTGTGTGCCCGTCCCCGTAGCTTTTCGCAGCTTATCACGCCTTTCATCGCCTCTGAGAGCCAAGGCATCCCCCATACGCCCTTATTTTGCTTATTGTACCAATCCTAAAATTAATTAGGACCGTTTTTGTTTGTTTTCTACTATAAATAGTAAAAAACGCTTTCTACTTTTTATATTTTTCTTATCTCAATATGTCAATGAACTTTTATCGCTAGTTTAATCGTTTTTTCGTTTAATCGTTTAACCGATTTAACAAATCAACGTATCAACTTTTGATTTGTGGAGAATAACGGAGTCGAACCGTTGACCTCCTGCGTGCAAGGCAGGCGCTCTAGCCAGCTGAGCTAATCCCCCGTTTCAAATTTTAAATTATGAATGGTGAATTTTGAATTAATGTATAATTCATACTCATACTTCTAAAATTTCCTTTTATTCTGAATTTATTTCAGAATCTATTTAAGTTTAATAGTTGTCTCGGACAGACTCGAACTGTCGACCCCTACATTATCAGTGTAGTACTCTAACCAGCTGAGCTACGAGACACTCTTATTCTTAAATGGTATTATTTGAACTAACAGCAAGAGTAATAAATTCTTAATCTTTGTTTCCACTTTCTCTTTTCGTCTCTTTCCCTACCGTGCTTATAAATAAGCTAACACTAAGGCTCTAGAAAGGAGGTGTTCCAGCCGCACCTTCCGGTACGGCTACCTTGTTACGACTTAGCCCTAGTTACCAGTTTTACCCTAGGCAGCTCCTTGCGGTCACCGACTTCAGGCACCCCCAGCTTCCATGGCTTGACGGGCGGTGTGTACAAGGCCCGGGAACGTATTCACCGGATCATGGCTGATATCCGATTACTAGCGATTCCAGCTTCACGGAGTCGAGTTGCAGACTCCGATCCGAACTGTGACCGGTTTTGTAGATTCGCTCCTGGTCGCCCAGTGGCTGCTCTCTGTACCGGCCATTGTAGCACGTGTGTAGCCCAAGGCGTAAGGGCCGTGATGATTTGACGTCATCCCCACCTTCCTCACAGTTTGCACTGGCAGTCTCGTTAGAGTTCCCGACATGACTCGCTGGCAACTAACAACAGGGGTTGCGCTCGTTATAGGACTTAACCTGACACCTCACGGCACGAGCTGACGACAACCATGCAGCACCTTGTAAATTGTCTTGCGAAAAGTCTGTTTCCAAACCGGTCAATCTACATTTAAGCCTTGGTAAGGTTCCTCGCGTATCATCGAATTAAACCACATGCTCCACCGCTTGTGCGGGCCCCCGTCAATTCCTTTGAGTTTCAAACTTGCGTTCGTACTCCCCAGGTGGGATACTTATCACTTTCGCTTAGCCACTGAGATTGCTCCCAACAGCTAGTATCCATCGTTTACGGCGTGGACTACCAGGGTATCTAATCCTGTTCGCTACCCACGCTTTCGTCCATCAGCGTCAATATATTAGTAGTAACCTGCCTTCGCAATTGGTATTCCATGTAATCTCTAAGCATTTCACCGCTACACTACATATTCTAGTTACTTCCTAATAATTCAAGTCTAGCAGTATCAATGGCCGTTCCACCGTTGAGCGATGGGCTTTCACCACTGACTTACTAAACCGCCTACGGACCCTTTAAACCCAATGATTCCGGATAACGCTTGGATCCTCCGTATTACCGCGGCTGCTGGCACGGAGTTAGCCGATCCTTATTCTTACGATACCGTCAAGCTCCTTCACGAAGGAGTGTTTCTTCTCGTATAAAAGCAGTTTACAATCCATAGGACCGTCATCCTGCACGCGGCATGGCTGGATCAGGCTTGCGCCCATTGTCCAATATTCCTCACTGCTGCCTCCCGTAGGAGTCTGGTCCGTGTCTCAGTACCAGTGTGGGGGATCTCCCTCTCAGGACCCCTACCCATCGTAGCCTTGGTATGCCGTTACCATACCAACTAGCTAATGGGACGCATGCTCATCTTTCACCGATAAATCTTTAATAATTAAATGATGCCATTCAATTATACTATGAGGTATTAATCCAAATTTCTCTGGGCTATCCCTTTGTGAAAGGTAGATTGCATACGCGTTACGCACCCGTGCGCCGGTCTCTAATTCCGAAGAACTATACCCCTCGACTTGCATGTGTTAAGCCTGCCGCTAGCGTTCATCCTGAGCCAGGATCAAACTCTTCATCGTATATTATGCGAGAACCATAAATGATTCTCTATTTATTTTTGACTGAAGGTCTAGTGGTTTTTTCAAATCTCTCGATTCTATTACTCTTATTCTTTTGTCTTTGAAATCTCTCTCAAAAACGGCTGTCAATTCAATATGTCTAGGAACGTGTCTTATCTTGTTTTCCACTCGTAGCAACACTTAACGTGTTTCTCGAAGCGGGTGCAAAAGTACAACTTCTCTTTTTATCTGGCAAGAAAAATTTGAAGTTTTTTAGAAAAATAAATCTTTCTTTTTCTTCTCTTCTCTTATCAACTTATCAAGGAACGTTGCGCATTTAGCGGGGTGCAAAAGTAACTATCACTTTTAAATCTCACAAGCTTTTTTGAAACTTTTTTTGAAAATAAATTTTCTGCCTTGTTTCGTTTGCTTGCCAGTATTTGAAAGAACGTCTGCGTTGTTGCGGGTGCAAAAGTAGACTCTTTAAACCGTTATTCAATACTTTTTAACCGCTTTTCTTTGCTTTATTTGCGATTTATTTTTAACACATTGGAAATGTAGAACTTGAACATGGGGTTGGTTTGCGGTTTTTTAAAATTGTTGGACAAATCTTTTAGGGATTGTAATGTTTGCACGGTTGCCGTGCTTTTTTCCCTAACATATAAGTCATATAAGTTTTGTTTTAATCCTTGTTGATCGTGGGTTTTGATTCGGATTGTTAGATTTGAACCATATAAGTAATAGAAGATCATAGAAGCTGGAAGAAATTATCCTCTACCTGGCCCTCTCCGAAGGAAAAGGAGACTCTACGGATGTTTATTGTGGCGCTTTTTGGTTTTACGCTTTGCGGTTTATAAACACATAAGCTTTTCGTAAATACCTTATATGACTTATATGATGAGAAACAAGTACTACATTAGCACTTTATATAATTAAAAGGCCTTTATCAACTAGAGGTATAACGCTGCACCTTGAGCTACAATATCTAGTAGACAGCCTATCCTTATATATAGGTAACAAAAACAGTTTTTGAAATCGAAAATTTATAGAGAGCACCTTGCCCTAGCCCTGATAGAAGTGGAAATCCTACTGAGCAGTTGTACGGCGAGGTAGATTGTAGCGAATAGCAGGAAATAGCTCCTAAAAACCCTCCCTTACTTTATATGCATAAGGGATTAACAGTACAAAAACCCCCTTTTTAGTATTACACCTATATTATATGGAACAAACCTTATATATATATTGTATGTATTTTTGTAATGTTTATATTTGCATTCTTAAATTAATAAACAATGATTAAGATTACTTTGCCCGATGGGTCAGTTAGAGAGTATGCGCTAGACGTAACTCCTATGGATGTTGCTAAAAGCATTAGCGAAGGATTTGCTAGAAATGTTATTTCGGCTTCTTTTAATGGTACAACTATTGAAACCACAACTCCTTTGACGACGGACGGTAGCCTTATATTATATACATGGAATGACGAAGGCGGAAAGAAAGCTTTTTGGCATTCGACTTCGCACGTGATGGCACAAGTTCTTGAGGAAATGTACCCTGGTATTAAATTAACTCTTGGACCTGCAATTGCTAATGGGTTTTATTATGATGTAGATTTTGAAGAGCAAAAAATCACAGAAGCAGATTTTAAGAAAATTGAAGACCGTGTTCTTGAAATTTCAAGAGGAAAACATGAATTTAAATTGCGTCCTGTAACTAAAGCAGAAGCTTTGGAATTATACAAAGACAATGTTTACAAAACAGAAATGATTACAAATCTTGAGGACGGAACAATTACGTTTTGTGATCATGATACCTTTACAGACTTATGCCGTGGTGGACATATTCCAAATACTGGAATAATCAAGGCAATGAAAATCATGAGCGTTGCTGGTGCATACTGGCGTGGTGATGAAAAGAACAAACAGTTAACTCGTGTTTACGGAACATCATTCCCAAAACAAAAAGATTTAACAGAGTACCTATTATTACTTGAAGAAGCAAAAAGACGTGACCATAGAAAATTAGGTAAGGAATTAGAATTATTTGCTTTCTCAGCAAAAGTAGGACAAGGTTTACCGTTATGGCTACCTAAAGGAGCTGCATTGAGAGAGCGTTTAGAGCAATTCTTGAAGAAAGCACAAAAGAAAGCAGGTTACGAACAAGTGGTTACACCGCATATTGGACAGAAAGAATTGTATGTTACTTCTGGACACTATGCTAAATATGGTGCTGATAGTTTTCAGCCGATAAGCACACCTCATGAAGGAGAAGAGTTTTTATTGAAACCAATGAACTGCCCTCATCACTGTGAGATCTACAATGTGAGACCATGGTCCTACAAAGATTTACCAAAGCGTTATGCTGAATTTGGTACTGTTTACAGATATGAGCAAAGTGGAGAGTTGCATGGTTTAACCCGTGTGCGTGGTTTTACTCAGGATGATGCGCATATTTTTTGTACTCCAGAACAGCTTGACGAAGAGTTTAAAAAAGTAATTGACTTAGTACTTTATGTATTTGGTTCATTAGGATTCGAAAACTTTACTGCCCAGATATCTTTAAGAGACAAAGAGAATAGAGAAAAATACATAGGAACTGATGAAAACTGGGAGAAAGCAGAAAATGCAATTATCAATGCTGCAGCAGATAAAGGCTTGACCACTGTAGTAGAATATGGCGAAGCTGCTTTCTATGGTCCAAAGCTGGATTTCATGGTGAAGGATGCTCTTGGCAGACAATGGCAATTAGGAACTATTCAGGTAGATTATAACCTTCCTGAACGTTTTGACTTGACATACAAAGGATCTGACAATGAATTACATAGACCCGTAATGATTCATAGAGCACCGTTTGGATCTATGGAGCGCTTTATAGCCATCTTACTAGAACATACTGCAGGAAATTTCCCACTCTGGCTAATGCCTGAACAGGCTATTATATTGTCTTTGAGTGAGAAATATGAAATATATGCCAAAAAAGTTTTAGATTTGCTAGAAAATCACGAAATTCGCGCCCTCATTGACAACCGAAACGAGACGATTGGGAAGAAAATTAGAGATGCTGAAATGCAGAAGATCCCATTCATGTTGATTGTAGGTGAGGAAGAAGAGAAAAACGGAACTATATCCATCCGTCGTCATGGACAGGAAGGAAAAGGGAATATTACCATTACAATAGAAGAATTTGCTGCTATTGTAGATGAAGAGATTAAAAAAACATTAAAAGTATTTACAGTTTAACTTAAATTATAAAGTCATAGCAATAAGAAGCAACAGAGGTTACCAACCTCGCGTAGAAAAAAAGGATGCCCACAGAATCAACAACAACATTCGTGGTATACAAGAAGTACGTCTTGTAGGTGAAAATATAGAGCCAGGAGTTTTTAAACTTTCTGAAGCTTTACGTTTAGCGGATCAATTTGAACTAGATTTAGTTGAAATTTCACCAAATGCTGAGCCGCCAGTATGTAAGATTATGGATTACAAGAAATTTGTTTACGAGCAAAAGAAACGTGATAAAATCTTAAAAGCAAAATCTACACAGGTAACTGTAAAAGAAATTCGTTTTGGTCCTCAAACAGATGAGCACGATTATGAGTTTAAGAGAAAGAATGCTGAAAAATTCTTAAAAGAGGGCGCTAAGTTAAAAGCTTTTGTATTCTTTAAAGGACGTTCAATTATCTATAAAGATCAAGGTCAAATCTTATTATTAAGATTAGCAACAGATTTAGAAGAATATGGTAAAGTAGAAGCTATGCCAGTTCTAGAAGGAAAGAGAATGATTATGTTCATTGCTCCAAAGAAGAAAAAATAAATAAGTCGAAAGTCGAAAGTTCTAATGTCTAAAGTCTTTACTTTATGACTTTAAGACTTTCGTCTTTAAGACTAGAAGATAAGTAAGTAAGAATAAATTAAAACACTAGGAAAAAATGCCTAAAATGAAAACCAAATCTAGCGCCAAGAAACGTTTTAAAGTTACTGGTTCTGGAAAGATTAAAAGAAAGCATGCTTTTAAAAGTCACATCTTGACTAAAAAATCTAAAAAACGTAAATTAGCTTTGACACATTCAGCGTTAGTTCACAAAACAGATATGAAAAGCATCAAACAACAATTAAGAATCATCTAATAAGTCGAAAGTTAGAAAGTCTTAAAGTTTTAAAGTCTACTGGCTTTTTACGTTTGACTTTTAAAACATTAGACTAAAGAAATTCTTTAGGTTAAAACAATTTAAAATAACCTTGGAGTATGGCCATTAAGTGCTTTTGATTCAATTCAAGCCGCCTGCTACAAAAACACATAAAAATTATGCCAAGATCGGTAAATTCAGTTGCTAAAAGAGCAAGAAGAAAAAAAATAATGAAGCAAGCCAAAGGTTTCTTTGGTAGACGTAAAAACGTTTGGACAGTTGCTAAGAATGCGGTAGAGAAAGCAATGTGCTACGCTTACCGTGACAGAAAAGTGAATAAAAGAAATTTCCGTGCATTATGGATTCAACGTATTAACGCTGGAGCTAGATTGGAAGGAATGTCTTATTCTCAATTCATGGGTAAAGTGAAAAAGAACAATATCGAATTGAACCGTAAAGTTCTTGCAGATTTGGCTATGAACCACCCAGAAGCTTTCAAAGCAATACTTAATAAAGTAAAATAAACGTTTTATCAACTCAATTTAAGACTACTTACTTATATAGAAACCTCAATCGAAAGATTGGGGTTTTTTGTGTTTAAAAGGGTCTTAAATTGACTAGATAACAATAGTCGGATTGACCGATTAGTTAGTGTTATAATTAAATATAAATTAGTAATTTCGCAATATGGTACTAAAAAAGCTACAATTTCATCTTTATAATTTACTGCTAATTGTTTTTATACTATTGCAATCCTCATGTGAGAAAAAAAATCAAAATATAATAACCAACAAGAAGGACTTAACCGAAATAGATAAGCTCTTATCAGTTGCTCACAATTTCTACGAAAATCAACAATTTGATAGCTCTTATTACTATTACAATAAAGCTAAAAATACTGCCGAAATAAAACAAGATACTTCAAGGATTATACATTCTTTAAGCTGGCTGGCTCAAATACAAAGAAATCAAGGTGATTATACTGGAAGTGAAAGCACCAGTATTGAAGCGCTACCTTATATAGGAAATAAAGGTAAATTCCCATGTGGAGAAACGAATGTTTTCATAGGACTTGGCAATAACTACTTAATAACTAAAGAGAACGATAATGCAATCTATTATTTTAAAAAAGCAATCAACAGTAAAACTGATGAGACAACAAAATTTGGAATTTTAAATAATATAGGTATAGCCTATACTGAGAAAGGAGATTACGAAAAAGCTATTGAACTTTATCAAGCGTTACTTTTGAAAAAAAATATTATTGATAATCCTGAAATACATGCTAATGTAAAAAATAATTTAGGCCATGTATATGATAAAACTAAAAACAACCAAGCTTTATTCTATTTGAAACAAGGGTTAGAAATACGAGCAAATAATAAAAACAATTGGGGACTTCTTGGTAGTTTCTATCATATTGCTGAATATTACAAAACAAAAAATGTAACCCTATCTTGTAAATTTGCTCTGAAAGCATATGAAAAATCAACAAAATTAAAAAATGTAGATTCACGTTTAGAATCCTTAAAACTACTTATACAGAATAGCACAGGTAATGATTTAAAAAAATATTCGATACTTTATTTAAAAATCAATGACAGTATAACCACTATACGTGAGCTTGCAAAGAATAATTTTGCAAAAATAAAATACGATTCAAAGAAAGAAAAAGACGAAAACCTAAAACTCAAAGAACAAAAAGTTAATGATATTTTAAAATTACAGGTGCAGAAGAGTAAAACTCAGGCACTCTATTTTGTAATTTTAATGATATTAATTTTAACTGGATTAATCTATTTTTATTTAAAATCGAAAAACAGAAGAGAAAAAATCCAAGCAGCTTACACAACCGAAATCAAAATTGCAAAAAAACTACATGATGAACTTGCTAATGATTTATACCAAATGATAACATTTGCTGAAACACAAGATCTATCAACAGAAAACAACAAAGAAATATTACTCCATAACCTAGATACAATCTATTTAAGAACGCGCAATATTTCGAAAGAAAACAGTTATATCGACACTGGAATAAATTTTATACCAACTCTAAAAGAAATGATTACTGATTTCAACACTGATATTGCCAATGTATTACTAAGTGGTTTGGACAGCATCAATTGGATATCAATTGAAAACACAAAAAAAATAACAGTCTATCGAGTACTACAAGAGCTATTAGTTAACATGAAAAAGCACAGTAATTGCAATTTGGTTGTCATTTCTTTCAAGTTAAACAACAATACGATTGATCTTAACTACTCTGATAATGGAATTGGAGTTAAAGATCAAAAGATCAATAAGAAAAATGGTCTTGAAAATATTGAAAAACGTATTGAAGACATAGAGGGAACTATAGATTACAATTCTAAATCAAGCAGAGGCTTTACGGTTAATATAAAATTTCCAGTATAATACGGATTATGACTTAATATTTATCCATTTTATTTTATGAATAAACCAAGAAGGTTTTTTTTTATAAAATGAACTGCAAGCCACCCGCTCCTTGTATTTTTCATAAAAAGTCTAAATAAATATTCCTACAACTTTTAGTTTATTTTAAACTGTATTTTTTAATAATATAATTTGTAATCGGTTTTAAAGACTTTCCCGTCTCTGGATGGAATCCAGGACCATTAAAAAGTTCAATAACTTCATTTCTTTTATAATACCAAATCAGCACTTTTTCATTCTTAAAAAATTCATGCTCCCCACTTGAATTTAACTTCACTAAACCTATCACTTTGCCATCAATGGGAACAATTATTTCCGAATGAACAATTCCTAATTTATCATCAGAACACCTCACTGGTTCATAATGATTTTCAATCCACTGCATACACTCCTTATTTGGAAAAAAAACTCCTTTTATAGTATACCCCATAAAAAACAACGATAAGAATACTGCAACAAAAATAGTAACTTTCTTTCTTACGCTTCCATTCACTACTACTCCACTCTCCTTACTTAATCCCTTACCAATTCCAAAACCAGCTGCAACTAGCTTTTTCTTTTCAACTAATGTTGCACCCCCTTGCTTAATTACCTCACTACTACTTTGCAAGTTTAAATACTTATTATAAGGCCTTGGGCAAAAATCAACTAGTATGGCTGCTAATTCAATCCTAGATGAATTATCCGAATCTTTTTCGGCTTTCAAAAATGAAATTATAGGTTTGAATTTTCCAATATCAAACTTATCTATTGCTTTTCTTAAGTCTTGTCCTTCTTTTACATGGAAGAATAAACTAAATATATTTTCATCAGCACTAGTCAAGCCATTTTCAAATTTCATTAAACACAAGTTTCGCAATTGAGCAGGTGTAGGATTTAATAAAATTCCCGAAACGTCCTCCAATTTTGATACTTTGTAATGTGCTTTAATAGCACTTTTATATTCTTCAAAAGTAATTTTCTTCATAAGCATTTATCGGAATTAAACAGAAGGCGATAGAAACCTTCGGAATTATTGGAATCATCGGAATTCTTTGCCAACAGACCACCAAAGACAGCATTTCTTTGCTTCAGAATTAGTTCTTGTTTTAACCTGCAATTAAAACAAATGTACAAAACTAGTTTTTAAAAGTGTCGCTAAACAGTATCGCTCGTTTATTCGGGAAGTATAAATAAGATTATACTGTTACGCTACACTTCACTTCCCACAAGAGCTAAACAATCAATCCAAATGACATGATTGGTCAAATACAAAATATGATTTTAAATATCATACAGCCATTCCTATGTCAAATTTTAATTAAAAGTTATGAAAAAAACAGTCCTTATAGCCGTGTTAACATTTATGAGTATGATAACAATATCATGCACAACGGATGCCATAGAAAAAGACGATTTAAGAGCGAAAGATAGTGTTAAAACACTTAATGCCTCTGAACAAAAAATATTTGCCGATGGTCCAGGTGATGATGTAATTCCAATTAAACCTTAATAAATAATAAAAATAATTAAGTATTAATTACTAATTTCGGGGAAACTTTCAATTATGTTGCGTTCCCCGATTTTTATTTTACTACTTCTCTTTTTTATCTATTCTTGTGATAATATTTCAAAAAACAAAAAAAATCCTAAAACAGAAAAAACAAAAAAAAGTAATAGCATTTTTGCAAGAGCGCTATTAGACAAAGCTGAAGATTTTAATTCAAAACAGGTTTTTGATAGTGCTTACTATTACTACAACCGATCCAAAATTAATTACGAATTAGAAAAAGACAGTTCGAAAATTGCTTTTAATTTGATTCAGATGGCAACAATGCAGCAAGTTTTAAGTGACTATATGGGAAGCGAAAAAAACCTAATTGAAGCATTACCATTTATACAAAAAGGGTCATTATATGAATCTGCAACCTATAACTTACTTGGTATCTCTTCAAAAGAACTCTCCAATTATGAAGATGCAATATATTATTATGATAAAGCTAAAACGAGCACGACAGATACTATAGCTCAAATTATATTGATTAATAATAAAGCCAACATTTATATAGATCAAAAGAAATATACTAAATCCATACAATTACTAGAACCTTTATTACAATTAAAAATTCTTAAAAGCAATGAAATTAGAAAAGCTAAAATAGTAGACAATTTAGGCTTTTCCTATTTTAAAGAAAATCAAATTCAAAAAGGGTTGCCTATGATGTTAGAAGCTTTATCCATTAGAAAAAAGAACAATGATTTTTATGGAATAATAGGAAGCAATTTACATCTTGCAGAATATTATCAAAAAAACCAACCACAAATAGCAAATGAATATGCTCTAAATGCGTATCATACTTCGAGAAAGATTCACAATATCGATTCTAGACTAAAATCGCTTTCTTTTTTAATTACCACAAATTTTGATGAAAAATCAAACCAATTAGCAGTTGACTTTATAGCTTTAAATGATAGTATTATTAAAGTTCGTAATAATGCAAAAAATCAATTTGTGAAAATTAAATTTGATACTGATAAAAATAGAGCTGAAAATCTTAGTCTTATTGCACAAAAAGCTGAATCTGATTTACACCTTGAAAGAGAAAAAAATCAAAAATACCTTTCTTATTTTGGAATTAGCCTTTTATTAATAGGGATATTCTTTATCGTAACTTACTTTCGAAATAGAAATAAACGCATACAAATTGAGGCAACATACAATACCGAAACTAGAATATCAAAAAAATTACATGACGAACTAGCCAATGATGTATTTCAAACAATGGCATTTGCCGAAACGCAAGACCTTGTTTTGCCAAACAACAAAGAAACCTTACTCAACAACTTAGATACTATATATTCTAGAACTCGAAATATTTCTAAAGAAAATAGTACTATAGAAACTGGAATTCATTTCATACCTAATTTAAAAGAGATGATGTCAGGTTATAACTCATACACAACAACTATTTTAATAAATGAATTAGAATCCATCAACTGGTCATCTATAGAAAACACTAAAAAAATAACGGTTTATCGTGTAATACAGGAACTCTTAGT
Source organism: Flavobacterium sp. WC2421 (assembly GCF_040822115.1). Classification (NCBI taxonomy): domain Bacteria; kingdom Pseudomonadati; phylum Bacteroidota; class Flavobacteriia; order Flavobacteriales; family Flavobacteriaceae; genus Flavobacterium; species Flavobacterium sp. WC2421. Next base: position 1,943,089 of record NZ_CP162004.1, on the reverse strand, counting down.
TAACATGAAAAAACATAGTAAAAGCAGCTTAGTAGTTCTCTCCTTTAAAATAAATAAAAATATTATCTATTTTGATTACACTGATAATGGTATTGGAGCCAATTTTGAAAAAATAAATATAAAAAATGGACTCCACAATGTGGAAAACCGTATTCTAGCTATCAAAGGAACAATTACTTTTGACACTAAATCCGAAAAAGGATTCAAAGTAAAGATTACTTTTCCAATATAAATAATGAAACTATGTTCAAAAAAATTTTAATTGCTGAAGATTTAGATAGTATCAGTATCGCCATTGTACAAGCTTTGGAAGAACTTTCGATTTCTGAAATTCACCATGCAAAATATTGTGATGATGCTTTATTGAAAATAAAAAAAGCATTACATGACGATCTCCCATACGATTTATTAATAAGTGATTTATCGTTTAAAATTGATCATAGAGAAAATATATTAAATTCTGGAGATGAACTTATAGAAGCCGTTAAGAAGATTCAGCCAGAAATTAAAACAATCGTGTTTTCAATTGAAGACAAAACATACCGCATAAAATCATTATTTAATGACTTGGGAATTAATGCGTATATATCAAAAGGACGAAACAGTATACCCGAACTCCAAAAAGCCATTCGTAGTATTTACCAAAATGAAGAAAAAATCATATCATCTGAATTATCATATGCTTTAAGAGATAAATCTTTAATAGAAATTGAGGCATATGATATTTATTTATTGAAATTTTTATCCAAAGGACAAACTCTCGATGAAATAGGTATTGAATTTAAAGCAGCTAGCATTTCCCCAAATGGTTCCAGCAGTATTGAGAAGAGAATCAATAAATTAAAAATATACTTCAAAGCCAATAACAATGTACACCTCATTGCCATTGCTAAAGATTTAGGCCTCGTATAAACTAAATTATTTTTCTTTCTACTTTACGGTTTCCCTCAAGGAAGAGACTTTTACAGGTTGTAGTTTTGAATTAAATTAATTTAAAGCATTCAGTCAAAAATGGAAAACAAAGACACTCCTTTTTTAATAGATTTCACAATAAAAAAGAGCAAACCTCCAAAAAACAGTGAATGGGACAAATACCTAGAAGATTATAATAATTACACTAAAAAATACATCAAGCATTATAAGAAGTCATTGACAGGGAATACTATTTCTTTATCAATATATCCTTATATGAAAATCAAATCTGAAATTATCGCTGAAAAACTGTACAAAGCACAAATCCAAAGTGCATTAACTACAAAACAGGTAGAACGATTTATTCAAATAAAAATGAAACTGGTGAAAATTGTTTGTTAAAGTTTAAAAAAAAATCCAAAATGAGGTTTCCCGTAAGGAATCGATTTTTTTATAAATTAATTTTACAAAAAAATACCACCATGATTTCCAAAATTGAAACATTTCGACTACTAATCATATGCTTATCAATAACTATTGGCGGATGCGAACAAAAAATAAAAGACCAAAATGACAAGCAAATAGTTATCAAAAAAAGTGATTCGGAAAATAAAAAAATAAAAAAGAACCTAATTTCTATTCCCTTAAAATATAAAGATCATGTTTGCGGTACAGATGAAGATGGAAATAATGTTCAAGGTCATATCACTGTAGAAGGTGAAAATGGTATTGGAATTTTAATTGACAATAAAGGACATGAAACAGAAATAGTATTTGAGATATTAAACCGAAAAAAAATAATAGCAACAGATATTGAAGGATTCAAATACAAACTTAAAATGGATTAAAACCGAGCTGTTTCTAACTATTTATAAAAAATTTCAGTAAGTTGCACTATATTTAAACCCTATTTTCCCTTTTTACAAATGAAAAATATCGTATTGGTATTCCTTCTTTTTTTTTGTTCTTTACTCTATTCACAAACCAAGCTAGTTTCCTGGAATATTGAAAATTTAGGGAAATCAAAATCCACTTCTGAAATTGCCTTTATGGCACAAACCGTTCAAGATTATGATATTATAGCCATTCAAGAAGTAGTCGCTGGCTATGGTGGAGCTCAAGCCGTTGCTCAATTAGTTGATGTTCTTAATCGCAAAGGGGCTAAATGGGATTATGTTATTAGTAACCCTACAAGTAGCAGTGCTTATAAAACAGAACGATACGCTTACATATGGAAAACTAGCAAACTAAAAAAAATCGGAAGAGCTTGGCTTGAGAAACAATTTGCACTAGAGATTGATAGAGAACCTTATTATTGCACATTTGAATGTGATAATAAGCAATTTACTGTAGTAAATTTTCATGCCATAACAAAAAGTAAACAACCAGAAAGAGAGATTAAACATTTTAAATTTATACCTGAAGAATATCCCAATTTAAATTTAATATTTGCAGGAGATTTTAATTGCCCACAATCTCATTCTGTTTTTAATCCTTTGAAAATAATGGGTTATAAAAGTATTTTTATCAATCAAAAAACATCGTTAAAAAAAGAATGTAAAAACAGCAAATGTCTTGCATCAGAGTTTGACAATATGTATTACAAAACATCCAAAATCAACTTTATAAATTCTGGAGTACTCCTTTTTTATAAAAATTTTAACTCATTAAAAGAAGCTAGAAAAATTTCAGATCACATTCCAATTTGGTTTCAATTCACTTTAAATTGATTCTATTAAAATACAGACATACCTGTTTTAGTAGTCAAAGACTCTAATGCATGCATCCCTAATTCAGAATTTCCTTTTTTATTCAATTTTGGTGACCAAGTAGCCACTACAAATACCTTAGGAAATAAAGCTACAATTCCTCCACCTATTCCACTCTTGCCAGGCAATCCCACTTTATAGGTAAACTCACCTGACTCATCATAAAATCCACAAGTTTGCATTAAAGCATTCAGACGTTTTACTTGGCTTTTTGTCAAAATTTGTTTTCCATCCTTTGTTTTCCCTTCATTGGCAAAAAAGAAAAAAGAATGAGCCAGCTCTTTACAAGTCATCTCTATGGAGCATTGATGGAAATAAAAATCTAAAACTTCATCAACATCATTATCAATATTACCAAATGATTTTAAAAAATTAGCCAAAGCTGCATTTCTAAAACGGGTATCCTTTTCGGACTGTGCTACAGCAAAATTATAATTAATCGATGGACTTCCAGAAATCATTCGAATAAAACTCAAAAAGTCATCTTTAGGATTTTTTAAACAGGATACCAACATATCAGCTATTACAATTGCTCCCGAATTTATAAATGGATTTCTTGGAATTCCTTTTTCATATTCTAATTGAATTAACGAATTAAAAGCAGTACCTGATGGTTCTACACCCACTCTTTTCCAAATTTTTTCATCCAAAAAAGAAAAAGCTAATGCAACAGTCAGTGCTTTTGATATACTTTGAATAGAAAATTGCTCTTCACTGTCTCCAATACCAAAATCTTCTCCATCAATTGTTGTGAGATGGATGCCAAATTTATTGGGATTCACCTTCGCTAATTCTGGAATTGTTGTGGTAACATTTCCAGTAGTTGGATATTCAAGTAAATCCTGTTGTATTTCTTGTAGTATTTTTGAATAATTCATTCGTTCAATAAAATTGCATTAAATATGAAATCTATAGCTCTAGGTTTTTTGTTTTTTCTTTCTTGCTGCGGGAAATAATACATTATTCAAAATCAATCGATACCCTGGAGAATTCATGTGTAAATCCAAAACTGTTGGTGAATCACCTACTCGATGTTGAAAATCTTCAGGATCATGACCACCATAAAAAGTAAACATTCCTTTTCCTTTTTCACCATGAATATACCTTGCTTCTCCATTCAGTTCGCAAACACCCATTTTTAAAACATTAGATTTTATAAGGTCAGAATCAAAAGAGGTTGTTTGCCCCATAAATCCTTTTACTAACTGTGTATGATTTTGGCATAACATTGTGGGAATTGGGTCCCATTTAGCGGAAAACTCCATTAATGTAAAATAATCCTTTTCCATAGGAACTCTTCTTTTTTCCGTCATATCAATATCGGAGAACTCATATTTATCTGGTTTTCTCTCTAATATAAAATCTTTAAATGCAAAAGAATTATCGTAATTCATTTTAGCTTGATAATTGGCTTCACTATCATCACCGTCAAACATGGGCTCACATATATCAACTCCATCTGCTGCTAAAGCAATATCAAAACTATCTGTTGCGGAACACATGGCAAACATGAATCCGCCACCTATTACAAAGTCTCTAATTTTTTTGGCTACAGCTCCTTTTTCTTGAGATACTTTTGCATATCCTAACTTGGTTGCTAAATCTTCAGCTTCTTTTTTTTGTTCAATATACCAAGGTGCATTTCTATAAGCTCCAAAAAATTTCCCATATTGGCCTGTAAAATCTTCATGATGCAAATGCAACCAATCATATAATACTAATTGGTCATTTAAAACTTCTTCATCATAAATGGGAGTAAAAGGAATTTCGGCATACGTCAAAACAAGTGTGACAGCATCATCCCAAGGTTGCTTCCCTTTGGGAGTATAAACTGCAATTCTTGGTGCTTTTTCAAGAATAACGGTTTCCATATTTTGAGATGGGCTCGCAATTTCATCTAGTATTCTAGATTCCTCAGCATCAGTTAATACTTCAAAACTTACTCCTCGAATCTGACATTCTTTACGTATCTCTAACGCATCCGGTAATAAAAAAGATCCGCCACGGTAATTAAGTAACCAACTCGCTTTGTAGCTTTTTTCTAAACACCAAAAAGTGACTCCATACGCTTTTAGATGATTCTGTTGTGTATTTTCGTCCATTGGCAACAAAATAAAGGAAGCTTTTGAAGCAAATGAAAGTAGAAAAAATAGGATAAATAAAACTTTTTTAGAAATCATTATGAAAATATTGAATAGAGTATAAAGGTATTTTATTTAAAGATTCTAGTACCCATTTTTATCAATAAATATTTCAATTACAAAACGGGTATTAATACGCATAAATGGATAAAACATTATTAATAAATTTGGATATATTTAATAATAAAAAAAGGGCAAATGGAAGATTATAAGAACAATAAGCAATATAGAGCATTATTCTTTTTAAAAAAAGGAGGTTTGTGTTTATTAGTAATGACTATTATCTTATATTTTATTTTGGCGATAAAATATCTAAATGCTTAAATTTTAAATAGATTCTTACTCAATCATACAATAAAACTATTTTATTTTGAATCGCAAAAAAAACTAAACCAGCTATATTTTTAGATTCTGTTTTAAGCAATAAATTGTTACGATGTCCATCAACAGTTCTTGGACTAATAAAAAGTAATTCGGCTATTTCTGAAGTAGTTTTTTGTTCACATATCAATTGCAAAACTTCGACTTCACGACTGGTTAAATAATTAGACTTTAATTCTTTATTATCAAAATTATTACTTAAAGCAATGTCTTTGATTACTTTCATCACATAGTCATCATAATAAAAACCTTTACTGTTAACTTCATGAATGGTCATCAATAATTCTTTAGGTGTTGTATTTTTTATTAAATATGAAACTGCTCCTACATTCATTAGATTAGCAACAAATGATTTAGATCGATAACTAGATAAAGCAATTATTTTAATTTTTGGGTATTCTTTATGAATTACTTTAGTGGCTTCAACACCATTTAATAAAGGCATTTTTAAATCCATTATAATGATATCGGGATGAATCTTGCTTTCCTCTAAAAAAGACAAAAGTTCCATTCCATTTGATGCTTCATGAATCACTTTTATATTTTCTTCTCTATCCAATAAAAAAGAAATTCCTTTTCTGAATAAAACTTCATCATCAACTAAAATTAGTTTAATATTTCTATTCATAATTTAAAAATTTACAACTACTTTGACTCCCTTATTAATAGCTGAATCAATTATAATAGTACCATTTAAAAAATCAATTCTACTTTGAATGTTTTTCATCCCAAGTCCGCTTTGATTTTTCTTGTCTTTCATTTCAAATCCTAAACCATTATCCGAATAGCAACAAATTATTTTCCCATTCTTTTCTTCAAATAAGATATCTATAATTGTAGCTTTTCCATGGCGCAAAGAATTATTCATCAACTCTTGTAATATTCTAAAAACATGAAGATGCTTATCATTATCACTCATGTCAAACAATACCTCGTTAACATAATTAACCTGAACATGCTTACTACTATTGAACTCAGAACATAATTCTTCAATACCAGCATGCAGACCAAACTTATCTAAAACTGGTGGTAATAAATCATGAGCAATCCTTCTTGTATTCTCTAGAGCTTTGGCTGTAAGATTTATAATATTAGCCGTAATCTCTTCTGATTCATCTACTGTTAAATTTGGGTTTTTTAACAAATGACTATTTAAAGAAACAATATTAAGCTTCGAGCTAATATCATCATGCAAATCTTGAGCTATCCGTTTCCGTTCTTCCTCTTGAGTTATAATTACAGCACGTAATTGATCTCGTTGGTGCTGAATTTCTAAATCCTTCTTCTCTATTTCCTTTTGAATAATCTTCTTTCTAGAATAATAGAAAAACAAAATTAACACTAAAGCTAAAATGATAAAAAAAATAGAGGTATATAAAATAATCGAAACTATTTCCTTCTCATAAACTGGACTTGTTTTCATTTTCCTAATTGAATTGTTTTTTTTGAAAAACTTTTATACCACTCGAATACAATAAACAACTGATAAACAACATATAAAAGAGCATTAGTAACCCAAGTTATTTTACTCATTTCAGCACTCATTAAAGCAGTAAGATTCCCTACAAAAAATAGTATTGTACTTCCAAATAAATAGAGCATAATTCCAATATTGATATAATAAAACTCCTTTTTATCGCTTAGCATATTATAAAAATGAAACACGCTATAGATAATCAATAAGAATGATGTCAAAAATATTTCGAATAAATTAAATCTAAACACTAAACTAGTATCTAAACTATATTGAATTCCTAAAATAATAAAGCAACATACAAAACCGATATTTATAATTTTCTTTTGTAAGAGATTTGTAAAAAGGGATTTATAAAACAGGCCTAAAAATATAAATTGTCCTAAAAAATAAAAATGAGATAAAAAAAGATTATTAATATGTAAACTTTTTAAAAAGAAAGAAGGCAATTGAACTGCTAAAACAACTAAAAGATAAACAGTAAATATTTTATAAGCCTTGCCGTTACCTCTAAACTTTAAACTAAATAAAAGCAAGTTTACAAATAAAAAAAGACAACCCATATTAGCCAATAAATCCCAAATATATCCCATAATTAGACTGCTAAAGGGCTCTTAGGATCATCATAAGGAGGGCACGGCTTTGTAAAATCATATATGTCATCTGGAGCAGATTGAAGATTTCCATCAGGTCCTGGAGTAGTGATCAGATCTTCATAAATACCAGTTTCTGGATTATATTCTGTTCCTACAAACATTAATTTTTCAACATAAGTAGGTTGCTCCCCTTCTTGTTCAGGCTTCACTTTTTGAACACCAATATAAGCTCTAACATGTGTACCACCTTCATTCAACAATTCTTTTAAATCAACAGCAGGAATTAAAAAAGCGTTTAATTCATGATGCTTATTGTATTTACCTTCCCTTTGGGTCCAGCGTTTTGCCCATTTTTGAGCTGTTTTTAATGGAATCGCATTAATTGTAACACCCACTTTTTCTGATAATTTTTCTAATATAGTTTCCTTTGCCATTTAATCTTTATTTTTTTAATTAATAAAAACGAATACTCTATAGTAAAATACTATAGAGCTAAAGTACTATTTTTTACAATTTTAACATAAAAAATAGTACTTTTTATTGCGAAAAAAAATAAATTAAGTTTTATCGTTTTACAAAAAAAAGGTGTTTTGATTATCGCTGTCGCATTTTTATTTACTAGAAATAATTCATTTACTGAGGGAAGTTTTTTGTTTTTTACTGAACTGTTCTTTTAGAAAAATTGCTATACCATTCATATGTAATAAACAATTGGTAAATTATATACAAAAAAGCATTTAATATCCATGGCAATTTAGTGTACTCACGGTTTAAAGTAACAATTAAATTTCCTGTGATAAATAGTATGGTGCTACCAAATAGATAAATAATTATTCCCCAATTAATATAATAAAACTCTTTTTTTTCAGAGAGCATATTATACAAATGTATAACTGCAAATATCATAACTAATAGTGAAGTTATAAAAATTTCGAAAATATTAAATTTAAAAAACTGACTAGGATCAAAAATATATTCAACTCCAATAATAGCCAAACCAATTATTCCAATTGCTAATGTATCTTTTTTTAGTTTTTTAGTTTTAAAAATTGTGCCATAAAAAAGGCCTAACACAAAAAATTGTCCAATAAAATAAAAATGAGATAAATAAAGATTATTAATTCCAAATCTAGACATCATACTAGAGCTCATTTGTATTAAAAACATAAGCGCTAAATAAAAAGTGAAAATTGTAAATGGTTTTCCTTGTCCCGAAAAGCATTTTACAAATAAAACTAAATTTAAAAATAAAAGTATATTCCCTATATTAACTAAAGTTGTCAGCATTTAAATTATGTATACATTGGACTTTTACAATCACAAGCTGAAGAGAAGTCATAGATACTCTCCATTGCTAATGCACTAGCTACTCCAATAGTTATTCTATCTTCATAAATTCCAGTAACTGGCTTTAAATTAGTACCAAAAATGAATAATTTTTATGTTCTAAAAAAACAATTCAATATTAAAATACTATAAAAACGAAAATACTAGCTTTTTAATTTCAACATTAAAATTAGGGCTTTTTATTATACTAGAAATAAAAAAAGCCCAATAAAGGCTTTCTTGTTTTGCTAAAATGGCATATCACTATCATCATCGTCATCATTCAAATTACTACCAAAAGCTTCATGTGCCGAAGGAAGGTTTTTAGTTATAAAAGGATTATCTTCTTGATTCATTGACGAAGGAAGATCATCATAACTACCGCTGTGGTCTTCTAGATTATCAAACTTACCTAAGTGTCCTATAAACTTCAAACGAACGTTTTCAATACTACCATTACGGTGTTTTGCTATCATTATTTCTGCTTGACCAGCCGTTGGTGAAGCTTCATCATCATCCCATTCATCAATTTTATAATATTCAGGGCGGTATAAAAACGAAACGATATCCGCATCTTGCTCAATCGCTCCCGATTCACGAAGGTCAGAAAGTAATGGTCTTTTACTGGATCCACGAGTCTCTACAGCACGTGATAACTGAGATAGTGCTATTACCGGTACGTTTAATTCTTTTGCTAGTGCTTTTAAGTTTCGGGAAATTGTTGAGATTTCTTGTTCACGGTTTCCACCACCCTTACCATTTCCTCCAGCGGTCATCAATTGCAAGTAATCCACAATGATAATTCGGATTCCGTGTTGTGAAACCAAACGTCTTGCCTTTGCTCTTAAATCAAAAATAGAAAGCGATGGCGTATCATCAATAAATAAAGGGGCTTTTTCTAAGTTTTTAACCTTAGTACTTAGCTGTTCCCATTCGTGTTTTTCTAATTTACCAGTACGTAATTTTTCTGATGACAAACCAGTCTCTGAGGAAATTAAACGAGTAATTAACTGAACTGACGCCATCTCAAGAGAGAACAACGCCACTGGCATTCCATAATCAATTGCCATGTTTCTAGCCATCGATAATACGAAAGCTGTTTTTCCCATTGCAGGTCTGGCCGCAATAATAATTAAATCACTAGGTTGCCATCCTGATGTAATTTTATCCAGTTTTTCAAAACCAGTTGCCACACCACTCAATCCTTCCTGTCCAGCGATTTCTTCAATACGCTTTTTAGCTTGTAATACTAAACTTTGTGCTGTTTCAGAGCTTCGTTTAATATTTCCTTGCGTTACTTCGTATAATTTAGATTCGGCTTTATCTAACAAATCAAAAACATCCGCTGAGTCATCATACGAATCCTCGATAATTTCCGATGAAATACGAATCAAACTTCGCTGAATAAACTTTTGAAGAATAATTCGAGAGTGAAATTCAATATGTGCTGATGAGGAAATCTTTTGCGTAAGCTGAATTAGGTAAAAATCACCACCAGCTAAATCTAACTTTGCGTTTTTCTTTAATTGAGCAGAAACGGTCAACAAGTCAATTGGTTGCGTATCTGTAAATAGTTGAACAATAGCCTCAAAAATATGCTTGTGGGCCTCTTTATAAAAAGCATCAGGCTGTAAAATATCAATTACATCATCAACTCCTTTTTTATCAATCATCATCGCTCCAAGTACAGCCTCTTCTAGTTCTAAAACTTGTGGGGGCAATTTCCCTTTCTCCAGGCTAATAATTGTTGTTTTATCAACCTTAATTGGGTTTATGTTTTTGAAGTTTTCCATGTAGCGAAAGTAACGTAATTTTAAAAAATATTGCAGTAGAGTTATTACAAATAAATGTTCATAACTAACTCATTTTTGTTTATAACCAAAAAAAAATCCGAAACTGTAGGGCTTCGGATTAAATAGTAATTTGTAAGATTTTACTCTTTATATTCACCCATTTTACTGTATTTGTCCATTCTCTGAGCGATTAACTTTTCTGTTGATAAGTCTTTCAACTCATTATATCCTTTTAAGATATATTCTTCTACAGTTTTAAATGTAGTCTCTCTATCATAATGAGCTCCTCCTAATGGTTCTGGAATAATGTCATCAATCAATTTTTGTCTTTTCATATCAGAAGAAGTCAATTTCAAAGCTTCAGCAGCTTGTTCTTTGTACTCCCAACTTTTCCATAAAATAGAAGAGCACGATTCTGGAGAAATAACAGAATACCATGTGTTTTCTAACATATAAACACGGTCTCCAACTCCGATTCCTAATGCACCACCTGAAGCACCTTCTCCAACAATAATGGTAACAATAGGCACCTTAAGACGAACCATTTCAAAAATGTTTCTAGCAATAGCTTCTCCTTGTCCACGTTCTTCCGCTTCTAGTCCTGGATAAGCACCCGGAGTATCAATAAGCGTTAAAACAGGTATACCAAACTTTTCCGCCATTTTCATCAATCGCAATGCTTTGCGATAGCCTTCAGGATTTGCCATCCCAAAATTTCTATATTGACGTGTTTTTGTATTGTACCCTTTTTGTTGACCAACTATCATAAAAGATTGTCCTCCAATTTTTCCTAAACCACCAATCATCGCTTTATCATCAGCAAAACCTCTATCCCCGTGAAGCTCTAAAAATGTATCACCACAAAGTGCTTTGATATGATCTAAAGTATAAGGTCTACTTGGGTGCCTTGATAACTGTACACGTTGCCAAGCAGTTAAGTTTTTATAAATATTCTTTTTGGTTTCTATCAATTTCTTGCTGATTTGCTTACATGTGGTTGTAACATCAACATCTGATTCTTGACCAATAACTTGACACTTTTCTAACTGATCTTCTAGTTCTTTTATTGGAAGCTCAAAATCTAAATATTCCATAGGATTTGTGCGTTTTTGTTTTTTATTCGAACTGCAAATATAAAATATTAAATCGTTTGCACCCTTTTATTTTTGAATTAAGTCCTAAAAACTCTTAAATACTAATTCAAAAAAAAGGAAATTCGGTATTAAACTTGGGTTTAATTATCTGCTAAATTTTAATTTCGAATCATTAATCGTTGACAATCAATACTATTAGATTCAATTAAAAAAAACAGAAGTTACTTTGAATATAAATTTTTATCAATTACTCTATTCATATAATCTTGAATAAAAGCTTTACAATTTAATTCAATATCATCCATCTCTGCATTTCTATTTTTAATTAAATTATGTTTCAATGCTTTATCGTCCTTATCATAAAACCCTAGTGCGTTTTTCCCGTCAAAAGTACAGATGTAATTCCCTCTTGAAAATTGATAAATACTGCCCGTAGAATTTAATACAAAAGGAGCACTTGATTTTTTATCTAATAAACTCCTACCCCAACTCCTAAATGGTTTATCATAGCCAATCATATCAATTATAGTCGGATAAATATCGATTTGTTGCGCTAAATCAGTATCTACACCTACTAAATCACTTCCTGGTTTGTAAATGATTATTGGGACAGCATAACGATTAATAGGTTTATGGTATTCATCATAAAAAATCTGGTTGCAATGATCCGCGACCAAAACAAAAATCGTATTGGAAAACCAAGGTTGTTTTTTGGCTTCCGTAAAAAAACGTTTCAAGGCAAAATCAGTATATTCTGCACATTTATGAATGGGCACTCCTCCTTCATGAAAACGGTCTTTGTATTTTTCAGGAATAATATAAGGTTCATGTGAACTAACTGTAAAAACGGAGGCGAAAAAAGGAGTTTTCTTTTGGTCCAACGTATTCTTCATATACTGTAAGAAAGGTTCGTCCCAAATTCCCCAAAAACCATCAAATTGAGAATCGTCGTTGAACTCTGTTCTTCCATAATAATGATCGATACCTAGAATGTTACTGAAACCTAAAAATCCCATAGAACCATTGGCAGCCCCATGAAAAAATGAAGTATCATATCCTTCTCCTTTCAAAACAGAAACGAGTGATTCTATTTTTTGCTTTGGATAAGGGGAAGACGTAAACGCATCTTTAAACGAAGGTATCCCAGCCAAAACCGATGACATTCCGTGAATGGATTGCCTTCCGTTTGCGTAGGCATTGGTATAAATCATACTGTGTTGAGACAACGAGTCTAGGAATGGCGCATGACTTTTATAATTAGGAATATTTGTGTTTTTATTAAATGCTCCTATATATTCTCTCCCATAACTTTCCAATATAAAAACAACCACATTCGGTTTTGTTTTTGGATTATTATGATACTCTTTGATCGGTTTTACTTCTTCTAGAATTACTTTCTCTGTAACTCCTTGGTAATGCGTTTTAGCAAATCCATTAGTAAACAAAGTCCTGAAAATAGCAAAAGGTGTATTTAAAACAATATCTGAATGTACAATGTTTTTGACATGACGACTGGCATCTAAAAGATTGATTGGACGGGTTGATTTTTTAAAGTCACCACCACGAATTCCCCCAATTACAAAAAGAACAATCAATAAAAAGGCAACGGTGGAGAAACTAAAATAAGGAATGTATTTCGTAGGTTTAAAAGCAAGTACGGTTACTTTTTTATACAAATAAACCCATAATGCAGCACATAAAATGAATAATAACCACACATGCCAATACTCCAATAAAAAATTAGAAAACAAAGTAGCCTTATTCGTTTCGTGCTCTAATACACTTAAAGCAGCAGTTGTAGAGCGCGCATAAGTAAATTTATAGTAAATAAAATCTACGAAATTAGTTGAATAAGCCAGCAAGTTGGTTCCAAAATAAAGATAAAACAAAAACCTTTGGTATCCATTATTAGTGTTTTTAAATACCGGAATAATCGATACAACTATAAAAAGTAAATTGACATATAAGATCGCTGTCGTATCAAATGACAGTCCATAATAACACAAGGAAATAAAGTCAGAAAAGGATTCTACTCGTAATAAATCGGCATTATAAACGTAAAATAAAACTCGCGCAATGAAGTAAAAAAGATAAGCAAGAGACAGTCTAAAAAATAAGACTTTGTATTCGTTTAATCGCAGGTGTTTTTGCATTCCTTGTTTTTTAATTAGTAAAACTTTGCAAAGGTATCACATTTAATTTGTTTGGGGCTGTTAAAAAAAAGCTAATTACAAGCTGAAGGTATTAACTGAAAAAAAAGATTAATTCTAACCAACATAATGATTATATGGCAATTATACAATCTCTTTCTTCCTGTGTTTAATAATACCGTTCAGGATTACTGTCAATATAATTATCACAGCTCCTATATAAAAAGAAGTACTCATTTTCTCTTTTCCACCAATAATAAAATAGGCTAAAACAATTCCATAAACGGGCTCTAGATTGGTAGTAAGCATCACCGTATAAGGGCTTAGCTTTTCCATCACTTTCACCGAAGCTGTAAAAGCATAAGCCGTACAAATGGAAGCCAGAAGTAAAATAAGCATCCAATTATGAGTTGTTAGTATAAAGAAGTCTGTTGAGAATTTATTTTCATAAATAAAGTAAATAGAAATAAAGAAAACACCAGCCATAAATTCGTAGAAAGAAATAACTGATGGATCGTGTTTATGAATTAATTTTCCATTCATTAAAGTAAACAGTACTCCTAGTAAAATGGAAATAAGTGCAAAAATCATCCCTTCAAAATAATTAACCTCTACTTTCATAATCATGCCAAGTCCCGCAATGATTATGAGTCCGAATAAAACTTCGTACCACAATACTTTCCTACCATAAAAAAGAGGTTCTAATAGAGAGGCAAAAAAAGCTCCTAATGAAAAAACAGATAGTGTTATGGAAACATTAGAAACATGGATAGCATGAAAAAAAGTGACCCAATGTAGTGCAATCAAGAGTCCTACAAAAACAAGTTTAAGAAAAGCAGTTGTTGGTATTTTGAATGATTTTTTCTTGAAAACAATAAACAATGCTAAAAACACTCCTGCCATTAACATGCGGTACCAAACGATAGCATCAGCAGTGATGGTTATTAAAGCCCCCAAAATAGCCGTAAAACCCCAGATAAAAACGATTAAATGAAGATTTAAATAACTTTTAAATTTATCGTTTTGCATTGCGTAATAAAAATATAGCTAAAATTCCGAAAACAATATTAGGAAACCAAACCGCCAAGAAAGGAGAGAAAGTAGACTTCTCTGCTAGTACTCCAAATATCTTATCAAAAAACACAAAAGAAAAAGCAATTGAAATTCCTATAGTTAAGTTCATCCCCATTCCACCTCGACGTTTCATGGAAGAAACTGAAACCGCAATAATGGTCAAAATAAATGCTGATATAGGAACGCTGAACTTTTTATAAAATACCACCATATATATATTTATATTGGATGATCCTCTTTTTCTTTCTTTATCAATAAAACTATTTAGCTTATCTATACGCAAGGTTTCAGCAATATAAATAACAGGTGTTAGGTCATCCAGCTCAAAACTGAATTTCGCCTTCTTTTCTGGTTGTTTTTCAATTTTATCCCCTAATTCTCCTACAGTCCTCTTTGTATAATCATACATCGTGTAGGTTTTATCTTTGGGATTCCATTTTATTCGGCTAGCCGTAATTTTAGAAACCAATTTTTCTTTTTCGAATTTTTCTAACGCAAAATTAAAAGCCACTTTTGATGCGGTATTGAAACTATTAACATACAAAAACTCCTTGTCATTAATTTGTCTATATACATCCGTATTGTCTCCTCGCATTTGCTCTTTTCCGCCCGTTCTAAGGTAGGTATACCTAAAATTATTAAAGCCTTCATTGGCAGCAGGAACAATAGAAAAACCCAAGAATAAAACAACTAAAGAGACAATTGTAGCCCCAATAATAAAGGGCCTTAAAAATCGGGTGAAAGAAATCCCCGAACTTAGTATGGCAATAATTTCTGTATTGTTAGCCAACTTGGAAGTAAACCAAATAATGGACAAAAACAGAAATATAGGGAATAAATTATTGGCAAAATAGATTGTAAAATTGTAATAGTAAACTGCAATATCAAGAAAGGGAATCTTATTCTCAATCATGAAATTGATTTTCTCCGAAACGTCAATAATAATCCCGATAGGTACAAACATCAACAACATAGCCGAAAAAGTGGCTAAGTATCTTTTCAGAATGTATTTGTCTATTATTGTTAGCATAAAAGTGTAATCGCTTAATCGTTTATTTGTTTTAAAAAAAATGTGCTCTTTATACGATTAAACAAATAACCGAATAAACCAATCACCATATTTTTACAATCTCTGGTTCATATTTTTCACCATCATCTCTTTCCATGGTCTAAAATCCCCTGCTAAGATATGTTTTCTAGCCTCACGAACCAACCACATATAAAATCCAAGATTATGAATCGTAGCAATTTGTTTTCCTAGGTATTCATTAGCAGCAAACAGGTGACGTAAGTAGGCTTTCGTATATTCTGTATCAACAAATGTGTGTCCCATTTCATCAATTGGTGAAAAATCGGCTTCCCATTTTTTATTTTTGATATTGATAGAACCATTTGCCGTAAACAACATTCCGTTTCTAGCATTACGCGTTGGCATCACACAGTCAAACATGTCGATTCCCAGTGCAATGTTTTCCAAAATATTAATTGGAGTTCCCACACCCATTAAGTAACGGGGTTTATCTTCGGGTAAAATTTCACAAACTATTTCGGTCATCGCATACATTTCCTCAGCCGGTTCCCCTACTGAAAGTCCACCTATAGCATTACCTACTTGGTTTGAATTTGCAATATATTCTGCCGATTGTTGACGCAAGTCTTTGTAACAACTTCCTTGAACAATAGGGAAAAATGCTTGATCGTAACCGTATTTCATAGGCACTTTCTCCAAATGATTCACACATCGGTCTAACCAACGGTGTGTCATTTTCATAGAGCGCTTTGCATAATTATAGTCACAAGGATATGGTGTACATTCATCAAAAGCCATGATAATATCAGCACCTATGTTACGCTGAATCTCCATTACATTCTCTGGTGTAAACACATGGTATGAACCGTCAATATGCGACTTAAACTTCACTCCTTCTTCCTTAATCTTACGATTAGAAGACAAAGAATAGACTTGATATCCACCTGAATCCGTCAAAATATTACGGTCCCAGTTCATGAATTTATGTAATCCACCTGCTTTTTCTAGGATTTCCGTTTGCGGACGCAAGTATAAATGGTAGGTGTTTCCCAAGATAATATCTGGGTTTATATCTTCTTTTAATTCCCTTTGGTGCACCCCTTTTACAGAGGCAACAGTCCCAACAGGCATAAAAATTGGCGTTTCAATAACACCGTGATCTGTAGTAATACTTCCCGCTCTAGCTTTCGACTGCGGGTCTTTTTTTAATAAATCAAACTTCATAATACCGTTTTTCTACCGATTGTTCGGCGGGCAAAGATAGGTTAATTTGAAAACTAGAGAATTAGATAATTCAAAAATTTAATTAAGATTTGGGAAATCAACGATAAAAGTCGTTTCTAAAGTGATTTTTGAAATAAAATCATTTGGGCATGCCCTGCGCCAAAGCTCCGGTCAGGCTATCCGCTGTATTCCCGATAAGAAAAACTATGGCCAAAAAAAGCCTTGTTTTTCTAAATCGGGAGATGCCGCTCCTATCCTTCATGCAAAGTGGTGCTATCGATAAAATAATTCTAAAAAATACAGATAAACGCCAACGCTAAGGTTATATTTGGGTAAAAAAAAATTGTTATTGAAATAAATGAACTTTAATTTATCTTTTCAAGCTATATTAAATAGAAACTAATTAATAACCTAATTCACAACATAGATGAAATACACTTTAGCATTTGATGTTTACGGAACATTAATAAATACCTCAGGAGTTTTCAATTCATTAGAGGAAATGATTGGCGAAAAAGCAAATCCTTTTGTGGATACATGGAGAAACAAGCAATTAGAATATTCTTTTAGACGGGGATTAATGAATCAATTTGTCGATTTTTCTATTTGTACTCAAAATGCTTTGGACTATTGTTGTCAAGCGTTTGCTGTCGATTTAAGTTCGAAACAGAAAGAGACACTACTGCATGAGTATACTGTTTTACCTACATTTCCTGATGTAAAAATGGGCTTGCAAAATCTTAAAGAAGCAGGACATTCCTTATATGCTTTTTCAAATGGGAGCAAAAATGCGATTTCGACTCTTTTAATCAATGCGGAAATTAGAGACCTTTTTAATGGAATTGTAAGCGTGGAAGACGTTAAAGTTTTCAAGCCAAGCCCATTAGTTTACGAACATTTCAATACAGAAACGAACTCAACTCCATCCAATTCTTGGTTGATATCAAGCAATCCTTTTGATGTTATTGGTGCTATATCGTATGGGATGCGTTCCGCTTGGGTCCAACGCACTCCCGATTCCCTCTTTGACCCTTGGGGTATTGAACCTAGCTTGACGATAAAAAAAATAACTGATTTAAAGGATCAATTAGAAAAGACAGAATAATTAAAACTTCAACTCTTTTGACTTATAAGTTTAGCGTAGTTGTAAATTACTATATAAAAAGAAACCGCTCTGTTTCCTATTAAGAAAGAGCGGCTTTTTTTACTAATTCAAATTATTAAAAAACACCTAATCGCACACTTGGTGTGTTTACTCGTATTTGTGTATTTACTGAAGTACTGTGAGGAGTTGTTTGATAGTTTTGTTCATCATACCCATAGTAGTAATATCCAGCATGCTGGTAAAACGAATCGCTATGGTAACAATGTCCATCACAATGATGATGGTGCTCTGCATAGGCTTCTTGCTTACTCGCTATATAAGCGCGATACGCTTTCCTATTATGCTTCTTTAAATTCTTTTCATACTCTTTTTGTTCTTCCCAAAAAGCTTTTTCATCTGCTTTGCTTTTAGCTTTAAATTCAAACTCAAAACGAGCATCTTCCGCTCCTCTTTGCTCATAATACGCCATTCTATCTTGATTCGTATTTATGGCCGTTTCATTTTTTACTCTAGCTTCTTGCCCATTTACTGTTCCTATAATTCCAAAAAGTGTTATTGCTAGTATTGTTTTAATTGCTTTCATAATTTTAAATTTTAGTGATAGTACACTATCGTTTATACTAGTAAGACAACTAGAAGTGGAAACACCCTACCCTATCGTAAAAAATTGTCCCAATTTAACCCGCCAATAAGATTTTTAATATGTGAATAAAATAAATTAAATCGATAATTGTGTAATACTTTGGTCAAGAATTTAGCCCAATTTTGTATTATAAAATTAACCTATGAAAAAAATTATTCTTCTTTTAAGCATCATCGTAGTACTTTACTCATGCAAGCAAAATGAATCAACAGAATCTATTAAAACCAAAAAAGTGCGCGTAAGAAAACAACCAAAAATGGTCTCTTATACATTAACTAATACAAAACAATGGTTGGAACAAAATGCGAAAGATTCCCTAAAAATGGATATTGCCCTTGCACTTAATAGAACTGACAAAACCAATTTTACTCAAATGGATTCAGTAATCATTCCTGGAGATTTCAGCGGTGATATTGAATTTTACTTGCCTTTTCCTACTCATGTTGAGTATCTAAAAGATATTGATAAAATCATCTATTTTTCTTACCCAACACAAACATTTGCAGCCTATGAAAATGGAGAGTTAATCTATACGGGGCCAACTAATATGGGACGAAAAAAAGACCAAACCCCTACTGGACTTTTCTATACCAACTGGAAGGCGGAACAAACAACGAGTACTTTCAATGATGAATGGGATTTAAAATGGAACTTTAATATTGCTAACAAAGAAGGTGTGGGATGGCATCAATACAGTTTACCCGGTTATCCAGCTTCTCATTCTTGCTTGCGTCTTCGAGAAAAAGATGCGCGCTATCTTTATGATTGGGCTGACCAATGGGTACTAGCTGATGAAGAAAATGTAAAAGTAAAAGGTACTCCAGTAGTTGTTTTTGGTTCTTATAATTTTGATGCTCCAAAACCTTGGTTGCAATTAATTGACAACTCAAAAGCGATTGACATCACAGAGAATGAAATAGAAGAACTAACGAAACCTTTATTAAGCGGTATTTTATCGGAACAAAAAAATAGAACTTCCTTTCAAAAAGCCAAATAGAATTATTTATGACTATTCATAAATTCAATAACCTCCTCAAAACGGTTGCTCCATGGCCATAAATATTGTGTTACCATAGGAATATGTTTTTTATTTAAATGCATTGGAGTAACTGTTGGTTGATAGGGTTGTAAGGCGTCAACAAAACGCTTGTTTGCTACTTTAATAGAAGGGTACGTTTTGTCCCCAACATAGATTAAAAACGGTGGCGTATTTTTATTCAAAAAATAAATGGGAGAAGCTTCCTTCCATTGATCAGGACTATTGGTCCAAGTAGTCAAATAATTATCGGTTGCTGTTGGTGGATTTTGTTCTAAATAGTTCTTCATGTCCAGCCCAGCAGCATCATTTAATATAATCCCAGAAATACTTTTAGGATCAATACCATATTTTGGGTTCATCACTGCCAAGGCCCCTAAATGCCCTCCCGCAGAATGACCAGTTATAAAAATTTGATTTGGATTTCCATTATACTTGCTGCCGTTCGCTTTTACCCATTGAATTACTGATGCGATTTGCTCGGTCATTTCATCATAACTAGCATCTGGACTTAAAGTATAATCAGGAATAATAGTAACTACTCCTTTGCTAGCAAAATTTCTTCCTAACAAATCATAGGTTCCTTTTCTACCACTGTTCCAGTTTCCTCCATGTACAAAAATTAAAATTGGAAAAGGTGCGCTTTTATCACTTCTTGGAACAAATACATTCAAATTAGGACTATTTGCAGTAGTACCCTCTGCAGATTTTAGATAAGAAACGGAAGTAAATTTTTTAGAACTACAACTCATCAATAAAATCCCGCTTATTAAAATAACTATAGGAAAACGCATCTTTTTTTTAACGAATATAAGACAAAAAAGTCAACTTAAAAATGGTAATTGTATTACTGTAAAATAGTACATTGCAATTCAGTACAATTGGTATTATAAAAATAAAAAAGCATGGACTTTACCTTATTAATAGTTCCTGGATTAGGTGATTCTGGAAAAGAGCATTGGCAAAATTATTGGCTCAACAAATTTGAAAATTCAAAAAAAGTAATTCAAAAAGAGTGGGACAATCCAATTTTAGAGGATTGGCTGAATGGCCTTTCCTCAAGTATTGATAGCATTGACGGTCCAATAATTATTGTTGCTCATAGTCTAGCCGTTTCACTTGTAGCGCATTGGTCAAAAAAGAATACTACAAATAAAATCGCTGGCGCCTTACTTGTGGCTCCTGCTGATGTAGATTCACCATTACACACACCAGAAGAAACAAGAAACTTTTCGCCAATTCCTTTATCCAAATTTGAGTACCCTACCATTCTGGTAACGAGTGCTAACGATCCCTATATTTCTGTAGAAAAAGCTGTTTTTCTTGCTCATCAATGGGGAAGTACTTTTATCAATGTGGGACTAAAAGGACACCTCAACTCTGAATCGCGATTGCAATATTGGGAAGAAGGACAAGAATTATTAAACACATTGATAATTAAAATATAAAACAGTCTTAACTAAGAAAGCTAAGACTGTTCTAAACGGCTAAATTGGGGTATTTAACCAATCAACTAAAAAACTAAACATCCTATATTTTAACTGTATGGTCCGCTCTGTAATTTTCTTCAAAGTGTTGCTAATGATTTAATCTTATCTCAAGCGAATGCATTTACAGATACACTTATTTTACTGACCTTCTCAACAAAACATAATAACCAATTATAATACTTGTTGTTACCTACTCTATTATCTAAAACTATACCACAAATATATAAAGACATTAAAGCTCATAAATATACTATTAGATGAATGCTATTAATTGTGTAGCCGAATGACTATTTTCTTTCGACAAACAATGTACTCACATTAACTAAAATTTTAATTTATTGCAACAAAGATTGAGTTATATTTGATATGAAATATTTATAAAAAAATAATCCAAAAACAATGATAAAAACGAACAACTGGCATCAAAAACATCTTGAAACATTAGAATTTGGTAGCCGACTAGCTGATAGTGTAGCAAAAGGAATGGGTTCATGGAAATTTATAATTGTACAAACAATACTAGTTGTACTTTGGATGGGTCTCAATTTATTGGCTTTTGTGAAGCATTGGGATGTTTATCCTTTTATATTACTTAATCTTGTTTTTTCAACGCAAGCTGCTTATGCCGCTCCTATCATTATGATGTCTCAAAATAGACAAAGTGAAAGAGATAGAATGCAAGCCCAAGCTGATTACCAAACTAACATTGATGCTAAACAAGAAATTGAAGCATTAACCTTAAAATTAAATAATATCGAAGTAGACAAATTGGATAAAATAATTAAACTGCTTGAAGAAATGAAAAATAACTCGATACAATAGTTATCAAAACTATTTCAGTAGCTGTTATCGCATTATAAAAACATTTAAAAACTTGCATCAATAAGCCCGTTTTTCCTTTATCAAAAGGTTTAACTGGCTTTTTTGTTTTTAATTATGTTTAAATAAATTTGAAAAATATATTTTTTAGTTCTCTTTAAAGAAAGCTAACAAAACTCAAAAAACAACATGTTGTTATTACAAAGAAACGCCTTACTACTTTTAGTTAATTCACGCAGTTTATGTTTATATTAAGTTAATTAACAGTTACTTAAATTAAAATATTTATAACTTTATAAATAGAATAAGAAAAATAATAGCTTATGGATATTGAAAATTAAAAGAAATTAGAAAAAGACAAAAATTTTTATAATACAATCTATTAATATATAAAAACCAATTATTATGGCACCTACAACTAGAAAACAAGAAGCTTCAAAAGAAACAATGAAAGCAAAAGCAAATCCTTCACATGGATTAAGAGATTTATTTGAAGTTGGCTTGAAAGATATTTATTATGCAGAAAAGGTACTTAGCATTAACTTACCTAAAATGATGGAAAATGCTTCTGATCCTGAGTTAAAAACAACTTTAAAAAATCATTTAAAGGAAACACATGAACATGTTTCCAGATTAGAAAAAATATTTGAAACTACAGGAATTGAAGCAAAAGCGCAAAAATGCGATGCTATGGAAGGAATCCTAAAGGAAAATGATAAAATGATAAAAAAAACAGATCATGGTATGGTACGTGACGCTAGTATTATTGCTTCCGAACAAAAAATGAAACATTATGAAATAGCCACATATGGTACTTTACATGCTTTTGCAAAAACATTAGGAGAAAATAAAGCAGCCACTTTATTAGCCAAAACTCTCGATGAAGCAAAAAAAGCAGATGCTGAACTAACTGGCATTGCGATATCATCTATTAATAAAAATGCTTTTAGAGCTGATGCTATTTCCAACATTAGAGCATAAATAGTAATATATTATTTTAAAATCTTCGTAAGCCTGTTAGTATTAGCAGGCTTGTTTTTTGAAAAAAAATATGATCAAAAAAAAATTCTTATGTAACAAATGTTACTGTACACCATGTAGAGTTCTATTACTTTTGTAAAATAAAATTCAAATAACATCTGATAATCAATCAATGTTTTTTGGATGATTTCAAAAACCTTTAGAAAATAAAAAATGGACTTAGAAAAAATAATAAAAGAAAACCAAGGAACTATTGTAGATGTACGCTCCTATGGTGAATTTATAGGAGGCAATGTAGTAGGGTCTATTAACATCGTCTTAAATGAAATTCCTGAAAGAATCGAAGAGTTAAAAAAACTTAAAGCTCCGTTAATTCTATGTTGTGCCTCCGGTAATAGAAGCGGACAAGCACAGCATTTCCTTTCTCAACAAGGAATTGAATGTTACAACGGCGGTTCGTGGCTAGACGTAAACTATTATAAATCAAAATAAATCAATAACAATGATAAACACCTTAAAAAAGATATTTGGTTTAGGACCAAAAGTAGATTACGCTGATTTAGTAAAACAAGGAGCAGTAATCCTTGACGTTCGTAGTCCCGGAGAATACAAACAAGGACATATTAAAGGCTCGATAAATGCGCCTTTGAATGAACTTAATAGCCATATTGCTAAAATCAAAAAAGAGAAAACTATTATTACTTGTTGTGCATCAGGAATGCGAAGTGCATCGGCTAAGAGTATTTTAAAATCAAACGGATTTACCACTGTTCACAATGGTGGAGGCTGGAGCAGTTTACAAAGCAAAATTTAGAAAAAAAGCATCTCTTTTTTAGAAGAAAATGCTTAAAAAAAAGCTCCATAAATTTATGGAGCTTTTCTTATGAGATTTTCTAATTCATATAATCATTATTTTATTGCATCATATATAAGAATTAATAAACAGTAAATCTCATCAACAAATTAAATCGATTAAACTTCCATTTTAGGATAGTCATTATATCCTTTTTCAGTAAAAGTGTAAAAAGTACTTGGATCTGGAGTATTCAGGGGAGCATCTTTCTTAAATCGAGCAACTAAGTCAGGATTAGCTAGAAAAGGAACACCAAACGCGACCATATCGGCATGCCCTTCTTCAATCACTTTATTACCTGTTTCTTTAGTAAAACTTTTATTAATCATCAACAACCCTTTATATATAGGTCTAAAATGTTTGGCTACTTCAGTAACGGCATAAGGTACTTCACTAACATCCGTAAAAGGTTCCGTTAAATGCACATAAGCTAATCCGTAGTCGTTTAAACGATTTACAATATATTCATGTACAGGAATTGTTTCCTTGTCTATTGTCATTCCTTGTACACCGTGCATAGATGGATTCAATCGAACTCCCACTTTAGAGTAATCAATAATTCCTTTTAGGGCATCTAAGGTTTCAAATAAAATTTGGGCTCTATTTTCAATACTTCCGCCGTATTCATCTGTACGTGTATTTGAGGCTCCATTAAAAAACTGATGAAATAAATACCCATTGGCTGCATGTAATTCAACACCATCAAAACCCGCTTCTACGGCATTTCTAGTCCCATTTGCAAAATCTTCAATAGTTGTTTTAATTTCGGCAACAGTCATTTCTTTTGGAGTTACGGTATCTACAAAACCTTGAGCAGTAAATGCTTTGGCCTCAGGATTAATTGCCGAGGGAGCGTGAGGTAATTCTCCATTATGTAAATCTGGATGTGACAACCTACCAGTATGCCATAATTGAACAAATATTTTCCCTCCTTTATTATGAACCGCTTGCGTCACTTGCTTCCAGCTTTCCGTTTGTGCTGCACTGTAAATTCCCGGAACATTAATAAAACCTACTGCTTTCGTACTCACTACGGTACCTTCGGTAATTAGTAAACCTGCATCGGCACGATCAGAATAGTATATTGCCATTTGTTCCGTAGCCAAGTTTCCTTCGTTTCCTGACCGGCTTCTTGTCATTGGTGCCATAGCCATACGGTTATTAAAAGATGTAGAATTGAATGTATAGGGTTGTAATAAAATGCTATTATTCATAAGATTTATTTTTATTAATTAATTTGTGAGACATACGTGTTGAAACCAATTCCTTCTAAAATGGTTGAAACGATATCTAAAGCATCAGAATCATGTCCTTCTAAAAGGAACTCTTTCTCTGCTTTATCATCGGTGTTTATATTTATAACTTCGACTATTTTTGAATGTGGAAAAATAAGATCAAAACTTACTTGATGATTTATTGATTTGGTAAACTCATCATCATTTTCCATAATAATTACAATTTTTGCTGTAGCAACATTTTTAATATTATGAACTATATTAGCATCGTTAATGCAAAATCCTGAAAGAATAATGATATCTGCTTCCCAACTTGCATTAGTGGGACAATCCATCTTTTCGATAGAACCATATCGATTTTGAACTAAAAGTGCTTGATGGACATCCGAAAGTGCCTTTTCGTTTTTATCAAATAATAACATTTGGTAACGAGCTGCTAGCTCATTTAATACCACAAAATTTCTTTTGTCTGAAGCACCAATAACGGCAATTGTTTTACTATTTTGCATCTTCATCATTTTAGTGACGCAAAACTACAACGGGAAAGTCTCTTCTTCCATTGAGGTAGAATAAGAAATGACATTGATCTAGATCAATTTTATTTGCGAAGGTTTATTTGTTTTCTCACTCGACTTAATGTCTCGGGAGTAAGGCCTAAATACGAGGCCACCATATGTTGTGGGATACGGGTCACAATATCAGGGTAATAAGTGGTCAATTTTAAATATTTTTCTTCGGCCGTAGCTGTCAATGCACTATTGATTCTAGTTTGTAAAGCGATATATGCATTTTGCAACAAAAGTCTTTGATACCTTTCAAAAGCAGGAATCGCATTCATTAATGATTCTCTGGCTGTCGTGGTTAATAACAATAATTCGGAATCTTCTAAAGCTTCAATAGTATAAGTAGAATTTCCTCCAGTTAAAAAGCTAGATAAATCGGTAATCCACCATCCTTCAAAAGCAAACTGTATCACATTTTCATGTCCTTTCTCGTCAGTAGTATAGGACCTTAAAATTCCTTTTTCAACAAAGGCATTGTACGTACAAACATCCCCTTCAAGAAGTAAGGTTTGTTTTTTTCTGATTTTTTTTGGGATAAAAAAAGTTTTACACAATTCAAACTCTTCAGTTGACAGTGTTACCTTTTCACCAATACTCTTTTCTAATTGTTCGTACATACTCGCAAGGTAATAATTACAGGAACATTATAAAAAAAGAGATTGTAAAAAAAAGAAAAAAATTATACCCAAAATAGTAGTTATTCATTATTTTTTAGAATAATAATGAGCAAAATCGCAGTATAACAAAATCAAAAATCATTTGTCTTACGCCAAAATAAAAATTACATTTGCAACAGTTTAACTTTTACACACAAAATGAAGCCTAACACACAACAATTAAACGATTTAACTATCCAAGTAAGAAGAGACATTCTTCGAATGGTACATGCCGTAAACTCAGGACATCCTGGAGGTTCACTTGGTTGTACTGAATTTCTAGTAGCTTTATACCAAAACCTTATGGAACGCAAAGAAGGTTTTGATATGGACGGAATTGGAGAAGATTTATTCTTCCTTTCAAACGGTCATATCTCTCCAGTATTTTATAGCGTACTAGCAAGAAGCGGTTATTTCCCAGTTTCTGAATTAGCGACTTTTCGTTTGATTAATTCAAGATTACAAGGACACCCAACTACTCACGATGGTTTACCAGGAGTAAGAATAGCATCTGGTTCACTTGGACAAGGTTTATCTGTTGGTATTGGTGCTGCACAAGCAAAAAAATTAAATGGTGACAACCATTTGATTTATACGCTTCACGGAGATGGTGAATTACAAGAAGGTCAAAATTGGGAGGCAATCATGTATGCATCTGCTAAAAAAGTAGATAATCTTATTGCTACTATTGACCTTAACGGAAAACAAATTGACGGAACTACTGATGAAGTTTTGGCTATGGGTAGTATCCGTGCAAAATTTGAAGCATTTGATTGGGATGTTCTTGAAATAAAAGAAGGGAACAATATCGAAGCAATCATTGCTGGTATGAATGACGCAAAATCAAGAACAGGAAAAGGAAAACCAGTTTGTGTATTATTGCACACTGAGATGGGTAACGGAGTAGACTATATGATGTACAGTCATGCATGGCATGGTAAAGCACCAAATGATGCTCAACTAGAAAATGCTTTAGGACAGAATTATAATACTGGAGGTAATTCAGATTACTAAAAAAGTATTCAGTAATTAGTGTTCAGTAGAATACTGCCAAAAATCTAAATTAGAAAATGAAAAAATATACAAATACAGGAAGTAAAGATACTCGTTCAGGTTTTGGAGCGGGAATGACTGAATTAGGTCAGAAAAATGAAAATGTTGTTGCACTTTGTGCGGATTTAATTGGATCATTGAAATTTGATGATTTCAAAAAAAATCACCCGGAGCGTTTTTTCCAAATTGGAATTGCTGAAGCAAACATGATTGGAATTGCAGCTGGTTTAACTATTGGTGGAAAAATTCCTTTCACAGGAACTTTTGCTAACTTCTCTACAGGAAGAGTATATGACCAAATTCGTCAATCAGTAGCTTACTCCGAAAAAAATGTAAAAATCTGTGCTTCACATGCTGGATTAACATTAGGAGAAGATGGTGCAACACACCAAATTCTTGAAGACATTGGATTAATGAAAATGTTGCCAGGAATGACAGTAATTAATACTTGTGATTACAATCAAACTAAAGCAGCTACGCTAGCATTAGCAGATCATCATGGTCCAGCTTACCTGCGTTTTGGACGTCCAGTTGTACCTAACTTTATGCCTGCTGACGAGCCTTTCGTAATAGGGAAAGCGATTATGCTTAGTGAAGGTACTGACGTAACTATTGTAGCAACAGGGCATTTAGTTTGGGAAGCACTTATTGCAGCTGAAGCATTAGAAGCTAAAGGAATTTCTGCTGAAGTAATTAACATCCATACGATTAAACCATTAGATGAAGGCGCCATTCTAAAATCATTGGCTAAAACTAAATGTATCGTTACTGCCGAAGAGCACAACATCCTTGGAGGACTTGGAGAAAGCGTTTCTAGAGTATTAGCTTTAAACAATCCTGCTCCACAAGAGTTTGTTGCTGTCAATGATAGTTTTGGTGAATCTGGAACTCCTGCTCAATTAATGGAAAAATACAAGTTAAACAATGAAGCGATTGTTGAAGCTGTTGAAAGAGTAATCAAAAGAAAATAATTCTTCTTTATTATATCATTAAAAAATCCCATTCATTACTGAATGGGATTTTTTTATATCTTAAAATAAGTAAATCTCAACTAAAAAACTGAAACTTCTTAAATTTTGAAGTTTATAAACTAACTAACTATGGGTGACTATTTTTATCTAAATAATCTGTTCCTGCAGCAATTTCTCTTTTCGTGCTATAGCCATCTCCATCATCATCAACGTCTAAGAAATTGGGAATACCGTCACCGTCAGTATCGTCAGGATTTACAATACCCGTAGCAAAACTTCTAACATAACCATCACCATTTAGATCTTCTAAATAAGAAGGAACACCGTCTCCATCTTGATCCAGTCTTTGCAATTCATATAGTTTAAAACTAAAAACCAAAGGGACATAAGCAGGAACAACTCCACTTCCTGAAGCATAATAAGCCAATCCTGACGGAACAAACATGATACCAGCTCCAAAATCTTTGTATGAAATAGTACCGTCCTCTTTAGTAGTATAACTCCCTGTTTTAAATTGTGGAAAAATCTCACTCCAACCTGTGATAGTACTGAATAGACTTATCATTTGTTGTGGGTATTTCACTTCCTCAAATGGTGTTGCTGTTAGTGTAGTTACATTTGATGCACTAATCTCTTCCAAATAATCTCCTTTATAAGACGACAAAACTCCGTCTACATTTGTAGGTGAACTTCCTGTTCCCGTTCTCAAAACTAAATAATATAAATTATAATTAACCTCATTTAAACTTACTGTTCTACTTTTTAGTTCATAATCCGTTTGATCCCAAATTGATTTTTGACTTCCACCATCCGGAATTTTAGTAAAAGTAACATCCTGATCATCATAAAAACCAGGGTGATCCACTACAGTAATATAATATGTTTTTAAATATTGTTCAATAGTAGTATTATCGGTTGTATATTGTTCTGCATAATCTCTAAGTGGCTCAACTGCAGGGGTATCATTCTTCGAACATGAAAATAAAGAGAATGTTGTAATTATTAAAATAAAATAATACTTAAATTTGTTCATTATTGTTGATTTTTAAGTGCGCAAGATACAATATTGATTTATTTTTGTAAACAATTTAACTCCGATTTTAGAATTTTTATGAGAATAGACAAATATTTATGGTGTGTCCGATATTACAAGACAAGAAATATGGTAACAGAGGCTTGTAAAAAGAATCATGTCACTGTAAATGGTCTTGTTGCTAAACCCTCAAAAGAGGTTTTTCCGACTGATAAAATCACATTTAGAAAAGATCAAATCACCCAGATAATCACCGTTTTAGATATTCCAGAGAATCGCGTAGGAGCTAAATTAGTTGATATTTACAGAAGAAATGATACTCCAGCCGAAGTGTATCAACATTTAGAACTACTAAAATTATCGAAAGACCATTATAGAAAAAACGGTACTGGAAGACCAACCAAAAAAGACCGACGAGATATTGATGAATTTGGTAACGAAATCATATCCGAAGAAGAAGACACAGAATAACTTGAAATAATAAACTTGAAACAAATCTAATAATGAGCAAAAACATCATCTTAACAAATCAAGAAATAGAGCATAAAATAAAAAGAATTGCCTATCAAATTTACGAGACTTTTGTAGATGAAAACGAGGTAGTTCTTGCCGGAATTGCCACTAATGGTTATGTTTTTGCAGAAAAAATAGCAAGTGAACTTAAAACCATTTCCACTTTAAATGTTTTACTATGCGAAGTTCATATTGACAAACAACATCCTGAATTACCAATACACACATCTATAACCAAAGAACAATATGCCAACAAAGGACTAATCCTAATTGACGACGTATTAAACTCAGGTACTACACTTATATATGCTGTAAGACATTTTCTAGATGTTCCATTGAAAAAATTCAAAACAGCTGTCCTAGTAGATCGCAATCACAAAAAATACCCAGTTAAAGCTGATTTTAAAGGAATTTCACTTTCTACCTCTCTATTAGAGCACGTTCAAGTTGTATTTGATGAAAACGATGACAGTTACGCTTATTTAAGCTAAAACAGCTAGAATATCATTTACCGTCTCATCTATCGTTTTAGCATCTACTGAAACGATATATTGTGCCTGATTGTAATAAAAGCTCCTTTCAAAAAGATGCATGGCTATAAACTCCTTCATCTCTTCATCATTTTTATTGGCAATAAGCGGTCTTTTACTTTTATTGACAGACAATCTATCAAACAAGGTTTGGATCGATGCTTTCAAGTATATTGACTTCACACCACTCCCTTTTAATAATTCATGATTATTT
Organism: Flavobacterium sp. WC2421; assembly: GCF_040822115.1. Taxonomy (NCBI): domain Bacteria; kingdom Pseudomonadati; phylum Bacteroidota; class Flavobacteriia; order Flavobacteriales; family Flavobacteriaceae; genus Flavobacterium; species Flavobacterium sp. WC2421. Next base: position 1,912,430 of record NZ_CP162004.1, on the reverse strand, counting down.
GCATAACATGGAGTACCTCCACCTAAGCCAATAATAACTTCCTGATCAGAATTCAATAACTCAACAAAACATTCGTGTTCTAGTTTTCTAAAATAAATCTCACCATACAATTCGAAAATAGAATTTATAGACTTATTTACTTTATCCTCGATATATTTATCTAAATCGACAAATGGAATATGAATGTTTTTTGAAAGCATTTTGGCAATGGTAGACTTACCGCAACCCATATAGCCTAATAATATAATTTTTTTCATAGAATAAAACCTTATAAACTAAGGCGTTAAGATTAATTGTTAAAAAAAGACAAATTTATAATAAAATTGCTTGGAAAACTTCAAAAAAAGTCCTTATATTTGCACCCGCATTCAAGGAAAGAATATGACTCGATAGCTCAGTTGGTAGAGCACATCACTTTTAATGATGGGGTCCTGGGTTCGAGCCCCAGTCGGGTCACAATTGTAGTGATCAACACATAATTTCCTTGAAAGCTTTGACTCGATAGCTCAGTTGGTAGAGCACATCACTTTTAATGATGGGGTCCTGGGTTCGAGCCCCAGTCGGGTCACTAAAAGGTCGAGTAATTTATTACTTGACCTTTTTTATTTTTAGGCCACGTGGAGAAACGGTAGACTTGCCAGCTTGAGGGGCTGGTGCTCGCAAGGGCGTGTGGGTTCAAATCCCACCGTGGTCACTTAAAAAAAAGGTATAAGTAGTTGATCAACTACTTATACCTTTTTTTCGTTTACAAACTGATATATTGGTTAATCTATATAATTAAAAACTCTCAGTTAGTTGAATTGATAAATAGATTGCCATTAAAATTCCAGACAAACCAGCTATTGCAACAAAAAAAGTTCCGATATACAAGAACAACGTATCGTATTTATTAATTCTATTTATTGACTTAGTTTTCATCTCTTCGCTTTAATCTAATCTATTTGCATTTATTATATTACAAAGTAAAACAATACCCCCATTATACACAATACCAACTTTTAGTGATATTTGAGTTATTTTTAATATCAAAAATATAATTCTACTATTCTATTTTTAAAGTAATGATAAAATCAAAAAAAAACTGACATAAAAAGAGTCTCATATATTAATTATAAAATCCAGAGTTATTACTTCCACTTTTTAGTAAGACCTAAAGCCCTATTACAATTTGTTTTTTATCTATCAATATCCCCACTTTAACTCACTTTTGATGAAATTGTGGTTTCTGATAAATTACATTTTAACAGAATATTAAAAAATCCGCAAAATCGACGTGCAAATAGCAAGCCTATTTTTGCGGATTTTATCAAATCCAAGTATTAAATATTTTTTTTTTAATACTTATTTACCTACAGCAGTGTTATGACACGGGTTATCTTCTCTAAATTATTTAGATGGATCTTTTATATACCGTAACATCATCTACCCACATCATAGTACTTGTAAATAAGTTTATTTTATTGGGGTCAATAAAATTGGAATCGTTTGATCCTACATTCATATTTATAATGATATTATGCGGTCCAAAATTGTTCAAATTGAGCTTTGACACGCTGCTATTAGTGTATGTAGAAACCGTTACATTATCTAATTTTATAGTTACCGTCACCACATTATTTTTTACACTCCAAAAAGATTCGTATAAATGCCACCCATTATTACCATTTACATTAAATGCACTTGGATAACTTCTTTCTGCAGCGTTTCCTAATTGATTTGTCCCAGATGTTGTACCGTAAAAAAGATTAGAGGTAAAACGGGACGCATTAGGAGCAAAAGAATAACCCTCCATAGTGTCAATTTCTCCTTGAACTGGCCAAGCATTTTCTTGGACACTCCAGAAAGCGGGCCAAGCTCCATAAGTATCTGTGAATGATTTATAATTAGCACCATCCATAGCTATTAATTTAATATTAGCAGATAGCATATATTCTGTATTATTTTCAGGTTTATACTGATATATTGACTTAATTAGACCCGATTGGTATTTACTTGCACTCAACTTTGTAGTCTTTATTTCTAAACAATCTCTACCATCCCTAGTTTGTATTGTAGGTACGGAACTTTTATAATCACAATAGTTAGAATTATAATCTGTACGTTGTGCTTTTGTCCATTGCGAGAGTGAAGAACCCATATTAAATGTTTCCTCAAATTGCTTTACCCATGGAGCACCAGCGACTTTACTTGTAGCACTACTTATACTTGCAGTTACCTGTTGGTTTTCTTCGACAGATGTTACATTATCCGAGCAGGATTCTAATCCTAATAAGCAAGTTAGTGCAAAAGCAATCATACCTAATTTTTTCATAATTTTTAGTTTAATGGTTAATTTTTTAGTTGTAACAGAGCGTAATTTTGGTTTATATTATTAATTCAATCAGTTTGTTTACGGAAAAAGTTGTGCTCTTATAGCAGTGCTATTTCGAAAATTAAATTTCAGAAAATATTGCTTCACAATATTTAACGGTTTCTAAAACAGTAAAATTATTTTTGTGAAAATAGATTTATTTTAAAAATTAAAATAAAAGATTTGAAGCATTATATAAAACAAATGATGTGTGTAAATGACCGGTATTACATTTTCAATATAATAATGCAAATAGAATAGAAGAATTGATATAAAATAAAAAAAATAATTGCGATTAAAATAATTATCAAATATTCTAAAAACCAACTATTAATAATCATATTAATAAAATAAAAGGCTGCATTTATTAATCTTATAATAGAGAGTGCGATTTTAAACTTTCGTATTAAAAGCACATTCCTATCAACCTTAATACTTAAGTAATAAAATCTACTCAATTGAACCTAATTTTAAAAAAAAATTAAATTAGAAATAAAAAGCTTAAATTGGGGGTCCGTAACACAAATTGTAAAGCAACATGATTACACTTCAAATTAATGGAGAAAAACATCAGATAGATGTAGATCCAGAAATGCCTTTATTATGGGCTATTAGAGACATTATTGGCCTGACTGGCACTAAATTTGGCTGTGGAATAGGTGCTTGTGGCTCTTGCAAAGTATTAATTGACAATACTGCTACCTATTCGTGTTTGACACCTGTTTCTGCAGTTACTGGAAAAGAGATTACAACAATTGAAGGTACTCAAGAAAATCTACAATTATTGCAAAAATCATGGTCGGAATATAATGTTCCACAATGTGGCTACTGTCAACCTGGCCAATTAATTACTGCTACTTCCCTACTTAACTCAAACGAAAATCCTACAGACAAAGATATCGATGACGCCATGAGTGGTAATATTTGCCGTTGTGGCACCTACCAGCGAATAAAAAAAGCCATTCACCATACTGTTGAACTTAAAAATAAAGCAAACCATGAGTGATATTCATAACATGAGCCGTAGAAGTTTTGTTAAAAACATTGGTTTGGCCTCGGGTGGATTAATTCTAGCTGGTAGTACTTACTTATATTTCGATAAAAAAAAGCCTGAAAACAAAATTGAATTTAATCCTAATTTATTCGTTCAATTGAATTCTGATGGAAGTTTGATTTTAATTGCTTCCCGATCTGAAATGGGGAATGGAGTAAGAACCTCTTTAACTTCAGTCATTGCTGACGAAATGGATGCCGACTGGAATAAAGTGACGGTTAAACAAGCTATGGGTGACATAAAATATGGGGATCAAAATACCGATGGTTCTAAAAGTATTCTTTACCTATATGACACTATGCGAAAAATGGGCGCTACGGTTAGAGCCATGTTAATTACTGCTGCAGCAAAAACATGGCAAGTGCCCGAAGAAGAGTGTACCGCCGAAAATCATTTTATAATTCACTCTAGTGGTAAAAAATTAGAATTTGGAGCTCTTGTTGAATTAGCAAAAACACTTAAAGTACCCACAAACATAGTTTTTAAAAATCCAAATGACTTTAAATACATTGGTAAACATTTAAAAAGTATTGACATCAATGAATATGTAAATGGAGCTGCTGTTTTTGGATTAGACAAACGTTTACCAAATATGAAATTTGTAGCTATCGCACGTTGTCCCGTTACATTTGGAACCGTTAAATCTTTTGATAAGACTGCCGCAATGAAAATTCGTGGAGTGGAAGCCATAATTGAAATTCCTCGCATTAAAAGACCTTTTGGTCCTCTTGGTGGTGTAGCTGTAATTGCTACGAATACTTGGGCTGCATTCAAAGGTAAAGCTGCATTAGAAATTGAATGGAATTACGGCGAAAACGAAACGTATGATTCGGATCAATACATGAGTCAAATTACCGACAATGTCCATAAACCAGGGAAAGTGGCTAAAGAAATAGGCAATGTAAACGAAGGCTTTAAAGGAGGGCATAAAACTATCGAAAGCACCTTTCAACTTCCTCATTTAGTACATACCCCAATGGAAGTACCAAATGCAGTTGCTTGGGTTCAAGGAGATACTTGCGAAGTTTGGGCACCCACACAAGATCCTCAAACTGCCCGAAATGAAGTAGTAGATTATTTAAAAACAACTGTTGATAAAGTAACTTTAAATGTTACTTTTTTAGGGGGTGGTTTTGGAAGAAAATCAAAGCCAGATTATGTGGTAGAAGCTGTTATGGTATCAAAAATGATTAAAGCTCCTGTACAAGTAATTTGGACACGTGAAGACGATGTGAAGCATGGATATTATCATACTGTAAGTGCGCAATACATGAAGGCATCTATAGACAGTCAAGGTAATGTTACCAGCTGGCTACACCGATTTGCATTCCCTTCTATCATGTCGACCTTTGCGCCCGGAACTGATTTTCCAGCCGATTGGGAAATAGCCAGTGCAGCTAATATTCCTTATGCCATTAAAAACTTTAAGGTCGAAGTAGGTCAAGCACCTGCTCATGTGCGAATTGGATGGATGCGATCTGTAATTAATATTCCTCATGGTTTTTCGGTGAATGTATTTGCTGACGAATTGGCTTTTGCTGCCAATAAAGACCCATTAGAGTTTCGTTTGAATCTAATAGGCCCTGACCGAATCGAAGACACAAAAGATCCTCTAAAATACAACACAGCCCGACTTAAAAACGTTTTAAATGTGGTTGCAAAAAATGCCAATTGGGGAAAACCATTACCAGAAGGTCATGCTTACGGAATAGCGGTTCAATATAGTTTTTATAGCTACGTGGCCTCAGTTGTTGAAGTATCAATGGTAAATAATAAAATAAAAGTGCATAACATTTATACTGCTATAGATTGCGGAACCGTAATAAACAAAGATACCGTAAAAGCACAAATGGAAGGCGCCGCTATTTTTGGAATGTCATTAGCCTTTTATGGGAAAATTACTGCTAAAAATGGGGCGATTGAGCAAAATAGTTTTACTGATTACAAAATGATTCGAATGAATGAAATTCCAAATGTTCATGTTGAAATTGTGGAGAGTACCGAAAACCCAACTGGCGTAGGAGAACCTGGAGTACCCGTAATTGCTCCCGCTATTATAAATGCTATCTTTAAACTTACTGGTAAAAGGTACCATAATTTACCTTTGAGCGATTTTGATATTGTATAATATCATTTTTACCTGCTTAATCTATTATGCACTCCAACCAATAATTATTTTAATGAATAACTGGATTGAATTATTACACGAATTTAAAATTAAAAAAATACCCGTAGCTCTGGTTACAGTAACTAAAGTTTTAGGCTCTGCTCCTTGCAAAGTAGCTTCTAAAATGATTGTAACCTATCAAAAAAAGATTCACGGAACAATAGGTGGCGGTAAATTAGAATTTCAAATTATTGAAGAGGCAGTTAATGCAATTCATGAAAATCAAACAAAAGAATTCTCTTATACTCTGGGGCCTGAATTTGAGCAATGCTGTGGTGGCAAAGTAGAACTAATTATTGAACCTATGAATCAATCCCCTGAATTGTTTCTGTTTGGAGCCGGACATATTGGCATTGCTTTATGTGAAGTTCTAAAAGATACTCCTTTTAATATCACTCTTTTTGATACACGAGAGAATTGGAAAAACACTATTGAAATAGATAAATCAATTTTATTTAGTAGTGTTGCATTCGATCACTACAAACAAACGATCAATTGGGGAGACAATTGCTACGTAGTTATCATGACACATGATCACAAATTGGATTTTGAAATTACCGCATTAGCCGTTCACTCCAAAACAAAATACATCGGATTGATAGGCAGTAAAACCAAGAAAAATAAATTTAATAATTTATTGATTAACGAATTGGGTTTTACAGCTGGAATCAAAGCAGTTCATTGTCCAGTTGGACTAGATTTAGGCGGAACCAATCCCAAAGAAATAGCAATCAGTGTGGCATCTGAATTACTAAAAGTGTATTATGGCAAATAATACCGTTTTTATAGTACTTGCTGGGGGCAAATCAGAAAGAATGGGTATTGCTAAAGGTTTATTAGATTATAATAATACGTATTGGATTTTAGAGCAATTAGATCGGATTTCGAAAACACAAATCACAGAAGTCTACATTGGTTTGGGTTTCCATTACCAAGACTATTTCAACGCTATTCCATTGTTAGCTGAGGCGCAAACTCATTTTATGTATTTTAAAGAAATGAAAGTGAGAGTCGTTATTAATCCAAATCCAGAACGAGGTTCTTTTTCAACACTGCAAACTGTATTACAAAAAATAAAAACCAATCAAGCTGTTCTTATTAGTCCCATTGATATTCCAATTCCAAATGCTACGGTACTGAATGCAATAATTGAAATTAAAAATACCATTGTTCTCCCCAATTTTGAAGGCAAAAATGGTCATCCAATTAAACTATCTAACGCCTTTTGGAAATCTTTAACGCCATTAGATCCAAAAGAAGAAAATACAAGATTAGACTTCCAAATAAAAAAAGTGAATCTGGACGAAATTACTGAAGTAGAAGTTAATGATTCGTCAATCCTAAAAAATTTAAATACTCAAAATGATTGGACTGACTATTTGAACTCCAAATAAAAATCAAGCAAAAAAAGCCCCGATAAAATATATCGAGGCCTATAAATTTTAATACAATTAATTACTTTATTAATTGTTGCAAAGGTTTCAATTGCTCCATGTCAATATTGGACTTTTTCAGCACTTGCATCATTGTTATTATATTTGTTGGATTCATATCTTTTCCAATTACCCTAACAACTGCAAAACCAGCATCTTTTTTATTGGCATAAAAAACAAATTCTTCAATATGATCATCAGCCCCTACATAGCTTACTGATGCACCTTCTTTACCAGAACCAAATCTCATCAACTGTTGGTACTTTTTATCTTTCAAAATAGCATCCACTTTAGCACGTTGAACATCAAACTGATTTTTATTTTTATCTGTTAATTTAAATGCTAAAATATTCATCTTATCAAAAGATTTCAAAGCAGATGATTCAGCTATCGACAACTTCGTTTTGTCAACATTTAAAATATTTGGAGAAACATCCATTACAAGGAAATCTTTATTCTCTGTATTTTCTACAAAATATTTTTGTAGGGTGGGTTCTGAATTGCAGCTTACCAACAACAGGCATAAAAAATAAAAGATATAAACTGTTTTCATATTACTTTCTTCCTTTAGTTGCTTTCTTCAGGTCATCGCCACCAGGTATTCTCATTTTATCAGTTAAAACTGAAATTTCATTCAAGTCAAAATTACCTGTCAAAGACATTAACACCGTTTCATTTGTTTTACTTCCTCCTTCAATGAACATTAACAACTCTTTTATTTGACTGTCTGAGGCACCTGATTTTACTAATATTTTTATATTTTTACCACTGTCATTTACACGCATTAATTCTTCTAATCCAGCTGTTTTTATATATTTATCGGCTGCTGATTTCATATCAGCTGTTGCTCTAGAACTACTTGTAGTGAAAACTTTTAAGTTGTCTAATTTTTTGATTAAATTCATGTATTGTTGCGTTTCCTTATCAGATGCATCAACTTTTACTTTACTCATCAAGTCAAACATTTTTTTGTTGACAATAATTGAAGTCACATCATCTTGTCCATCAAATTTATCAAAAGCCGATTGGGCAAAAAACGGAGTTGCTATTAATGCAATTACTAGTGTGATTATAAATTTTTTCATTTTTTTAGTATTTGTTATTGTTTAAAAATTAATTGTTTTGAATCCTCGTATTCTTGAATGTAGTTAACACTTACTATGCCAGTATTTACATGAGTTGATAACATTGCCAATGCTTTCTGTGTTTCCTTTAAAGCAACCTCTGGATTAGTATAGGTCCCTAGGTCTTGATTAGCAACTTTATTATCAAAATACATATACGTACTAACACCTAACATAATAACAACTGAAGCTGCAATAGATAACCACGCTACTTTACGTTTTTTAGATTGTAGTGGTATTTCAGGTGCAAACTTTTGAGTTGCCGCAATAGAAAAATAATCAAATAAAGGCTTGTATTGCTCTAAATGCTGCGCAACATTTGGAGAAGAAAAATAATTTTGCAACTCTTTTTCATCCATACTACTTGTTTCCCCTTCGAAATATTTTTCTAAAAGTATTTCAATTTTATTCCATTCCATAATTATTAATTTTTGTCATGCATTCTCTTATCTTTTTTCTTGCTCTTGAAAGCGCTACACGAATAGCCGTTTCATTCATTTGCATAATTTTTGCAATCTCTTCAAATTCATATTGTTCAATATCTCTCATTTGAATTATGAGCCGTTGTTGTTCTGGCAATTGGTTAATAATTTTTCCAACCCAATCAAGACTATCATCATCTTCTATTTTCTTTTCTAAACTTGGAGTAGTATCAGCATAATTATCATGAACAATTTTAATATTATTAACCCTCTTAGATTTTAACTGATCCAAACAATGGTTTTTTGTTATTGTCATTGCAAATGCTTCTACACTATTAAAACCATTCAGACTTTCGCTTTTATGCCATAGTTTTACAAGTACTTCTTGGGTAGCGTCTTCTGCTTCTTCCGTGCTAATAAGCAGACGCTTTGCCAATCGAAAGAGTTTGTCTTTGAAAGGAGAAGTCAGTTCCAAAAATTGCACTTGATTCATATGTTACTACTTATTTTTTCTATTTTACGATTTGCAATTCGCTTGGCATACAATTTAAATCAATTGCCCTTATAATATCAAGACGAAACAGTTTAATTTTTGTTACAAAAAAACAAACAATTAAAACTAAAGATAGTATTTTTACGTTCATATACATATTAAACCCCAAATATGAGAACAACATTCAAGTTTACACTTTTATTATTTTTAGCTGCTTTAACCTTCCAGAGTTGTCAAGATCAAGATGACACAGCAGCACCAATAAATTTAGAGGTTCAAGATTTTATCTGGAAAGGATTGAATCAATACTATTTATGGCAAGCAGATGTGCCTAACTTAGCCGATGATCGTTTTGCTTCTCAAGATCAACTTAATGTATTTTTGAGAGGATATCCTGTTCCAGAAGAATTATTTGATGCGCTAAGAGTGGATAAAAGTATTGATCGCTTTAGCTGGATTGTAAGTGATTATTTAGAATTAGAGCAGGCCCTTGGAGGAATCTCAAAAAATCATGGAGCAGAATTTGGGCTTGTATACAAACCGGGAAGTACTACTGAAATATTTGGTTATGTTCGTTACATTCTTCCAAATTCTGATGCAGCGACAAAAAACATTCAAAGAGGGAGTATCTTTTACGGTGTTAATGGAACCCAACTTACTATAAGCAATTATCAAACTTTATTAGGAGCTGATAGCTATACTTTAAATTTAGCCGACTACAATGGAGGTGCTATTACATCTAATGGAAAATCAGTGGACCTAGTTAAAACAACGGTAGCCGAAAATCCAATATTAATAAACAAAGTTATTACAAATGGTGCACATAAAATAGGTTACCTGATGTACAATGGTTTTTATGCTGAATATGATACTCAATTGAATGCAGCATTTGAATCTTTAAAATCACAAGGTATTACTGACTTAGTATTAGATTTACGTTACAATGGTGGAGGTTCAGTACTTACTGCTACCCGCTTAGCCAGTATGATTACGGGACAATATACAGGACAAATTTTCGCAAAACAACAGTGGAACTCAAAGATAAACGACTATTTTGCCTCTAATAATCCAGAAGCCCTAAACAATAACTTTACAGACCAAATTGGGACAACACCTATCAACAGTTTAAATTTATCAAAAATTTACATCCTAACCACCAAAAGCACTGCGTCAGCAAGTGAATTAGTAATCAATGGCTTAAAACCCTATATGGATGTAGTACAAATAGGCGATATTACTACAGGGAAAAATGTTGGGTCGGTTACATTATATGACTCCCCTACTTTTGGAAAAGACAATAGGAATCCTAACCATCGTTATGCGATGCAACCAATAGTATTGAAGATAATCAATGCTGCTGGTTTTGGAGATTATTATAATGGCCTTACTCCTACTTACCAATTAAAAGAAAATTTAGGAAACTTAGACGTTCTTGGAAATAGTTCAGAACCTTTATTGAGTACGGCAATAGGAAAAATTACAGGAACAGGAAAAATGCTAAAACAAAACCCTGAACAAGATTTTAATTATTTTAAAGACACAAAATCGATTGACGGTTTACAAAACCAAATGTATATAGAGAAAGCACCAGAAGGGCTTTTAAAAGCATTGAAATAATTAACAGTAGAATATAATAAATTAGAATTCAATACGTTATATATAACCAACCTAATGTAAAAACTATGCTAGTTATGAAAAAACTTATTAAATCATTTTTAATTTTGATAGCTTTTACTTCTTTTGCTTTTATAAGCCCCAAAAATAAAGTACTAAAACAGATTAATGTAGTTATTGATGCTGGACATGGTGGAGAAGATTTTGGAATCACCCAAGATGATTTATCTGAAAAACAAATTGTAGAACAAGTGATTACAAAAATCAAGGCATTCAGTAAAAATAAAAATATCGTTTTTCATTTTACTCGATCGACAGATAAATTTATTCCATTACAAGATAGAACTGATTTTATAAATACAATCAAACCCGATTTGGTTTTATCAATACATGTGAACGCAAGTAAAAACAATACTACTTCAGGTATGGAATTTTATGTTTCAAAAGAATCTACCAATTATGAAAAGTCAAATACAATAGCCGAAAATTTTCAAACTAAGTTTTTAAATTCAAATTTTAAAGTTGCTGAAATAAAGAATGCGAATTTTTTTATTTTGAAAAACTCAGAGGTTCCAGCAGTTATAATGGAATTGGGATATTTAACTAATGAAAGTGACAAAAAAAATCTTTCTAATAATAACGAACAAAATCAAATTGCAAAAAAAATAATAGAATGTATTGCTGAATTAAAATAATACCATTTTCAAAAGCAAAAATCCCACTCCAAGAATTAACTTGAATGTGGGATTTTTTTTAACAATCTTGACTATTATATTAAAACAAAATATTCAAACCTACCTTAATATTTCTACCTCTTGTACTAAAACCTCTTGTCTCAACAAAATCTTTATCAAGGATATTATCAACAGCTCCAAAAATATTCATTCTGTTTTTAATAAGATCATAACGAACATTTGCATTAACTAATTGATAGTCTTTTAAAATTTCTGAATTCAATACAGCGTTATACGATGGGGCTGGATAAGTAGTGTATTCTGTGTAGCGATCCGAAACAAATTGATAAGCAGCACTAAATGCTAAACGTGGCGTGGCCTGAACATCAATTCCAGCATTCACTTTATGTTTAGGATTTAAAATACGCGATTGTCGCTCTAATTCTGTAAAAGTATAGTTTACATTAAAACTTACTTTATCGTTCGGAGCATATACCACCATTGTTTCTAACCCTTTTGCCTTATTTAAACCATTTACGTTAAAATATTTGTAGGTCATTAAATCAAAACCAATAGCATCTGTCTCTTCTCTTGTAAAAGCAACTGACGTTAAAGTTACTTTTTTACCGAACAGACTCGCTTCAAAACCTACCTCAGCAGTAGCATCTTTCTCAGGTGACAAATTCAAATCTCCGTAAGGTGAATACAACTGATATAAACTTGGAGTAACATATGCAGTACTATAAGAAGCTAAGATTTTCAATGGAAGGTTTTGCAATTTATAGGAAGGATTCACATTAAAAACCAAATTATTACCATACTTGCTATGAATATTCAAACGTGCTCCAGCATTTAAATTAAATCCAAACTCTGAATTATATACCGCAGTTAAATAAGGATCAATCATATTGAATTTTGCTAAACTACTTTCGATAGCATCATAATCACTTTTATTTGACATTTCATGGAATTGAAATTGAGCACCAGTAACGATAAACAATTGTGACGCAACATTGTATTTATTAAACACATCCGCATTTATACTTCTTGATTTGTAATACGAAAAGCTTCCGTAATTAAAAATCGATCTGTCAATCGAACTTGCACTTGAGTTCATCACAAATTCTCCTTTTTCATATTTGTACTTTGGAGAAAACCCAACTCTGTATTGTTCTGAGGTAGAAAAATTCATTTTATTATCCACAAATGATCCCGAATCAAAATCACTTTTCACTTTGTCATAATTAGCAGAAAAGTCCAAACTCAACTTTTTAGTTGGAGTAAATCCTAATTTCACTAATGAATTTATTCTTGAAAATTTATCTTTTTCAAAATCAACACCTTCATTTTCTGGCTTAGCTTCTGATATTCCTGTAGATTCAGTACTATTCAAGGAAGCAAAATAATTGACTTTATCGGTACGTCCGTTCAACGAAAAACCTTGATTATACTCCTGAGGTTTGTAATTCGCTTTATTAGCAACGGTTTGTGTACCCATATTCATATACACATTTCCAGCAATTTCTTTATTAGTTGCTTTTTTCAAAGTAATATTAATTACTCCCGTAGCTGCTCCAGAACCATATAAAGTACTTGCAGCCCCTTTCATAATTTCAATACTCTCCACTTGTTCTACAGGAAGCAAACGTAAATCATAGGATAAATTAATCCCCGACGCATCCGTAACTGGTACACCATCAATCAGGATTAAAACTTGATGTCCTCTTCCTCCGCGAATGTAAAGACCTAAATCCTTACCGTTACGGCTTTGGTTTCCATTAATTTCTACTCCAGCAACAGTACTTAAAACAGCAGCTAGAGATTGCCCTTGTTTTTTCTTTAAATCTTCAGCGGTAATCTTAACGATTACTTTTCCAGATTTTTCTTTTGGCAAAGCAAATTTTGAATCAGAAATTACAACCTCATCTAATTGATTTGACTTTTGTTCTTGTGCAAAACAATTCATTGCAAACAACAATGCAATCGCACTTATGCGAACGATTTTTTTGTTCATTTTAAAAATGTAAAATTTAATAAATTGGGGAGAAAAGCATAGAATGACCCATACCCAAACCTTTTTTCCCGAAAGTTTGATACTCGATGTAGTAGGCAGGTCTCCTGGCTTGCGTCTTGATGTTTACCTTCTCATTCGCCGTGGCGAACAATGGTTTTGTAGATAACAACAAGCTTTTTAGCTTACAGTTGCGGGTACAGCCCAAGATTACTCATTTAGAATTTTAGATTAAAATTCCAAAAAATTTACTTGATTCCCTTTTAATGTGCTTTGCAATAAAACAAACGCACAACCTCAATACGGCGGCAAAGATAAAACTAAATTCAGCTTTAAAACTAATTTGTAGAAACTATTGAGCATTTTTTTAAACAAAAGATACCAATTACTCACTAAACACTAATAAACAACTAGTTACAATTCTATTTTAACAACTGCACCAAAATTGACTTTATTATTAAATGCATCTTTTAGTGGTACATTAGTTACTTTACACAGGATACTTCTAATAACTCCTGCGTGTGCTACAATCACAATTGGTCTTTTAACGGTGCTTTTAAGTTCGTTTTCTAAAAAATCATTCACTCTATTATACAAATCAACAAAGGATTCTCCGTTAGGAACACTGACATTGACAAAGTCATTCATCCATGGTGTAAAATCATCAGGAGGAATCACATCCCACTTTTTCATTTCCCAATCCCCAAAATTCATTTCCATTAAACGAGCATCTGTAATTATTGAAGCCGAAAGATAATTAGCGAGTGTAGTACAACGAACTAAAGGACTGGAATACACAACAGCATCTTTTGGAATTTGGTTTTTTATTGAATCAAATAATTCCAAATACGGTTCCAAAATCTGAACATCCGATTGCCCATAACAAATTCCTTTTTCACAAACCGTCTCGGTGTGGCGTACTAAATAAACTTCCATAAAATAATTACTGATAAATAAATTACTACTTCACATACTTGTTGGGTTGCGCCTAAACAATCACCTGTATAGCCATCAATCCATTTTTGGAAATAACTCGCCAAAAAAAATCGCGTCAGAAAAACTGGTACTAAAACCAAAAGGAATTGCCACTGAAAACAAGCCAAAATTACAAGTGGCAATAACCCAAAAAAGAATGCACCTACTACTTCTCTCCATGTATAATTTTGTGCAATAGGTTTGCTTTTACTGCTTGCATCCTCTCTTGAATATTCATGAGTAAAAACAATCGAAATAGCTGCCAAACGACTGACAGCATGAGCCGAAACAAACAGTAGAAAAACAACTATTTGCGTCTGAATATTTAATAAATCGATTGTAGAAACTATATGGGATAAAGCCTGAAATTTTAATAAAAACAATAAAACTACTCCTATCGATCCATAAGCACCAATTGCACTGTCTTTCATGATTAAGAGAATTTTTTCTTTGGTCCATCCACCGCCAAAACCATCACAAACATCAGCAAAGCCATCTTCATGAAAAGCCCCCGTAACTAGAATAGAAGCAATCATAGAAACAATAACAGCTATTTCAGGACTTATTAAATAGCTAAACAAACTAAAAACACCAAATGCTACAACACCTACTATCCAGCCGATAAACGGAAAATAGCGAGAGGCTTTGTTTAAATAATCCGGGTTATGATCTATGTTTTTAGGACATGGAATCCGAGTATAAAACATTAAAGCCGTAAAAAATATATGTAATTCTTTTTTCATTTTATTAAGATTCTTTTTTTATCAAAGATGCATAGCAATGCATCGTAACATCGTATTTATGAGCCGCTAATCCCAGCACTTTCAAAACTAGCCATTTCATTTAAAAATGCCACAGCCGACTCAATAATAGGAAATGCAACCGCACAACCTGTCCCTTCGCCTAAACGCAATCCCAATTGTAAAACAGACTCAACTCCCAAATAATCCAGTAACTTCACATGTGCTTGTTCAGCTGAGCAATGGCAAAAAACAGCGTTCTTTATAATAACAGGATTTTTTTGATGAGCAATCAAAAAAGCCACACTACAAATAAATCCATCAACAAGAATTAGCATGTTATTTTCATAAGCCGCTTGTATTCCCGCAGCCATTTGCATGATTTCAAATCCGCCAAAATACGCTAATTTTTCCTCTAAATCTTCTGAACCCCAATAATTATCAACAGCGGTTTTAAGGATTTTTTGTTTCTGAATCAATTTTTCATCACTCACTCCTGTTCCTAATCCCACGCAATCTTCCAAAGGAATTTTAGTAATTAAACTCATCAAAACGGAAGCTGTCGAAGTATTTCCAATACCCATTTCACCAAAACCGATACAATTACTACCAGTTTTTGCAATAGCATCTACAACCGCGGCACCTTTAGAAAAACACAAATTCAATTCGGTTCTACTCATTGCAGGTCCAGTAGAATACGACTGAGTCCCCTTGCCTACTTTTGCTGAAATCAACTTGACATTAGGAGGGAAATCATAATTCACTCCAGCATCTACAATCGATAATTTAATATTATTTTGTTTGCAAAAAACATTTATTGCCGCTCCTCCTTCTAGAAAATTAGTTACCATTTGGCGTGTAACATCTTGTGGATATGAACTCACTCCATGTGTCGCAATTCCATGATCAGCAGCAAAAACTACAATATTGGGTTGAATTAGTTTGGGCTCTAATGTTTGGAAAACCTCACCTATTTGTTGGGCAAGTTTTTCAAGAATCCCTAATGAACCCGTGGGCTTCGTTTTAGCATCAATTTTAATTTTTAAAACTGCTGAAATATCATCTTTAGCATCTATTTTACCTTTTTTTTCCGTTGGTGTAATTTTACTCTTAGAATGCATCATCTTGATTTCTTCTATAAAAGGAACTTCTGATTTTTGTTTCCAGTTCAATTGTTGTAACATCGGTTGTTGATCATAATTAGTTGCGGGTTTGCCTACACAGAAGTAACCCAATGGTTCAATATGTTCTGGTAATCCTAGTAATTGTTTGAACTGATAATAATTTAAAATCGAAATCCAACCCATTGAAAATCCCTGCTCTGTCAAAGACAACCATATATTTTGAGCAGCACAAACAGCACTAAATTTAATTGCTTCATTGCTTCCTACGGTTCCAATAGTGAAATTATTCAAAACTGAACGGTCATAGCAAATCACGAGTCCTAGCGGAGCTTCTTCAATTGCTTCTAGTTTTAAAGCTTTATAATCTTCCTTTTGTTGTTTGCTATCGGTTTGATTTGCAGCTTTATTATCATAATCCAAAAACAATTCTTTAACCGCTTTCTTAATTTCGTCCGATTTGATCAGATAATATTTTGTAGCGTCGGTCAAACCCACAGATGGTGCCCAATGTCCAGCCTGAAGGGCTTTTTGGATAACGGCATCAGGAACTTCCTCATTTGTAAAATGTCGGGTGTCGCGACGGGATTTTAAAATTTCATCTAAATAGGTCATCGTAGTTTTTTATACTTGGTTTATTGATTCAATTTCTAAACGAAATCTTCCCAAACAATAAAACAATAGTCGTTATAGGTTTTTATCGAAAACTCAGGAAGGCTAATCCTTTCTGAAAAAAGAGGACAATTTAAAACCAAAGTATGAAACTCGCCGTTTTCACCACAAGGATCAATTCCTTTTTCTTTCAGTTCTACTGCTAATTCCTTCGTTAGTACTTTTCCTAAATAATTTTCGCCCATCATTGTATTGCAAGAAACAATCATAGTTTCTATGCCATTATCAATCATTTCGTTCACTAATGTGATTCGGTCTTGCTGCCACAAAGGCAAAATTGCTTTTAGAGAAGCTGCTTCACATACTTTATCTTCCCAGTCTTTATGGGCTTGCAAATCGATATCGCCAAAAACGGCGGCATCCAAATCATATTTTGCTTTAAGCGTTTTTAAAGTACTGATAAACTTTGCTTCATAATCACCCCATGTTGCAGGAACGCCTTCCAGAGGCAATTGCATTTTTTGGGCTTGTTGATTTAAAATTGACAAAGGCAATCCATGAGAACGGGATATTTTACCATTTTCGTTCATCATATTCAGCAATACTTTAGGAACTAAACCTTGATCAATTGCCTGCATCATGGCATAACAACTGTCTTTTCCACCACTCCAAGAAGTTAAAAAATTCATTATTGTCCTTTTATTGTAACAGGAATTCCTGAAACCATTAAAACCACTTTATCTGCTCTTTTTGCAATATACTGATTCATCCAACCTTGTAATTCGGTAAATTTTCGGCCAATATGCGTTTCAGCATGAACCCCCATTCCTATTTCATTGGTAACAATAATAATAGTCGCGTTTTCTTGATTTGCTATTTTGTCAAACTCTGCTTTGGCTTGTTCTAAACACAAAGCAACATCATTTTTAGTATCTATAAAAAAGTTAGTCAACCAAAGTGTAACACAATCTACTATCGCAACATTACCGGAGAAATCAATTTCACTCAAGTGCTTTTCTTTTTCGATGTTAATCCAGCGTTCATCACGGTCTTTTTGATGACGATCTATTCTTTTTTGAAAATCATCGTCCCATTTTCTCGCTGTTGCAACATACATGGGTTTAGCCGATAATTCTTTTGCTAAATTTTCAGCATAACTACTTTTGCCAGAGCGTTCTCCTCCTGTAATTAAATATATCATCTTTAATTATTAGTTATAAATTGTTAATTATTAAATAGATTTCAACCTATAAATTAGGCCTTAATTTGTTTTTTTTGGGTTTAAATTATATGGACAATGACGACAACCATTCGTACAACAACTTCCTCTTTTTAAATGAAAAAATGCTTTAAAAACATAATTCCCATTCTCTAAATAATAATCAATACCTTCAATCAAATTATTAGACTTAGGCAGCGAGGTCGCTTTATTATGGAGAACAGTTTCCTGAGTCAATGTCTTTACATACTCCTCAATTTTATCTGAACAAGAAACTTTAAAACATTTTGGGCAAAGACAATCAATTGCTGTTGTAGGAACAAATATCGGCGGAAAATCATTACACCAACATCTAGTTCCTTCTAATGTATCTCCACAACCAAAGTTAGTTCCACAACTTGAACACTGTTTCGCTTTTATTCCATTCATGCTGTAAAGATAGTATTTGTTGATTTTTTTTGGCTAAAAAATAAACAAGATTTTTTTTGTAATTTCTTTTACCTTTGCTTAAATCATAAAATAGCATCATGAAACTTTCTTCCTATAAAATTCTTTTACTAGTTGTTCTTCTCTCCTTCATTAGTTGTAAAAAAGCAGATAAATCAGAAACTAAATCCATTTTAAACGCAAAAAACGAAATTGAATATGCAAATAGCTTAGCCATATACAAGTACGAAGGCTTTTCTATAGTGAAGGTAATCAACCCATGGCCCAATGCTGAAAAAGATTTTACTTATATCTTAAAAGAGAAAAACAGCGCCATCCCAGATAGTTTGAAAAAATACAATACCATCCAGGTACCTCTAGAGTCGATTGTGGTAACTTCTACTACGATTGTCCCTTATTTGGAAATGCTAGGAGTGGAAAATCGATTGGCTGGATTCCCACATACAGACTACATTTCTTCTAAAAAAACCAGAAAATTAATTGATAATGGAACCGTTAAAAATGTAGGGCAAAACGAAAAATTAAATATAGAGCAATTGATAGAAATGAACCCAGAGCTTATAGTGACTTTTGGTATTGACAACAATAATCCAATGATTGATAATCTTGCAAAAAGTGGCTTAAAAGTATGTATTCAGGCAGATTGGATGGAGCAATCTCCTCTTGGAAAAGCAGAATGGATAAAACTGTACGGCGCTCTTTTTGGAAAAGAGAAAGAAGCCAAAACTCAATTTGACGCTATTATTAAAAATTACAAAGAAGCGTTGGATTTGGTTTCCACCAAAAAACCAACAGCAACAGTATTATACGGTTCCATGTACCAAGATCAATGGTATGTGGCCAAAGCCAATAGTTGGGTTGCACAATTTTTAAAAGATTCAAAAGTTAATTACCTTTGGTCAGACACCGAAGGAACGGGAAGTATTGGATTATCATTCGAAAAAGTATTAGAAAAAGCTAAAACAGCTCAGTATTGGATTGCTACAGGCCCTTATAAAACAGTAGCTGAATTAGAAAAAATCAATCCACATTACAGTCAATTTGATGCCTTTAAAACCAAACAAGTATATACTTTTGAGGGTAAAATAGGCGCTACTGGCGGAACGATATACTATGAATCAGCCCCTAGCCGACCCGATTTAGTCCTAAAAGATTACATCAAAATTTTCCATGCTGATTTACTTCCAAATTATACTTTTACCTTTGCACAAAAACTAAACTAAACTAAACTAAACTAAACCCTCTCCATAAGACAGCATACAAAACGGATTTCCGATTCGTTTTTAAAAACTGATCCATTATCAAAAACACAATACAAATAAAAAAAATACTAATTGAATAATCAAAAACGAAATATCATTTTATTCTCTTTACTGGCTATAGGATTGGTCGTTTTGTTTTTTATAAACATCAGTTTTGGCTCGATAACAATTCCGTTCAAGGAAGTTTACAACAGCTTAACGGGAGGACAAGCAAGTAAATCCACTTGGGAATATATTATTATTAATTACCGCTTACCCAAAGCTATCACTGCTGTTTTAGTTGGAATGGGACTTTCTATCAGCGGATTACTGATGCAAACTTTATTTAGAAATCCGCTTGCGGGACCTTATGTTTTAGGGCTGAGCTCAGGTGCAAGTTTAGGCGTTGCTTTTGTGATTTTAGGAGCTGCGTTTATGCCCTCATTTATCAGTACTATTCTATTGTCCTCTTACGGAATCGTTCTTGCGTCAACTATGGGAAGTTCTATCGTTTTATTAGCTGTTCTCCTAGTTTCTCATCGCTTGCGTGATACGATGGCCATTCTAATTGTAGGTTTGATGTTTGGTAGTTTTACCAGTGCCATCGTAGGAACACTTACGTATTTCAGCACGGCAGAACAATTACAAAAATTTACTTTTTGGTCTATGGGAACACTCGGTAATTTATCCTGGACCTCTATAACTATTTTATCCATTTCAGTTTTCATAGGATTACTATTAAGTCTATTTAGTATCAAACCCTTAAATGCATTATTACTTGGGGAAAACTACGCAAGAAGTTTGGGACTTAATTTCAAGAAAATGCGACTTACTATAATTCTTGCCACTAGTATTCTCGCGGGAAGTATCACGGCTTATGCAGGGCCAATTGCCTTTATAGGTTTAGCAGTTCCTCATATTGCAAAACTTATATTCCAAACTAGTAATCATTCGGTTTTATATTGGAGTACACTTCTTCTTGGCGCGGGAATCATGCTTGTATGTGATCTAGTTTCACAAATGCCAGGTTTTGATATAACTTTACCTATAAATGCGATTACGTCACTACTTGGTGCACCTATTGTAATTTGGTTACTAGTACGTAAGAGGAAAATGATGGGGTGATTGAACATAAAAACGACTTTATTTTTTATCTCATTTAGAAAATTTAGGCAATACTGTACCTTAACTCCTTGACGGTTTTATAAAAAAAGTTTAAAAAATAAACTCGAAAAAATTGATGAATAAAAACATCCTATCCACATCAAACCTAAGCATTGGTTACAAAACCAAAAGCGCAGTTACGACCATTGCTAAAAACCTCAACCTGAATTTACAGCAAGGAAAACTTATAGCATTAATTGGTGCTAATGGAATAGGGAAGTCAACTTTATTGCGCACTATTAATGGAATTCAAAAACCATTGGAAGGGGCTGTCTATTTGAATGATAAAAAAGTAACTGATTATGAACCATTAGAACTAGCCCAAAATCTAAGTATTGTTTTAACCGAAAAATTACCGCCTAGTAATTTGACGGTTTTCGAATTGGTCGCTTTGGGACGTCAACCGTATACCAATTGGATCGGAACTTTATCCGATGAAGATGTTGCTAAAATTAATGAAGCCCTTGAACTGACCAAAATCAGTCATTTGGCCTCCAAAAAGCATTACGAAATAAGTGACGGGCAATTGCAAAAAGTGTTGGTAGCACGTGCATTGGCGCAAGATACTCCTTTAATTATTCTTGATGAGCCTACCACCCATCTCGATTTACTGCACAAAGTAGCACTCTTCAAATTGCTAAAAAAACTAACAAAGGAAACAAATAAATGTATTTTATTTTCGACACATGATATCGATATGGCGATTCAACTGAGTGATGAAATGATTATTATGACGGCAGAAACAGTCATCCAAGACGAACCGTGCAATTTGATTTCAAAAGGGAGTTTTAATACAATCTTTAAAGACGAACACATTACATTCGATTCCGCAAAAGGGAAATTTGTTATTGTATAATCACTATTTCGCACCAACAGTTATTAATTCCATAATGGACAACAGAATTATCACAAAACATACCCAAAAAGCAAAGTGTATCAATTTTATACTTTATTGTTTTGTAAATTAGTATACCTCATTCTTATTTCCCCAAATTCAACTTATCTACATTATTAAAACTAATCTTTAAAAATTTTAATTATGGAAAATTTGTGTACTTTACTCAAAAAAGTGGTTCTATTGGGAAGCTTATTTTTTCTCTATTCTTGCAGTCAGGACGAAATGATTTCTACTGATTTACAAACAAACACCTCCAAACCTTTTAATGTAAAAACGAATGCAATGAAGCTCAATGTATTCAAGGGACCTCAAGTAACACTCGGATACGGAAAAGTGCGCTCCTGGATAAGTGTTGATGGCAGTGGTAATCCAAATGAAATTGGAATTGAAATGACCGCTGAAGCCTTATTAAATCCAGAAAGAGACAAAAATAATGCACCGCTGGCAGGTTCAACAATTGTTATTCCGCTACACCTTAAAGCACATCAGTTGACACCGTTTGATCATATCGGACTTAATTGGAATCCCAATGGCCATGAACCAGAACATGTTTTTGATGTACCCCATTTTGACATTCATTTTTATATGATCTCTCTCGACGAACAACTGGCTATACCAGCATGGTCTGAAAGCACAAATGATCTATTTAATAATTATCCGCCTTTGGGATATATGCCTGCTGATTATTTTACACCTCCTGATGGTGGTACTGCTGAAGCTCAAATGGGAAAACACTGGCTACCGTTAAACTTACCCGATTATTTGCCCTTTAGCAAAATTATGATCTATGGATCCTTTGATGGTGATTTGATATTTGTAGAACCTATGATAACTTTAGAGTATTTACTTTCTAATGAGGAATCTAGACTGAATTATTCTCAACCGGAACATTTTGCAAAAGCAGGTAATTACCCAACAAAATATAATATTTATCATGATGCCAAAACGGGCAGTACTTTTATAACACTGAGCGATTTTGTTATGCGAGATTAATTAAAAAAGAGGAAGCTTTTGATAAGGCTTCCTCTTTTTTTTTACCTTATTTCCCTTTTAATAAATTAACACTTACCGTGGCGATATTAGAATCTGGAAACCGTTTAAAAAATGAAATGTCTGGATACAAACCCGCTTCTGCAGCAATTTTATGCAATACAGGAATTTCTACAATATATTGATCCGAAAATCCATGAGTAGCATCATAAGCAGTTGCAGCCGTTTTCCCTAAATTAGCTGCAGTCAAAGCTGGAGGAATGGTATGTAACTCAATCATTAACAAGCCGTACTTATGCACATAAGGAGACCATTTATTAAAATGCTCTAGTAGATTATCTTCCACTACATTAGTACTAATCCTTTTTCCTCTGTGAGCAAAAGCACCAGTAGATTGGCTATCTCTTTCTGGAGAACGTTTTTTTGGTTCTTCCCAAATGCGGTTGTGATCCAAAAAAGTTCTCACATTCAGCACATCCTTTAAATCAATATTATAATTTCCCAATAAATCTTCGGCAAGCACATCTGGCCTACCGATATCACCCCAAATGACTTTAGCCCAAATATCCGCTTTTATTAAATTGGCTCGCGTTACTTTCAAAGCAGCTTGATTGTAATCAACACCTATGAGAAACAAAGGATAGTCATCAAGTATTTTTCCTCGAAAGGTTTGCCTTTCGATAACATTAAAAATATGTTCTAAGAAAGCACCATTGCCACAGCCCATATCTAAAATTCCTTTGGGTTGATCTTCTATTGGTAAATTAAACAATTGAATAATAATCTCATCGACAACCTTGAAGTAACTGTCATGAGCTCCACCGCTACCCCATACATTCATTTCACGGTCTACATGAATTTCGTCCTCCCCATCACTTGTATTTCGCAAAACATTAGGATTACCAAAAAGCAAATCATCCATTTTACTAAATGTAGGCAAATAGGAAACGGTTACTCCATAAGCAGATGCTCTTTTGGCAAAAAACAAACCCGTTTCTGTAAATTGATAATTTCCGTTTTTTTGGGTAAACCAACCCAAATAAGTCAAAAAATCCAGGATGACTTTAAAATTTTCTGGTGTTTTATGAAACTCTTCTGGTCGGAATGAGATTTCCATAAAATACTTATGAAACATTCCGCTCATTCCTAGTCTGACCAAAGTAGGACCAACTAATACCCCTTCAATATGCATCAATATTTGATGTTGTACTTCCTTGATTTTGGAGTCTTCTGAAAATACTAGATTGTAGTTTTTTTTATATTTTTCAAAAATGACTTTCAGCCTTTCAAAAGGAGCTTCTTCAAATAACCTAGGATGAAATTGCATCGAAAACTGTAACAGGTCAACCACATCCTCATAAAGGTCAAAAAAGGAAAAGGCAATTTCGCTTGTATCAGTCAAGCTAAATTTAATTTCATCTGTAGTAGTATTGATATGGTATTTCAAAAAACCTTGCGAACATAAAACGCGCAAACCTATATTGAGATACCCTTCATTAGCCGAAAAATGATTGGTAAGATCTGCTAAACTTACCTCCTTTTTATCCATCAAAAAAGCCAAAACTCCTTTTTTATGCAAAGAATAGGCTACTGGCGCAGTTACCAAACCATCTAAATGTCTAAAAATTGAACCACGGAGAGTAACTTTATCAATCATAAAAAGGAAATTTAAAATGAGTAGAATTCAGTTCTTATTGCAAATGAGGTACTCAAATATATAAAATTTCAATCGAACAATTGGGATAATTAGAATCTATATTGCTGCTATTACTTTAATTGAATTTGCCTTTTGGCTTCGCCAATTACAAATGCTACTGAATTGGCAATGTTGAAACTACGGATATTTGTTGACATCGGAATTTTTAAATGATTCTCGAATTGGGCCAAAACTTCTTTACTCAATCCCTTACTTTCTTTTCCAAAAACCAACCAATCACCATCTTGAAAATCAATATCCAAATACGATTTCGGGGCATGTGAACTCATTAAGAAAACTCTTGATGAATCTGGAACTATTGACTTCCATTCGGCTACATTTTGATATTGCGTTACATCAAGATGTACCCAATAATCAAGTCCCGAGCGTTTTAAATTTTTATCATTAATTACAAATCCAAAAGGATGAACTAAATGCAAACGACTTTCCGTTCCTACACACAAACGGCCAATGTTTCCAGTATTATTAGGTATTTCGGGCTCAACTAAAACAATGTTCAACATTAGTAATTATTTAAAGATTTAAAAATTAAAAGATTTAAAAGATTAAAGTATTAATCTTCGGTATTAAAATCGGAGACTTCTATTACATCACCAGATTGTAAGTTGTCAAGATGTACATTCCCTATACGAACACGAACCAATCTTAAAGTAGGAAAACCTACAGCAGCAGTCATTTTACGTACTTGTCTAAACTTTCCTTCATTGACCGTGATCGAAGCCCAAGAAGTTGGACCATGACGTTCGTCACGAATTTTTTTCCCTCTAAGTCCAAAATTAGGTACTTCATGAATCAAACTGGCATTGCATTTTTTAGTAATGTATTTTGTCCCGTTGAAACCTATTTCTACCCCTTCTTTCATCAGGTCAACGGCGCTCTGAGTGATTACACCGTCCACTTGTACATAATATTCTTTATCTACTTTTTTTGATCGTATCATTTCGCTCATCTTACCATCAGTAGTCAGTAACAAAAGTCCTTCTGAATCTTCATCTAAACGACCAATTGCCATAGTCCCTAATGGAAAATCGTACAATTCCCCTAAAAGTTTCTTTTTTCTTTTCAACTCATAAATAAACTGACTTAAATAACCGTAGGGTTTGTGGAGGATAAAGTGTTGGTGGGGCATACTATTTGAACTATTTTATGCAAAAATACATTTTTAAATTGTCTGATATCAATTTTTAGGAATCTCACCCATCTTTTGCTACTTTTACTATTCATAAAAAAAACCTTTCATGTTAAATATGCTTCCTTTTTTGTTTCTATTTATTATTGCCCTTGCTATAGGAGTCTTCATAGGAAAACTCATTTTCTCCGCTCGCTTTCAGTCTGAAAAAATCAGTTTAGAAGAAAAACTGATTGCTTTAAATTCTCACTTTGACCAACAGAAAGAACAATATTTAAATGATCGTACTATATTCGAAAAACAACTTCAAACTAGTTCGCTAGAAAAAGAAACCATTCGAAATGAAAAAGACAGTTTAGCGATTCAGCTTTCGAAAAAAGAAGTGGATTTCGAAAATCTTTGGGAACGTAATAAAGAACAAAAAGAAGAAGTAGAAAAACTACAAGAAAAATTCACCAAAGAATTTGAGAATCTGGCAAATAAAATATTAGACGAAAAATCCAATAAATTTACAGAACAGAACAAGGAAAATATGAAAAACATCTTGTCTCCTTTGCAAGATAAAATTCAATTATTTGAGAAAAAAGTCGAAGATACCCACAAAGAAAGTATTGATTATCATGCGGCTTTACGCCAACAAATTCTGGGCTTACGTGAAATGAATATTCAAATGAGCAAGGAAACCATCAATTTGACCAAAGCCTTAAAGGGTGACAGCAAAATGCAAGGGAACTGGGGCGAACTCGTTTTGGAGCGTGTACTTGAAAAATCAGGATTGGAAAAAGGTCGTGAATATGAAGTACAACAAGCTTTTACTACGGAGGAAGGAAATCGTGTTTTCCCTGATGTTGTAATCAATCTCCCTGATGGCAAAAAAATGATAGTCGATTCTAAGGTTTCTTTGACTGCTTATGAAAAATACATTAACGAAGAAGAGGATGATTTAAAAATTGGTTATTTAAAAGAACATGTCAATTCCATAAAACGCCATGTAGAACAATTAGGCAATAAAAATTATCAAGATTTATACCAAATAGAAAGCCCCGACTTTGTACTGCTATTTATCCCAATTGAACCTGCTTTTGCCATGGCGCTGAATGAAGACAATACCTTGTACAACAAAGCATTCGAAAAAAACATTGTTATCGTAACACCAGCTACTTTACTTGCAACCTTACGTACTATTGACAGTATGTGGGCCAACCAAAAACAACAAGAAAATGCTTTTGAAATTGCGCGTCAAGCGGGAGCACTATATGACAAATTTGAAGGTTTTGTTGCTGATTTAATTAAAATTGGTAAAAAAATTGACGAAAGTAAAACGGAATATAGTGGTGCCATGAATAAATTAGTAGAAGGAAAAGGGAACTTGATTACCAGTGTAGAGAAATTGAAAAAAATGGGAGCCAAAGCTAAAAAGTCACTTCCAGAAAGCATCATAAATAGAGCTGAAAAAGACGAAAATCAACTATTAAACTAGAAAAAATGAAAAAATTTTTAGGCATTCTTGTGGCAGTAATCATACTATCAATCATTAGTTATTTTACTTTTTTATACTACGCAACCTATAGCGAAGGTGTTCGATCTGGTGAGTTAATTAAATTTAGTCATAAAGGAATGGTTTTCAAAACTTGGGAAGGAGAAATTAGTCAAGGCATTTCAGGTGCTCAAATATTCGCATTTTCAGTTTTAGACAAAGACAAAAAAGTAATTACAGATTTGCAAGAGATGGAAGGACAATATGTAAAAGTATCGTATATCGAACGTTACAAAACATTTCCTTGGTGGGGTGATACTAAGTATTACATTGTAGAAGTCAAGAAAGAAACCTCCCCTTTTAAAATTAAATAAAACATGCATAATACTTTCAAAACAGTCGCATCATCAGATATTACAATTTCTGAATTAATGCTTCCATCGCACACAAACTTTAGTGGTAAAATACATGGTGGCTATATCCTTTCTTTACTCGATCAAATTGCCTTTGCTTGCGCATCTAAATTTTCAGGAAATTATTGTGTAACAGCATCAGTAGATACCGTAGATTTTCTAAGACCTATAGAAGTTGGTGAATTAGTCACTATGAAGGCAAGTGTCAATTATGTAGGTAAAAGCTCCATGATTATAGGAATTCGAGTAGAGTCTGAAAACATTCAAACAGGAACTGTTAATCATTGTAATTCTTCTTATTTTACGATGGTTTCTAAAGATAAACATGGAGCAAATGCAAAAGTTCCAGGTCTTATCCTTTCCAATTTAGAGGAAGTGCGTCGTTTTTGTAATTGTTTGAAACAAATCTCCTTAAAAAAGGAAAAAAATCGTCATGAAGAGGTGTTTAATTATAGCTCTATAGAAACATTAGCAAGTTTGGAAAAATACAATGTTCAAATCGAACTAAGCTAATTAACTGATTACAAACACTTAACCGTTTGTAATTATTTTTCTTTTACTTTTCAGAATATTAAAATCAATTTAGTTCCTATTTCTCACCAATTAACCATTTGAATATAGTCTAAATTCGGCTGATTTTTCGTAACTTTAAGTAGAACAATATAGGACAAAACCTATGAAAAAAACGCTACTCTTACTCGCTTTGTTTATAGCAACCAACCTACATGCTCAAGAAAAAATGACTTCTACAAACGGAATCATTTCCTTTGAGGCATCAGTACCTTTTTTTGAAAATGTAGAAGCAAAAAACGAGACCGTAAATTCCTATTTAAACACAAAAAAAGGTCAAGTATCGTTTGTCGTTTATATTAATATGTTCCACTTTCAAAGAAGTTTAATGGAAGAGCATTTTAATGCTAATTATTTAGAAAGTAAAAAATATCCAAAAGCAACTTTTAAAGGTGTAATTGAAAAATTCGAAATAAAAAATATTGATTTTCATACGAATGTATATTACATAAGTGGGAAAATAACTATCCACGGCAAATCAAAAAACATAAGAGTGCCTGCTAAAATCAAAAAACTAGGTAAAGGTTTAGAACTACAATCCAATTTTACAATAAACACAGATGACTTCAATATTGCTATTCCCTATATCGTGAGAAATAAAATTTCTAAAGAAGTTACTATTACACTATATTCTGTTATACAATAATACTGTTAAGGCAAACAAATTTTTATCGTTTCTTCTAAATTTTTATGCTCGAAATAAAAGCCAGTACTTTCTATTTTATCTGAAGAAACCCTTCTACCAGTCAAAACAATCTTAGCCATTTCCCCCATCATTATTTTTAATACAAATGCAGGAATATTAGGCAGCCAAAGAGAGTGACCGCATAGCTTAGCTAAGGTTTTCGAAAAAATAGCATTGGTTGTATCGTCATTGATAGCCGCATTATATGGCCCTTCCATTTTAAGGTTAGTAATAGCTTCTAGATATATTCTACAAAGATCACTAATATGAATCCAAGGCATATATTGTTCCCCTGAGCCTAAAGCGGCACCTAAATTCCATTTAAACAGCGGAATTAACTTATTTAAAAAACCATCATTTTTACCCAATACTAAACCAGTACGAATTTTCACAGTCCGAATCCCTAAATTTCCAACACGATCCGCTGCAGCCTCCCATTTTTTACAGGTAACTCCCAAGAAATCATTTGCCTCAGTTGTTTTTTCAGTACAAATAGCTCTCCCGTTTATCGCTCCATAAATACCAACTGCTGAGGCAGAAACAAATGCTTCGGGTATTTTATTATTCTTTTTTAGAACGGAATAAATCAATTGAATTGATTTTTCCCTACTATCGATAATTTCCTCTTTCCTTTTTTTTGTCCATCTTTTTTCGGCAATGTTTTCTCCAGCAAGATGAATTATATAATCAGCATTAAGAACTGCTTCCTCTTCTATTTTCTGATTTGTAACATCCCAAGTATAATAAAAAATATTGGTTACATTCTCCTTTTTCCCTCTGCTTAAAATAGAAACTGTAAATCCTTTATCGATTAATAAATGGGTCATATGCCGTCCAATAAATCCAGTACCTCCTGATATCAAAACATTTTTTTTCATGGCAGTTCAACTTTAATGATTTTATAATAAAACAAATGTACAAAATAAATTTTTGTTTAACTTTAACAATATTTCATTAAACAATACATATCTTTATACTCTAATTTGAAATTTTCAAAAAAATGGCAACTAAAAAAGCAACACTTAGCAAAGACAAGATAGTTTCTATGTATATGGATTATACATTGGAAAATAATGAAAAGCCAAAATCAGTTTATCAATTTATGAAATTAAATGGATATTCAGAAACTGAATTTTACGCCTTTTTTGGAACTCTAGAAGGAATCGAAAAAGAAATATATGTGTTATTTCTGCAAAAAACGGTTGAACTTTTACACAAAAACAAAGAATACGAAACCTATGATATGAAAAGTAAAATGCTTAGTTTTTATTTTACTTTCTTCGAATTATTAGCTGCTAATCGTTCTTATGTCGTTATGAGTTTGAAAGAACACCAAAATCAGTTAAAAAATTTGATGCAATTATCAGAATTAAGAGTTGCTTTCAAGGAATACGTAACTACAATTATCACTGATGAATATCGTATTAAAAACGAAAAAGCACAGCAATATCAAGAAAAAGCAATTACCGAAGGGTCTTGGATTCAATTATTGATGACGCTAAAATTTTGGTTGGATGATTCCTCTCCTGCTTTTGAAAAGACAGATATTTTCATTGAGAAATCGGTTAAAGCCACTTTTGAATTAATGAATATCAGCCCTATTGAATCACTAATCGATTTTGGAAAATTTATTTTTAAAGAAAAAATACAAACCAAATAAATGAAAACAATTGATTATATCCCAACCTCAAAAATAGAAAGAGCGACGAAACTGGTGCAAACTGGTGCTAAAGTAGGCGTTAACTATTTAAAATATTACGGCGAAAAAATGGTGAATTCCGATTTGACACGTGACAAATTAAATGAAGACAATGCCGAAGACATATATGATGGTTTAAAAAGCCTAAAAGGAAGTGCACTTAAAGTAGCGCAAATGTTAAGTATGGATAAAAGTTTCTTGCCTCAAGCCTATGTAGAGAAATTTTCTTTGTCTCAATTTTCTGTTCCACCACTTTCTGCGCCATTAGTTTTGAAAACATTTAAAACTAATTTCGGAAAAACACCATACGAGATTTTTGATGAGTTTAATTCTACTTCAGTAAATGCGGCGAGTATCGGACAAGTACATTTAGCAGTAAAAGATAATAAAAAACTCGCTGTGAAAATTCAGTATCCTGGAGTAGCCAACAGTATCTCATCGGATTTGGCGTTGGTAAAGCCAATCGCTATAAGAATGTTTAATCTTCAAGGAAAAGACTCCGATAAATACTTTAAGGAAGTAGAAGACAAACTGATTGAAGAAACTAACTATTTGTTAGAACTACAACAAAGTCAAGAAGTAGTTGCAGCTTGTGAAAAAATTGACAATTTAGTTTTTCCAAATTACTACCCAGAGTTTTCATCAGAGAAAATTATTACGATGGATTGGATGACGGGTGTTCATTTATCTGAATTTAAAAATGCGAATCCTGAGATTGCCAATAAGCTAGGACAAGCATTATGGGATTTCTATATGTATCAAATCCACATTCTAAAAAAAGTACATGCTGATCCACATCCTGGAAATTTCTTGGTGAATGATAAAAATCAATTGGTAGCACTTGATTTTGGTTGCATGAAGCAAATACCAAATGAATTTTACATTCCTTATTTTGAATTGATTAACAAAGAAGTAATAGACAACAAAGTACTATTTGAAAAAAAACTATTTGAATTAGAAATATTAAGAACCGATGATTCTAAAGAAGAAATTGTGTATTTCACTCAAATGTTTTACGATTTATTATCGCTGTTTACCAAACCGTTCCAAACAGAAACTTTCGACTTTTCAGATGAAGAATTTTTTGAAAACATTGCCCAATTAGGAGAACGATTTTCAAAAGATACTAATCTTAGAAAAATGAATGGCAATAGAGGTTCTAAACATTTCATCTATATGAACAGGACTTTCTTTGGCTTGTATAATTTAATGTTTGATCTAAAAGCAACTATTGTAGTCAATCAATATAAAAAATACTAATCGTGAAATTAATTCTAGCAGAAATAGAAATTGATCGAATCATTGAAATGGCATGGGAAGATCGAACCACATTTGAAGCAATTCAAATTCAATTTGGTTTAAAAGAACAAGAAGTGATTGACTTAATGCGACAAGAAATGAAAGCGTCGAGTTTTAAAATGTGGCGTGAACGCGTGCAAGGCAGGAAAACAAAACATGAAAAATTACGTGATTTTCAAGAAGGTCGTTTTAAATGCAACAGACAAAGAAACATTAGCAATAATAAAATTTCAAAAAGATAGATTTAAAAACTTATTTTAAATGAAAAACATACTAATCATTGGTGGCAGCAAAGGCATAGGAAACGCCATTCTTTTACAACAATTAGAACAAAATACTATATATAACATTAGTAGAAGTACTCCTGAAATTTCACACCCAAATTTGATACATTATCCTCTAGATGTTTTAAATGATGCACTTCCACAAATAGAAAAAATTGACACAATAATCTACTGCCCTGGTTCCATTAATTTAAAACCAATTGGTAGTTTAAGTATCGAAGATTTTAGAAATGACTTTGAAATTAATGTAATTGGAGCAGTAAAAGTCATTCAAAACTATTTACCTGTTTTAAAAAAGGGAACAAATCCATCCATACTCTTATTTAGTACAGTTGCTGCAAAACTGGGAATGCCATTTCACGCCAGTATAGCAACAGCTAAGGCGGGAGTGGAGGGATTAGTTAAATCGTTGGGAGCTGAGTTGGCCTCGGTAGTACGCATCAATGCCATTGCTCCCACGATTACCGAAACATCGCTATCAGCAGGGATTTTACGAAATGACCGAATGAAGGAAAATATGGTAGAACGACACCCTATGAAAGGATACCTTAAACCCGAAGAAGTGGGTGATATGGCAGATTTTCTACTGTCTGAAAAAGCAAAATCCATTTCAGGTCAAGTCTTTGAAATGGATTATGGAATAGTAACTTTTAAAATATAATGACTCCCCTATAAAATAACAATCGCATGATTAAAGAAATGAAAAGTTACGAAAAAACAGAACAGTATGATGCTGAAACAACGAATGTATTAGCAGCCAATTACAAAACAATAATTCACGGTTTAGGGGAAGACGTTACTAGAGAAGGTCTTGAAAAAACACCCGAACGTGTCGCTAAAGCCATGCAGTTTTTGACTCATGGATACGCAATTGACCCATTAGAAATATTAAAATCGGCATTGTTTACGGAAGACCATAGCCAAATGATTGTGGTGAAAAATATCGAAGTATATTCTATGTGTGAACATCATATGCTCCCTTTTTTTGGAAAAGCACACGTAGCTTATATTCCAAACGGAAAAATTGTAGGACTTAGTAAAATTCCTAGAATTGTAGATGCATATGCCCGTAGAATGCAAGTTCAAGAACGATTGACTGACCAAATTAAAGATTGTATTCAAGAAGCATTAGAACCATTAGGTGTTGCGGTAGTCATTGAAGCACAACACATGTGCATGCAAATGCGTGGCATTCAAAAACAAAATTCTTTCACAACTACTTCCTCTTTTACAGGTGCATTTGAAAAAAATAAAACTAGAAAAGAATTTATCAGCTTGATTTCTAATAAATTAAGTTAATTTAAACAAAAACTATGAAAATTCTCTTAACAGGCGCAACAGGTTATATCGGGAAGCGACTATTACCCATTTTAGTAGCACAAGGTCACGATATAATCTGTTGTGTAAGAGATAAAAACAGGTTCTATGTTCCAATTGAATTAATAAAAAACATCGAAGTTATTGAAGTTGATTTTCTAAAAAAAGAAACACTAAACAACATTCCTAATGACATTGATGCGGCCTATTACCTGATTCATTCGATGTCAAGTTCTGCTGATAATTATGATGAGTTAGAACAAGCTTCGGCTGAAAATTTTGTGACTAAAATAAATACCACCCATGCCAAACAAGTGATTTACTTGAGCGGTATTGTAAATGACAAATCACTTTCTAAACATTTATCTTCTAGAAAAAATGTAGAAAATATTCTAAGCTCAGGAACTTTCGCCCTTACCACTTTGCGTGCTGGAATTATCGTTGGTTCTGGAAGTGCCTCGTTCGAAATCATTAGGGATTTAGTCAATAAACTTCCAGTAATGATTACGCCCAAATGGCTTAATACCAAATGCCAACCTATTGCCATCAATGATGTACTCGATTTTTTATCTAAATCACTGTTAAACCCCGTCACTTACAATCAAAGTTTTGATATAGGTGGTCCCGATATTTTGACTTATAAAGAAATGTTGTTGGCTTTCGCCAAAGCAAAAAAACTAAAACGCTGGATTTTCACCGTCCCAGTAATGACTCCAAAACTCTCCTCCTACTGGCTTTATTTCGTCACCTCAACTTCTTATAAATTAGCGAGCGCTTTAGTGAGTAGCATGAAAGTAGAAGTGATTTGTAGAGATACAAAAATTAACGAACTGCTTCAGGTAAAACCCATGTCCTACGAACAGGCACTTTCACGAGCATTAATAAAAGTTGATGAAGATAAAGTAGCTTCGAGTTGGAAAGATTCCTTAATCAGTGGTCGATTTAATAGTAATATTTCAGAATATCTACAAGTACCCAAAAAAGACTGTTTTATAGACAGACGCAAAATGGAAATTATAAATCGGGCCTATACCATTCACCAAATTTGGTCCATTGGTGGAGAAACAGGATGGTATTATGGCGATTGGTTGTGGGGATTGCGTGGATTTATTGATAAATTGTATGGTGGTGTAGGTTCTAGAAGAGGACGAACTAATAAACACGACATCCATGCTGGCGATGCACTGGATTTTTGGAGGGTTTTGTATGCTAATAAATCAGAAGGGAAATTAATTCTTTTTGCCGAAATGAAACTCCCGGGAGAAGCTTGGCTAGAATTCAAAATAATTGGAACCACCTTGTATCAATCTGCTACGTTTAGACCTAGAGGTATTTGGGGAAAATTATATTGGTATTCTGTTTTGCCTTTTCATGGGTTTATTTTTAAGGGAATGTTAGCGAAGTTAATTCGTTAAATATTTAACATATAAGCTTTTTAACCATTAAGAAATTAAGTGAAATTAAGCTGAAAAAGCTATATGAAACTTAACTCCATAATGGTTTTAACTTTATTTACAATTCAAAAAACTTATATGACTTATATGTTTAATAAAAATCACTTCAATATTCCTGCCTTATAAGTCGCAATCGCTCTGTCTCTCGCCATAGCATGTTCTACCATAGGCGCTCCGTATCCTAAATCGAATTCAGGAATCCATTTACGAATGTAAATCCCTTTTTCGTCAAACTTTTTCAATTGAATTTCAGGATTGAATACTCTAAAATAAGGTGCAGCATCGCAACCCGTACCAGCTGCCCATTGCCAGTTTCCTACATTAGCAGATAGTTCATAATCCAACAACTTTTCGGCAAAATAAGCTTCGCCCCATTGCCACTGAATTAATAAATGTTTACACAAAAAACTCGCCACCACCATACGAACACGATTGTGCATGTACCCCGTTTCATTCAGCTGACGCATTCCTGCATCCACCATGGGATAACCTGTAGTACCAGTGCACCAGCGTTTGAAATCTTCTTCATTATTACGCCACTGGATACCATCATAAGCCGATTTGAAATTATGATCCATCACTTTTGGGAAACTATAAAGGATTTGCATGAAAAACTCTCGCCAAATGAGTTCACTCAAAAAAACATCATTTTTACGTACAGCCCAATTGACTAATTTTCGAATGCTAATAGTTCCAAAACGCAAATGAGGTGATAAATAAGAGGTGCTATCTATCGCTGGAAAATCTCGGGTTTCGTGATAATTAGAAATTTGCGTGAGATTGTGTGGCTTTACTTTTATAGTACTTTCTATAAACCCAATTTGTTCCAAAGTTGGAAAATCAAAATTGCTTTTATAAAAATTAGAATAGTAAAGGGAAGCATCAAATTCCGTTACTGGAGCGTTTACTTTGTATTTTTCTAACCATTTATTTTTATAGGGTGTGTAAACCGTATAAGGCAAACCATCGGATTTGGTGATTTCCAATTCTTCAAAAATCACTTGGTCTTTAAAAAAACTGGTAATGGTATAATTAGAGTTTAAAATTTCAGAAATTGCCAGATCACGCTTTATAGCATAAGGCTCGTAATCTTTATTATAAAATACCTCTTTGATATCAAATTCTTGAATTAACGATTGCCAAACTGATGCTGTAGGTCCTTTCTTTATTAAAAGAGAACTTCCTGATTCATGGAGTTTTGAATTAATCTTTGCAAGTGATTCGTAAATAAAACCCACTCTCGCATCATCATTAGGTAAACTATCTAAAATTGCATCATCAAAAATAAACAATGGAATTACAGGAAAATGAGATTGTAACGCATGAAACAGACCTACATTATCTTCTAAACGCAAGTCCCGACGAAACCAAAAAAAAGCTACCGATAGCTTGGTCATTATTTTGAATTAAAAAGTTGGTCTACCATTTTTTCTCTATGAGCAAAAATCTCTGTTAGTTTTGCTTTTACGACTAAGGTATTCATGATACGTCCTAAGATTCCTAAAGGCAATCCATAATGCACCACGTCAGTCATTTTTACCCCATTTTCTGTAGCTTCAAAAAAATGTTTGTGGTGCCAAAACGCATAAGGTCCAAAACGTTGTTCGTCTATGAAATAACTATAGTCTTCTACCTTTGTAATTTCGGTTACCCAAGCAATTTTAATTCCCGCTAATGGCGAAACTTTATATTGAATGATTTGGCCTGGATACATACTTTTCCCATCGTAATCAGTGATTTGAAAACCCATGGCTTCAGGTGTGATTTTTTGAAGGTTTTTTGGACTGGAAAAAAAAGCCCAACATTCTTCGATACTTGCATTGACGTGTTGAACTGATTCTTTTTTATAGAGTTTCATGGTAGTGGTGTTTTTAAACTATTCTTGGGATATAAACTGGGTTGCGTGATATTTGAAATTAAAAGAGGACAGCCAGAGGCTGTCAGGTATATTCGAAAAAGGTTTTAAATTATTCTTATATGAGTTTAATCAAAAAACGGGTCACGCCCAAATAATTTTACATTTTGTAATATTTGAAAGGGACAAATAACATTCCAAAACACTCTCCTTCTTCCTTTCCAAGATGTTTGTGGTGTACTTTATGGGCTTTTCGCAATCCAACCAAGTATTTATTTTTAGTGTTTTTGAACCACTTGAAACGTTGATGTATTAAGACATCATGAATCATGAAATAGCAAAACCCGTAAGCGGTAATTCCTAGGCCTATGAAGAATAAATAATTGATTCCGCCTTCAACTCCATAATAAAAAAGAACAATGCTAGGTACAGCAAAAATGATAAAGAAAATATCGTTGCGTTCAAATGGATGTGCATATTTTGGCTGATGATGATCTTCGTGAAAATACCACATCAAACCATGCATAACATACTTGTGTGTGAGCCAAGTGACGCATTCCATAATGAGAAAAACACATATAAAAATTAAAAAAGAGATCATTGTTTTTTTATTTAAAAGTACTAGACTAATTTCAATTTATAGGTTACAAATGATTGGGCTAGAAGTCCCGCTTTCGTATAATTAGAAACTCGGATTCTGGCATTCCCAATCTCGTGACAAGGGGTGTTTTTTAGCTTTTTGAGTAGTTTTTTATAATACACAAAGGCAGTATAAACACCAAATTTAGCTTCGATAGGCAATTTTACAATCCCTTGGTAAGCAATTGCAAAATCCTCTTCAATTTCTTTAATAATAGCCGTTTTGGCTTTTTCGTCAAAAGATTTTAAGTCAACACCAGGGAAATAATTACGGTTTAAAACCAAATTATCGTCTTTTAAATCTCGAAGGAAATTCACTTTTTGGAAAGCAGATCCCAATCGCATGGCTTCGACTTTTAATTGCTCATAACGAATATTATTTCCTTTGACAAAAACTTTGAGACACATTAAACCTACCACATCAGCGGAACCGTAAATGTAGTCTTCATATTCATCTTGAGTGTCATAATCCGATTTTACTAAATCGAGTTTCATGCTCTTCAAGAAAGCCTGAATCAAATCATCTGTAATATTATATTCTTTTACGGTATGTTGAAAAGAATTCAAAATAGGGTTTAAACTAATTCCAGATTTATAGGATTTATAATATTCTTTTTCAAAATCATTAATTAAATCCTCTTTATCAAAACCATGAAAAGAATCTACAATTTCATCAGCAAAGCGCACAAAGCCGTAAATACTATAAATAGCATCTCTGATACTTGGTGACAGCATATATACCGCCAATGAAAATGAAGTACTATAGTTTTTAGTAACTAGCTTACTGCATTTGAAAGAGACATCATCAAATAATTGCTTCATAATAGTATTCTTTAATTTGCTTTTCTATTAACTCAGATACTAATTTTCCGGAAATTAGTGCAGGTGGAACTCCAGGTCCTGGAACAGTTAATTGCCCTGTAAAATAGAGATTGTTTACTTTTTTACTTTTTAATTTTGGTCTTAAAAAAGCCGTTTGCAATAAAGTATTTGCCATTCCGTAGGCATTGCCTTTGTATGAATTGTACTCAGATACAAAATCATTTTTGCAAAAGGATTCCTTAAATATAATATTTTTTTTAATGCTTTGCTGTGTTACGCGTTCAAAACGATCCATAATTTTATCAAAATATTCCTCCCTTAATTCTTCTGTATCTTCTATTCCAGGCGCCAATGGTATCAAGAAAAAACCCGTTTCCATTCCTTCTGGCGCTGCTGTTTTATCAGTCAGCGAAGGGAAATTAGCATAAAACAAAGGTTCTTTAGGCCATTGTGGTTTGTCATAAATATCAGCTGCATGTTGCTTAAAATCTACATCAAAAAATAAAGCATGATGTGAAATGTTTTTTATTTTTTTATTAAAACCCACATAGAACAATAGTGACGAAGGTGCAAAAACTCGACTTTTCCAATATTTTGCTGAATAGGCTCTATGTTCCTTATCTAGTAAAGTTTCGGTATGATGATAATCAGCACCACTTAAAACAATATCTGAATCAATTCGTTTGCCATTGACAACAATTGCTTTTGCCGTTTTATCTTCGACTATAATCTTTTCAATATTAGCATTGGTATGAAAAGTAACCCCTAGTTCAAGTGCTAAACTTTCCATTGCTTTAACCACGTCAAACATTCCTGTTTTGGGATGCCAAGTTCCAAGACCAAAGTCGGCAAAATTCATAAAACTATAAAATGAAGGCGTATCTGACGGTTTAGCTCCTAAGAACAAAACGGGAAATTCAAGAATTTGAATCAGTTTTTCATTTTTGAATTTCTTGCGAATATCTTTACTGATATTACTAAAAAAGGCTCCCACTTTCATTGCCGTCTCCATAGTCACCAATTCAAGTGGTGAAACTCCTGGACGATATACTAAATCTTTGATGGCAATATTATAATTGCTTTGTGCTTCCATCATAAAGTCATCTAAAATTTGGCCACTTCCTTTTTCGATTTTTTCGAAAGTAGTTTCAATTTCGATTAGATTATCTGCTATAGCTATAAAATCATCCACTCCATAATATACGCGATACGCTGGAGAAAGTTTTATGAGCTCGTAATAATCAGAAGTTTTTTTTCCAAAATCGGCAAAAAAACGATCAAAAACATCAGGCATCCAGTACCAACTTGGTCCCATATCAAAGGTAAAACCTTCTTTTTTTAACTGCCTAGCTCTACCTCCTATCGAGGCATTCTTTTCAAAAACGGCAACCTGATGACCCATTTTTGCTAAATAGCAAGAAGCAGACAATGCAGCGAAACCCGAACCTATAATTGTAATTTTCTTTTTCATTTGTTTAGCAAATATACAAAATGTTTAAACAAAATATTAAATTTTATCTACTAAATCTGAAATAGAATTAAAAACAACAACTTTATCATCACGCTTTTCCATATGGATAAATTCTGCTAGTCGACCAATATACCAAAGTGACGTATTCTCGTCAAGTAACTGAGTTATCATTTCGTCAACATATTCATTAACTATGTTACGCTCTGGTTGTACAGTGAAATAAGATAAAAAGACTATTGATTCAAAATGTTTTTTGAGGTCCTTCAAGTTTTCTATTGGCATACTCTCACCAAGATAGATTGCTTTATAACCCTGTAGTACTATTTCATAGTTGATATACATTAAACCTAATTCATGTATTTCATTCATTGGAAGAGATAAGACAAAAACCTTATCCGTTTTAGAAGGTTTTTGCGTTTGCACTTTTTCAATATTTATAACTAATTTTTGTTTTATTAAATAGCTGATAAAATGCTCATGTGCAGGAGAAATAGTATCTGTTTGCCATAACAAACCCAGTTCATTCATAAGGGGAATAAATACTTGATGGAAAACTTCTTTAAATGACTTCTCGGCTATTAACCAATTGTATGTATTAAAAAAAAGCTCTTGATCGAAATTCATCATTGCCATTTTAAAAGCACTGATTGCATGATTTTTAGCATTTTTAGAAGAAGTTATTTCGCGTACAAGTGATGGGATTTTTTCTTCAGAATAGGCCGCGATTTTAGAAATTTTATAGCCGTGATCATGTAACAAAGTAATATTTAATAGCTTTTGCAAACTAGCTAAATCATACAATCTAATATTAGTATCCGTACGCATTGGCTGTAAAACGTTATACCTCTTTTCCCAAATGCGAATTGTATGCGCTTTAATACCTGAAAGATTTTCTAAATCTTTTATACTAAAAACATTTTTTACATTGTTTATCATTTATTGAAATTTAATAAACAAATATAGCTTAAAAAATTAAATAAATAAGAAAAACAATTATTCCATATCAACCAATTGAAATGCATTCAACTTTTCTAAATTCAAAACTGTTTTAGAATTATCGATACTTCTAAAATACATAGACTCGAACTTAGCACCATAAACGACTTCATCAAAAGTATATGAAGTACGGATGGCAACTGTATTACTAAACATATCATCAAAAGTTTTAATATAAACCAAAATTTCACCACGCAAATTGGCATAATCTTCTTTCGTAAAATTATAGAGTGGACTATCTTCAGTAATAGGGTGAACCAAGGTCCAGCTTAAATTTAGTGCACTTATTTTTTGCAGTTCAAGATCAAGAGAATAAAATCGATTTACCATTTTCCCATTCTCCTCAATATTCATTCCCAATGTAATTTGAGCTTCGGCATCACTAAAATTAGTATTTTTAAAAGGAGTTAACCGTATCATTAAACCTTTGATATCATCATACGGAGCGATAACTGCATTATGCGAAAATTTAAGAAAAGCAGTTGGTCTACTAAATCTACCGAAGAACAATCCCGTCGCAATAGCAAAACTCAACAAGCCAATAAGCGCTTCGGCTGCAGAAAGTGCACTAGTTAAGAAACCAGTAGGACTTATATGGCCATAACCAACAGTCGTAAAGGTTTGCGCACTAAAGAAATAAGCTTTTCCAAATTGTTCCCACTTATTATCTGATAAAGCAATTCCGTCAAGGTGTTCAACGCCAATTCCATAATAAATGGCCGCAAAAACAAAATTAATACTGATATAGAAGGACAAAATAATAGCCATGAATTTCCACGCTGACATTTCTATCATAGTATGATACCAACTGATGCGATGCAAAGCATGCATACCTCGTTTCTCAATGTTTGCCGAACCATTTTTATTTACAAAACGTCCTCCATAGCTACTTGCATTAGTACCAAAACCAGTATTTTGCTTTGCTTTAGCTCTCATATTAATTCTTTCTAATAATGCCATTTACTTGTAATTCTTTGAAAGTAAATTTAAACAAAAAATACAAGTACAATAAACCTATTGCATATTTAAAACAGTGCTTCTTTTTTTTAGCTAACTTTGATACTAGACTGTTTTAATAATCTAAGAATAGTGTTAAAAATGAAACTATTTTATTAGACAAAAAAAACGTTTTACAGCCTCCTTTTATTAATTTATGACAATGGTATAAATAAGAACTGACGCTATGAAAACAGCAGTACCAAATAGTTTTTGGCAATTTGACACTACATATTGGTATGATAAATTAAACAGTTCCCCTAACGGCTTGCCCAAAAATTTAGCAGAGCAAGTGTCTCTTCAAGCGGGACATAATATAAAAAAAGAATCAGTATTTAGTAAGGATTTCTTTCTATTGACAGGACAATTTAAAAGTCCGCTAATGCTACTACTAATTGGAGCGGTTATTTTATCAGCCTTTCTAGGTGATACCTCAGATGTTTTTATAATCCTATTTATTGTATTATCTACTGGTTTATTGAGTTTTTTCCAGGAAAGAAATGCAGGACGTATTGTCGATAAATTACAATCTTTAATTGCTTTAAAATGCAGCGTAATCCGAGACGGAATCGTACAAGACATTTTTAGCTCCACTATTGTCCCAGGAGATATTATTATTTTAAAAGCTGGAGATATGCTACCTGCAGATTGTTTAATTATTGAAGCAAATGAATTACACACTAATGAAGCTAGCCTTACTGGAGAATCCTATCCTACCGCAAAAGAAATAGGAGTTCTTGATGAAAACACTGAAATTGCTAAAAGAACAAATTCGCTATGGGAAGGAACCAGTATTGTAAGTGGCACTGCTAAGGCATTAGTAATTAACACGGGATCCAACACCATCTTTGGCACGATCACTAAAAATGCCAACACCACCGTTGAGACCAAATTTGAAAAAGGAATAAAAGATTTTGGTTTTTTTCTAATGAAAATTACGCTGGTATTGTCTCTTTTTATTTTAATAGTTAATTTATTGTATCATAAAAACGTGATAGAGTCCGCCTTATTTGCTTTGGCTTTAGCCGTAGGAATGGCCCCTGAATTACTACCTGCAATTACCACAATCGCTATGAGTGCAGGCGCACAAAGAATGTTGTCTAAAAAAGTTATAGTAAAAAAGCTCACTTCAATTCAAAATTTAGGAGAAGTAAATTTATTATGTACAGACAAAACAGGAACCATCACTGAAGGTACTATTAAAGTAGTAGGAACAGTAGATAGTCTAGGAAATGAATGTGAATTTGTGAAAGAAATTGGGTATTGGAATGCCACTTTTGAAACAGGATATTCAAATCCCATGGATGATGCCTTAAAAGAATTAATAATCGATTCTAAAATTACTCCCATAAAAACTGGGGAAATTCCCTATGATTTCATCCGTAAACGATTAAGTATAGCAATAATTACTAAGAATGACACTTTATTAATTAGTAAAGGAGCCTTTAACCAAATTATTTCCATTTGCTCCACTATGCGTTTACCAAACGGCAATATTGAAAATCTAGAACAACATAAAGCTGAAATAGAAAAAAACTTTGAACAATATGGTATCAATGCATTGAGAGCTATTGGTATTTGCTATAAAAACATAGAGGCAAGTACAATTACAAAAGAAGATGAAACTGCTATGGTATTTGCAGGATTCATTTTACTGGAAGATCCTATAAAAGAAGGGATAACTGAGGCAATTGAAAAATTAAAAAAACTACAGGTTAATCTAAAAATTATTTCAGGGGATAATAAAAATGTATCTAAATCTACAGCACTAAAGATTGGTATAAAAAATCCTGTAATAATCACCGGACAAGAGCTATATAAAATAAGTCCCGAGGCCTTAAAACAATTAGTAAAAAAAACACACATTTTTGCCGAAGTAGAACCACAACAAAAAGAACGAATTATTCAAGCTTTAAGAAAGACGTATACTGTAGCGTATATGGGCGACGGCATCAATGATGTATCAGCAATTAATGTTGCCGATGTTGGGATTTCTGTAGAGAATGCAGTGGATGTAGCACGAGAGGCAGCAGACTTTGTACTAATGGAAAAAG
Organism: Flavobacterium sp. WC2421; assembly: GCF_040822115.1. Lineage (NCBI taxonomy): Bacteria > Pseudomonadati > Bacteroidota > Flavobacteriia > Flavobacteriales > Flavobacteriaceae > Flavobacterium > Flavobacterium sp. WC2421. The sequence continues at coordinate 1,868,804 of NZ_CP162004.1, read as the reverse complement.
ATTTAACCGTAATTATAGATGGTATTAAGGAAGGTAGAAAAACTTTTGCTAATACTTTAAAATACATTTTCATAAATACGGGTTCCACTTTTGGAAATATGTTTAGTGTAGCAATCGCTTCCCTTTTATTGCCGTTCCTCCCCATGTTGCCCAAACAGATTTTGCTAACAAACTTTATTACTGATTTTCCGTACCTAACTATTGCATCTGACAATGTAGACCAAGAGCAATTAAGAAAACCTGGTAAATGGAATCTCAAATTTATAAGAAACTACATGATTATTTTTGGGATACATAGCTCCATCTTTGATGTAATTACTTTTCTTATTCTTTTTTATATTCTAAAAGTAAAAGAATCCGCTTTTCAAACTGCGTGGTTTATCGAGTCCATACTCACAGAGTTGTTTATTTTATTTATCATTCGAACTCATAAAAACTTTTTTAAAAGTAAACCTGGAAAATACCTTTTCATACTTAGTGTCTTAGGATTACTAATAACGATTGCTTTACCCTACATTCCCTTCGCTGATAAAATTGGACTATCGCCACTTCCTTTATTTAATTTAGTACTCATGCTTCTAATTGTGGCGACTTATATCATTACAGCCGATCTATTAAAAGTTTGGTTTTTCAAAAAGTACAGAAATTAATTACTATAATTCATTTTAATAGTAGGTTCCCTCCAAAAAAAACAATTTTTTTAAAAATAAAAAATAATTTCTTCTTTTCAAAAACAAAATAGCGCGATTTATTTCTTTAAACAGCTGAAAATCAGTATATTTATATAGATTGAATTTAGTATTCTAATAATTTAGTATATGTTTAAAGATCGATTAGAAGCTGCATTAATGCTAAAAGATAAATTAAAAAAATACAGTCATAGCAATGCTATTGTTTTGGCTGTACCAAGGGGTGGTGTGCCTATAGGTTATGCAATTGCTAAAAAACTACAACTTCCTTTAGACATCATACTTTCAAAAAAGATAGGGCATCCTAACAACAAGGAATTTGCTATAGGCGCGATAGCATTAGACTCTGTGATTATAGATGATCAAATAAGTGTTTCTGACAGTTATATTCATAATGAAACTATACGATTACGCCAATTACTAGCGGAAAAATACAAGCTATATAGAGGCAATAACAAACCCCTTGATATTAACAGAAAAAATGTAATTCTAGTTGATGATGGAATTGCTACAGGAAATACACTCCTAGCCAGTATTGCCATGTTGCGAAAAAAGAAGCCTTCTAAAATAATTGTTGCTGTTCCCGTTTTACCTTATGATACAATACCCATTTTTGAACAATATGCTGATGAATTAGTTTACATACTAGCCCCTCACAACTTTAGAGCTGTAGGTGAATTTTATCAAGAATTTAATCCAGTCAAAGACGAAGAAGTAATACAAATGCTACAGGTTACCGCCCCAAATCAATAAAGAATCAAGACCTACTAATTATTCATTTTAAAATTTAAAATCATGAAGAAATTAGAAATAAATATCCCTTTGACTTCAGTGACACTGAAAGGGGATTTAGTCATTCCTGAAAATGCAATTGGAATTGTTGTCTTTTCTCATGGAAGCGGTAGTAGCCGATTGAGTCCTAGAAACAGAATGGTTGCGGAACTACTACAAAAGCAAAATATAGGAACTTTATTATTTGATTTACTTACCTTAGAAGAAGACGAAGTGTATCGAAATAGGTTCAATATTGATTTACTGGCGGGTCGCTTGATTGAAACCACAGAATGGCTTATGACCTATTCTTATGTAAAAAACATGCCTATCGGTTATTTTGGTGCCAGTACAGGAGCTGCATCTGCATTACGAGCGGCCGCTTATTTTGGAAATCTAATACAATCTGTAGTATCTCGAGGTGGCCGACCAGATTTAGCTTTGGGAGTACTACATCAAGTAACAGCACCCACCTTATTAATTGTAGGCGGTATGGATGTGCCTGTAATTGAAATGAATAAAATTGCTTTTGATGAATTGGAAGCTATAAAAGAAATGAAAATAGTTCCTGGTGCCAGTCATCTTTTTGCAGAACCCGAAAAACTAATAGAAGTAGCCAATTTAGCTGCCGTTTGGTACAAAAAACATTTAGTCAAAAATAAAGAACTAGCAACATAAAATCAATCAAAAAACACATTAGATAAAATCCCAACATTGGGATTTTTTTTGTCCCTAAATAGCAACTCATTTGCAGTACTCCCCAATAAATTTAATTATATTTGAGAATACAAATATTTGAAAATGCCTATTAAAAAAATCATAGAAGATTATCCTTATATTGCTTATAGCAAACCCATTTTAGAAGATAAAGCAATACTAGAACGCGCTAAATCTTTTTACGAATTCATGGATACAAGACGCTCAGTTAGAGGATTTTCAAATTTTCCTGTAGCTCGTGAAGTAATCGAAACCATAATCAAAACTGCTTCCACTGCTCCATCTGGTGCACACAAACAGCCTTGGACTTTTTGTGTAGTCGAAAATCCTGAAATTAAAAAACAAATACGCATCGCTGCCGAAGAGGAAGAACTTCAAAGTTATGAATCTCGAATGTCAAGCGAATGGCTTGACGATTTGAAACCTTTAGGAACCGATTGGCATAAACCCTTTTTAGAAACTGCTCCCTATATCATTATTGTTTTTAGACGCATTTATGAATTTGACGATGAAGGAAAAAAGAAAAATAATTATTACGTACAGGAAAGTGTAGGCTTAGCTTGCGGTTTTTTATTGGCCGCTATCCATGATGCTGGTTTAGTTTCTTTAACACACACACCAAGCCCCATGAATTTCATCACCAAAATCCTAAATCGCCCCGAAAACGAAAAACCTTTTTTATTAATTCCAGTGGGTTATCCTGCAGAGGAATGTTGGGTTCCAGATATAAAAAGAAAAGAATTGGAAGATATTTGTGTTTTTTATTAAAAAAAAACTTTAGTAAATTTTCGAAAAAAAATCACAAGAAATAATAAATAACCAAACATCAAACGGAATTAAAAATGAATGTTAGTTCGAAATTCAGACAAATGTATTGGGCACGAGTTACTATTGGACTTATAGTTGGAATCACCATGTCGATAAAGTTTTTGCAAATGTCAATAATGGAAAACGGAAGATTTAATTTTGAATATGCTCCTTTTTGGATTGGAATACTAATTAGTATTATATTGATTATTCAAATTATTTCAATTCTTACTTTACAAACGATACATGTTTATAATGATAAAATTGTAATCAAATATTTATTCTTTACTACTAGTAAAACATTACTTTATGATGCCATTTTAAATATTGAAAGAATTAAAATCCAACAAAAGGTCGAAAGTGGACTGGTAAGCGACGGTTATCATTTAAGTGCTATACATTTGACTAATGGCGAACAAGAAATTATTTCGCCCGATATATTTGAAAATTATACTGAAATTATTTATGCAATTCGCTCGAATTTAGATCAATATAAATAGCTCAATTTAGAAATTGCATTTAAAACAGCTTATAAATTTTTCTCAATACTAATAATAATAATAATAAACCAATAGATATATGGCCTCAGGATTTTTTGCCCTTTTAGATGATATTGCAGCACTTATGGATGACGTCGCTTTGATGAGTAAAGTTGCTACCAAAAAAACAGCGGGAATATTAGGCGATGATTTAGCTGTTAATGCAGAGAAGGCATCAGGCTTTGTTTCTTCAAGAGAAATCCCTGTTTTATGGGCCATCACAAAAGGATCTTTATTGAATAAGTTAATCATTTTGCCTTTTGCCTTTTTATTAAGTGCTTTTGCTCCTATTGTAATTACTGTTATTCTACTATTAGGTGCATTTTATTTAGCCTACGAAGGTGTAGAAAAAATATACGAATACGTTGTTCCTCATAATCAAACGGAAAACAAAATTGAAACACAACCGCTAACCCAAGAGGAAATCCTCATTCTTGAAAAAGACAAAATAAAATCAGCTATTGTAACTGATTTCATATTATCAATAGAAATCGTGATAATTGCTTTAGGAACCGTTATGGGCAAACCTATTTTAGGACAAATTATTGTAGTTACCTTCATTTCGTTCCTAGCAACCGTAGGCGTTTACGGAATTGTTACTCTTATAGTTCGAATGGACGATGCAGGAGTTGCCATAAGAAAAAGAGAAAGTACTATCGCGCAATTATTAGGGGATCTATTAATTCAAGGGTTACCAAAAGTCATCAAAACATTAGCATTTGTAGGCACAATCGCCTTACTATTAGTAGCTGGTGGAATATTTGCACATAAAATCGAACCCTTACATCATTTTCTAAATGGTGTTCCTGATTTTGTAAAAGAATTTATCGTGGGCTTACTAGCGGGTATTGTTGCTTTGGCTCTCGTTTTAATTTTTAAAAAAATATTTAAAAAGAAATAAAAATAATTATACTCTAAATAGAAAAACACAATGATTTCCATAGCATTAATTGACACTAAACATCCCTTTTACCCCTTAGAACAAGAATTACGAAACAAAATTTTATTGAGACCTATAGGTGTTCCAGATCATGCTTGGGAAATGCACGATGAAAAATCATGGCATTTTGTCGCCGTTGAAAATGAAACTGTAATTGGTTGCGTTGTCTTGGTACCTTTAAATCCAGAGCAAACCAAAACGCAGCTAATGCAAATGGCAGTAGAAACCAATCAGCAAGGAAAAGGAGTTGGCAAACTATTAGTAAAAGAATTAATTGCTTTTTCTAAATCCAAAGGGATTAAAGAAGTCATATGCCACGCCAGAGACAATGCTGTCCCTTTCTACCTCAGCTTAGGTTTTGAAATTTATGATGACCCTTTTGTAGAAGTAGGCATTCAACATTACCACATGCGAATTAATTTATAAAATCAACACAACATGACTCTAGACAACACTTCTTATGCCGAGGCAGCGATGCTAATTAGAAAACCAGTATTCGATGTATTTCAAGCCTTTATTAATCCCGAAATCACGACTCAATTTTGGTTTACAAGTGCATCTGGAAAACTGGAAGAAGGCAAATCGATTGATTGGATTTGGGAAATGTACGGCAACCATACCGTTACCGTTAAAGTGCTTTCTATAAAGCCAAACGAATCCATTGTAATCCAATGGGGAGATGATGAAAAAGCCATAGCAGAATGGGAATTTAACGATTTAGGAGAAAGTAAAACCTTTGTTACCATAACCTACAACGGAATTCAAGGAAAGCAAGACGAGATGTGTGCCCAAATTAGAGATACTACCGAAGGTTTTACCTTGGTTTTAGCGGGCTTGAAAGCTTATTTAGAACACAATATTCAATTGAATTTAGTTTCTGATCGTTTTCCAAAAGAATTAAGAGAAGAATAAGAAACTTTTTCATGACTTTCTACTCTTTAAGAAAATACTGCATAAATAGAAAGGAGTTAGATTATTCGGTATATTTGATAATAAATAAAGTTTGATAGATATCAGACATCTAAGTTAGCCTCAACCATTTCGCAGAATCAAAAATAGGACTTTTAAAACAGAAGAATGAACATTGAATTGATATTTCAAGACAAAACGTCAAAACAAATAAAAAGTGTAGATGATTTTACATATGACATTAATGAAATTGTGAACATCCAATTTATTAATTACAACAAGGATAATATTAAGTATATAGAAAAAGAATTCAATATTAATACAAGCATTTTAAATACTGGAGAAGACATAGAAATTAGCTCTCATTATTTAGAAACAGAAAATCAAATTGGTATTAATTTTTCTGTCCCATATTTCGACATTGAAAATAAAATTAACGAAGTATCAGTTTGCATTATTTTAAAAAACGACACCCTATTCACATTCTCAACAGTAAAATTTGAAGAAATTTTACCCTTTCGACAAAAGCAATTTCAATTGGAAGAATTGGACGGTTTCTTAGATACTAATGCTTTTTTCGTATTAATAGTTGGTTTCGTTTCTGATTACTTTGCTGACTTAACAGAAATAATTTCTAAAAAGATAATAAATAGTTACTCTGAAATTTTAAAAAAAAATAAATTTTCTGAACAAGAGTTAGACAAACTAACTAATTTTAGTTTCAATAATTTAATAATTGAAGAAGCTAATAATGAATATCGAAGAATAATACATCTACTAAGAAAAAGTAAAAAACTAAACAGCGAAACAAAAGATAACTTTTATTCAGAACTTAATGATTTGTCTGTAATAAATGAGTATGTGCAGAACAACTTTAAAAGAATTGACGACTTGAAGCAAAATATATCAAGTAAAATTGAGTTGGAACAAAATAAAATTTTTAAAACTCTCACAATTGTAACAATGTGCATTTCATTACCGATGTTAGTAGCAGGTATTTATGGTATGAACTTTAAATATATGCCTGAATTGGAATGGAAATTTGGCTATTTATACGTATTAATTTTAATAGTTTTAAGTTTTATATTTCCAATTCTATGGTTTCGAAAAAAGAAATGGTTCTAAAAACGGCATTGGTTAACAGTCGTTTGGCAAAAAAACGGGGTCGGTGGTTAAATGATGAGGACTGTTTCCTATCAAGTTCAGTGCTGGCAGACAGTGACGTGATTCGAAATCCGCTTTTTCGCCAAGCATCAAAACGTTAACTTCTCAAATCCTTCCAGTTAAGATACCCCTAAAAACAAAAAAAGCCCCAAACAGGGCTTTTTTACTATACTAAATTCAAGTATTATTTACTCAAATACATTTTCCTTCTAGAGTACAATTCGTAGAATTGATCGTCTTTTAAGTCATCAATAAACAAGATGCTTTCTCCTGTCGATTTCATCTCAGGTCCTAATGCTTTGTTTACATTATGGAACTTGCTGAAAGAGAAAACCGGTTGCTTGATTGCATACCCTTTTAATTGTGGATTGAAATCAAAATCAGTTACTTTATTATGTCCTAACATTACTTTTGTAGCGTAGTTTACATAAGGTTCTCCGTAAGCTTTCGCAATAAATGGTACTGTACGAGATGCTCTAGGATTAGCTTCGATAATATAAACGGTATCGTCTTTTATCGCAAACTGAATGTTGATTAAACCAACCGTTCTTAATCCTAATGCTATTTTCTTAGTATGGTCTTTTATTTGTTGCATTACAAATTCTCCTAAATTAAAAGGAGGCAATGTTGCATTACTATCACCAGAGTGCACTCCACAAGGTTCGATGTGCTCCATAATTCCTATGATGTACACATTTTCTCCGTCACAAATCGCATCTGCTTCTGCTTCAATCGCACCATCTAAATAATGGTCTAAAAGCAATTTGTTTCCAGGAATGGTTTTCAATAAATTCACAACATGCTCTTCTAATTCTTGCTTGTTGATTACAATTTTCATTCCTTGACCTCCTAACACATACGAAGGACGAATCAATAATGGAAAGTCTAAAGTATCTGCTAATGCAGCAGCTTCATCAGCCGTTTCAGCAATTCCAAACTGCGGGAAAGGAATTTCTAATTCAGTCAATAAATCAGAGAAACGCCCTCTATCTTCGGCTAAATCCAAAGCATCAAAGCTAGTTCCAATAATTTTTATTCCGTATTTAGATAATTTTTCTGCTAATTTCAGTGCCGTTTGACCTCCTAATTGTACAATAACCCCTTCAGGTTTTTCGTGCTTGATAATATCGTAAATGTGTTCCCAAAAAACAGGCTCAAAGTATAATTTATCTGCCGTATCAAAATCAGTTGAAACCGTTTCAGGATTACAGTTAATCATGATGGTTTCGTATCCACACTCTTTAGCAGCAAGCACTCCGTGTACACAAGAATAATCAAATTCGATTCCTTGTCCAATTCTATTTGGGCCTGACCCAAGAACAATTATTTTCTTTTTATCGGTAACAACGCTTTCATTATCTACGAAACGAGTTCCGTCTGCTTTTTCAATTTCAGCTTCAAAAGTAGAATAGTAATAAGGTGTTTTCGCTTTAAATTCGGCCGCACAAGTATCAACTAGTTTGAATACGCGATTAATATCCATATCCATACGCAAAGCATGTACTTGACTTTCTAAACAGCCCACCATGTGTGCAATTTGTCTGTCGGCAAACCCTTTTTGTTTCGCTTCAAGCAAAAGTCCTTTTGGCAAGGCATCCACTTTATAGGTTGTAATTTCTTTTTCTAAAGTATAAAGTTCCTCATATTGTTTCAAGAACCACATATCGATTTTAGTAATTTCATGGATGCGGCTCAAAGGAATCCCCATGGCAATCGCATCATAAATCACAAAAACACGATCCCAACTTGCAAAAGTTAGTTTCTCAATAATTTGTTCGTAGTTCGTGTATCCTTTTCCGTCAGCACCTAAACCATTTCTTTTAATTTCTAATGATTGAGTCGCTTTATGCAATGCTTCTTGGAACGAACGTCCAATTCCCATTACTTCACCAACCGATTTCATTTGAAGACCTAAAGTTCTATCCGCTCCTTCAAATTTATCAAAGTTCCAACGTGGAATTTTCACAATCACATAATCCAAAGTTGGTTCGAATAAAGCCGAAGTAGATTTGGTAATTTGATTTTGCAGTTCATCTAAATTATATCCTAAAGCTAGTTTCGAAGCAATTTTTGCAATTGGATAACCTGTTGCTTTTGAAGCCAAGGCAGAAGAACGAGACACACGAGGATTGATTTCTATCGCTACGATATCTTCTTTATCATCTGGTGAAACGGCAAACTGTACGTTACAACCTCCTGCAAAATTCCCGATACTACGCATCATCAAGATCGCATAATCACGCATTCTTTGGAAAGTAGTATCCGATAAAGTCATTGCTGGTGCCACTGTGATTGAATCTCCAGTATGAATTCCCATTGGATCCATATTTTCGATAGAACAAATGATAACCACATTGTCGTTTTTATCTCTTAAAAGTTCCAATTCGTATTCTTTCCATCCCATTAAAGCCTTGTCAATCAAAACCTCATGGATAGGAGATGCTTCTAAACCTCTAGTTAAAAGTTCATCAAAATCTTCTTTTTTATAGACAATTGCTGCTCCAGTTCCTCCAAGTGTAAATGAAGGACGGATTACTAATGGAAAACCAAATTCTTGTGCAATTTCTTTTCCTCTTAAGTATGAAGTACAAATTTCTGCAGGTGCTGATGGTACTCCAATTTTTTTCAAAAGCTGTTTGAACTGCTCTCTATCCTCAGTAATATTAATGGCATTAACATCAACTCCAATTAATTTTACTCCAAAATCTTCCCAAATTCCTTTTTCTTCCGCTTCTAAACACAAGTTCAACGCCGTTTGTCCACCCATAGTAGGTAAAACAGCATCAATTTGTGGATGTGCTTTTAAGATTTCAATTATCGATTTAGTAGTTAAAGGCTTCAAATAAATATGATCGGCCATAGAAGGATCGGTCATAATCGTTGCTGGATTAGAGTTTATCAAGATAACTTCTATTCCTTCTTCACGAATTGAACGTGCAGATTGCGATCCTGCATAATCAAATTCGCATGCTTGACCAATAACAATAGGACCTGAACCTATTATTAAAACTGATTTTATGGATGTGTCTTTTGGCATTGTAATATAATTATATTTAGTTTTTTTTGTTTAAAGTTTAAAGTTTAAGGTTAGTTACACAACATTAAACCTTTAAACTTTAAACTTTTAATCTTATTTTAACGACAAGGTATAAAAAAAGGCGATACTAAAAAAAGTAACGCCTTATTTATGTTTATACAAACATTATTTTTTGTGTCTTGGGTCACAAGAAACAGTCAATTTATGTCTTCCTTTAGCTCTTCTTCTAGCAAGAACTTTTCTTCCATTCGCAGAAGCCATTCTGTCCATAAATCCGTGCTTATTTCTTCTTTTTCTTTTCGATGGTTGAAACGTTCTTTTGCTCATTGCTTTGTATCTTTAAATCTAATTTATATGTCTTCCTAATTTCGAATAACTGTTATTCTAAAACCGAGTGCAAATATACAAAGACTTTTTTTTCTCACAAGTAGTTTTGTAAAAATATTTTAAATTCATTTTACTATATTTGCGTTCCTAAAACAAACAGACTATGTTTCACAAGAATATCAAACTTATTATCGCTGGGCTTATCGTAATTACTGGCATTTGGCAATTTACTGAAAACAATATTGGAAACGGAATTTTCTTATTTTTATTGACTGCAATTCCTATTTTCCTTTACTTCAAAAACGAATTTATCTTACTTGCCTTCTTAAAACTACGTAAACAAGATTTTGAAGGAGCTAAAAAGTGGTTGGATTACATCAAAAAACCGGAATCGGCTTTAGTACAAAAACAGCAAGGATACTTTAATTACCTTCACGGAATCATGCTTTCTCAAACCAATATCAATCAAGCGGAGAAATATTTCAAGAAAGCGATTGAACTAGGATTATCTATGGACATGGATTTGGCTGTTGCCAAATTAAACCTAGCCGGTGTAGCCATGTCAAGAAGAAGAAAACTGGAAGCAACTAATTTACTGAACGAAGCTAAAAGACTTGACAAACAAGGCATGTTGAAAGAGCAAATCACCATGATGAAAGATCAAATGAAAAAAATATAATTATTTTATTTTCAAAAAAAACATCCGCAATTGCGGATGTTTTTTTTTGCCTAATTATTTCTCAAAAAGTAAATAACCTGCTATTACAATTAAAGTAAGTGCAAAAATGTTTTTTAGCATTTTCTGATCTACGTGAATGGCTAGTTTACTCCCAAAGAAACCACCAACTATAAAAACCAAAGAAATGATTATAGCATAGCGCCAATCAACAAATCCTGCTTTGTGGTAATTGATGACCGCTAGCAAAGTTACCGGTGGTAATAAAGCGGCTAAACTTGTTCCTTGGGCTTGTTGCTGAGTAAAACCCATCAGCAATAATAACGGAACCATAATTATCCCACCTCCAATTCCAATCAATCCACTCAGTACTCCTGCTACTAAACCAATAGTCATTAATATTATAATTGTTTGAATAGTCATTTTCATACCGTTTTAAATTAATATCCGCTTAAAGGAATTTCTAATGTATATTTTTTATTGGTAGGGTTATCCAATTTCTTATCTCTAAGCCATGGATTATGAATTTTTAAAATCTTATAATTGATTCCTTGTGCTTTTGCAAAATCGGCCAAATCAGTAATCGAACTATCTATTTCTATTTTTTTTGTTGGAAGTAGTGTATACAGTTCTTCATTTGCCAATGTAAATCCAAATTTATCCGGATTTTTCATGATTTCCTTCAAAGCTAATATTCTAAATACATATCGAGAGGTTTCTTCGGTCAGTAATAAATCGTAATAATTGGTTTCTTTTTGAATATCCATTTGCTTGTTTACACCACCCATTCCACCGTTATAAGAAGCAGCGGCCAAGGTCCAAGTTCCAAATTTTGCTTTGGCACTTAAAAAGTAACTACAAGCAGCCTGAGTCGATTTCTCTAGATCATAGCGTTCGTCAACTCCATCATTCACTTCCATCCCTCGTTCTTTGGCAGTTTCAGGCATAAATTGCCATACTCCTCTTGCACCTGCACCCGAAACGGCATTTACTAAACCACTTTCTATCACAGCCAAATATTTAAAATCATCTGGAATACCGTTTTTCTTTAAAATGGGTTCGATAATTGGAAATGCACGGTTGGCTCTTTTAATTGCTAAAATAGTTGAAGCATGCAAATTAATATTTACAATCAACTCCCTATCCAAGCGTTCCTTTACATCCGATATTTTTAATGGCGTTTGTTCCCCTGCAAAATTAGCTGTTGCTGGAAAATAACTTTCCGATTCCGCCTTTACTAGTTTCTTTTTTGATTCATCAGTGGTTGCAAAAATTAACAATCCACTCACAAAAATCAAAGCAGTCATTAAACATATTTTTTCTATTACTCTCATCTCTTTTTTATTTTCACGTTCTTTTTAAACTAACAACAATCAATCCGTTTTTCCAACTGAATCTATAATAATTGCTGGTAAATTAGTATTGAACCATTTGTATTTATTTAAAATCATAATGTGCGTTCCTCCTTTTACTACAATACACTCTCTTATATATTTCATAGGAAAAACATCATCCATATCGCCATGAATATGAATTACTTTTTCATCAGGAATCGTTCTATCCCAAAGAATTACTTTTTCAACAGCCCATTGCAAATACCCAATATCGCGAACCGATAAGAATTTCTCATATAACTTCAATCTATGATTTATTTTTTCTCCAAAAGAAAATTTAGCCAGATTTTCTAAATTTAAAATCAAATTCATCGGAATCAATTTGTACGCTTTAGTCGTTTTAGCTACTTTCATCCTTCTAGGAAATTCCAAATTACTTTTGACACTCGAAATAATTACAACCTTCCTAACATTAATAAAAGCCGCCATTTCTTGCACTAAAATACCTCCAAAAGAAACACCTATTAAAACTGGATTCTCATGAGTTACTTTTTTAGAAATTCGTTGCGCATATTCAGATAATGATTCCTTTTCTAATGGAATTTCCCATTCAAGCAATATCATCTCAAAAACATCCGTAGGAAGCGAAATCCGTTCAAAAATTAGAGAACTTGCCGCCAAACCCGGCATGAAATAAACAGGAATTTTACTCATAATTATTTGTACCAATTTTATTATCTCCATCCATCTCGTGATAATGAATTTTGCATAAATTTAATTTTTTTATTCAAACTAACTGAACTTCGCACATTATATTAGCAATAAATTATGACTACTAAAACCTATAGATTCGACTGATTTTAAAAAGAACCAAGCCACTATTTTTAAATTTAGAGTCGATTACTCAAAAAATAAAAACAAGCAGCATCTAATCCTAAAGATTCAAATTTGTTTTTTTTTCGAATAAATAAAACGAAACTTAAGATACATTTAAAAATCATTTGATATTGACTATCAAATCAATACCTTTGTAAACAACGTCTCCCCTAAAGTCAAAAAATTAAAACTCTTTATGACTTTATCAGAAACTATTTTTTTTATTTAGACTTCATTTAGAGTATCACACCTACAACTTACACTTTGAGGGTAAAAAAAAAAGGCACTTGTTTATTTATAATTAAAATAAAACTGTAATCGACGATTAAATATAAAAAAGAAACCATCGGAATTATTAATTTCAATGTATTTGAAATTAATAATAAAAAACCTCTGGTCGAAATAAATAAGAATACCCAAAATTGAGACTATGGATAATAACTATCCTATCTATAACTTTTTTAATATATTATATGGATCAAGCTATCATCATGGAAATCAAAGACAATACATTTGCAAGACAATTTGAAACTACGCTAGACCAAGGATTGATTTCCGTAGAATATTCCTTTCAAGAGAAAAAAATATTTTTAACAAAAATAAACACTCCTGATCAATTTGAAAACGAAGAATTTATTGCGCAATTTCTTTCAGAAATTATGGCAATTGCTATTGAACGAAAATTAAAAGTCGTTCCCATTCTTCCTAAAATAGTTGTTTTTTTCAAGAAAAACCCTGAATACAAAGAGTTACTTCCCCCAGGAATTAGACTATAAAACAGTATTTTCACATTCAAATTAATTTTACGGACGGCTTTTTTGTCTGTTAGAACGATTAGACTGCCTTGTTACTCTAGCTGATTGTCGCTCAGATTGTCTTATAGACGATCTTGACTGGGGAATTACTGAGGATTGACCTTGCTGTATTAACCCCCTATTTTCTCTTCTTATAGTTGGACTCGTTTTCCGTCTTGTTGTGGGTTGCGTTTGCCGTCTAGTCGATTCTCCATTTTCCCTTCTTATAGATGGATTCGTTTGTGGTCTCGTTGTGGGTTGCGTCTGCTGTCTAGTCGACTCTCCATTTTCTCTCCTTATAGATGGATTAGCTTGTGCTCTTGTTGTGGGTTGCGTTTGCTGTCTAGTCGCCTCTCCTTTTTCTCTCCTTATAGATGGATTAGCTTGTGCTCTAGTTGAAGGCTGCGCTTGCTGTCTTATTGATTCTCTACTTTCTCTTCTTATATCACTTCTTGTCGCTCTGGGTGGCGCAACGGGCCTTCTATAATTTCTTCCTTCATACGTTCTATCGTACGTTCCTCTTTCTCTATTTCTAGTAACTACAGAAGAGGTTGTTCTTCTTCTTAAATAATAGGAATGATGTGAAGGAAATCTAATATAAGACGCTCTGTGATAAAATTGACTTTCATAATAATGATTATGAAAGCTCCAATAGTTGTAATATAAAATAGGAGACCATGGGGACCAGTACGACGGAAAATACCCCCAATGCCATGGGGAAACATAAATGGAGAATAACGGAGAATACAGATACATAATTATGGGCCAATCTGAAATATAAACAATCCCATTTCCATATACATAATTAGGCGCAACTATGGTTTTATTACCTATATAACCAGGATTTGGAGTTTCGGAAACTACCCTTACGGATGGTTCCAAAACATAATTTTTACCATACAATGCTTCATCACCAATGATTTGAACTACAACATTGCCCTGATTATTTTTACTCACTTCAATCACAGCTACATCTTGATATTCATAACTATTTATAGAAACCCTAAGAACAATAGAATGAAAACCTCCTTGATTAAAGCTAATTACAGATATATAATCTATTATATTATCATTATTCAAATCCAAGTTATTAATATTGGAGTTTTGCGAATTGAGCGTTCTTTCAAATTCCTCCAATGTTTTAGATTGTTGAAAAACATCCAAAACAGCATAAAGATTTAGATTATCTCCAGGCATACCCAAAGCAATCATTTCGTTTCCAGTTTGCGAAAGCAAGGAACAACTCCAAAAGCAAGTTGCTATAACTACCCATTTCAAAACAAATTTTTTCATGACTGTTCTTTTTGCTATGTACAAATACATAGAACAAGTTACAAAAAAAATAAATTCCAATTAGTTGATTTATATATATTTAACTAATTTTTAGACTAATACAAAAGCAGCTATAAAACAAAAAAGCATACGTACTATTCGTATGCTTTTTTGTTTTATAGCTGTTTTAAGAAAGTAGAACTTAATATATTCTACTTCTCAATTTCTCTCATACTTTCCATTTTCTTATTAGCTAAGAATCCTGTAATATCTTCAAAATGCTCCACTACTCTCTTGTTTCCAAATTCGAAAACTTTTGTTGCTAATCCATCTAAGAAATCACGGTCATGCGAAACCAAAATTAATGTTCCATCAAAATCACGAAGCGCATCTTTAATAATATCCTTAGTTTTCATGTCCAAGTGATTAGAAGGCTCATCCAAAATCAATAAATTCACTGGCTCCAACAATAATTTTATCATTGCTAAACGTGTTTTCTCTCCACCTGAAAGTACTTTCACTTTCTTAGTTACATCATCACCATGAAACATAAATGCACCTAAAATATCTTTAATCTTAGTTCTAACATCACCAACAGCTATATCATCTATCGTTTCAAAAATAGTAGCATTTTCATTTAATAAGGATGCTTGGTTTTGTGCAAAATAACCAATTTGCGCATTATGTCCAATTTCAAGATTTCCTCCATCAATACCAATTTCTTTCATGATGGCTTTAATCATGGTCGATTTTCCTTCCCCATTTTTACCTACAAAAGCCACTTTTTGACCTCTTTCAATAACAATATTAGCATCTTTGAAAACAACATGATCTCCATATGCTTTTGATAAGTCTTTTACGATTACAGGATATTGACCTGAACGAACTGAAGCAGGAAACTTTAATTTTAATGCCGAAGTATCTACTTCATCCACCTGCACTATAACTAATTTCTCTAACATCTTTACACGTGATTGAACGGCATCCGTTTTAGAAAAAGTTCCTTTAAAACGATCAATAAAAGTTCTATTGTCAGCAATCATACGTTGTTGTTCATCATATGCCTTTTGTTGGTGCATGCGACGGTCTTTTCTCAATTCTAAATAATGAGAATACTTGGCTTTATAATCATAGATACGTCCCATGGTTACTTCAATAGTACGATTCGTGATATTATCTACGAAGGCTCTATCGTGAGAAATCACCACAACCGCTTTGGCCGAATTAATCAAGAAATCCTCTAACCATTGGATACTTTCAATATCCATGTGATTGGTAGGCTCATCTAGCAAAATTAAATCTGGCTTTTGTAAAAGGATTTTAGCTAGTTCAATACGCATTCTCCATCCTCCTGAAAACTCAGAAGTTTGTCGATTGAAATCTTCTCTTTCAAATCCTAAACCCGTTAATATTTTCTCTACCTCCGCTTCATAATTCACCTCTTCAATCGCATAAAATTTCTCGCTCAAGTCAGAAACTCTTTCGATCAATTTCATGTAGGCATCACTTTCATAATCCGTACGAATAGTCAATTGCTCATTGATTTCATCAATTTCCGCTTTCATACCAAAAATTTCTCCAAATGCCTTTGAAGTTTCTTCCATTACAGTAGCACCATCCGTTGTCAATAAATGCTGCGGTAAATAAGCTACAACAGCATCTTTTGGTGCCGAAATATTTCCTGTAGAAGGTTTGCTTTGTCCTGCAATAATTTTAAGAAGCGTTGATTTTCCTGCTCCATTTTTACCCATAAGGGCAATTTTATCATTTTCATTTATAGCAAATGAAACATCGCTAAAAAGTGTAGTACCACCAAACTGTACTGAAATATCATTAACTGTAATCATTGTAATATAGATTTCTTGATTCGGTTGCTCATCAATTTGAAAACCGAGTTATTTTTTAAAAGTGCAAAGATAGAGTAAATAACTAATCGGTTTATTATAAAATGAAAGCTTCTAGAAACAGAATCAAATTCTTATCTCTAGAAGCTCTCAAAATAAATTATGAATTATTACTCTTCTTTCTTTTTATTAATGGTATGCCAAATATGTGCATTATAAACTCCGATATCTTCAGGATCAAAAACAGGATCTTTACCCTCCTTTTTTTGTTTTTCATAATCTTTCAATGCGGCCAATGCTGGTTTTTGCAAAAGAATAATCGCTATAATATTAAACCAAGCCATTAATCCTACTCCTAAATCTCCAATATCCCAAGCTAGTTTTGCTTGATTTATGGAACCATACATAATAACCAACATCATAACTAATTTTAATAAATGAGTATAAATAGGTGATTTTAAGTTTCTTGTTAAATAAGAAATATTTGTTTCAGCAATATAATAATAAGCCAAAATAGTAGTGAAAGCGAAGAAAAATAACGCTATTGCAACAAAATAAGACCCAAAACCTGGAAAAACACTATCCATAGCACTTTGCGTAAATCCTGGACCTACTGTTACATTTTGCGCCCCATTGTATAAAAACTCTGAAGCACCACTCGTTCCAAAAGCAGGATTTTGAACATTGTATTTTCCTGTTATTAACAACATAAAACCAGTAGCTGAACACACTAATAAAGTATCAATATATACCGAAAAAGATTGAACTAATCCTTGTTTTGTAGGGTGCGAAACATTGGCAGCTGCAGCAATATGTGGCGCCGTACCTTGTCCCGCTTCATTAGAATAAATTCCTCTTTTAACTCCCCATTGTACTGCAAGACCAAAAACAGCTCCAAAACCAGCTTCCATATTAAAAGCACTTTTGAAAACTAATGAAATTACTCCAGGAAGTTGATCATAATCAATTGCAATGATAACTAATACGATTAAAATATAACCAATTGCCATAATAGGCACAACATACTCTGTAAATTTAGCTATTCTTTTTACTCCACCAAATACAATCAGCCCAAATATAATAGCCACTGCAACTCCAGAAATCCAAGTATCTAATTGAAATGCATTTTGAATTCCATCAGCAACAGAGTTTGCTTGAACCCCCGGCAGTAATAAACCTGCAGAGATTACCGAAACCACTGCGAATAAAATACCAAACCATTTTACTCCTAATCCTCTTTCAATATAAAAAGCGGGACCTCCACGAAACTGACCTAAATGCTTTTCTTTATAAATTTGCGCCAAAGTCGCTTCAACAAATGCCGTACTAGCACCTAAGAACGCTACCATCCACATCCAAAACATAGCACCTGGACCACCAAAGGCAATTGCGGTCGCTACACCTGCGATATTTCCAGTACCTACTCTACCAGCCAAAGACATTGATAAAGCTTGAAAAGAAGACACGCCTGACTCTGAGCTTTCGCCATCAAACAACAAGCGAAACATTTCACGTATATGACGAACTTGTAAAAAACGAGTTCTTAAAGAAAAATAGAGTCCCGTTCCTAAACAGAGAACAATTAAAGCATTACTCCATACAATATCATTTAACACGCCAATAATCTCTTCCATATATTTATTTTAGATTAATAATTATTAAAAAATCAATAAAACAATCGTTTTACTCCTATTTTTTGATAAAACTAAAACATATAGATAAAAAAAACTAGCTTAAAGCCATAAAAAACGGCAAAAACTAATTATTTATCTAAAAATCAAGTTGAAATTTAAAACGATAATTTTATATATAATTTAACATTTTAACGCTAACCCATCACATACAAAAATGATTATCATAAAATACCATAATGAAGCCCAAAAAAAAGGCCTTATCTAAATTGATAAGGCCTTTAAAGTAATTAGTAAAAAAGTTATTCTTTTCTCCATTTTTTAGTTTCTTCAAAAACATGTTCTAATATAGCCGCTTCTTTTTCATCAAAATCAATATTTCTGCGACTCATGACTAAACGAGCCGTTTCAAAAGCTTTTTTAGTGATGTAAGTTGTAAAACCAGAAGCTCCTCCCCAAGAAAAACTAGGCACAAAATTACGAGGAAATCCACTTCCAAAAATATTAGCACTTACACCAATAACAGTTCCCGTATTAAACATGGTATTAATACCACATTTACTATGATCACCCATTATCAAACCACAAAATTGAAGTCCCGTTTTAGCAAAGCCTTCCGTTTCATAACTCCACAAACGCACCTCTTCGTAATTATTTTTTAGATTCGAATTATTACTATCAGCACCAATATTACACCATTCCCCTAAAACAGAATTTCCTAAGAAACCATCATGTCCTTTATTAGAATTAGGAAATAATACTGAATTATTGATTTCCCCTCCTACTTTAGAGTTTGATCCTACAGTAGTGGCACCATAAATTTTAGCTGCCATCTTTACAACTGCGCCTTCACATAAAGCAAAAGGACCACGAATTACAGATCCTTCCATAATTAAAGAATCCTTACCTATATATATAGGACCCGTTGAAGCATTAAGCGTTACAAACTCCAACTTAGCCCCTTCTTCGATAAAAATATTTTCTGGAGCGATTACATTGACACTTTTTGGAATGGGTTGTGATTTTCTATCTTCTGTCAAGAATTCAAAATCTTCCCGAATAGAAGCATCATTTTTTGAAAAAATATCCCAAGTATTCATGACAGTCAAGCATTCTTCTTCATATTCAAAAACTTCATAGGAATCAAAATCTACTTCTTCTTGATTTTCATGTGTATAAAAAGCGATTACTTCATCCCCTTTAAAAATCGCTTGATTTGCTTCTAGATTATAAATCATTTCCACTAAAACTGGATTCGGAATAAAAGAAGCATTAATCATCACATTTTCTTCTAATTCTACCATTGGATATTTTTCAGATAAATATTCCTCAGTCAAAGTAGTGGTGGTTGATCCCAAATGCATTTCCCATTTTTGACGTATCGTCATGATTCCAATAAGAATATCAGCAACGGGGCGAGTAAATGTAAAAGGCAATAAAGCATTACGAGCAGGCCCGTCAAAAAGTATGTAATTCATTTTATAAAGTTTCAAAGTTACAAAGGACCAAAGTTACAAAGTTTTTATTGGTTTCATTAACAAGTTTACCTCTTATCCATCCCAATTTATATCAATAAAAAAGCCTCCCGAAATGGAAGGCTTTAGTATAATTGAAAACAAGTTAAAATTATTTAACGTGTTTAGCGTATTTAGTTTTGAACTTGTCAATACGTCCTGCAGTATCGATAAGTTTGTTTTTACCTGTGTAAAAAGGGTGAGACGTTCTAGAGATCTCCATTTTTACAACTGGGTATTCAACACCATCAACTGTAATTGTTTCTCTTGTATCTGCTGTAGATTTAGTAATAAAAACGTCTTCGTTAGACATGTCTTTAAAAGCAACTAATCTGTAATTTTCTGGGTGTACACCTTTTTTCATCTTGTAATTCTTTTTATTTGTTTGGCTATAACTCCTTTTGAAGCTTTCCTTTTAACAGGAAAGGTATAAATTCATTATAACTTTTTATTTTATTCTGTTATTTTGAGTTTGCAAATTTACAATTATTTTTCAATAAACAATTCTTTGCTTCCTTTTTTTTATAAAATAGTAAAAAACTTTTTTTGCTCTTGAATAAATTGGGAATTACTATATTTGTGAATTAATTTATAAAAAATGAAAACTAATGATTAATGAAACCATTAAAAAAAACGGGGTCACTTTTGGAGTAATAACAGGTATTGGTTCAGCATTAATCACAACCTTAATATACACTATTGATTTAGAATTATTTACTTCTTGGTGGGTAGGTTTATTAAGCATGGCTTTTTATCTTGTTATTGCGATAGTTTTACTTTCGAAAACAAAAAAAGACCTAAACGGTATACTTACCTTTAAAGACGCCTTTACAACTTATTTTATTTCAGCTTTAATAGGTATCTTAATTTCATTAACTTTCAATATCATCTTGTTTAACTTTATAGATCCGTCGGCTAAAGATGCTATAAAAGAATTGACCATTAAATATATGGTAAAAACTATGGCTAAATTTAATGCTCCAGCATCTACAGTGAATGAGGCAATAAAGAACTTGCAAGAAAACGATCAGTTCTCTATAGTAGGATTATTAAAAGGATCACTTACAAATATAGTTTTCATTACCATCTTTGGTTTAATTATGGCCGCCTTTTTTAAATCAAAATCGACATCACAAGAATAACATAAATGAATTTATCCATACTCATACCCCTTCTCAACGAAGAGGAATCGCTTACTGAATTGTACACTTGGATCATAAAAGTGATGCAGGCAAACAATTATACTTATGAAATTATTTTTCTAGATGATGGAAGTACAGATAACTCTTGGTCAATTATAGAGCAATTTGCTACCGAAAACTCTAATGTAAAAGGAATTCGTTTCATGAGAAATTTTGGTAAATCACAGGCTTTACATGCTGGGTTTGCTAAAGCTCAAGGAGATGTTATCATTACGATGGATGCCGATTTACAAGATAGTCCAGAAGAAATTCCAGGTCTATATAATATGATAACTAGTCAAAATTTTGATTTGGTTTCCGGTTGGAAAAAGAAACGCTACGATTCAGTCGTTGCAAAAAATCTTCCATCTAAATTATTCAATTGGGCCGCTAGAAAAACTTCGGGTGTGGAATTGAATGATTTCAATTGTGGATTGAAAGCATACAAAAACATTGTAGTAAAAAACATTGAAGTTTCGGGTGAAATGCACCGCTATATTCCCGTTCTGGCAAAGAATGCTGGTTTTGGAAAAATTGGCGAAAAAGTGGTGCAACACCAAGCTAGAAAATATGGTGAGACTAAATTTGGAATGGAGCGTTTTATTAATGGTTTCCTAGATTTAATTACTATTTGGTTTCTATCTCGATTTGGGAAAAGACCAATGCATTTATTTGGAGCGATGGGTTCATTGATGTTCATCATTGGTTTCATGCTTGCTGGTTATATTGGAATATCAAAACTATACCATATGTACAATAACATGCGTTATAGTTTAGTGACTGATAATCCATGGTTTTTTATTGCTTTAACAACAATGGTTTTGGGAACTCAGCTGTTTTTGGCTGGTTTTCTGGGCGAAATTATTTTGCGTACAAAAAGCAACGAGGGACGTTATAAAATATCTAGTCAAGTTAATTTTCAATAGGACCTAGCCCTGATAGCAGTGAAAATCCTTTATGTTTTTCCTTTAAAAACATAAAGATTGAAACGAATAGCAGGATGTAGCTTCTAACAAAAAACTGGATTACTTTTAAAATCTTAAACTAAAAACTAAAATATGGATATTAAACAAAACATTCTAGATGCTGTGAATGAATGGTTAACGCCAACATTTGACAACACGACTCAAGAAGCTATTAAAGAAATGATGGCGACATCACCTAAGGAACTAGAAGAGAGTTTTTATAAAAGTCTTGAATTTGGAACCGGCGGAATGCGCGGTGTTATGGGCGTAGGAAATAACCGTATCAATAAATATACACTTGGAAAAAGCACTCAAGGACTGTCGGATTATTTACATACTTCATTTCCTAACCAACCTATAAAAGCGGTTATTGCCTATGACTGTCGTCACAATAGTGATACACTTGCGAAGGTGGTTGCTGATGTTTTCTCGGCAAATGGTATTCATGTTTATTTGTTTTCAAGTTTAAGACCAACACCAGAGTTGTCATTTGCACTTAAACATTTAGGCTGTCAATGCGGAATTGTCCTTACTGCTTCTCACAATCCACCTGAATACAATGGATACAAAGTGTATTGGGAAGATGGTGGCCAAATTGTCCCACCGGAAGATGAGGGAATCATCAATGTTATTGAGAATTTAAATTACAACCAAATCAAATTTACTGCAAATGAAGATTTGATAGAATATATAGATACTGAAGTTGACGCCGCTTTTATTAAATCGACTATCGAAAATGCGAGTTTTGGTACTTCGGCTGTTGCCAAAGAAAATTTAAATATCGTATTTACTTCTTTACACGGTACATCAATCACTCTTGTTCCCGATACTTTCGAGCAAGCTGGTTATCCAAATGTACATATTGTTGAGGAACAAAGAGTTCCAAATGGTGATTTCCCAACGGTAAAATCTCCTAATCCAGAAGAACCAGAAGCATTAGCAATGGCATTAGCATTAGCAGACAAAACAAATTCTGATATTGTAATAGGAACTGATCCAGATTGCGATAGATTGGGTGTTGCTGTTCGTGATAATGAAGGCAAAATGACTTTGCTGAATGGAAATCAAACAATGATTTTGATGACTGCATTTTTACTAGAACAATGGAAAAAAGCAGGAAAAATCAATGGAAAACAATTTGTAGGTTCTACAATTGTTTCTACTCCTATGATTATGGAATTGGCATCGGCTTACGGTGTACAATTTAAAGTAGGTTTAACTGGTTTTAAATGGATTGCCAAAATGATAAAAGATTTCCCTGAACTACAATTCATTGGTGGTGGAGAGGAAAGTTTTGGATACATGGTTGGTGATGCTGTTCGTGATAAAGATGCTGTAGCGGCGACTTTATTAATATGTGAAGTGGCAGCGCAAGCAAAAGAAAAAGGAAGCACTGTTTATAAAGAATTACTACAACTTTATGTAGAACACGGTTTTTACAAAGAGCATTTGATTTCTATCACTAAAAAAGGGATGGAAGGTTTAGCCGAAATCAATCAAATGATGGTTTCTATGCGCGAGAATCCAGTTAAAGAAATTAATGGACAAAGAGTAATCATGTTAGAAGATTACAAATCATCTGTTGCCAAAAACTTACTTACAGGCGAGGAAGATATCATGGATATGCCAAAAGCAGATGTATTAATTTATTACACTGAAGATGGATCTAAAATTTGTGCTAGACCAAGTGGAACCGAACCTAAAATAAAATTCTACATCAGTGTAAATACTGAACTAGATGCTGTTGAAAACTTCGATAAAGTAGAAGCTTCATTAAACGAAAAAATAAAAAATATTATTACTGCTATGCAATTGAACTAATTGTATACAACTCCATTTTTCTCACAGACCCGACAGGCTTTAAAATTTGTCGGGTCTTAATGGTAAAAAAAACTTAAATGAATAATTTTAAAAAAATATTTTCTTTTGTAATTCCTTATAAAAAGTACGCCTATCTCAACATTTTTTTTAATGTTTTATATGCACTTTTCAGCACGCTTTCTTTTATGTCATTGATCCCCATGATGCAGGTCTTATTTGACCAAACAAAAAGAAATACTGTCGAACCCACTTATACTGGAATTGGTGAATTCAAACAATTTGCTGAGGATTATTTAAGTTATTATATTACCAATACAACAGATACTCTTGGTGTAGGTCACACCCTATCCATTATGGTTGCCGTGATTATCTCGATCTTTTTACTAAAAAACTTGAGTGATTATCTAGCCTTGTTTTTTATTACCTTTTTAAGAAATGGAATCTTGAAAGACATGCGTAATGCGATGTACAAAAAAACGATCGATTTGCCTTTGGCTTTTTTCTCTGAGAAAAGAAAAGGAGATGTTATTTCAAGAATATCAGCTGATGTCAATGAGGTACAAACTTCTTTCTTATCTATTTTAGAACTTGCAGTAAAAGAGCCATTAACGATTGTATTTACGATAATTGCAATGCTTACCATAAGTACTAAATTGACCTTGTTTGTATTTATTTTTATTCCCGTATCTGGTTATGTCATTTCCCTTATTGGAAAACAGTTAAAAAAACAATCTACTAAAGCACAAGAAGAACAAGGAGTATTTTTATCGACTATCGAAGAAACACTGGGCGGATTGAAAGTAGTAAAAGGATACAATTCTGAAAAGTACTTTAATCAAATATTCACAGCATCTACACAACGCTTTTTTAAATTATCAAACAGCATTGGCAACCGACAAAACCTAGCTTCACCAATGAGTGAATTTATGGGAATTATGGTTATTGCTATTTTATTATGGTATGGAGGAAATATGGTTTTGATCGAAAAAACCTTAAACGGCGCTTCTTTTATTGCTTATATGGGATTAGCATATAACATTTTAACTCCAGCAAAATCAATCTCAAAAGCATCTTATAGCATCAAAAAAGGGAATGCCGCAGCCGATAGAATTTTGGAAATCTTAGAACAAGAAAATGCTATTAAAAGTAAAAAAGACGCAGTAGAAAAAAATACTTTTGAATCAAATATTTCTATCAAAAACATCAATTTCAAATACGAAGATGAAATTGTATTGAAAGACTTTTCACTTCAGGTCAAAAAAGGTCAAACTGTTGCACTTGTTGGGCAATCTGGAAGTGGGAAAAGTACCATTGCCAATTTGCTGACTCGTTTTTACGATGTAAATGAAGGAACAATTGATATTGACGGAACAGATATAAAAGACATGAATCTTCAGTCTTTGCGAGGTTTAATGGGATTAGTTACTCAAGATAGCATTTTGTTTAATGACACTATAAAAGCAAACATTTCACTAGGAAAATTAGACGCTACAGATGATGAAATCATTGAAGCGCTGAAAATTGCCAATGCGTATGAATTTGTACAAGATTTACCAAAAGGAATACATACGAATATAGGAGACAGCGGAAACAAACTTTCTGGTGGTCAAAAACAACGTTTATCGATTGCGAGAGCGGTATTGAAAAACCCTCCAATCATGATTTTGGATGAAGCGACATCAGCATTGGATACTGAAAGCGAAAAATTCGTACAAGTCGCGCTAGAAAACATGATGCAAAACCGAACTTCGATAGTTATTGCACACCGTCTTTCAACCATTCAAAAAGCAGATCTAATTGTGGTAATGCAAAAGGGAAAAATTGTTGAACAAGGTAAACATGAAGAACTTATTGCTTTAAATGGTATGTATAACAAATTGGTAACTATGCAATCTTTTGAATGATGCACTTAAATCACTAAATTTGATTTAAGGATTTACAGTATATTAAAATTAAAAATCTTTAAATTAAAAAATGTACCACAGTAACCCAAATATCAATCTTACCGAAGACCTTGACACTATTGTCTGGAAATATTTAGATTTATCCAAGTTTTTAGACTTATTGATGTCTAAAAAGCTATTCATGTCACGGTCAGATAAATTTGAAGATCAGTATGAAGGTACCTTCAGTGAACCTACATACGAAGAAATAAAAAGATTATCGATAGACAACCCTGATTTTCTAAAATATTACAAAACGCATCGTGAAAAAGTAGCTATTAGTAGTTGGCATATTAACGAATATGAATCATTTGCTATGTGGCAAATTTTCACACAAAACAGTGAAGGACTAGCCATTCAATCTACTATAGGGAGACTACAAAATGCACTTGGGTCCGAAAATAATTACAAACAGTATATTGGTGAAGTAAATTATATTGACTACAAAAAAGAATACATTCCTTTTGATGACATGTTTTTCCCATTTTTATTTAAAAGAAAAAGCTTTCAGTACGAACGTGAGGTGCGCATCATAACTGATGTTGCCGACAGTAAAATCATCTTAAATGATGGGCTAAAAATAAGCGTTGACATCAATCAATTGATTGAAAAAATCTATATACATCCAAAATCGGAAAATTGGTATAAAAATCTAGTGATTCAACTGGTAAAGCAACTTGATTTTAACTTTACAATCGAAAAATCAGATCTTGAAAGTGATATTTTAATTTAGCTTTTAATTATATTGGCTGATAACTTGACACTTTCCATTCGTTGTTTGACAAATCTACATAATTGTAATGTACTACATCATTTTTATCGAATTGTCCATTCTTATTAGTATCCTCTACTGTTCTAAAGTACAAACGGTTTTTTGATTCGATTAAACTCCAGTCTATTAATTCCTGAAAATCAGGAGATATTTTAGTAAAACGAGCGCCGCTAATCTCACTAAGGTATAAGGATTTGATATCGCTAGTATCTAATTTTCCATCTCTATTGGTATCTATGTCATACATGGTATACACCATAATTTGCTTTTTAGCTCTATCAGAAACTGCTTTTAGGTAAGTAGCAGTTAAAATCAAAGCAGGCTTATCAGTTAAAGCATGAATCGAATCAGAATCTGTTTTTTGAAATTTTAAGTTTTGCAAATAACCGGTAATTTCATTCTCTCCATAATTAGAAATGGTAAAACTTAAATCGATCACACTCGAAGAGCCATAACGTGCTTTCGTTCCTCTTTCATACACTCGCAAATCTCCCACAGGATGAATTAAATAATCCGTTCCATCCATTTGAATAGGTAAATCAGAAAGCGCGACTTGAGTAGAATCTACTTTAGTCATTTCTTTCCCTTTATTGGCAGAATCATAAATTACCTTCGGCTTCTCTACCTCATCTTTACAACTTGTTAAAAGTAAAACCGAAATGCCTATTAATGCTATATGTAATCTTTTCATAATCATGTACTATTAAAATAAAACCAAATGTAATCAATTTTAAAAATGCTTTTTATAATTAAATCCAATTTATGTCATAAATTGATAGAATAACTATAAGGCATCAACCGTTCGTTATTATAATTTAGCACTTAACTTTACATTAAACACCCTAGTGGTCATATAATTTGGAATCGCATATTCATTTTTCGAATACACATCTCGAACCCAAGTATTCGTTATCGCATTTTGATTATTAAACAAATTAAATATTTCTAATCCTATTGCGAGTTCCTTGAAATTCCCAAACCAATTTTTATACTGATTTCCAGCATTGTTATCAATAAAAACTTTAGAAAAACCTATGTCTACTCTGCGATAATCATTCAATCTATTTTGATACAAATAAGGATCAGCATACGAAGGAGAACCTCCTGGTAATCCCGTATTGTAAACTAAATTCAAATACAATTTCACACTAGGAATATTGGGCATATAATCCTGAAATAGCATTCCAAATTTTAGCCTTTGATCAGTTGGTCTCGCAATATACCCTTTATTTTCACTATTCTCTTCGGTTTTTAAATAACCAAAACTCAACCACGACTCAGTACCAGGAACAAATTCTCCATTCAATCGAAGATCTAAACCTTGCGCATATCCTTTAGCCACATTAGAAGCAGCATAACGTATTCTTACATTGTCTATTGTATAGGTATTTACATCTGTCAGTGATTTATAATACATTTCAGAAACTAATTTAAAAGGACGTTCCCACATTTTAAAACTAAAATCATTTCCTACTACAAAATGAATCGATTGTTGCGCCTTAACTTTAGGATGTACTATTCCGTCAGCATCCCTAAGTTCTCTATAAAAAGGAGGTTGCTGATATACACCTCCAGAAACCCTAAAAACCATATCTTTTTTCCAGTACGGTTTAATGGCAATTTGCGCTCTTGGGCTAACAGTAAACTGGTTATTTCCTTTTTCCAATGCACCTTGAACGTCCCAACTATGCATACGAACACCTGCATTTAACCAAACTTCACTCTTCCCAAAATTCTCTTTTCGACTCCATTGCCCATAGCCCGAAAAACGATTTATTGTATTAAAATTAGTTGCTCTTACATTTTGATAAGGAACTAGTGGTCCAGTATATGAAGAATAGGGCTGGTCATTCTTAGGCAGGTCAATAATTGGCGGATTAATCGAAAAACCAGCAGAATCAATGACTTCCCATTCTACCACTCGGTCCCTAATTGATTCACGAGTGTATTTTGCTCCCCATTCCAATTGATTTTTTTTCCAATCATAAAATCCTTTCACTTCTGCATTAACAATCAAAGCGTCCAAATCATTTCTAGCATGATTGAGTTGGGAACCGATTCCTTCCGTATAAGAGACATCTCCATACGAATCTGAACCAATAGTCGAGTCTACAGCTCCTAATCGATATTGCGCAAAAATGTCAAAATATTCTTGTTCCAAAGTGTGAAAAATAGACCCAATAAATTTCAGGGTTAATTTATCTGTAGCTTTAAATGTTGATTTAAAAGCACCAAAATAAGTATCATATCGATCTTTTTCTTGCCCTTCATAATAGACAGTCAGTGCCATAGGCTTGTCTATTGTTCCAAATTTAGTTTGGCGCGCTAATGGCTGGTAGCTGTATTTATTTTGAGACAAGTTCCCTAGAAAACTCCACTGCCATTTGGCCGAAGCCTGATAATTAATATTCGTTTGAATATCAGCAAATGTTGGAGTATAATTGGTTTGTGTATCTTGGCTTTTAACCAAAAGACTATTGTTTCGATAACGAACCCCTGTAATTGCCGACCACTTTTTATTCTTAGAAACTGCGTCAACAGATAAGCTTCCGCCAAGAAAACTAGCTTCAAGTGTAGCGCCAAACTTTGTAGGCTTGCGATAGGTAATATCTAAAACGGATGATAATTTATCACCAAATTTAGCTTGAAAACCTCCAGCTGAAAATTCTACATTTTGAACTAAATCCGTATTAGTAAAACTCAATCCTTCTTGTTGACCTGAACGAATAAGAAATGGACGATAAATTTCAATTTCATTGACATAAACTAAATTCTCATCATAATTTCCACCACGAACGGCATACTGAGTACTCAATTCATTATTCGAATTTACGCCTGGCAGTGTCTTTAATATTGATTCAATTCCAGCATTAGCTCCTGGTATGTTCTTAATTATTTCCGGTTCAATTACAGTTATTCCTTGAACCTGCTTCTTATTGTTATTAGTCACAATAATCTCCCCCATTTGTTCTTGCTGGTCACTCATAACCAAGTTGAACACTTGTTCTTCATTTTCTTTTAAAATTAGCAAAAGTGTTGCTTTTTTTAATGAAACATGGCTAAATACTAATGTTACTTTTTGATTGGCAGGAATAATAATTAGATAAAAACCTTGAGCATTAGACTGAGTACTGCGGCCTGAACAGAACACATTAACATCATCTACGGGCTTATTATTCTTATCGAGAATAACCCCTTTTACTCGCGAAGTTTGAGCAAAAGAAGACCATCCTGTCCAAAATAAAATCCAAACAAAAAATATTTTTTTGATATTCAAGCTGTCGATATATTATTATTTTTGACTTCTAAAAAAATGAGTCTCAAAGGTAGTTGAATTTCCTACATTATCTACCACCACCACTTTTAAATCATTAGCACCTTCAGCTACGACACCATCACTAAAATTATGAGTGATTTTTTTTGTTTTGTTGTCGTATTCAAATAAAATCCAATTTCCGTTTAAGTATCCATTATACGATTTTATACCTGAACCATAATCATTTATCGAAAGCTGAATCGTATTTTGAGCACTTATCCATTTCCCTTCAATAGGATTCGCAATAGAAATTGTTGGTGGTACGGTATCCATTTTCAAAGCGTATTTGCCTAATGATCTCACTTTGGCAGTGAATACATTATCTTTTCTTTGAGTTGCATTATAACCTACTCTCCCATTATCAATATCGGCAATAAAAACTTTTCCTTTTTGCTCCTCAGAAAAAGAACTGTCTTCAATAGTAATAGTAAAACTAGAAAAAACAGGAACAGAGTCGTCGTGAAGATACAGAGTATCCCCCTTTACATCAAAGTTCATATTAAAATCCTCAAAAAAAGTTCCAGCTGGAAAGAAAACCGACATATTATTTTTTGAAAAAATATTGTCTTTATTCACTTTTACAAAATAATTAGAAACGACTGGTTCCCTATCTACTATAGTTGCCGATACATCATAACTAATAGGTATGTTGACTACATTTTTATTTCCAAAAAAATCAGAAACTTCAATGCGATAAATAGAGGCCAAGTTTGGCGCAACATTTATGATCCCATTATTCTCATCTGTCTTTATAATACTCAACTTATAAGGATTGATCATAAATAATTTCTGAACTCTTTGCGATGTTTTTTTATATCTAGGATAATCAATCAATGCATTTACGTAACGCATTTCATCAAAAGAGTAAGTATCAAATTGATAGCCAAAAGTAGGCTTCCCATTAAGATAGGTTTGCACTTTATAAATTCCATTTTTATTAAATGAAACATTATCATAATCATCCGCGGTGACACCAAAACCAATTTTACCATTTGCAACCACTTTATTTGCTAAATAGGTACCGTCTTTTTGTAGAGATAAATTAAGAAGCAAAGGTCGCTTCGATTGATTCACAACCGTTCTATTATCCACTGGATAAACGTAAATAGCTGATAATAGTGGTTTTTTAGTATCCTTTAAGTATTTATCAAAACCAAACAGTAAAGGGTTTATAATTTTTTCGGTTTTGCTGTCGCGAAATTCAAAATGCAAATGGGGCCCTTCCGAAGAACCTGTATTACCAGAAAGAGCAATTGTTTGCCCTTTTTTCACCGTTAGTTCATTTGGCTTTAAGAATAATTCAATCTCAAAAGCTTGTTCCTTGTAATGTCCTTTTTTTATATAACTTTCAATTTCATCTGTTGCTTTTTGCAAGTGACAATATACCGAAGTAAAACCATTCGGATGCGTAATATAAATTGCTTTTCCATTCCCAAAAGTGGAAATTTTTATTCTAGAAACATACCCATCTGCAACAGCATGAACCTCTAAACCTTCTCGTTGCAAGGTTTTAAAATCAAAACCAGCATGAAAATGATTGGGTCTCAGCTCCCCAAAATTACCAGATAACTGTACTGGAATATCAATAGGCAGACTAAAATAATCTTTTGGATACTCATTTTGTCCAAAAACAGAACCCGAAAATAATAGAACAAAAATAAAAAATCTCATGGCTTACATTTTTGCTAAGGTAAAAAAACTAATTGCTTTCGCTTTATAAAAAAACACAAATCGTAACCAATTACATTACAACAATTTGATTATTTTCTAATAAAAAAACAAATAAAATATTGTAATAATAAAAAGTAATACTAAATTTGTAATATTAAGTAATGAATAGGATATATAATGAGTGTAATTGCAGAAATAATTGATACTCTTGAAAATAAAGTTGTAAAACTAGTTCTAAAAATACAAAATTTAGAAAAAAAAACTCAAGAATTACAGGTCGATTTAACAAAATCTGCACAAATCATACAAACTCAGTCAACTGAGATTGAAGCGTTAAAAGCGCAATATGAGACACTTAAAATTGCCAACTCATTACTGGGCAGTGACGATAATAAAAGAGATACAAAGCTTAAAATAAATTCATTAATTCGTGAAATTGATTACTGTATAGCACAACTATCAGATTAGTAAAAAATATGGACGAAAAGCTTAAAATTAAAATATCAATTGCAGACAGAGTATACCCCTTAACTGTGGAACTATCTCAGGAGGAAGGACTTAGGAGTGCTTCTAAAAAAATTGATGTAATGATGAAGCAGTTTGAAGAAAATTATGCCGTTCGAGACAAGCAAGATGTATTAGCCATGTGCGCTTTACAATTTGCTTCTCAAGTAGAACAAAAACAAATTGACAACGCTATTAATGGCGAAGAAACCATTGAAAGAATTAAAAAAATCAATGCGCTTTTAGATCAATATCTCGATAATTAAACGTTCTTTACAGAAACTAAGATACTGCCTACATTAGTTCACATTTGGTAAACTCAACACTAACAATTTAGAATGAGCAAATCATCGTTACTATAGCAAGCCAATTCAGTTTGGAAGCTTGAACAACGAGTTAGCTCAAAACTTGTCTTTTCGAGTTTATTCAATCAGCCTAATGTAGGCTTTTTTATATATAAATTTTAAACAAACATGGACATATTAACGATCGTTATTTCAGGAATAATAGGTATTGCGGGAGGTTTTGGGATAGCCAAAATCATAGAAAAGAGCAATATTTCAAATTTAATTAAAAATGCTAAAAAAGAAGCATCATCAATTTTAAAAGACGCTAATCTAGAAGCTGAAAACATAAAAAAAGATAAAATTCTGCAAGCCAAAGAGAAATTTATCGAATTAAAATCAGAACACGAACAAGTCATTTTATCTCGTGATAAAAAAGTAGCCGAAGTAGAAAAAAGAATTCGTGACAAAGAATCTCAAATTTCTAATGAGTTATCAAAAGCAAAAAAAGTAAATGATGATTTCGAATCAAAATCGGCTGAATTTTCATCTAAAATTGAAGTTTTAGATAAAAAGCAATCCGAAGTTGAGAAAATGCACAAAAGCCAACTGCAACAACTGGAAGTAATTTCTGGTTTATCTGCAGAGGAAGCGAAAAGTCAATTAGTTGAAGGTCTAAAAGCAGAAGCAAAAAGCCAAGCAATGGGACACATTCAAGATACTATTGAAGAGGCAAAATTAACTGCACAACAAGAAGCCAAAAAAATAATCATCAACACCATTCAAAGAGTTGGTACTGAAGAAGCAGTTGAAAACTGTGTTTCTGTATTTAACATTGAGTCAGATGACGTTAAAGGTAGAATCATTGGTCGTGAAGGTAGAAATATTAGAGCACTTGAGGCTGCAACTGGAGTTGAAATCATTGTAGATGACACACCAGAAGCGATCATCCTTTCTTGTTTTGACCCAGTACGTAGAGAGATTGCCCGTTTGGCTTTGCATAAATTAGTAACAGACGGTCGTATCCACCCAGCACGAATTGAAGAAGTTGTTGCTAAAACTGCTAAACAAATTGATGATGAAATTATTGAAGTTGGTAAACGTACAGTTATTGACCTAGGAATTCACGGTTTACACCCTGAATTAATTAAGGTAGTAGGACGTATGAAATACCGTTCTTCTTATGGTCAAAACTTACTACAACACTCCCGTGAAGTTTCTAAGCTTTGTGGAATCATGGCAGCTGAATTAGGACTTAACGTAAAGTTAGCTAAGAGAGCAGGTTTATTGCATGATATTGGAAAAGTACCAGATGCAGAAAGTGACTTACCTCACGCCTTATTAGGAATGCAATGGGCTGAGAAATATGGTGAAAAAGAAGAAGTTTGTAATGCAATTGGTGCGCACCACGATGAAATAGAAATGAAATCTCTTTTATCTCCAATTATTCAAGTTTGTGATGCTATATCTGGAGCAAGACCTGGAGCAAGAAGACAAGTTTTAGACTCTTACATTCAACGTTTAAAAGATCTAGAAGAAGTAGCTTACGGATTTACTGGAGTAAAAAATGCTTATGCCATTCAAGCGGGTAGAGAATTACGTGTGATAGTAGAGAGTGAAAAAGTTTCTGATGACAATGCAGCTACTTTATCTTTTGAAATTTCACAAAAAATACAAACAGAGATGACTTATCCTGGTCAAGTAAAAGTTACTGTAATTAGAGAAACAAGAGCGGTAAATATCGCTAAATAATATATAAAATACGCTTTTATTACAATTGCGGTATGATTCACTTATATGAATCATACCGCAATTTTTTTAGATTGTCTATACACAGCAAATAGTGAAATTCAGACTCCTATTTTCTGGGATGGAAATTATTAATGACTTCCGACAAAAATTTACGATCTAAATGCAAATATATTTCCGTTGTAGTAATCGATTCATGACCTAACATCAATTGAATAGAACGCAAATCAGCACCATTTTCTAATAGATGAGTTGCAAAAGAATGCCGAAAGGTATGTGGACTTATCTTTTTATTTAATTCTACCTTTAAAGCCAAATCTTTAATAATTGTAAAAATCATCGCCCGTGTGAGCTGACTTCCTCGCCTATTCAAAAATAAAGTGTCTCCAAAACCTTTTTTTATATTGATATGAATTCGAATTGTGTTTTTATAAAGTTCAATGTATTTTTTTGATAAATCACCAATTGGAACAAAACGCTGTTTATTGCCTTTACCCGTTATTTTGATAAATCCTTCTTCGAAAAATAAATCAGAAATTTTCAACGCAACCAATTCAGACACCCGAAGACCACAACCATAAAGCAATTCTAGCATCGCTCTATTACGCTCTCCTTCATTTGAAACTAAATCTATAGCTCCAATTAGAGAGTCAATTTCGACTACAGACAACGTATCAGGTAATTTCCTTCCTGTTTTAGGTGTTTCTATAAGTTCCAAAGGATTGTCAAGACGATAATCTTCAAATATTAAATAACCAAAAAAACTTTTAAGACCCGAAATTATTCGCGCTTGTGAACGTGCATTGACTTCGCTAGAAATAGTATAAATAAAGTGCTGAATTGTTTCTTCGCTAATTTTTATAGGAGAAACTTCAATTCCGTTTGTTTCAAGATACAAACACAGTCTTTCAATATCGAAAGAATAATTCTGTATCGTATTACTTGACAGTCCTCGTTCAATTTTCAAATACGATTGAAAGTTTTTTATATAATTATTCCAACTCATAAATACAAAGTAAGCCTTTTATTTAATACAAAAACCTTCCAAAATTGGAAGGTTTTCAATAATATTTAAAATTTTAAAATTTATACCCTACAGCTATTTGAATCACTGAGTTTTTCGACTCTTTTTCCCCTGGGCCTATACTTTCTTGCAACCTTAATAAGCCTAAATCATAACGAACACCAAATATGAAATTTTTAGTAATATCATAATTAGCACCAAAATCCACACTAATATCCGTTGTTTTAAAGAATTCTTTAACATCCACTCCCTCCGATTTTGCAGAAATTAAAAAACCGACTTGTGGCCCCAATTCAATGCTAAAAGAATCGGCAACATAGTATTTTGCCAAAATTGGAATGTTTATATAATCCAGTTTTAACTCCATACCTTCCGATTTTACTCCTTGACCAGAATATAAAACTTCTGGCTGAATAGCAAACTTATCGCCAATCATAAATTCACCAAAAACACCTCCTTCAAATCCAACTAACGCTTTTGAATTATCAACGTGGGTAACTGTTGCAATATTCAGACCTGCCTTAATACCAAAAGACATTTCTTTTTTATCCTGTGCATTATTGCTAGTTATTATAAATAACACTGAATTGTAAAAATAATTTTCTTCATGATTTTAATATTTAAAATTAGAATATCAAAGTTAAATAACTAATAACCAAAAAGTTAACAACAGTAATTAAACTCGTTGACAATCAAAAAGTTACGACTAAAAACGACAAAATAAGACTTTTAATACTTTTATACTTACATTATTTTCATACTAGATCGAAAGCCCATATAGAAAAAACAGCCACACATTTAAAAAATAAGCTTATAATTTTGACATAAAAACAAATAATATTACAATAACTATTACATAAAAGAGTTCTAAATTGCTCGATATAAACAGACATTAATATTAAAACAATAACTTATGAAAAAATCAATTTTGATTGGGCTATTTTTCTTCGCCTTATCTAATAACGTAGAGGCACAATTAGTAAAATTCGGAATTAAAGCAGGGGTTAATTATGCAAATTTCGAAGGGTCAGACATACAAACTGACGCGATAACTAGTTACCACGCTGGTCTTGTAGCAGAAATTAAACTTGTGGATAGTTTCTCAATACAACCCGAATTACTTTATTCTACTCAAGGAGCAACATATAAAAATGCTGGAACTGAGTTCAAAAATGAATTAGGTTACTTATCCATTCCCGTTTTGGCTAAAATTCATTTAAATAAATTTGTCAGTCTTGATCTTGGACCACAAGCTTCTTTTTTATTAAGTGAAAGGAATAATTTTGATGTAAGTAATGCTGAAACATTTGAATTTGCAGCAGTAGGTGGTTTAGGAGTTAATCTAACAAAAAGCATCTTCTTACAAGGACGTTATGTTTTAGGTCTTACAGAAGTCTCAAAAGAAGCTCAAACAAAAAACTCAGTAGTTCAAGTATCAGTTGGTTTTCTTTTCTAGAAAGTGAATCAAAACTAATTTTATCAAAACCGTTTCATAATTGGAACGGTTTATTTATTTTTACAAAAACATAAATTATGAA
Source organism: Flavobacterium sp. WC2421 (assembly GCF_040822115.1). NCBI lineage: Bacteria > Pseudomonadati > Bacteroidota > Flavobacteriia > Flavobacteriales > Flavobacteriaceae > Flavobacterium > Flavobacterium sp. WC2421. Next base: position 1,832,195 of record NZ_CP162004.1, on the reverse strand, counting down.
AATTAGTATTGTCAACGGTCCGAATCTTAATTTATTAGGAAAACGTGAACCAGAAGTGTATGGAAGTCTAACTTTTGAAGAATACTTTACTAGTCTACAAATTAAATTTCCAACAATAGAGTTCAGTTATTTCCAAAGCAATATAGAAGGAGAACTGATTGATAAAATCCAAGAATTTGGCTTTACTTACGACGGAATAATACTTAATGCAGGTGCTTATACTCACACCTCTATAGGAATTGGAGATGCTATTAAAGCAATAACAACACCCGTGGTAGAGGTACATATTTCAAATACTTTTTCACGCGAGAGTTTTAGACACCAATCTTATATTTCAGGAAATGCAAAAGGAGTTATATTAGGTTTTGGCTTAAAAAGTTACGAACTAGCTATCCAATCTTTTCTATAATTAGTCTAAACCTGATAATGGGGCTCTACATGAATTAAAACATGCCCCAATTCAGGAATTTCTGTTCGTAAAGTATCTTTTAATTTATGAGCCAAATCATGTCCTTCTCTAACTGAGATAGTTCCATCAACTATAGCATGAAGATCGACGTGGTATTTCATTCCTGCCTTACGAATAAAACACTTTTCTGTATCAATAATACCTTCTACCTGTGAAGAAACTTTTCTTATTTCTTCAATTAAGTCATCATTCAAATGCTCGTCCATTATTTCACCAAGGGCAGGTCTAAAGATAAGATAGCTATTATATAAAATAAAACCTGAGGCAAAAAGTGCAGCCCAATCATCAGCAGATTCATATCCTTTTCCTAAAATTAAAGCAATAGATATACCTATAAAAGCAGCTATAGAGGTTATTGCATCGGACCGATGATGCCAAGCATCTGCTTTCAATGAAGAGCTATTTGTTTCAATACTTCTTTTCATTACCAACCGAAAAGAATATTCTTTCCAAATAATTATGGCACCCAAAACAAATAAAGTCCAAGACTTAGGCAAATCATGTGCTATTTGAATATTTATGATACTTTCATAGGCAATAATAGTAGCCGATGTAATCAAGAAACCAACTACTAAAAAAGTGACAAGAGGCTCAGCACGACCATGACCATAAGGGTGATTTTTATCTGCTGGCTTATTTGAATATTTAATTCCAAATAGTACTAAAAATGAAGCAAATATATCCGTTGTCGATTCAATTGCATCTGCAATCAAAGCATATGAATTTCCAAAAAAACCTGCAAAGCCCTTAATTATTGCTAAACAAGTATTTCCAATAATACTGAAATAAGTAGCTTTTAATGCTTTCTCTTCGTGTGACATTTTAATTTTTTAATTAAAAAATCGCTTAAATAAAATCTCTTTAATGAATGCAAAAAGATTTATTTAAACGATTAAAATAGGACTTGTTATATTTATTCTACACGAACTATATTAGCTCCGATTGCTCTCAATCGTTCGTCGATTCTTTCATATCCACGATCGATTTGCTCAATATTTTGAATAGTACTAGTTCCTTTACCAGAAAGAGCTGCAATTAATAAAGAAATTCCAGCACGAATATCTGGTGAAGACATTGTTGTAGCTTTCAATTGAGATTTAAAATCATGCCCCATAACAACTGCTCTGTGCGGATCACATAACATGATTTTTGCTCCCATGTCAATTAGTTTATCCACGAAGAACAAACGGCTTTCAAACATTTTTTGATGAATTAACACATCTCCTTTGGCTTGAGTAGCCACTACTAAAACGATACTCAATAAATCAGGAGTAAATCCCGGCCAAGGCGCATCTGCAATGGTAAGAATAGAACCATCAATATCTGTTTTAATTTCGTATCCATCTTCATGAGCAGGAATATAAATATCATCCCCTTTACGCTCCAATGTAATTCCTAGTTTTCTAAAAGTATTTGGAATAACACCTAGATTGTCCCAACTCACATTTTTAATTGTAATTTCACTTCTAGTCATAGCAGCTAGTCCAATCCAGCTTCCTATCTCAATCATATCAGGCAAAATTCTATGCTCACAACCACCAAGTGCTTCCACACCTTCAATAGACAATAAATTAGATCCAACTCCAGTTATTTTTGCTCCCATGGAGTTTAACATCTTACAAAGTTGTTGCAAATAAGGTTCACAAGCAGCATTATATACCGTTGTTTTTCCTTTGGCTAAAACTGCTGCCATTACAATATTTGCAGTTCCAGTTACTGAAGCTTCATCAAGTAACATATCTGTACCAATTAAACCATTTTTAGCTTCAACACCATAAAAATGATCTTCACGATTGTAACGAAATTTTGCTCCTAAATTAATAAAACCTTCAAAATGAGTATCTAATCTTCTACGTCCTATTTTATCTCCACCTGGTTTAGGGATATATCCTTTTCCAAAACGAGCCAAAAGTGGACCTACAATCATGATAGAACCACGTAATGAACCGCCCTCTTTCTTAAATGCTTCGGTTTCCAGATAACCAATATTCACATCATCTGCTTGAAAAGTATAAGAACCTGCCCCGTTTTTTTGAATTTTAACTCCTAGATTACCTAATAGCGTAATAAGTTTATTAATATCAATAATATCTGGAATGTTGTTTATAGTTACTTCTTCAGGCGTCAAAAGTACAGCACACAAAATTTGTAATGCTTCATTTTTTGCTCCTTGTGGAGTAATTTCTCCTTTTAAACGTATGCCTCCTTCTATTTTGAAAATTCCCATATGATATTATTATTAGTTTTATAAATAATTTAAGATACTACTGCCATCTAGCTGATGAATATTATCAAACCAAATTTAGCTACTTGATATCTTATTTCTGATTGTTATTATTATTTTTTATGTACGGTTTTGATTTACCTGTTTTCGCATTTTTATTGCTTTGAATTTTTGGTTGACCAGCAGGAGTAATTTTATTAGATATTCGCTTATTAGTCCTTAATAAATCAGTCGTATTTAAAAGTTCCTCCGTACTTTGAAGCATATTCAATTTACCGTCGGATAACTCATACAAATGTTCAAAAATAACATCGTCTTTCACGGTATCTTTGTTCCAACTTAAATATGATTTTTTCATGTGATTGGCAATGACTTTTACCAATGCATTTTTCATATCCCCATCTTCCCATTTATTGGCAACATCAATCATATATTTAATATTGTTACCGTAATACCTGTATTTTGGAAAATTTTGAGGGTATTTTAAAACATCCGGTTTTAATTGCAAAACTTCACGCGAAGGTATTGGGTAAGGAGATTCAACATCTAATCTAAAATCAGACATAATAAAAAGTTGATCCCATAATTTGTGCTGAAAATCCAATACATCACGCAAATGAGGATTTAAACTACCCATTACTTGAATAATATACTTTGCTGCTTTATTGCGCTCTTCCACATCAACAATTGCTGTAGCTTGATCAATTAGTTTCTGTAAATGACGTCCATATTCAGGAATAATCAAATGCGATCTTTCAGCATTATATTCTAAATGATGCACAACATCATTAGCATTTTCTTTTTGATACTTTGAATTCATATGTGAATTATTTTGAGGCTTTTCAATACAACAATAGATGTGCAAACAAAACTGTTTACAATACACATTGTTATTTGATATTTATAATGAAACGATACCTTTAATAGTAGAGACTTCTAGGTATTTATCAATAATTTCTTGAGAATCTTTAACCTGAACATCAACTGATATACTGGTAAATTTACCTGTTTTTGATTTTGTCGTTTTAATAACCGCTCCCATGCAATCAAAAGCAAATTCTACACGTTCAACATTGTCATTTTCAGTTGGAACAATAAATTTAAATAAGTACAAAGCGGGCCAAGTATTACTCATGTCCAACTCTACTTTTAATCTATCATAAAATTCTTCGGTCTTCTTATCCATTTTTTAATTAAAATTAAAGCAAATATACGGTTTCAAATGTAATTTATGAATTATGGATTATTAATTTTTCTTAAAAACTATAATTTTAATGATAATGATTTTTTCAAATTCCAATAAGTTTAAGTAAGTTTGCGCCTTATTTCTAAAAAGTGCAAAAAGAAATCATAGTAATTATAGGTGGTCCAGGAACTGGGAAAAGTACGCTAATTGAAGGATTGAAAGCAAAAGGCTTTTGTTGCTATCCGGAAATTTCAAGGGAGGTTACTTTGGAGGCCAAAAAGCAAGGAATTGAACAATTATTTCTTGAAAAACCATTATTATTTAGTGAACTCCTTCTTGAAGGAAGAAAAAAGCAGTTCACAAACGCACAAAACGAACCACATGACATTGTTTTCATTGACCGTGGTATTCCTGATGTATTGGCTTATATGCACTATATTGGAGACAGTTACCCCGCATCTTTTGATGCAATCTGTAGAGAACATGTCTATTCAAAAATTTTCATTCTTCCGCCTTGGGAGGAGATTTACATAAGTGACGAAGCACGTTATGAAAACTACGAACAAGCAAAATTAATTCAGGATCATCTTATTGAAACATACCAAGGGTATGGTTACAATCTTATTGAAGTACCAAAGGAAACGGTAGATAAAAGAATTCTTTTTATATTAGACAAAATTTCTAATTAATTCGTAATTTAATTTCTGAATTATGGATTGTTAACATAATATTCAAAATTCAAAAATTGATGTCTGAAGCATTACAAATTCTTCAAAAATATTGGAAGCATGATCGCTTTAGACCACTACAACAAGAAATAATAGATTCTGTTTTAAGTGGACAAGACACCTTTGCATTAATGCCCACTGGAGGAGGTAAATCAATTTGTTTTCAAATTCCCGCAATGGTCAATAAAGGAATTTGCCTTGTTATTTCTCCATTAATTGCATTAATGAAAGATCAAGTTGCCAACTTGCAAAAAAGAGATATTAAAGCAATAGCTCTCACTGGCGGCATAAAATCTAATGAAATGATTGACTTATTGGACAATTGCCAATTTGGAAATTATAAATTCCTCTACTTGTCACCTGAACGTTTACAGTCTGATTGGATCTTAGACAGAATAAAAAATCTTCCCATAAATTTAATAGCTATTGACGAAGCACATTGTGTTTCACAATGGGGACATGACTTTCGACCTGCATATTTAAAAATATCCGGATTAAAAGACCATTTCCCAAATGTTCCTTTTCTAGCCCTAACCGCTACGGCCACTCCCAAAGCAAAAGAGGATATCATAACCGAATTAGGACTGCATAATCCTAAATTATTTCAAAAATCTTTTGCTCGAAAAAATATCGCATATATGGTTTTTGAAACCGATGATAAGCTCTTTCGGATTGAACAAATATTAAAAAAAAATCCACAGTCCTCTATCATTTATGTTCGAAATAGAAAATCTTGTTTAGAAATTTCAACACAATTGCGTTATCTAGGATTTAAAGCCACATTCTACCATGGTGGACTTTCATCCAAAGAAAAAGATAAAAACATGCAGCTGTGGATGCAGGATGAAGTTCAGGTCATTGTAGCAACAAATGCCTTCGGGATGGGTATTGACAAATCCAATGTAAAAACAGTAATTCACATTCAACTACCCGAAAATTTAGAAAATTATTATCAGGAAGCTGGTCGCTCAGGAAGAAATGGCGATAAAGCGTTTGCCGTACTACTCACAAATCCATCTGATATAGCTCAAACCGAAAACCAATTTATAAACATATTACCCGACAAAGCTTTTTTAAATTCCATTTACATCAAACTTTGCAACTACTTTCAAATCGCTTATGGAGAAGGAATAAACGAGCAGTTCTCTTTTAATTTAAATGCTTTTTGTCTAAAATATAAGTTCCCTGTCCTAAAAACATATAATGCAATGCAGTTTTTAGACAGACAAGGTGTTATCACTTTATCACAAGAATTCTCAGAAAAAATCACATTACAGTTCATTATTCCTTCAAAAGAAGTAATTCGCTATACCAGTTTAAATCCACATGACGAAGAAATTCTTTTAGCAATATTAAGAACCTATCCTGGTATTTATGAGATGCAAACGGCATTTAACTTGCCATTAATTGCAAAAAAATCGAATCATCCTGAAACACAAATTTATGCTGTTTTACAAAAATTAAAAGAAAAAGGAATTATTGATTACCATTCCAGAAACAATGATTCCACTTTAATTTTTAATGAAATTCGGGAAGACGAAAGAACTATAAATAGAGTTGCTAAATATTTAGAAAATCAAAATACCTTAAAAAAAGAGCAATTTAAATCGGTTTTAAAATACATAAAAGAAGACAAAGTTTGCAAGAGCAAATTGATTTTAAATTATTTTGGAGAAAAAACCACAGAGGATTGCGGTATCTGTTCCTACTGTATTACCAAAAAAAATAAAAAAACGAATACAATACCTCTTTCTAAAGAGATTCTTTTGATAATAACTAATGAGGAATTAAATTCTAGAGAAATCCAAAATAGGATCAATAATAAATCAGACGATGTTATCTTTGCAATTCAGCAACTATTGGAAAACGAAAAAATAATATTAAAACCTAATAACAAATATATCTTAAAACTATAATGGAAAAATTACGAATTGTATTTATGGGAACTCCGGAATTTGCCGTTGGAATACTTGACACCATAATCAAAAATAGCTATACTGTTGTAGGAGTAATAACCGCAGCGGACAAACCTGCAGGTCGCGGACAAAAAATAAAATATTCAGCTGTAAAAGAATACGCTTTAGAACATAACCTTCCTTTATTACAACCTACAAATCTAAAAGATGAAGGATTTTTACAAGAGTTAAAAAATCTAAATGCAAATTTACAAATCGTCGTTGCCTTTAGAATGCTACCCAAAGTTGTTTGGGAAATGCCTATACTAGGCACTTTTAACTTACACGCTTCACTCCTACCAAATTATCGTGGCGCAGCTCCAATTAATTGGGCTATTATAAACGGAGAGGAGAAAACAGGTGTCACTACTTTTTTCATTGATGACAAAATAGACACTGGAGCAATGATTATGAGCTCTGAGACAGCTATTGATCCAGAGGAGAATGCTGGGCAACTGCACGATCGATTAATGCATTTAGGAAGTGATACGGTCATTAAAACTTTAGATTTAATTGAAAACAGGAAGGTAACCACCACCATTCAACAAGAATCATCTGATATAAAAACCGCTTACAAGCTAAATAAAGAAAATTGTAAAATTGATTGGACAAAATCAGCATCAGAAATCAATAATTTAATAAGAGGTTTAAGTCCTTATCCAGCTGCTTGGAGCTTCTTTTCGGATAAAAATGAAGAATGGAATGTCAAAATTTACGAAGCTAAAATAACTACTGAAGACCACTCTTATGAAATTGGAAGTCTAATATGTACCAAGAAAGAAATGAAAATTGCAGTTCAGAAAGGGTTTATCCAAGTTATGAATCTGCAGTTTCCAGGTAAAAAGAGAATGAAAACATCAGAATTATTGAATGGAATTACATTTTCAGAACAAGCAAAAGCCTATTAAGGCTACTAAAATCGGGGCTTTATTACAAATCATCACCAAAAAGCACTGTTTTATGAACAAAAAAAATAAGTTATTAACAAATCGTGCTAAAATCAACGAAAACGCTTGCGAGGTACGTATTTCCTGCTAAATTTGTGTATTAACAATTTTTTTAACCAACAATTAATAAAACTATTATTATGAACAAATCAGAATTAATCGATGCTATCGCTGCAGATGCAGGAATTACAAAAGCAGCTGCAAAATTAGCTTTAGAGTCATTTTTAGGAAACGTAGGTGGTACTTTGAAAAAAGGTGGTAGAGTATCTCTAGTAGGTTTTGGATCATGGTCAGTTTCAGCAAGAGCTGCAAGAGACGGTAGAAATCCTCAAACAGGAAAAACGATTCAAATCGCTGCTAAGAATGTTGTAAAATTCAAAGCTGGTGCTGAATTAGAAGGTGCAGTAAACTAATTTAAAGTTTTCACCCTAATATAATCAAAAACCCTCCTGATGGAGGGTTTTTTTTTGTATTTAAACGATTAAATTTGGTTTTTTTTAGTTTTTTTTCTTAAATTTAATAAAAAAATTACAGAAATTATGATTTCAGAAAAATTAATAAAAGGGCAACTTCTTATTGCTGAGCCTTCTATAATTGGAGATTTATCATTTAATAGATCTGTGATTTTATTGGCTGATCATAATAAGGAAGGTTCAGTAGGATTTATCATCAATAAACCGCTGAAATACACAATCAACGACTTAATTCCAGAAATTAGTGCCAAATTCAAAATTTACAATGGAGGTCCAGTTGAACAAGACAATCTTTACTTCATTCACAACATTCCTGACTTAATTCCAAATAGCATTGAAATATCTAACGGAATATATTGGGGAGGCGATTTTGAATCAACAAAAGACCTTATTAATAGTGGCAGAATAAATAAAGGAAATATTCGATTCTTTTTAGGATATACAGGTTGGGATGAAAATCAATTAGAATCCGAAATGAATTCAAACTCTTGGATTATTGCACCTAATAGCTATAAAAATAAAATTATTGGTAAATCACCAACTCATTTTTGGAAAGAACAAATAATGGAATTAGGAGGCGAATACCTTATTTGGTCAAATGCGCCAGAAAATCCATACCTAAACTAAGTACTACTTACAATCTCATTTAACTTTTGCAGTAATACCTTTGAATGGTTTACAACAAAGTCTTTCTTTCGGTATTTAGTTATTGGTTGTATTCCCTTGATAACATTAGTAATAAACAATTCATCGGCTTTTTGCAGTTCAAATGGAGAAATAACTTCTTCAACAACTACTAAACCTGTAATTTTTTTAGCTAATTCTAAGATTTGCTTTCTCATAACACCATTCAAACAACCTTCTGACACTGGAGGTGTGATTAGTTTGTCCCCTACAACCATAAAAAGATTACCCTGAATTGCTTCAACAACATTCTTCGTATCGTTTAATAACAAGCAATTGTCCAACCCGTTTTCGTGAGCATAAATACTTGCAGTTGTATTTAGCATGCGATTTGTGGTTTTTATAGAAGATAACAATTGCTTAGTCACATAAAAATCTTTGTATAAATCGACTTCATAATTCGTCTTTTCGAATGAATACAAAGCGCTTTCAATGGAAGTAGTATGAATCAAAAATGAAATTTCATTGGTTTGTGGCAGATAAAAACCACCATCATTTCTATAAACGGTAATTCTTGCACGTGATGAATTTAATACTGAATTAGTACTTGCTAAAGAAAGTATTTGTTCTTCAAAATACTCCATAGTGAAATTCATAGGAATCTCCATTCTTACCACCCGCATAGAAGCCATAAGCCTAAAATAATGATCTTCTAGAAATAGAATTTTAGAATTTACTATTTTAACTGTTTCAAAAACGGCATCGCCAAATAAAAAAGCACGATTCTGTATCAACACATTTGTATCTTGGGACACAATAATTCCATTAAAATTAATCATAAAAAAACCCTGATTTTTGTTCAGGGCAAATGTAAGTTATAAAATACAATTTTACTATACCGATCCAATTAGATGTTTAAGATCTGAAATTTGATTTTCCCATAATAATGACGCTTCATCAACCTCGTCTTTATCAGCAAAATCAACTACCATTAAAGAAACATCTTTAGTTAACTCATCTACAAGGATGTGCAGTTCAAAAAAATACTCGGTATCTTTATTATTACCATCAACCCATTTAAATTTTACTTTTTCTCCGGATTTTTTAGAGGCAAGCCTCGCTTTCTCTTCTGAATCATTCCAAATGAAAGTAAAAAATTCACCACGAGAATTTACATTATCTGCAAACCATTCTGACAATCCAGATGGAGTTGAGATATATTGATATAACAATTGCGGCGAAGAATTGATTGGGAACTCTATTTCGTAACGTACTTTTTGATCCATGAGCTACTTTTAATTTTTTTCGAATATATAGAATATAAGCCCGAAAAAAAAACGTTTTTAAAAATATTTTTTTTTCTTTAAAATATGCTTGCACGCATTAATATTATTTCTATATTTGCACCCGCGTTCAGGAATTGTTATTCTTGAAACTTTGGCGAGGTAGCTCAGTCGGTTAGAGCGCAGGATTCATAACCCTGAGGTCACGAGTTCAAATCTCGTCCTCGCTACAAACTTAAAGTCATGTAAATCACGGATTAGTGCCAACTAATCCGTTTTTTTATGCCTAAACTTTTAGTACTTTTACAGAACGTGCACGATTTACCTATAAAATCAATCTAATCATTACCAAATACATAAGCTAGAAATATCGATATAAAGACAAGGTGTAAACTTTCCAAATCACAAAAGAATAGTATGTTTTTTATTCTGTCTTGCCCTGAAATAACTTGTCGTTTTTAGATTATAATGCTAGAATTCGTTTATATCAAAACAAATTAGACCAATTTACTAATGGCAAATCCAGCTCTTCAATTGATTGCTTTGATTTTAGTATTTCATCCTGTGCCACTTTTATTTGGCTTATATTTTTGAAATTTGTTAAAACAGAAAAGAAGACATTCTGCTTTGAATTGCAAAAAAAACATTAAAGAATTTAACAATCCAAATTAATTATGAGAATGCAGCTTAACTGAATGTGTATATTTACATATCCAGTGCTTTGTTACGTACTTATTCAGAAAAACAACCTTACTGCATGAGCCATAAACAAATAATAATATTTTAACTTTGAGCATTGTTCTCAAAATAAAAGATGGAGTTAAAAGATACACAAATCAATCAAAAAGGCTGTACAGTCCAAGAATGCAATACAGATTATATCAATCAGTGTGGGGGTTCTCCTTTGTATTCTATTTATCTTTTTGAAGGTACAGGCAAAATAAGTGTCGATTTAGTAGAATATTCTTTTGAAGGTAAAATTGTATTGTTTACAACTCCATATCAAATTATTCTTTTTAATACGGAACATCCAATTAAAACCAGAAGACTCCAATTTCATGGTGATTTTTATTGCATAGAATATCACAAAAAAGAAGTGGCTTGTAACGGTCTTTTATTTAACAACATATATCAACAAGCCTATATAAATCTTGAATTAGAAGATTATATTGAGATGGATTATATTCTAGAAAAACTAATTATTGAACTAGAAATCATTAACAGTTATTCTATTGCGGTAGTACGAGCTTATTTACAATTGATTCTAGCTTTATCTAGTAAAATTAAATCGAAAAAAGTAGTCATTTCTGAAGAAAAAAACACTTTTCATCCTTTAATGCATTTTAAAGTGCTACTTGAAAATAATTTTCATAAAGAAAGGCAACCTTCTTTTTATGCTTATCAAATGGGCATTTCGCCTAATACATTTTCAAAAATCTGTAAACAGCATTTCTTGAAAACACCCTCTACATTAATTCACCAAAGGGTTATACTTGAATCTAAAAAATGGATTCACCTTAGTTACAAAAGCATGAAAGAAATTGCTGCTGAATTAAACTTTGACGATGAAAATTACTTTAGTCGTTATTTTAAAAAACATACTGGAATTACCCCTACTGCATTTCGAGAGAATGTTGGGATATCCATCGTGGCAGATTTGTCTAGGTAATATCCACATCTGTCCATTGTGACCACAACAAAATCTTATTAACTTTGCCTAATAAATAGTAAATATATGAACATGTTAATAACCTTAGCAAAATTACAAAGTCAATTTTTTAATTTAATGAGAATAGCTATTTTTATAGTAATGGTATGGATTGGAGGACTTAAAGCTTTTCAATATGAAGCAGATGGAATTGTGCCTTTTGTTGCCAATAGCCCTTTGATGAGTTTCTTTTACGGTAATCCAAATGAATATAAAGACCACAAAAATAAAGAGGGAGAAATTGTTGAAAAGAATATTAAATGGAACACTCAAAATGGAACCTATAGCTTTTCATATATGTTGGGCGGCATAATTGTTATTATTGGTTCGCTAACTTTATTTGGTATTTTCAATAATCACTTAGGGCTTATTGGTGGATTACTCACTGCCGGTATGGCATTAGTTACGCTTTCTTTCTTAATTACTACTCCAGAAACCTGGGTGCCTAACTTAGGTGGCGATATGCCAACACCTCAATATGGCTTTCCTTATCTTTCAGCTGCGGGCCGATTGGTTATAAAAGACATTATTATGATGGCAGGAGGTTTAATTGTAGCTTCTGATTGTGCTAAAAAACTTTTGAAGGATTAATTAAAGTATTCTTAAAAATAAATATCAAAGAAAGTCATTCTTGTAAAGTTTAAAAATATAATGGTTGAAAAAGTGAATAAACTCAAATTAATCCGATATTTTTTTGCCCTTATCATGATTGCTGTTATGGTTGGCGCTTCAGAATGGCTCGACCAAAAAGAAATTCTGTTTCCTGAAATGGCCGCATTGGTGCTTGGTTTATGGGTTATTGATAAAAAAATATGGACGGTTAGTAGACCGATACTGGTAGCATTGATGACAGTCTGCGCCTTTTTCGGAATTCTGCTTGTCCTTTATTCCCCATTCCCTCTTTTAATAAATATTGCAATTTCATTTACATTTACATCCCTTTGCCTTATTTTGACGCGCACCACCTTAATTCCAATAACGTCATCTGCAATGTTGCCAGTTTTATTAGGAACTAACTCGTTAGTTTATCCTGTTTCTGTTTTCATCATGAGTCTTTTGGTCGTTTCCGGACAATGGCTTATGGAGAAAAATGTATTGCGCGAGGTTATTACTTTCGATAGAAAAAAAGATCATTACAAACACAGTCCGAAGCATTGGATGAGATTACTGTTTTGGGTAGTACTCATAGCTGTAATTCCGGTATATTTTGGGAAAATATATTTTATAGTTCCACCATTGATGGTCATGTTTATAGAATTCAGTTCATCATCATCAGGCTTTCGCAATCGCCCGCTACAGGTTTATTTAGTAATCATAATTTCTGCTATACTAGGAACACTCTTTCAGCACTATTTGCATACAATATTGGGATTCCCACAAATATATACGGTTTTATTGCTATTTTTATGCCTGTTTCTTCTTTTTGAAATTGTCGGTAAACCATTTGCGCCAGCTTGTGCCATTGCTCTTGTTCCAATGATTATTCCACAAAAAAATGTACTGTCTTATCCCTTTCAGGTTGCCGTTGGGTCAGGTATATTTCTGTTTGTAGCCATGTTCTTTTTCTTAAAATGTTACCGTTGGAAACGTGAGCATCTTCTAGTATGTTTTATACCTAAATTTATCAGATTCAGAATGGAACGCCCAAAGCGAAAAGAGAGATGTTAAGTCTGTTTAATACTACTATTTTAAAACAGAGTGTATTATAGGTTAGATGTTTATGAACGTAACGTTGTCCCTTATTTTTTAAAACTAATCGGATTTACACTGCAAGAAAATATAATGTCTTAATTATTTATATAAAAAAAACTCGGAATCACTTCCGAGTTTTTCTGTATAAATACAAATTAACTGTTATCGCCAACCGCCACCTAAAGCACGGTATAACTCAACATTAGATGATAATTGCTCTTTTTTTATCGAAGCCAATTCTAGCTCTGCTTGCAAAAGATTGCCTTGCGCAATAACTACTTCCAGGTAAGTTACCATACCATTTTTAAAAAGCATGTTTGCATTTATAATTGCTTTTTGAAGTGTTGTTGTTCTTAGTTTTGCAATCTCAAATTGCGCTGCTTGTTTTTCAATTTTAGTCAATGCATTTGAAACTTCACCTACAGCTACTAAAACAGTTTGTTTGAACTGTAATATTGATTGCTCTCTTTCTACTTTAGCTATTTCATATTGTGTTCTTAATTTTTTGCTGTTTAGTAGTGGTGCTGTCAATCCGCCCGCAATAGAACCAAATAATGAAGCTGGAATATTAAACCAATTGTTTATTTCGAATGAATTTACACCAGTTCTAGCCGTAATATTCAAAGAAGGATACAAACTGGCCTTCGTTACACCAACTCTTGCATTGGCCATTTTTACCCCCATTTCAGCACTTTTTACATCTGGTCGTTTACTCAATAACTGAGATGGAATTCCAGCAGAAAGATTGTCTTTTATCACTATAGTTTCCAGCTTGCTCTGTCTATCTTTAGCCTCTGGAAAAGTCCCTGATAATACACTTAATGCATTCTCTTGAATTTGAATATTTTGCTCTAATTGTGGAATCAATTGGGCTGCAACAAGTTGTTGTGCTTCTGTTTGTTGTTTTGCAAATAAATTTACCTGTCCGGCTTCATATTGAAGATTTACAATAAAAAGAGTACTGTCATTCAATACAAGTGTTTTCTTAGCAATTTCTAATTGTGCATCTAGCATCAACAAATCATAAAACCCTTTTGACACACTTGCAACTATTGCTGTTTGCAATGCTTTTTTGGCTTCTGTTGTTTGCATATAAGCAGCTAATGCACTTTTTTTCTGGTTTTTTATTTTACCCCAAATATCTGCTTCCCATGACAAACTTAGTCCTGCCGAATAGTCTTCTAAATGTTTTTTACCCAGAAATTGATTTGTACTTATTCCATTTAAGCTATTATCTGATAATCTGTTCGAAGAAGCTGTTGCAAAAGCATTGAGCTCAGGAATATTTCCCCATTTAGTTTGCTTGAATTGTAAATTGGCAATAGCCATATTTTTATCTGCAATTTGCAAGTCATTGTTTTTCAATAATGCATCATCAATTAACTTTACTAAATCGGATTCTGCAAAAAAATCTTTCCATTTAATATCAGCCGTATTTGTGGTATCTATCGAAGTGGAATTTCTGAAATTTTCAGGAACTCCAATTTTTGGAGTTTCCTGAGAAAATGATGTGAAGGCTGTAAAAAGAGATCCTATTACAACACTCCTTTTTATATTTTTTATCATAAGATGATTTTTAAAGATTGCTATTGATACAGATTATTTTTTTGAATGGCTTTCGTTGTTTATAACTGCCAAGGGTTTACCAGTAACTTTCTCTTGCAAATGCTGGAAAACAATAAACAATACCGGAATAATAAATATTCCCAAAAGAACTCCAGATATCATTCCTCCAGCTGCACCAATACTAATCGAATGGTTTCCTAATGCTGATGGTCCTGTTGCGCGCATCATTGGAATAAGTCCAACTACAAAAGCAAATGAAGTCATGATAATTGGGCGTAAACGCAATTTGGCTGCTTCTAATGCAGAGGCCAAAAGCGATTTCCCAGCCCGTCTCCTTTGAATCGCATATTCAACAATAAGAATGGCATTTTTAGCCAATAATCCGATAAGCATGATTAAGGCAACTTGAACATAAATGTTGTTTTCAATTCCAGTTAAACCAATGGCAAGGAATACTCCAAAAATTCCTGTTGGTATTGATAAAATAACGGCTGCAGGAAGAATATAACTTTCGTACTGTGCTGCTAGTAAAAAGAACACAAATAACAGGCTTAATCCAAATATAACAGCCGATTGTCCTGAAGATGTAATTTCCTCTTTGGTAAGCCCTGAAAATTCAATGCTGTATCCTTTAGGTAATTTTGTTTCGGCTACTTCTTGTACAGCTTTTATGGCTGCACCTGTACTAAATCCTGGAGCAGCAATGGCATTAACACTTATGGAATTAAAAAGGTTATAACGAGAAGCTGTTTCTGGTCCATTAACGGGTTTCAATTTTACCAAAGTAGAAACTGGAACCATCTCACCTTGTCTATTTTTTACAAATATTCCATTCATAGATTCTACATTGTTTCTTGAATCCACATCAGCTTGAACTACAACTCTATAATATTTCCCAAATCTATTAAAATCAGAAGCTTGTGCACTACCAAAGTAGGCTTGCATGGTTTGCAGAATATCTCTAACATTCACCCCTAGTTGTTCTGCTTTTACATCATCTACTTCCATTTCAAGTTGAGGATAATCTGCTTTAAAACTTGTAAAAGCAAATGCAATTTCTGGACGTTGCATTAATTCACCAATAAAAGTAGTACTGACACCACTAAATTTACTTATGCTTTGTCCTGTTTTGTCTTTTAAAACAATATCTAAAGCATCAACATTACTAAAGCCTGGAACTGTCGGGAAAGTAAACACAAAGAAACCTGCTCCCTTTATTCCAGCTAGCTTTTGTCTAACATCGCCCATGATAGCATTAATATCCGTAATATCACCACGCTCTGCTGCTGGTTTCAATAAAATGAATATTACTCCTGCTGATGGACTGCTTGATTGTGTAAGTAAGTTAAACCCTGAAAGAATGTTTAATGTCTTTTTAGACTGCATATCTCCCAGTGTTTTTTCTACATCTAGCATAACCGTTTTGGTTCTCTCTAAAGATGTTCCCGCTGGCATCGACATTGATATAGCTATAAAACCCTGATCTTCTGATGGAATGAAACCTGTCGATGTTGTTTTCACCATGTAAACAGTCGCCAAAATTACAACTGCCAATCCACCAAGGCTCACCCATTTAAACTTAATTAAAAAGCGAAGACTCTTTACATATTTATTTGTCAGTTTATCAAATCCTTGGTTAAACCCAATGAAGAATTTTTCCTTGAAATTTTTAGGTTTCACCTCTTCTCCATCTACATCGTGTTGAATGTCTTTCAAAAATAAAGCTGCCAAAGCTGGGCTAAGTGTTAAAGCATTCACTGCCGAAATCACAATGGCAATAGCTAATGTAAAAGCAAATTGTCTGTAAAAAACACCTGTTGAACCTTCCATAAAACCTACAGGAAGAAATACCGCCGACATTACTAAGGTTATCGAAATAATCGCTCCCGTAATTTCACTCATTGCAGAAGTTGTAGCAGCTTTTGCAGATAATTTTTTACTGTGCATTTTCTCATGAACCGCCTCAACAACTACAATGGCATCATCTACAACAATACCAATAGCAAGAACTAGCGCAAATAGCGTTAACAAATTGACAGAGAATCCAAATACCTGCATAAAAAAGAAGGTACCCAAGATAGAAACTGGAACCGCAATTGCTGGAATTAAAGTAGCTCTAAAATCCTGAAGGAATAAAAACACTACTATGAAAACCAAAATAAAAGCTTCTATTAAAGTGTGTTTTACTTGTTCTATTGATAAATCTAATGAGTCTTTAGTATTATACAGAATTAAGTGTTTTACATCTTTTGGAAAATCTTTGGATGCTTTTTCCATCATTGCTTTAATCGCAATTTGAACATCACTGGAGTTCGAACCTGGCAATTGATAAATTGCAATATTAAGTCCTGATTTTCCATCAATACGCGTACTACTTCCATAAGTGTAGGAACCAAACTCAATTCGGGCAACATCTTTTAAACGCAATACAGAGCCATCTGCATTCGAATGAATTACAATATTTTCATATTGTTCCGGTTTATTTAATTTTCCTTTGTATTTAATTACATATTCAAAAGATTCCTTGCTACTTTCCCCAAATCTACCTGGTGCAGCCTCAAGGTTTTTGTCTTGAATAGCTCCCATAACTTCTTGTGGAGTTAGATTATAACTAGCCATTTTTGATGGGCTTAACCATACGCGCATAGAGTAATCTTTACTTCCTCCAAAAATCACTGCCTGCCCTACTCCAGGAATCCTTTTTAAATCAGGAATTATATTTATTTGAGAATAATTAGCTAAAAAAGTTTGGTCGTATTGCGCTTCATTTTCGGTGTATAAATCAACCACCATCAAAAGACTATTTTGCTTTTTGGTTGTTGATATTCCAGCTTGAACTACTTCTGGAGGCAATTGACTCGTAGCTTGAGAAACTCGATTTTGAACATTTACCGCTGCTTGATCAGGATTAGTTCCTAACTCAAAATTAACAGTAATTACTAATGAACCGTCATTACTCGCAGTAGAACTCATGTAACTCATGTTTTCTACACCATTGATAGCTTCTTCAAGAGATGGCGCAACGGAACGTAAAACTGTTTCCGCATTGGCCCCAGGATAAAGTGCCACAACTTGAACAGCTGGAGGAGCAATATCTGGAAATTGTTGTAAAGGGAGCGCCCTTAATCCTATAACTCCTAGGATAACTATAAGAATAGCTATTACCGTTGACAGTACTGGCCTGTCAATAAATTTTTGTAACATATTTTATATTTATTAAATAGTTGAATTAATTTTTAGCTACTACTTTTTGGGAATTCTCAGGGATAATTGTAGCACCATCAGGCAAACTTTCAAAGCCTTTTAATACAATTCGATCACCCGTTTTAAGCCCTTCTTTTATTAAATAATTAGTACCGCTTTTTCCTGAAATAAGTATAGGCTGTCTCGCAACACTATTCTTTTTATCAACAAGAAAAACAAATAATTTATCTTGAATTTCTATTGTAGCTGCTTGCGGAATTACGATCGAGTTCTCGTGCTGCATACTAATTTTTATTTTCCCAGTATTTCCAGAACGCAACAATCCGTTTGGATTAGAAAACTTTGCTCTTAGTGTAATTGCACCTGTAGTTTTGTCAAATTGACCATCGACCATATCGATTTTTCCAGTTTGAGAATAAATGGAATTATCTGATAAAATTAAAGATACCGGTGGCAAATTCTTTAATTTGTCATTTATGGTTTTACCTTCATATTGAGTTTTAAAATTGATAAAATCATTTTCACCTAGAGAAAAGTATGCGTAAATATCTCTAGTATCCGATAATTTCGTCAAAGCTTCAGGATCAGCCGTACTAATTAGACTTCCTTGTTTTCTTGGTATCCTAGCAATGTAGCCGCTCACAGGCGCTTTAATTATAGTGTACCCTAGATTAATTTGTGCATTGGCCACAACAGCTTGTGTTTGAGCAACAGTCGCTTTAGCAATTTCTAAATTTGCTTTCGCAATTTTTAATTGATAGTCCGAAACCACCTTATTTAACACAAGCGGTTTCAATTTTTCTACTTCAATTTGTGCATTGATAACAGTAGCTTTAGCAGCATTTAAACTTGCCGATGCACTATTAAATTGCTGACGGTATGAGTTGTCATTGATTTTAAACAAAGGCTGTCCTTGAGAAACATAGGCCCCTTCATCAACATAGATTTTATCTAAAGTTCCGTTAACTTGAGATCTGATTTCAACATCAGTTTTCCCTTGAATGGCTACTGGGAATTCTGTGTCAGTTGTTGCCGATTCATAGGCAATGTTTAAAACGGGCAATGTTGCTAGTACATTTACTGGTGCACTTTCATTTTTATTACCACAACCTGTTAATATTAAAGCCACTATGCTTAGAGTAATAATTGTTTTCATGTTTGGATTGGATTTGATTTTCATTAAATTATAATTGATTTTCATTACTTATTCTGAAACGTTCGTTCCAGAATTAGACGTGTTTTTAGAGGATTTAAGGTTAGTAATTAATTATACAATTCTGGAACAATCGTTCCAGATATTATTCTGATTTTAAATGAAATAGTAATTATTTCAGATAGTACTTATTGGAACAAACGTTCCAGAATATAAGCAAAAAAAATGCTAATTTGTAATGTGTTTAATAAGGTATTCTGACATCTTTTTGATCTTTATAGGATCTCGATGTAAAATGTATGCTTGTTTCCAGCCTGTAAAAGTGGTCAAAATGTATTCTGCAATTAATGAAGCATCTTCAGTGGTTTCTAATTCTCCCTCATCTATTGCTTTTTGGATAACTTCTGTTAAAAAGTCAATATAAATATCATTATTCCTACTCAATATTTTTCTTACTTCTGCATCTTCAGGAGCAATTTCAAAAATAGTCTTTACTCCTAAACACCCTTTTTCACAATCTACAACCCAAGCAGCTTTATCATAAATAATATTTTTAAGCGCTTGCAATGGAGATTTTTCCTGAGCAACTTTAATTTTCGATTCTTGAATCGCATTTTCGGTATAGCTAGTAACACACTTTATAAATAAACAATGTTTATCTCCAATGGTATTATATAAACTACTCCTATTGATTTGCATTGCATCAACTAAATCCTGCATAGTAGTACCATGATATCCTTTTTCCCAAAAGACATTCATAGCTTTCTCTATGCTTTCCATTTCGTTAAATTCAACATTGCGAGCCATAAGACATTAAATATGATGCAAATATATAAATATTCTGGAACACACGTTTCAGAATATTTATATATTTTTAAATTATTATTAAAATATAAATAACTACCACTATTTCAGCAAGTTAAAATTAAAATTATTTCGTGATAAATTATTAATTATAGAAAAATCTTACTTTCTTTCACCAATTTGTTGTCTCCACATAGCGTAATACAATCCCTTTTCATCTAATAAATCTTGATGCTTTCCTTGTTCTATAATTTGCCCTTGTTCTAATACAAATATTTTATCGGCATGCATTATAGTTGATAAACGGTGTGCTATCAAAACGGTAATTTGATCTTGTTTGGATGATATGCTTCTTATTGTTTTAGTAATTTCCTCTTCAGTAATTGAATCTAGTGCAGATGTTGCTTCATCAAATATTAATAATCTTGGATTTCTCAATAATGCTCTAGCAATTGACAATCGTTGTTTTTCTCCTCCTGAAACTTTAATCCCACCTTCACCAATTGTCGTATACAAACCGTTCTCGGCTCTCTCCAATAAGTTTTGACAAGCTGCTTTTTGTAAAACATCATAGATCTCTTCATCTGTAGCAGTTGGCTTAACAAATAGTAAATTATCTTTAATTGTTCCTGAGAATAATTGTGCATCCTGAGTAACGAAACCTAATTGCTGTCTTAATTCAGTCAAATCAATATCTTTAGCATTTCTTTCATTATAAAAAATAGATCCTTCAGCGGGAGAATACAATCCAACCAACATTTTTACTAAAGTAGTTTTACCACTCCCTGATGGTCCAACAAAAGCAATCGTTTCTCCTGCCTTAGCTTCAAAAGAAATATCTTTTACAGCATAAGTACTTGTTGAAATATGTTTGAATGAAATATTCGAAAACTTTAAGTTATTGATAGCGCCAATAGTTTGGGGATGCTGTGGTGTCTTTTCACTTTTTGAACGCATCAAATCTCCAAAATTATCCATAGAAGCTTTAGTTTCATTATAAGTAGCAATCACATTACCTAACTCTTGCAAAGGATTAAATAAAAAGAAAGAAAAAAACATTAACGTAATTAAATCACCTGGCTTGATAATTCCTTGAAAAATAAACATATATAGCGCAAAAACTAAACCTGTTCGCATAAAATGAACGGTTGTACCTTGAATAAAACTCAGTGAACGAATAAAGCGTACTTTCTTTAATTCTAAACCTAAAATCTTATTAGTTGTACTGTTTAATCGATCAACTTCCTGTTCTGTCAGTCCTAAACTTTTAACCAATTCTATATTTCTTAAAGACTCTGTTGTTGCTCCTGCTAATGCAGTAGTTTCTCCCAGTATTTCCTTAGAAATTTTTTTTATTCTTTTACCTAAAAAAGAACTTACTACTGCAATAACTGGTACAGTGGCAAGAAAAATTGGTCCTAAAAGCCAATGAATATTTATTGCATATATTACAACAAATGTAATTCCGATAAGACTTTGAAAAACCATCGAAATAGATAAAGTAATAAACTTTTCACAGTCTATTTTTACTTTTTGGAGTTTGCCTAAAGTTTCTCCACTACTTTGATCTTCAAATTCTTGAAAAGGAAGCTGTAGAGCCTTTTGGATACCGTCGGTATACATATGCGCACCTGTACGTTGAATAATGATGTTGGTGAAATAATCTTGAAAATTTTTGGCTATTCGCGAGAGCATTGCAGCACCTAACGAAAGTCCTAACCAACCCAAAACTACTTTGACAAAAGCAGAATAATTATGATTAAAATTAGTAACCCCTACTCCACATTCATTAAGCAGTTTACCAATTATTATGGAGTCATAAAGTGAAAAACATTGATTGATAGCTGCTAAAAATAAAGCCAAAAACAATAATTGTTTATGCGCTTTAATATAAGTATATAATATTTTCATTGTATATAATCTAAAAAAGGAAAAGCAAAATTAGTACGTATTTATTTAATAATTTCATATAATCATGTTAATAAACTGATTCACTTCGCTAAATTATTTTTCAATGGGTATTTTTAACTCACCAGTTCCATTACTTTCATATTTTATATTCCAATCAGTGATTGTCTTTAAAATTGGCACTAATTCTAACCCTTGCTTTGTTAAAGAGTATTCTACCCTTGGTGGGATTTCTTTATAGGCAGTTCGTGTCAAAATACCATCTTCTTCTAATTCTTTTAATTGCTCCGTTAGTACCTTCCTAGTTATTAAAGGAATAATAGTATCCAACTGCCCAAAACGAACCGTTCTTTCTTGAATAACATTTATAATAATTGGTTTCCATTTGTTCCCAATCTTACTAATTGCCCTAGTTAGAGGACAATGAGAACTACAAAATCTTTCATCTCTCACTTTTGTTTTTTTTATGCAGCTCCCCTTAGGGTAAATACAATTTAACTAGATAGTATCTTAAATATACTATTGATAGTATCTTTTCGGTACAAAAGTAAAATTAATAATTTAAAATACTTTAAAATGATTTAACTAATTAATAAAGTAATTATAATAACAGGAGCTTCCAACGGAATTGGAACTGAAATTGCAAAATAAACGGGAGCCGAAAGAGCAAAGAAGGAGCTAATGCAGTTGCTGCTGAAATTGCAAAAAATGGCAGAACAGCGGTAGCCATTCAAGCTAATTTGTCTAATTCAGCAGTTGTAAAGAATCTATTTGAAGCAACTAAAAAAGTATACGGTTCATGGGTTTTTTTATAAATAATCTGGGTGTCTATCAATTTACTCCAATTGAAAGTATTACCGAAGAGGAATTTCACCATCAATTTACTACGTCCTTTTTTAGCTACTCAAGAAGCCGTTAAATTATTTGGAGATATGGAGGAAGTATTGTAAACTATGAGTACAGTAGCGAGTAAAAATCCTTTTCTAATGGGTTTCATATATTTAACTACTAAAAGCACATTAGACTCAATCGCTCCAAAAAGAACTAGGACCAAAAAAGATTCGTGTTAATTCAATTTGTCCAGAAATCATAGAAACCGAATAAACTCATACCATGGGATTCATTGGATCAGACTTTGAAAAACAAGCAGTTGCAAACACCCCTATTGGTCGTGTTGGTCAACCAACTGAAATTGCTAAAGTGGCTGTATTCTTAGCTTCAGATGATTCTTCTTGGATTACTGGTGAAAGTATAAGCGTTTCTGGCAGTCTTAAGCAATTACAATAATTCCTTCTAAATCAATTAGTTTAGAAGGAATTATATATTAAAAAAAGAAATAACTTTCCTTATTTTGTTTTAATTACAATAACGCCACTTGAGCCTTGAGAACCATAAATAGAAGCTTCGGCTCCTTTTAAAACACTAACTTTTTTTACATTGTTTGGCGAAATAAAATCAATACTAGATACGATTACACCATCGACAACAAATAATGGATCCGAAATATTTCTAAGAGAACTGACCCCCCTAATAGTTATTTTATTATCTCTCGAAACTGATACTCCTGGCAAACGCCCCCTTATAAGATCATAAATCGTATTATATACACCTGAATTCCTATCTGTTTCAAGACCAGATCCTTTATTATTATTCACTTTATATTCATTAGTTTGCTTAGAATACACCATTTTCAATACTCCTCCTTTTTGAATTCTTTCTCCTGAAGGTAGTGGGGAATTAAGAAACATGAAATTCATAACTTTTTCATTACTGAATTTATTAGACAATAAACCATACTCATTAGAATAAACATTTATTGTAGCTACATTCTGGGGAAAGGATAATTCAAAATTTCCTTTTCGATCCGTTTCAACGTTCGAATAAATAGAATCTAAATAAATTTTAGCATTAGCAACAGGTTTATTATTACTGTTTACTACACTGCCCGAAAGTTTATTTTGGGAATACCCAATCCCAATAAAAAAAAACATCATAAATAAAACTACTCTTGAAATTTTCATAATATATAATTTACAAATATTGTTAAATATATAAAAATAACACATAAAAACAACACTCCTTAAAAAAATAACATTAAAAAAAAAGAATAATTAAATATTTAATAATATTAAATAGAAAACTAAAGCATTTATAAACGTTAACTCAACTTCAATAGACGTAACATTATATGTTTTGGTAATATTCCCCATCAAACGGCACTCCTCTTTTAAGAGATTATGAAGGTGGATACGCTGAAATAAATTTAAAAGGAGGAGTCCCTCTTACCTCAATTGGTATTGATTATTTTACTGGCTTAGGTACAACTACAAGAAACATTCTAAATTAATTTATTCCAGTTGGCCACGGTTTTTTTTTGTAAATGACAGTGCTTCTGGTGAAACAATAACATCTAAGAACTCTCAAAGCTATTTTATTAAAGAAGGTAATGTTGCCTCCAATATTATGTACAAAAATAAGACAGCAAATGACTTTTTTTTGGTACAATAATACAGATGACAAAATTAAAAAACTTAAGTATTAGTAAATACGTTTAGGATTTGACTCTAATAATACGATCCACCTTAAAGGCTTACTAGGCTTTATGAATGGAGAAAATTAATTAATAATTCAATTCGAACTCTTTTATAATCCAAATTTAATTTACCCAATTAGAGTAAAAGCAGATTCTAGTTTTAAAAAAGTAATTTTTTTTCGCGCAACAGGTCAATTAATCACTAATTGAAATATTAAAAATCAATGCGAAAAATAATACAGGTACCAATAAAAAAAATAAGTAACAGATTATATATTTCGAAAATTCATAATTCAGTAGACTTAAAGTAAAAATCATAATTCCCTAAATAGATTCCTTAAAACATACTTTATTCTATTCATTTAGAATTATTTTTTATGTAAAACCACAGGTATAGTATATATTTATTTTAAAGAAAATACTTACTAATTATTAATTTTCATGTATTTAGTCGGTAAAATGTGCGTAAAAACGTAAAAACAAAAACAAATAAATTATATTTGATTCAGATTTTTTTAAATTAACCTTGCTATAAAACTATTTAATACTACCTACTTTTTTCAGTTTTTTTTTTTAGGAAGTTAAGATAAATATTCATTGTGTTTAAGACCCAAACTACTATGAGAAAACTTTACTTTAAAAACATAATTTTAAATTTACCAATAGTAATAATTTCATTACTATTGACGGTATCTATTGATATGAAGGCACAATCATTGACATCACCTCAAGTCAATTTTACACAAAGAACTTCATCCGCAACGCCTGGTACTACTGTATATAATCTAAAAGGTGATTTCACCATGTTGGGCAACACAAATTTGACCCTTACAAATTATAACAATACAACAAATAATGAAGGGAATTCGATGAAATACGTCGATATTGATGGTGATTCCAATACTTTAAATTCTTCTATGGCTACCCTCGAACTCTCGAATTCAGGAGAAAATAGCTCTAGCCAAAATTGCTCAAAAATTGTTTACGCGGGACTCTACTGGACAGGAAAATCTAACGATAATAATGAAACATTTTCAGTAACAAAAGGCTCAGTAACAAAAAACTATGATAAAAAAGTTATTTCTATAAAAGGACCAGGTGCAGCTGCATATACCGCTATTACAGCAAAACCTAAAGCTCCAGATTATGATATTCGTTTCCCAGGATCGGCAGAGAGTGGTATTTTTATAGGTTATCAAGAAATAACAGACTATGTAAAAACATACGGACCAGGTGCATATACTGTAGCCGATATTGCTTTAATAGAAGGGACAAACAACAATCCTGGTTACTCAGGTGGTTGGGTAATGATTGTTATTTACGAGAATTCGGCAATGAAAAGTAGAGCAGTCACACTTTTTGATGGTTATGCATATGTTAATGGTCAACGCTCTGGAGGTGGTGAATATGGAACAATTCCTATTTCAGGATTTACAACTGTAGGTGCTGGTCCAGTTAATATGAAACTTGGTGTAATGGCAGCTGAAGGTGATGTTGCTACAAATTCTGGAAGTGATTATTTAGCTGTACTAAAACTTAATGCGGACCCTAATGTTTACAACGCGACAAATTATTTGACCTTAAATCATGCCGGTAATACCACTAATAACTTTTTTAATTCGTCGATTTTTCCAGTCCCTGCTGCAGGCAAAAGCAACCCCATTTTACAAAATAATACGGGAGTAGATTTCAGTATGTTTACCGTTCCTAATGCTGGAAACACAGTTATTGGAAACAATCAAACTTCTACCACCTTTAGATTTGGTTCCACGTATGAAGTGTATACCATATTTGGATTCGCCATGTCCGTAGACACCTACATTCCAGAACCAGAAGGATTTATGGCAATCAATTCAATTAACGCTGTTACCACTCCGCCACAACCCTATTCTGTTTTACCAGGACAAGAAATATCTTATACTTTGAATATTAAAAACAAGGGTACTGAAGCTATAAACAATAATTTAGTTACAATTCCAATTTCAAACACAATCAATTTCATTGTAGGAAGTATTATTAGTACAAAAGACGCGAGTGTAACAACTCCAAATCTTCCTTATTATGATACTACTAGCCATTCTATAATTTGGGACATGGGTACGTTACCACTTCCAGCAGACCAAAATACTTTATTGGCAACAATCACTTTTAAAGTAAAAGCCACAGAAGATTGTGCTATAATAGTTAATAATAGTTGTAACTCAGTAATTTCAGTTAGTGGTACAATAAATGGAACCGGAGCAGTATCCGGTGTAGCCGTTAATAAAGCCATTTTTAAAGGATTTGATAACACCTCAGGGTGCCAGGTTCCTATTACGGCTCCTACCACTGTAACTTTGGATAATTCAGGAAGCCCTTGTTTTACAGCATTAGCAGGTCCTGACCAAATTGTTTCTTGTGGTGGAGAACAAGTAAACTTGAACGCTACTTCAGGAACAACTGGTTCTTGGTCCATCGTTAGTGGTCCTGCTGGTGGCGGTGAGATCTTTTCTAATAATACTAGCACCAGCTCAACCTTTTATAGTCCTAATGTAGGAGCTTATTTGCTAAGATGGACCACTGGTTGTGCTAATACAAAAGACGACGTTTTAGTAACATTTGTTGCTTGCGACATTTTGAATTTCGATGGAATTGACGATAATGTAACTTTTAAAAATAATTATGGCTTAAATACAGGTTCATTTAGTATTGAGACTTGGGTCAAATCAAATGCAACAAATGGAAATAAACAAACCATTTTTTCTAAACGACTTGGTACAAGTACAGCTGATGGTTATGATTTAAAATTAGTAAATAACATTATCTCTTTTAACTGGAATAATGGAAATACAATAGCTTCAAACTTTACTATTAATACAGATAGGTGGTATCATGTTGCTGTCACTTTTAATGGTTCAAATTACAAATTATATATAGACGGAATACCTGTGCAAACAGCCGTTGCAGGTGTTAACCCTATAATAAACAATAGTGCTAATTGTATTCTAGGAGCCATGGATCAAAGTAGTGGTATTCCATTTAACTATTTTAATGGATGGATGGATGAACTTCGTATTTGGAAAGTGGAATTGACCGTTGATCAAATTCGGCAAATGATGAATCAAGAGATCCAAAATAATGGAGGAAATGTAAAAGGCGCAATTGTACCACTAGATATTCCTGGTTTAACTTGGACTAATTTAGATGGCTATTATCCAATGAATCCTGTAAATGATGTAGTTAACGGATTTGTAGTAGGTAAATCTACATCAGCTATTAATGGGAAATTAAGAAATATTGGTACGCAACAACCAGATACTGCTCCGTTACCTTATACCTCAAGAATAAGCAATCAAGATTGGTCACAAGATGATACTTGGACTTATTATGATGTTTGGGATGTCCCAAATAGTTTAGCAATAGATGGAACTACAAGAATAGACTGGAATATTGTTAAAACATCACATTATATTACTTCTAAAGGTAACAAAACTGTTTTAGGATTACTAGTGAATAGCAATACCATAAGTGCAGAAAATGATTCAAAAATACAGGTTTCGAAATATTTGAAATTAAATGGAAAAATAGACCTAGTTGGAAAATCACAATTAATACAAACCGAAGGAAGTATTTTGGATGTTGCCAGTAGTGGATCACTTGAAAGAGACCAACAAGGACAATCAAATAAATACAATTATAATTACTGGAGTTCGCCTGTGAGCCCTATAAATACAACCGCTAACAATACCGATTATACTGTTGGAGGTGTTTTAAAAGATGGGACAAATGCAGCTACACCAACAGCAATTAATTGGGTAGGTGGATATGATGGATCCCCAACTTCTCCAATCAGTTTAGCTCGTTATTGGGTATATAAATTTGATAACTATGCAAATGCTTACGCAAATTGGGTTCAAATAGGCGAAACAGGTTCGTTACGTGTAGGACAAGGTTTTACTCTCAAAGGAAGTGGGGCTGCTGGAACAACTCAAAACTATACTTTTATAGGAAAACCAAATAATGGAACTATTGCGACAAATACTGTTAGTTCAGATCAACTATTACTAACTGGAAATCCCTATCCTTCAGCCTTAGATGCAGATGCTTTTATAAATGATAATTCAGCTTCTATTGATGGAACATTATATTTTTGGGAACACTACACAACAAACAATACTCATATTCTTAGAGACTATGAAGGAGGATACGCAGAAAGGAATTTAACGGGGGGTGTTCCTCCTACGTCTGTTGGTGTGGACTACATAAGTGGATTAGGTACTACAACTAGAAGTATCCCAAATCGTTATATCCCTGTTGGACAAAGTTTTTTTGTAAATGGAAAAATTGGATCAACGGCAACAACTGTAACCTACAAGAACAGCCAAAGAGGTTTTATTAAAGAAAACGAAAGCACTTCCAATTTAATGTTCAAAACAAAACCTGTCAAAGACAAATATTGGAACAATAATGAGAGTGATAAAGCAGAAAAAAAGAATTATAAAAAAATTCGTTTAGGATTTGATTCTAATAATACTGCACATCGCCAAACACTATTGGGCTTTATGGATGAAAAAGCAACGATTGAAATGGACTATGGTTATGATGGACTTAATTTTGACGAGTATCCAAATGATATGTATTTTATGTGTGGTGAAAATCAATTAGTGATTCAAGGTGTAAGTTCATTTGATAAAAATAGTTCCTACCCCATTGGTGTTAAAGCAGATACTGAAGGAAAAGTGGTATTCATGATTGATAGCTTAGAGAATTTTGAAAAAAATCAAAATATATTTATCTATGACAATTCTAATAACACCTACCATGATATAAAAAATAAAAACTTTGAAGTGATGATCCCAATCGGAGAGTATAACGATAGATTTTCATTAAGATTCACTGATAAAACTTTGAGTACTAATAATAGTAACAACAATATAGACCTAGAAGTAGATAGTATTAATATCATTCATTTTCCAAAAAGGAATAGTATCGAAATTTATAACAATTCGGATCATACAATTATTAAAAAAGTAACTTTATACAATGTATCTGGTCAATCAATTATTAATTGGGATATAGAAAATCAAAATAGGCAAAACATTCAACTTCCAGTTAAAAAAATAAGCTCCGGTATTTACATTGTAAAAATTAAAACTTCAGATGGAGAAATAAATAAAAAAATTATAGTGCCATAATTCCTGAAAATAAATTAAAAAACTGTCTATTATGACAGTTTTTTTTTGCTTCATAAAATCTTAATCTGCAGGAAAAAGCAATATAAATAGTATAAAATAAGCAGTTCATCGGGAGATAAAATACTTTAATCGAAAATATGCTTTTTATGGCAAATACAAGTTTATAATTGCTTAATTTTAAGAGATATAACACCTAAAATACATTTTTTTTAGCATTTTAAAACACAATTCTAGTAGAGCAAAACAAACACAAATCAATGTTAAAAATAGCAAATAATTGATTTATTTCTTAAGGAAAACACCACTACATTATAATTATTTAATTACTAAAATAGCCATATCTCTACTATATGTACATTTTATTAAACTGCTAAATTGTTTAATTCAAAATGTTGATATCATGAAAAAAAAATACTTATTTATAATAATATTCTATTTCATTTCATTTCACAGTTTCGGACAAGATTGTTTAGAAAGAAGCCTCTCAGATGACGTAATATGTATTGGTCAAAATGCTTCGATTATTTTGTCAAATAGTGAAATCACTATGACTTATCAATTAAGAATAGGAGCTTCTGACATTGGAAGCCCTATAACCGGAACTGGTTCAGATATCACATTTACAGTATCGCCATCAATAACTACAATTTATTCCGTTTTTGCTACTTCAAATACTGCTTCAGTTTGCGACATAACATATGCAGATGTTTCTACCGTAACTGTAAATAATCTTTCAGTTGCTCCTACAACTATCTCTGGAATAACTACTATTTGCAACGGGCAATCTACTACACTAACAGTTAGTGGAGGTACGCTAGGTACGGGAGCTATGGCTGAATGGTTTTCGGGTTCTTGTAATGGCATTGCCGTAGGAACTGGAAATAGTATTACAGTTTCTCCTATAAGTAATACCACTTATTACGTCCGTTATAATGGGTCTTGCAACGTTACTAGCTGCGCTTCTACAGCGGTAATCGTTAATTCAGTTCCAGTTCCAACTGTATCAATTGGTGTAAGTCCAGGTAGTAATATATGTGCTGGAACATCTGTGACTTTTACAGCTAATCCTACAAATGGAGGAACATCTCCTTTATATCAATGGAAAATTAATGGAACTAACATCGGTTCCAATAGTTCGACAGCAACTTTCACCTCATCGTCATTAGTTAATACAGATAAAGTAACAGTTGTCTTAACCTCTAATGCTACCTGTGCTGCTCCGGTAAACGCTACTAGCAATCAAATTACAATGACTGTTAATGATCTATTAACTCCTTCTATAAGTATTTCTTCTTCATCAACAACAATCTGCCCAGGAAACAATATCAACTTTTCTGCAGTAGCAATAAACGGAGGAAGTACACCTTTCTATCAATGGAAAATAAACAACAGTAACGTTGGAATTAATAGTCCTAATTTTTCCTCTACCACCTTAATTGATGGAGATGTTGTTACTGTAGAATTAACTTCAAACGCAATTTGCGTTTCTCCAACAAAAATTACAAGTAATAGCATCCCAATAACAGTTAATCCCGCAATACCAACTACCCCTTTAGCTGTATCGGGAATTAGTACGCAATGTCCAACACTAAATAATCAGGCGTATACAATTGCAGCGGTAACAAATGCTACTATTTACAATTGGACTGTGCCTTCTGGATGGACAATAACTGGAGGACAAGGAACTACTTCAATAAACATAACAACTGGAAATAGTGGTCAAAATGGTAATATAAGTGTTACAGCGGGCAATAGCTGTGGAACAAGTTCGGCAAGCAATCTGGCTGTAACTATTATACCTAATGCAAGTATTGCTTCAGTTTCTGGAACAAATGCAATATGCATTGGTAGTACTACAACATACTCAGCAAACTCTGTTATATTAGGCGGTGGAACTGGCGCTTGGAGTAGTTCTAATACCGCTGTAGCAACAGTAGATTCAACTACAGGCCTAGTAACTGGAATAGCAGCAGGAAATTCAAACATAATCTACACGATAACTGGTGGTTGCTCAGGTACTAAAACGGCCCAACAATCAATAACGATAAATCCCGATGCCAATATTGCCTCAGTTACTGGGACAAGTCCAATATGTATTTCCGGAACAACAACTTTTACTGCAAATTCAGTTACACTCGGGGGTGGAACAGGAACTTGGAGTAGCAGTAATGCAGCAATTGCTACCGTAAATTCATCAGGTCTTGTAACTGGAATTGGAGCAGGGAATTGCAATATCGTTTATACTATCAGTGGCGGTTGTTCAGGAACTAAAACTGCCCAACAATCAATAACCATAACCCCAAATGCAAGTATTAGTTCCGTAACTGGTACAAGTCCGATATGTATTGCAGGAACAACCACTTATTCTGCAAATTCCATTGTACTCGGTGGAGGAACGGGGGCTTGGAGTAGTAGTAACACCGCTGTAGCTACTGTTGATTCTTCAACAGGTATAGTTACTGGAATTGCTGCTGGGACAACCAACATCATTTATAGCATAACTGGAGGTTGTTCAGGAACTAAATCTGCCCAGCAAACACTAACAATTACACCAAATACAAGTATTGGCTCCGTTACTGGTACAAGTCCAATTTGCATTTCTGGTACAACAACCTACGCCGCAAACTCAGTTGTTTTAGGTGGTGGAACTGGCGCTTGGAGCAGTTCAAATACAGCTGTAGCGACAATTAATTCATCAACTGGAGTTGTCACAGGAGTTTCAGCAGGAACTTCAAACATAATTTACACTATTTCAGGAGGTTGTTCAGGAATTAAAACTGCACAACAATCAATAACCATAACCCCAAATGCAAGTATTAGTTCCGTTAGTGGCGCCAGTCCGATATGTATTTCTGGAACAACAACTTATGCGGCAAACTCAGTTGTCCTAGGTGGTGGTTCTGGAACTTGGACAAGTAGCAATACAGCTGTAGCGACAGTTAATTCATCAACTGGAGTTGTTACTGGAGTTTCCGCAGGAACTTCAAACATAATTTACACCATTTCAGGAGGATGTTCAGGAACTAAAACAGCTCAACAATCGATAACTATAAATCCAAATGCAAGTATTGCTTCCGTTACTGGAATCAGTAATTTATGTATTTCAACCTCAACAAGCTTTACTGCCAATTCCGTAATTTTAGGTGGTGGTACAGGTACTTGGAGCAGTAGCAACAACTCGGTTGCAACTGTTAATGCTACAGGGCTTGTTACCGCTACAGGAGCTGGAACTTGCAACATAACCTATACCATAACAGGAGGTTGCGGTGGCAATGTGTCTGCCTCACAACCTATAAATGTATTTTCAGGTATTCCTGCCACTCCTGGAATACCAATTGTTCCAGTTGGTCAATCTAGTTCTCTATGTCCAATTGCCTATGGTTTAATGTACTCTATTTCAGCTGTTGCAAATGCGACCAGTTACACCTGGAATGTACCTGCTGGATGGACCATTACTTCTGGTCAAGGAACAACGGCTATAGTTGTTGATGCAGGTGTACAATCAACTGGAACTAAAAACATTTCTGTGACTGCTACAAATGCTTGTGGATCAAGTACAAGCCCTAATTATAGTGCAACTGTAGGGACTTTTGGATATGTAGATGCTGGTGTTGATCAAATAGTTTGTGCAGGAACAAGTACAGTTTCACTGTTAGCTACTGGTGGTGGATCTACTAATATTAATAATGATTTAACATGGTCCGCACCCTCTGGAAGTTTTTCGAATACTGGTAAAGCCAATGCGACCTACACCATAAATAATGCCATAGCAACCAGTGGCGGATCAGTAACCCTTACCGCAACTGTAAGGGCAGAAGGTAGTTGCCCCGTTTCAACTGATCAAATGGTAATTACCGTTTTACCTCCAGTTACGGCATCTATAGGTGGTACTACAACAATTTGCTCTGGTTCAACTACTAACATCACATTCAACGCGACGCCAAACACTACTGTTACTTACACAGTTACTGGAATTGCTGGAAGTTCGACAATAAATATTGGCGCAAGTGGAACAGCTGTATTAACAACACCTACACTTTCTGCTAGTAAAACTTATTCTTTAACAAGTGTAGCTTATACAGCTACACCAACTTGTAGTTTATCCGCAACAGGGAATGCAATTATAACTGTAAGCCAAACTCCTATTGTTACTGCAGGTGGTCCTGATACCGTTTGTCAATCTAATACCCCATCAGCCATTACACTATCTGGAGCAACTCGTTCAGGGGGAGCAACAACAGCAGCTTGGTCGATCACTTCTGGAGGAGGATCATTATCATCATCAGCACCTACGTCAAATCCAGCATCTGTGACTTACACCCCCGTAGCAAATTATAGCGGAAATGTAATTTTAACTTTGACTTCAGATGCACCAACAGCCTGCTCTCCAACTAGTGCAACAAGAACGATTACTATTAATGCGTCACCTACTGTAAATGCTGGAGGACCAGATATTGTATGCCAATCTGCAACACCATCTGCCCTAACTTTATCAGGGGCGACTATTGGTGGTGGAGCAACTACTGCTGCTTGGTCAATTACTTCAGGTGGAGGAACATTAAGTAGCACTGCACAAACCGCATCACCAGCAACTGTGACCTATACTCCAGCGGCAAACTCTAGTGGGGTAATTACTTTGACTTTAACTACAAATGCTTTAAGTTCTTGTTCACCAATAAGTGCTACAAGAACTATTACCATAAATGCCGCATCTTCTGTAAATGCTGGAACTAATCAAACCATTTGTCAATCTGCGACTCAATCGCCCATTACATTAGCTGGAGCATCAGTTGGTGGCGGAGCGACTACAGGAGCTTGGTCAATTACTTCTGGAGGAGGAACATTAAGCAATACTGCACAAACCGCATCACCAGCAACCGTGACATACACTCCAGCGGCAAATTATAGTGGAGCCGTAATTTTAACCTTAACTACAAATGCTTTAAGCACTTGTTCAACCGTAAGTGCTACAAAAACAATTACGGTTAACGCGCTATCAACTGTGAATCCTGGTTTGGATCAAACCATTTGTCAATCTTCATCCCCTTCAGCAATTACCTTAACAGGAGCTTCAATAGGTGGTGGAGCCACAACTGGAGCTTGGTCAATCACCTCTGGAGGAGGAACATTAAGTAGCACCGCACAAACTGCAACTCCGTCTAGCGTCACCTATACTCCAGCAATAAACTATAGCGGAAACGTAATTTTGACTTTAACTACAAATTCAGCTACATCATGTAATCCAACAACTGCCACAAGAACAATAACTATTAATGTTGCTTCTACTGTAAATCCTGGTTTGAATCAAACGATTTGTCAATCCCCATCCCCATCCCCTATTCAATTAACTGGAGCATCATTTGGTGGAGGCGCTACAACTGCGGCTTGGTCCATTACTTCAGGAGGAGGATCATTAAGTAATACTGCACAAACTACAACTCCTGATCTTGTTACTTATACTCCAGCAACAAATTATAGCGGAAATGTAATTTTGACTTTAACTACAAGTGCCTTGACCTCATGTACTGCTACCAATGCGACAAGAACAATCACAGTTAATACTGCACCTACAGTAAATGCTGGTGGCCCCAACATTGCATGCCAATCTTTATCACCATCATCAATAACCTTAGCGGGAGCTTCAATAGGTGGCGGAGCAACAACTGGAGCTTGGTCAATTACGTCTGGAGGAGGAACATTAAGTAGTACTGCGCAGACCGCAACTCCAGCGACCGTTACTTATACTCCGGCTATAAACTATAGCGGAAATGTAATTTTGACATTAACTACAAATGCCTTAACTTCCTGTTCCCCTATTTCTGACACAAGAACAATTACGGTAAATACGGCATCAACTGTTGATGCAGGATTAGATCAAACCATTTGTCAATCTGCAACTCCCTCAGCAATTATTTTAACTGGTGCTTCTATTGGTGGTGGAGCAACAACAGGTGCTTGGTCAATCACGTCTGGAGGTGGAACGTTAAGCAATACAGCTCAAAATGCATCACCACAAACAGTAACTTATACACCTGCCTCAAATTTTAGTGGAACCGTTATCCTTAAACTAACCACAAATTCAGCAACCTCATGTACTACCGCAAGTGCAACAAAAACTTTCACAGTAAAAAAAGAAGTAATAATTACCACTCAGCCGTCCAACACGAGTATTTGTGCCAGTTTCCCTGCAGATTTAAACGTTGTCGCAATTGGAGATGAATTAACCTATCAATGGTATAAAGGAGCTTTTCCAGGAGTAGCAGTTTCCAATTCGGGAAATATTTCTGGGGCACAATCATCAAACCTTCACTTTAACCAAGCTAGTTTATCAGATGATGGTATTTACTACGTAATTGTTAGCGGTGCTTCAGCTTGTTCTCCGGTAATCTCAGCGCAAAGAACACTAAATGTAGACCAAGCGATAATTGTATCTACCCAACCTATTACACAGTCGATATGTAGTGGATCTAATATTACTTTAACAGTTAGTGCTGATGCAAATGGTGATATGCTCTCCTTTCAATGGAGAAAAAACGGTATAAACATTGGAGCGCCAACGACATCAACAACGAACTCTTCATTAATTTTAAATAATAATACTATAACAGCTACCTATGATGTTTTGATTTCAGGGCCATCGGGTTATACCTGCTCCTCTGTTCAATCAACTACTGCCACAGTAAGTATTTATCCAATACCTACAATCAGTGGCACACTTTCAGTTTGTGAAGGCGCTAATACCCAATTGAGCGGTTCTGCATCCCCAAATGTGAGTTCTCCTTGGTTGTCATCAAATACTGCTGTCGCGACCGTAAGTAACACTGGATTAGTAACAGGTATTCTCGCAGGTTCAACTACCATTACGTACACTAATTCAAATGGATGTAAAATTACAGCAACGGTAACTGTTAATCCAACTCCAAATGCAGTCGTAACCAATGGCTCGCAAACTATTTGTTCCAGCACATTAATTACACCTATGGTCGTTTCTGGAAATGTTCCATCAACTATTTTTAATTGGACAAGAGATAATACAGGAACCGTGACAGGAATCGCGGCTAGTGGTAGTGGGAATATCAGTGGGAATTTAGTTAATACAACTTCAGCCCCAGTTACAGTAACCTTTACTATTATTCCATCAACTGCAACTTGCATTGGTATTGCCATAACTTCAACCGTAGTGGTAAATCCAACTGCTCAAGTTAATCAACCACTAGATCAAATACTATGTAACAGCAGTTTCATTACTGCAGTTAATTTTGGAACTACAAATACCGGAGGAACAACTACCTACAGCTGGACAAACAATACCACTTCAATAGGTTTAGCAGCATCCGGATCTGGAAACATAACTTCATTTTCTGCCATAAATAATGGAAATTCTCCTG
Source organism: Flavobacterium sp. WC2421 (assembly GCF_040822115.1). Lineage (NCBI taxonomy): Bacteria > Pseudomonadati > Bacteroidota > Flavobacteriia > Flavobacteriales > Flavobacteriaceae > Flavobacterium > Flavobacterium sp. WC2421. The sequence continues at coordinate 1,795,176 of NZ_CP162004.1, read as the reverse complement.
TGATTGCGACAATAATAGTTACACCAACATTTACAAATGGTGGAGCCAGCTGTATTGGTGCTACAAAAACTTTTACCATTACTGTCAATCCTAAAGCAAATGTAAACAAGCCATCACCAATTGATGTTTGTAATGGGAATACGGTCGCAGCAATTACATTTGGATCTTCAAATTCAGGAGGAACTAAAACGTATGCTTGGACAAATAATAATCCTTCAATTGGTTTAGGAGCTTCTGGAACTGGGGATATCCCTTCATTTACAGCAATAAACAATGGTAGTTCTCCAATTACAGCTACCATAAATGTAACTCCTACATTTGACAACGGAGGAATTAAATGTAATGGTCAAGCTGAAACATTTGTAATTACTATTAACCCTACAGCAGAGGTTAATCAACCAAGTAATTTGACTTTTTGTAATGGAAATGCAACTTCTGCTATTACTTTTGGAACTACAAATACTGGTGGAACCACAACCTATAATTGGACAAACAACACCCCTTCAATAGGTATAACATCTGGAAGTGGTAGCATCCTCTCTTTTAGTGCAATAAATAATGGCACGACTCCCGTAATCGCAACTATTACTGTTACTCCATCATTTAATAACAGTAGCATAAATTGTACGGGGCCATCTAAAACATTTACTATAACAGTCAACCCTACCCCTACTGTAACTGTACCTTCAAACCTAACCGTTTGTAATAATGGGGTGGTTCCTGCAACCAATTTCACTTCATCGCCAGCTGGAGGTACTTTCACTTGGACTAATAGTAATCCAAGCATAGGATTAGCAGCTTCTGGAGCTGGAAACATACCTTCATTTAATGCTACAAACTCAGGAACATCAGCTATAAACGCAACAATAACTGTTACTCCAACTGTTAATGGATGTACAGGAACCCCAAAAACATACACTATCAAAATTGATGCCTCCTCAACGGGTGGTATAGTTAGCTATTCGGATGGGACAAAAACGAAAACCGACTGTCACTCCGCATCTGGACAACTTACTTTATCTGGACATACTGGTACAATTCTATATTGGGAAACTTCAATAGACGCCGGAAACACATGGACCAATATTGCTAATGGTGGTAATACAACCTATAACTATTCTACTATAACAACAAATACTATGTTTAGAGTGGCCATACAAAACGCCTCTTGTACAATAGTTAAATCAGATGTTGCGATTTTATTTATTATTCCAAATATCAAACCATCCCCTGTGAGTGCATTACCTTCCACAATATGCGAAGGTGATTCAACAACATTAACCTCAAGTGCTAGTTACTCTACCAGTCAAAATTTACAAAATGGTGGACTTTTCAATACTGCTCAACCTGTTGGTTGGTATGTAGATGGAGGGAATTTCAATGCTTCCGGCGACAACGGAAACAACCATACCTGGCTGGAAACTAATGGAAATGCGGGGACTGAGTACGACACAGCATCTAATGATAAGTTTGCTATTGTAAGAGGTGCAATCGACTCAAGGTTAGAAACGCCAATTTTTGATTTGGTCGGACTAACAACTGCTAATTTGACTTTTGACTATGCCTATCAATTAGCATCGGGAGCAACTGGAAAAGTAGAACTTTCTTTTGATGGAGGAGCTACATATCCAGTAACCTTAATTACCTATACTGGAAATAAAACGCCGTACAATAAATTTACTAGTGCAATGAGTATTAATTTGGATGCTTATTTAGGATATTCTAATTTGAGAATAAAATTTAATTTTCATGGAACGGTGAATAGTGTTAATGCTTTTGGAGGTAGTTCATGGGCAATTGATAATGTCCAAATTCCCCAAGCACCAGTTCCTACCTTAACATCCCAGTGGCAAAATTTAGGTACAGGGGCAATCATTAGTGTGAGTAATGCTACAAATGTAACTGTAACTCCTGCAATAACTACAACTTATGCAGTAACCTCATTCCTTAATGGATGTACCAGCTATGGAATTGATGGGACAACATATGTAACGGTTACCGTAAATAAAAGACCACTTGTTACTGCTTCTCCAGCAACAATCTGTTCTGACGACATATCAAACATTCCGTTGTCAAGTGCTGTTGTAGGTACCGAAACATCAACAACATTTACTTGGACTGTAGTACAAACTGGAGTGACAGGAGCAACTGTGGGAAGTGGGAATACAATTGCACAAAAATTGACAACAACTGGTGCTACATCAGGAACAGCCGTCTATACGATTACCCCAACATCCAAAGGATGTTTAGGTACGGCAAAGAATATTACCGTAACTGTAAATCCACGACCAACCGCAAACATAGGACCAAACCAAACGATTTGTTATGGGGGTACTGGTACTTTTAGTATTGCCTTAACAGGTAAAGCGCCTTGGACTTTTACGTATACAAATGGCACAACGCCTACTACAGTAACTACAAGCGCCAACCCCTATGTATTTACCGTCCCAAATATTATTGTGAATACAACCTATATCGTTACGGCGTTAAGCGATGCAAATTGTAACCCTGCAAAACCATCCGATTTAACTGGATCAGCAGCAGTAACAGTTCTAACGGGAACAGCGGGTATCTGGACTGGTTTAGTAAGTACAGACTGGTTTGATTGTAAAAACTGGGAACAAGGCCTTCCTTCTTATACAATTGATGCTCAAATACCTACTACTCCATCTGGTGGATTTGGCATGCCAGTTATTGACAACACTTCTCCATTTGCCCCTTTATATAGTGGTATTGCAACTGCTAGAGATTTAATTGTTAATCCTGGAGCTTCTGTCACTATGGTTAACACTAATAATTCTGAATTACAAATAAGCCGTAATTGGAGAAATAGTGGTGCTTTTATCCCCGGGACAGGAACAGTTACTTTTAATGGTGGAACTGCTAATCAAATTCAAACTATAAATCTAGGAATAAAAACAAACGAAACTTTTTATAACCTAAAAACCAATACAACAGGAACAGCTAAAGGCTTAAGTGTTGTAAATCAATTTGAATTAACTGTACAAAATCAACTCAACTTATTAAAAGGAGATGTCCGTTTAACAGGTGAAGCGCAACTGGTACAAACTATTGCTACATCAAATCCAACCGGTGGACAAGGTGTACTGTTAATAGATCAACAAGGTCAAAAAAATAGTTTCAATTACAATTATTGGTCTTCACCAGTAAGCCTTAATAACATAAATTATTCTATATCAAGTGTATTAAGAGACGGGACTGATGTCACCACTAATCCATTTAACCCAACTGTAATAACGTTCCTTGATGGTGCCTTTAGTGCCGACTTGCCACAAACGAATCCAATAACTGTAAGCAACCGTTGGTTATGGGCTTTTAATTCACCTGCATTATCAGATCCTTTATTAAATTATTATCAATGGAAATATGTTGGTAGTACAGGGACAATAAACATTGGAGAAGGATTTACGATGAAAGGAAATGGAGGAGTTGTTCCTATTTCTTCTTTACAAAACTATGTATTTGTTGGTATTCCAAATACTGGAACAATTCAATTAAAAATAGATCCAGAGCAATCCTATTTGGTAGGTAACCCCTATCCATCTGCCCTTGACGCTAAACAATTTATAAGAGATAATTTAAGAGATTGCACTGGTTGTACAAATAGTAAAAACGTATTTAATGGAGCTCTCTATTATTGGGATCATTTTGGATTATCAAATAACCATTATTTAGCTGAATATGAAGGAGGTTATGCTACCTATACCCTAATGGGAGGTGTAGCTGGAATCAATGATAGTTCGTTAACGGTCAATGATGGTTCAACTGGATCAAAAATTCCAAAACAATACATACCCGTAGCACAAGGATTTTTTGTAGATGCCTTTTTAGATACTGACATTTCTGGTTCAGAAATCCCAATATCTGTTGAAGGAGGTACATTACTTTTCAAAAACAGTCAGCGACAATTTGTTAGAGAGAGTTCCGGAAGCTCCCTATTTATGAAAACAAATAGCACTACTAAAATAAACAGTCCCGAAATAGATGATAGGTCAAAAATACGATTAGGTTTTGACTCTGCAATCGGTGCACACCGACAATTACTTGTAGGTATTGATCCCAATACTACAAATCAATTTGATATTGGTTATGATGCTCCCATGTATGATTTAAGCGATGATGATATGTATTGGGAAATGAATGATACCCAATTCATTATACAAGGAGTTCCTAATTTTAATGACGATCAAATTATACCAGTAGGTATTAATGTGGCTAATGAAGGTGAAATAACAATTAAAATAGATGCAATGGAAAATATTCCTAATTCACTGGAAATTTATTTATTTGACAATGTAACTGGGATTTATAACGATATAAAAAACAATGATCTAACTCTATCACTTACACCAGGAGCGTATACAAATCGCTTTTCTTTGCATTTTGCAAATAAAACCCTTAGTGTTGACAAAGCTAAATTGAATGATGGAATACTAGTATATTTTACCAATGACAATAAAATACTAAACATTAAAAATAATTTTGTAGATAATACAATAGAAAAAGTATACCTTTTCAATATTTTAGGTCAAAAAATAGAAAATTGGACTATTGATGATGGTGTGCAAGCTTCTATTAAACTACCAATTAAAAATGTTAGAACCGGAGTGTATATTGTGAAAATTCAAACTTCGAAAGGCAATTTTAGTAAGAATATTATTGTCCATTAATCGACGAAATATTAACTAAATTTTGTAAAGTTGAACTGAGAATTGTTTTTATATTTGAATCGAAAATTCGAATATAAAAACAATATAGAGTATGAAAAAAATAATCACCCTTTTAGCAATAGCTTTATTTACTATAAACGCAAGTGCTCAAGATGCAAAACCGGCTAAAAAAGAAAAAACAAAAAAAGAATCTTGTTGCATGGCAAAAGAATCTGACGCAAAGACTATGAGTGCAGAAGATGTTGCAAAATGTCAAGTAAAATGCAAGGCCGACGGAAAAAAATGCAGTGCCAAAACAAGTAAAAAAGAAGGTAAAAAATGCTAATTTAAAAAAGTATAAAATAATTTTTACAAAAGAAGGCTCTAACTAATTTAGAGCCTTCTTTTTTTACAAACTAGTAAACAACTTATTTTTATTTTATTCTAACACTCCATTCAAAATCCATTTCTGACACTTGAACTCCCTCTTCATTCGTCCCTATGGATTTCATCCAGAAAGTTTGTCCCTCTCCTGTAGCAATTGTTTCTTTGATTGCTTGCGCTATCAAGTGCCCATCCTTACATACAAATGTTATTCTTCCAGTTGCTTTTTTTGTAAAATTTCCTTTATTATTAGCCACTAACATGGATATTTTTTTTCCGCTTTTTTTAATTTGATAGATTACTAATGCTCCTGTTGAAAGCTCAGCAGCCATAGCCTGAACTGCAAAATACATCGAATTGAATGGATTTTGATTGATCCAGCGGTGTTTTACAGAGACCACACATTTATTCTCATCTATTTCTTTTACCCTTACTCCGCAAAGAAAAGCAGAAGGCAATTTGAAAAATAGAAATTTATTAAGTTTAGAGGCTGTAAGGTTCATTATTACTTGTTTTTTTGCTAATATACAAAAAAATACTATGCGTACATATAAAAATAATTTGTTAAAAATATGTTAATATTTACTACTATGCGATACAAGATACTGTCTTTTGGACATATATTTGCATAAGAAATTACTAGGTAAGCTAATCGAAATTAGTTCTGTACTTTCAATCATCAATCAAAAATCAAAAAAAATGGAAACAATTACCGAAAAAAATGCCGCTACTTTTACACACATAAGTACGTTAACACAATACTTTATTCCTTTTGGGAATTATATTTTTCCAATATTAATTTGGTCGACAAAAAAAGATCAGTCCGAATTTGTAGATTATAATGGAAAACAAGTACTTAATTTTCAATTGAGTTTACTATTGTATTCGTTAGTCCTTATTGCTATTGCAGTACCTATTTTCTTAATCACTATTTTTAACAATGTTCCTTTTGATGCTATCATTCATGATGATAATTTTGTTATCAATAATTTTAATTTTGACAACAGTATTGGTCTATTAACAATTGGAATTATGGCAGTTATTATTTTTGGCTGTTTGAAAATAGCAGAGTTCTTTTTAATTATCTATGCAGCAATAAAAACATCAAACGGAGAACGTTTTAAATATCCAATCACAATTCCATTTATAAAATAACGAGCCTATCCCTGATGGAAGTGACATCTCCCGATTTTATTTATCGGGAATACAACGGACAGCAGGAAATAGCTTCTAAAAATAATCATCAATCATCAATCAAAAAATGAACAGTTTAATCCAAAAACAAAAATGAAATTATGAACATTGAAAACACAAAAGCACAGATGCGTAAAGGTGTTCTCGAATTTTGCATCCTATCCGTATTGAAAGAAAAAGATGCATACACATCGGAAATACTAGACACTTTAAAAAACGCAAAATTACTCGTAGTGGAGGGTACTATTTACCCACTACTGACACGACTAAAAAACGACGGATTATTAAGCTACCGTTGGGAAGAATCAACATCAGGACCACCAAGAAAATATTATGGTCTTACTGAAATAGGACAAACCTTTTTAAACGAATTAAATGGTACTTGGACAGAATTGTCTGATGCCGTAAATCTAATCACAAACCAAAAATAAGAGTCATGAACAAAACTGTAAATATAAACTTAGGCGGAATGTTCTTTCATATAGATGAAGATGCATACCAAAAACTAACTCGTTATTTTGATGCTATAAAGCGTTCTCTATCCAATTCATCTGGTCAAGAAGAAATCATCAAAGACATTGAAATGCGCGTTTCGGAATTACTGAACGAGAAACAAAAAAGCGACAAACATGTTGTGGGTTTAAAAGATGTTGACGAAGTGATTACGGTCATGGGACAACCTGAAGACTATATCATTGAAGAAGACAATAAAACAAATCAAACCTTTACAGAAACTTCTAATAGAAGAGTAAAAAAACTATATAGAGATAAAGAAAAAGGAATGATAGGCGGTGTAGCTGCTGGACTTAGTCATTATTTTGGAATTGATACTGTATGGATTCGAATTTTATTAATAATATCAGTTTGGGGATTTGGAACAGGTGTATTAGCCTACATCATTCTTTGGATTGTAACGCCAGAAGCAATAACAACATCCGAAAAACTAGAAATGACTGGAGAACCAGTTAACATTTCGAATATCGAAAAAAAAGTTCGTGAAGAATTTGAAAACGTTTCTGACAAAATTAAAAATGTTGATTATGACAAATACGGTAATCAAATAAAGTCGGGAGCAAATAAAATAGGAAGTTCATTTGGAGATTTTATCCTATCTGTTTTCAAAGTATTTGCTAAATTTCTCGGTATCCTATTAATCATCACAGGATTAACAACATTAATCTTTTTACTGATAGGCGTATTCACATTAGGCTCTTCCACTTTTATTGATTTCCCATGGCAAAGTTTTGTTGAAGCAGGAAACTTTACGGACTACCCTATTTGGTCATTTGGACTATTAATGTTCTTTGCAGTGGGTATCCCTTTCTTTTTTCTAACGCTATTGGGTTTTAAATTATTGGCTCCAAACATGAAGTCAATAGGAAACATTGCTAAATATACATTATTAGCACTTTGGATAATTGCAGTAGCATTAGCAATCTCTATTGGAATAAGACAAGCAACTGCATTTGCAATTGATGGTAGAGTAGTACATAAAGAGAATATAGTTATGCAACCTACTGACACTTTGTTTATTAAATTCAAACACAATGACTATTATGCAAAAAATGTGAATGATAGAAATGATTTCAAAATTACCCAAGACTCCACTGACAATGATGTTATTTATTCAAATGAAGTTAGTTTTAAAATCGAAAAAACAGACGAGAAAATACCCTATATTCAAATAGAAAAAGAGGCAAAAGGAAAATCTTTATCTGAAGCTAAAAAAAGAGCAAAAGAAATTAAATACAACTACAAAATAATTGGAAATCAATTAATACTTGATAACTATCTATTGAGTGATTTAAAAAATAAATACAGAGATCAAGAAATTGAAGTCACATTATACTTACCCGAAGGAACTTTATTTAAAGCAGATTCAAGTGTGCAAAACTATGATAGATCTAATGATGAGTTTTTTAACTTACACTACAGTTCAGATAAATATCTTTACCAAGTAATGGACACAAAAGTAAAATGTTTGGATTGTCCAGCTGATGAAGATGAGTATAATGATGTGGATGTTGATAATAATGAAGACGACCACGCTACAGTAACAATTAATAAAAACGGGGTTTCAATTACGAATGATACTATAATTAAAGAAAACAATAATATCAAAGAGTTGAAAATAAACAAAGACGGTATCATCATTAAAACTAAATAATCATGCTAAAAATCATCACAATCATCACAAAATTTATACTGGTTGCGCTAACTGCATTATTGTTTGCATCCTGCAACTATTCTGTAAATTCAAAATCGATAAGAGGTAGTGGAAACGTTACCACTGAAAAAAGGACTGTAGAAGGAGACTTTAAAAGTATAGAAGTAAGCAATGCTATTGATCTTGTTATTGAGCAAGGTGATAATAAGGAAATTAGTGTTGAGGCGGATGATAACTTGCAAAATAGCATTACTACAAAAGTTGAAAATGGAGTACTTATTGTTGCATGTGATTACAATTCATTTATTAATATTGAGTCGAAAAAAGTCACTGTTAAAATGCCAATTATTGAAGAACTACAAGCGTCAAGCGCCTCCTCAATACGAAGCATCAATACGTTGAAAGGAGAAAAAATTAGTCTTAGAGCTTCTAGTGCCGCAACTATTGATGTGAAAATTGAATCCGATAATATATCTAGCAAATCAAGTAGTGGTAGCACTATTTCAATGAATGGTATGGCTCTTAACTTAGAAGCAATAGCTTCTAGCGGAAGCACAATCAATGCCAAAGAATTATTAGCCAATGAAGTGAGCGCAAAATCATCTAGCGGATCATCAATACATGTTCATCCCATAGTAAGTTTGAAAGCAAAAGCTTCTAGTGGTAGCTCTATTACTTATAATAATACGCCACATTCACTTGAAAAAAATTCAAGCTCTGGAGCAAGTATTGATAGAGATTAGCTTATCTAATATAGAATTATTACCAAAATCATTCATTAAAAATGGATGATTTTTTTATATTTGTAAAAACCATAATTTAATGTCATAATGAAAAATTACATCGCTGTACTTCTACTTCTTATATCTACAACTATAACATTGGCGCAAAGTAAAGAAAAAATAAAAGGATCTAAAAAAGTAACTACTGAGCAAAGAGAAATAGGCCCTTTTAATACTCTTGAAGTCGAAGACAATCTTGAAGTATACTTAGAAATGGGAGAGAAACCTGAAATAAAAATTGAAGCAGATGACAATCTTCATGATATTATTTCAATAGATTTAAGAGGTAATACATTACGCGTTTACACAAGAAAAGAAGCCATTCGATACAAGAAGTTAATTGTAAAGATTACCTATACTAAAGACTTGAATTTTGTAACTTCAAAAAACGATGTGGCTATAAATGCAATTCAAGAAGTACAGATTGATACCATTACATTTAAATCATTTGATAATTCACAGCTTTTTTTAAATGTTAATTCCAAAGATTTTCTTTTAGAGTCTAATGACAAATCTAAAGTGGAACTAAATCTGAAATCTGAAAATTCGAAAATTGTATTGAGCCAAAGTGCCTCATTAAAATCATTAATCGCAACACAAAACTTGATTAGCGATTTATATCAAAAATCAGAAGCTAAAATAGAAGGAAGCGCAATGAACGCCCTTATCAGAATCGACAGCAATTCAAAATTAACTGCCAATAAGTTAACTGTAAAAAATATTGATTTAACAGCTGAAGGCTATGCTGAATGCTCCGTTAATGCAGAAACAAATATCGTTATTGCCGCTTCAGACAAATCAGAAGTTGACTTATATGGTGATCCAAAAATAGAAATGAAAAAATTTACGGATGAAGCCAAGTTACTTAAAAAAGTAAAATAGAATCCTTATTTGATTATACTCGAATTATTAAATTAAAAAAAGGTCCCGATTTGTAAAAATCGGGACCTTTTTTTATAAAGAAATTTAATTCTCTTGATTAATCTTTGGAAGCTAAATATCGCTCTGCATCTAGAGCGGCCATACATCCTGTGCCAGCAGCAGTAATTGCTTGACGATACACATGATCTGCAGCATCACCAGCTACAAAAACACCAGCTACATTCGTTTTAGAAGTACCAGGAGTATTTATAATATATCCAGTTTCGTCTAATGTAAGAAAGTCTTTAAAAATATCTGTATTGGGCTTATGACCAATTGCCACGAAGAAACCTGTTGCTTCAATGTCAAAAGTCTCATTTGTAGATTTATTCAACGCTTTTACAGCAGTTACCACTTGTTCATCACCTAAAACTTCAACAGTATCATGGTTCATTAAAATAGTAATATTCTCTGTTTTGCGAACGCGTTCTTCCATGATTTTTGAAGCACGGAATTTTTCACTACGTACTAACATTGTTACTTTTTTACAAAGTTTAGATAAATAATGTGCTTCCTCACAAGCCGAATCTCCAGCTCCTACAATTACTACTTCTTGATTTCTATAGAAAAATCCGTCACAAACAGCACAGGCAGAAACTCCTCCACCCATTTTTAAATAGTGTTGTTCAGATGGCAGTCCTAAATATTTTGCCGAAGCACCGGTAGAAATAATCACCGTTTCACAGTGCAATTCTTTAGTATCATTAATCCATACTTTATGTACATCTCCAGAAAAGTCTACTTTAGTAGCCCATCCATCACGTACATCAGTACCAAAACGTTGTGCTTGTGCTTGCAATTGAACCATCATCTCTGGTCCAGTAACTCCATCTACATAACCTGGGAAATTCTCTACTTCATTAGTAGTAGTTAATTGTCCGCCTGGTTGTATTCCTTGGTATAAAACAGGATTCATGTTTGCTCTGGCTGCATATATTGCCGCAGTATAACCTGCCGGTCCAGAACCTATAATAAGACATTTAATTTTTTCGATTGTATCTGACATAATAAGGATATATTATAATTTTAAAAGCACAAAAATAAGTTTTAATTGCTGGAATATTGAACTTGCGCAATTAGTTTTTGTTATTCTACAATAAAAAAAACCCTTCTGTAGGAACAGAAAGGTTTTTTTGTCGGGGTGGCAGGATTCGAACCTGCGGCCTCCTGCTCCCAAAGCAGGCGCGATAACCGAGCTACGCTACACCCCGAAAGCGGGTGCAAATATAGAATTATTTTTTGCTTTTGCAAAACTATTTCAGAAATAAGAAATAATTAATTTAGAATAAAAATAATACTTTAAAAATCTCTCTAAATTATATATAATAAACGCCTAGCCCAGATGGTAGTGAAAAGACTCGCAGTACTTCCTGTTATTTTTTCTTGCTATAAAAGAGCGACTAAAAGAAGCTCCTTTTATAGCATTAGAAAAAACACTGAAGTACAAGAACTTGAAACAAACAGCTGGAATAGCTCCTTAAAATTAACGCTCCTTTTTTTTAAAATGAAATAGTTCAATTGACAACTAATCAAGCTTTAACAAATGTTAACAAAATAGATTTTTAGAAACCATAATTAATTGTATTTTTACGGTTCAAAATTTAGAAAAATAAATGGGCAAAATCATTGCGATTGCTAATCAAAAAGGAGGAGTTGGAAAGACAACGACATCAGTAAATCTTGCTGCATCCTTAGGGGTTTTAGAAAAAAAAGTACTACTTATTGACGCTGACCCTCAAGCTAATGCTAGTTCAGGGTTAGGTATTGATGTGGAAAGTGTAGAAATTGGAACCTATCAAATTCTGGAACACAGCAACACTCCCAGAGAAGCTATAGTAAAATGTTCTGCGCCAAATGTGGATGTAATTCCATCTCATATTGACCTTGTTGCCATCGAAATTGAATTGGTAGACAAAGAAAATAGAGAATACATGCTTAAAAAAGCATTGGAAGATATAAAAGACGAATATGACTACATCATTATAGATTGCGCACCATCATTAGGATTGCTTACTTTAAATGCATTAACAGCGGCAGACTCTGTTATTATTCCAATACAATGTGAATATTTTGCACTCGAAGGTTTAGGTAAATTATTAAATACTATAAAAAGTATTCAAAAAATTCACAATCCAGATTTAGACATTGAAGGTTTGTTATTAACAATGTTTGACTCTCGTTTGCGTTTATCGAACCAAGTTGTAGAAGAAGTTCAAAAACATTTCAACGATATGGTTTTTGATACCATTATCCAACGAAATGTAAAACTGAGTGAAGCACCAAGTTTTGGTGAAAGCATTATAAACTATGATGCAACAAGTAAGGGAGCGACTAACTACTTACACTTAGCTCAAGAAGTTATAAAGAAAAACAGTAAATAGTTTTATGGCAAAAGCAATAAAAAAACAAGCCTTAGGAAGAGGATTATCTGCATTATTAAAAGATCCGGAAAATGATATAAAATCCGTAGATGATAAAAATGCTGATAAAGTTGTAGGAAATATTATTGAGCTTGAAATTGATGCGATTGAAATAAATCCATTTCAACCAAGAAGTAATTTCAATGAAGAATCATTGCGAGAACTCGCTACTTCCATCAAGGAATTAGGCGTTATTCAACCTATTACCGTACGAAAATTAGACTTTAATAAATACCAATTAATTTCAGGGGAACGTCGTTTACGTGCTTCTACTTTAGTTGGACTTACAACAGTTCCAGCATATATTCGTATTGCAAACGACAATGAATCATTGGTGATGGCTTTAGTTGAAAATATTCAACGTCATGATTTAGATCCTATTGAAATCGCACTTTCATACCAACGATTGATTGATGAAATTCAATTGACTCAAGAGCAAATGAGTGAACGTGTTGGGAAAAAACGGTCTACTATCGCTAATTACTTGCGCCTTTTAAAATTAGATCCAATTATTCAAACAGGTATTCGTGATGGCTTTATCAGTATGGGACATGGTCGTGCTATAATAAACATTGAAGATCTTGACATTCAAACTGATATCTATCAAAAAATTGTAAGTCAGAATCTTTCCGTTCGTGATACAGAAGCATTGGTAAAAAACTATCAAGACAGCTTGAAACCAAAACCAGCTACAAAAGCAAAAGCAGCTTCTTTTGAAATTGAAGAGTCACAAAAGAAAGTGTTCTCTACTTATTTTGGAAACAAAGTAGATGTAAAAGTAGCAGGAAATGGTAAAGGAAAAATTACAATTCCTTTTCAATCCGAAGAAGATTTAAAAAGAATCATCGAATTAATAAAGGGATAGTGAACAAACTTATTTCCATAGGAATACTTTTCTTTATTTTAGGAAATGCTACTGTTTTTGCTCAAGCAAAAAAAGAGGCTGTTCTAGTCGCAAAAGACACTTTAAAATCAAATGATATCGATCCTTTAACCCCAGCAAAGGCGGCTTTTTACTCCGCTATTTTACCTGGTTTAGGTCAAGCATACAATAAAAAATATTGGAAAATCCCACTGGTATATGGTGCTATTGGTACTAGTCTTTATTTTTATCTAGATAGTAATAAAAAATACCATCAATATAGAGATGCATACAAACGAAGATTAGAAGGATATAGTGACGATAATTTTACTTATTTAGATAACTCTAGATTAATTTCTGGTCAAAAATTCTATCAACGCAACCGCGATTTATCCGCTTTATTCGTTGTAGCATTTTATGCTTTAAACATAATAGATGCTAATGTTGATGCAGCCCTAATACAGTTTAATGTTGATGAAAACTTATCAATACGTCCAATTATTTACCCCAATGATGTAACATTCAAAACAAATGTGGGTCTAACTCTTAATTATAATTTTTAGAGCACAACTAAAACTATTGGTTTCTCTATAATTTTTTTAATTTATAAAATACAAAACAAATGAAAATTGCGCTTTTAGGATATGGTAAAATGGGTCAAGTAATTGAAAGAATCGCGCTGATAAGAGGGCATGAAATCGTTTTGAAAAAAGACGAGCATAATACTTATGAAGGGCTATCAAATGCTGATGTTGCCATTGATTTCAGCATCCCAACTGCAGCTGTAAGCAATATTTCAAATTGTTTTGAAAACAATGTACCAGTAATCTCAGGAACAACTGGATGGTTAGAGCATTATGAAGAAATGGTTACCTTATGTAATGAAAAAAACGGAGCCTTTCTATCTAGTTCAAACTTTAGTCTGGGTGTAAATATTTTCTTTGAACTCAATGAATATCTGGCCAAAATGATGGCGAAATTAGACAGCTACAGCATTGAGATGGAGGAAATTCACCATACTCAAAAACTAGATGCCCCAAGTGGAACTGCAATTTCTTTAGCCAAAGGCGTTATTGAAAACAGTAATTACACCAACTGGACATTAGAAACTCCTGAAGCTAACGAAATTCATATTGAAGCGAAACGAATTGGAACTGTTCCGGGCACACATACCGTGACTTACAATTCCGTTGTTGACAGCGTAGAAATAAAACATACCGCACATAGCCGTGAAGGCTTTGCTCTTGGAGCTGTTATCGCTGCTGAATGGATTTTTGGTAAAAAAGGAATCTTCTCGATGAAAGATGTTCTGGATTTAAAATAAACGTATTATATCTATTTTTAGAGGTTAGCTATTTCGAGAAAAACTACCTTAAAAATTAAACTTTAAATAAAAAATTATGACACTATATCATTGGTTTGTATTTTTCTTATTCATCCAAGTTGTCCACTTTTTAGGTACATGGAAGTTATATGAGGCTGCAGGAAGAAAACGTTGGGAAGCTGGAATACCAGTTTACAATGCTATCGTTTTGATGAAAATCATTGGCCGCCCAACTTGGTGGACTATATTACTTTTCATACCCATTATTAACTTAATCATGTTTCCAATTATTTGGGTTGAAACATTAAGAAGTTTTGGAAAATGCTCTACTCTAGATTCTTTTTTAGGAATAATAACTTTTGGATTATACATTTACTATATTAATTACACCCAAAAATTAAATTATGTATCTGACAAAAGCACAACTTCTGAAAACAAAACAACTGATACATTAAGTTCTTTACTTTTTGCCATTATAGTAGCGACTTTAGTACATACTTATTTTGTTCAACCTTATACTATCCCAACTTCTTCCTTAGAAAAATCGTTATTAGTAGGTGATTTTCTATTTGTAAGTAAAGTAAATTACGGGGCACGGATCCCTATGACTACCGTAGCATTACCAATGGTTCATGATTCCATACCTTTTATTAAAACCAAATCATACCTTAATTGGCCACAATTGCCTTATTTAAGATTACCCGGTATAGAGAAGATCAATCGTACGGATATCGTGGTTTTTAACTGGCCAGTAGATACGGTTCATTATTTCTTTGAAGCTAAAGGAAAACCTGGAGTTATCAAACCAATTGATAAAAAATCAAATTATGTAAAACGATGTGTGGGAGTACCTGGCGATAGTTTATCTATCAAAGATGGAATTGTCTACATCGATGGTAAAATCTTGCAATTACCTGAACGTGCTAAACCTCAATTTTCATATACTGTAGCATTAGATGGAAAAACACCCATTGATTTTGAATATTTACTTAAGGATCTTGATATTACGGATGCTGTTTATTTTAAAAATAACGAAACAAAAGATACACTACTTTTCAGAGCACTTACTGCTGCAGGAGCGGAAAGATTAAAAAATGTTCCTGGAATAACTTCAGTAATCAGGGAAATTTCTAGAACTCCAGAAGCTGCTATATTCCCTCAAAACACCAAATGGAATCAAGATAATTTTGGTCCAATTTATATTCCACAAAAAGGAAAAACAGTTGCACTTACAGTGGAGTCATTGCCTTTTTACAAAAGAATCATTACGGACTATGAATTGAAGAATGATAATGGTGAAAAAAATGACCTTAAGGTAACAGGAAATGAAATTCGATTGAATGGCGAAGTTGTAAAAGACTATACTTTCAAACAAAACTATTACTGGATGATGGGAGACAACCGCCACAACTCTGAAGATAGCCGCTATTGGGGATTTGTTCCAGAAAATCACATTGTAGGTAAACCTATATTCATCTGGATGAGTTGGGATACCAATGGAAAAGGATTGAACAAAGTTCGTTGGGATAGAGTCTTTACAACCGTAAACGGGGAAGGACAACCACAGTCGTATTTTAAATATTTCTTAATTGCACTAGCTGCTTTCTTCGCTGGTGAATATTTTTGGAAAAAAAGAAAAGAGAATAAAAATTAGTCAAAAGTTTCAAAGTCGGAAGTCATAAAATACTCTTTTAAGAGCAACTTTATGACTTCCGACTTTATTACTTTATAACTTTAGACAAATATGAACACTTTACTGTACCCAACCTATTTTCCTTCAATTAGCCATTTTGCAGCGATGCTTCAGGCAGAGAAAATCACGTTTGAAATTGAAGATAATTTCCAAAAGCAAACCAATCGCAACCGAACTTATATCTACAGCCCAAACGGAATTCAACTCTTAAACATTCCCGTTAAGCACTCCAAATTAATCCGCCAGAAAACGAAAGACATTCAAATTGAACCTGAGTTTGATTGGCAAAAACAACACTTCAAATCACTAGAAGCAGCTTATAGAAGTTCCCCTTTCTTTGAATTTTTTGAAGATGATATTCGTGTTATTTTCGAAAAAAAATACAAATACTTAATAGATTTAAATTTTGAAACCATAGCTGTTGTTTCGAAATGTTTGCGAATGAAATTAGAATTTGATACTACTACTGAATACTTTCATGAAGTAGATACCAGCATTATAAAAGACTTTAGATTTTTGGTAGAAGGGAAAAAAGACGTTTCTTCTTTTGAAAAGTATCCGCAGGTTTTTGATGACAAATATGACTTTATCAATAACCTAAGTGTTCTTGACTTGTTATTCAATGAGGGTAAATTCACTACTGACTATTTAAAAGCCCAAACTATTATACTCCAATAAAAGAACTATTACAAAGATAGTTTGACCATAATAGGATAATGATCTGAATTATCAAAATCAGAGAAGCTTTCAAATTTCTTAACTGTCATTTTTTCATCGGCAAAAATATAATCAATTCTCGCAGGATAATACCTGAATTTATACGTTTGCCCAAAACCAGTACCTGCTTCCTCAAAACTATCTTTAAGCGTTCCTTTAATGTTTCTATACACATAAGAAAAAGCACTGTTATTCATATCTCCACAGATAATTATAGGATACTCACATTGTTTCTTATGCTCTTTTAAAATCTCTGCTTGTTGCTGTTGCTGTTTAAACGCCTTACTGATTCTTATCAATAACATTTGAGACTTATCCTGATTTATCACATTTATATTTTCAGAAATTTCGTTAACATCTGGCGTAATTTTTATAGATTGAAGATGCATGTTATAGACTCGAATAATATCCTTACCCTTTTTTATGTCAGCATAAATTACATTATTATTCGAATTAGGAAATACAATATCCCCTTGATTAATAATGGGAAATTTAGAAAAAATCGCCTGCCCCGTTTTAATTTTATTGCCCTCCATAAAAATATATTTATAGCGGTACACTTTCAAGTCAATATTTGCCGAAGAAGAAAATTCTTGAATACACAGAATATCTGGGTTTTTTTCATTGATAAAAGTCAAAATATCACCAGGAACATCTTCTTTATCTATCCACTTGAATAAATTAAATAAACGAACATTATAGCTCATTACTTTAAAGTCTTTGTCATCTTCAGGATACACTTTAGAAGAAAATTTATAAAATTTATTAATAAACGTGATCCCCATCAAAAGTACTAATCCAGACAAAATCATTCTTTTTTTGAATTGGAGCCCCCAATACATAAAAAATAATCCATTCAATATAAAAAACATTGGCATGAAAAGTGTCAAAACAGACAAAATCGGAAACAGCTTTGGCGCTAAAAAAGGCAAAACATAGGCCACAAAGGTGACTATTGTCAGAACAATATTTAAAAAAAACATTCCTTTATTGAACCATGAAAGGTTTTTCATATTAGTATTTATTCAGTTAATTACTTTGCTAAATTAATAACGCAAAATTGCTTCTTTTATTTACGAAAAATACTATAAAAGTACTACTTCCCTGCTTTGAACAGAAATTCTTTTTCTTCTTTTGTTAAACTATCATATCCAGACTGACTGATTTTATCCAAAATTTCATCAATTTGTTGTTGCGCTTTATCTTTTGTTATAATTCTAGAAGCAGTCGTACCAACAGGCTTAGTATAGTTTTTATGTACTTTTTTGAAAGGTGTTTTGGGTGACACCTTAAATAAATTAGTAAAAAAATCAATCACTCTACTTACAATCGTACTCAAATCAGTTCCGTTTTGAAGTAGTTTTATAAAGACAAAACCGAACAGTGCCCCAGCTAAATGCGAGATATGACCACCGGTATTATCTAAACGAAATTGCATGAGATCAAGTATAAGAATAACAGCAGTAATGTGCCACAATTTTACATTTCCAATCAAAAGCAAACGCACATTCATTAAAGGCTGATAGGTTGTCACAGCAACCAAAATACCCATAATAGCAGCTGATGCACCTACAATTGAGGCACTAATTCCAAGTAAATAATAGCCTAAGACAAAGGAAAACCCTGCAAATATGGCGCTTAAAATATAAACTCCTAAATATTGTTTTTGGGTAAAAAAAGTTAAAAATAAAGTACTTGAAAAATTCAACACCATCATATTAAAAACCAAATGCCAGAAACCATCATGAAAAAAAGCATAGGTTAGGAATGTCCACGGTTTGAATAAAAAGTTAGAAGAGTCTGTAGACAAAGCGATCCAAGTTGGAAAATTAAATACCCCTCCTTTAAATTCATAAAAAAAAAGTAATGAAACTAAAAAACAACCTACATTCCAATAGATTAATCTATTAGCTATACCTCCTAATTTGTATTGAATTTTTAAGTCGTCTAGAATATTCATTTTTTATATTTAGAATTTACAAATAACCCCTATTAATTCCAACGATTGCCATCAAACTGATTTTTTTTCCAATACCATGAAATCAAAAACCCAAATAAAGCACCACCAACATGCGCAAAATGGGCGATTCCTGGCCCACCACTTCCAAAAATAGATTGTCCAGAAACCCCTAAATACAAATCTACTAAAACTAATCCTGGAACAAAATACTTTGCTTTAATTGGTATAGGAATAAACATCAAAGCCAACTCTGCATTAGGAAACATAAATGCAAAAGCGACAATAACACCGTAAATAGCTCCAGAAGCCCCAACTACAGTACCCATATAGGCGCTAATAAAATTTTGAAAACCTGGACTATTCAAAATTGGCACAATTTCATTGCTCCCTTTCCCATTCAAAACAGCTAAAACTTCTGCTTTTGAAAAACCTTGGTCAACTAATGTATTCATTCCCTCTTGAAAATAATAATAGTTTATTCCCGTATGCAAAAGTGCCGCTCCTAAGCCGCAAGAGAAATAAAAGAATAGAAACTTCTTACCTCCCCAATAATGCTCTAAAGCCGAACCAAAAGAATATAATGCAAACATGTTGAAGAAAATATGCATAAATCCTCCATGCATAAACATATGCGTGATAGGTTGCCAAAATTGAAAATTAGTGTTTTCCGGGAAATACATCGCCAACATTTGGTAAGCAGCGTCTCCAACAATTTGTGTTCCTATAAAAAATAGGATATTAATTATAATTAATTGTTTTACCGTTTCGGTTACATTTCTCATAGTGCAAATTTTTTATCTAAATCTTCCACACGCATCGTGATGAAAGTCGGTTTTTGAAAAGGGGAAACATTGGGATCTTTACAGGCAAAAAGACCGTTAACCAAGTTTTCTTGTTCTTTTATTGTTAAAGTAGTCCCTGTTTTCACAGCCAAACTTTTGGCCATTGATTTTGCTATTGTATCATTCTGGCTAAAGCTACTTTCAGGAATTCCATCCTGTAAATCACTTAATAATTGTTCTAACACCATCGAAACCTCACTTTCAGTCACATTGACTGGAATTCCAGAAATAACCACATGATCTGAATTTGTTTCTTCAAAAACAAAACCGGTATTAACCAGAGAAAGTTTTAATTCTTCAATTAGATCCATCTCAGTGGACGAAAAAAACAAATCCAATGGAAATAATAATTGCTGGCTTGATGCTTGATGAACTGTCATATTTGTCAAAAACTGCTCATACAAAACACGTTGATGTGCACGCTGTTGATCTACAATAACCATTCCTGATTTTATAGGCGAAACAATATATTTTTTATGAATTTGGTACGAATTATGAACTGCTTGCTCTACCTCTTCGTCATTAAACAAAGACCCTGTGACTTCATCACTTTCAAATGAAAAATCAGTATTACTTGTAAAAACATCAGAATCTTGTTTTAAACCCACATACAAACTTTCCCAATTGGCCGTAGATTCTGGTTTTTTATAACTAGAATAATGTTTATTTACTTTGTCATCCGAAAATGGATTAAAAGTGCTATCAACCTGAATTGTAGGAGTTTCTCCTTTAGCATCTTTATAACTGTAAGGCGTATCCAAGTTCGCATCACGATCAAAATCCAAAACTGGCGCCACATTAAACTGCCCTAAACTGTGTTTAATGGATGCTCGTAAAATGGCATATAAAGCATGTTCATCGTCAAACTTAATCTCGGTTTTTGTAGGATGAATATTGATATCTATCGTATTAGGCGGAACCGTTAAGTATAAAAAATAACTCGGTTGTGCTCCATCTTTTAAAATACCATCGTAGGCAGCCATAACGGCATGATGCAGATAGCCACTTTTTATAAATCGGTCATTAACAAAGAAAAACTGTTCTCCCCTATTCTTTTTAGCAAATTCAGGTTTACTTACAAACCCTTGAATAGTTACGATTTCAGTTTCTTCTTGAACAGGAACTAATTTTTCATTGGTTTTACCCGAAAAAATAGTGACAATTCTTTGTCTTAAACTAGCGGAAGGTAAATTGAACATCTCACTCCCATTATGATAAAAAGTAAAATAAATATTGGGATGTGCCAATGCGACACGTTGAAACTCATCAATAATATGACGGTATTCTACGGTATCTGATTTTAAAAAATTACGACGAGCCGGAATATTAAAAAATAAATTTTTAACCGCAAATGAAGTTCCTTTAGGTAGAACAGCCACTTCTTGTGACATAAATTTACTGCCTTCCACCACAATTTGAGTTCCTAATTCCTGTTGATCTTGCTTGGTTTTCATTTCAACATGCGCAATAGCAGCAATAGAAGCTAATGCTTCACCGCGAAAACCCTTTGTGTGTAATGAAAATAAATCTTCGGCTTGACGGATTTTTGATGTAGCATGACGCTCAAAACACAATCGAGCATCAGTTACATTCATCCCTAAACCGTTGTCAATAACTTGAACCAAAGCTTTACCAGCATCTTTTATGATTAACTTAATATCTGTAGCTCTAGCATCAACCGCGTTTTCGAGTAATTCTTTGACTACTGAAGCCGGTCTTTGCACCACTTCTCCAGCAGCAATTTGGTTCGCAACGTGATCAGGAAGTAATTGGATTATACTCGACATTAATAAATATAAGTTTTAAAGTTTAAGGTTTCCATTATTTAAAACCGTAAGCACAAATTTAATGAATTTCTACTCGGTTTAATAGTCCGTTCCATCATAAATAAAACAAAAAAAACCTATACTATTTTTAGAACAGTATAGGTTTCATAATTAAATATTTACTTTTTTATTCTTCTAGTTTCAACGGCAAATCTTCGATTTGTAATTGACCAGAAGACAGTAATGTTTGTTTCTTATACTCATGCGCCAAAGAGGCTTGTTGACGAATGTAGGCCATTTTAATAGCCGCAATTGCCGCTTCAGTACCTTTGTTTCCGTGAATACC
This sequence comes from Flavobacterium sp. WC2421, assembly GCF_040822115.1. Taxonomy (NCBI): domain Bacteria; kingdom Pseudomonadati; phylum Bacteroidota; class Flavobacteriia; order Flavobacteriales; family Flavobacteriaceae; genus Flavobacterium; species Flavobacterium sp. WC2421. The sequence goes on along the minus strand of NZ_CP162004.1, from coordinate 1,773,128 downwards.
ACCACTTCTATCTATTGACTGTTGCATCGTATTATCAGTAAGGACACAAAAAATAACTGGAATATCCGTTTGAACATTCAAATCTTTAATTCCTTGAGTTACGCCCTCACAAACAAAATCAAAATGTTTGGTTTGTCCCTGAATTACACATCCAATAGCGATTACAGCATCTACATTTTGGGTTTGCAACATCTTCTTGCATCCATAAATAAGTTCAAAGCTGCCTGGAACATTCCATCTGATGATATGATTCGCAGGAACTTCATTGTCTAAAAAAGCTTCATGAGCTCCATTATAAAGCCCTTCAGTTATTACTTCATTCCATTCAGCAACAACAACTCCAAAACGAAAATCTTTCGCATTAGGAACTGCATTTTTGTCATAAACGGATAAATTTTTATTTACTGTTGCCATTTGATTGTCAATTTTAATATTATTTTTTTGATTTCAGATGTTAAAGATAGCTTGTTGAATCAACAATCTAAAATCTACAACAAGTAATCTTAAAACTTTTTACTATTGAGCCAATCCAATTAAACCATCAACAGAAGCCGCTTCTGGAGATGAATCAAAATTATCTTTAATATCAGTAAAATATTTCAATGCATCTTCTTTTTTACCTAGAGCCAAAGCTGTTTTTCCAGCTTTCAATAAGAAACGTGGAGTAGTAAAATCATTTTTATTTGCTTCTATTGCTTTAATATAGTTTTCCAAAGCTTCTTTTGGCTGGTTCTTTTGAGAATAAGCATCACCAATTGCTCCTTTTGCCAAAGCTCCCAATACAATATCTTCTGATTTGAATTTACTCAAATAATCAATCGCTTCTGTATATTTACCTGTATTTAAGTACGCCATACCCGCATAGTAATTAGCTAAATTTCCCGCATCAGTTCCTGAATATTCATCAGCAATTTTTAAAAATCCAAATTTACCTTCAGATCCATTCAATGACAACTTATAAAGTGAATCACTTGCAACACCATCTGTAGCTTGTTGGAAATTTTGTTGTGCAACAAACATTTCCTCAGCAGCTTCCGTTTGTTTTGGTTCAGCAATAAATTTTTGATAAACTAAATAACCAATGGTTACCAAAGCGACAGCTCCTACAATTCCAATGATGAATTTTTGGTTTTTGGCAACAAAATCTTCTGTTTTTGAAGCAGTTTCATCTAATGTAGAAAATACACCTGCTGTAACACTGTCTTTTTCATCAACAATTACTTCTTCAACTCCATCTTTTACTTCTTTCTCTTTTGGTGCTTTATATCCTCTTTTACTGTAAGTAGCCATTTAAATTTAATTTAGTGAACCGCAAAAATAAAATTTTTATTCAAACCGACGCAAAAAAAAAGGAATTTTATATTTATAATAAAAAAAATAAGCTTTTATACAAGTACTGCTTCGGTAAAAAGCAAAAACATTTAAAACAGAAAAGCCCTAAATACCCTTTATATCGATATTTTTCAATAATTTGCGCCCACTTTAAAAGTCATTTTAAAAAACAACAAACTCTTCCATACCAGCAAGCTTTAAAAGATGTATTTAAAAAAAATATCCTTATTCAATTACAAAAATTTTTCAGAAGCCAACTTCGAGTTTGACGGTAAAATAATTTGTTTTGTAGGTAAAAACGGTATTGGTAAAACCAATGTATTGGATGCTATCTATCATTTATCGTACGGAAAGAGTTATTTCAATCCTTTGGCTGTCCAAAACATCAAACATGGCGAAGAATTTTTCGTGATTGATGCTGAGTTTATAAAAAATGAACGGTCAGAGCAGGTAGTATGTAGTTTAAAGAAAGGACAGAAAAAAGTATTAAAACGCAATGGCAAGGCTTACGATAAATTTTCAGATCATATTGGATTCATTCCTCTTGTTATAATATCACCCGCCGACAGAGATTTGATTGTAGAAGGAAGTGAAACCAGAAGAAAATTCATGGACAGTGTCATCTCACAATTGGATCCACATTACTTACAGCAGTTAATCCAGTATCAAAAAGTAATGAGTCAACGCAATGCACTATTAAAATATTTTGCACTGAATCATGTTTTTGAAAATGACACTCTCTCTATATATAATGAACAACTCAATGGATATGGTGATTATATTTTTAAAAAGAGAAAAGAGTTTATAGCTGAATTCATCCCTATTTTCAATGCACACCATCATGCGATAACAGGTTCTCAAGAAACAGTACAACTTGTATATGAAAGTCATTTATTCGAAAAAAACTTATTGACTCTTTTACAAGAAAACATTAATAAAGACAGAGCTTTACATTACACAAGTGTTGGGACACATAAAGATGATTTATCCTTTGAAATAGATGGTCATCCCATCAAGAAATTTGGATCTCAAGGCCAACAAAAGTCTTTTCTTATTGCTTTAAAACTAGCTCAATTTGAATTTTTAAAAAAACAAAGTGGGGTAAAACCTATTTTACTATTTGATGATATCTTTGACAAATTAGACGAAAGTCGAGTTGCTAAAATTATTGAAATGGTCAACAGTGAAACCTTCGGACAATTATTTATTTCCGACACCCATCCTGAACGCACCGAAGCTATTGTAAAATCAACGCATCAGTCCTATAAAATATTTAACTTATGATTTGCATTTTATGACCTTCGAATACTTATAATTTACTTAATTTAGCATTTCAATTTTTTAAATACTATTTGTAATGAAATTTTTTCAAATTTTTACTGTACTCGTCTCTTCTATCATTTTATCTTGTAATGGACAAACATCAAAAAATATTAAAAAAATTGATGCTCCAGCTTTTGCAGAAAAAATAAAAACAACAGAAAACCCACAAATTTTAGATGTACGTACCTCAGAGGAATTTGCATCAGAACATATAGAAAATGCTAAAAACATCAATTGGCTTGGAAATAGTTTCGTCAAAGATGCAGAAAATCTTGACAAAACAAAACCCGTTTTTGTGTATTGTAAAAGTGGTGGAAGAAGTGCAAAAGCAACTGAAAAACTTCAAGAATTAGGCTTTACCAATATATACGAACTCGAAGGAGGTTTTTTAAAATGGGATGCTGCAGGGCTATCGAAACCAACAGATAAAATCGTAGGAATGAGCAGTCAAGAATACAATAAATTATTAAATACGGATAAAAAAGTCTTGATCGATTTCTATGCAGAATGGTGTGCTCCTTGCAAAAAGATGGCTCCTTACCTTTCTAAAATGCAAACCGAAATGAGTGATAAAGTAGTTATTATTCGATTGAATGCGGACGAAAACAAAACGCTAATGCATGAAATGAAAATTGAGGAACTTCCTACCTTACTGCTTTATGAAAATAAAGAACTAAAATGGAAACATGCCGGTTTCATAAGCGAAGATGATTTAAAAAAACAATTATAATAGCCCCAAAATGCTATCAAAAGATACCTTACAATTCCTAGAAGACTTGAAAGCCAATAACAATAGAGATTGGTTCTTGGAAAACAAAAAAAGATACGAAGCAGTCAAAAAAGACTATCAGCAATTCGTTTCTGATTTTCTTGACGTTATGAAACCTTTAGATCCAGCACTAGAGATACTTGAAGTAAAAAATTGTACCTTTAGAATCAATAGAGACATTCGATTTTCTAAGGACAAAACGCCTTATAAAACACACCTTGGTATTTGGTTACCTTGTGGCAGAATAAAAGGACAAAATAGACCCGGCTACTACGTACACTTAGAAAAAGAAGTAGCATTTATTGCTGGCGGACTGTATTCACCTGAAGCAGAGGAACTAAAAAAAATACGCAAAGAAATTGCATTCTTTTATGAGGATTTAGAAGAAGTTCTTAATGAAAGTGAATTCAAAAAAACCTTTGTAGATTTTGACAGAAACGAAAGAAGCACTTTAAAAAACCCTCCTCGAGGCTATGAAAAAGAACATCCTGCAATTGAATTATTAAAACTAAAAAGTTTTGAAGCTTCTCATAAAATTAACTACGAGGATATTACAAAAAAAGATTTTATTTCTAAAGCGAGTAAAAAATTGATCCTACTAAAACCATTAAACGAATTCATAGGTAGAGCTTTATCTACAGATGAATTTTAAGTATCTAGATGAAAAAAAGGAAAATACTTTTTCTTGGAGAAACCTATAGAGCCGATGCCATTACTTGGACAAATGGCCTAAAAGATTTTGGAGATTTTGAAATTATCAGCTGGGAACTAAAAACACCTTGTGGGACTTTCATGAACCGAATCCTGCGTATTTTCGAATTTCAATTTTCTATATTTAAAATAAAAAAAATTATTAAGGTCGAACAACCAGACATGGTTATTGCCGAAAGAACCACAAGCTATGGATTTCTAGCAGCCTTATGCGGAGTACAACCAGTAGTCATCGCACAACAAGGGCGCACTGATTTATGGCCTGAAAACTCCCCTTTATATCCTTTCAAAAAAGCAATACAAAACTATGCCTTTAAAAAAGCTACTCTTATTCATGCTTGGGGACCTGTGATGACGGTTTCCATGGTCGAAGCCAATGTAGACATGGATAAAGTAATGGTGCTACCAAAAGGAATTGATTTAAAGAAATTCGGAAATAGAAACACTGCGAAAAGTGACACTATATGCGCCATCGTTACGCGTTCATTACTACCTGAATACCGTCATGATATTATTTTAAAAGCTTTTGCCATTTTAAACCAAAAAGGAATCAACTTCGTACTTACTATAGTTGGAGATGGAACTGAACTTCATGGATTGAAAAAATTAGCAAAAAAATTAAATATCGAAAACAAAGTTCGATTTATGGGAAGAATTCCAAATACCGAATTACCAAAATTATTACAAGATTCTAATGTTTACATAAGCATGCCTACAACCGAAGGAGTATCGGCCTCATTATTTGAAGCAATGGCAACACTTTGCTACCCTATTGTAACAGATATTGCGGGTAACCAAAGCTGGATACAACATCGTAAAAATGGCCAACTTATAACTGTTGATGATTACAAAATGCTTGCCGAAGAATTAATATGGTCTTTTAAAAACGAGGAACATCGAAATAAAGCCATAGTAAGCAATCGGAAATTTATCGAAGAACATGCTGATTACAATACCAATATGGCTATCATAGCTAGCAAATACCATGAATTAATAAATACCGCAAAAAAATAATTAGCTATGTGTGGAATCAACGGGATCTTTCATTTACAATCCCAAAGGAAAATAGACAGTCGCATTCTTACAAAAATGCGCGACGCATTAGAACATCGTGGCCCAGATGACAAAGGTATATTTATTGAAAATAATATCGGACTAGGACATCGACGCTTATCAATATTAGATGTTTCTGCTGCCGGACATCAACCCTTTTTATCCGATGACGAACGATTTGTCATGGTGTACAATGGTGAAATTTACAATTTTAAAGAATTTTATCCTGAGTTAAAGAGCAACGGTTTTGATATAAAAACAGGATCAGACACAGAAGTTCTGTTAAAACTATTCCAATTGCATGGTTCAAAAATGCTTCATCGCTTAAACGGGATGTTTGCATTTGCTATTTGGGATAAATTAAAAAAGCAATTAACAGTTGTACGAGATCGAATGGGTGTTAAGCCATTATACTGTTCTTTTTACAATGAGAGTTTTTATTTTGCATCCGAACAAAAAGCACTTTTCACTGCTGGACTGCCTCTAAAAGTAGCGCAAGATGGACTTGAAGAATATATTTTTAACCGCTTTGTAGCTGGTGACAATACCTTATATGAAAATATAAAAAAGGTTTTACCAGGGCATATAATGACTATCCACGAAGGTGGAAAAGTAGTCAACGAAAAATGGTGGGATTTAAAAACTGAGATTCAAAACCATCCTAGAATTGAAAATCCTATTGAATGGTTTAGAGAAACTTTTGATGATTCTGTAAAATTAAGGATGGTAAGTGATGTTCCTGTTGGAATTTTACTTAGCGGAGGACTTGATTCATCCTCTATACTTGCGTCATTACACGAACAAAAATATAAAAACATACAAACTTTTAACATCGGATTTAAAGAGGAAGAGCACAACGAATCTCATTTAGCCAAAATGTTAACTGAAAAGTTCGATTACCGTTTTAACACCTTAAAACTGGAAGATCAAGACTTATATGAAAACCTAGTTAAAGCTACTTATTTTCAAGACGAACCCATAATGCACCTAAACGAACCGCATCTTTTGGCCATTTCTGAATTAGCAAAACCAAAGGTAAAAGTATTGCTCTCTGGTGAAGGAGCCGACGAATTAATGGGAGGTTATGTACGTTACAAAGCATTACAATTTCCAAGCATACTAAGTTCAATTTCAAGCATAGGAAGTCTAGGCGGTTTTGAAAAAAAACCACGGTACGAAAAACTTATTCGATATGCAAAAATCAGCAAAAAACAAGATCTGATTATGTATAATAGTTGCAATATCTATCCTGAAGATATTTCGAAAGTGTATGGTATTCACAACGAGCCCAAAAACGAATTCAGACGTAAAACGTACAAAGAAGCAAAAGAATTATATCCCGACAATTTAAGACGACAAGCGCTTTATTTTGACCAACAAACCTATTTGCGTTCTTTATTATATAGAAACGATCGCGCCACTATGGGCGCTTCCATTGAATGTAGAGAACCTTTTCTAGATCAAAGATTGATTGCAGGTTTAGGTTCATTGGATGATAAATGGCTATTTACAGGTAAAAAAGGAAAATTCATTTTAAAAACGGCCATGGAAAATCGATTACCTGAAGCTATTTTAAAATTTAAAAAAGTAGGCCTTAGCGCACCTTGGGGAGATTATTTAGTAAAAAGTCCCGCTTTTAAAGATGAATTAGAATCGTTTTCTAAAAGTGAAATTTTTAAAATGCCTTATTTAGAAAATATAAATAGTGCCAAACTTATTAAGAATTTAAAGCAAGGAGACACAAGAATGGTTTCCTACATAATGCCCTTATTTATGATGCACATGTGGATGAAAAGTTATACAACTAAATTTTAATCCTTACTTTTGGTCTCAAATTACAACATTAAAAAAGAAATTTCTTTTATGGAAATACTACATAATTTCTCCCTAAAAAACTACAATACATTTGGTATAGAAGCCAGTGCAAAACAATTTGTCAACGTACAAAATGTTACTGACCTTACATCTATTTTAAAACAAAATAAAACCGCAAAAAAATTCATACTTGGTGGCGGAAGCAACATGTTGTTAACACAAAACATCAATGCACTAGTACTTCACATTGATTTAAAAGGAAAAAGAATAATCCAGGAAAACGATGATTTTGTTTGGGTGGAAAGTCAAGCTGGAGAGAACTGGCATGAATTTGTATTATGGACTATTGCACAAAATTTTGGCGGACTTGAAAACATGTCCTTAATTCCCGGTAATGTAGGAACAACACCTATCCAAAACATTGGTGCCTATGGAACCGAAATCAAGGACACCTTTGTTTCTTGTAAAGCGATTACGATTGAAAATCAAGAAATAAAAAATTTTATAAAAGAGGAATGTCATTTTGGATACCGTGAAAGCATTTTTAAAAATGTCGCCAAAGATCAATACATCATTACATCTGTAGTATTTAAACTGACCAAACGCAATCATAAAATCAACACTTCTTATGGTGACATTTTGGGAGAACTAGAAAAAAACAACATCACTAACCCCTCATTAAAAGACGTTAGTAATGCGGTAATTGCAATTCGACAAAGTAAATTACCGGATCCAAAAGAACTAGGAAATAGCGGAAGTTTTTTTAAAAATCCAATTCTTTTAAAAACAGATTTCGAGAAAATACATCAACAATTTCCCGAAATGAAATATTACGAAGTCTCTGAAACGGAAGTTAAAGTACCTGCAGGATGGCTTATTGAACAAGCTGGCTTTAAAGGGAAACGTTTTGGTGATGCCGGAATTCATAAGAACCAAGCACTGGTATTAGTCAATTATGGCAATGCCACTGGACAAGAAATTCTAGCAGTATCAAAGACCATTCAAGATACTATTTTTAAGACTTTTGGTATTCATATTGAAGCCGAAGTAAACGTTATTTAGTTTTTATTAAGCATTAATACTAGTTACAAAATGTACACTCCTGATATTTATAAAAATGAGAATCAAGAAGAAATCAAGCAATTTCTTCAAGAAAATAGTTTTGGTATTCTAATCAATCAAACAAACGGGAAACTATGTGCTACTCATATTCCTCTAGAGCTCGATATCAATAAAGACGGAAAACAAATTTTGCACGGGCACATTGCCAAAGAGAACCCGCAATGGAAAGGATTTGAAGAAAACGATAGTGTTTTAGCTGTTTTTTCGGGACCACACAGTTACATTTCCTCATCGTGGTATGACCATGAAAACGTTCCTACCTGGAACTATCTAGCCGTACATGTATATGGGAAAATTAAGATAGTTGAAGGAGAAGAAGCTATAAAATCTTTAAAAAAACTAGTTGACAAATACGAGAAAAACTCAGAAAACCCCATTAGAGTAGAGGACTTATCTTCAAAAACAATGAGGCAAGTCCGCGGGATTGTAGCTTTTGAGATAGAAGTTACAGCAATTGAAGCTACCAAAAAACTATCTCAAAACCGTGATGAAAAAAACTACGAAAACATCATTACAGAGTTAGAAAAAACACAAAATAGAGATTCTATTTCAATAGCAAATGAAATGAAGAAATGCCCTAGATAAATTCTTTTAAAATTCAATAATTTAAAATTAAGAATTCATAATTCTATTCATACCTTTGCACACGATTTAAATAACTCATTAAACTCTGATGCTTATACTGATTCTTTACTTTTTTATTGTTATTGTCGCTATTCAACTTTCGTATTATTTGGGTGTTTTCGGGAAATTTGCTTTTGCAAAAGCGCAAAAAATAACACCTAAAAGAATTCCGATTTCGGTAATTGTTTGTGCCAAAAATGAAGAAGAACATGTAGCGAAATTTATTCCGTTACTAGCAGAACAAAACTATCCTGATTTTGAGATCGTCTTAATAGATGATGCCTCTTGTGATGGTACTTTGGAGCTCTTTGAAGCTTTTGAGAAAGAATATTCTAATATTCGCTTGGTAAAAGTAGAAAACAACGAAGCTTTCTGGGGTAATAAAAAATACGCCCTAACACTGGGTATAAAAGCGGCCAAAAAAGACTATTTGCTTTTTACGGATGCCGATTGTTATCCAACATCGAAAGAATGGATAACCGCAATGAGTTCTCAGTTCACTATGCAAAAAACAATTGTTTTAGGGTATGGCGGATATGAAAAAATCACTAATTCATTACTTAATAAAATAATCCGTTTTGAAACGCTGCTTACTGCTATTCAATACTTTTCCTGGGCAAAAATTGGACATCCCTATATGGGCGTTGGTAGAAACCTTGCGTATAAAAAGGAGGAGTTTTTTAATGTAAATGGCTTTATCAATCACATTCAAGTGCGTTCTGGAGATGACGATTTATTTATTAATGAAGCGGCCACCTCTAAAAACACAACAATTGCTTACACACCAGAAAGTTTCACTTATTCTAAACCAAAAACGTCCTATAAAGATTGGTTAATCCAAAAAAGACGACACATCGCCACAGCCAGTCATTATAAAAAGATAGACCAGTTGCAGCTAGGTGCATTTTATTGTTCCCAATTATTATTTATCATTTTACCAATTATATTGTTGAGTTTCCAGTTCCAGTGGATATTAGTATTAGCATTATTATTCATAAGATATCTATGTGCTTGGATCGTTGTGGGATTTTCGGCAGGAAAATTAAAAGAAAAAGATTTAAAATATTGGTTCCCAGTCGTTGAAATACTACTTATATTCACGCAGATTAATATTTTTATATCTAATATTGTATCAAAACCAGTAAATTGGAAATAACAAATCAAATAGAGAAAGCCAAAAAAGGAGATCAAGCTGCCTTTACCTTTCTTTTGAATCACTATTGGAATGAAGTATATGGTTTCATGCTTAAGCGCACCGAAAATGAAACCAATGCTGAGGATATTACTATTGAAACCTTCTCTAAAGCATTTGACAAAATAGCGTCTTACAATCCAGAATTTCAGTTTAACACCTGGTTAATTAGCATTGCTAAAAATGTACATATTGATTTATTACGCAAAAAAAAATCTAGTCTTTTTGTAGAGATCACTGACAAAGAAGATCAAAAGGCATACAATATAGCAGATACGACCCCATCTGCTGAAGATGAATTGATTACAGAGCAAAATCTTTCTCGCTTATTGCAATTCATCAAAGAATTAAAACCTCACTATCAAGAGGTAATTCAGTTGCGTTATTTTCAAGAAATGAGTTATCAAGAAATTGCCAATGCAATTGACGAGCCATTAAGTAATGTAAAAGTAAAATTGCTTCGCGCCAAAAAATTATTGGCCGAGATTATCAGGGACAAAAGATAATTAATTTTCTATTTTTAGTTAAAAAAATAAACAAATAAAAATTACTTAAGATTATCATTGTTTATTTTTTTAAATATTAACTTTTTTAAACAATAAATTTCCTACCGTTTTCGTTCTGTTAATAAACACCATATGCTTATGATTTAAATGCTACCTAACCATTAAATCCATAAATTATGTCAAAACAAAGCCTTTACGAAGCCAACTGGATTAATCTAGTTTTCGAAAACAGAAACAAAGAATATGGTGCGTATCAACTGCGTAAGGAAAATGCCAAAACTTCTATATTGGCGCTTTTTATGGGAGTACTACTTTGCGCTTCACTTATCAGCATACCCCGAGTTTTAAGTTTTTTTAATCTAATTACTACTGCGACAGCAACAATTATTGAACCCATCGACGAGATCATTCAACTAACAACGGTGCAGCCACAAGTAAAAAAACAGGAAGAAAAGATTCTACCTAAAACTCTTACCCAAAAGCCATTAGAATCCATTGACAAAAAACAACTCACAAATCCTGTTATAGTAAAAGGGCCACTGGCTACTCCAGATCTTGCTACAACTGTTGAAAGCACTACAATAATTAAAAACACAACTGATGGAACTGGAACTATTGGTACTAGCACAACTCCTTCTCAAGGAAATGGCACCGTAATCAGTGCACCAGTAGAGTATGGTGACACTGTAGTAACAACTGCAATTCTAGATAAAATGCCTGAATTTCCAGGCGGAATAAATAAATTCTACAATTATATTGGTAAGAATTTTGAAAGTCCAGAGGTAAATGGAGAAAGTAGCATTCGGATTTATGTTTCATTCGTAGTTGAAAAAGATGGTAGTATGTCTAATATTCAAGTAAAAAACGAGCCAGGTTATGGATTAGGTAGAGAAGCAATACGCGTTTTAAAATCAATGAGAACCAAATGGTCTCCAGGCATGATCAATTCAAAAGCCGTTAGAACCTCTTACAATCTACCCATTACCGTGCAAATGCATTAAATACATTTAGAAAGCAGAACTAGTACGTTCTGCTTTTTTTATTATATAAATAATAGTCAAGCAACTACATCCCTAGCCCAGATAGAAGCGTTATCCTTTTATAAAGGGTACTGTTTTTTAATAGTGCCCTTTATAAAAGATTTAGCGGATAGCTGGAAATAGCTCCTAAAAAACAAAACCTTTTAAAAAAAACTTTCGGTAAGCTTCACAGTTTAAACAGTCTATTTTAAAACAACATTCCTTATCTTTGTACTTTGAAAATTGATTTATGGAAACTGTTTTAGATAATTCTTTACCGACTGCTAAACCAAAATGGCTGAAGGTAAAGTTACCAATAGGAAAAAAATATACTGAGCTTCGAGGCTTAGTTGATAAATATAGTTTAAACACCATTTGCACATCAGGAAGCTGCCCAAATATGGGTGAATGCTGGGGTGAAGGGACTGCTACATTTATGATTTTAGGAAATACTTGTACGCGTTCTTGCGGATTTTGCGGTGTGAAAACTGGAAGACCTGAAACGGTGGACTGGGATGAACCAGAGAAAGTAGCTCGTTCTATAAAAATCATGAACATCAAGCATGCTGTAATTACAAGTGTTGATCGAGACGATTTAAAAGATGGTGGATCTATCATTTGGATAGAAACAGTAAAGGCCATTCGTAGAATGAACCCTAATACGACTTTAGAAACTTTAATTCCTGATTTTCAAGGTATCGAAAGAAATATTGACCGTATTGTCGAGGCCAATCCTGAAGTGGTTTCTCACAACGTAGAAACGGTACGCAGATTGACTCGTGAAGTGCGTATTCAAGCAAAATACGACAGAAGCTTAGAAGTATTGAGATACTTAAAAGAAAAAGGAATAAATAGAACGAAGTCGGGAATTATGTTAGGACTTGGAGAGCAAGAAGAGGAAGTTTTTCAAACCATGAGAGACCTTCGCGCTGCAAATGTTGATGTAGTAACAATAGGTCAATACTTACAACCGAGTAAAAAACACTTGCCAGTTAAAGAATTCATAACTCCGGATCAATTTGCTATTTATGAAAAATTTGGTTTGGAATTAGGTTTCCGACATGTTGAAAGTGGACCACTTGTACGTTCATCATATAAAGCACAGAAACATATTTTATAAGTAGTTGATTTGTTTAATCGGTTAATCGGTTAACCAAATAAACGATTAAACGAATACATTTGAAAACAAGAATTGCCATCAATGGTTTTGGAAGAATTGGGCGAAATTTATTTCGCTTGCTTTTAAACCACCCCTCTATTGAAGTTGTAGCAATAAATGATATTGCAGATACAAAAACAATGGCGCATTTATTAAAATATGATAGTATTCACGGAGTTTTGCCTAACATTGTAAGTGCTGATGAAAAAGGAATTACAGTTGACACTAAGCATTTTTTATTTTTTCATGAGAAAAACATTTCAAATTTAGATTGGAAAAATATAGGCATTGATTATGTTATAGAATCTACGGGTAAATATAAAACGCACGAAGAGCTGAACAGACATATTATTGCTGGTGCAAAAAAGGTGATTCTATCCGCTCCGTCAGAAGTAGATACTATCAAAACAGTAGTTCTAGGAGTAAATGAAAATATTCTTGATGGAACTGAAACCATTATTTCGAATGCAAGTTGCACAACAAATAATGCAGCACCAATGATTAAAATAATAAATGAACTTTGTGGTATTGAACAAGCTTACATCACCACAATTCATTCCTATACAACAGACCAGAGTTTGCACGATCAGCCCCATAAAGATCTACGCAGAGCTCGTGGCGCAAGTCAATCCATTGTACCTACAACAACTGGAGCGGCAAAGGCATTAACGAAAATTTTTCCTTTATTAGAAGGTAAAATTGGAGGGTGTGGTATTCGTGTCCCTGTACCGGATGGCTCATTGACCGACATCACATTTAATGTAAAACGTGCCGTAACAATAAGCGAAATCAATGAAGCTTTTAAATTGGCCGCTCAAGGTGACTTTAAAGGGATCATGGATTATACTGAAGACCCAATTGTTTCAGTTGATATAATTGGAAATAAAAACTCATGCCTTTTTGATGCGCAGTTAACCTCTGTAATTGATAAAATGGTAAAAGTAGTAGGTTGGTATGATAATGAAATTGGATATTCATCTCGAATAATTGATTTAATATTATACACTAAAAACTAATTCGAAAAAAAGCTTTAAATGAAATACTTTTTGGTTTATCTCGTTTTTTTTAATTCATTTCTATACTCTCAAACTAATGAGAGTAAGGATAGTATTGAGTTTTACACAAACTTAGCGCATGAAAATATAAAAAACAACAAATATAAAAACGCCCTTTTTTATACTCAAAAAGCAATAAATTTCAGCGAAACGAGTGGTAGCATAATCGACCAAGCAAATCAAACATTTAAATTAGGGGAGATTTACTATACTTTAAAAAAGTACAATGATGCGATCGAGATTTTTTCAGAAAGCATCGCTTTATTTGAAACTACAAAACCAACCCTGAGTTACGCAAATACTTATTATTATCTTGGACTTTCTCATATTGGAAAATCAAATTATAGCGCAGCCGAAATTTGTTTTAATAAAGCCCAATCTATTTATAACGCATTAAAAATTAACGGCTATGACGACCTTATAAACCTTCAAAAAGGAATTATTTTTAAAAATAAAGGCAATAAAAAAATGGCCTCTTCAATTTTTAATACCATAATTGCAAAACCAGACAACCCTGCATTTTTAAATACAAAAGCCGAAGCCTCTTATCAAATAGGACTCATTGAAGAGGAAAATAATCGCAACAATTTAGCCTTAACTTACTACAATAAGGCATTAGAATTAAATTCAAAACAAGATAATCTTGAACAAAAATCGAATATACTTCTAGCTTTAAGTTCTGTCTACGAAAAAATGTTGGACAAGAGTGATGCCTATGCCTATTTAAAACAGCATTTAAATTTAAAAGAAAGTATTGCAATTTTAAATAATGAAAAACTTGGAATAGACGATTACGAAAATTTCAAAGAAACGCAGCGACTAAAGAAAATTGAAAAAATAAACAAACAAAATTTAGAGAAAGCTAAAACCAATAAATTCTCTAAACTGATAAATATTTTATCCATTTCATTAATCTCAATTTTATCCCTGTTGAGCCTGTCTCTTTATAAGAACAATATTATCCGTAATAAATCCAATTTATTACTAAAGGAAAAAAATAATGAGTTATTAATAGAAAAAGAGAAAACAGAAAAAGCATCTAAAGCAAGATCTGAATTTTTATCTACTGTGAGTCATGAACTGCGTACTCCTTTGAATGCCATAAATGGAATTACCCATTTACTATTAGAAGAGAACCCAAAAAAATCGCAATTGCATTATTTATCTTCTTTAAAATTTTCAGGGAATTACCTAGCCACCTTCATTAATGAAATATTAGAGATTAATAAAATTGATTCGAACAAAGTTGAAATTGAATATATCAACTTCAATATTAAAAATTTACTAGAAGACATAAAAAACTCTTTGAAAGGATTAGCTAAAAGCAACAATATTGACTTTACCTTAGAAATTGATTCAAACATTCCCGATAATTTGATTGGAGATCCAACAAAATTATCACAGATATTTATGAATTTAATCAATAACGCACTTAAATTCACAAAAGATGGAAAGGTAAATGTAAATGCAAAAATGACAGCATTGAAAAACAAAAATGCTGCTTTATTATTTGAAATAACTGACACGGGCATAGGAATACCAAAAGACAAGCAAAAAACAGTATTTGAAAGCTTCTCTCAAGGGTCTGTAGAGATAAATCGTAAATATGGTGGTACTGGTTTAGGGTTAACCATTGTAAAAAAATTAATAAAAATTTTAGGTGGCCAAATAAAGCTAGAAAGTGAACTTGGTAAAGGTTCTAAATTTTCATTTGACTTAAGCTTTAAAGTAGATGACCAACAATTACCAGTTGTTGAAAAGCAAAAAATGTACGAAGACATTATTTTTAAAGATAAAAACATATTATTAGTTGAAGATAATAAAATCAACCAAATGATCACTCAAAAAATGTTAGAATACAAAGGCGTTATTTGTAAAATTATTGACAATGGAGAGGATGCAATTGAATCCGTAAAAAACAATCAATATGATTTAGTTTTAATGGATGTCCATTTGCCTGGGATAAATGGAACTATTGCAACCCAAAAAATCAGAGAATTCAACAAAAGACTTCCTATAATAGCTTTAACTGCAATTTCACTAGATGAAAACAGAGAAATGCTTTTATCTTATGGAATGAATGATGTAATCACAAAACCTTTTGTACCTGAAGAGTTCTATGCTTCAATAGCAAACAACCTTTCAAAGTCTAGTATTTCATAATCAATTCTCTAATTAACTTTCTTACATTAGGTTCTGCATTTTGCGCCGCTTCTAAAACTTCATCATGTGATATACTATCGATGTTATCTTCATCACCAATGTCAGTTATTACTGATATCCCAAAGGTTTCTAAATCCATGTGACGCGCTACAATAACTTCAGGAACAGTAGACATTCCGACACAATCAGCACCTAAAATTTTCACCATTCTATATTCAGCCAAAGTCTCAAAACTAGGACCTTGTAGTCCTAAATAAATTCCGTCTTTCACTTCAATATTTAAATTTAAAGCCAACTCTTTGGCTTTAGCAACCATTTTCCTAGAATAAGGTTCACTCATGTTCACAAATCGAGGTCCAAAACGTTCGTCATTTGCTCCGCGCAAAGGATGTTCGGGTGTGAAATTTATATGGTCTTTTATAATTACAATTTCTCCAATTCTATAATTAGGATTTACTCCACCAGAAGCATTGGAAACAATCAATTTTTTTATTCCCAAAAACTTCAAAACACGAATTGGAAAAGTGACTTCTTTCATAGAGTAGCCTTCATAAAAATGAAAACGCCCTTGCATAGCGACCACTTTTTTGTCTCCAATAGTTCCAAAAACCAATGCTCCTTTATGACCTTGAACTGTGGACACAGGGAAATTTGGAATCTCATTATAAGGTAGCGTAAATTCAACCACAATATCGTCTGTAAAACTCCCTAATCCTGAACCCAAAATCACTCCATACTCTGGATTGAAATGATTAATATTATTTATATAACTAACTGTTTCTTGAACTTGTTCCCACATAATTTAGTATTGTTTTTTTAAACGCTTCACTTTCCCCTAGAAACTTACTTTTAATTGGTAAATAGAAAAGCTTATCTTCAGGAATACTTTCTTTTAATCTAACATAATCCTTTTCGGTAGTAATAATGATTTTATTTAAAGATAAGTTTTTAATTTCTAAAATATCTTTTGGTGCAAAATGATGATGATCTGGAAAAGTTAAACATACTGTATTTTCCTCTTTCAAATAATTAAAAAATGGTTTTGGCTTAGCAATTCCTGCCAATAGCACAGTGTCAATACCTTTAATTTCGCTTACTACTATTTTTTTATTTTTAGAATACACAAAAGTATCATATTCAACTCCTGTAAAATACAGTTCTTGATTGGGTTCCAGTTTTAAATTAGTTCTTATGCTTTGTTTTTCGTCAAGCGAAAGATCTACTGAACACTTAGTTACAATAACAATATTAGCCCTTTTAGCTCCACTCCTACTCTCTCTTAAATTTCCTGTAGGAAGCATAAAATCATCCGAATATAATTCTCCATAAGTGGTTAGCAAAATATAAAAACCTGCTTTTACTTTACGATGTTGGTACGCATCATCTAATAAAATCACTTCTGGTTTTTGCTTTTGCAAAAGTAATTGCTCTATTCCGTTTTTACGATTGGCATCAACAGCAACAAAAATATTTTTAAATTTTTGATAATATTGAAAAGGTTCGTCGCCTAAAATCTCCGCATTAGAAGAAGCGTCGGCCAAAATAAAGCCTTCTGATTTTCTTTTATAGCCTCTACTCAATGTAGCTACTTTATAAGAGTCTGAAAGCAACCGAATTAAATATTCTATCTGTGGTGTTTTCCCGGTTCCCCCAACACTTAGATTCCCTACAACAATAGTGGGCAAATCAAAAGAGTAGGATTTCAAAACTCCTTTATCATACAGAAAATTCCGAATACTCGTGATCAAACCATATATAATGGCAAAAGGAAAGAGTATTTTTCTCAGTAAATTCATTTTACGAAAGTATAATAAATTATCTTTGAAATAAATATTTTGTCTCTTTTGTTTAAAGTTTAAAGAGAGTCAATCATCAAAATTCAAACTGAAAACGCTAAACTCAAATACCATGAAAATAAAAGAAATCCTTTTAGTACTGGAAGAAATGGCTCCACTCGCCTATGCTGAAGATTTTGACAATGTGGGTTTGTTAGTTGGTAATCAAGAAACCGAAGCTACTGGAATTCTAGTTTGTCATGACGCATTAGAAAATGTAATTGAGGAAGCCATTGCTGAAAAATGCAATTTGGTTGTTTGTTTTCATCCCATACTTTTCTCCGGTTTAAAAAAAATCACTGGAAAAAATTACGTAGAACGAACTGTGATCAAAGCGATAAAAAATGATATTGCCATTTATGCTGTGCATACTGCTTTAGACAACCATCCCGATGGCGTAAATAAAATATTTTGTGATGCCCTTGGGTTGAAAAATTCCAAAATCTTAATTCCAAAACAAAATTTCATTCGTAAACTAGTCACCTACACTATTCCAGAAAATGCCGAAAAAGTGAGAAATGCACTTTTTGATGCTGGTGCAGGACAAATAGGGAATTATGAAGATTGCAGTTTCAACTCTAAGGGGATTGGTACTTATATGGGCAATGAACATAGCAATCCACAATTAGGAGAACGCTTTGAATTTGTAGAAGGAGAGGAAATCAAAATTGAAGTTACTTTTGAAAAATATTTAGAATCAAAAATCTTAAAAGCCCTTTTTAAAAGTCATGCATATGAAGAAGTGGCTTATGAAGTGTATGAACTTCAAAATAAACATCAAAACATCGGATTAGGAATGATTGCCGAATTTGAAGTTCCCATGGATGAAAAAGATTTTTTAAATTTAGTAAAAGAAAAAATGCTATCCGATGGAATTCGACATTCTACATTTACAGGAAAGCCAATAAAAAAAGTGGCTGTACTGGGAGGATCTGGCAGTTATGCCATAAAAAATGCAATTTCAGCTGGAGCTGATGCATTTTTGACGGCCGATTTGAAGTATCATCAGTTTTATGAAGCCGAAAATCGACTACTTTTGGCAGATATTGGACATTTTGAGAGCGAACGCTATACAAAAAATTATATTGTTGATTTTCTTCGGAAAAAAATCCTTAATTTTGCAATCATTTTATCTGAAGAAAATACAAATCCAGTTAAGTACTTATAAGAATATGGCGAATACGAAAGAATTAAGTGTTGAGGACAAGTTAAGAGCAATTTACGATTTACAATTGATTGACTCTAGAATTGACGAAATTAGAAATGTAAGAGGTGAACTTCCTCTTGAAGTGGAAGATCTAGAAGATGAAGTTGCTGGTTTAAGCACCCGTTCTGAAAAATTGAAAAGCGAACTTGAAGTAATCGAGGACCTTATCAAATCAAAAAAGAATGCAATTGACGAGCACAAAGAGAGCATTAAAAAGTACACAAAACAACAAGAAACTGTTCGTAACAACAGAGAATTTAACTCTTTAACAAAAGAAGTTGAGTTTCAAGAACTTGAAATTCAATTAGCTGAAAAGCATATTAAAGAAATGAAAGCTTCGATCGAACATAAGAAAGAAGTAATCTCTCAGTCAAAAGAAAGATTAGAAGTAAAATCTAATCATTTGAAACATAAAAAATCTGAGTTAGATGCTATCATGGCAGAAACTGCTAAGGAAGAAGCATTTTTAACAGAGAAATCTGGTGAATACCAAAACCTTATCGAAGAAAGATTATTAGCAGCTTACACTAGAATTAGAACTAGCGTTCGTAATGGTTTAGCAGTTGTATCTATCGAAAGAGGAGCTTCGGCAGGTTCATTCTTTACTATCCCACCACAAACTCAAGTGGAGATAGCTTCAAGAAAAAAAATCATCACTGATGAGCATTCAGGAAGAATATTAGTCGACAGTTTATTAGCCGACGAAGAAAAAGAGAAAATGGAAAAGTTATTTTCTAAATTTTAATTATATTTAAGTCCCGATTCACATCGGGACTTTTTTATTATGAAAAAAACACTCTACTTCCTTTTTACAAAGTCTATCGGATTATACATTAATTTTTTAAGTTTTGTATCTCCTGATAAAGCCACACAATTAGCCTACTCTCTTTTTAGTGAACCCAGAGAAGGCAGGTTAACCAAATCAAAACTTCCCAAAATCCTTCGCGAAACCGAAAGCAGAACGTTTAAACATAACGATGAATATTTCCAAACTTATACTTGGAAGGGAAATGACACTATTATATTACTAGTACATGGATGGGAAAGTAATGCTTCACGCTGGAAAAAAATGCTCCCTTATTTAAAAGAATCAGGAAGTACTATAATTGCAATAGATGGTCCAGCCCACGGATTGTCTAGCGGAAAAGAATTCAACATCCCTCAATACGCCACATTTATAGATATTGTAGTCCAAGAATTCAAACCACAGTATCTTATTGGGCATTCTCTAGGTGGAAAAACTTGTTTGTATTATCAGTCTAAATATCAAAATGACAGTATTGAAAAAATGGTGATTTTAGGAGCGCCTAGCGATTTTAAAATTATTCTCAATAACTATATCAAGATGCTTAGCTTGAACTCTACCATTTCTAAAGGTCTAGAAACACATTATTTAGACCATTTCAAACTTCAGCTAGAACATTTCTCTGGAAAAATATTTGCATCTAAAATAAAGACCAAAGGACTCATTGCTCACGATACTGAGGATACGGTTGTTTTATTTGAAGAAGGAAAAAAAATTGCCAGTACTTGGAAAGATTCCATTTTTATTGAAACAAATGGTTTGGGGCATAGCTTACATGGTGATGAATTATACAAAAAAGTTTCGGAATTTTTATTCGAATCTAAATAGTCCCACACGATCCCTTTCCGACTCTTTTTATCAACTTAAGCAAATAAACAAACTACCAGATAAACGATTACACAATTTAGTGTTACTTTTGCACTATGGAAGAAAATCTAAAACGCCTCAACAAATTCATCGGAGAAACCGGTTATTGCTCCCGTCGTGAGGCAGACAAAATAATTGAAGAAGGTCGTGTAACCATCAATGGAGTTGTCCCTGAGCTAGGAACAAAAGTTTCCCCCGATGACGAAGTGCGTATAGACGGCAAACTCATCCGTGAAAGAAATGAAAAACCGGTTTATCTTGCTTTCTATAAACCTGTAGGAATTGAATGTACTACAAACCTAGACGTTCGCAATAATATTGTGGATTACATCAATTATCCTAAACGTATTTTCCCTATTGGCCGACTAGATAAAGCCAGTGAAGGATTGATTTTCATGACTAATGATGGTGATATTGTAAACAAAATACTTCGCGCTAGAAACAATCACGAAAAAGAATATACGGTAACCGTAAACAAACCTATCACCGATCGATTTATTGAAAGAATGGGAAATGGAGTACCCATTTTAGACACAGTTACCCGAAAATGTAAAGTAGAGCAAATCAGTAAATACATTTTTAAAATTATACTTACCCAAGGATTAAATCGTCAAATCCGTAGAATGACCGAATATTTAGGGTATGATGTAACAGCATTAAAACGCATCCGAATTATTAATATTTCCCTAGATGTACAAGTAGGAAGATACCGCGATTTAACCGATGCCGAAATAAAAGAATTAAATGAGCTTATTGAGCCTTCTAGTAAAACAGAAGAAGCAAGTTTACCAAAAGCAGAACCTGCTAAAAGACGAACAGAATTTATCAAAAGAGACGATCCTAGATTTAAGAAAAGAGGGGATTATTAGTTTTAAAAAAAATATACACTTAAAGAAAAAACACAAATTTCACTAATTTACACGAATTGTTTTGTGTAAATTAGTGAAATTTGTTTTTAATTTATTTTCGAAATTGTTTTACTGAATTCTCCTCCTTCTTGCTTTAACGATTTTATCATCAATTAAAACGGCCTCATAGATTTGTTGTTTCAATGATTCAACATCAATTTCTTTAGTAGAAGTAAAAATCAATTTTGAAGCAAATTTTGCTGTAGCAAAAGTCTCATCTAAGAAATTATCACCTTTACAAAAACCTATTGCAACACCAGTAGTTACTTTTCCCCATGGAACGGAAGCGGGCCATATATAACAAATTCTAGAATGACGATAATAAAAAGGGACATTGTAAGCCAATTTCTCTTTTAAATCTGGCATACATTCTAAAATAATTTTACGTAGAAAAAGGACAATTTCTATTTCCTCTTCTGGTAGCTGATCTAGAAATTCATCAATAGAACCAAACTGTATTCCTTGTGGGTTTCCCATAATAAAAAAGCCTATCCGTCGCGGCGAATAGACTGTATGTTTTTTTAACTGTTTCTAGCTATTTTCATTTCCCTTGCCAATAGCGTATTTTTCAATAACATGGCAATAGTCATTGGTCCTACTCCTCCCGGAACCGGAGTGATGAAAGAAGATTTTTTACTTACCTCATCAAAATCGACATCACCCGTGATTACATATCCTTTAGGGTGTGAAGCATCTGCAACTCTAGTAATTCCAACATCAATAACTACAACACCTTCTTTTACCATATCCGCTTTTAAGTAATTAGGAACTCCTAATGCCGTAATGATAATATCAGCGTTTTTTGTAAATTCTTCAATATTTTTAGTTCTACTGTGAGTCAATGTTACTGTTGAATCACCAGGATATCCTTTACGACTCATCAAAATACTCATTGGTCGTCCCACAATATGGCTACGCCCAATAACTACAGTATGTTTCCCCGATGTTTCTACTTTATAACGCTCTAATAATTGCATGATTCCGAATGGAGTAGCCGGTAAAAACGTTTCCATTTCCAAAGCCATTTTTCCAAAATTAGCAGGATGAAAACCATCCACATCTTTATTAGGATCTATTGCCATCAAAATCTTTTGCTCATCAATATGTTTAGGCAAAGGCAATTGAACGATGTATCCGTCTAAATCGTCATCGGCATTCAATTCTTTTATTTTTTCTAACAATTCAGCCTCTGTAGTAGTTTCTGGCAAACTTACTAAAGTAGAGTCAAAACCAATTTGCTGACATGAACGCACTTTACTACCAACATAAGTTAAACTAGCCCCATCATTACCAACTATAACTGCTGCTAGATGCGGTACTTTGCCTCCATTGTTTTTTATCTTTTGTACTTCGGCAGCGATTTCGCTTTTAATATCTTCTGCTGTTTTCTTTCCGTCTAGTAGTTGCATTTTAATTTAGTTTAAAAAGTTTAAAGTTTACAATTTAAAGTTTCTCGGATCGCCTTTAATTTAAAACCTTAAAAAATAGTTTTGTTTTACTGCTTGTTTACACTATTAAAAAAGGTTTAAAACTTCAATACCTTGAAATTTCAAACCTAAGTCTTAATTTATCTTTGCATTCCGCCAGGCATTCCGCCTTTCATCCCACCCATCATTTTCATAAGATTTTTTCCTCCTGGACCTTGCATCATTTTCATCATCTTGCTCATTTGCTCAAATTGTTTCATCAATTGATTTACTTGCTCAATTTTTGTCCCTGAACCTTTGGATATTCTAGCTTTCCTTTTCACGTCTATAAGAGCTGGTTTGCTTCTTTCAGCAGGAGTCATTGAATGAATAATTGCTTCAATATGCTTGAATGCATCATCTTCAATTTCTACATCTTTCATCGCTTTTGAAGCACCTGGTATCATTCCTACCAAATCCTTCATATTACCCATTTTCTTTACTTGCTGAATTTGAGATAAGAAATCATCAAAACCAAATTCATTTTTAGCAATTTTCTTTTGGATTTTTCTAGCTTCTTCTTCGTCAAATTGTTCTTGCGCTCTCTCCACCAAAGACACAACATCTCCCATCCCTAAGATACGCTCCGCCATACGAACTGGATAGAATACATCAATAGCATCCATTTTTTCTCCTGTTCCTACAAACTTGATTGGTTTATTGACAACAGTTTTAATAGAAAGTGCAGCTCCACCACGTGTATCTCCATCTAATTTAGTCAAGATTACACCATCAAAATTTAAGATATCGTTGAATGCTTTTGCAGTATTCACAGCATCTTGACCAGTCATGGCATCCACAACAAATAAAGTTTCCTGTGGCTGAATTGCTTTATGAACACGAGCAATCTCGTCCATCATCTCTTTGTCAACAGCAAGACGACCTGCTGTATCGACAATTACTACATTGAAACCATTTGCTTTTGCATGCTTGATTGCATTTTGAGCAATTTCAACTGGGTTTTTATTTTCTGGCTCTGAGTATACCTCAACACCTATAGAATCTCCCACTACATATAATTGCTGGATCGCCGCAGGACGGTAAATATCACAAGCAACCAAAAGTGGTTTTTTATTCTTTTTTGTCAATAAATAATTAGCTAGTTTTCCAGAAAAAGTAGTTTTACCAGAACCTTGCAAACCTGACATTAAAATTACTGTAGGTGTTCCTGAAAGATTAATTCCAGCAACATCTCCACCCATTAATTCAGTTAACTCGTCCTTAACTAATTTTACCAATAACTGTCCTGGCTGTAAAGTCGTTAAAACGTCTTGTCCAAGTGCTTTTTCTTTTACTCTTGTAGTAAAATCTTTGGCAATTTTAAAATTCACATCGGCATCAAGTAAAGCACGACGCACTTCTTTTAAAGTTTCGGCTACGTTTACTTCGGTGATTTTTCCGTGCCCTTTTAATATATGAAAGGCTTTATCTAGTTTATCGCTTAAATTATCGAACATGTCATTGTTGTTTTAGGAATTGCAAATATAATATAAAGTTAGAAAGGTACAAAGGTTCTGAGACACAAAGGAACAAAGGAAAATAGTTCTTTTGAAATACTGATTTTTTCTTTGCAGTTTTTGGTTTTGCGTTAGGGATAGAAGTGAAAATCCTCCCGATTTTTTGCGGGAGATTATAACGGATAGCCCGACCCTGAAGATTTTTCTTCTTCAGGGTAACGCCCCAATATAGTTACATTCTCTCAGGAACATTAATTCCTAACAATCTAAAAGAAGCAGCAATGGTATCGGCTACTTTTTTAGACAATTGTACTCGGAATGTTTTTTTACTCAATTCTTCTTCACCTAAAATAGGAACTGCTTGATAGAATGAATTGTATTCACGCACCAAATCATAAGTATAATTTGCCAATAAAGCTGGACTGTGATTATGAGCCGCATTTTGAATTACCTCTGGAAACAATTCCAGTTGTTTCAACAATTCCTTTTCTTTTTCGTGAAGGGAAACTGCTTCGGATTTATTAGAAAAATCAAAATTTGCTTTGCGAATTATTGATTGAATTCTAGCGTACGTATATTGAATAAACGGACCTGTATTACCTGCAAAATCAACTGATTCTTCAGGATTAAAAAGGATTCGTTTTTTAGGATCTACTTTTAAAATATAATATTTCAATGCACCAAGACCAATTGTATTGTATAAATTGGTTTTTTCTTCAGGTGAATAGCTGTCTAATTTCCCAAGGTCTTCGGCGATTTTTTGAGCTGTAGTGGTCATTTCATTCATCAAATCATCAGCATCAACTACAGTTCCTTCGCGGCTTTTCATTTTACCAGAAGGCAAATCAACCATTCCGTAAGACAAGTGGAAAAGATTTTTTGACCAGTCAAAACCTAGTTTTTTCAAGATAAGAAACAACACTTTGAAATGATAATCTTGTTCATTCCCTACAGTATAGACCATCCCACCTACATCTGGGTAGTCCTTTACACGTTGAATCGCAGTACCAATATCTTGCGTCATATATACTGCTGTTCCATCTGAACGAAGAACAATTTTACGGTCTAAACCTTCATCAGTCAAATCAATCCAAACAGAACCATCGGGATCTTTTTCGAATACGCCTTTCTCTAATCCAATTTGTACGACATCTTTCCCTAATAAATAGGTATTGCTTTCATAATAAAAACAATCAAAATCGACTCCTAGATTTTTATAAGTAATAGCAAAACCATCATAAACCCATTGATTCATTTTTTTCCAAAGTGAAATCACTGCTTCGTCACCCGCTTCCCATTTTAAAAGCATTTCTTGTGCTTCTAGAATAATTGGCGACTGCTTCTTGGCTTCGTCTTCTGTTTTTCCCTCGCTCATTAATTGAGCTATTTCTACTTTGTATGCTTTATCA
This sequence comes from Flavobacterium sp. WC2421, assembly GCF_040822115.1. Classification (NCBI taxonomy): domain Bacteria; kingdom Pseudomonadati; phylum Bacteroidota; class Flavobacteriia; order Flavobacteriales; family Flavobacteriaceae; genus Flavobacterium; species Flavobacterium sp. WC2421. Next base: position 1,747,331 of record NZ_CP162004.1, on the reverse strand, counting down.
AAAGCTACATAATAATTACCAACTAGTTTATCTCCTTTTTGGCCTGTAGATTCAGGAGTTTCTCCATTTCCAAATTTCTGCCAAGCCAGCATCGATTTACAAATATGAATTCCTCTATCGTTGATAATTTGAGTTTTATAAACTTTTTTACCTGAGGCTTTAATAATTTCAGCAACAGAATATCCTAATAAATTATTACGAACATGACCTAAATGCAAAGGCTTATTAGTGTTTGGAGAAGAATATTCTACCATTACCGCTTTTTCATCTGGATTTGGAGTGACGAAACCAAATTTTTCATTGTCTTTAATTTCATTAAAGAAATTCAGGTAATATTCATCCGAAATAACAATATTTAAAAATCCTGAGACTACATTAAAACGACTTACATCACTTACGTTTTCAACTAAATAGTTACCAATTTTATTTCCTAATTCTACAGGATTGCTTTTTACCACTTTTAATAATGGAAAAATAACCATGGTAATATCTCCTTCAAATTCCTTCCGAGTAGTTTGAAATTCAACTTTGTCAATTGTAATGTCAAATAAAGCGAGAATTGCTTTTTCTATAGAAGGCGTAAGAATTTGTGATAATGTCATTTTATATGTTTGTTATGAACTTGCAAAGATAGTATTTAATTAGAAAAATCATTTAGAAAATTAATATTGAAACCCATTATAGAATTCCTTAACTTTATATTCTAAACAAGGACTTATTTATTAAAAAATAGTAATAATAGTAAGAATACTACTATATAAATATTTAACAATATCATTACGTCGCATTTATTTGTATTGTAACGGTTTATTGTAGATTTAAAAAATTCAATTAATAATTAGTATTATGAAAAAAACTCAACTGCTATTTTTATTATTATTTCAGGCAGTTTGTTTTTCACAATCAGTTACAATTAATACAACCACGTACACCACGGATCAATTGATCAACCAAGTATTAATTAATTCCCCTTGTGTGTCTGCAACAAATATAAATTATAAGTCGGGCTCCTTTTACGGTGCTACAAATAGTATTGGCTACTTTGAAAATAGCAATCCAAATTTCCCTTTTACCAACGGTGTGGTTTTAACGACTGGCGATGTAACACAAACTCCGAGTCCCAATACTACTATTTTAAGCGATGGTACTATGGCATGGACTGGCGATAGTGATTTAGAAGCGAATTTACTATCACAATCAGGAATAACAATTAACTCGATTAATGCTAGTTATATTGAATTTGATTTTCAACCCAAAACACCAAATTTTGATTTCTCCTTTCTATTTGCTTCTGAAGAATATGGAACTTCACAATGTAGTTTTTCGGACGCCTTTGCTTTTCTATTAAAAGATGTTACTGCTGGTGGACCCAATGTGAATTTAGCCGTAATTCCTGGTACTAGTATTCCAGTTTCAGTTGCTACAATTCGAGATGCTACTTACAATTCTAATTGCCCATCAGCTAATCCTAGTTATTTTGGCACTTTTAACGGTAGTGGTTTTGGTCCTGCAATTAATTTCAACGGACAAACAATACCCATGGTTGCATCAGCAACAGGGCTAAACACCAATCATGTTTATCATATCAAACTAGTTATTGCTGATGGAGGGAATAATACAGGTTATGATTCGGCAATATTTTTAAAAGCCAATAGTTTTAATATTGGACAAAATGTTTTGGGGCTTGATTATACGGCAGCAAACAATAGAGCAATTTGTCCTGGAAATACATTACCCACCTTATCCGCATCAGGTTTAAGTCCCGGAACTACAATTGTATGGAAAAAAGAAGGAGTTGACTTTTCTCCTCCACAAACGGGTACGACTTTAGACCTGAATACTATTCTCCCATTAATAAGTTCTGGAATTCATAATTATAGCGTCTCCTATACGGAACCTGGATGTACTGAAGTCACTGATGAAATAAGTGTCGAAATTTACCCTGCAATTGGAGTAATAAATACAGTTCCTAATATTTACAATTGCAATACTGGAGCGTCTTCTTATGACTTTGATTTAACAAAAAATACTACAATTATATTAGCCGGTAATGATCAAGCCACTAATGCAGCAGGAATTGTAGATGATTTACCTGCAGGAACTGTTATTTCATATCACCTAACTAATGCCGATGCCATTTCAAATAATTCTCCAATTTCAAGCCCTTATACCATTTTAAATTCTGAAAACGGAAAAACAATTTATGTTCGAATTCAAAATCCATCTACTTTATGTTACGAAATACGATCTTTTCAATTAATGATTGTGGCAAGTCCAATCATTTCATCTACACCCAGTGATATAGCACTATGCGCAAGAAATAATACGGATGCTACGCCGAAAGCAAGCTTTAACTTATCAGCAGCAAAAGCAGCAATAATGGGTGCTCAAAACCCTTTATATACCATCCTAACATTTCACTCTTCTTTAGCAGGAGCTACCAATAATTCTAATACTATAATTCCAAATTCAAGCAACATATTATTGTATTCTAGTACTACATTGTGGGTCCGATTACAAAATATTTCTAGTAACAATTGCTTTGTTGTAACAAGCTTTCAACTTACTGTTACTCCCCTACCTCAAGTAGACGTTTTAAAAGATGTATTTGTATGTACTTCCTATACTTTACCTACGTTAACAGAAACAGGAGCACAATATTGGACAGGATTAAATGGGACAGGAACGCAGCTTTTTGCAGGAGACAAAATTTCTACCACAACTACTTTATATGTATTCAATCAATCTGGAATCTGTACAAATCAAGATTCTTTTAAAGTTACTATAGCAAACTTGGGAACAATAACACCCGCTTCATCAACCTATTGTACCGCATACAAACTTCCCAATTTAGCTTACGGAAAATACTATACTCAAAGTGGAGGTACTACAACTCCAGGGAACACTGAGTTAGCATCGGGAACAATAATAAATGCAGCAGGCTTAAATACCATTTATGTTTGGTTTCAAGATACTACCGTGTCACCCGCCTGCAATCAAGAAAAACCTTTCTCAATAACAATAATTCCGTTTACTGCTTTACCAGATTATGAAAATCAATTTGGCTGTAGTTCCTACATCATGCCTGCTGATGTTAATGGTGGTATTTATTATTCAGGACCTAATAAAGGACTGCCTATTATTCCAGCTGGAACAATTATAATTGCAACTACTCCTATTTATGTTTACAAAGAAACAGGAACGGCACCAACTAACTGTACTTCCGAAAAAACATTTACTGTATATATCGGTATTTCAGATATTAATCCTCCATCTGATGTAAATTCTTGTTCGGCTTATATTTTGCCTCCATTAATTGTTGGTGAATATAGAACTGCGGCTGGAGGCGGAGGATCAGTTGTTCCGGCCGGTACTTCAATAAATACAACAACTACACTTTGGTATTATGTAACTGGAGAAAGCTGCACTGACAATTTACAGTTCACGGTAAATGTAAGCATAGCACCGCTGCCAATATTTAGTGACACTACCCCACAATGTGATGTGTATTATTTACCTCCAGTGGCACATTCGGGAAATTATTTTACTAAACCTCTAGGTACTGGAAATATGCGCCCCGTTGGATTTCCGGTAACCAAAACACAAACTATGTATTTTTATGATAAAGCTGCATCTGGCTCGTGCTATGTTGAAGAAAAATTCTTAATTACTGTGAACCCATCTCCCTTAATAGATGCTAGACCAATTGAGGTTATAAAATGTGGGCAAAACTATGTCCTTGATGATTTAGCTAATGGAGAATATTATGAATTCCCTGGAGGTCCTTCTCCTACAAATCCAATATTACCTCCTGGATATATACTTAGCTCATCCAAAACTATATATGTTTATGCAGCTGCTACTGCACCTAACACTTGTACTGCTGAATATAGTATTTCAGCATTAATCACCTTAGTAAATAAAATTTCAGATCAATATGCCTGTAATAATTATATTTTACCAGCAATTGTAGGTCTTGGCGATTATTATACCGATGCAAATGGTCCACAAGGAGCTGGAACAAAACTAAGTCCTCCCTATTCACCTATTACTACAACTACAAAACTATATGTCTATGCAGAAGACAATACTCGAGTTGCCTGTTCTGATCAAGATGATTTTACAATAACCATTTACAACAGCCCCATAATTGCACCTATTGCAGCGGTAACAAGATGTGAATCGTATACATTACCCAACTTTATTGCTCCCATTAGTAAATACTTCACACAATCTGGTGGCCCTGCTAATACTACTAATACAGAAAAATACCCTGGTGATGTAATAACAACTTCATCTACAATATATGCCTATGCTGAAGTAGGAAATTCGTCAACTGTAATTTGCTCTGATGAAAAACCAATGGAGATCACAATCACTGATAAACCAAACCCAATACTTAGCGTTCCAGCAATTTGCCATGACTTTGCCACAGGAACGTTAACCAATGCTTATATCACTAGTGGATATACTGCCCCTCGATATTCATTTGAATGGAAAGAAGAAAATGGCATTTTAGTAGGTACCGCCTCTGATTTTTCAACAAGTCAGCCTGGAAACTACACACTAACTGTAACTGATTTGTCCATATTTGGTTGCACCTCAGATATAATTCCATTTGCTGTTATCGAATCAGCTCCACCAAGTTCCATCACGTTTACTACTGATGGCTGGTTTACAGATAACCAGACCATTACAGTAAATGCAGTGACAAGTATAGGAAATGGAGCTAATTTTCTTTATTCTTTAGATGGAAATACTCCACAAAGTAGCAATACTTTTACAAATGTTAGTTCTGGAATTCATGAAATTAGTGTCAGCGATGCAAATGGTTGTGGATCTACTAATCCGATTAGTCTAAAAATGATAAATGCTCCTAAGTTTTTCACACCAAATGGAGATGGATATAATGACACTTGGAATGTAACCGAAATGCCAAATCAAGAAAATATCAAACTATATATTTTCGATAGGTACGGCAAACTACTCAAAGAACTTTCTCCTAATGGAACGGGTTGGGACGGAAACTATAATGGGTATTCCCTTCCTGCAGATGATTACTGGTTTACTATATTCTACACAGAAAACAATACCACAAAAGAATACAAATCCCATTTTTCTTTAAAAAGGTAAATACACTTCATAGTATAAAAATGACTTTCTAATTTTGAAAGTCATTTTTTTTTAAACAAAATATTGATTTTTTGTAACAAAGTGAATGCTTCATAGTCTACTATGTAAATCATCAATTTTTAATAAATATATTTTTGCATAAAATAGTACTATGTAATACATATTATATAAAAAATAATTACCTTTGCATCATCAATCAAAATAATCAATCATGAAAACAGTACAATTAATTTTAGTCTGCCTATTCGGAACTATCGTTTCGATGCAAGCACAAAACTCAGTCAAACCCAATCTTCTCGAAAACACAGGAAGTGTAACCGGAAAAGTTATTGACAAGAAAACCAATGAACCATTACCCTATGTAAATGTTATTGTTAAAGAAGCTGACAAATTCGTAACTGGAGGAATCACTTCAGACAAAGGTATTTTCATTATCAAAAATCTAGATTTAAAAAAATACACTGTCGAATTTCAGTTTATTGGATATAAAACGGTTGTAAAATCAATTGAATTATCTTCCGAAAATAAAAACATAAATCTAAATACAATTGCAATAGAAGAAGATGCAATAGAATTAAAAGGAGTTGATATTGTTAGTGAGAAATCTACTATTGAACAAAAAATAGATCGAAAAATCATTAATGTTGGGAAAGATTTAATCTCTGCTGGAGCAACAGCGGGGGAAATAATGAATAATATTCCATCGGTTAGTGTTGACCCACAAACCAATGCGATTAGTTTAAGAGGAAACTCTAATGTTCGTGTTTTAATTGATGGAAAACCATCTAATATAGAGGCTTCACAATTATTGCAACAAATCCCTTCCTCATCGATTAAGCAAATTGAATTAATCACTAATCCATCTGCAAAATACAATCCAGAAGGAATGAGCGGAATTATTAATATTGTTTTAAATAAAAACAGTAAAATTGGTTTTAATGGTAGCATTAATAATGGAGTTACTTTTGGAAAAACGCCCAAACTAAATTCATCAATCGATTTAAATTATAGAAGTGGAAAATTTAATTTTTATGGAAATTATGGTTTAAACACAGGAAAACGATCCAATCATGGATTTATAAAAAGCAAAGAAGTTAATAAAGAAAACGATCAGCTTTTTACATTCATAAACAATAACACTTCTCATTTAGCAAAAGTGGGTTTTGATTTCAATATTAATGATAAAAACACGTTGTCATTCTACACCAATCAAAGTTTCTTTAAAGGAAGTGGTAACGCAAGCACAGATGTAGATTATACAAACAATGCGACAAATGTAGATGTAATTCAACTTTTCGATAATAAAAATAAGGAACGTTCTCAAACTTACAATTTCGATTATAAAGTAAAATTTAAAAAGGAAGGACACAGTTTAGAATTAGAGATGAATTACAATAAAAATAATGAGCCAGAAAATGCCGTTTATTCTAATTACAACAGAGACACGCGAGCGTTGACTAGTTCTTACACAAATGATGTAGAAACTATTGGCAAAAATACTATTATCAATCTTGATTATGTAAACCCTCTTACGGAGACTATAAAATTAGAATTGGGTTTAGAGCATAGAAACGAAACAACCGATAATAGTTTGCTTAGAGACAGTAATCCAAATTCAAATTTTAGTTACGACAGAAAAATATCTTCGGCCTATGCCACTTTAGGTAAACAATGGAAAAAATGGAGTTTTCAAGCTGGAGCGCGTGTAGAAAAATACAATGTTGATGCCCTATTTAAAGAAGTATCTAAAGCAGATGGTGCCTTTAAAGATGACTTATTAAACGTTTATCCTTCTACATTCTTGACTTATACGCCAAGTGATAACAACTCATTTAACCTTAGTTTTTCAAGAAGAGTGGATCGTCCAAGCATCGGACAAGTCAACCCTATTAGAGAATGGAGTACTGCAACATTAGATTCTCAAGGAAATCCAAATCTTATTCCGCAGTTTACGAACTCGTATGAAATAAATTATACTAGAAAAACTAAAATAGGATCTATTACTTCAGGTGTTTTCTATAGAAGAATTGAAGATGAAATCACAAGAGTTATCTATACTAATCCGGATAACCCAAACAAGCAAATCTTATCTTATGATAATTTCAACAACAACAATGCGTATGGAGTTGAAGTTTCGGGTAATTTAGATTTTAAAAAATGGTGGAGCGCTAATGTAAGTGTTGATGCGTATCAGAAAAAAGTAAAAGGAACTATTGAGAGTACTCCTGGTGTTTATGAATTTGTTGAAGTCAATGCAAGTACATTTAATGCGCGCATCAACAATACTTTTAAAGCTACTAAAGACCTGCGTTTCCAATTATTTGGAATGTACAGAGGACGCGATTTGAGCTTACAGTTTAATAGAGAAGCCATGTGGAAAATGGATGTTGGAAGTAGTTACAATATCTTAAAAGGAAGTGGAACAATCAGTGCACGATTCAGCGATGTTTTTAACTCCATGCATTTTGCTTTTGCAGGTGACCGCCCTTATAAATCTAACGGGCAATTCAACTGGGAAAGCCAATCGGTTTATTTAGGATTCAATTATAGATTTGGAAGCGGTAAAAACAAAGCCATTCAAAGAAAACAAAGGGACAACAATGAAACCCAAGGTGGTGGTGGCCTTTTATAAGATTAGTTTTAATAGTTAGGTTCCAAAAGAAAAACCCAGAGTTTGCCAACTCTGGGTTTTTTGATTTAAAAACAATAGCAACTATAAATTTCTTACCATTTTATAATAGCACTAGCCCAAGTAAATCCACTACCAAAAGCAGCCAAAACTACCGTGTCACCAGATTTAATTTTCCCTAATTCCCAAGCTTCTGTGAGCGCAATTGGAATAGAAGCAGCGGTTGTATTACCATATTTTTGAATATTATTAAAAACTTGATCATCATTCAATCCAAATTTCTTTTGGATAAACTGAGAAATTCTCAAATTAGCTTGATGTGGTATTAGCATATCAATATCTGATACTTGAAGGTTATTCGCTTCCAGCCCTTCATTGATTACTTCACTAAAACGAACTACTGCATTTTTAAATACAAATTGTCCATTCATATAAGGGAAATAACTTTCATCGTCTGGATCATTATCTGCTAAGATGTCTGTAACCCAACGCCCACCCATTCCGGGTGCTTTTACAATAAGTTCTTCAGCATGTTGCCCTTCTGAATGTAGATGGGTAGAAAGAATCCCTTTGGTTAAATCTTCTTCTCTGCTTAAAACTGCGGCTCCTGCTCCATCCCCAAAAATAACCGAAACACCACGTCCACGCGATGTCATATCTAAACCTGTAGAATGCACCTCAGATCCTATAACCAAAACATTCTTATACATTCCTGTTTTGATGTATTGATCCGCAACTGATAAAGCATACAAAAATCCTGAACATTGATTTCTTACATCAAGTGCTCCCACAGTTCGTAAACCTAAATCACGCTGAACTAAAACTCCTGGACCAGGAAAATAATAATCTGGACTTAAAGTGGCAAAAACCACAAAATCGATATCCTCTTTAGCAACTCCTGCTCGTTCAATAGCAATTTCAGCTGCTTTCACACCCATTGAAGTTGTCGTATCTTCCCCTCTTATAATGTGTCTTCTTTCTTGAATTCCAGTTCTTTCTTGAATCCATTCGTCGTTTGTGTCTATGATTTTTGCCAAATCATCATTAGTGACAACATTGGAAGGAACATAATATCCTAATCCTGCTATTTTTGAATGGTACATATTATTGTTTTATTAAAATAAGGTTGCAAATTTATAAATACGTTAAAATATTGGCTCACAAATTACTGATTTTTTATCAAATAGCAACTTATATTTTTCTGGAGCTATTTCCTGCTATCCGCTATATTCCCGATACTAAAAACTACGGCAAAAAAAGCCTTGTTTTTCTAAATCGGGAGATGCCGCTGCTATCAGGGCTAAAACGAATCGCGTGACAAATAAAAATTATGAAATCATCAACGTCACTTCTTGATTGAGTTCTAACGGACTGTCATGCTCAAAAAAGATTACTTTTCTATCAAATACTGCTTTTATTAAATAATGGCCTCCTTTAAAATACGATTGTTTTACCACTACATGCATTAAGCCATTATCTACTACTTTCAATTGATGTGGATAAAGTAACACGATCTCATCTTCCCCATCGACAGGAACTAATTGAGATAATTTCAGCTCATTTACTTCGCCAAATAAGGATGCTACATATTTGTTGATAGGATTCATATACAAATCAAAAGAAGCTGCCTTATCAACAATTCTTCCGTTTTGCAAAACAATCGTTTCATCCGCAAATGAAAGCGCATCGGTACTATCGTGAGTTGCTACAAGACAAGTAACTCCTTGCCCTTTTAAATACGCAAACAAATTGCGACGCAATGCATTTTTTCTAAAATTATCAATATGACTAAAAGGCTCATCTAATAATAATATTTCAGGTTCCAAGGCCAGAACTCTAGCCAGCGCCACGCGTTGCTGTTGTCCTCCACTTAAATATTTTGCTTTCACATGGGCGAATTCTGTCATTTCAACAATCTCCAGTAATTCATGGATTCGCTCTTGTTTTTTATCTTGAAAAACATTCGATAAATATTTACCCACATTCTCCGCAACAGTGATATAAGGCATCAAATCAAAATCTTGTGACAAATACTTCATGAATGGCATTCCTGGAACCAAGTTGTATTTTGGACCTAACACTTCTTCCTCATTCCATAAAATGTGTCCTTCATCTAAATCATACAATCCATAAATTAATTTTAAAAGCGTGCTTTTACCACAACCACTTTCGCCGATTATAGCAATATTTTGTCCTTTTGTAATTGTAAAACTAGCATTGGTTAGCACTTGTTTTTCGGTATATCCGAATGTGATGTTTTGAACTTGAAGCATTTTTATGATAATGAAATTTAAGAGTACAAAGATAGATTTCTTTGTCAAAATTATTTTATGGAAACGATAATATAAATAAAAAAAAGTCGTCTCGTAATAATTACGAAACGACCTTTTTTAGAATTAAAAAATATTTTCTTTTAGTTCCCAGCTTCAATCTTAGCGTCTTGTTGCATTTTATCATTTGCAGTAATAGCAAACTCAACACGACGGTTTTGACTTCTACCTTCTGGAGTATCATTTGTAGCAATTGGATCAGCAATTCCTAAACCAGTAACATTAAATCGAGAGGAAGCAACACCTTTACTAACTAAATAGTTTCTAACTGAAGCTGCTCTTTCACCAGATAATTTTAAATTATAGTCTGCTGGACCAGTGTTATCAGTATATCCAAAAATAGTGATATCAGTATCAGGATACTCTGTAAATACAGGAATTAATTTATCTAAATTAGCTTTTGCAGTAGCTGTTAAAGTTGATTTATTAGTATCAAAACGAACTGCATTTTCATTTAAAACCAATTGGATTCCTTCACCCACACGTTTCACTTCAGCACCTGGAAGCACCTCATCAATTTGTCTTGCTTGTTTATCCATTTTATTACCAATGACTCCACCGGCAACTCCACCTACAACACCACCAAGAACAGCACCCATTGCTCCTTTACCACCTTTACCAAGATTGTTACCAAGAATTGCACCTATAACGGCACCACTTGCTGCACCAATACCAGCACCTCTTTGTGTATTATTTGTGTTTTTAATAGCCTCGCAACTTGTAAAAAGTGTTCCTATTGACATTACTAATGCCAATGTTAGTATAGAAAAGTTTTTCATAATGATCTGTTTTATTTTTTTAATTAATTTTTAGTTTGCTCTTTGAAATTGGTACACTACATCAATAGCTTTTCCACCAACAACATTTCCTTTATCAACCAATTGGAACGAATTATCTCCTAGGTTTTCAACAAACAGTTTGTAACCTGCTCTTACTCTTTTTGCTTTTTCACCAGCATCCAAAACTTTCAATATGAATTCTTGATCTGTGTTAACAAACCAAGTGATTGGAGAACTAAAACCAGTACAATCAGCACTTGTTAAAGCCATATTTCCTTTATTATTATTCGAAACAAATTTCCATGTACTTCCTACAAAACATTTAGAATCGGCAATATCAAAAGAATTCACTTTGATATATTGTGATCCTGGATACGTTACTGAGGTCAATACCCATTCGCCTTTAATGGCTACCTGAGTAGTTTTATCCAATTTTTTACCTGTTACTGAACTCGTCTTACATGAGAATAGCACTAATGCTAAAGCTGTTAAAAAAAATATTTTTTTCATTGTTATTTCGTTTTATAATTAAACTGATACAAAGATAATTGCTTAACCCTTGATTTGTGTTTCAAAATTAAATTATTTTGTTTCAAAATTAACAGTTACGACAATTTGTCACTTTAAAAGCAATTGGTATTCTATTTGAAAGAATATCCACAGATTGTAAAACCCTATAAAAAAATTATATATGACAACTGGAAAAATTAATGTTTCGGTAGAAAACATCTTCCCTTTAATCAAGAAGTTCCTATACAGTGATCACGAGATTTTTTTACGTGAATTGATATCCAATGGGACAGATGCAACGTTAAAATTAAAACACCTTACGAATATTGGCGAAGCCAAAGTAGAATATGGCAACCCAATTATCGAAGTAAAAGTAGATAAGGAAGGTAAAAAACTGCATATCATTGACCAAGGTATTGGTATGACTGCAGAGGAAGTAGAGAAATACATCAACCAACTCGCTTTTTCTGGAGCCGAAGAATTTCTAGAAAAATACAAAGACACCGCTAAGGATTCAGGAATTATTGGTCATTTTGGTCTTGGTTTCTACTCTGCTTTTATGGTGGCTTCTAAGGTGGAATTGATTACTAAATCATACAAGGATGAACCAGCAGCACACTGGACCTGCGACGGAAGTCCTGAATTCACTTTGGAACCAGCTGACAAAACAGAAAGAGGTACTGAGATTATCTTACATATTGCCGAAGATTCATTGGATTTCTTAGAAGAGTCTAAAATCAAAGAACTTCTTAACAAGTACAATAAGTTCATGCCTATTCCAATTAAATTTGGAACAAAAACAGAAACACTTCCTAAACCAGAAGATGCTCCTGAAGATTATAAAGCTGAAACGGTAGAAGTAGATAATTTTATCAATAACCCTAATCCAGCTTGGACAAAACAACCTACTGAATTAGCAGATGAAGACTATAAAACGTTCTACCATGAATTGTATCCTATGCAATTTGAAGAACCTTTATTCCACATTCATTTAAATGTAGATTACCCGTTTAACTTAACAGGTATTTTGTATTTCCCTAAATTAGGTGGTGACTTACAAATCCAAAAAGATAAAATTCAGTTGTACCAAAACCAAGTGTACGTTACAGATAACGTAGAAGGAATTGTACCTGAATTCTTGATGATGCTTCGCGGAGTAGTCGATTCGCCAGATATTCCTTTGAACGTTTCTCGTTCCGGATTACAGGCTGATGGTGCTGTGAAAAAAATCTCAAACTACATTACTCGTAAAGTAGCGGATAAATTGAAATCATTATTCACAGAAAACCGTGAAGATTTTGAAGCCAAATGGAATGATATCAAAATCGTTCTAGAATACGGAATGTTATCTGAAGATAAATTCTACGAAAAAGCAGGTGCATTCGTTTTATACCCTACAGTAGACAACAAGTTCTATACACTGGAGGAATTAAAAGAAAACCTAAAAGACAAACAAACGGACAAAGACGGGAAACTGGTTGTTCTTTATGCAGGAAATAAAGAAGCGCAACACTCGTATATCGAAATTGCACAAGAAAAAGGATACGAAGTATTACTTTTAGATTCTCCAATTATTTCTCACTTGATCCAAAAAATTGAAGGAGACAATAGAGAAATCACTTTTGTACGTGTGGATTCAGATCATATTGATAATTTAATCAAGAAGGAGGAAAACACCATTTCTAAATTATCCGATGAGGAAAAAGAAGGTTTAAAAACTGTTTTAGAAGCGATTGTTCCAAAACAAACGTACACGGTTCAACTAGAATCTATGGACAGCCAAGCAGCTCCTTTCATCATCACGCAACCCGAATTCATGCGTAGAATGAAAGAAATGAGCCAGTCAGGTGGTGGTGGAATGTTTGGGATGGGGAATATGCCAGAGATGTACAATCTAGTGGTAAATACTAATTCGCCATTAGCAACTGCCATTCTAAATACCGAAGACAAATCAAGCCAAGAGCACTTAGTAAAACAAGCGCTGGACTTAGCTAAATTGTCTCAAAACTTACTAAAAGGAGAAGCATTAACCGCTTTTGTAAAACGTAGTTTCGAGATGATCAAATAATTCCCAACTAACCATTCCAAATAAGGGGAAATCAAGACCTGCTAGTGAAAACTGGCAGGTTTTTTTTTGGAGCAAAACGACTGATTTCCATAACAAGCCCTCGTTCTGCTGTTCATTACAATCCGCACCAAAAAAGGCGCGGGATTTTCATTGCCATCAGGGCTATGGAGACCGTTTAGTTTTTCATAATAATGAATGGTAAGTAAAATACCACGCCTTTATGAAAATGGGAAGGCTTTAACCCTTAAAAAGATCTCACAATCATTTACAAGAAATAAAGTAATATATTTGAAAGAGTAAAATACGAAACAAACCTTCGCCAATCTACCCGAATTTGGGTGTATATACGAAGGTTTGTTTCGCCTATATATTAGTTAGCCGTCATTGTGCGTGAAAAAAAAAAAAACGAAAATCGAAAACTACAAAATATAAAAGATGAGCTTATTTAGTAAATTATTTGGAAAAAATAAAAGCGAAAATCAAACTTCTAAAATTAAAGACTTTAAAGTTTCTGAAGAATTAATGGAAGAAGATAAGTTTTGGGGAATTATTTTGAATTCAAAACTAAAAGCAAATAATGATTATCAAAAACAACAATTAGAATTAGAAAAAGAACTACGAAAATTGATGCCTGATGAAATTATTTTATTCGGAAATAGATTTAGATATTTTAGGGGAAAAGCATATTCTTGGGAACTTTGGGGAGCAATTTATTTAATTCACGGAGGTTGTGGAGATGATAGTTTTAATGATTTTAGAGAATGGGTAATCGGGCAAGGAAAAGAATTTTATTTCAAAACTATTGAGAATCCTGAAACATTAGTAGAAGTTAAGACTGAAAAAATTGAAGATATTGATTGGGAAGGTTTAGGATATGTTCCAGCAAGTGTTTTTAAAGATATTACAGGAGAAGATATGCCATATCCATTTAAAGAAAATTTTGAAACAACTGGAGAAGAATGGGAAGAAGAAAGTGATGATTTAAAAAATATGTTTCCGAAACTTTATGAAAAATATCCTGACAACATTTAACGGAATAACAACGAACGTCAGTTCGTCTAATAACCTGCAAACAACGTTGTTTTGTATTAATTATAAAGTAAATATAGACGATTTAGATTACAATTAGCTTCTTTTTGTAAAAAAGGAATTGGATTGGTAATACTATAAAAGAACCGTAAAAAGCTTTAAAAAGTGGCTTTATTACAACAAAAAATAAAGCCACAGTTTTTAGGTACTGTTTTAATTCATTTTGGTCAATTAAGTTGAATATTCTCTTGAGGTTGTAGGCTGTGAAGATGAGTCCTACATCAGCGGAGGCATGTTTAATGGTTTTCTTGGTCATAATATAATAGAAATCCCATTGGCGTTTGATTACTCCGTAAGGATGTTCCACAATGGCTTGTCGTCTGCGGTAGATTTGGTAATTATTCTCGATTCTCACTTTGTTTTCATAAATCAAATCGGCATATTGGGAGCGTTCTATGAGTCTCCCTTTTTTGTTTTTGGTGCATTTAGTAAAAAGGTTACAACTCAGGCAAGCATTGGTTTTGTAATGCTTCATTTTAGTGATTGATTTTCCGTTTGTCTTATTGTACCAATTTCCGTTTGAGCTCAGAATTTCATTTGCTGGACAAATATAAGTGTCGGTTTCTTTGTTGTATTTAAAGTGTTCTACATCAAAAGCCAGATCAGGCGCATGTGCCGACACTCCTGGAATGGCCACCAAGACATCAACTCCAAGTCTGTTTGCATAATCAAATTCGCTTCCAGTGTGATAGCCTTTGTCGTAAATAGCAGTAAAATCGTTGTGTCCTAAAATAGTCTTGCTACGGCGTAACATGCCTCCCATAGCTTTAGAATCGTTTTCATTGGTCACCTTAAAATCAATCGGAATGTTGTGCAACGCATCTACTGTGGTTTGTACGGTATATGCGACTTCAGAGATGTTGTTACGAGTCATAATCTGACGACTATCAGGATCCGAAGTCGAGATTTGAGTTACGCCAGTGGTATCAATAGTCTTTTGATATTCGATATATTTTTGTTTTTGAACAGTATGTTTTTTAACCTTCTTTGCAATGGTTTCTTTCTCTCCTTCATCGCCATCTTCTTTGGCTAGAGCCGCATTGTACTCTTCCAATCGGGCATCGATGTAAGCGATATGACGTTCTATTTTACCTGGATTGAAGTTGTTTTTCTTGGAGTTTTGGGCCCTGAGTTTGGTGCTGTCTCCCGCCACAAGACTTCCGCCAATGAGTTCAAAATGGGCTGCCAGTTTAACCGTTGCGCGAAAAACGCGAGCAATGGCTTTTGGATTGTCTTTTCTGAAATTGGCAATAGTATTATGATCTGGAGCTAATCCTTTCATGAGCCACATCAGTTCAATGTTACGACCGGATTCTTTCTCTAGAGTTCTGGAGGAACGCATGCGATTGAGGTAACCGTAGATAAAGAGTTTTAATAAATCTGAAGGATGATAGGCGGGTCTTCCGTTTTCGACAAATTGGAAATCAAATCCAAAATCGGCTAACTTAAGACTATCGACAAAAAGATCGATTAGCCTGACTTGATTGTCTTGTGCAATGGCATCATCGATGGATGAGGCAAAAAGCGGGAGTTGGTTTCTATTGGTCCCAGTGATGAATTTACTCATAAGCTATCTTTTTTAGCGGTATAAAAACATACTTAAAGATAGATAAAACCAATGAGTTATCAAAATATTTTGAAGGATTTTTAATACAAATATTAAAATAAGGGAGTAGGGGTTTTTTAGACAGTTTGACGGCTAACAGCTGTTCCTATGTAAAGGATCATTAAGTTATCAACAACTTTTAAGAGGGTTATATGTTGGTTATTTTTCGAGTATAAAATTCCGCTCCAATGACTTGTTGGAAAAGTTGGAAACCATATTATTCCACTATAAAAGTCATAGCGAGGAACGAAGCTATCATACTAAAACACATCCACAAACAAAATAAATAAGCATATTGAAACGGAAATACTGGATGAGATTGCTTCATTCTTCGCAATGACTGTCGATAAACAAGACCGAATGATTTAATACCAAAAAAAATTACAAACAATACCATTCCACTATAAAAGTCATAGCGAGGAACGAAGCTATCATACTAAAACACATCCACAAACAAAATAAATAAGCATATTGAAACGGAAATACTGGATGAGATTGCTTCATTCTTCGCAATGACTGTCGATAAACAAGACCGAATGATGTAATACCAAAAAAATTACAAACAGTACTATTCCACTATAAAAGTCATAGCGAGGAACGAAGCTATCATACTAAAACACATCCACAAACAAAATAAATAAGCATATTGAAACGGAAATACTGGATGAGATTGCTTCATTCTTCGCAATGACCGTCGATAAACAATACCTAATGATGTAATACCAAAAAAATTTACAAACAATACCATTCCACTATAAAAGTCATAGCGAGGAACGAAGCTATCATACTAAAACACATCCACAAACAAAATAAATAAGCATATTGAAACGGAAATACTGGATGAGATTGCTTCATTCTTCGCAATGACCGTCGATAAACAACACCTAATGATGTAATACCAAAAAATTTACAAACAATACCATTCCACAATAAAAGTCATAGCGAGGAACGAAGCTATCATACTAAAACACATCCACAAACAAAATAAATAAGCATATTGAAACGGAAATACTGGATGAGATTGCTTCATTCTTCGCAATGACTGTCGATAAACAACACCGAATGATTTAATACCAAAAAATTTACAAACAGTACTATTCCACTAGCTCTCGTTTGTCCACATTCTCTAGCGCTTGTCTTAGAAAAGTACCTACTTAAATTAGAACACAACTCGTAGCGTTTGCAATTACTAAAAAAAACACCTTTTCGAGTCATTGTAATTTTAGTAGAATTCTATTTTTTATTCGTATTTTCGTTTAGCCAATACAGTCGTTTTCAAAAGCTAAAACGGTTATAGCAACGCAAACGTACTTCTAAAAAAAGAAATATGACAGCACTTTATAAAACAGCCAACTACCTTGAGCCAATGTTGTTACTCGAGTACGAAATAAACGCAAACTGCAATACAGTTTACAATGCGTGGACCGATATAAATCTACTTCAAAAGTGGTTTTATCCAACGGGATTTTCAGTCGCTCTAGCAGAAATGGTCTCCAATGTGGGCGGCTATTTCAGAATACACATGAAGTCCCCAGAAGGAGAAATTTATCCAACAAAAGGACAATACCTTTTACTGGACAAACCAAATCGAATTGTATATAAAGATTCTTGGGATGATGACAGAAAGCAGAACGAACCCACTGTTGTTGAACTAATTTTTGAACCACAAGGAGAAAAAACGGTACTGAAACTATATTCAAGTTTTGCGACTGAGCAACAAAAAGATACTGTTCTCCATTCGGGAATTGTGGATGGTTGGAAAATGTTTTTTGACAATCTCAATAATCTATTAAAAGAATAAACAAGCAACTTAAAAATTTGAATTATGGCACTGATCAATCCGCACATTAACTTTAATGGAAATGCCGAAGAAGCATTCCATTTTTACAAATCCGTATTTGGTGGAGAGTTTGCACAAATAACCCGTTTCAAAGAAATGTCAAGCCCTGAATTTCCAGTTTCAGAAAAAGAAGCAAATAAAATAATGCATATCTCCTTACCTATTGGCAAGAATTTTTTATTTGCCAATGACGTTCCAGAAAGTATGGGACGCGTAAATGAAAATGAAAACAGGTCCAAGATATCTATTAGCGCAGAAAGCAAAGAAGAAGCCGATAAATTATTTAACGGACTTTCATCAGGTGGACAAATCGAAATGCCTATTGAAGACAGCCCTTGGGGTTCCTACTTTGGTATGTTTAGAGATAAATATGGCATTGAATGGATGATAGATTTTGATCAAAAATAGAACAAAAACAACCAATAGAAAACCCAACAATCATTTTCTATACAATCCTCTAAGCAAAGCCACTTGACCTTGCATAACAAAAGGAGCAAAAAACACTATTCCTCTATAAAAGTCATAGCGAGGAACAAAGCTATCACACTAAAAAACACCGTCAAACAAAATAAAAGAAAGTTTATTGAAAGGGAAATAGATGTTGTATTACTTGTAATTTTAAAAACCTAAAAGTATCACTTTTTAGTCTTTTGTATTAAAAATTAAAAACTTAACTAAAGAATTACGTACTTTGAAGCAACTATAAAAAACAATAATGACCTTACACATAGAAACTCCCGCTTTATTATTCTCAGCCACTTCATTGATCCTTTTGGCCTATACTAATCGTTTCTTGACTATAGCCACCATTGTTCGAGGTTTAAAAAAGACCTACGAGGAAAAAGAGAATAAAACCATATTACTAGAAATCAAAAACCTCAATTTGCGATTATCGTTAATTAAGTACATGCAGCTTTTTGGTGTATGTTGTTTATTTCTTTCTGTTTTTGCTATGCTACTTTTGTTTTTAGATAATCAATTGATCAGTCTCTATCTTTTTGGGCTGAGTTTATTAAGCTTACTTATATCATTAGGATTATCTTTTTGGGAAATTAGCATTTCAGTGAATGCCTTGCGTTTGCATTTAAGCGACTTAAAGGAAGTAGGGAAAAAAGAATAAAAGTAAAGTCTTCTCAACTAAAAAACTATCTTTGCCCGCTTTTTAAATTAAAAAAATGATTGAAAATAAAGTATTAAAAGGAGTTTTATTAGTAGGATTCGGTGCGACGAGTTACGGCATGCTAGCCACATTTGTAAAAATGGCATACATGGAAGGATACACTACTGCCGAGGTAACGAGCTCGCAATTCATATTGGGAATTATTGGAATCCTACTCATCAATATGTTCCAAAAAAATAAAAACAAAGAAAAAGTACGTAAAGCTTCTAAAAAAAACATTTTTCATTTAATGCTGGCAGGCACTTCATTAGGTATGACTAGTGTTTTTTATTATTTGGCCGTAAAATACATTCCCGTTTCCATAGGTATTGTTTTATTGATGCAAACAGTGTGGATGGGTGTTTTACTAGAAATGATTTTGGAAAAAAAAATCCCTTCAACTCAAAAAATCATATCGGTAGTTATTGTATTAACAGGAACGGTTTTAGCTACTAATTTAATCAATAACGAGGTACAATTAGATTGGCATGGAATTATGTGGGGTGTTTTGGCAGCAGCCTCATTCACTACAACCATGTTTACAGCAAATCGAGTAGCTACAAGCATTTCATCAGCACAGCGCAGTT
Source organism: Flavobacterium sp. WC2421 (assembly GCF_040822115.1). Taxonomy (NCBI): domain Bacteria; kingdom Pseudomonadati; phylum Bacteroidota; class Flavobacteriia; order Flavobacteriales; family Flavobacteriaceae; genus Flavobacterium; species Flavobacterium sp. WC2421. Next base: position 1,727,601 of record NZ_CP162004.1, on the reverse strand, counting down.
TATATATGCTTCTTGGTGGTGCTATAATTGTGTTTTCGTTTTCAATTGCAACACAAACCACTCCATTTAACTTCGAAATATTTCTAAAATGGGGAATCGTTTTATCTCTTTTTGGGACAATAATCCCTCCACTTTTAATGAATGCTGGGTTTCCACTTACAGGAATTGGATTAGGAAGTATTGTATCGGCTCTCGAACTTCCTGTTTCAGTACTTATGGCTTTTTTCCTTTTAAATGAAAAAGTAATCCTGATGCAATGGATAGGAATCTGTTTAATTATTGTAGCCATTGTCATAATGAACCTAAAATTTAAACCTATAAAAAACAATTCTTCTTTTTAACATTTCAGATTATTAATATATCGTAAATAAATTCTTAAATTCGCAAAACAAATACCCTAATTCTGATTTATCATGAATTCAAACTGGCACTTATTCTTTATGGCATTCATCTATACTATTGCTGGTATGAATCATTTTAGAAGTCCAAAACTGTACAAAAAAATAATCCCCCCCTATTTACCCAATCCAAGTCTTTTAAATTATTTAAGCGGGATTGCTGAGATAATTCTTGGTATATCCTTACTCATTCCTGCCTTAACACATTATGCAGCCTGGGGCGTAATTGCATTATTAATTGCCGTTTTACCAACTCATTTTTTCATGTATCAAAATCACAAAGCACAAATGGGGCTTCCTAAATGGGTATTATTACTACGCATTCCATTTCAATTCGTTTTGATATATTGGGCCTATTTATACACTTAAAAAACTATATTTATAGTACATAGATACCTTCAAAATTGAAGAATCTCAAAAACATTAAATGATTTTCATATTCGTTAACTATTCGACCTATGGAAATTGAAGTACGCAATAAATTGAAAAATTCAATAAAAATTCCTTGCCAAAAGCAAAAACTAGAATAGAATATTTAAATACATTAAAAAAAAAATACTCTTTTGACGTAAAGTAATTATTTTTTTTATTAATATTGGTATCTAATTTAGAATCAATTATTTTAATCATTAAAACCAATTTGAATTAATTTTCACGTGATGAAAAAGAGTAACCGAAAAGAACTGACCTGGGAGCAAACAGAAAAACTTGTTACATTGGCCTTAGAAGAAAAAAATCCTTTTGAGATTATCAAAAAAGAATTTGGTCTGGTCGAAAAAGAAGTTCTGGAAATAATGAAGAAGAAGATGCCTGCAGAAAAATTTGAGATGTGGAAAAAGAAAGCTACCGCAAATAAACCAAAACCAAAACCGCTGAAAATTGATGATTTTGATGAAGATTTGGATGGCAAATATTACATAAAAAATAAATTGGACTAACCAATTAAAAAAACACTCTTAATTAGAGTGTTTTTTTTTATTCAAAAATAAAAACCATATAAAAAATATTAAAAAAGCTTGTAACAAGATGAGTACAAATAAGTCTAATAGTCAAAATCAAATTTAAAATGAAAAAGATACTTTTTGCCTTTACCCTAGCTTCCGTATTAGTAGGATGTAAAACAGCAAGCTCCGTAACCTCATCTTCAATTAAAGAAAACATTGAAGTAGCAATTAATTTAAATGACATCAAGGATGATAAGGTAATGGTGACAGTAAATACACCTGCAATCACCACTGATGAAATTACTTTCCATATCCCTAAAACAGTTCCAGGTACTTATTCTGAGGACAATTATGGCCGCTTTATTACTGATTTAAAAGCATATGACAAAAAAGGAAACGCATTAGATGTAAAAAAACTAGATGTTAATTCTTGGTCAATTGCAAAAGCGAAGACTTTGAGCAAAATCACCTATTGGGTTAATGATTCCTTTGACACTGAAAAAGGAACTGAATTTGGTAAAGATGATGTTTTCTCACCAGCAGGTTCAAACATTGATTCGGGAAAAAACATCCTGTTAAACACCCATTGTTTTGTAGGGTATTTTACAAATTATATGTCTAATCCATACAAAGTTACCATTTCACATCCAGGTGAAATATGGGGAGCTACTTCAATGACTGACATTGATGATAGTAACACTAATGATGTATTTATCACATCCCGTTACGCAGAGTTAGTAGAAAACCCAATCATGTATTCAAAACCCGATCATACTTCTTTTACAGTTGACGGAATGGAAATTAATATTGCTGTCTATTCTCCCACTGGAAAAGTAACTGCCGAAAGTATTACTCCAGAAATGAAAACAATGATGACGGCGCAAAAACACTTTTTAGGAAAAATAAACACCACTAAAAAATACAGTGTTTTGTTGTACTTATCGACGATGACCGATACAGATGCTAAAGGATTTGGAGCATTAGAACATCCTACTGCAACTACTGTTGTCCTACCTGAAGTGATGCCAAAAGAAGAGTTAGTAAAATCGATGATGGATGTGGTATCTCACGAATTCTTTCATATCGTTACTCCTTTAAGTATTCATTCAAAAGAAATTCAATTTTTTGATTATAATGATCCAAAAATGTCAGAGCATTTATGGATGTATGAAGGAGTTACAGAATATTTTGCCAATTTATTTCAAATAAATCAAGGCTTAATTACTGAAGAAGACTTTTACAGTCGCCTTTCTGACCAAATAGAGCGCGCCAATGCTATGAATGATACGATGTCATTTACAACAATGAGTGCTAATGTATTAAAAGAGCCTTACAAAGATCAATACATAAATGTGTACCAAAAAGGATCTTTAATAGGGATGTGTTTGGACATTATAATTAGAGAAAAAAGCAACGGACAAAGAGGAATTCTTGATTTAATGCAAAAATTGTCCAAAGAGTATGGCGTTTCTAAACCATTTAATGACAATGAGCTTTTTGCCAAAATCACGGAACTGACCTACCCAGAAGTGGGTGAATTTTTAAAAACTTATGTTGCAGGAACAACCCCAATTCCTTACGCCACTTATTTTGCAAAAGTGGGACTAACACTAACATCTGAAAAAACACCAGGAAACATATTTCTAAAAGGACAAACACCTTACATTACTGTGAGTCCTCAAACCAAAGAAATTGTCGTTATTCCCGAAATTGAATTAAATGCTTTTTATACTTCTCTAGACCTTAAAGGAGGCGATGTTTTAGTAGCCATTAACAACCAGTCTTACACACTTGACAACATCTATGAAATGATAGCTGAAAGTGAAAAATGGAAAGAGAATGATCCTATTACAGTGAAAATAAAAAGAAATGGTTCAGAACAAACAATTAAAGGCATTGTTAAACTTCCTTATGAAGAAAAAGAGGTTGTGAAGGCGACTGATTCAACAAAAAGTATCCTAAAAGAAGCTTGGTTGAAAGGCTAATTAAATAAAACTTTGACAAATCCCAATTTAGAAATAGATTGGGATTTTTTTTTATAAAATTACAAGAAGTTAATTCTTCCACTTTCCAACAATTTTCTTTATTTTGCACCAAAATAGATAACCAATGAAAAAAACAATTCTTGCATTCTTTTCACTAGTTCTTTTAGTGTCATGCAATAAAAACGAATCCAAAGAAAACGTACACATCACAGGAAACATTAAAGGCCTTAAAAGTGGAACTTTATACATTCAGAGAGTCGTTGACTCTTCCCTTGTTGCTATAGACACCATAACAATTAATGGTAGCTCTACATTTACAAGTGATATCGATTTAAAATCACCAGAAATGCTTTATTTATTTCTAGACAGAGGAGTAACGAATTCATTGGACAATAATATATTATTTTTTGCTGAACCAGGGAATATAAATATTGAAACTACTCTTGACTCTTATATTTCTGACGCCAAAATTACTGGATCTAAAAATCAAGAATTATTGGATGAATACAAAAAGATCAATTCTAGATTTAAAGATGAAAACCTTACTTTGATTGAACAAAAATTCAATGCAATAAAAAGTAAAAATGCAATTGCAATCGATAGCCTAAGTGCGAAACAAGATTCAAACATCAAAAGAAAGTACTTGTACGCTACTAATTTTGCCATAAACAACAAAGACCATGAAGTAGCTCCTTATATTGCCTTATCAGAGATCTATGACATCAATATTAAATATCTAGATACAATCCAGAAATCTATGACTCCTAAAGTGGCACAATCGCTTTATGGAAAGAAACTAACGGAATATGTTACTTCAATTAAAGCTCAGAAATAAAGGAATTGAATTTTCAGTTGAATACAAAAAAAAACGCCTCGCTAAAACGAGGCGTTTTTTGTTTATTGCATTTTCAACTAAGACACCATAATTTTATTTGATAAAAATAATAATATGAGTTTCATTTTAAAATAAAAAAACCACCTAACAAAAGTTAGATGGTTTTACGATGAGCCGGCGGAGGGACTCGAACCCACGACCTGCTGATTACAAATCAGCTGCTCTAGCCAACTGAGCTACGCTGGCGTCTCATTTCTCGGGTGCAAATATAATGATGAATTCCAAATCTCCAAACAAAATAACAATAAAATATAAATTATTTTATAGCGACCAAAATAGACGGTTTTAATTAGAAATCATAAAAAAACCACCTAACAAAGTTAGATGGTTTTACAATGAGCCGGCGGAGGGACTCGAACCCACGACCTGCTGATTACAAATCAGCTGCTCTAGCCAACTGAGCTACGCTGGCGTCTCATTACGGGTGCAAATATACAGATGAATTCGATTTCTCCAAAATAAATCTGCACTTTTTTATCGTTTTTTTCGACTACAATTCGTTGATTTTAGCAATCAATTGATTTGCAGTTTGTTCCAATTCAACATTGATTTGTTTGAAGTGTGCTTTTTTATTTTCCACTTTTTTAGCGTTCACTTTAGTGATTAAAACGTCAAAAGCAGCGATAGCTTCATCAATTAAATCATTAGTTTCTGTTGTTGGTTTTCCAGTAGTTGAAATCTCAAACAAATAAACTGCTTCAATTATATCTCCTAAAACGTAGTTGATGTCTTTTTTTAAATTTTTAACGTTTGCCATTTTTCTTTAATTTTAATTTGCGTCTGCAAAAGTACACATAATCTTTCTATAACTTACTATGAAATGTAAATTTCTAAAATAGAAGCTTTTCCGGTGATAACATAATAATCCATTGCAGCTGGAATCAAAACAGTATCTCCTTTTTTATACGTGTAAATATTCATATCATATTCTAACTCAAATTCTCCATCTACACACATATATACTGTAAAACTATTTCCTGTTTTAGAAACATTTACAGTATCTTCTAACGGAATAAAATTAGTTGTAAAATAAGGACAATTAACTATCGTGTTTGATACATTCTCATCCTTTTTGTAGGATCTATATGCTTCCACTTTATCATAGTTAATAGCTTCTAAAGCCAAATCAATATGCAATTCTCTAGTATTCCCTTGAGCATCTACTCGGTCAAAATCGTAAATACGATACGTAATATCTGAGGTTTGCTGAATCTCCGCAACTACTAATCCTGCTCCAATAGCGTGAACCGTTCCTGTCTCAAGAAAAAATACATCTCCCTCTTTTACTTCAACATCATCAAGAATGGACAACAATGTTTTATTTTTAAGATGTTCTAAATACTCATTTGCATTTGACTTTTCTTTAAAACCAACAATTATTCTTGAATCTGGATCCGCTTGCATGATGTACCACATCTCCGTTTTTCCAAAAGAATTGTGACGTTTTTTTGCTAACTCATCATTAGGGTGCACCTGAATAGACAAATCTTCACGTGCATCTAAATATTTAAAAAGTAATGGAAATTGTTTTCCAAAACGTTTATGAACTTCAGTTCCTAGTATTTCATTTGGTAACTCTTCAATTACTTCTGTTAAAGATTTTCCCTTAAATTCTCCATTAGCAATTACACTAACATCACCTTCCACTGTGGATAATTCCCAACTCTCCCCCGTGATTTTTGACTCAATAGGCTTATTAAGTATCGTTTTTAATTTTTCACCTCCCCATATTCTATCTTTCAATATAGGGTCAAATTGCAAAGGGTATACCATTTTATTCATTTTTCTTCCGTTTTTAAACGACAAAATTCACTCTTTAAGTAAATTATATCTAATACTATTTTGTTCTTTTATGATACTAATTTTTTTATAGACTCTAATGCTTTTACGATATGATTTTGCCCTTTTATACTGTTAAAAATCAGCTGAACAACCCCTTTTTTATCAACTACATAAGTAACTCTTCCAGGGAGCAACCCAAATAAAGCAGAAGGAACACCAAAAAGAGTTCTGATTTTTTTATCACTGTCGGATAATAAAATAAAAGGCAACTGATGTTCTTTTGCAAAATCTTTATGCGAAGCAACACTATCACTGCTGACACCAATTACCTCAGCACCTAGATCAGTAAATTCCTCATATTGATCTCTAAAACTGCAAGCCTGCGCAGTACAAATAGAAGTATTGTCTTTAGGATAAAAATAAATAACAATTGGTTTTTTACCTATAATGCTTTCGATGTTAAAATCATTACCATTAGCGTCTTTCCCCTTAAAATTTGGGATTTTATCCCCCACACGCAATGCCATTATTCTCCTTTATAGGTTACAAAATTTCGAGCCGTTTCATAAAGCACTACTTCTAAATCAAACTCTTGTTTAATTCTTTTTCGGATTTTATTCCAAATAACAACCACAATATTTTCAGCAGTGGGATTTAAATTTTCAAATTCAGGAACATCTAAATTCAGGTTTTTATGATCAAATTGACTTTCGACTTCTTCATGAATAATGTCAGCCAAAATTTTCACATCCATTACAAAACCGGTCTCTTGATCAATTGCACCAGTAACACTTACAGTCAAATCATAATTATGTCCATGAAAGTTGGGATTATTACATTTTCCGAAAACCGCATCATTTTTTTCAAATGTCCAATCCTTCCGATACAACCTATGAGCTGCATTAAAATGCGCTTTTCTACTTATAGTAACTTTCATATTATTATCGTGTATTTTTTTTTTAAATTCAAAGGCTCAAAACTTACCTTCTATACTTTATGATCTTCTAGAAAATGATAAAACTCGTCAAAAATAATTTTAAACCAAACGGTATAGATCTCTGGATGCAACTGCATATCCTCTTGAACAGCATCGATACTCATCCATTTCCAAGATTCAACTTCTTCGGTATTTATTTCTGGACTTTCATTATAATAGCCGATCATCACATGATCCAATTCATGTTCCGTCAATCCGTTATCAAAAGGAGCTTTATAGATAAAGTGAAATAATTCTTTAAGCTCTGTTTTAAAACCCATTTCTTCAAATAACCTGCGACTTCCAGCTTGGACATTAGTCTCCCCTTCCCTTTGATGACTACAACAAGTATTAGTCCATAACAAAGGAGAATGGTATTTATGGTGTGCCCGCTGTTGCAGCATTAATTCATTTTTACTGTTTAAAACAAAAACAGAAAAGGCACGATGCAACAAAGCCTTTTCATGCGCCTCTAATTTTGGCATCAATCCAATTTGTACATCGTCAGTATTAACTAATATTACGTTTTCTTCTATCATATTTATTTTTAGCATCACAAAAATACAAAAAAGATACAGAAAAAAACAGGCTTTAACGTTCTCTTTCATTTTGTTCATGAGCAAATAAAATAGCGTATTTCACTACTCTATTGATACCGTCCACGTCAATAAACTTTAGTACTTTTGATAATCTTAACCCTACATTACAATGAATTCTATACACATACGAAAAGCCCTTTTAAGCGACCTTACAACACTTCTTGAATTCGAACAAGGAATTATTGAAGCGGAACGTCCGTACGATCCAACATTAAAAAAGGAAAAAATTCATTATTACGATATAGAAAAAATGATTGCAGCACCCGAAGTTGAAGTTTTAGTTGCTACGATTGACTCCATAATTGTAGGTTCAGGTTACGCACGAATAGAAACTGCAAAACCGTATTTGAATCATATAGATTATGCCTATTTAGGATTTATGTTTACCCATGCTGACTATAGGGGAAAAGGAGTCAATGCTAAAATTATTGAATCATTAAAAGTATGGTGTCGTACTCAGGATATTGTTGAGCTTCGCTTAGATGTTTACAATGACAACCCTTCAGCCATTAAAGCCTATGAAAAAGTGGGCTTCAAAAAACATTTAATAAACATGAGACTTGGCTTGTAAATATTTTCTATTAAAAACCAAAAACACTTTAAATACGTAACTATCATTAGTTAAAACTTATACAATTAGCTGTTAAATTGTAAAGTACACGACATTACTTCTTAAAACAGCTGCTTAAATTTGTACTATAAATATTTAATATTATTTACCTATGAAAACAAAATCTTTTTTTAGCCTTTTATTCTTTCTTCCATTGTTTGTAATCACGGCTTGTGGACAAACAGGAAAAAAACAAAACAAAATAGAAAAATCAACAACTATGGAAAATAAAATCAGTAAGCCAGAAAACCCTTATTATTCCAATACTGACACAACAAAATTAGATCTAACGGATGCTGAATGGAAAAAAGTACTTTCGGATGATGTATATGCTGTAACTAGACATGCTGACACTGAAAGACCATTTACAGGAAAATATTGGAACTCCGACGAAAAAGGAACCTATTATTGTGCCGCTTGCGGTAATAAATTATTCCGTTCTAGTGCCAAATTTGCAAGTAGTTGCGGATGGCCAAGTTTCTTTGAACAAGACAATAAAAAAAGTGTAATCTATAAAACAGATAACTCTTTAGGCATGGAACGAATTGAAGCACTATGCGGTCGATGTGGTGGACACCTTGGACACCTATTTGATGATGGACCTGCTCCTACTCACAAAAGATACTGTATGAATTCTATCGCTCTTGACTTTATCCCTGATACTAAATAACATGAAAAAAATATTTTTAATTTGCGTTTTGGCCACACTAAGTGCCTGTGGACAAAAAAAAGAAACAAAAATAATAGAGGAAAAACCATCTAATAAAAACAACCTTGAAACTATTACACTTGGTGGTGGCTGTTATTGGTGTGTGGAAGCTGTTTACGAAAATCTAAACGGAGTAAAATCGGCAGTATCTGGATTTTCAGGTGGGAAAAATGCCAATCCTAGTTACGAAGATGTTTCAACAGGAAGAACAGGTTATGTTGAAGTGGTACAAATCACTTATGACAAAACAGTAACAAATTTGAATGAAATATTTCAAGTTTTCTTTACTGTTCATGACCCCACTACGCTGAACCGTCAAGGGGCTGATGTAGGTACTCAATACCGTTCAGTCATTTTCTATAAAAATGAAGAACAACGACTTGCAGCTCAAAATATCATTAACGAACTGAGCAATGCAAAAATTTATAACAGTCCAATTGTTACTGCTGTAGAACCGCTTACCACTTTTTATAAAGCCGAAGATTACCATCAAGATTATTACGCCAATAATAAAAACCAGCCCTATTGTCGAATGGTGATTCAGCCCAAAATTGAAAAATTTGAGAAGTTATTTAAAGATAAACTGAAAAATAAACAACATTAATTATCAAAACCGAAAAGAGATTTTCGGTTTTTTTTATGCTTTAAAAAAGGCATCATTATAACTTCAATTAAAGAATTTGTTTTTATTCTATTCCAACAATTACAACAAAACATTATTTTTTTGGAATGAAATTTGCAAGGTCAAAATCAAAATTTTATGAAACGCTTTTTTATGTATATTTGAACTGTAATTCGTATACCTAAAGAATTAATAATTAAATTTTAATAGCGATACCTTTTTTAAAGTATAAAACACAAAAATTAAATTCTTTAATATATGAATAGTAATGATTACATAGATCTATATAGGCAATTACCATCTCTATCTATTGTACTGGATCTTAATTTCAATATAGTAACTGTGACGGATAGTTTTCTAAAATCTACTATGACCGAAAGGGAGAAAATTATAGATCAAAATATTTTTGATATATTTCCTGAAAACCCAAATGAAGAAAATCCTGAGTCCATTACCCATTTAAGAACATCCTTAAATAGCGTATTACAGAAAAAAATAGCTGACACAGTCGACTTTATAAAATATGACATCCAAATACCTACTGAAGAAGGCAGTCATTTTGAAGAACGCTACTGGAAAACAATAAACTCCCCAATTCTTGATTCCAACAACAATGTTACGCTTATAATGATTATTGTTGAAGATGTAACTAAAAAAAAGAAACTCGTTTCAAACAATAAAAAATTAAAAAAAAGCTTAAATCTACTTGCTGAATCGTATGAGTTTTCCGAAGAAATCATCGGGACTATTATGGAACCGATGCTAGTTCTTACGCAAGATTTTAAAATTAAATCTGCCAGTAAATCATTTTGCCAAAAATACACTATCGATAAAGAAAAAACCGAAGGAGTTTCATTGTTTGAAGTAAATAACAAACAATGGGATTTTCCAGAATTTCGGAATCTTCTAACTACTATGCTTGCCAGCGGTAAAGACTTTCATAATGTAGAAATAACGCATGATTTTTCCTCTCTTGGAGAAAAAACAATTATACTTAGTGCGAATTATATTTTTCAAAAAATTCATGATGAAAAAATAATTCTATTAGCCATACAAGATGTTTCTGAAGTAAGACGACTCTCCATTAAACTTCAAGCTAAAGAAAAAAAAGAATTCGAAAAATTACTTGAGGTACAAAAGCAGGCATCTAAGGAGATTGAAGACAGTAATAAACGATTTAATATGATGGTGCTCCAATCCCCATTTGCAATAGCAATATTAAAAGGGAAAGATATGGTAGTCACCTTGGCCAACGACAGTATCAAAGAAATGTGGGGAAAAGGACAAAATGTAGAAGGCAAAAGATTCAATGATATTTTACCTGAACTTATAGACAAGGCCTTTCCTCTATTGCTCGAAAACGTTTTTAAAACAGGTAATCCTTTTTACGGAAACGAACTTCTTGCTCCTATAACGCATAATGGAATTATAAAAGACGCCTATTTTAATTTTGTTTACCAACCTTATTATGAAGCCGACGAAACAATATCAGGTGTTACAATAATTGCATATGATGTGACTACTCAAGTTTTAGCAAAAAACGAACTAATTGAATCAAAAATTAATGCAGATTTAAAAACAAAAATTGCAGAAGAAGCGGTAAAATCAAAACAGCAATTTTTGTCAAATATGAGTCATGAGATAAGAACACCCATGAATGCTATTATCGGGTTTACTAATGTAGTACTAAAGACCCCTTTAGATAAATCCCAAAAAGAATACATCAATGCCATTAAAGAATCTGGTGATGCTCTACTTGTTTTAATTAATGACATCTTAGACATTGCTAAAGTAGATGCAGGCAAGATGATCTTTGACCATATTCCTTTTAAATTATCCAAGTCTACTTCAACTATTCTTCTTCTTTTTGAACAAAAAATGAAGGAAAAAAATTTAGAATTGATCTATAAATGCGACTCTGCAATTCCTAAAGTTTTGATTGGTGATCCCATGCGTTTACGTCAGGTTATTTTAAATCTAATGAGTAATGCGATAAAATTTACTTCAAAAGGAAAAATAACTGTAAGTATCAAACTAGTAGATGAAGGTACCGAAAAAGTTACTCTTGAATTCTTAATAACAGATACTGGAATTGGAGTACCACAAGATAGACTAGCACATATTTTTAATAATTTTGAACAAGCAACTAAAGGCACTAGTACTTCCTATGGAGGAACAGGTTTAGGTCTTGCTATTGTGAAACAACTGGTAGAGTTACAAGGAGGATCAATTATCGCCCATAGTGAAGAAGGTAAAGGTTCAACTTTTGGGTTTATTATGAACTTTGAAAAATCTATTGAAATCAAAGAAGAACTAATAGAAGAAATTATTCCAATCCCAGTTATTAAATTTGAAGAGGCGATAACTAATAAAATAAAAGTCTTAGTGGTAGAAGACATGATCTTGAATCAACTTTTACTAAAAATAATACTATTGGATTTCGGATATGAAATTGAAGTCGCAGATAATGGCAAAATCGCAGTTGAAAAACTTCAAAACAATACGTACGATATTGTTTTGATGGATTTACAAATGCCAGAAATGAACGGATTTGAAGCTACAACTCATATTAGAGAAATACTAAAATCAAAAATACCAATTATTGCCTTAACTGCTGATGTCACTACTGCTGATGTCGAAAAATGCAAAGCAGTGGGCATGAATGATTATATTTCTAAACCTATTGACGAAATAGTATTATTCAATAAAATCAACAAACACATCTTCAATCAAAGCTAATTACAAAAAATAGTATCCTTTTATTTTTATAAAAACCTTTTAAGAACGGAAATAGAATTCTAGAATTCTATTTCCGTTCTTTGCAGTACAAAAAAATAAAAAATGAAAGCATTAACTTTTTCAACATTTGGCACTTCAGATGTTCTTGAATATATAGATATCCCTAGCCCTACATTAAAAGAAGAGGAGATTCTTGTGGAAATGCGTGCTATAGGAGTAAACTTCGCAGATGTTTACCGACGAAAAGGCAATTATCATCTTGTAGGAAACCCTCCGTTTATAGCAGGATATGAAGGAGCAGGAGTTGTAGTAGACGCAAACGGAAGTGCTCATTTCAAAATTGGAGACCGAATCGCATTTGCTGACGTACCGTATGCGAATGCCGAATTAGTAGCCGTACCTCTTGACCACGTCATTCCTTTACCAGAATCTATTTCTTTTGAAACCGCTGCAACTGTACTTTTACAAGGCCTAACAGCGCATTACTTAGCAACAGACAGCCATAAAACTCAAAAAGACGAAACAGTATTAATTCATGCTTCTGCGGGAGGAGTGGGACAATTTTTAACTCAAATAAGCAAACTTTTGGGTGCAACAGTTATTGGGTTAACCTCATCAAGTGAAAAAGCGACTGTTTCCTTAAAAAATGGAGCAGACAAAGCATTCTTGTATTCCGAAGACTGGAAAGAGCAGGTGCTGTCCTTTTATCCAAACGGAGTCGATGTGGTTTATGACAGTGTAGGCAGTACGTTAAGCGATAGTTTTGAAGTAACTAAAAATTGTGGACAAGTTGTTTTCTTTGGAATGGCGGGTGGAGATCCTGATTTTATCAATCCAAGAATGCTAATGGATACCTCCAAAACACTTACAGGTGGTGACTTATGGAGTTATTTAACCTCAAAAGAAGAACGAATTAAGAGAGCGCATCAATTGTTTAACTGGATTAGTATGAACCAAATTACAATTGCCAAACCAACCGTTTTTAAACTTTCTGAAGGAAAAAAAGCACACGATTATTTAGAAAGCAGAAAAAGTACTGGAAAAATAATTCTTGTTCCTTAAAAACAGAATACTACTAATTTTGGAACAAACCTCGACTTATTACTAATTCGAGGTTTTTTTATGCAGACTTTCCCCAATCATCAAAGCACATTTCTCCCCGTCAATGGCAGCTGATATTATTCCGCCCGCATAACCTGCTCCTTCTCCGCAAGGATACAATCCTTTTATTTGAAGGTGTTCATAGGAAATAGGATCTCTAGGAATACGAACTGGAGATGATGTTCTTGATTCAGGAGCATGTAAAATAGCTTCATTTGTTAAATACCCACGCATGGATTTCCCAAATTCAGAAAAACCTTCTCTTAATATTTGAGTTAAGAAGCCTGGGAAAACCTGCCCCATTTCTACCGATGTCGTTCCTGGTACGTAAGATGTTTTTGGAATATCAGATGATACTTTATTTTGTGTAAAATCAATCATGCGTTGTGCCGGTACTTTTTGGGTTTCACCTGCAAGATGCCAAGCCTTTTGTTCGATACTTTTTTGAAATTCCATTCCAGCCAAAGCGCCAAATTGAGCAAAAGGTTTGAAATCTTCTAATTTCAATTCGATGACAATCCCTGAATTGGCAGTTGCTTGATCTCTTTTTGATGGAGACCAACCATTGGTCACCACCTCACCAGGACTAGTAGCACAAGGTGCAATTACACCTCCCGGACACATACAAAAAGAATACATTCCTCTACCTCCTACCTGCTTTACAATACTATACGATGCAGGCGGTAAAAGTACCCCACGATAATCACAACTGTATTGAATGCTATCAATTAAAGATTGTGGATGTTCCGCTCTTACGCCCAAGGCAAAAGGTTTTGCCTCAATAAATATTTTTTTTCTATCTAATAGTTCATAAATATCACGAGCGGAATGCCCCGTGGCCAAAATTAATTTATTAGCCAAAATTGTATCTCCATTTTGAGTTACTATTCCTTCCACTTCATTATTCTTAACCAAAATATCAGTAACTCTGGTTTCAAATAAAACCTGACCACCACATTCAATAATTTTCTCTCGAATATCTTGAATAATTTGTGGCAATTTATTTGTTCCAATATGTGGATGTGCCTCTACTAAAATATCTGGTGTAGCACCATAAGCGACTAACAATTCTAAAATTCGGGTTACATCACCACGTTTTTTAGAACGGGTATATAATTTCCCATCTGAATAAGTCCCAGCTCCGCCTTCTCCAAAACAATAATTAGAATCTTCATTTACAATGTGGTCTACATTAATCGCTTTCAAATCACGACGACGTCCACGAACCTCTTTTCCACGTTCGATTACGATTGGCTTCAAGCCCAATTCTATTAATTGCAAAGCCGCAAAAAGACCTGCAGGACCTGCTCCCACCACTAATACTTCTTGTGCGCTGGCAACATTTGGATAATAAGGAAGTTCCAATTTTAATTCCTGAAAAGGTTCCCCTTTCAAATAAACAGCCACTTTCAAGTTAATCTTTATTGCTTTTTGACGTGCATCGATAGAACGTTTTAAAATAACAACATGCTGAATTTCATTAACAGAAACTTTAATTTGTTTCGATAAATGGTCTTTTAGCAACGATTCATTCGCAGCAATTTCTGGAGTTACTTGTAAAAGGAGTTCTTGAGGCATTTTATCTTTTTTAATCATTGCATTACTGTTTCATTTTTTCGAAAAACAAAAACATTTGCAAAAATAGTATTTTGAAGTGGAATTAGTTGATTATTATAAAGTCCATTTTCAAAATAGAGCTGTACCTTTGCTACTTTGAAACTTTGAACCTTAAAAATAATGTCTAGAAAAATAAAAATGATATGGGATTTTCGTGGGCCTGCCGCTTCAAAAACGGCGGAACATCATGAAATACATCTTAAAGAATATATTGCAATTGAAAAATTACCTTTGAATATAACTGGCTTCGAAATCCGTAATGAAATGCACGCCATTGCTTTTATGGTAGTAACGGATGAACATATGACACAAGTTCGTGATGGTTTAAAACCGCATCGCGCTGAGATTTACGTCGAAAGTTAAAGTATTAGGTCTTAGGTCCTAAAGATAAAATTCAAACTTTAAGACCTTATGACTTTGAAACATTACTACTAATTAGCTACTTCGCTAATAAATTTGATGCGCATCAAGCGCAATTCATCAATATCATAGTCCCCTTCAAATTCTTTCAAGGCACCTTCTATATTGTCAGATTCTGATTCCATAAAATAATCATGAATTTCTTCTTGCTGCTCTTCATCAAGCATATCATCAACCCAATATTTAATATTTAGCTTCGTTCCTGAATAGACAATTTGTTCCATCTCCTTTATAAGCAGGTCCATTGTTAATCCTTTAGCCTTAGCAATATCATCTAGCGATAATTTTCTATCAATATTTTGAATGATATACAATTTATTAGCTGAATTTACTCCTGTAGATTTAACAACTAAATCATCAGGGCGAATAATTTCATTATCAGCCACATATCGATTGATTAGTTCGACAAAATCAGCACCGTATTTCTTAGCTTTACCTTCACCAACTCCATGAATATTAATCAATTCATTTAGAGAAATTGGATATTTCAAAGCCATATCTTCTAGCGAGGGATCTTGAAAAACTACAAATGGAGGAACCCCAATTTTCTTAGCTACTTTTTTTCTTAAGTCTTTCAACATTCCCATTAAAACTTCATCAACAGCACCAGTTGATTTTGAAGCTGTCACAATGGCTTCATCAGAGGTTTCATTATATTCATGATCTTCAGACATCATGAAAGAGCTTGGTTTTTTTATAAAACCCAAACCTTTGTCGGTTATTTTTACAATACCATACGTCTCAATATCTTTAGTCAAATATCCGGCAACAAGAACTTGCCTCAATAAAGCCATCCAATATTTTTCATCAAAAGCAATTCCAGTTCCAAAAAAAGGTTGAACATCAGTTCTATGGGCCTTAATCACAGCATTAACTCTCCCTATTAAAGTAAAAACAATCTCTTTGGACTTGTATAGATGTTTAGTATCTCTTACTATTTCCAGTAGTTTCACTACTTGATTCTGGGCTTCAATTTTCACCTTCGGATTTCTGACATTGTCATCCATATCGGCTCCTTCTCCTGTTTCACTATCGAACTCTTCACCAAAATAATGAAGTAAAAATTTCCTTCTTGACATGGAAGTTTCAGCATAAGCCACTACTTCTTGCAATAAAGCGAATCCAATTTCTTGTTCAGCAACCGGCTTACCCGACATGAATTTTTCGAGTTTTTCTACATCCTTATAAGAATAGTAAGCTAGACAATGACCTTCACCTCCATCACGACCAGCACGTCCCGTTTCTTGATAATAACTCTCCAGTGACTTAGGAATATCGTGATGAATGACAAATCGAACATCGGGTTTATCAATTCCCATTCCAAAAGCGATTGTTGCAACCACTACATCAACATCTTCCATAAGGAACATATCTTGGTGTTTCGCACGGGTTTTCGCATCCAATCCAGCATGATAAGGAACAGCACTTATACCGTTTACTTGCAAAACTTCGGCAATAGCTTCTACTTTTTTACGGCTTAAGCAATAAATAATTCCCGATTTTCCTTTATGTTGTTTTATAAACCGAATAATATCAGATTCAATATTTTTTGTTTTTGTGCGTACTTCGTAGTATAAATTAGGTCTGTTGAAAGAAGCTTTAAAAGTTTTAGCATCGCACATGTCCAAGTTTTTAAGAATGTCTTCTTGGACTTTTGGAGTAGCAGTAGCGGTAAGTCCTATCACAGGAATATCACCCAACTGCTTTATAATATTTTTTAGATTTCTATATTCTGGTCTAAAGTCATGTCCCCACTCTGAGATACAATGGGCTTCATCAATAGCAACGAATGAAACAGTTACACTTTTAAGAAAATTTACATTTTCTTCTTTGGTCAAGGATTCTGGAGCTACATATAATAATTTAGTCAGTCCAGATGTAATATCTTTTTTAACTTGTGCTATCTCTGTTTTCGTAAGGGAAGAATTTAAAACATGGGCAATACCAGCTTCCGAAGACAAACTTCTAATGGCATCCACTTGGTTTTTCATTAAAGCGATCAAAGGCGAAACAACAATTGCTGTTCCTTCTTGTGTTAAAGCGGGCAGTTGATAACAGAGTGATTTTCCGCCACCTGTTGGCATTATAACAAATGTATTTTGTTTGCTAAGCAAACTTTTTATCACCTGTTCTTGTAGTCCCTTAAATTGGCTGAAGCCAAAATATTTCTTTAATTCTTTATGGATGTCAATTTCGTTTGAATTCATTCTTTATTGTATGGTATTATGTGGTATTTTGTATAAATTTGCATTACATAAAGATACTAATTTCTTTTACACTTACAAATTTTAAACATTCTGTTTTGATATCTAAAGAAAATATATTGGCAACCGCCAAAAAAACCATATTAGCTGAGAGTAAAGCAATTACAAAATTAACTGATTATTTAGATGAAAATTTTTCAGACGCTACACAAGCAATCTACAATTCTAAAGGAAGATTGATCGTAACAGGAATAGGAAAAAGTGCCATCATAGCTCAAAAAATGGTAGCTACTTTCAATTCAACTGGTACCCCATCTATGTTCCTTCATGCTGCAGAAGCAATACATGGCGACTTAGGAATGGTACAAAATGATGATATCATTATTTGTATCTCCAAAAGTGGAAATAGTCCCGAAATAAAAGTACTTGTTCCTTTATTAAAACGTTTTGGCAATACCTTAATCGCTATTACTGGTAATACAACCTCATTTCTTGCCAAAGGATCTGACTTTATTCTAAATACAACAGTAGAATCTGAAGCTTGTCCTATCAACTTGGCTCCTACTAGTAGTACAACTGCACAATTAGTGATGGGAGATGCTATGGCAGTATGCCTCATGGAAATACGTGACTTTAAAGCAGAAGATTTTGCTAAATACCATCCTGGTGGTGCATTAGGTAAAAAATTATTACTTAAAGTAAAAGACATGCTGGAACATACACTAAAACCGATGGTTAGTCCTGATACTCCAATAAAAAAAGTTATTTTTGAAATTTCAGAGAAGCGACTTGGAGTAACTGCCGTAGTAGAGAATGACAAAGTAATTGGAATAATCACTGACGGTGACATACGCAGAATGTTGAATGAAAGAGATACATTTGCTGATTTGACTGCAAAAGATATTATGACAAAAAACCCAAAATTAATACAATCCAATGATATGGTGGTAGACGCATTCAATATTTTAGAAGACTTCTCAATAACACAATTGGTTGTTGTTGATCAACAAGAATACAAGGGCGTTTTACATTTACACGACATTTTAAAAGAAGGAATAATATAATGGCAAAGAAAAACCAAAACGAAATGTCGTTTTTAGATCATCTTGAAGATTTAAGATGGTTATTAGTAAGAAGTACAGTCGCAATTATCATCATGGCATTTTTCACCTATTTCATAAGTGATTATTTGTTTGATGTAGTAATATTTGGACCAACAAGACCTTCTTTTTTTACCTATACTTTTTTCTGTGAATTATCGCATTCTATAGGTTTTGCAGATAGTATTTGCATCACCGAAATGCCATTTATCATTCAGAACACAGAAATGGAAGGGCAAGTTAATGTGTTCATATGGATTTGTATACTTGCGGGATTTATTTTAAGTTTCCCCTATATACTATGGGAAATATGGAAATTTATCAGTCCAGCACTTTATACAAATGAAAAGAAAAATGCTAAAATATTCATCTTCTTCTCTTCTTTACTTTTCTTTTTAGGAGTGCTATTTGGATATTTTGTTGTGATCCCTATGTCCGTGAATTTCGTTGCAACCTTTACCGTGAGTGATGTGGTAAAAAATCAATTTACACTAGATTCTTATATTGGAATGGTTAAAACATCCGTTTTAGCAAGTGGATTGTTTTTTGAATTACCTATAATCATCTATTTCTTGACTAAATTAGGACTTGTAACTCCTACTTTTTTAAGAACATATAGAAAATATGCAATTGTATTGGTACTAATCATTGCTGCAATTGTTACTCCTCCTGATGTGGTGAGTCAAACTATTGTAGCTATCCCGATGTTATTAATCTACGAAGCAAGTATCTGGATTTCAGTATTTGTTGTTAAAAATAAAAAAGACTAAAATGGCTGCTATAATAGAAGAATTCAATGAATACCGTTCTAAAATGAACGAAAAATTACTGGCTGACAATAATAAAATTGTAAAGCGAATATTCAACTTAGATACCAATGCTTATGCTGCTGGTGCGCTTGATGTAAAAACCAAAGAACTTTTAGGTCTTGTTGCTTCGGCTGTTTTACGTTGTGACGATTGTGTAAAATACCATTTAGAAACCAGTTATAAAGAAGGTGTGACCAAAGAAGAAATGATGGAAGCAATGGGAATTGCCACTTTAGTTGGCGGAACCATTGTTGTTCCACATTTGCGTAGAGCCTATGAATTTTGGGAGGCATTGGAAGAAGAATCTAAATAACTGTTAACAGATTTATATATTGATTCGTTTATTCGTTTATTTGTACGATTAAACAAATCACCGATTAAACAAATAAACAAATCAATATGATTTTAAGAGCCGAAAATTTAATAAAAACGTACAAAGGAAGAAGTGTTGTAAAAGGCATTTCGGTTGAAGTAAATCAAGGAGAAATCGTAGGTTTACTAGGTCCTAATGGAGCTGGAAAAACAACCTCTTTTTACATGATTGTTGGCTTGGTTAAACCCAATTCAGGTAATATTTATTTGGATGACTTGAACATCACGGATTATCCCATGTACAAGAGAGCACAACAAGGAATTGGCTATTTGGCTCAAGAAGCATCTGTTTTTAGAAAACTAAGTATCGAAGACAATATCTTAAGTGTTTTACAACTGACTACGCTTTCAAAAGAAGAACAGGAAGCCAAAATGGAAAGCTTAATTTCTGAATTTAGCTTAGAGCACATTCGCACCAATCGGGGAGATTTACTGTCGGGAGGAGAACGTCGCCGTACTGAAATTGCGCGTTGTTTAGCAACCGACCCAAAATTCATTTTACTCGATGAACCTTTTGCTGGAGTTGACCCCGTTGCCGTAGAAGATATTCAGAGAATTGTAGCCCAGTTAAAAAATAAAAATATCGGAATTTTAATTACCGATCACAATGTTCAAGAAACATTAGCTATTACTGATAAAACCTATTTGATGTTTGAAGGTGGCATCTTAAAAGCGGGTATTCCAGAAGAATTAGTGGAAGACGAAATGGTACGTAGAGTATATCTAGGGCAGAATTTTGAATTACGTAAAAAGAAAATTGAGTTTTAATTCTTAAATAATATGAATCCAGAAGATAAACCAACTAAAGAAACGCTTAATAAATGGCACAAAGATCCTAAAAACTGGAAGTTAGGTGTGTTTTATTATAATAAGGAAGACAAAAGAATTTTACCACCAAAAAGAATGGCTTGGGCAGGATGGACAGTTAATTTTGCTAATAGCATTTCTGTAGCTCTTTTTGTAATTACAATTATTATTATAATCAGTCTGGCTTTATTTTCATCAAAATAACAACTTTAATTCAAAATTACTCAACAGTAATAAACCGCAGCTGCTGTAAATCACCATTATATATATTGACATCAATATTTCCTTTTATGCCAGCTATTGAAGCTTTCTCTGTAAATTGCCAAAATAACCAATCGGAATCAATTTCCTCTCTGTAAAAATTATAATTGGCTATCCAAAATAGATAATCACCAAACTCTTCTTTTAAAAAATCTTCATAATATTTCTCTCCAGTATAAATAATTGGTTTCACTTTATAATGTTGCTCAACTCTTTTCAACCAACGTTTCAAACCTATTTTAAGTCGGCTCAGTGATTGATTTTTAGGCAATTTTTCAATATCCAAAACTGGAGGTAAGTCTCCTTTTTTTAAAGAAACCGTTTTTATAAAAAGATCGGCTTGTTCAAGTGAATTTTCGTTTGGACGATAATAATGGTAAGCACCACGGATGAACTTATTTTTTTTGGCGCCAAGCCAATTCTCTTCAAAACCTTTATCCAGTCTATCGCTACCGACAGTTGCTCTAATAAAAACAAAATGAATTGGATATTTATTTTCTAAAGAATCCATCTTTTTCCAATTGATATTACCCTGATATTCAGAAACATCCAACCCTACAACCTTACCCTCACTTTTCTCTAAAACTTGAAAATTTCGAACATCAGAAATTCGCTTCTCCTCTGCTTCCAATTGTGACGTATGATTCGATTTAAAGCTAAAATAATAGGCCAAACCATCTCGATAATGATAGGCAATTGTAAAAACAAAAAGAATAACAAATAGCCCTATAGAAAATCGTAAAAGGCGTCCAGAAAAAACGGAGGAACGCTTCTTGGACTTACGAATTACAGTTGTTTTTCTTTGTCTAACGATTTTTTTTCTCATCTAATTTAAAGATGTTACTCACTACAGATAATAGAACATACCCTATGATAATCAAAGGAATTCCTGAAAATTGAAAGAAGATCAACAACAAAAAAGAAAGAAACAAAAAGACAATTTGAAGTGCATTATCTTTAAGATTGAATTTTTTAATTTTTAAAGAAAATAAAGGAATCTCAGCATTCAAAATAGAAGCACTAAAAAGTGTAATGGCCAATAAAACCCATTGATTAGTCAAAAACTCAAGTACAAGTAGAGAATCTGAATATTTTAATACTAGAGGCAAACTCAAAATAAATAAGGCATTTGCAGGAGTTGGTAGACCAATAAAAGAATTCGTCTGACGGGTATCTAAATTAAATACCGCCAATCGATAACAGGATCCCAAGGTGATAATAAACCCCAAGAAAGGCATCCATGGATTAGATGAAATTTCATGTTGGCTATTAGTCAGTAAAAAATACATAATATACCCTGGCACAACGCCACTAGTTACCATATCCGCTAATGAATCCAATTGCAAACCCAAAGGACCGGACACTTTAAATAATCGAGCAAAAAAACCATCAAAAAAATCAAAAAAGATTCCAAGGCAAACCATATAAAAAGCCATTTCAAAATCCTTTTCAGACACTAAGACAATAGCAATACAGCCACAGAATAGGTTTAGCAAAGTAATACTGTTTGGAATGTGTTTCTTAATATTCATTGTAATTGTATTTTATAATCTAAGGGGACAAATTTACTATAATAAGTGAATGCAGCAGTAGTTTTTAAAAGAGATTGTTAACAGCCTTTACCATTTATTTAAGCTATGGAGAAATAAGCTCGGGAAAAAATTATATTTTTGATAAAATTTAAACAAACAACCGTTTTGTTAAAAACAAAAAGATTGAAAATACATCAATTTATTCTTCTTCTTTTAGTTTGTTCCGTAAATTACGGACAAACTGTTAGAAAATATTCCAATGAGTTTATGAATATCGGCGTAGATGCCGCTGCTTTAGGTATGGCCAATACAGCTGTAGCATCAACACATGATGTTAATGCTGTATATTGGAATCCTGCAGGATTAATGCAGCTTGAAGACTCACAAATTGGATTAATGCATGCCAATTATTTTGCTAATATTGCCCAATATGACTATATCGCTTACGCAAGTCCTATAGACGACCGAAGCGCTTGGGGTATTTCCTTAATCCGTTTTGGGGTGGATGATATTTTAAATACAACTGAATTAATTGACAGCCAAGGTAATATTGACTACAATAGAATTAGTCTTTTTTCGACAGCCGATTATGGATTTACTTTTTCTTACGCTCGCAAACTACCTGTTCAAGGATTTCAATATGGAGTAAATGCAAAAGTTATTCGACGCATCATTGGTAAATTTGCTGATTCTTGGGGATTTGGGTTTGATATTGGATTGCAATACGAAAAAAACGACTGGAAATTGGGAATAATGGTTCGTGACATTACAACAACCTATAACGTATGGAATATTGACGAGAAAGAATACCAAAAAATTGCAGACGCCATTCCTGGTCAAAATCAAGACCTTCCTGAAAGTACAGAGATTACGGCCCCAAAAGCACAATTGGGTCTTTCAAAAAAATTTATCATTCGGTATGACTATAGTCTTTTGGCTGCAGCCAATTTAAATATGCGCTTTTCAAAGACAAACGATATATTTTCGAATGATTTTGTTAGTATTGATCCTGCCTTAGGTTTCGAATTTGGCTACTTAGACTTGGTTTTTTTGCGTGCTGGCGTAAGTAATTTTCAAAACATCCAACAATTGGATAATACTAAAAAAGTAGGATTTCAACCCAATATAGGACTCGGATTTAAGTATAAGGGAATTCAAGTAGATTATGCCTTAACCGATTTAGGAAATCAAAGTGCCGCTTTATATTCCAATATTTTTTCACTAAAAGTGGATTTATCTCTTTTTAGAAACTAATTTTCAACTCTTTACAATTTTCAAAAATGAAGACCTCTCTTTTAAAAAAAATAATTTTAACCTTCACTTTTCTAAGCACAATAAACGCTACTTTTAGTCAAACTGCTATTTTATCCGAAAATGCAAAAGTCAGTGTTTTGACCTGTGGGACGGGTAATGAATCCTACTCCCTTTTTGGACATACTGCTATCCGAATTACAGATGCTCCCAATTTTATTGATCTGGTATATAATTATGGCGCTTTTGATTTTAACACCCCTAATTTCGTACCCAAATTTGTCAAAGGAGACTTACAGTATTTTGCAGTCACCCATTCTTTCAATGATTTCATGAATGAATACAGGTATGAAAAAAGATCTGTTTATGAGCAGGAATTAGATATCCCTTTACCATTAAAGCAAAAATTGTTTGATAATTTAAATACTTCATTAGCATCTGGCGAAAGTCATTATACTTATAAATTTATCGACAAAAACTGTACCTCGATGGTGGTGGACGTGATTAATAAAACACTAGACACTACTGCAGTTGTAAAAAACACAGATACTGATATTACATACAGAACAATTCTTTACCCCTATTTTGAATATCACTTTTATGAGAAACTAGGAACGAGCATCATTTTTGGAAAAAAAGTGGATGAGTTGGGTACACGTATCTTTTTACCTTTTGAACTACTCAAAAGCTTAAAAACAATTCGTTTTCAAAATCACCTTCTCGCTAATGAAAGCAAAATTCTTTTGGAATCAAATGAAGTACAGGAAAACTCATGGTGGAATAATATATATACGTACTTACTACTTCTTGGATTTATTATTTTAATCAATAAAAAAGGAATAAATCAATTCTATTTTTTAACGATGGGAATATTGGGATTATTCTTTATTTTTATAGGGTTTTACTCCTCTCATCATGAATTAGGATACAACTATAATGTACTCTTATTCAACCCCGCCTTATTAGTTCTTGCCTATTTTTATTTTAAAAATAACCGAAAAGGGATTTTAAACTTGGCTTTTTTCAACCTATTTTCTTTAGCGATTTACCTCCTTATACTAATAAACAAAGCGCACCTGATGATTGTTATGCCTTTGATAGTAACTACGGGAGTACTTGTAATAAAGTTGGTAATACAAAACAAACATATGTCGATTGTCGTCAACCGTTAACCGTTTTTCGTCTATCGTCCATCGAACATCGGTCAACGAACAACATTATTGTCCCCTATAAAATAAAACAGTAGTTATTGTTTTAAGCGTAATATTTAAATCCAAATAAAAGCTACGGTGTTTTATATAGTAAAGATCATATTGTAGCTTAATCAAACTATCGTCAATCGTTTCACCATAAGCATAATTCACCTGAGCCCAACCCGTAAGACCAGGCTTTATGACATGTCTAGTTTCATAAAAAGGCATGATTGCTGCAATTTCCTTGACAAAATGAGGACGTTCAGGCCGTGGACCAATTACAGCCATCTCTCCTTTTAAGATATTGATAAACTGAGGAAGCTCATCTATTCTAGTTTTTCTTAAAAATTTTCCAAAACGAGTAACTCGAACATCATTTGTAGTAGCAAAAACAGCTCCATTGGATTCTGCATTTTTTACCATTGTTCGGAATTTTAATATCTTAAACACCTGACTATCTTTCCCTATTCGTTCTTGACTATAAAATAATTTCCCTTGATTGGCCAAAGTATTCCCTAAGAGTATAAATGGAAAAAGAACAACACCAATGGTTAACCCAATTAAAGAAATAACAATTTCAAATACTCTTACAACGGAAAGGTATAATTTATTATGATTACTCCTACTAAATGGAAAAAAACGATAAAAATCTCTTGCCATATATTGCACAGGAATCCGATATGTTTTACTCTCATATACTTGTGTATATTCTCTAATAATTTTACCGGACTCCAGAAGTGATAGCAATTGAAGGTATAATTCAGATGTAATTCCTTGTGTATTTTTAGATGCAATTACAATTTCCGATATCCCATTTAACTTAACAAATAATGCCAAGTCATCTCTTTTAATATGTTGCACATAATGATGTTGCTCAAAGTCGTCATTGACTAAGGTATCAGCACTAACATAAGCCACGATTTTGTAATGGGGATCAATGTTTTCTAATCCTAAAATTAACTCCTCTACTTCATCTTTATCACATATGAGCACAGCATTTTGTAGAAATCGATTCGATGCCAAATACTTAACATAAAACAACCTCCAAAGAATTAAAGTAATAAAAATAACGGCATAAAAAACTAAAATCTGCAATCGATTAGAAGGTAAAACAGGTGAAAAAAAGGGAGTAAGGAGATAAACGAGAACAGTGGTAGAAACGGTTAGCAAGGTGCTTTTTAATATTTGATATTCATTACTAGATACCTGTAAGTTATACATCTCAAAAATAGTTCCAAAAACATTAAGGTAGATGACTAGGAACAAAGCCCAATACAAATTTCCAACCGAATATTTCAAATACTCTAAGTCGAATAGATTTCCAACAAAATATAAAACAGTTAATACAAAAACAATATCAAACAGATACAGTATAGTTTTCCTTTCTGAGATTTCAAAATGTATTTTGTTTTTGTGCATTGTATATATTGTGCTTTTTGTTGCAATTTAGTTATTTTGTTCAAAAATAGTTACAAATACAATTAAATCTATCAACAACATGATGTTTAAAAATGATATGATATATATATATGCAATTAGCTTAACTAGTGCGGGTATGAGACCCATAGATTTAGTTTGGAGCACACAAAGAGGGAAAGGCTAAAAATTTTCAATTAGCAACCTATTAATCAGTGCCAATCTATTAAACTTAATTAATCATTTTTCAAAACAAAAAAAGGGTATTAAAATACTTAATTTTAATCATTTACAAAGAATAAATAATAATAATACTAATACTAAATTTCATTTTCTTTTTTAGCTCCACCAATTTGCACATTCAACAAAGACAAGGAGTAGACAAAGGCAGGCACAGCCGTTCGCATAGCGGCATGATTAATAGTCAAAAACCAAAAAGCGACAAAGCACAATAAAAACATATTGAATTTATTTTCCAGATATAATACCAATGGGGTAAAAATTAGAATTAATAACCCTAATATTCCTAAAGAACCATGCTCCGCAAGCATTCGGGTAATTTCATCATGAGACAGTACAAAAACACCTGTTTCTGCTTTCCGTACTTCAACTCCTTTCCCAACCCCTACACCAAAAATAGGGTTATTAAAAAACATATTAATTTCTGTTTGAGCTACATCCTCCCTACCTGTAAATTGACTCGCCTTTACCCTTCCAGCTGCATCCTGATTAGCATAGCGTTTATTAATTAACCCTCCCGTTTGGAAAGAGGTATAGCCCCAAATACCTATCATAGCTATTCCAATAATGACTACAATATAATTAAGCTTTACCTTTCCTCTGTAATTGGATTTATAATATAGAAATAACAACAATAATACAATCATCAAAAAACCAGTAATCATTCCTCCTCGTGAAAAAGTAACCATTCCTCTATAACTAATATTAAAAACAATAATAAGATTTAATAACACCATAAATTTAGTCCTTGATTCCAAAATAATCCTAGAAAAGAAAATAAACATACCCAAACCTAAAAAAGTAGCCACCTGATTAGGACCAAAACCACCTGAAGTTTCAAAATTGGACTGAGTTCCAGTAATTACATCCTCAATATTAGGAGTGTAAAAAATCAAATATACCGTACAGGAAATAATAGGAAGACCAATACAAAGAAGAATAATATTTACCTGTTCTAAAAGCATCTTACGTCTATAGGTATATAAAGAAGCTATTGCTAAACAAATGGGACCTGAGATATTAAATGCAATGGTATTCCTAAGATTGGTATCAAAGTTGATAACGAAGGTCGAAAGCACTATGCTAGGAATCAATAACAATATAAAAACCCAATAGGGTAAAGCTCCTCTTGAAAATCCAGTATAATACATTCCCAAGAAAATAAAAATCATCACTCCGTATTTAGAAAACTCGTAAGTGATATTGCCTCCTGTCATCCGCAACAGTACCTCAGCGCCTACCACATAGGCAGCTACCATCAAAGCCTCATGATTTTTATTTTGG
The DNA here is from genome assembly GCF_040822115.1 of Flavobacterium sp. WC2421. Classification (NCBI taxonomy): domain Bacteria; kingdom Pseudomonadati; phylum Bacteroidota; class Flavobacteriia; order Flavobacteriales; family Flavobacteriaceae; genus Flavobacterium; species Flavobacterium sp. WC2421. The sequence continues at coordinate 1,699,735 of NZ_CP162004.1, read as the reverse complement.
GTTTTGATTACATAATAAACCCCTAATATAAAAATGAGATAACCGTATATTTTGGCTGTAAAGGGTACTAAATAAACAATAAACCCAATAAAAACATGCAATAGGATTAAGTTGAGATAAGAGGATTCTTCTTTTTTCATTTCAAAATAGTTTTTTGCATCCAATTTAAATAGGGCGTAATGACGGCTCGTTCAGAATAGGTTTCTAAAATAGTTCGATAAAGAGATTCACCCAATTTCATTCTTAATTCTTTATTTTCGATGAGTTGAACCAAGGCAATGTAAAACAATTCTGATTCTTGGCTTGGCACTACAAATCCATTAAACTCATTTTGAATGACTGAATTGATTTCACCAACAGCAGTAACAACTACTGGCATTTTATGCAAACCATATTCCAATAGCGCCACTGGCAAGCCTTCTGATTGAGAAGTCAAAATTCCTATTGTACTTTGTTGCAATACTGTAATTATATCTGATTTTGCGCCATATATAAAAACGGCATCCTCTAACTCCAATTCAAAAATACTGCTTTTTAATGCAGTAGCATACCCATCACCACTATCTTTTCCTACCAAATGAAAGGTCCAATCAGGATGAGATATTTTTAACTTATTAGCTACCTCTATCAATAAAAAATGATTTTTTTGTTCCCTCAAATTAGCCAAACATACAATCCGCTTCCCTTCTATTCCTTTTAAAACAGTATTGACTTGAGTTGTATTTTCATCAGATGTAAAATTAGGCAAATAGATTGTGTTACTAAAATGCATTTGCTCTTTGGCCCAATCCTTTAATTTGTGGTTTACTGCTATAATTCCAGAAAAAAAAGGAAGCACTACTTTTAATATCGTAACGGGTCTTTTGTGTAAAAACTCACTATCCCCATAGTGATCGTGCCATATTAATTGAACAGAAGGACAAATCAACTTTAAAAGGAAACTAGTAAAAAAAGAGGTACTATGCGCCTGTATAATGGTAATTTTATGCTGTTTAACAAAGGCTTTCAATCGAAACAATGCTTTCAAATCGAAACTTCCTTTTTTATCCAAAAAAAGATAGGTCACATTCCCATTAAGTTGCTGTAAAAGCGACCCTTCCTGTCTAGTGGCTACTATACCTGAGAATGGCACTTTTTTGGCTAAGGCATTCGCATAATTAACTGCCATACGTTCAGCACCACCTACGGCTAACGAATCTATTACTTGCAGTATACGCATGTATTTATTGTTTGTATTTTCAAAAATATCTTTTATAACTCTTGTTATAAAATTATGGCCAAATATAACAATCCGTAAATTGATAAAATGACTTTTCTTTATAAAAACGAGCCAAAAAATACGCTCCTATATCATTTTTAGTTTACGATTATTAATAGTAATCGGTATTATTAAGTAGTTTTTTTATTTCCCTTTCAAAAACATCAAGTGTATAGTTTCTAGACCATGCTACTGCTTTGCTTTGTTTATCTTTATAATCCTTTTCATTTTTTATTAGACGCATCAATTGTTTTACATCTTTTTCTAAAATCATAGTCAATAACACCCCCCTATTTCCATAATCCAACATAAAAGGAACACAAGACACTGAAGTGGCAATAGGAACACATCCCCAAAACATCCCCTCGGCAATCGCCTTAGGCCAACCTTCACTTTCTGATGCTAATAGTACAAAACAGCTTCCCTGATACCCATTTTGAACAATAGCTTTAGTTTGATTTCCTTCCAAACTAATTATAGACTCTAGATTCTTATCTAGCACATAACGTTCCAATTCCCTTCGTTCAATTCCTTCTCCATACATCTGTAAAGAAACAGCAATCCCTTTTTTATATAAGTTTTCTACCAATTGAATTGCATACAAAGGATTCTTTCCCTTTACTAGTGTACCCACAAAAATAAAATTGATTTTATTATTTAAACCTTTTGGGACGATTGGCCGCTTGTCTTCTTCTTTGTAAGTAGCTGTAAAAAATGGTTTTATATTTTTCGTCATTCCTTCCCACTCACCATAGACCAAAACCTGCATATTTCGAGTCAAAAAAGTGTTACTCAATACCCATTGTTGTAATTGATAGCTCCAAGGTTGCTTAGATTGCGAATCCCAATTACCTGCATATTTAGCCGTTTTTGTTTTTTTTGGAAATAAAATTTGCACGAAACAGGCCAATAAACCAATATTACCTGGACAGCGCAAATGAATGTGATCCGTTGCTTTCATAGCCTTAAAAAGAATCGAAATTAAAACTGGAAACTTCAAAATAGTATTCAAAATAGATTTAACAGATAAAACATCAAAATTGGGTACGGATATAAATTCTATATTTTCATGGGTGTATGAACAGTCTATTGCCGTTTTATCCCCTAAAAAAAAAGGAGCAACAACCACTAATTCATCCACATTATCCCCCCAAACATTCATTTCCCGAACATAGGGAGCATAAGCATAATACAGATTATCCTCTTTTGAGTGTGGAACATGAGTAAATATGGTGAATTTCATTTTATAAATCTTAGCTTTTAAAATTATTATTTAACCAATACTGAATTATAAATATATTTTGCTTGCGCCATTGGTGTGCAATAGGTGTCAAAATAAGATTTCCCTTTCTCAGCAATTAATTCATGTTCATTAGGATTATCTACAATTGTATCTATAACTTTTTTAAACTCTACTGTTTCTTCTATAAAATAGACTACGGAACCTTGCTCTAATTTATGAGGCAATTCAATTTTAAAAGGAAAAGACAATACAAATAAACCTTGATTCAAATATTCAGCAAGTCTCCAACTTACCGCTCCGCAAACTGCTGGGTTATTTAACGCTACTTTAGATTTAGCACTCAACTTTGAAAACATTTTAGGAGAATATTTTTCATTATTAAGTTCTTTACCAAACCCATAATTATCCCCATCAGAGCGAGGGATAAACCCCCCTTTAAATGTTATTCTAGTATCTGTTTTACAAAAACGAATAAACTCAGCTCGAATTTGATTAGTTTCTGGCTCCTTTTTCCAAATATTAGAAGAGAAAAAAATGAAATTATCTTTTTTAAAACTTTTTTTATATTGAATATATAGGGGCCTTCTTAAAAGAATATAAATTTGTTGTGCCATATCTTTAAATTTCAAATAACGAAATAACCCTAAACCAAAAATACGACAGTATAGTAGCACAATATTTACAGGATAATGAGGATAAAGAGGCTTAACCTTTGGCTGTTTATAAGAATCATGATCGATAAGTTTGTTCGTCACAAAATAAACACTGGCTATGTCATATAATTCTTGCTTTATCCCAGTAGGGTCATCATTATCGATTACTGCGATAGTATCATTAACCTTAAATATCAGTATTGGTTTGTTATTGAACTTAATAAAATTCTTATCCATTTTGAATTTAACCTTGTACGCTTGATTCAGTCCTAACAAATAGTAGGAAGAATAATAATTAGGAATATTCATTAATTGTATTGTCTTCATAATAAATTCATTACCAATGGAAATAGAAAATGTTTTTGTTTATAGTTTTATTCAAAAAAATCACTTCGGCTTATTAAACCATAAACTCAACCAACCTATAGTACGGCCTATAGCCTCAGTAAAAGCTTCTTTTTTACTATTTGTAGTAAGAACATTACTATATCGTATCACTATTAAAAGTAAAGTAATTCCATGCCATTTTAATTGATGATTAAATAGTGGTTTAGGATTTTTAGTACGCCAAACATACCATCCATTGCGCACTACCATTTTTCCATATTGAAATTGATTAGGTCGTCCAGAAGCATCATGATAATGATTCAATTTTGCGGCAGTATTCAAGTATAACTTCCCTATTTTAGAAACCTTCAAAGTAAAATCAGCATCTTCATACAGTCCATATCCCTCAAAATAAGTGGAGAATCGCAACGTTTCAAATACTTTTTTTCTAAAAGAAGAAACTCCTCCCATTAGCATTTCTACTTCATATGTTTTACCGTTTGGCGGTAAAAAACCAACACTGCGTCCATGGGAATATAAGGATGAATATCCTGGGGGACAATCACTGTCCAACCCTAATTTTTTTCGCAATACAAAACGACTCCCGTCATTTTGTTTCCATCCGTCAAAATAAAATTCTTTATTAGTGGGTTGATAATCATATCCCACAAATTTAAATTTAGTTTCATTGCAAATGTAACCTCCCACTCCTAAAGCTTGTGGGTAATCCGAATACGTTTTTAAAATTTGCTCAAAATACGTTGTTTCTAATACCGTATCATCATCTAAAAAACAAATAACTTCGATAGCATCATTTACTTTTCCTACACCAAAATTGCGCTGTTTAGTAAGCCCTCTGTTTTCAGAGGTTACTACATGATAGTGCAGATCTTTAAAATAATTTTGATTTAAAATCGTTACAGTATCTTGATTTAAAGAACCGTCCACGATTATAATTTCATCTGGATAAACAGTTTGCGCTTTAACCGATTGTAACAATTGTAAAATAGGTTTCGGACGCATGTACGTACAGATAATTAGAGCAAACTTCATGATTTACTTTTTAATTGATTAGCCCAATATGTACTTTGATTCCATTGTTTTTGAAACGTTTTAAAATAAACATACGGGTTTTTAATTTTCTGATACTTATAGTATTTAAAAAACAAAATAGTTTTATACCCCAAGAGCTGTTCTTTAGTATTATGCAAAATAAGATACAACATAACCGTTGGAGATGGCTTAGGCTGAATACTTTCCTGTTGCCACAATAACTTTGGTTTTGTTCTAAAGCCTCCAATTGGGGCTTTCAGATGCAACATTTTTGGTTGCGGTAAGTACAACACATCATGACCTTGATTTCGTAATTGTTTTCCAAAATCAGCATCTTCACCAAAGCCAAATTCATATCCCATAGTAAAAGAACACCCTTTTAAAGTAGATGAAGCAACAAAACTACATCCAGAACCAAAACTTCCCCATTGGATAATGTTTTTAAAATTTTGTTTTTCCTCGTTTTGCAAACAACTAATTGAAACTGCCTTAGTACCAAATTTTTTAATGTTTAAAAACGTTAGATAAATAAAATCAGACTTAATTCTAACATCATCATCTGCAAAAAAAACCCATTCACTTGTAACGTGTTTCAAAGCAATATTCCTTGCATTACAGGCACCAGCTTGATGTATAAAAAAGTGTTCAATTTTAAATGGCCATTTATCATCTAATATATAGTTTAGCTGGCTATTGCTTAATTTTTCTGGATTTTGTTCTATAATAATAATTTTATTGGGAAGACATGTTTGTTTAGAGAAGTCTTTTAAAACTTCATACAAATAGTCTTTTCTTCCAATTGTTGGAATAACGACATCAACAGTTTCTTTATCAATTACGTTCAAAGAGGATTGAACTTTTATATGATCTAGATTTATATTAGTATTGCATCTGGACTTGTAAAAAAACGAAAATAAGAAAGGCAAAATTGGAAAATTCCTTTTATACACGCCTAAATTCAATAACAACAAAAATACCCATCGTGTCTTATAGTGTTGCTTAACAAAGCGAAAAAGTGTGTAAATATTTGCTTTGGACAAGTTTGTGTTTTTAAACTTTCCTAACTTTAAGAGTCTTGGTTCAGAATAGCAAAGCAAACCTAATGGCATCCCCGTTTTTGCAATCGAGTTCAAAAAATAATCGAAATTGCTATCACAAACTATTTTATACTTTAAGGCATTTAGAACAGAGGCATGAATAACACCAACTAAACTGCTCATTCGCCAAGTGGGGTAAGATACGTTTTTATTTACATTAATAAATAAAGACTCTTCAACATATCCAATTTTACAATCAAAAAAATCTTGTTGTGGAGTAGAAAAAGACAACAGCATTTTATCATGATGAAATAATAACTTTATCGCTTCTATATCTAGCTGTTCTTTATAATCTAAATGGCACCAAACTATTTTTCTGTCAGGAAAATGTTCTGCTATCTTATGCAAACCAAATGGAATAGAACCTTTACAATCAAATTCAACTTTATGATTATCTAAAGAAACTACCTCCGTTATTTTGGCATTTATATGATATACAATAATCAAAATTTACTCTATTAAAGATTGATAAAACAAAACACTTTCTTTAGCGACTATATCAATGCTAAATTTTCGAATGGCTTTTTCTCTGGCAGCCAAACCAATTTCTTGTTGCAATTGAACATTTTTAAGCAATATATTAATTTTTTCAGCATAAACGGCATGCTCTTTTGGACTAACTAAAAAACCATTTAATCCGTTATCTATCACATCCGATGCCCAACCAATATTTGATGCCACTATTGATTTTTGCATAGCCATTGCTTCTATCCATGAAACGGGTAAAGCTTCGGCAAATGAGGGAAAAACACAAACAGTAGCCCGATTAATATGCTTTTGTATTTCCGAATAAGGTACACTTCCTAAATAATCTACATTTAATAAGGCATCTTTGGTAAACAACTTTTGCATCATCCCCCAAGTGGAGCCTGATCCCGAGATAATATCAGGTACATCTTTACCTACTAAAATTAACTTCGCAATTGGATTTTCTTTAATCAACTCATTAAAAATGAATGGAAGTTCTAATAATCCTTTTTTTCGAATTAAACTTCCAAAATACAAAACCGTGTTAGGCAACTCTTTTATGGCTTCCTCCTTTTTAAATGTAGCGACATCAATTGAATTGGGTATAATTGTAAAATGTTCAGCTATTCCAAAAACTTCATTTGTTTTATCAGCTGTAAATTGACTTACAGCAAGTAATCCATCCGCTTTTTGTATTGCTCGCTTTTCATGAAACTTATTATTTATTTTTACATGACGTCCATCTAAATTACAAAAATAAGTGTCAGAACCGTTTAATCGAATGACAACAGGACATTTTTCAGGGTTTATAAAAGAAGTAATCCCTGTCCAATCAGGCGCTTCAACCAAATCAATTTCTTTGTTCTCATACAAACCATCAATTATTTTTTGAAGTTTTTTACGAGTGAGGTACCAGGAAATTCCTTTTAATTTTACATTTTGTATTTGCTGTATACAAACTCCATTATCATCAAAAACCTCTTCTGCTTTCTGACCATAAACCAAAACCCGAACAGAACAACCTTGCGCTAAAAGTCCTGTAGCCAAGTTTTTTATACTTGTACCTATGCCTCCCGAATTACCTGTCCTAGGATGTGGGTATTCTGGAGTTAAAAAGGCTATTTTCATCTTTTATTTATTAAAAAAATGGTTTAAAATTTTAGAGGTAAACAATCGCGCCCCCATATCATTCATATGACCACAGGAAGAGAAATACTGATCTCCTTCAACCACATTTTCATAATTGTGAATTTCGGGATAGACTTTGTTTACTTTTTGAAAATAATCCAATCCTTTGGTATTAGTACACATGGGGGTCATAACAGCGATCAGGTTAATGTGATTCGCTTTGCAAAGATGCTTTATTTCCTCGTAGTATTTATTATGCAATGGTTTTAGATTGGTTAGGTCATTCTTCATATTTGCATTTGGGTTTTTACTCAGCGGATTGTATCCTAAGTGATTCAAGATTTTTGTGGGTTTTTGTCGAGCGACATCAAACATTTCCTTAAAACCAATTTGGGGTGCAAAAACAATATACCTATAAAATGGGATGTAATATAATGCCCAAAAATCAGGCTGCTGGGCAAAATGGCTTTCAATTACTTTAGAATTGTGAATATAAGGCATAAATTTAGGTGCAACACTCTCAGACTCCTGCTCATTCGACAAATTTAAATCGGCTTCCAGTATCACATTTTTAATTTCATATTTCCTTTCTATCATTAATTTCAGGAGTAAAGAAGTCTCAAATAAATGTCCGCCACTCATTCCATAATTAAAAGTCTTTAACCCTTTTTTTTCAAACATTGAAGCTACAAAATGATTATTAGCTCTAGAAGACCCTAAAATTACTACATCGTAAGATCTAGCCTTTGAGTTATAAACATACCCGATTTTTTCACGATTGGACGATTGTAAATATACTTTTGTATAAATTACATCCAAACCCACACTTAACAAAACTAGTGCTAATAAAAGTCCAAGAACAAGAGTAGAAAAAAACTTCATTAAAATTGAAAATAAATAAATTCTTTGTAATCAGAATAGGTCCCTAATACCAACAAAGCAACTAAGCAGAGTACAACTTTCACCCAACTATAGCCGCCCGAAATCGGTTCAATTTTAGTTTTGGAATTCCATTCAACCAGAACAAAAAGTAATATCATCCCTAGTATTTCATAACTGTATCTTTCGTTTTCTAAATATTGTGGTATAAAAGTACGATTAGTAAAAATCCGAGCAATGTAATCGAAAGCAATTTCAATCGAATTTGCTCTAAAAAATATCCAAGCCAAACAACTTAACCCGAAAGTAACTAAAATATTCCAAACTACTTTTATGGAACTTAAATTCCATTCTAAGTTAACCGTTTCTATATTAGAACGGTTTTTATTTAATAATAATAAGGGTAAAAAATACAATGCATTGATTAATCCCCATGCTATAAAGGTCCAATTAGCCCCATGCCAAAAGCCACTCAATAAGAAAATAACAAAAACATTTCGTACTTGTTTTAGTTTGCTTCCTTTGCTTCCTCCTAGTGGAATATATACATAATCTCTAAACCAGGAGGACAAGGATATATGCCAGCGACGCCAAAACTCAGCTATGTCTCTTGAGAAATAGGGATAATTAAAATTCTTTAGTAAATCAATGCCGAAGAGTTTAGACATTCCTAACGCCATATCAGAATAACCAGAGAAGTCACCATAAATTTGAAAAGCAAAATAAATAGCCCCTAAAATTAATGATAGCGAATTCATGGAAGTATAATGATCAAAAATAGCATTGGCATAAGTGGCACAGGTATCTGCAATGACTACTTTTTTGACCAAACCCCAAATAAACTGAAAGACACCTTCTTTGGCTTTTTCATAATCAAAGCTGCGTTTTAATTTTACTTGCGGTAATAAATGGGTGGCTCTTTCAATAGGACCAGCCACCAGAAGTGGAAAATAACTAACAAATAAAGAATAATCAACAAAATTATATTCGGCTTTTATCCTTTTTAAATAGATATCGATAACGTACGATAATCCATGAAAAGTATAAAAAGAAATTCCGACAGGTAAAACCACATTAAGTAATAAAGGACTGGAATGCAACCCAAACCCATTTAATAACTCAGAGAAGGAACTAGCAAAAAAATTATAATATTTAAAGATTCCCAAGAACCCTAAATTGATTGAAATACTCAACCAAAACCAAAATTTTCGATTAGTGTCTGACTTTGATTTTTCAATTTGAATTCCCGTATAGTAATCCAAAAATGTGGAAAAAACCAATAAAAACAAAAAACGCCAATCCCAACAGGAATAAAAATAGTAGCTCGCTACAATTAATAGGCTATTCTGAGTACTTTTATTTTTATTAAAAACAAACCAATAAAACACAAAAACAATAGGGAGAAATAGGGCAAAAGATAACGAATTAAAAAACATATTAAGTATCGCTGTTGTGAATGTAAAAAGAAGACAAATCTTTATTGATAACTGAAATTGAAGGGCTCAAAACGGTATGAGAATCTGGAACATCATTTGTCACAACGGCATTGGCTCCTATAGTTACATTATTTCCTATACATATATTCCCAAAAACACAGGCTCCTGGCCCTATAAAAACATTATTGCCAATTGTAGGTACTCCAATACTATTACCTGAATTACTTACTCCAAAAGTTATTCCTTGAGAAATGTTGCAGTTATCACCTATTATGGTATCTCCATGTATCACTACATTACCAAAATGACCAATATAGAATCCTTTCCCGATTTTTGTTCTATACGATATATCAAATCCATACTTCACCTTTAAGTTACGGAGCCAAAGAAAAAAAAGAAAAAACAAAGGTCTATTAATTCTTCTAAAATGCTGTGCCAAACGAAAAATAGTCATGAATTTCAGACCAGGATTTGGCATAATTATGAAGGTCTTTAAGAGTATCCAAAAGGTTACTTTCTTAATTCCACATCTTTTATAATCAGATAAAATGGTCTCTTTTAACATATTTCCTTTCTACAAATTTTATCTATAGCCTCCCAAATACGTTCAGAAGCCTCTTCGGCTGGATGCTGATTAATTTTTTCAAACCATTCTTGCGCCTTTTCTACTACATTTTCACATTTATCACCCAACATCAGTTCAATTTTATCCGCAATTTCATATGGAGAATTCAACCAAACTACTGCATCGTCAGGCATAGAACGAAAATGAATATAATTGTATATTTTATCAACTGCAGACAAACTATCACTTGTGACCGGATTATAATTCATATAAGCACACGGTTTTTTATGAGCGGCGTAATCAAAAACCATAGAAGAACCTAAATTAACCACTAGCTCAGTATGTGCGATTATATTTAACTGCAAAATGAAATCGTCTTTTGTAGGCAGAATAGTATTCCATTCTTCACCAACTTTAACCCAATTAGGTATAATTGCTGTAACTATATCTTTGTTTTCTTCTAAAATAGAATCAAATCTATCTGAAAAATCCACAGGACACCTCCTAAAAATAACCCCCAATTGAATTCCTTTTTTATTTAAAACTCTTACTGCTTTAATTACATCTAAAAGGTAATTTGGATCATAAGGTGAGGTTGTTATATCATCTCCAGAATAACATATATATTTCTTGCTACTATCTAAACCATTTTGCTTAAAAAATATTTCTTTATCAATTATATTGTCTTTCTGAAAATGATTTTCAAACTGTGGTGTTCCAGTTACTATGATTTGGTTTTCGTTTATATATGGGTAATAATATAAAAGTTCTTTTTTCATATGGGAACTCCAAACAAAATAAAAATCTGTTTCTACTACCATAGTACCTTTTGGCAAATTATCCCAAGAGAAAATAAAAGTACCTGTAGGTATTTTTAAATCCTGAGCAGCTAATAATGGAGCTATCGCTAAGCTAATTCTTTGATTGGTACAAAAAACGAGAGCCGGTTTTTGCATCTTTAAAAGGGTATACGATTCAGAATAAAAATTGGTTTTCCTTTCTGTTTTTTTGATGAGATTTCTTAGCTTTTTCAGTCCTTTTTCAGAATCAAATAATTGAATTAAAAAATGGATGATATAACTTTTTATTATGGACTTAAAGCTAGCATAGGAAAATGGAAATCGATACGAATCATAAACGGTATCTTTAGATTTTCTTATATTGCAGTTAAGTTCAATTTCTTTTCGGGCATTTTTTAAAACTTCCAAAAAAAGACTTAATCGATTTTGTTTGAGTCTAATTTCTTCATAACCCATTTTCGATAATTCAAATGGAGTATTATTCCAAAAAATCATATTCATTCCGGTAGCTTTACCTTTTGAATAAAAATCTGTAAAGGCAAAATTACGGAGTCCTATACCATCCGGCACTAAAATAAAAATCTTTTTGTTTGACATTAATTATCTCTAAACTGTTTTTGATGATTTATTTTCCAAATATCGCTATTTAGAATGGAGTTTAGAAATAAAGTGGTACTATTTCCTTGTCCAAAATTAGATTTTGCTTCTTGAACTTGGTATGAATCGATATTTTTTAATGCTTTATTGATGTTTTCATTTTTATAATTGACATTAATAATATCCGCATGAATTACCCTGTTTTGTTGACGCGTACCTATATTAATAATTGGAATTCCGTAATAGGGAGCTTCCCTAATTCCTGCACTACTGTTTCCTATTATGAATTGAGAATTTTTAAGTAAGGTTAAAAAATACTCAAACCGTAGAGAAGGAAAAACCCTAAACTTTGGATTATTTTTCAACCTTTCATACTCCTTTATGATACATTGACTTCCTAAATCATTATTAGGATATATTACAATATAATCATGCGTGTCATTTAAAATACAATTTACAAAATTCTTAGCATATTGTTCCATTTCAGTAACTTCAGTTGTCACGGGATGAAACATTACAATGGCAAATTTCTTAAAATTAATATCATAATAGGACTTCACTTTCTCTAAACTAGGAAGCGAATCTGAAAACATAATGTCAATATCAGGTGAGCCTATATTAAAAATGGAAGTTTCCATCTCTCCCATTTGAAGCAATCGCTTAGCGGCATCATCATTTGAGACAAAATGTATATGGCTTAGTTTACTTACGCTATGTCTAATTAATTCATCAACAGTTCCTGATAATTCACCACCTTCAATATGAGCCACTAAAATATTATTTAGAGAACCTACAATTGCCCCGGCAAGTGTTTCAACTCGGTCACCGTGGATTACAATTAAATCAGGGTTCACTTTTTTACAAAAACTTGATAATCCTTCAATTGTTTTTGCTAGTGTTAAATCCATTGTTGTCTCATGGGTATGATTTTCAAAAGTATGTACGTTTTTGAAATTGCATCTTTCAATTTCAATTAGCGTATAACCATATTCTCTTTGCAAATGCATACCGGTTACAAAAACAAAAACTTCAAAAGCTTGATGTGTATCCAGAATAGAAATCAATGATTTTATTTTACCAAAATCAGCACGCGTTCCAGTTAAAAATAAGATTTTTTTTATATTCATTTCCATCTTTATAATAATGAGTTTATACTTTTATTAGATTTAACTCATCATACACTTTTTAATTTTAAAAATTATTATTGGCTCTCTCTTAATCGATTTAATCCAAATTAAAATTTCAGAAAGAAACACAATTAATCTATATCTTCCCACTTTAATTGATCATCATTTTGAATATCTCTAGTTGCAATTTTCCCTAAAATATCATTAAAATGCGCTGCCAATATTTCACCAGTACCAGGACGTTTAACCCATATGTTATCTTTGGTAAACACTTCTCCTTCTCTGATTGGAACAATTGAACATACTGTTGCAAAGGCAAAATCAATGGTAACCTGCTCCTCTTGTGCAGGTTCTTTAGTCCCACCGCGCATCTGCCAAATTTCATTGGAACTTATTATTAATTCTTTCGTTGCATGTTCATCCATACTGCAAATAATATCTGGTCCAGTTCTTAGCATAGAATCGGTAAAATGCCTTTCTAATATGCTAGCTCCTAAAGCCACTGCTCCTAAACAAGCATTATTATTTAAGGTATGATCAGACAATCCAAATACTTTATCCGCAAAAAATTCATGCATCGCAGTCATTGCTCCTAATCGAACTAAAGGGATAGGTGTGGGGTACAAATTAGTCGTATGTAATAGAGCTACTGGTATTTTATATTTATCAAAAATGGCCACCGCTTTTTGAATGCTTTGAATAGTGTTCATTCCTGTACTCATAATAACTGGTTTCCCAAAAGAAGCGATATGCTCCAGTAAGGGATAATTATTACACTCCCCAGAACCTATTTTATATGCTGGAATATTAAACTTTTGCAATCGATTCGCAGCAACACGCGAGAAAGGAGTTGAAATAAAAATCATTCCTTTACTTTCCACGTAATTTTTTAATTCTAATTCATCGGCTTCGCTCAAAGAACAACGCTCCATAATTTCATAGATACTAACATCTGCATTCCCTGGAATTACTTTCTTAGCGGCCGCACTCATTTCGTCTTCTACAATATGTGTTTGATGCTTAACCAACTCAACACCTGCTCTTTGGGCAGCATCGACCATTTCTTTAGCTACCTGTAAAGAACCTTCATGATTAATACCGATTTCCGCAATGACCAAAGGTGGGTAATCCACACCTATTTTTCTACCTGCAATTTCTATAAATGGATTCATTATATACTTTTAAAATTTTACCATGCGGTCCACCCACCATCTATAATTAGATTGTGTCCCACAACATGACTACTCGCTTCACTAGCAAGAAAAACGATACCACCTCTTAACTCTGATTTGTCACTCATTTTTCCTATGGGATTTAAGTTTTTAAATCGTTCTAAAAACAGTCCGTCATGGCCATTCCAAATGCCTCCAGGAGTCAAACTGTTTACTCTAATCCCCTTTTCTGCCCACAATGTCGCCAGGTATTTTGTTAATGCAACTACACCGTGCTTACTTACGCTATAACCTACAGGTTGAGAAATTCCAGTTCCAGGATACATTTTATGATTGGGACTAACCACCCCATACAAGGACGCAATATTAATTATAGCACCAGATTGCTGCTTGAGCATTTGACTACCCATTACCTGACATCCCAAAAAAGCACCTGTTAAATTAACATTCATAATTGCATTCCAGTCTTCCAGAGGAAAATCCTCAAAAGAAGCATCAAAATTTTTAGATTTACTTTGATTGGTAAAACCCGCATTATTTATTAAAATATCTATTTTTTGGTATTTATCTAGTATATATTGCAATGCGTTCTCCCAACTTTCTTTGGAAGTAACATCACATTTAATAAAATCAACCTCACATTCCTGCTCCTGTAAATTACGAGTTATTTCTTTGGCTTTATCTAAATTGATATCGGCCAAAATAACTTTCGCACCATACTCATTTAGTGCTAAGGCATGCTCGGTTGCAAGTAGACCTGCACCTCCGGTAATGAAAGCAACTTTGCCTGTTAAATCAAATAAATTATTTTTCATTCAATAAAAATTCTATAAGTTTAAAATCAAGTTCTGTATCAATATCTATGGCTCTTTCTCGAGGCATTTCACTTATCATGCATTTTGCCTCACTCCAATGTTGATATTGATACAATGCTTCCTTCTTAATTACATAAGCCGCAGGGGTTAAACTAAAAACTTTTGGAGCGTCTTGTCTTCTAACGATTGGAGTCTTTGTTTTTTTTACCATTTCAGCATATCCAGAATCATTTATTTCCATCATATTAAAATAAGGATTCCGTTCTGGCTCGTAACCTGTAATAACCACATCAATATCTGGAGATTGCATTGCTAGGCTAATAGCATCATCAATATCTTTAGTGGTTTTTAGCGGCACTGTTACATCCATATCGACGATATAACTAACTATGTTTCCTGTCAATTTTTCATAGTTTTCTACTGCATGTCTAAATACGGGCCACTTACTAGCGGTATCTGTTGACAGATTATCTGGTCTAACCACAGTGTTAGTTACATTATTATCTAAGGCAATTTCTAATATTTCTTGGTTATCTGATGAAACAATTAAATCATTTAGAAGCTTACTTTGTTGAGCCACATTAATCGTATAGGTAATCAATGGTACACCATTTAAAAGTCGGGTGTTTTTCCCTAAAACTCCTTTTGATCCTCCTCTACAACATATAGTTCCTAATATCATATATTTAATTTAATGCGATGAATTGTTTTGAAATTGAAGATTCTTTGGCAGCCACAACCATTTTTAAACTAACTAGTGCTTCATCAAAACTAGTTAATCTATTATCATATTTTGAGTCGTCTAAAAATGCCCTAACACTATCAATATACCTTTGATTTCTCTCGAAACCAACATAAGAAAACAGTTCGTCTTCTTGATCGTATCGAATAATTTTCACTTCAGACTTGGTTAAATCCCAAAAAATAGTTCCTTTTTCACAGGTAAGCATACAGTTTCGCACTAACTTTTTTTGATGATAGTCTAAGTGAATCGTTCCTGATGCATTACCTTCAAAATGGATCAAAACATCAGCCACATCTTCTGTTTCTATTGCTAAACTAGGGTTGTTTTGAAAAATACAAGCAATGTTCTTAGGTTTTCCAACTAGCCAACGTAAATAATCAAATTCGTGAACTAAATCCAATAGTACTCCACCCCCTTTATCTATTTTAGCGCTCATCCCTTTCAAATAATCCTGATTAGGTCTCCAGTCTGGCAAAAACTGCCCTACAGTGGCATTGATAGAAAAAACCTTCCCTAATTGATTTTTATTTAGCAACTCTTTGATTTTTAATAGACCCGGGTCAAAATGTAAATCATAACCAACTACAAGCCTTTTGCATTTTCCTGCCAAACTACCTATATCGTCTAAATAAGAAAGAGTATGACTAATGGGTTTTTCCACGTAGATCTTAGAAACATTATTTTCCAATAAAATAGTCAAATCTTCTAAGTGATTGGATGTAGGAGTACAAATAAACCCATGCGAAATTGAATTCTCAGTAATTGCTTTTTGGCAATCTTGATAAACAACAAATTTGCTAAATTTTGAAGGAATATTTCCAGATTTACTAACAATAATAATATTGGAATAACCCAAATAAATGAGATTCTCTAAGTGCCTTTCTCCAATGGAACCCAACCCAATTATTAAAATAAAATCCATTAATGTGAAAGCTTTTGGTATTTAAAGTAAAAGTAAACAAATAATCGAATTTCCTTTTCATATAGACTAAGATTCTACTTTAAATTTTATTTTATGTCTAATTAAAATTAGCCTTCTTCTTGCCAATAAATTTTGGCAGCTTCCAGTTTTTGATAAGCAATATATTCATCCTCTGATAATCTATTGCTGTTTTTTAATATTTGTGGAATAGAAAAAAACAAATCAGATAATGCTAAAATAATAACCTTCACCACTTTGAAATCGCCTTTAAAAACCTTCAGTTGTATTTGCATCCATATCGAATACATCACTTTTCGAGGAATTAGATGTTTGGGGTAAAACAAAAAACACAAAAACCATCCAGAACGTAAAGAACTTCGCAAACGTAGATGATAATCCGTATTATTTTTTCGTGATTTCAAATCTACTCTATGATTGACTATTATTGCGGGTAAATAGTGTACTTCCCAATCTTTCTTAAACAACTGATAAGAAGCAAAATCTTCTTCTCCATAAAAAACGAACCATTCTGGGTAATTGGGTATAGTGTTCCATGCTTTCATTTTCCAAACATGGGCACAGCCCACAAAACTTTGAACTCGCTGAGAAATCTCAATTGAAGCTGTGTTTATTGGCTCCGTAAGCCCCCAAAAAATCCGGAAAGCAATCAAACCGCAATCCGGATTGGATTCAAAATAATCTTGTATTTTTTCTAAAGGATTTTTTGTTAAAAAATGAGCATCATCATCAAGAGAAATGGCATACATTGTTTTTGTTTGATTGAGCAACTGGTTCCTACAATACAAATACCCTTTTGTAACCTCATTCCTTGTCAAAAAGATATTGGGATAATTATTTTGAACATATTCAAATGTTCCGTCATTCGAACCATCATCATAGACCCTGCACTCCACATCTTCCCGAATCAACAAATACTCTAATTTATCAAGTGTTAATCTGAGATCCTCACATCTGTTTTTGGTACTTATAAGTATGGAAAATATTTTTTCTTTCATTAATACAGATTAAACTATTTTTAATAGCCAATTTTTCAACTCTTACTTTTTATAAATTCTATATTTATTTAAGAAAAATATTTAATTTTTATACTGAGATAACGCGATTGTAGAATAATTTTTAATCATTGTTGTAGGTAATTTTTTCCATCTATAAAATAGCCTAGAAATAAATGCACTACCTAAAAATTTAAAAAACACCTTATTCTTTACAGCAACAATTAAACTGTTAGCGATTTTATTTTGTTCAAAATTGGAATCTATTGCAATCTTGTTGTTACTATCATGTGAGATTTCAGACATCCAATCTTCAAAAACATTCCCCATATGAAAGGCATAGTTATCATAGGTAGTTACCCTCCAATAATCATATTTCAAAGGCATGGTGTCGAGATACTCTTCGGAATTCCCTCCTAATTTAAAATGCAAATAGGATTTTATTTCCTGAAACATTTGCTTTTTATAAGTCGCTACAAAATGCCCCGAACCTACAAAAACAGTAGTATTATTCTTTTCTAAGCCTAAACTGTATTTCAAATAATCAGCATTATAACTTCTATCCCAACCAATACTATCATAAAAACGAATTAACCCTTCTGTTGATTTTATTGGGATAAATTGTAATTTTTTATTAAACAAATTATCAAAAATAACGGTACCGCACTTATTTTTAAACATATTAAATTGAGGAACAATACCCACAACCCCTGCTTTGGGTAATGCCCTAAAAACTTTTGTAGTTTCCAATTGCCAATTATCTAAAAACAATACATCAGCATCCGATATAGTCACCAGTTCTATATTATTCCCTGCTAGTCCTTTAAGAATAGCATTTAATTTTCCTATATTTTCTGTATGAATCAATTCATGGATTTTTCCATTGTTGTAAAGGCTGTCAAGATATTCAATAACCATTTTACCACTCCCATTATTGATAACCGTAATGTAAGTTTTATTATGAATCGTTTTCAAAAGCGATTGCAAGCACAATTTAAGGATTTTTAAACTGTCTTTAAAATATCCTTCCTGATTAGGTATATAAACTGGAATAATTACCTGATGAAGGAAGGTCGTTTGTTCTTGTGTTTTGTCTTTATGAGGATTATTACCTACTCGCATATATTAAATTATTATTTTTGAAACTATTAATCTGATCAAATTCGCAAATTCAATTTTCTGATCAGGATACAAATAATTCCCTTCTGCCCATTCATTCCAAACTTTAATAAATACTATTCTTTTTCACTTTTGTACGTTTAATTTTTTAGAACAATTACCTACATTTTCAAAAAACAACTGTGTCTTAGTTTCAACAATTACCTACCCTTTGTTTCCACTCCTTAGCTTATGATCCCAATTTGTACCACAGCTTGGAAAATAGTTAATTCCTTTTGATACACCTATGTAATCATTAGCTTCAACTATTTGAATATCAGCAAATATATTCCATAACTTATCTCTTATAATAATTAATTGTTATTTAATCTTTTAAAATAATTGTTTTTGACTTATTGTAAGAGTTATAAACTTGATTTCTCCAATCTTGTGAATCATTTGTTATATCTCCAAAATAGATAGTTCTAGGTTTACAAATCAATACTGGCACAATTAAAGTATCTATCGAACTATTCTGTATCATTTTATATCGACTTTTCAACTCCTTATTGTAATTATATGCCTTTCCACTAAACAAATCTGAATAAGCAGTTCTAATATTGTTTTCTTGACAGAACTGAATAAAAATGATAATAAACAGTAAATACTTAACCCCTCTTGAATAAGTTATAAAGTTTTTCTTGCTTTCTTTTAACTTAAAAAACACCCCCAAAATGAAGTAAATCAATCCAATTAGAAAATAGAAATATATTACGTTAATAGTTCTGGAAGGCGGGTTTAGTCCAGTACCCCAATAACCTGTAAAAAAACCAATAACAGGAATATTAAAAACGAAAAGAAACACAATAATAGGATTTACATTAAAAATTTTAGAAATTTTGATTTCAGTTTTTTCACCGAAATAGTCAAAGAATATAAAAGTGAGCACAATTATAAAAGGCAACCATATCCCTACATAACTTATGCCTGCTAAAATCGATTTATAAACAGCATAAGAAAAAAGATTCTTATTTGGAAAAACGGAAGCTCTTATTGCATTGCCCGGGGATTTAATTACTAAAATGGTAAAAACAGCTGCAAATATTAATAAAAATAATATTGAGAAATTAATTTTTTTTTGTTGAATTAATTTAAAAACAAAAACCACTCCGATTAGGTAGTTAATTAAAAGCATTGAAGCTTCATTTAAGCCAATGATTAAAAAAACAGTTATTATTGAAAGTATTAAATATTTTCTTTGGTTGATTTCTAATAATTTTATTAAAAAACTAAGAAAAAACAAAGTTAAAATACTAGAAAAAAAATAAGTAACCGAACCCGACAACCAATATAGTCCTTCAGATACTGATGGCATTTGCATTAAATACATTACCAATATAAAAAAAGTAAAAACAGTGAAATCTCTCTTTTTTAGATTTACTAATAATAATGAGCTTAGATAATAAAGTGCTAGAACTAGTAATATTAATAATAAAATAGGAACTAATTTATACAGTAAAAAAGAGTCAGAAACTAATGGTTTAATACTCAAAATTGCAGTAGCAAAATACCTGCCAGACCACTCATGGTACCAAAATAATTGTGCATCCCAAAACCCTAGGTCTCGGCTTTTGCAATTATAACCAAAATCGTCAGCTGTAGGATTTGCAAAAAATGAAAGGACTAAAAATGGTGAAATTGATAAAATTCCGATTGAAATTATAAAATTATCACTTTTGAATAATTTAGATGTTATGATTTGGATTAATTGTATAATCTTATTTTTAAATTGCATATCCTGTTTTGTTGGAGGTGATCGGATTTAAGAGCATAACATTTAGCTTTAAAACTCTATTGATTTTTTATTTTAAACTTAGTATTTATTAAAACAACACTTCTTTTAATTTATTTTTAAAAAAATCGTCCTTAAAGTAATCTCCAAAAGGAAATACAGTCTCATTAGTATCCAATGCTTTGACAATAAGCGCTTCTAATTTACTTGTAACATCTTCCTTATCGTAACTTTTGGCGATATAATTTTCATTTTTAATAATATTGCGCAATTCACAAAAATCGGGTAATAGTGCTAATACTGGTTTTTCAAGAGAAGCTACAAAAGGAGCCTTCCCTAGTAATATATTACTGTAATCAAAAGTACTTTCTAAAAGTACCACAATATCTGCTTCATAAATTTGTTCATTAGCTGAATTGGAAAAGTCCAATCCATCTAAAACGTGTACTGAATCAAAATTTTTATATTTTTCTTTTATTCTTTTGTTATCCGAGCTTTTCAAACGAAGCACCAGTTCTGTTTGCTCAAACAAATCACTATTAGCGGAAATCAAGTCAACATAGGCATCAATTAAAATATCAATATTACGTCCATAATGCAACCCTCCATGATAAGAAATCGAAATTGGCTTTTGTTTTTTACGAACATGGGACATATCAGTCAAGTCAAATACCGAATTATCATATTGATGTGGTACGGTGTAAAACTTTTTTTGGTTCCCATAAATAAGCTGTAAATCTTTTGAAAGTAGTTTTGATGGTGTTAGGCAGGCGAAGGTTTTTATTACAATACCATACATTTCATAAAAATCTATAAGATGTTTTTTTGTTAAGGGCTTTGGACAACTCGTATCAAAAAAAAACGGATATGGATCATGAAAATTAATAATTGATTTGGAAAGAATAGGTAGATTTTTCAATCCCAAAATAGTTTCATATTCTAAGCCTGAACTTCTAACAAAAATCAAATCGTAGTCTTCATATTTTATCTTGGAAATATATTTTTTATACTGATTAATTACAAAAGACTTATATAAAGACTTTATAAAAACCCTTCGATAAATCGCATTACTAATTTTTAGTACTAAAGATGGTTTTCTATTAATCAAATATTCAGAAATACTATTTACTGGTAATAATTCTTGATTATACTCATGGGAATAAGACATAAAATAATGCAAGTCTATCGCTGCATCAGGATATGCCTTTTTTAGTTTCCCTATAAAGGAACGCGAAACAATCCCTTCGCTTGTCCCTGAAACTCTTAAATCTTGTGCAATTACTAAAAAGTTCATTGTAAATATTATTTTTTAACTTTCTTCCAAATTCCATAAAAGTACAATCGCAATGGTAAATGAAGATAAAATATTCTCCATTTCAATTCTTCTAATTTAGGTAATGCTAAGGTATTTATAATTCTTTCAAACAAGTTATACTCTTTGTATTGCAAAGACACTTGAATAAAATATCGGATTATCTCCGCGGACAACATTTTCTTGTTTTTTAAATTGGCAATTACCAACTCAATAGCATCAGTATAAGATGCTAAACTGCTTAAATTTCTATTTCCAAAATCTCCGGTAACAGAAACATTATGTTTTCTTCCATAATAAAGAATTTTATTAATAGATATTCCTCTTTTTACCAAAGTTATGATGCGTGCATAAACTTCCCATTCTTCTGCGTACTTTAAGTGCTCTGTATACCTATGATTTTCGTAACATTCCTTTGTCCACATCACAGCACAAGAGTTAAATTGCAGTTCGTTTTTTAATATTTTATTGATATCACTACTATCGATATAAAAGGAAGTATATTCTTTTGAGTAATCATAATTATAAACAAAATCGCCAGTAAAACCAACCCTAATATATCTGCAAAAAGTGATGTCTTTAGTTGATAATTCATGAACACACAACTCTAAGTTTTGTGGATGGGCAATATCATCATCATCAAAAAAAATGATATAATCTCCTTTTGCAAGATCTAAACCATAATTTCTGCTTCCTGGTAATCCTTTTTGATACTTTGAAGTCCTAAAAAGATATTGAAACCTTGGATCTTCGTTTAAGGTAGGCGCTAACACTTCTGCAGTATTATCAGTCCCACCATCATCAATAATAAGACATTCCCAATCTTGATAGGTTTGTGCTTGGATCGATTGTATCGATTCTAATATATATTCTGACCTGTTATAGGTCGCCATTATTATGGATACTTTTGGATACATTATTTCTTAAAAAATGAATATTTAATTAAAGTTTTGATTGCTTTTTTATCCAAAAAGAGACCGTGTTTTTTTACAATATAAAAAGACTTAGAGAGATTGGTTTGCAATCCCTGATCTAGTGTCATTATATAAATTATTTTATCTAAAAATATTTTTTCAATTGCATTTTTGTTTTGAAAATTTCCATTCATAGAAAGGTTTTTTTTGAATAAATTAATAACCCTTTCATTTTTTACAATCCATTCAAATGGCATTTTTTGATAGTTTAAGGATTTGGATAAGAATTCCCTAATAATCAAATGATCCTTTTCCATAAATGCATTTGAAAAGCTATCATACATTTTAATCACACTTTCATTCCAAATTTCTTTCTTTTCATCATTAAAAGCGATTTGATGTGTTAAACTGCTATCATGTTTTCTATACTGATACAATTTTTTTCTAAGTTGATAAAAACGACTATGTGAAATAGCCCTCAGCCAAAAATCATAATCTTCAACCAAAAAACAATTTTCATTGTACCCTTTATTTCTTTCAAAAACATCTTTTTTGTATAGAAAACAGTTCCCAATGTAATTTCGAAAGATTATATTTTCAAAATCTAAAAAAACGAAATCCCTAACTTTTTGTCCGTTGTGATCAATTATCTCCATGTCTCCATATGCAATATCAACGTTCTCTTCTAAAAGAGTTTTTAGTAATAATTCAATAGCATTAACTTCATATATATTATCATCGCTAGTCCAGGTTAAAAATTCTCCTTTAGCTTTGTTATGACCAATGTTTAAACCTTCTGGCAAGTTTTTTTTTTTGAAATTAGTGATAATTGTGATTCTGCTATCTCTGGATGCATAGTTTCTAATAATTTCTAAACTATTATCCGTTGAGATATCATAAACTATAATTAATTCGATATTTTGATACGATTGATTTAAGCAGCTTTCGATAGATTCTTCCAAGAATTTTTCCCCATTGTAAACAGGGAGGATAATTGAAACAAGGGGAGCGTTCTTTAATTTATTTTCTAGCATATTTCATAATATTGTATCCTTTTTTAAAATGGCTGCCTAAAAATAGTGCAACTAAAAAAGAGCACCCTTTTTTAACAGATTGATATTTACAAATTAGTTTAAAAGCCTCCTTTTTGTAGGGCAGTGTTGTTCGTGTCAGAGCTAAATCAAAAGAAATACGCATATAGCCTGATAAAAACCAACGGATGAGTGCTTTATTATCATAGACTATTAAATCACTTGCTGTTTGATATTTTAAAGTAGCTAATATTGACATGTAATTGATATTATTTTGTTTGTTTTTGAAAGAAATGGAATCAATATGCATTCTTCTATGCGTTAAAATTTGATTTACAAATACTCCTTTGACCTCATTCTGCAATACTTTTATAAAAAAATTATACTCATCTCCATCAGTAATATTTTCATTGAACTTCACAGAATCAACAATTTTTCGTCTACCCAAAAAATCATCCGTTATCCAGCCAATTCTTATATGCGCAAGGTTTTCAGCAGTGATACTCTCTTTAGATCGATCAAAAGTATAGGGTTTCCCCAAAAGCTCATGAGAATGATGATCAAAATTTATAGTATCTGTAACTACAAAATCCAAATCATTTTCAATTAATGTTTGATATGCAATGTTTAAATGATCTGGGAGCATGATGTCATCACTATCAAACCATTTTACAATTGGGGCTATGGATTTTGTAAATCCAAAATTACGGCACGTATTAGCTCCTTTTCTTAATTCATTTGGCCTTTTGTAGATTTTAAAACGAGAGTCTTTTTTTTTATATAATTCCATGACTTCAAAAGAGTCGTCGGAGCTATGATCATCTACAAGAATACATTCCCAATCCGTAAAAGATTGCTCAATGATACTATCTAAAGTATAGGATAGCAAATGTTCCCTATTATATACTGGGATAATAATAGCAATTTTAGGTACTGTGAGCATTTTTATTTAAATGGATTAAAAGTCGTCTTACAAATTTAATGGATTGAATAAAATATAAATTAATAAACAACAGTGTAAAAACTCGAATAAAAAAATAAAAATTCACTTTATTGATTTTATAAATAAATTGTTCATAAACCAGCAAGAGTTCTTTTCGTTGAAACCGCTTAAATTTTAGAATATGTTTAAATATAATAAAGTTATAAAAGGCTAAAGTAGATTGATTTTTTTCTTTAATCCTAAAGTTACTTCTTGAAATATTTTCATCACTTAGTCTAAAACATACGTGAGCCGAATTTATGGAATAGATATATTTAAATTCCGAAAACTCAAGCCAAGCTCTATCATCAGAATGCCACGCCAAATTATAATCAAAAAAACCATAGCGAAGATACATACTTTTTCTAAAAACATATTCAGACAAAGAGCTACGTGTAGCATTAGTCATTCGTCTATACATAAAATCCGTTGATTTTTCAAGTACAGGATGGGCATACAAACCAGATTTTTTTTGCAGCTCCATTTGTTTTACTATTGTTGCAAAACGAATTACATTACAATCAGCACCATCAATTTTAGGTAAGTATTTGTAAAAATCAGCAATGCAATTAGCACTCAGCGTATCATCATCGCAGAGTAGCATAATCCATTCCTCTTTTTCCGTCATAGCTAAGCAACGATCCCATTGCTTGACAAGAGATTTGCCACCCAAATTGTTTTCAAATTTAAGATACCTAAAATCTATTTTTTCTTTGTATTGGTAGAGTAAAGGCAATGGATCTTCAGGACTCGAATCATTGCCAATATAAACTTGAAACCGTTTATCTGTTTGATCAGCAAGTGAGGCGAGAGTAGCTTCAAAAAAAGTAAGTTTATAGTACGGAATTACAATGGCCAACATTTTTTATTAAATTTAGATACTAATTGGTTTTAAAAATTTTATTGATCCTATTTTACAGCAATGAAATAATCTATAATCATTATTTTCTGCACAACAGAGCATTAAACATTTTCTATACAATTAAATATTTTTTTTGCCATATTATCAGAAGTAAATTCTGAAAAATTAATCTTATTTAGACCACCATCCTTATTTCTCAAGATACTGTCATTATAATATAAAATCAGTTTCTCAGCCATTGTTACAACATCAAGGTAAGGCACGATAAAACCACCGCCCTCGAATAAAATTTCTGCTGTTCCTGTCGCTTTTTCAAAACAAATAATAGGAACTCCCATTTTCCCAACTTCGATACAAACTAACGGAAAAGGATCTTCTCTTGATGTCATCAAAAAAACATCAAAGTTTTTATAATAATTTTCGGGTGCACTTTGTTCTCCAACAAAAAAAACAGTGTCTGTCAAATTTGCTTTTTCTAAATCGGCTTCTATACTGATTCTTTGTCCATTATAAACTTGCCCTACCCAGGTAAATTTGATTTTTATTTTTGGGTATCGTGTTTTTATATAATTAGCAACTTGCACAAACAAATCGTCTCCTTTTCTAGGATTAACCAATCCCGATGCACCTACTTCGAAAACCTTACTATTGTCTTCTTTCTTAAAAACCTCCTTATCAGAAAAAGCATAAACAAGATGATTTTTTAATGGATTTACCTTCCAATCAGTGTTTAAATGTTCCATAACCAATTTAGATACCGATATAAAGGAATCTATATGAGGAATGTGTTCTTTAAAATTAGGTAAATATGCCTTAATTGCCGTATTTAATTCATGAATGTGCACAATCAATTTTGGGTTATTGGTGCACTGCTTTTTTAAAAATGTAGCAAATGAAACAGAGGCAATGGTATTGGCATAAATGATATCATATTGCTGATTGGCAATGTTTTTTAAATACCTATTTTTCCTAGTTTTCCTTTTATTTGTTTTCTGTAACAAATAAGAAAATACTCTATTGAAGAATGACTTCTTAATCAATATATCACTATAGTTATAACAAACGGTAGCTACTTCCTTAAAATCATCCTTTAAATCCCCCCCTTCCAAGAAAACAATGTGAATCTCAATATTTTTGTTTTCTTTTTTCAACCATTTTAAGAACAATAATAATACATAAGGTGCCCCTGTTCTGGTGGCATTATTTGATATAAATAGTATTTTTTTCAATTTATCAAACTTATATTTAATTTTTAGATAATATTTTATTCAACCTCAATTCTAGATTTTTCCTGAATTTGTATTCCCTAATAAATACCTTCAAAATTGAAATTAAGAGAAGGAATCCTTTAATTTTTTCTTGATTTCTGATTAAATAAAATGCTCTTTCATATTTTAAGTCATTAGAAATCTGCTTATTTATATTTAAAATACCTTTTAAATTACTAGGTTTTTCAGATACTAAAAATTCTTTCATTTTCTTTCTTACATTGATATCGACTCCATTATATGCTAAAAACTTCCCCGTCTTATGTGCAATTGCGATAACGCTTTGAGAATGGTACCGGTAGTAATTAAATGCAGTACTATAAAATGCGACCTTTTTATTAGTGATTAATTTCATATAAAATAACCAATCACCACAATATTTTAAGAAGTTTTCTGTTTCCAAAACCTCCATGGAAAAAGCTGCAGATTTTCTAAATAAAACGCCACTAGCATTAGGAATTACATTTCTATATATCAAGAACCGCTCTACAAAATCGTTGCCATCCATTGTAAAATCACTCAAAAACAAATTTTTATCCAGACTATCTGTGTGATTTAACCAATCTCCAGTAATAGCATTAAACTCATCAATTCTCTTTGATTGACAGTAAGACAATACTATTTCAGCATCTTGAATTAATGGTCGAATTAATTCTTCCAAAAAATTTAATTCACATAAATCATCTGATTCAGCAATCCAAATAAAATCTCCTTTTGCTAAAGAAATTCCTTTATTCCATTGTATAAATGTATTTCCTGAATTGGTTTCATTAAAAATACAGTGGCTAACTTTATTATCTTTAGCATATTCTAACAGTATTTGTTGACTTGAATCGGTACTACAATCATCTAATAAAACAACTTCAAAATTAAGATAGGTTTGGTTGAAAACACTATCTAAACGTTGTTGCAAATATTTATCATGGTTATAGTTAGGAACAATTATAGAAACTAGTGGTAATTTTTCTACCATAACCTTTTTTTTCCTCTTTTTAATAATTCAGTTAAGAGTTGTTTAGAAGTTTTCATATTAATTGTTTCTAAACGAATATTTTCTCTTTCTTTCAACAAAGAAGTATAAATAAGAGTATTTACTTTAGGACAAGTATTTAGCAAACATAATTTTTCAAAATCAATTTGATTACCATAAGCTTCTAAAAATAAAGCAATTCTACTTAGTAATATATTTGTAATCATATCAGAAAATTTAGACGTACTAACTAACAAAGCATGGGTATAGGCAGTATTAAAATCTTTAAGATAAGCTGATCGACTACTCCAAATCCCAACTCCTTCCCTATAGACGCTCATTTTTTCTTCTAAATATTTAAACCTACCACTTTCTGCAAGTAACATATATAAAAAAAAGTCACCAATAGGAGACAACATAAACTCAACGGGAAACTGCTTAATTATATTTCTAAAAACTACTGAGGGAGTATGAATATAATTACCCAAAAGCGCAAGATCCTCAATCGCCTCATGATTTTTTGGAACTTCCGTTATAAAATCTTCTGTTACAATACCACTTGTCTTTAAAATATCAACTGGATGAAAGCACAGTACATATTCATTATTATTATCCAAAAAATCAACTTGTTTTTGAAGTTTTAGTGGGTCTGTCCAATAGTCATCTCCTTCAAAATAGGCAATATATTTTGATTGTGGTGTTGCCAGCAAGTCCATCCAATTTTTTGCAGGTCCCACATTTTTTTCTTGCAAAATTAATTTTATAAAATCGGGATATTTACTCTTATACTCTAAAACAATCTCTCTTGTTCTATCTGTTGAACAATCATCAGCAATAATTAATTCCCATTCAAAATCTACTTCTTGCATCAACACTCCCTCTATAGCTTGAAGAATATAATTTTCATGATTATATGTAATTAAACATACTGAAAGCAATGGTGTATTCATAATTTACTTTGTCATTTAATACGAAAACACAATTTACATAATTTTGAAAATCACTTTTATCTGTGTTTAGAAAATAATCTTTGGTACTTTAAAATATCGATTAAGGATTTATTTCTCAAAAAAAATTCGCACAAAGACTTATTTTAATTTTGATGTTATTTAAATTTTTGTCTTAAAAAACCAATACCAAGTATTGATAATATAAGTTTTATCCAAATATTTAATTTTATTTTTTCAACAAAAACAGTGAAACTGCAATATTTAAAAGTATCTAATATTAAAATATTTTTTAGTAATTTAATGGTATCTGAATATTTTTTAGCAACAAAAGCTTGATTAATCAAACCTCTATTCGTATTACAAATTGTATGGGACAGCCACTTTGTATTTAAATTATTTCTATTAACAAACTCTTTTCTACACAAATAAGAATCGTTTATTGCCAAAATATATTTATCTACTCCTTTTGGATGGCTTGCACTACCTTCTACAATTCGATACACTGTAGTCACTTCATTCAAAAAATAGATCTCAGATCGATAGACCGATTCTAGTAAAATTCTGGTGTCTCCAATTACTTTGGTTTCAAGTTCAACTCTAATAACATCAATAACATTAAATAAAACCTCAGTTCTAAATACTGAGGCTGAGAGATCAATAAATTTACTTTTTAACATTAAAGGAATAACTTCCAATGGTTCTTTTGCAAATCTAGGAGCAATTTCAATAAAATCTCCAGTAGTTTGATCGAAATGTTGTACGTTAGTATAAACCAAACCAATATTTTTATTTGCTTCGAGAATATCAACTTGTTTTTGAAGTTTCAAGGGATCTATCCAATAATCATCTCCTTCAAAATAAGCAATGTATTTTGATTTTGGAGTCGCTATTAAATCTAAAAAATTTTTAGCGGGACCAACATTTTTTTCCTGCAAAATTAACTTGATAAAACGGGGATGTTTTTCCTTATATTCTAATACGATTGCTCTTGTTGTATCTGTTGAACAATCTTCAGCAATAATCAATTCCCATTCAAAGTCTACCTTCTGCATCAAGACACCTTCAATAGCCTGACGAATGTAATTTTCATGATTATAGGTAATTAAACATACCGAAAGTAGTGGCGTTTTCATAAATTACTCCCCTTTTTCGCACATTAAGAAAATACTGGAGCATAAATCAGGATAGTGTTGTCCCAATTGGTAACAACCTTCAAGATATTCATTAGAAATAATATCTGTTTGCAATAATCTGTCCCATTGAAAATTAGCCAGTGCTTTAAAGAAAATTCCTGATCGATATACTACTTTGAGACCAGCAGCTTTAGCATCACGTTCCAAGGTGTCTAAAGTATAAGTAATATGATGTCCATGTTCTGCTTCCGCTGACGTTATAGCTGCATTGTGAGTGATTAACCCCATTTTTACAGCAATTTGACGAGATGGAGCGTTTGCATTTGGGCAAACTAGAAAAAAACGTCCATTATCTGATAACCATTCGTCATTAATCCGTTTTAAAACGGCAATTGGATCATTAATATGTTCTAAAACATGGGTTAGCACTATATTATCATATTTTGTTGGAAGCATTACCGTTTCAAAAAGCGAATTTACTACCTTAACTTTATCTCCAAATTCAGCCTTAGCGATTGCTACAGCATCATCAGAGGCTTCTACACAGGTGATATCGTCAAAATAAGGCAAAAATTTCCTGGTAAAATCTCCTTTAAAACTCCCCAATTCTAAAAGATTTCCTTCTTTAAAAAAAGGAATAAAGGATTTTAGCATAAAAGGATGCATGACATCAAAATCAAAATTATAGGCATATTTATGGTTTGCAGTATCTTTTAGTTCTTGGTTATAATCTCTTTGAATATTCATACTATTGTTTTTAATTCTAAATTCCATAAAAAGAGCTTCTTTCTCTTCATGCTCTATTTCGAAATCGTGTTTTTTATATAATGCGATAACATTATTATTTTTAGAATGCACTTCTAATATAATCTTTGTGAAATCATTATTTTGAGCATATTCTTTTGTCATTTTAATCAATTGACTTGCAATACCTTTATTATTATAGTTTTCTAGTACACTCACATTAGTTATATACCCTTTTTTAGCTTGACTATCATTAAAATAAACTGCAATAAAACCAACTAATTTTTTTTCATGCCAAGCTTCAAATGTTTGCGATTTTTCATGAATTTTTTGAGAATATTCTTGAAGATTAACTTTATCACTTAATGGCGGTAAAAACAAATAATTACACTTTTCTAAATGTAAATGTAAATCTTTTTGAGATGCGTTTTTAATTTTGTAATCGATCACAATCATTTCTTCTATAAAGTTGTTACTCTAATTCTGCAATTCCAAACCCATATTTTCCAAATTCATTTCCATTGTATAATAAATAAACTTTAGAATTGCACTCAAAGAGATGCGGATAGCACATCATATCCGAATCCCAATCATCGGCTGTTGTAGTTATCCCAGAATTATCATCATCACGGATCCAATGTTTCAAATCATCAGAATAAGCATAGCCAAGTTTATAACTTCTTTTTGGATTTTTTCTAAAATCTGTTGCTTCCCGATAACAAAAATACATATGATAACGAGTACCTATTTTTATAACGGTAGGCAACGCTTGACATTCATTCGCGTTTAATTTATCTGAAACTATTTGAATCCCTTCTTCTTTACTCCATTGCATTCCATCTTTGGAAGTAGCATGAGCAATTTTGTATACTCTAGCCTCTGGTTCCATTTCTGTGGCTACCATCCATTTTACCCCAAAAATATACCACATATGGTAGACCTCATCGTATTTTTGAACAAACGCATCACCTACTAAAATGGGTTCTTTTAAAGAAGAACTCACTAAAGGTCCATTACCGTATTTCTTGAAAGTGACCCCATCGTCTTCGCTAATTGCCAATCCAATGGAAGTTTCTACTGAAACACTCACTCTACGATTCCAACCACAAGTGTAAGCAAGAATTCTATTTTCTTCTTTTAGCAGATTTATAGGAAAAATTCCGTGTTCATCGAAAGTTCCTAGTTCACCTAAGGCAATTATTTCTTGTGACGAGGAGCTAAGGATACTTTTAAAGCTTTTATCGATGTCAATAAATGAAATAAAGCTTAAATATTTTCCAGTTGCTTCATCTTCTCTTCGAGTTGAAAAATAAATTCGAACAAAGTTTTCAAACACGACTGTTTGTGGTGATTGCGCAAATTCTTTACAACCATTGGCTAAATTATATAGCGTAGGGTCAAACAGTTTTCCATTTTTAATCCACTTCATTTTCATAAACTACTCTACTTCTAATTTCGCAACCCCAAAACCATATTTACCAACTCCGTTTCCTAAATAAAACATATAAATTTCGCCACCTAATTCAAAAACATGTGGATAACTTATCATTTCAGAATCCCAGCCTTCTTTGGAAACATCAATTCCTACTTTTGAATCATCTCTTTCCCAATTAACTAAATCATCTGAAAAAGCATATCCTATTCGATAACCATTTTCTTTCCCTCTATAATTAGTTCCATATCGATAACAAAAAAACATATGATATTTTCCATTTAAGAAAATAACATCCGGGCTAGCTTGAGCTTCATTTTCTTCAATTTTATCAGGAATCAAATCCTTATTTAATTTATCCCAATAAATTCCATCTATTGAAGTTGCCATTCTGATTTTATATACAGGTTCGGGTTTTCCATTATCAAGAATCCACTTTCTACCGGCAATATAAAACAGATACCAACAATTATTAAACTTTCTGATTTTTGGTCCACTTAAAATAAATGGTTCTTCAGGTGAATAGGACAGAATAGGACCTTCTCCTAGTTTTTTAAATGTTTTCCCATTATCATCACTAATTCCCAATCCAATAGCAACATTGAAAGGGACTGATTCACACCGTGTCCATCCTCCATAATAAACTTTGTACATTCCTTCATCTTCAATAACAGATGCGGGATAGGTTCCAAATTCATCAAAAGAACCAAGTTCCCCTAATTTTAGAATAGGCTCTTCGCTCATGCCTATAATTTCAAAAAGATTGTTTCGATTTAAATCTACATAGGCAGAATAACTAACATATTGTCCATTTTTATCTGGTTTTGGTCGACATGAAAAGTAGACCCTTACATAGTTCTCAAATAAAATTACAGACGGAGCTTGAGCAAACTGACTCATCCACTCTGGTGTAATAATTTGGCTTGGGTCAAAAACTTTTCCCAACTTATTCCATTTAAACATTCTATTTATATTTGTTTCTGTGAAATTATAAAAGTGTGTATTGATTTAAATATCCCTGTACTTTTTCCCTTGAATTAAAAAACAAAACATCAATTATAGAAAGCCAAGGTATGAAATCATTGTCAAACTGTTGATAATCTATATTGTTAGATTTAATGAAATTCAGTTGTACATCATTTTTATTAAAAGTATCTTTTGAATAAAGTTCAGTTCCACCAATTGGATTTATATAATCAGTTGCAGACAGTTCTTTACAAATAGCAATAACTTTGTCTTGTGATTTTAAGGAATGATCAATTTTAATTGAAGATGAGACAATAAATTCGGTTTTTATCTCTAAATATTCAGTAATTATTTTTAAAGAATGAAAAACAAAATCAAAAAGATTCTCTTCATTAGTGTTGAAAATAGTTTTAATTAAAGGAAACACCTCGTCATATTGTGGTGCTTTTTTATATAATTCAGTAATTTTTGAGATTATTTTAGTTTTATCTTTTGAGTATGAATCTGCTATTTTTCTTTGATTGACATGTAAAAAATCGGAGTTTTTTTTTAATGGTAACGTAAAATAGTTATCTTTCCCGTTCACTAAAATTCTATTTCTATTGATCCAGCCCTTTTTTGTAAATTCAATATTATCATAAATGACAAATACATCTACGGCATTGATTAACTGAAAATACCCAATATAAGGCAAAAAATAAGGTTGCATTATGGCTACTTTCATTGAATGACACTATTTAAAATACCAACTATAGTTTTCAATTCAACATTTGATAGTCCCACATACAAGGGTAAACATAAAATTCTACTGGCAATACTTTCTGAAATTGGCATCGATTGCCCTTTAGTATATTCAATTGTATTCAATGATGGATAAAAATAACGCCTGGGAAAAATTTGGTTATCATTTAACTCTTTTTGAGTTTTTAATAATTTTTCTTCACTTTCAAAAATTACTGGATAATAGCTATAATTCCAATGGGTATTTTCTCTTATTTTTAAGCCTTGTAGTTTTGAAAAATCAATATGTTGCTTGTAATAATCGACGACTATTTTTCTTTCTGCCAGTATGGTTTCCATATAAGGTAAAACTGCCAATCCCATTGCGGCTTGTAATTCTGAAATTTTACCATTTATTCCCACGCCATAATAATCTAAAGGACCTAAATGTCCAAAAGTATGACTATAAAACAATTTGTCCTTTAACACCTCATCATTAGTAAACATAGCACCACCTTCACCAGTATGAAATAATTTAGTAGCATGAAAGCTACAAGTACTTACATCACCATAATCGAACAATGACTTCTCTTTGTAAGTTACTCCAAAACAATGTGCGGCATCGTAAATTACCTTAAGGCTATGCTTTCTTGCAATCGCTTCAATCACTTCCACATGACAAGGATTTCCAAAAACATGCGTAGCTAAAATTGCTGTTGTTTTATCAGTTATCGCCGCCTCTATTTTGGTTTCGTCGATTGTTAAATACTCTGGATGAATATCCACAAAAACAGGAGTGCAATTTTGCCAAACTATCGCTGCAGTCGTGGCTACATAAGAAAAAGGTGTGGTGATGATTTCGCCTTGTTTCCCCAATAATTTCAAGGCAATTTGTAAAGGTACTGTTCCATTATTAGTTACTATTATATTAGATACCGCTAAATGCTTTTTGAGTTTCTCTTCCAGTTCCAAAACCAATCCGCCCCGATTGGTCAACCATTGATTGTCCCAAGCGCGTTGTACCTGCTTGTTGTATTCTGCTATGGGTGGCAAAAAAGTTTTGGTTACGTTTATCATTATATTATTGCTTGGGAATCAATAAATCCTTCCTTTTTTACAAACACTAATTCAACTAGCCACAAAACCTGTGGTTGCAAGGGTCTGTTTATATCCGTGATATCAAATAACCGGTAATTCTTTTCATCCATAAAATTAATTAGTTTAAGAAAACTATTATCAAATAATTTATTTACCACTCCTGCTTCAACCATAAATATCTCGGTTTTCCCAAAAAAATTACTGGCTCCTTTCAAAACTTCGATATCCAATCCTTCGGCATCAATCTTGATTATATCTGGTATCGGCAATTCGCTACTTGATAATAATCCATTCAGCGTAACTACTGGGATTTCTATTTGTTCAAATCCTGCCGCTTTGGCTTCTTCTGAAGTGTATCTAAAAGAACAACTGTCATCTCTATCAACAATCGTAAATTGAAAAGATCCTTCTTGTTCTCCGGCACCCACAGGATGAAACTGTACTTTAGGATTGGTTTCCAAAATATCCTGAAAAGACTTTTTAAGCCAATGTTGGGGTTCCAATAAAGTATAATAGGCATCCGGAAAATGCTGCAAGGTTTCCCTGGTCCAGGTTCCATGATTCGCGCCAATATCAACAATATGTTTTGGGTAAAAATTGAATTTTTTTAATGTATCATAAAAATTAAACAATAAATAATCCTTGCTATTAGTGTTCAAAACAGGATTATGAGTTTTCACTTTACTTACAGTGTATCCCAGTTTATTAAATATTCTTTTTAACGCCTTTTTCATATTTATTTATTAATCTATCAACCAATCAAATTTTGGTTTAATAAAACCTGGTTCTTTTCCCATCCACGATCCTATTTCCCTTTCTCCTTCTTGAACATTAAACGACATAATATCTTTTTCGACAAATAGGGTTGTTTGGGAATTTTCAATTATATAAAGTGATAAATAATAAGAACCTATATTTAAGAAACCTTCAGGCAATGTACATTTAATTTTATTTAAACCCTGATTTAATTTTAGTTTGTTGTTGACATGCGAAAAAGTAAATAATGAATCCCCCATTTCGTTATTCAAAACAAATGTCACATGTAATTTGCTATCAATATCTTTCAAAGTGAATACCGTATTAATTTCAATTTTTTGGTATTCATCTAATACATCATCCGAAGATTTGCCAATCGGATTCAAACTAATTTCATGCAGCCTAAACTCTTTTTTATCGTATTCTGATGAAAATGTCTTTTTGTTTTGAGATTCTGAATCACCGCTTAGATAGAAACTTACAGCATTTTCTATTTTACCATCAAATTTTACGTTGCCATTCTCCAACACAATTCCCCTTGTGCACAAACTTTTGACCGCCGCCATATTATGACTCACAAACAAAACAGTCCTTCCTCCTTCTCTGGAAATATCCTGCATTTTACCAATCGCTTTTTTTTGGAACTCCGCATCTCCTACGGCCAAAACCTCATCAATAATCAAAATATCAGGCTCAAGAAATGCAGCCACAGCAAAAGCCAAACGTACATACATACCGCTACTGTAACGCTTAACGGGGGTGTCAATATACCGCTCACATCCTGAGAAATCGATTATTTCATCAATCTTAGCAGTAATTTCTTTTTTTGTCATTCCTAGAATGGCACCGTTCAGAAATATATTTTCACGACCCGTCATTTCACCGTTAAATCCGGTTCCCACTTCTAGTAAAGAAGCCACACGACCCCCAAACTTAATACTTCCCGTGGTAGGAGCAGTAACCCTGGACAATATCTTTAATAAGGTTGATTTCCCTGCCCCATTTTTCCCAATAATACCTAAAATTTCACCACGCTCTACTTCAAAATTAATATTCTGCAAAGCCCAAACATAATCGCTCTCCCCTTTAGTAGAACGATCATTAGTATCACCAATTTTTAAATAAGGGTTTTCTTTACCGCGTACCTGATGCCACCATCTATTTAAATCGTGAGCCATAGTACCAGTACCCACTTGACCTAAGCGATATTGCTTAGATATATTCTCGGCTTTTAATATAATATCTTTCATTTTTTTTAGTGAGAAGTGAATCGTGAATAGTGAATCGTAAGTAGTGAATGGTGAATCGTAAAAATGGGTTGTTAGTATAGCTAACTCCTACTATTCACCTTTCACTTAAATCTATTCACTTCTCACTCCTTACTTCTCATAATTTTTTATTTAAATAATTCTTAAATCCAATCAAAAGTTTCTTAACCTCCATAAGTTGCAATTCAAAAGTATCCTCTTTTGTAATAAATTCTAATCGAATCGCAATTAAATATTGAGTTTCTAACTCTGAAAGTGACCCAATGGAAATATACAGAAACTGTATGAACTCCTTATCGCCTTTTCGCGCTGCTCCTTCGGCAATATTTGATGGAATCGATACCGAAGCCCTTCTCATTTGACTCGTTAAACCATACTTTTCAGTGTCAGGAAACAGCTTTGTAATTTGATAGACTTTAACTACCAAATCCATACTCCTCTTCCAAACATCCAAATCTTTATGATCCATATCTTTATTTTTTTTTGAGTGGTGATCGTGAATTGTGAGTAGATTGGTTGACAAAAGAAACAAATCTTTTCACTCCTCCACTATTCACTCCTCACTATTCACTTCTCACTATTCACTTCTCACTCCTCACTTCTCACTCCTCACTTCTCACTCCTCACTCCTCACTCCTCACTCCTCACTATCTAAACCGTATCAATAAAACTCTTCTCCGTCTTATTAAATATCAAAACTCCTACTAAAAAAACAACTACAGTTACCACAAACGTATAACCCAATCCCCAAATGGAAATATGTCCTACATTCAATAACATATAACGGGTAGTTTCAATTATATAAGCCAGTGGATTATATTGAACGAGCCAAGCATACGCTGGCATTTTTGCTACAACCAATTCCATAGGATAAACTACCGCTGATACATACATCAGTAATTGTACCCCAAAACCAATTAAGTAGCTAAAATCTCTGTATTTAGTTACTAAAGAGGAAATAAACATACCTAATCCTAAACCCAAAATACCCATTACTATAATTAATATTGGAAACAAAAGACTTAACCCATTTAAGCTTATAGCCGCTCCTTGGAAATAATAGTATATATAAAAAGCGATAAATATTAAAAATTGAATTCCAAATTTCAACAAATTAGAGATTACAATGGACATGGGAACAATGATTCGAGGGAAATACACTTTCCCAAAAATTCCTGCATTAGCACCAAAAGTGTTCGAAGTCCCTGTAAGACAAGCGGTAAAATAATTCCAAACCGTAATACCTGCTAAATTGAACAGAAAAGGAGGTACGGTACCCGTATCAATCCCCGCCAAATTGTTAAAAATAATGGTAAACGTAATCGAAGTAAACAACGGTTGTATTAAATACCAAAGTGGCCCTAAAACGGTTTGCTTGTACACCGTAACCACATCTCTTTTTACAAAAAGCAGCAGCAAATCGCGGTACTGCCATACTTCCTTAAGATTGAGCGTGAAGAACTTGTTTTTTGGTGTTATTTCAAACAGCCAAGTGGTATTTGTATTTTCTGGATGATTCATTAGTGTATACTAAATCGTAGTTTTGGGTTTTGTCTTATCAAACGCGGTCGAGAGATGGAACAAATATAAATAATATCTAATTGGTATATCCTTAAAAACAGCATCTTATCTTATTTATTTCCGAATAACATTTGCATCAAAATGACTGTGAAAAATTATAATAAATGCAAAAAACGAAACTTCCAGACGCGCTCCGCGGCTCTAACTGACAGTATGAGTCAAGGCTCATTTAGCAGTAAGAGTGGTTTTTTTACGAATATACTATTCCTTTATAAATAATAGCAATAATTAACAAATTAAAGAAAACTTTCATAAATCAGAAATGATTTTTCCCTTTTTTCAACCTGATCTTTCATCTCTGTAGCTGGTCTCTAAAAACCCGTTATAATGATTACATAAAACAACAATTACATTATATTTTACGGACACCTTAACAATTCAGAGAACGACTATTTTTAATGGTTTTATACGAAAGGAAAAATCCAAATTTTCGACTCACTTTTAGGGCTTGGGCAAAACGAAAATTTAAAAATCTAAAAGATTTACTACTGTTATATTTCTTTATCTGTAAATAAAAACTACACATTAATTTTGTCAGCACAGTAAACGGAAATAACTATGCAAGGGCGAAGGGAAAAACAGGCATAACAGCCAAAGAATTTAAAAACAACCCCATTTTCGACAGGATACGAAATCAGGGGCAAGAGTTTGGAGGCTGTGCAAAAAAATCAGTTGTATTTTGTCAACGGGCATCCTGTTTCTATGAACGGGCAAAATAGGGAAGCTTTGCTGGTAGGGCAAACAAACTACTGTTCGAAATTCTACAAGAAGACACGACCCAACCACAGGGAAAAAGAACGCTGGCGGAAGGATTAAAAACAACAAATGGAAAGGATTTTTTATTACTTTTTGAAAGCAACAGTCTGAGACCACTGCAGAAAGTCCTAAAAACAAAAGAACAATGGGATCTAAGCAATCAAACAATTACGCTGTCTAAATTTAAGGCGAAGAAACATTTAGACTGGCCTGAAGAGGCTACACATGCACATTTGACTATGGCTACAGCCAATTGGAATTTTGAGAACGACACACACGACACCTGTTACAGCGAAGAATGGATTCTGGATAAAGAATCCGTAAAACAAAACATAATAATATCAACTAATAAACCAAAAGGAAATGATGTACACCTAACGTTTCTATTCATCGGATTTTCGAAAATAGAACGAAAAAAACACAAAATGCTGCACCGAAAAAACAACACCTCCACAATAATAGCACACTATAATCCCACAGCCTGATGACAATTGGGCTACAACTCATTACGCAAGGAACAGAGTGTACTGCTAACTGAATACTAATTACTGATCACTGTTTACTGATCACTGTTTACTAATCACTGTTTACTGATCACTGAACACTGAATACTGATCACTATTTACTGAACACTGAAAACTGAAAACTGAATACTGATCACTGCCCCCTTGAACACTGATTAATTTTTTCTACATTTGCAGAATGCTTACAATTTTCAAATCAAAACCCGCACTTAAGGACTTAATTCCGGACAATCATGTCGATATCCACTCCCATCTTTTACCTGGTATTGATGACGGGGCTCGAACATTTGAGGACAGCTTACGATTAACGAAAGCACTTCAAGGATTTGGCGTTACAGAGTTCATAACTACACCACATATCATCCAACATGTTTGGGACAATACCCATGACCAGATTATTGCAAATAAAAAGGAGACGGTGGCCGAACTGAAAAAAAATAATATTCATTTGCCTTTTAAAGCGGCAGCAGAATATTTAATGGACGACCAGTTTGTGCGTCTTTTTCAATCCCATGAACTATTGACATTGAAAGATAATTATGTATTAGTAGAGATGTCCTACATTAATGCACCCATCCAATTGTACGCGATCCTTTTTGATTTACAGGTGGCGGGATACATTCCTGTACTAGCACATCCTGAACGCTATTTATTTTATCATAATAATTTCAACGAATACCTAAAACTAAAAAGAGCAGGCTGTTTGTTTCAGCTCAATTTATTATCGACAGTAGGATATTATGGTAACGAAATCGCTAAAATCAGTGATCAATTACTCCAAAAAGGAATGTATTCCTATGTGGGTTCTGATGTACATCATAACAATCACATTGCTTCTTTTGACTTTAAAGTAAAAATAAAAGATACCACTCCGCTAAAAGAAATAATAGCCAACAATCAGTTTTTTAAAATACAATAAACAGTATTGTCCACGTTCTAATGCACATCTAAGACTTCATAACTAGAATTCATGCTCTTAAACTCGGGTACAATTTCTTTCATTTTTGAAACCATCGCCTCATTGTCAAAAAAATTGGCAATTTGAATTAGTTCTTCAATATCAGTATGCAACGTTTCATATTCATCTTGAATCTCTTCTGCAATCATAATTTTATTATGGTAAGTAGGAATCGTTTTTGAAGTATCGTTTAATAATTCCTCATATAATTTTTCTCCAGGTCGTAGCCCTACTACTTTTATCATGATGTCTTTGTCAGGAATAAAACCTGCCAACTTGATCATTTTTTTTGCCAAATCAATAATCTTGACGGGTTTCCCCATATCAAAAATATAAATTTCCCCTCCATTCCCCATAGCCCCCGCTTCAAGTACAAGTTGACATGCCTCAGGAATAGTCATAAAATATCGAATAATATCAGGATGCGTTATCGTTACAGGACCACCACTCGCAATTTGCTTAGTAAACAAAGGAACTACTGACCCATTCGAACCTAAAACATTTCCAAAACGAGTAGTGATAAATTTAGTAGCCTTTACTGTCTTTTCTTTTTGACTTTTTAACTGAAGGGATTGCACGTATTTTTCAGCAATTCTTTTACTAGCTCCCATTACATTACTTGGGTTTACTGCTTTATCAGTAGACACCATAACGAATTTTTTGACTTGATATTCACAAGATAAATCGGCCAAGATTTTTGTACCAACTATATTAGTGAGAATAGCTTGAGATGGATTTTCTTCCATCAATGGAACATGTTTATAAGCTGCAGCATGAAAGACGACTTGAGGTCCATACTGCTTAAAAACATTGTTCATAGATTCTTTATTTCTAACGTCAGCTACTATGGTAATTATTTTAGACTTAAATACATTTTCATTCATCTCTAGAAACAAATGATGTAAAGGTGTTTCTGCTTGATCTAAAACGAGTACTGTTCTTGGATTAAAGAGTAATACTTGCCTAACAATTTCACTACCAATGGATCCTGCTGCTCCAGTAATTAATATGGTCTTATCTTTGAGTTGCTTGGATATGGATTTACTATCTAAGACAATAGGTTTTCTTTCCAATAAATCTTCAATTTGTAAATTCTTTACTTTTTGAGAAATTTCTTTTTGATTCTCCCAATCGGTAATTAATGGTACCATATATACCCTATAATTAAATTCCAGGCACTGATCTACAATTACCAATCGCTCTTCTTTTGACAAGCTTTTATCTGCTATTACTACTCCTTCGGCGCCAATGGAACGCATTAAAATAGGCAACTTTTTCTTTTGAATGAAAATAGGCAAATCCAGCATTCTTTTGGATGAATTCTGATTATTCTTATCTACAAATCCGACTATTTTAAAACGGGCTGGCGTTTCTAATTTTAATGCTTTGGCTACTGATATCGCATTAGCATCTGTACCGTAAATAATAGTTCTTGATAAGTTAACATCACTAGTCTCCGAAAAATAACGCTCAAAAGTTTGTTTTACAATAACACGATATAAAAATAGTCCACAAAAAGAAAGTACCATATTGATAAAGAGCGCCGTATTTAAAAAAGCTTTTTGTCCAAATAGTACCTCAAAAGCAAAATTCAAAACAAGAAACACGATCAGCACGGCCATTTGTGAAAACAGCAATTTTACAGCATCAATATAAGAAGAATGCCTAATTATTCCCGAATAGGTTCTAAACAACCAAAAAAAGAAAATATTAACCCCAAATAAAGATGATATAAAAACAACACTATGAGGCGTTATGATGTAATCTAATCCTGTTCCTCTAAAAATCAAATAGGTAAAGAAAAAAGAGATCATAAGAACTACAAAATCCATCATTACAATGATCCACCTTGGCAAATAACTTAAATTATGAATATTAAATCGCAGATTTTCTCGAGAGAAAAAATGAGATATAAATGATGTTGAACCTGATTTTGTATTATTACTCAAAATAAAAATATTTTTTTTTAGACTAATGCTATATAATATATCAAAAATAAGACATAATGAATCGAAAAAAAAATGATACAATTCATTATAATTACGTATATATAAATGACCAAAAGTGAATTATAATAAATAATTCAACCTTTCATTTTACTAACTTACCGATTAAATAAATTAATTAGTACTGATTTAATCCTAGAACGATCCTCTTCAGAAAGTGCGCTGCCAGAAGGCAGGCAAAGTCCATTATAAAAAAGTGTTTCGGAAACGTTTTTTCCATAATATGAAAAGTTAGAAAAAACAGGTTGTAAATGCATCGGTTTCCACAAAAGTCGGGATTCTATATTTTCTTCTTCAAGACTTACTCTAATATTTTCATTGGTGATTCCATTGGTTTTTTCGGAATCAACTAGTATTGTACTCAACCA
Organism: Flavobacterium sp. WC2421; assembly: GCF_040822115.1. Classification (NCBI taxonomy): domain Bacteria; kingdom Pseudomonadati; phylum Bacteroidota; class Flavobacteriia; order Flavobacteriales; family Flavobacteriaceae; genus Flavobacterium; species Flavobacterium sp. WC2421. The sequence goes on along the minus strand of NZ_CP162004.1, from coordinate 1,656,948 downwards.
ATAATTAGAATAATAATCCGTATTTGGAACTGTATAAACGGTAACACCTTTTATATTCTTGAATAGAGCTACATAAAATTCATGCATTTTTCTTCGCGACTCTAAATGGCTTTCCAGTACTTCCATTTGTCCCCTGCCAATTCCTGCCAGAACATTACTCATTCTATAATTATATCCTACTTCGCAATGTTGATAATATGGCGTATTCTCTTTGGCTTGAGTAGCCAAAAAAAGGGCTCTATCTTTAAGTTCTTTTGTTTTTGTAACCACTGCACCACCTCCAGAAGTGGTAATAATTTTACTCCCGTTAAATGACAATACACTTACATCTCCAAAAGTGCCACAACGTTTTCCTTTATAACTGCTTCCTAAAGCTTCCGCACTATCTTCAAGAATAGGTATTCCGTACTTAGTTGCTACTGCTCTAATTTCATCTGTTTTATAAGGTACACCATAAAGTGTAACGGCTATAATTGCTTTAGGAGTTTTCCCTTTAGCGATTCGGTCAATAATAGCTTCTTCCAGAGCAATCGGGCATAAATTCCAAGTATCCTCCTCACTATCGATAAAAACAGGTATTGCTCCTTGGTATAAAATAGGATTTGCTGAAGCTGTAAATGTAAAACTTTGACAAAGGACTTCATCTCCCGCTTTAACTCCTAATAAAATTAATCCCAAATGAATAGCCGCAGTTCCTGAAGTTAATGTGGTCACATATCCTGAGCCTAAATAATTTTCCAAATTAGCTTCGAAAACATCAATATTAGCACCCATAGGAGCGATCCAATTCGTAGCGAAAGCTTCCTGAATGTATTTTTGTTCGCTTCCTCCCATATGTGGTGGAGAAAGCCAAATTTTGTTTTTAATCATTTTATGATTAATAAGATTCACACAAAAACTATAGTAATTCCTCTTAAAATAAAGTAACCCTAATAGTTTCAAAAATTATTCTAATATCTCCCCAAATACTGTGGTTATAATAATAGTCAAGATTCAACTTTACTTTATCAGGAAAAATAAAAGTGTCATTAAAAAGCAAAGAGTTCTCTTGTTTATTTAAAATAGCATCTTCATTCGAATATTTTATAGCTGCAATACTGGTTAATCCTGGTTTCAATTCCAATAGTTTCCGACGCTCTCCTTCTAATACATCATAATATCCTGAAACATCTGGTCTAGGGCCAACAATACTCATATCCCCTTTTAAAACATTTAATAATTGAGGCAACTCATCAATTTTATACTTTCGAAAGAATTGTCCTGTTTTTGAAATAGAAATAGCACCAATAGCCGATGATTCTCTAATAGTTCGGATTTTATAAATGTTAAATTTATTTCCAAATTGACCTATTCGTTCTTGAATAAATATTCCATTTGTATGAGTATCTATAGTGGCAATTATAACAGAAATGATAATTAACCAAAATAAGAAAGCCAATAAAAACAGAGCGAAAACAATATCAAAAACACGCTTTGCCATTCGAATAAAGTTTTTACAGGTCTATTTTATTCATTTTTCTAACAATTAAAGCTCTCAATAATAAATAAGCAAGAGTCAACGTAAGTAGTAACTCTAGAATGAAAAGCCCTGATAAATTGCCTTGATTATCCATATAAATAATCAAACCATTAATACCCAATTGTAATCCAGCATAAATAACAGCAACTAAAACATGGGAAAAACCCATCTCATTTGCTAAATATTGATACAAATGAGAACGATGGGGTTCAAAAATATTTTCTCTTTTTTTAATTCGGTTCAAAATCGTTACAACAGCATCGATACCATATACCGAGAAAAAAAGTATATATCCGAATTGGTTGGTAACTATAATGGTTTTAATCATGAAATACCCTAAGAACAAAGCCATACTTATGCTTCCTACATCTCCTGCAAAGGTTTTGGCTTTTTTTCTAACATTAAATATTCCAAAAACAAAACAAGACAATCCCATGGTGATCAACAAAGGCAAACTGGAAACTTGTGTAGGTAAAACCGAAAAACTAATAATGGCAGTAAGCGCATACAAAACAGTAATTCCATTAATTCCATCCATAAAATTAAAGGCATTAACCCAACCTATTAGCAATACAAATACAATGGGGAGTATCCATAAAGATTCCGTAAATAAATTTAAATCATAAAACACCAATGCCACAGCAATAACATGTGACGCAAAACGAGGTAATTGAGATAACGGTTTAATATCATCTATAAAACTAACGACTGCAACAATTACAACTGCCAATGCTATTTCCCAAGACACATAGCCTAGAATAAATGCAATACAAATAGCAATTGGAAAAATAATCCCACCTCCTCGTAAAGTTATAGTAGTATGGGAAGATCTGGAATTGGGTTTATCAATAATATTATATTTATCGGCAATTTTGAAATAAAGAAGCTCAATCCCAACCAATACAACTAGTAATGCAATATATATCATATTTTAAAATATAGGTAATCAAAACCTAAACAGGGATTCCTTACAATTTATGTTTTAATAATTCTAACAGATACGCGCCATAACCAGATTTCTTCAAAGGTTCAGCAAGTTCTTTTAATTGTTCTTCTGAAATAAAACCTTGTCTCCAAGCAATTTCCTCAATACAACCCACTTTCAACCCCTGACGTTCTTCAATTACTTGAACAAATTGTCCTGCTTGCATCAAACTATTAAATGTTCCCGTATCTAGCCAAGCCGTACCTCTACTTAGGATACCCACTTTCAACGCTCCTTTTTCAAGATATACTTTATTTACATCCGTAATTTCGTATTCCCCACGAGCACTTGGTTTAATGTTTTTGGCAATTTCAACTACTGAATTATCATAAAAATACAACCCTGGAACTGCATAATTTGATTTTGGAACTAATGGTTTTTCTTCAATAGAAAGTGCATTTAAATTTTTATCAAATTCCACTACTCCATATCGCTCTGGATCCGAAACATGATAGGCAAAAACAACGCCTCCTTCAGGATTCGTATTGGATTGCAATAACTCATCCATATTAGAACCAAAGAAAATATTATCTCCTAATACTAGTGCGACACTATCGTTCCCAATGAATTCTTCCCCTATTACAAAAGCTTGTGCCAATCCATTGGGAATTGCTTGTTCAGCATAACTAAATTGACAACCAATAGCCGAACCATCACCCAAAAGTTTTTTGAAATTAGGTAAGTCATACGGTGTTGAAATAATTAAAATCTCATTTATTCCAGCAGTCATCAAAGTAGATAATGGATAATAAATCATCGGTTTATCATACACTGGCATCATTTGTTTACTCATTGCTAATGTAAGTGGATGCAAACGCGTTCCAGAACCCCCTGCTAATATAATTCCTTTCATATTTTTTTTTGTTATTAGTGATTCGAAAAGCGTAATTCGAATTACATTCTTATTTATTATTTACATATCTGATAAGACCAAAAAGCATTTTTTTAATCTTTTCAATTTGACTTAGATAAATTTCAATCGAATTTATAAACTGTAATCGATTGGCTAAAATTAATTGCGTTTCTAGTTCAGATAATGAACCCATAGCGATATATAAGAACTGTATAAATTCTTTGTCTCCTTTTCTACCAGCACCTTCAGCAATAGTACTGGGAATAGAAACTACTGCTCTCTTAATTTGGCTTGACAATCCGTATTTTTCATCTGCTGGGAAATTTTTTGTTAACGCATAAATATCTTCTGCAAGCACCATCGACTGTTTCCATACATCTAAGTCTTTATGATCTTTCATTTGCACTAATACTGTCTATTTGGAGCTTCGAATTACGGATCACGATTAACGAATTACTTGTACTGGTTTTCATAATAAGTTGCATATTCTCCCGAAGTAATATTATTCAACCAAGTCTGGTTTTCTAAATACCAATTTACAGTTCTTTCCAACCCTTGCTCAAAAGTTACTGAAGGTTTCCATCCTAACTCTTTATTGATTTTACTGGCATCAATCGCGTAACGCAAATCATGACCCGGACGGTCTTTTACATAGGAAATCGATTGCTCTGATGTTCCAGCAATTCTTCCTAATTTCTCGTCCATAATTTTGCAGAGCAATTTCACCAAATCGATATTTTGCCATTCATTAAATCCACCTATATTATACGTATCATGATTTACACCTTCATGAAAAACCAAATCAATTGCAACCGCATGATCTTCTACAAACAACCAATCACGAGTGTATTTCCCATCGCCATAGACCGGCAAAGGCTTGTTTTGAATAATATTATTGATAAACAAAGGAATCAATTTTTCTGGAAAATGAAAAGGCCCATAATTATTCGAACAATTGGTCAACACATAGGGCAAACCATAGGTTTCTCCATAAGCACGAACAAAATGATCCGAACTGGCTTTAGAAGCTGAATAAGGAGAGTTAGGATCATAAGCAGTAGTTTCCGTAAACAACCCTTCGGAACCTAAACTACCATAAACCTCATCAGTACTAATGTGGTAAAAACGTTTTCCTACATAGTTACCATTCCAAATCGTTTTGGCAGCATTTAACAAATTCATTGTTCCTATAACATTTGTTTTCACAAAGGATAACGGATCGGTAATAGAACGATCTACATGTGATTCGGCAGCCAAATGCAAAACTCCATCAAATTGATGTTCCGCAAATAAAGCATCAATAAATGGTGCGTCTACAATATCTCCTTTTATAAACGTATAATTGGGCTCCTTTTCAATATCAACTATATTCTCCAAATTTCCGGCATAAGTCAAGGCATCCAAATTGAATATTTGGTATTGCGGGTATTTTTTCACAAAAAGACGTACTACGTGGGATCCAATAAATCCCGCTCCACCTGTAATTAATATATTTTTCATACTATTTTATATTTTGATATTTGTCCAATTTACTAATTGAACAACTTTAAACTTTAATTTCTAAACATTTCTTCAAACTATCCTTATAATCAGGAACTACAACATTATAAACCCTTTTAATTTTTGTTTTATCTAATAAAGAAAAGGCAGGACGTTTTGCAGGGGTAGGATAAGATGATGATGGTATTCCCTTCACATCACATTCATAACCCCCAATTTCTTGAATAGCTAATACAAATTCGTACCAACTGATTTCGCCTTCATTTGAGTAATTATAAATACCTGGAATCCATTCAGGAGCTTCAACAATTGTCATCATAGCCTGCGCTAAATCGGCCGCATAAGTTGGTGAACCTACTTGATCATTTACCACACTAATACTATCTCGTTCTTGCAACAAACGTTGCATGGTTTTTACAAAATTATTCCCAAACCTACTGTAAACCCAAGAAGTTCTAATAATAATAACATCCGGATTAACTGCGATCGCCGCTAATTCCCCAGCTCTTTTGGTGGCACCATATACATTAATAGGCTGCGTTAAAGCTTCTTCTGTTAATGCAATAGCAGAAGACCCATCAAAAACATAATCCGTCGAAATATGAATTAGTTTTACTTTATTCTCATTCGCATATTGCGCAAGTACTTTAACTGATTGATGATTAACAATATCTGCTAGATTTTGTTCCGTTTCTGCTTTATCCACTGCAGTATAAGCGCCGCAATTTAATATGAAATTTGGACGAATTAACTCCAATTGAATTTTCAACTTAGACAAATGATCCAATGAAATTTGAGTTCTATCCGCGAAAACCCATTCATATTGCCAATAGTTTTCTGACAACACTTTCAACTCTGAGCCCAACTGTCCAGTGGCTCCTGTTACTAAAATTTTTTGCATATTATTCAAATGTCCAATCGATTTGATCAAAAGAGGGTAAAATTACATCCTTTTCTGAAACGATTACTTCATCAGTACTTACCTGCCAATCAATAGCCAAAGTGGGATCATCATAACGAATCCCTCTTTCACTTTCTTTATGGTACAACCGATCTACTTTATACATGACAGAAGCCGTTTCGCTTAAAACCGAAAAACCATGTGCAAATCCATGAGGTACCATCAATTGCTTTTTATTTTCGGCACTTAAAACAACACTGAAATGTTTTCCATATGTAAGTGAGTTTTTACGTAAGTCTACCGCTACATCTAAAATTTCCCCTTCTAACACACGTACCAGTTTTGCTTGTGCAAATGGGTTAATTTGTAAATGCAAGCCACGTATTACACCTCTTTTAGAAAAAGATTGATTATCTTGAATAAAATCATACATAATTCCATTTTCGTGAAATTTAGCTTGATTATAGGCTTCAAAGAAATACCCACGGGAATCTTCAAAAACGGTTGGATTTACGATTACTAAATCTTGTATAAATGTTTTTTCGATGGTCATATTGTAATTATTTTTTAAATGATTGAAATGTTTTTAACATACCCTCTTTTGATTCAATTGGCAAAGTTTTATTCATAGCTATTACTATTTTAGAATTACTAACAACATAATTCTCCGTTAATTTTTGCAGCCTTTCTGAATTGAGTGGTAAATGCAAATAATCACCAATTTGAGCAATTTTTTTAATCCAAGAGGATGGTATATTTAAAACCCTGTTTTTTTTTCCTAAACTTATCCCTAACAACTCAATCAACTCATTGGTTGATAAAGACTCATTATCCGCAATTTGATAAACACCCGATGCAATATTTTTATTTTCTAAAATTTCTTTGATTACAAAACAAAGATTTTCGACACTCAAAAAAGAACGTTCATTTTTAAAATCTCCTAGTGGCCAAGGCAATCCCTTAGCTACCAATTGATATAACAAATTCAAATTCCCTTTATTTCCTGGGCCATGAATCATGCAAGGCCTTAAAATATAAACTTTTTTTCCTTGAGGTAATTTATGAGATAAAATATACTGCTCTGCTTGAAATTTCGCAATTCCATAATGCGTTTTGGGATTCGGAAAAGTTTCTTCAGTCAATATTCCGTTTACCTCATCGGCTGCCGCTTTTACGGTACTCATAAAAATAAAAACAGAAGCTTCAGAAACTAAGAAAGCATCAAACAGTTGCTTGGTTAATTCAAAATTGGCTTCATAATAATCCGAAGGATTGGAAACTTTTTTTAAATTGTGGGCTTTCCCTGCTAAATGAATGATGGCATCCCCTCTTAAATCAAAGTGCTGATTAGGGACATAACGAACGCTGATAGGACACACATGGTGTGATATTTTCAAATAGTCTTTAAGATTGGTTCCTACAAAACCTGAGGTCCCAGTGATGGTGATTTTCATTTAATTAAATTGGGACAATGCCTTTTTATTTAGTCTTTTTCGTTCGCTATCAAAAAACCATCCCCATTTATTAAAATAAGTAATAGCTGAATTGATAAATATCTTAAACAATTTACTGCTTTTATTCGCTCCAGAATCATATCCATGATAAATAGAAACTTTCGGAAAATAAATGGTTTTATATCTTGTATTCATCCTTCTTGACAAATCCCAATCTTCAAAATACATAAAATAGTTATCGTCATACATACCCACTTCTTTGATTGCTTCTAAATTCAATAAAGTAAAGCATCCTGAAAGCACAGGAACATTATAAATAACGTCTTGATCAATCGACCTCAATTCATATTGATTAATAAACTTATTATATATACCAGAGGGTTTTTTTAATTTTCGCATTAAAATGCTGTAAGGAGAAGGAAGTAATTTTGGTAAATGTTGAATAGATCCGTCTTCATTTAAAACTTTAGGCATCATCATACCAATATCTTTATTTTGATTCATAAAGTCAACCATAGTAATAATAATGTCTTCTTCAAAATAAGCATCGGGATTTATTACGAAATGATATTTTGAACCTGCTTCTATTGATTTAATAATCGCAATATTATGTGCTGCACCAAAACCTGGGTTGGAAGGATTGTAGAAATAATCAATTCTACTATCAACTGCTAGAACTTTCAAATCATCTGTTGGTGAATTATCAACTAAAAACAGTTTGTCTATAGCATTTGAGTTCAATAACGATTGGATTGCTCTTTCTAACATTTGGAAATCATTACGATATAAAACAATACATGACGTTACTTTATTTTTCATTTTATTTTAATTTATTTAAAAGATATTTTTTCTTTTCATAAAAATCAGATCACTTTAACTGAGTTAAGATATTTTTCATTAATAAAATTCAAGAAAGCTTTCCCAAAATTCATAAAAGGTTTTTCTATAAATATAAATGTGATTACAGCTAGCACCACTGAAAAGAGGATCGCTAATAAACAATGAATAATTATATTAATATGGCCAAATAAACTAAATAAAGTCTGTTGAATTAAGAACCCCCATAAATAAACGCCATAAGATATATCATATTTGGGCTTCATTTTTAAAATATATTTCAGAGAAGATAAAAATAGTACAAGATTACAAGACGCTAACGTAAATAAGATCTCAGCATAAATCGTGCTTTTCAAGAAAAAAAAGACTAAAAATGAAACTAATACCACGTAAATATTAATAAAAATCTTAGTAGAAAAAATAGCAAAAAAAACGCCATAGGCAAATGCCATGGGTAATAAATATTTTTCAGGATTATTGTCTATAAAACCTAAAAAAAACCTATTAGGCAACAAAGTATCAATAAAAACTAATAAAATAGGAAATATAAAATATTTTTTATTTCTATTACCCAAAAATAAAAACAAAATAGGTAATATAATATAACATCCAATCTCATATCTCAAAGTCCATAAAGATCCATTTACTATATTAGGATAAAGGTTTTCTACAAAAACACCCGGAAGTAAATAATCCGAATAAAACACAATATTATGTCTTATGTAGGCAAAATAATTTAACTGCGATAAATATTCTTTAAACTCTAAATTAGTTACTATCGGACCAAAGATGAAAACAGTAACTAAAAGTACAAATAACAAACCCGGTAAAATTCTAAATAATCTAGATATTACAAAATAAACGACACTCTTTTTAGACAAATAACTATTTGTGACGACTAGTCCACTAATAAATAAAAACACTTTTACTGCAAATGCTCCTGCATAAGTAAATTTTAAAAAATGATGAAAAGGATCAATCCAATAAATACCTGATCCGTTAATTGCTTCACTATGTCCAACTATAACTAAGCAAGCCAATAGGATGCGAGCCAAATCTAGATTATTATTATCTTTGTTTAGGAATTCAGAAATTTTCATTGATATATTATTTAGTCAAAGAAACAAGTAAATCTTTAATTTTATTTTCTTGATAAGATTTTTCAAAAGTTTTTTGGATATCTCTTTTAGTATCTATTGAAATTGGTTCTAATTTATTTAGTACTGATATAAAATCTTTTGCTTCATTACATAATAAAAATGACCCCTCGTAAAAATTATCTATTCCTTCAAAAGCTACCTCTGTTCCTAGTACTGGTGTCCCGACAGCAAGCGATTCAATAACTTTAACTTTTACGCCAGCTCCCTGAAAAATTGGCGCAATTAACGCTTGACTTTCAGCAATTTTTACATAAGGATCTTCTAAAAAACCTAAATACTTAATGTTTTTGTTATCCTTAATTTTAGAAATAAGCGCTCCATCTAAACCTGGCCCAATTATTTCAAATTTAAGCTCATGTTTAAGATGCGGCAATACATGGTCTACAAACCAATTTAATCCTTTAGCATTTTCAGGTCTGTTCCAAGCTCCAAAAAAGCAAAACTTAAAACTTAACGTAATTGTACTATAATCAATAAATTTAATTTTATCACTGATAAAAAAATTAATTGTACTTGAATTTAAACCATAATTATCCTTGAGTAAGAGTTGATCTTTTTTACTGAAAGTAAGGAGAAGATCAGCAGACTTTAAAATATATCTCTCTGTAAATAATAACAAGGAGTTGAATGGGTTAAAATAAAAAAAACGGTTTCTTTTAAATTTTTGATAAATCACATCATGACACATTAAAATCTTAACTGATTTCGTCAAAAAAGGAGAATAAATAAATACTTGAGAAAAATCAAAATATAAAAACTTGTAATTTTTGGCATTCTTGATTAAAAAAAACAACAATCTAAATCTAAATCGTAATAAAAAGAAAGGATGTAAGAAGGGAAAATGAATCCAACTATAAATTTTTGAAACTGTTGAAACATTAACTTTTTTTAAAACATTAACTTTTGAATTAACTTCAATTTCGTGGTTAGGATATGAAAAAAAAATTAAATCTACATTATAATCTTCTGACAATAAACTAAGGAGTTCTTTAGAGTAATTTTGACCTGCGGTAAGTTTATTTGGAGGAAAAGCTGTGATAAATAAAATTCGATTCATTTATTTTAAAATAAGTTATTGGCTTTTAATTTAAAAAACTTAAAAACACAAGATAATTAGTATGACTAGCCAAATATTGTTTTAAATGGCACAAATAATTCAATATAATTTCCTGTTAGCGCCGTATAAAATCGAGCTAACAAATAAAAAACAAAAGTGCTATACAATAAAAATCTTCCGTAAGTATTCTTAGTATATTTTAAGACAAATGGGATTAGTATGATTAAAACCATGTCGTACACAAGAGATAAGCGGACTAATGCTATTGATAAAGAAACTGTGCTAAAATATAAAACAACTCCCGCCCAATACAAGTTAAAATAACCTTGAAACTCGGGTTCATTTTCCGTTATTTTTTTTAACATGCTTGTGACTATTGCAAAAATAAAAATCTTGTTTGCAAATCCTTTCATAATTATTTCTGCAACTGGTGTTTTTCCACCAAACGTATTATCACTATCACTCAAATAATAATCAATTTTTTGCTGAACTATACCCCCTGCAAGTTCCCCCAAACTTTCAAATAGTTTACCCAACACTATCGAAAGACAAAAACTTGCCGCCACATAAAGAATTAGGGTTAATGGCCTTAATTTTAATTTATAAATCCACCATGCAAAAATAAAAATAATAGATGTCCTATGAAACAACATAGCTAAGCCAATCATTGACAAAAAAATCCAGAATTTCTTTTCTTGAATATATTTTATTGAAAAAAAAAGTATGGCTGTCGCAACTGTTTGTCGAACAAAAAACACATTCGCAAAAGTTGTACTCCAAAGAATTAGAAGAGAGGTTATAGGATAAGGGCTAAAATTTAAAATAGCTTTACTTTGAAAACTAAAAAGAATAACCGCTAAAACAAATAATAAAAAGGTATAATTATTAAAAAAAATCTTTACAAACTCGTTAATTCTGGAATATCCCCATTCAAATTCACCAATAGTAAACCATTCAGAGCTGCCATTAAAAAAATCAAGATAAGCATCCCAATCGGTACCTGTCTCCCATCTAAGGAACGAAAGAGAAAATAAAAAAAAAGACATCAAACTAAATAAAACGATACCCTCCAGCTTTTTTAATCCAAAAATTTCCAGAAACGAAAACAAGGCCAATACGCCAAATATTAAAAAGTAAAATATCATTATCAGGAATTTAAGTAGCCAATACGTCGCAATTCACTTAATAATTGCAAACTTATTACCTGAGGAGAGAACTTTTCCTGAAGAGTATCAAATTCTACATTAATATTTTCTTTTGTATCTATTAATTGATACAAAAGATTTTCCATTTCAGCTATACTATTTACCAGATACCCGAATTTTCCGAATTTATCAAAAACATATTCAAAATAATCATTATGTAAAGCTAATATTGTTTTTCTTTGAAATATAGCATCCATGATTGCTCCACTAGCTGTAATTTTATAACTATCTTTTGGATAAAAGAAAAGTAAAATATCTAAATCTTCGATTCTCTTATTATATTCATTCCTTGAAATAATTTGATCTTGTGGCGCGATGTCAATCCCTAGTGAGGATAACAATTGCGCATTCTTCTCAATCTTACCCGTTACGGAAATATTAAGTTTTTGTTTATATAATGGATTTATTTTATTTACAAACTCAATAAAACCCATCATACCTTTAGTTTCATTTAGAAGACCTACAGTACCAATACGTAATAATTTATCTTTTTCTTTAAGGTTTACCTCTTCAGTACTTTTAAATATATAAGAATGATCAATACTCACAAATTTTGAAATTTTATCTCTCGAAAGTATTTCAGCTAAATTTTTATGTATGCGCTCACCCATAATTGAAAAATGAATTCCATCCGAAATGGTAACATTAGGATTAAGAAAGAAATCCTGACTCAACCTAATTAACATTCGATGAAGAAACCCTCCCACCTTTAAGTCAGTAACAATTCCTTCCATTTCTCCATGACAAAAAATTAATATCTTTTTTTTGAAAATCTTATTGAAAAAATTTAAAACTCTAAGACTAAAAAGATTATTATAGGGGAAAATTAAGACAGAATCTTTAGGTACTGCTATTAAATAGCGCATATTTTGAAAAGTGCTAAACAAATATCGAAAAAGTAAATCATAACGTCCCTGCCCCTTAATTACAAAAACATCTTGGTAATTTATATTATGCGGAACAGCTTCGCCTATCAAATTTTTAAATGCTTCAAAGGAACTTTTACTCAACCTACACTCAACTTTATCAAAAATCAAAGAACACATTAAAATTAATGACGAATTGAACATTTCATGGTATGATCCTTGAGCATAGGTATCAATATAAAAGGCATTTTTACCTTGTAATTTATTTGTCATAATAAAATTCTAAAAAACACCATTTTAAATAAAAAAACATAAACTGAACTTTAAAAAATAATTCTATCTATTTTTTTTACCGCGCAAACTATAAATAAAGTTGAAAAATTTGGGGTGAAGAAAAAGTTTTAAAATTAGACCAAACTTGTGTGTCCCATATTCAAGAAAGAAATCTCTGGAAATATAATTTTTATATCCTGCATCAATAATACCCATATTAAATGGAATATGTTCACAAATTCCTTCATTATCATTAAACATATTTTTTATCGCTTTATACCGGAGTGATTGAATAGCAGAATATTTATAAATACCAATTCCTCCAAATGCAGAAATAACAGTATGGTATTTGTATTTCTTAGTGTTTTTATTAATTGTTCTAAATGTTCTTTCCAATGACTCATCGGTATATGAAAAAAAATCTTTTTGCGGATATTCATAAACAGCAAAAACATCGTAATATATTTTAGATTTAAATCCTAAATAGCTACTTATTGTTACTCCATTAGAAAATATCCCCCCCCAATTATTATTTGCCTGATCTATCGAATTGACAAGTGCATCAACAGAAAATGTTTTAACATCAATATCTATAACTATCAAATAATCAATATCATGACCTAATGTATCGATATAATCTAAATACATATTTCTATAAAATGACATTTTTTCAATTCTATAAAAACTTGTAGTTGGTGAGGCCATTGCTACAGTTTGATCAGGAATAGTCTTAATCCCAAAATCTTGGGAAATGATTTTGACACCCTCACTTTTCTTTTCCCAATTAAATAAAATTTCTTTAGTATTATCTTTACTATCATTTTCTACTACCACGACCTGAGACCATGAAAATTTACTTCTTAAGTGATCAATAAGTGGAATATTATTGATTAATGAATCCTCACAATCTCTAGCTAGAGCTGCTATAACAACATTTTTATTAAATTTAATCATTTTTTTTCATTAGGAAAATTTGTTTATCCAGTCGTGTGATATCATTAACAAATGTTAATAAAGAAGAATAATAGCGGATACCAATCAAAAATTTAACAAATTTAAATGCCTTAATAACTAGATTGCCTAACGTTCCTCTTCGTAATTTTTCAGTCTCCTTAAATGTAGAAAATGCATTAGATTTAACACCAGTCAAAAGTCTATTTTCATCTAGGGCTTTAAAAAAATTATTCCCTTCTTCAAATGGATTTTCTACAGGAAAATCAGATTCTAAAGCTCTAAAAAGTCTTCTATATAAAGGAATAATATTCTCTCCATTTTTAAATGAATTAAATGAATACGACATTTTTGAGTAAGTATCATATCCATTTTCATAAACATCATCAATATAACTTTTAAAAAGAGGGATATAGGAAGGATAAACATCAGTATTATATTTAGGATGTCTACGATTAATCAATTTGGGTTTAAATGGATCAAATCCGGAAAAATGAAAAAACAATAATGCAAACAATTCTTGTGTTTCTATATTTTTTATCTGATACTCTCCATTTTTATCAATAACTAATTCTCTTTCATGAAGGTTCCATATAGCTGGATTAATTCCCATATGATGTGTAATTAATACATCATTGGGAAAAAAAGCAGGTATAAAATCCATCCATTTCTGATCAACATGTAAAGCGTCAAATTTATCTGCATAACATTTATTTGCTAATCGATTCATCCACCACTTCACAATTTTACTACCAGTTGAATTATTTCTTATTGCTGTAAAACCTAAATTATAAATCCCAACAAATAATATTTCCTCTTCAGTAATAGATCCTGTATACTCCGTTTGAATATTACAATAATGAGGTGTTAATACTATAGATTTTTCATCTAAATATTCATAAATTTCATCTAATGGATTTGTAACGTAAATATCTGGATCTAAATAAAGAACCTTTTCGAAACCTTCATCAAACATTTTTTCAAAACAAAATGGTTTTATCGAAGTGGAAAACTCAATCACATTATACTTAAATGCCATTTTTTTCCAACCCGGCAACCAACTATCATTCAGTAATGTAAAATGTTTTAGGTCATCTCCTAATTCATCAGGATCATCTGATAAAAAAATAAAAAAATCACAATTTGGATTTAATTTTTGAAATGACTTTTTTAAAGTAAAAGCCTGTGCCAGATAATTTTTTGCACAAATAGTAAATGCTGCATTTTTCATTTTAATTATCATAAATTTTAATCCACCGATTTGGATAAATATCACTAGTTTTATCGCTATTTAAAAATTTAGCTGGAGAAACTACTTTATTAATCTCATTTTTGTTAAGCCAAGCTCCCCACCAACTAAAGCTACTATTAGCTATAATATTATGTTTACAATTCGCCATTAAAAAAATATCTCTCCATGAATTTTTACCACTGTTATGGGTAATATAAGTCACTCGTTCAAGATTTAAATTTTCCTTTACCCAAGCTATATCATTAGAAAAAATATAATAATGAGGCAAATCAATTTGGTCATTCATTATATTAATTGCTTTTTCAAAATAAGATTTAGTACATACTCGACCAAATATATTAATATTTTCCTCATTTAAATAGTCTCCTCTACGAACATGTATAGCTACAGACTCATTCTCTGACATCTCTTTAGCCAAAGCTAAACTTAGCGCATCAATTTCTTTACTAAAACTAAAACTCTTCAATACATCGTTTTTAATATTTACAAAATATTTCTCATTATGCCATCCACCGATATAAAAAGTGATCCCTTTGGAAGGTTTAAGATATTGGGGATTAAAATCATAATTAAAATTTTCCTCGATTACTTTAACCCCACCTAATTTTAGCAAGTATTTAAGCGGATTAGTAATGATTTTTAATCGTCGTGTCATCAATAACCTAAACAAGATTTTTAAACCCTTATTGATAAAACGTTCATTCCAAGAAATATTAAAAACAGAATTAATTTCCAATCCATTATGTTCATGACAAGAAGAAATTAAATAAGTCGAGGAATTAATTTTCTTCTTCTGCAAATAGAATGCATATTGTGACATTTGATTGCCAATCCCATTAAATACAACAACTACATCCATATTCTAAATCAAATTATTTTGTCTAATAAACTTTGCAGGATTACCACCCCAAATTTGGTTAAAAGGAATATCTCTAGAAACGACAGATCCAGCAGCGATTACTGAATTTGAGCCAATCGTTACTCCTTTTAAAATTATAGAATCCATTCCAATAAAAACATTATCGTGGATCGTAACAGTCTCACTCTTCATATTCGCTTCATCTTTACTACTGTGCCAATGTTCAGGATTTAAAGAATGAAAATCCGAATCTACAATTGTTACTCCCCCACCAATCATAATATTATTACCTAGGGTTATCGCTTTTGTTGCAACAATTGTTGCATTGCTCATAGCCACTTTATCACCTACTATCAATTGTGCATTTTCAGCAACTACAAACTTACATCGATTGTTTTTTCCTAGAGTAGCAAATTTATCCTTATTTACCAGTACTAAATCAACACCAAATTGAACAACACTTGATTTTTTTATATCCAATAAAGGAACACCGATAGAAGTGAAATTTTTCCAGATTATTCCATTATTTCTAAAATAAAAAGCAGTCAAATGATGTGAAAGATGAAAAAATATTTTTTTATATATTCTTTCATACATTCTATAAATAAATCTTATCATTACAAATTATTTAATCTTTTAATTTTCAAACTCTAGCGATAGAGGTTATGTTTCTAATTTATCTTTTATTAACCCAATAAATCTGTATTACTGTAATTTGAGGTAAAAAGTCAATTCTTTTTTAAAATTTTTATTACTTATTCCAAATACCTTTTGCTTCACCATTGACTATCAATTTTGCTTGAAAACACAAAACACTTCCCATAAATAGTACAACAATAATATTAGATACTGTTACTCCAATAAGTCCAAAATACCTTCCTAAAGTAATACACAAAGGAATATTGATTACTGTCGCAATTATGTACAAATAAAATTGCAGTTTCAATTTTCCTACTCCATTGATAAAAATATTATGAATCATCATCCAACAAATTGAAATAGTATAAACAAACATTGCAAATGATAACGATAATGAAATATGGACCTTATCACCAATCCAAAATTTAAAAATATAAGGGGATAAAACAAAAAGAAGTAGACATAGAATAATTAATAACACCCAATATTTATAAAGTTTTCTAAATATATTTTTAATCCAAATAATATCACCTTTAACATACGCATCCGTAAAAGCAGACCAAAATGGATTCATAACAATAGTAAAAATCATTACAATAACTGAAAATAATTTGTAACAAAGGTTAAATACCGTTACTTCTTCAGGACCAAACAATTGAGTTATTACAATATTATCCGTTTGAAATAATAAAAGGGACCCTAACTGAATAAAAAAGAATAACCCTCCAATTTTTAGTAGATTTTTTGCAAAACTAAAATCAACCATTTTAAATTTTGGAACAAAAGATTTATAAGAACTAGTATAATAATAAATTGAGGCTAAGAATTGAATCAGTATTGGAGTAACTGTAAGAATTATTACTAAATAAAGAAATGAAGAGCTTATTGTATTTTTTAAAATTAAAATAGCTACTAAGGTGCACACTTGGCCTATACAAGAAATCAACGCTACCTTTGCAAGAGCATGAAAAGCGGTTAATACACTATTTAATATTTGCAAAACTAATTGAATACAAAATGACCCAAAAACAATAAGTGCTACGAGATTTAAGTTGATATCAATATCTTTTTCAACATTCAAAATAAAATTCCAATTTAAAAAAAAATTGCATATAAAAAAAACCACCAATAATGCAACAGATATAAGACCAATTATTGCATAAGTAGTACTTATATAAATGCTAGATAATTTATTATATCCATTGGCATTTGCCTCCGCCAACTTATTTTTCAAACCATTACTTAAACCTATATCAAAGAAATTAAATAATCCAACTACTGAACTTAAAGTAAGCCATATACCATATTCCTTAGGATTTATATATGAAATAGTCAATGGTATTTGAATTAATGAGATCACAATGGATATTCCTTTCAAAAAAAGAGAAAATAGTATGTTTTTTTTAGCAAGCAAAGTTCTTTCATGCCCATGAGTAAAATAACTAGTAAATTTATTAACTAAAACACCAATTTTTAATTGCATAAAACCCTTCATTACAAGAAATTAAATAAATAAAACCAAATATTTTTAACTAATTAATAGTGTTTTAAAAACCCTCTTCAATAGCAAAAAAATAACAACTAAAATACTCGCCAAAAATCCTCCGAAAACTATACCTTTAGCTTTACCAAAACGTTCTTTTGGCAAAGGTAAAATAGGCTTATCTATAATCTGAATCAAAGGCGTTTCTTTACGCAAAGTGACTTTTGCTAATTCTGATTGTTTTACTAACTCTGTCAAAATCGCTGTATTGGCTTGAACATCTACCTGTCTTCGGGCAGAAGGAACACGACGTACATTCATAGCTGGATTCAATCCAAAAGTATTATCATTAGCAACTGCAACTCCAGCAATAGCACCATTCAATTCACGACGAATGGAATCCGTTTGTCGTTCTAAAATAAGCATATTATCACGGGATTTCTTACTTTTTGTTTCTATATAAAAATCAGAAACATTTTTAGCCAAGGCTTCACAAAAATATTTAGAAAACAGTTCGCTTGTAGAAGCGACATCTATATTAATTATAGCCACTTTTTTATCTCTTTGACCAACAGATAAAGCAGTCTTGGACAAATCAGTATAAATTACCCCTAAAATACTATCGTGCACTCGAGTAAAATAGTTCCTTTTTGCATCCGGCAAAAAATGAATATCCTTAAATTTGGAATTATCATTCCACTTATCTCTCCATTCGTTATTCTGAATATACATTTCAGCCAAAGAAATAATCTTCCCGTTTACAGTAATTGGGCTTAATAATGTCTGCTCCACCATAGATCTTGACTTAAACAATTCAGTCAAGTTAGTTCCAGTAAAAATACTTCCCCCGCTACCACCTAAATCAAGTCCAAAAGAACTTGCCAAACCAAGGGCGCCACCCAGCCCACCCCCAGAATTTTCATCTTCCAATGCAAAAGACAATGTAGCAGTATAAATCGGCTTTTTTATAAAAGAATAGGTTAATCCCAAAGTAGCTCCTATAATTCCAGCTACTACAATTATTCTCCATTGTGAAAGTAAATAATCAAACCATTCTTTGGCTTTTTCAAATAATTCTTTCAAAGAAATTTCCTCGCTGGCTGTTTTCTTATTATCCATATGCATATCCAGTTATTATTTAAAAGCGGTAACAATTAATAAAGCAAGACTCGTAATAACACTACCGATACTCACCCATTCTCCAGTACTCATCTTTTTGACATCTGGTTGTTCAGGAACAATGATTTGAGAACCTGGAGTTACTTTAGGATAGGATTTCACAAAAAAGAAAGACTTCGTAACAGCTGCTTTTCCATTAGGATAAATAATATACGCTTTTTTCTTCCAACCTTTAGCATCCACCCCTCCTACAGAATTTAAATAATAACCAAAACCCTTACCTTTGTCATAAGGAATCTCCGAAGTCAACAATACATTCCCAGTCACTTTCACGCCTTCGTTAAAAGTGGCAACCTCAATTTCATCACCTGGAAACAGCGTAACATTAGTATTGCTGTTTTTATTTTTAACGATCGATTTCCAATCTACAGGGATGATAGCAAACTTCAAATCTTCTTTTAATTTTTTCTCTAATTTATTTTGAATACTGTCTTTCTTTCCCAAATTCAAATTGATACTTTCCACTTCTTCAATTTGTTTCGCTTTTATGGGTCTTTTTATTTTTACACCATCACTATTAGCTATAGTGGTTAAACCTCCTGCTCGTTCAACAATATCATAGACTTTGGTTTTTTTATTGGCCAATACATATTTCCCAGCATAATTGACAGCACCACTTATAGTAACCATTTCTGGTTTATCATACACTGCCATTCTACGTATATTCACTACATCAAAAGGGGACAAAGCAAAATTTTTGGCTTGCTCGTTGTTCTCAGGTGTAATTTCAATATTAAACAATTCGGCTTTATTAGGATTCGAATTATCAATCTCCTCGGAGACAATCATTCTTGCCACTTCCACTCGCTTTGAAGCGGAGCCGGTCAATCCGCCAGCTTGTACCAATAAGTCATTCAAGGTCAATCCTTCATAATAATCATAAACTCCTGGTTTTTTTATTTCACCATCGATAGTTATTTTATATTCATCTACAAAATCCAAGATAGAATAAACTGTTACCACATCTTCCTTTTTTAAAGTGATGTCTGCTTCTAAATTTCCTTTTAAAGCTTGTTCTAAATCTACATTTACAATCTCAGTAGTTAAATCGGATTGCAATCGAATAATCCTAGCTCTTTTACTATAGGCGTCATCTTTAAGCCCATCGGCTTTTAGAACCAAGTCAGAAATTCGCATGCCTTCATAAAAAGAATAGGTGTCTGGTCTAAAGACGGCGCCTTCAATTTTAATACGGTTTTCAAATCGGTTTAAAATTTTTGTTACTCTAAAAACATCGCCAGAGGAAGGGCTGTAAGTAGTAAATTCAGAAGCATTAATATCTTTTACTTTAAATTCTTTTCCCGTTTTTTGAAGTACATTAACAGATGCTGTATAGGCAAACTCATTAAATCCAGAAGCAAAAGTCAATAAGTCGGAGAAATGTTCTCCTTTTTTCATCTCAAAAATACCAGGACGTTTTACCTGCCCTTCTACCGTTACTCGCTGATTATAAGCTGGAATCCGAATGACATCATTATCTTTTAAACCTACATTATCCGATTGGTCTCCACCTACTAAAAACTGATAAATATCAACTGTTCTATAAACTTTATTATCTCTCAATAATTCAATGTTTCTATAGCTTCCGTTCTTTCCAGGTCCACCTCCCAAAAACAATGCATTATAAACAGTTGCTAAAGAGGAAATAGAATAATTCCCAGGCTGCTTACTACCAATTATAGTTACTCGAATGGTTCTAATACGACCCAAACTTATTCCTACCTGAGACTGTCCTGAGCCAATAGTAGTATAGACCTTGGCCATAGCGCCTTTAATTTTTTGGGTAGCCGCTTCAATAGTCAATCCTGAAACTGATAGTTCTCCTACATATTGAATCGCAACTTTCCCCTCTACTGATACGGGAATACTAGCATTATATTCCTGTACTCCATATACGCTTACTTGCAATTCATCACCAGGCCCCAAAATATAATTCATGGGGGTCGCTAATTTTAAATTAGGTTCAAAATTAAGCGTAGGATTATCAAATAATTCTGAACCAAAAACAAGTGAATTAAGGCTGTCCTTAACTTTAGTATTTACAATTTTTTCTTGCTTTCTGATATTTTCATCTTTACTTAATTTCTCCGTTTTAACCTCCTCTTTATTTAAAGGGGTTAATGCTTCAATTCTTGTTTTTAATTTAGCAAACTCACTTGCAGGCATACCCTTAGATAAAGCCATTGGCTCTGCTTGCTGAATAGAGACGTTATTTGATTGCAATTGAACTTTTATTTTACTGATATCACTATCTGATAAATAATCCACTTTGATTGTGCTCAAATCAGTGCTTTTCAACAAATCTTGTGCTACTACTGTTGATGATTCAAAAAGAGCCAATAGCAATACAATTGCAATAAATATTTTTTTCATGTTTAATTAAAATTAGTGTTGGTCAATTTCAAATATGATCGATTAGATTATCGTTTTGTTATTATATTACAATTTATTTAAAATTACTAAAAACCGTACAAGGCTTCGCCCTTGTAAATCACATTTAGTAAAATACATTTCTTAAATTTTAACAAATTTATAGTAAAAAAATAGGAATAACTATGATTATGAAGGGAAATAAAGAAACAAAAAAAACAGTTGTTCAAGGGCAGAAATCATTACCATTTTATAAAGTTAAGATTCAAATATTTATAAAAAAAATTAAAAGCCTCATCTTCAAAAACATGTACCCCACCTTTACTATTTATTACTAGATAAAACAAAAAAAGTTCACGAAATAAATTATCCCGTGAACTTTTTTATAAGCTATTTTAAAAAATTATCCTTTTTTAAATATTTTTTTATACCAAGGGTCTTTTACTACATTTACTCCATAACCATAGCCATAACCATAGCCTTTAGTAGAATCAGTATCATTAAGTAGCATACACATATTAGGCAATTTTTTCTCTTTGTACAAAGTATTCGATATATTTAACATCCTTTTTTCCAAAAAGTTAGCACGTACAACATAGATAAAGGAATCCGCATATTTAGCAATCAA
Organism: Flavobacterium sp. WC2421; assembly: GCF_040822115.1. Lineage (NCBI taxonomy): Bacteria > Pseudomonadati > Bacteroidota > Flavobacteriia > Flavobacteriales > Flavobacteriaceae > Flavobacterium > Flavobacterium sp. WC2421. Next base: position 1,634,977 of record NZ_CP162004.1, on the reverse strand, counting down.
TAAAGTGTCTGTAACTAAACTAACTGGTGCGGTATCCACTATAATATAGTCGTATTGCGTTTTTAATTCTTTAAAAAATACATCTACATTTTTACCCATCAACAATTCAGCAGGATTAGGAGGTATAATACCCGCAGGTAGTATATGAAAATTTTCAAATCCAGCATATTTAACAATCAAATCTTCCAGTTTTAAATCTTTAGAAGATAAGTAATTAGTCACCCCTCTTTCTGGCAATGTTAAATATTCATCTAACCTTGGATTCCTAATATCCATACCTATTAACAATACTTTTTTTCCTGATAAAGCAAAAGTAGCGGCTAAATTGACTGAAACAAATGTTTTTCCTTCTTTTGGAAATGTAGAAGTTAGAAATATTGTTTTAGCAATACCTTCCGGCACTTTGGTCAACATAAACTCCATATTGGTCCGGATAATACGCAATGCTTCAGCTGAACTCGTTCTACTTCCAGATTCTATAATTTCAGTTGGAGAATCAGATGTAGGCACATCACCTATAAACGGAATTATAGTTTTTCCCTCAAGGTCAAAACGACTTTTTATCTTGGTATCTAATAAATCATCTGTATAAATAATCCCAAAAGGAATCAAAAAACCTAATAATAGACCCGCTAAATATACAATAGTTTTCTTTGGAGAAACAGGAACCTTATTGGCTTTAGCCACATCAATTACACGTGCATTAGGCTCTGTCGCAGCCAATGAAATAGCTGTTTCTTCCCTTTTTTGTAATAAATACAAATACAACTCTTCTTTTACCTTTTGTTGCCTTGCGATTACCCTAAACTGACGTTCTTGTACGGGTATTTTACCAATTTTAGAATTCAACAAACCTTCTTCTCTATTTAAATCTCTTTTTTGAATATTTAAACTGGATTGCATACGCATCAAACTAGTTTGCACATTATTTTTTAAGGAGGCAATTTCCTGATCCATTTTAACAACCGATGGATTTTCAAGAGTGGCCGATTTTAAAATGCGATTGCGATCCAAAACCAATTGATTATACGAACTAATTAAGCCTGAAGCATCTCCTTCACCTGCAATAATATTGGTTGGCAATAAATCAGAATTGGTACTTTTTTTAATAAAACTCAATAGGGAAGATACTACATTCAGCTGAATTTCGGTCTCTATCCCCTTTTTATTGTATTCATTAGACCCTTCAATAAACAACTTGGCTTCCGATTCGACATCCGTTAGGTTATTAGACTTTTTAAACGTTTGCACATCTTGTTCCACACCGTCTAATTCTTGGGTAATTAATTTCAGTCTATTAGCGATAAAAATAGAAGTATTCTCCGATATAAAATTTTTATCTGCTGCAGCATTTTCATTATAAATCTGAGTTAAATTATTTAAAAACGCTTCTGCTTTTTTGATTACTGGATCGGTTATAGAAATAGCCACCACACTACTCGTTTTACTAACTGGTTCTACTTTAAGTCGGTTTTGAAAACTTTGAACTATATTTTCTAGAGGACTAACATGTATTCTAATTGTTTTCTCAATTTTACTTGCAGGATGTGTCTCATTTATTAATTTACTAATAACCAAATCACCAAATTGAGTCTTAATAGGCTTATCATATTGAAATTGACTTGCATTACCCAGTACAACTGAGGAAGAATCATTTTTCATTTGATCTCTCAATTCAAAAGTTGACGCACTTAATTCCTTAAAATCTAAGTCAAAACTACTTTCATAAAATTTATTTTTTTTATCTAAAAAACGAATCGAGATGGGCACATCCTGATAAATTTCACGATCCGATATTTTTCCATTGACGATCAAACTCGTATGTAAATCCAGTTTTTTTACCGTGATTTCGACTAAGGTTCTTGATTTTAAAATTTCAATTTCATTGTCCAGATTACTTTTCATACCTCCACCCACTCCCAAATCAGCAAAAGCAGACAATTCCGAAAGCATTCCGCCTTTTTTCTCATCTTTTACTAAAATTGTTGTAGTGGTCTGATATTGAGGCACGGTATATCTTAAATATAAAAAAGAGCCCAGTAAACCCAAACAAATTGCCAAAGCAAACCATTGCCAATGAACCAAATATTTATTAAGAAATAATTTTAAATCAAAATCATTTTCAAAATCATCCTCAAAATTGTTATTATCCATGTAAAAAAATTATTTTATTCTTGTAATTAGGGTGATTAATGTAATCAATATCGAAGTAATAGAAACAATAACACCGGTGTTAGCTCCTACGGCTGAACCATTAATTTTACTTTTATTGGGCTCTACGTACACTACATCATTTTGAGCCAAATAATAAAAAGGAGAGTTCATAAAATCCGCTTTGGTAAGATCTACTCGATTATACGATTTCACCCCATCCACTTCTCTTATAATTAATATGTTATTTCTTTTGCCATAAATCGTCAAATCTTTTGCCATAGTCAATGCCTCAATTAGCGTGACTCTTTCTGATGTAATAGTATAAGTACCTGGTAAATTGACCTCCCCTTGTACCGAAACTTTGAAATTCATGATGCGGAAGTTAATAATCGGGTTTTTAATATATACCGCTATTTTTTGCTGTAGCATTTGTAAAACTTCAGTACGACTCAATCCTCCCACTTTTAATTTACCTAAAATAGGAAATTCAATATACCCGTTAGCATCCACCAAATACAACTGCATCGTCTGTTGTCCAGTTGCTGATTCTAATTTACTAGGATTCTGAACTGATATCGATTTCAAATTAAAAGGCGCAGCAATCTCCGGATCTTCAGCTGAAACAATAATCATCAATAAATCATCCGGCTGGATTTTGATTTCATACGTAGTAGTATTTGCTTGAGTAGTTGCCCCATCAATTCCTTGATAATACACCAAGTCCTTACGAGAAGCACAGGAGAACACTATTATTAAAAATAAAAATGGGGTTATTTTCTTTAATAAAGAAAGATATTTCATAAGTAATTAATTTTTAAAAGCCACAAATATAGGTATTATTTTTTCATTAAAGATTAAAAAAAACCAAGCCTGTACTCATTCTATCTACTTGGCAAAATGGACTTCAAAAAGTATTGTAAACTAGCCGTTCCTACAAAATTTGCAAATAGAGAGACTAACAATCTACAAACTCTAGATGTTAATTACAGAAACACCACGCTCCGCTCTCAAGCTACTGAACACCCTTCACTCTTCACCATAATCCCTGATCACAGCTTACTGATCACTGAATACTGATCACTGAATACTGATCACTGAATACTGAACACTGATTACTGAACACTGACCACTGATCACTAACTACTGATCACTAAAAAACTGAACACTGAACACTAATCACTAAAAACTGCTCACTAAATACTAATAAGCCTTCTCCTCTCCTTTAAACACATTATAAATAGTCAGGTAAATAATTTTCAGGTCTAATAGCAAACTCCAGTTCTCTATATACCAAATGTCATAATCCACTCGGTCTTTCATTTCGATCAACTCTTTCGTTTCTCCTCTATACCCATTAACTTGAGCCCAACCCGTAATTCCGGGTTTGGCATAATGACGCACCAAATAATTATTGATTAATTCAGAATACTTTTCGGTATGTCGCAACATGTGTGGACGGGGGCCTACCACAGACATATTACCAAAAAAAACATTGAAAAACTGAGGCAGTTCATCAATATTGGTTTTGCGCATGAATGCCCCTATTTTGGTTATTCTTGCATCGTTCTTGGTCGCTTGTTGGTAATCTGAACTAGCATTTACCTTCATCGTTCTAAATTTCCAACAAAGAAAAGATTCATTTTCACGTCCGGAACGCTCTTGCTTAAAAAAGATGGGACCAGGGGAATCCATTTTCATCAAAACAATGATGATCGGAAATAGCCATGGAAAGATTAATACAATAACCAAAAAAGAAAAAATTAAATCAAAAACTTTTTTTAACAACAGATTAATGGTACCTTCCAAAGGTTCTTTCCGCAACATTAGCACTGGTGTGTTCTCGTAGAAAGTAATTTCTACCTTACGCGACCGAGTGTATTGTTGAAAATCAGGTATGAATTTAATTCGGACCATGTAGCGCTCACAAAGTGCTGTTAATGTATTGATGATATCAATATTGTCGATATGTAACGCTACATACATCTCATCAACATTTTCTCGAATAATATATTCTTCAATTGCATCAAAATCGCCCAAAATGGGCCCCGATATAAAGGCAAAAGGATCTACTATTTTATCGAAGAAACCTAGTATTCGATAGCCAAACGTTAAGTCCTTAGATAATATCCTGTTTATATTTTCACCTGCATCATTAGCACCAATGATTATGACATTCTTAAAATTATACCCTTTCGACCGAATGTATTTCAATATTTTCATAAAGGAAACTCTTGAAATAAAAAGCATAGTAAAAAAAACAACATAAAAATAAAACAAGCGTACCCGAGAAATTTCATGAAATTTTAAAACGGTTACAAAAATAGCAATCAAAGCAGTATGAATAAGGAGATGTTTAAACATTCTAATTAGTATCGTCTCAATTCGTTCCACACGTATAATTCTGTAGGCGTCTCTATTCAATAGTATAAAGACCCAAAACAAATTGGATAAAAGCGAAATGGTTTGCACCTCTTTTAGATCAATCCGAACTAGTGAACCATACCGCAACCAAAAAGAAAAAGTAATAGCTACATTCAATAATAACAAATCCCATAAAACAAAACAAATTTTAAAGTAACGGGAAATACGTAAAGAGGCTAGGGTTTTTAAGATGGACATATACGGTTCAAAAATTATAAATTGGTACTAGCATATAATAATGAAATATCATTTTTTTAAATATTGAGTTAGCGCTTGTAGTTTCTTTTGAAAAACAGCACGAATAGGGTTGACATTATGGAACTTATAAATGGCGTAATCTTCTTTTAATACTTCAAAAGCCCTAGCATAACTAGTACTTAAGCCTCCCATTCTCATTTTAACGATGTATTGCTGGAGATAGAACATCTTTATTTTATATTTGAACAAATAACGCAATAAAAATTCGGTATCCGAAGCAATCTTAAAATCTAAATTATATGCCCCATATTTATCAATTAGAGACTTTTTCAAATACACAGTGGGATGCAAGGGCAGCCAACCTTTTTTAATTTTGTCCAAACTAAAGGCTCCGCCTATTCTATTGCGCACCACTTTTGCTGCGGTATCATTACTAATGTACACCCCATCTCCATAAACCCCATCAGTATCTGGAGTATTCATAAAAGCAGCAACAATTTTTGAGACTACGCCAGTGTCATAAAATTCATCATCCGAATGCATCAAACCCACCACATCACCTGTTGCCAGTTGCAGTCCTTTGTTGAGTGCATCGTACATCCCTTGATCCGGTTCTGAAATATATTGAGCGATACGACTGGAATACTTTGCAATAACCGCTTGAGTTCCATCAGTAGAGTTTCCGTCAATGACAATGTATTCAATATTGGGATAATCCTGATTCAAAACACTTTCTATAGCTTTGGCAATAGTGGCGCTGCGATTGTAACAAATGGTGATTATAGAGACTTTCATTGTCATAAATGGAGTTGTGTTTTTTTTACTCTGTTAAATTCTAGTCCTATCTTCAGAAATAGAGACTAGACAAGATTTATTTTTTTATGAAGTTTTATACGTTTCTTTGATATGTTTAACAATTGCATCCTCATTTTTATTAAACTCTCTTTTTAATTCATAAATTTTAGCATCAACTAAAAAACGATACCAAAAACCTTGAAGTACATGCCAAACAAACCCAGATTTCCCGTCTAAAAAACCTAATTTAAATACATAACGATAGGTGAAATAAAAAAATGGCCTTACAAATAAAGGAAATTTTAAATACAATACCTTTAAAAATCTTTTTCGTTGTTCGCCTGAACCAAAAAATTTAGGGTTAACTTCACTTTTTGAAAAAATTTCATATTCTGTATCTAATAAATCTACCATTTCTCTAGTAGCATAACTATTGTGTTTATTGATCCACCAACTCAAATCGTTTAAATTTTCATCAACTTGTACGCAATCAATCTTTATGGTTGTCCCTTCTGTTAATTTAATATGTTCGTCCATCCAGCGATTCTCACAAAACCCTTTACCAAATTTCCATATTTTTAAATGCCAAACTGGATACCATCCTCCGTGAAGTAAGGGTTTACCCATAAAAATAATTTTCCTTTTGACATAAATACCAGAAACATCATTAGATAAGCTTGCTAACTTATCTTTCAAAGAAAACGGAATAGCCTCTATGTATTCATCCGCATCAATACGCCATACCCAATACGATGTTACTTCACAATTTTCTAACGCCCAATTAAATTGGGTTGCATAATTAATCCAAGGATTTTGATACACTTTTGCCCCTAATTCTCGAGCAATTTTACAAGTAGTGTCAGTACTAAAAGAATCAACAATACAAATTTCATCTACTTTATCTTTAAGAGAGTTAATACAACGGGCAATGTGTTGTTCTTCATTATAAGTAAGTATTATAGCCGTAACAGAATTTTTCATTTTATTTAATATCTCTCTTTTTAATAAATTTCGCAGGATTTCCTCCTACAACTGCCCATGCAGCAACATCTTTAAAAACAGCCGCTCTTGCACCTACAATAGCTCCCTCTCCAATTACGACATTAGTCATAACAAAAGCTTCAGCCGCTATCCAAACAAAGTCCTTTATTATTATTTCTCCTGCTACAAATGGAACATTTATAGAATTTGTTTCATGAGTCGCGCTACACAAATACGTACGCTGAGAAATTGTAACTTTGTTTCCTATAATAGTTTTGCCAAAATGCAATTTTACTTCGGGCCCCAATGTAGAATGTGTACCCATAATCAAATTCTTAGGAGATGGTATGTAAGCAGAGGCATAAATGGTACAATTATTTCCTAATCTAGCTCCAAAACATTTCAATAAAAATATACGCCATCCATTAAAAAAAGGCAAAGAAAAAGGTCTAAATAAAAAAAGTGATACTATCCTCCAAAGGAAGCGATACAACTTATCAGATTTCGGAATGGTATCTATGTATTTTGGAATAGGAGTATCCATTTATAACTGATTTAAGGCGCTCAAAAAAACAGCTGCACGATCTTGAACATTAAAATTATTTTGAAAAGTTGTATACGATTGATTGCCTTTGATAGCAATATTCTCTTCAGAAATTTCACTGATTTCTAAGAGTGCACTATAAATTCCTTTGTCTGATAAATCATCTAGAATCCATCCACCATTACCTGCCTTAATTTCTTTCCAAATATTAACATTCTTAGAAACCATTACAGGTTTTTCACAAGCCATTGCTTCTACTATTGCAATACCAAAATTTTCTTGATAACTTGGCAAAAAGTACGCTTGACAACCATAAAAAGCACCCCACTTCTCCGCTCCTTGTAACATTCCAGGAAAATGAATTTTCGTATTGTTAGATGCCAGTTTAATCATTTGTTGCGCATAATCTGATGTAGTTGGACCAGCGATAACCAATTCCGGTAAACTAGGGTTTAGCCTTGACAGTTTATCATAGGCTTGTATTAACAAATCAACCCCTTTTTTTTCATGAATTCGACTTAAAAATAGCCAATATTTTTTACCTACAACAGCAGAACATATTTCTTCAAAAGCGTGTTTAAATTCCACATTCTTTAAAGGAGGTGCTTGAATTCCGTAACCCACATTTATTGTTTTGTTGGGATTATATCCTTTAAAGGTAGTTGCGGCCAAACGCATTTCTTCCTGACAAGTAAAAAAAATAGCATCAGCAGTATTTATACATTTTTTTTCTGTAAGATGCCAGATTATTTCATTTCGAATCGCTTTCATTTTTCTGTCTGGAGCTTTCTGAAAATAAGGATCTAACATACCATGTGGCAGTACTACAACTTTGGGGACTTTTTGCCCTCTTTTCTTAAGTTTTTTTATGACATTGTAAACTGCTAAATTATGATATTGCCATAATCCATGAACTACCACAGCATCATAATTCAAAATATTTTCTTTCAACCAATTGGATAATTCAGATTGATATTGGTAGGAAGTCTTTCCTATCCCTACCTTATAAATAGTAAAATCATCAACAATAGGATAATTACTAGTAGCATCATCCATACAAACCACTTCAGTTATAACTCCTTCTTTTTGAAAATAAGGAATTATATTTCTAATCCCTTGACAAGGGCCTCCCTTACTAGGATGCATAGACGAAATAACACGTAATATTTTCATTCTATTAATTGATTTTATTAAAACTAAACATAACGATTACCAAAAACTAAATTATTTAACCAATCAGGAATAAAGTTTATGAAGTGTAAAAAAAAGAAATAAGTTATAGCATTTATAAATCCAAAATGTTTATTTCTAAAATAGAATATAATCTTAGGATTCGCTCCTAAGGGAGAATACAATTTTTTAAATCTATTTATAATAGTTGTCTTATTTTTTCTCACGCGACAGATATCATTTTTATCCCCACTGGCAATAGCGATTCTAGTAGTATATACCTTTATATTATTTCTTTGTGCTCGCAATCCATAATCAACATCTCCCAAATCGTGATGATAATGCAAATCCAGATTCCCTAGAACTTTATACACTTTCTTAGGTATGACTACTACATTACCATTTAAATTCCTGATAGAATTTAATTTTCCATTTGCTTTTATTAACTTCCTATTTGCATCAAACCCTCCGTAAAGTGTCTCATTTTTATCTGCCGATTCAATAATTCCTGAAATGATGGCTTTACTTTCAGTCAAATCTATACATGAATAAAGTTCATCAAAACAATTTTGATAAATAACAACATCATCATTTAACCACAAATAATAATCATAGTCAATTTGGGATGCATGTTCCCAAGCTAAATTCATTCCTTTATTCCAGAATAAATCACCTGATTCTTTAATCAAATTTACTTGTGGAAAGTCTTTCGCAATTGCCTCACTAGTCCCATCTGTAGAACCATCATCAACCAAATAAATATCTAAATCATTTTTTAATTTAAAAAGATGGTGTAAACAATTTAATGTTTTTTCCTTTCTATTGAAACAGGTTAGTAAAACTGCAATTTGATTCATAGAATAAATAAATTATTATTGGTACTTTTCATCTCTAACATCACCTATTTTTTTTGCAGGATTACCCCCAACTATCGCAAAAGCATCAACGTTCTTAGACACCACGGAACCAGCACCAATTAATGCTCCTCTTCCTATTGTAACTCCTTTTAAAATAATAGATCTAGCTCCTATAAAAACATCATTCTCAATAATAATAGGCTTTGATAATATCTTATTCTTATCATTTCTAAATTCAGGACTTATTGAATGTGCGTCATTATCCGTTATTAATACACCACTCCCTATTAAAACATTATCACCAATTGTAATTGATGAAATACTAGAAATAGTTGCACCTGAAACACCCACATGACTTCCTATTTTAATACTGGCATATGGTGCACATGTTTTAATTATTACCTTTTGAAATACTCCAATCGTATTATTTTTAGGATTACTACAACCTACAAAATTAGATCCGATTTTTATAATAGAATTTCTATGTTTTTGAATTATAGGTAGACCATGAAACCTCCATGATGATTCCCAACAACCTAACTTTATGGTACAAAATATAATATCTCTAGAAAAACGATAAATATAAAATGGAATTCTTATAATTTTTTTAAAATTCATTGTTGATAATATTTACTACGCACATTAAAAATATAATATGCTGAATAAATTGCTATAAGCATATTGATAGGGAAAATCTCTGTAATAATTAAAGCAGAGGAACCTAATAAGCACATTACTATAAACAAGTTAAGGGAAGTCGAATTTAATCTTTTAATATGAATTAATGTAATCAATAATAAGCCTAACAAAATCAAAGTGATAAGCCACCCATAATTAACTAATAATGAAGTATACATCATATCAGTAATAAAAACACCATCAACATAAATATTTAAGTTACGTTCTATACTTACCCCCATATTTGTAGCTTTACCAAAATTAGTAGAAATAATTTCTGAATTTTCAATTTGCTGAAAAAGAATAGATAATCTTGTTGTAAAAGAACTTTCGGAACTTCCAGAATCCCTACCAGTAAGAACATCTAAATTCGAAATAGCTGTAAAAATAAGTGGAACAAAAAATAAAATTCCAATAATTTTATTTTTACTTTTTAAATAAAAAGGGTACAAAATAATAATAACAAGTAATCCAACTCCTGTTGACGACATCGACAAGAATACACTTAAAACTGAAACTGCTAAAAATATGTTTTTCCATCTCAAATTGAAATTCGAAAAATATTTTATTGAAAAAAAAACAAAAGAACTTAAAATACCAGCTGAACTAGCACTTGAAAAAAAACCGGCTAGCCTCCCTGATAAACCAAAAAAATTAAAACCACGATAAGCTGGCATATAAAACATTTGTGCTAGTTGAAGTAATGTATTTGATATTAAAACAAAAACCAATACTTTAGTAAGCTTATACAAAAAATTAACATCAATAACTCCAACAAGAAGAAAAATCAAAAAAAAAGGTAAACTCCAAGTTAAACCAGCTAAAGCTATGTAAATATTTGAAGACAATAAAAAAACCATTAAAGTAAATATAAACAATAAAAATAAAAGTAAAACTGATTTCAGATGAAAAAAATCTGTAAAAAGCAACCTGCATACCGTCAAAAATACAACTACAAATATAATAAATAATTTTAGTGACTTAATAAAAACTAAAGTAAAAGGAACTGCAAAATCAATTGCACCAAATCCTTCCACTACACCAAATAGCGGTGTTAAAAACACTAGAATCAATAAAATATTTTGAATTATTTTAACCATTAAATTGTGTGATAATTTTAAAAATTTTAAGTTTTGAATTATTATGCATATATGATATAACTTATTGATTTATAATTAAAAAGAATAGACTAATTAACATATCAAAGCCTGAACATAAAATATAATCTATAATTCATTAATACCTGCATTTAGATTTGACAGAATCGAAGTAAATTTCCCAATCTTTACTTTAAAATTGATTTTGAATCTATCGAATTAGACGATTCTCGATTATTGATTTTAAATTTGGCTCAATGAAACATCCCCCCTAAGCTAAAAAAAAATTAGATTCTCTATGGCTTTTAAAGTTGCAAAAAACAACACCATTAGAATACAATAAATAATAACAAAAAAACCAATCGATAGGTTTTAATAAATAATACTTGAATCGTCGTAAAACTTTAGTTAATAAGACAAACAAAAATTGCATTTCAGTTATTTATTCCAAAGACCAAAAGCTCTTTGATTTATAATTTTATTAAATTGTATTGTAGAGAGAAAAACACCCGGAATTACACATAAAATAGTTCCAATTATTACTCCTACAGTACCTAAACCCAAATATGTAGCAAAAAATATTGAAACTGGAATGTTTAGAACTCCCATTAGAATAGTTTGATACAATTGTATTTTAATTTTACCTACACCATTAATAAAATAATTTAACGGTGTCAAATATATTATTAAGCATGTATACACACACATAAAGAAGCTTAAATTAAATGAAATTTCAACTTTTTCCCCCAACCAAATTCGATAAATAAAATTAGAAAACCCAAGAAGAAAAAAAGAGAAAAAACAAAAAATAATTACAAATCTCCTCAAATTTTTCATAGACATTTTTATCCAATCGTAATCCTGCTTGAAATAAGCTTCAGTAAAAGTTGACCAATAAGGAGCAACAATAATCGTAAAAATCATTGATGATATACTGAATAGCTTAAATGCTAAATTATAGGGAACTACTTCTTTTGGTGAAAATAACTGTGAAATAATCATGTTATCAGTAGTGGTTATTATTACCCAGGCCATCTGAATAAAAAAAAAACTTATTCCTAAACCAAAAATATCTTTTAAATATTCTTTCTTCCATAAAGAAAAGACAGGCCTATATTCTTTATATGTATTTGAAAAAGCGAATAAATTCAACACAACTAATATTAATACTGGTAAGGCCGAAAAGATAGCCCCAAAGATTAACAAAGAACTTTCTGTTGTTTTAGTCATCAACCAAATTGCCAATATAGATATCACAGATGTAAGAAAATTAATTTTTCCCTGCATCGAATGGTGTTGATCTGCCGTATATATTGTCGTTATTAATTTTACTACTAATTGCAAACAAAAAAAAGAAAAAACAATAGGCATAAGCAATCCTAGTTCTTTTTGTATTATAACATTTGTATTAAATACACGAGTCCAGTCTATAAAAAAATTAAGTCCAAAGAAAATTAATATAATCAGTAAACTAACACTTCCAATTGTAAAATATGCTGAACTCACGTAGGCCTGTGCGAGTGTTAAATCCCCTTTAGCCTTAGCCTCAGCAAACTTATTTCTTAATCCATTTCCTAAACCAATATCAAAAAAAGAAAACCAAGCAATAAATGAACTTAACGTTAACCAAATACCATAATTTTCAGTATCGAGGTAATTAATAGTTAAGGGAATCATTAAAAAAGAGGTTATTATACTTCCTCCTTTATAGATGAAGGACACCAGAACATGCTTAGTTATGTTCTTAGTACGGTCACTTTTAATCCCAACTTTATTGTAAATTTTTCGGACTATATTCTTCAATTATTATATATATTTAAAACTTATAAATAAATCTACATCTTCAATCACTATCAAAAAAAGAAGTAGATTTAATCTTTTTCACATCTCATCATGAGACTTCTAGTAATTTAATTTCTATAAAAAACTTCATGTATACTACTCAAAATAATTCAAAGTAGTATAACCACCGTCCTTTAAATACTACTTTCACACTAATACAATTTCAAATCACTCGCTACCATTTCTTTCACCATAGCGGCTAAATCGTACTGTGGTTTCCATCCCAATTGTGTTTTTGACTTCGTAGGATCGCCTATTAATAAATCCACTTCAGTCGGGCGGTAATACTCTGGATCTACTCTAAGCACAACGGTACCTATCGCTATTTGATACAAAGGATTAGCACAAGAAGCGACAGTAGCCGTTTCATTTTCTTGTTCTCCTTCAAAAGTTAGGGTAACACCTACCTCAGCAAAAGCCATAATCACGAAATCCCTAATATACGTAGTCACACCGGTGGCAATTACATAATCTTCAGGCACGTCTTGTTGTAAAATACGCCACATCGCTTCTACATAATCTTTGGCATGTCCCCAGTCTCTTTGCGAATTCAAGTTTCCTAAGTACAAACAATCTTGCTTTCCTTTGGCAATCGCAGCGACAGCCATGGTGATTTTACGGGTTACAAAAGTTTCCCCACGTCTTGGCGATTCATGATTGAACAGAATCCCATTACAAGCAAACATATTATAGGCTTCACGGTAGTTTTTAGTAATCCAAAAACCATAAATCTTAGCCGCTCCATAAGGCGAACGCGGATAGAAAGGAGAGCTTTCGTCATAAAATCCTGCTGCGTTTTTATTCTCTGCCAATCCGCCATACAATTCAGAAGTAGAAGCTTGGTACACTCTCGTTTTTTTTCCTAAACCTAAAATTCGAACTGCCTCCAAAATCCTCAAGGTTCCCAATCCATCTACATTGGCAACATATTCAGGTGAATCAAAAGATACCTTTACATGAGACATCGCTCCTAAGTTATAGATTTCATCGGGTTGTACTTCCTGTATGATTCGTATAATATTAGTTGAGTCCGTCAAATCTCCATAATGCAATTTAAAATTAACATGGGCTTCATGTTGATCTTGATAGATATGATCAATACGCTGGGTATTAAAAGAAGACGCGCGGCGTTTCACACCATGAACCATATATCCTTTTTCCAATAATAATTCTGCTAAATAAGATCCATCTTGACCCGTGATTCCTGTAACTAATGCTACTTTTTGTGGTGTACTATCCATGATTTTATTGCTTGTTGTTCGTGTATTTTTTATACGATGGTGAATCGTTTATTTGGTTAATTGTTTAATCGTGTGTTGTGATTGAAATTTTGTTATACGATGGTGAATCGTTTATTTGGTTAATTGTTTAATTGGTTAATTGTTTAATTGGTTAATTGGTTAATCGTTTATTTGGTGAACTGGTTATTTGGTTAATCGTTTAATCGTGTGGAAATATTTAAACCTTTCCTAACCGATTAAACTTTTCCTAACCGATTAACCTTTTTAAACAATTAAACTTTTTAAACTTTCTTCTTCAACGTCTCTTTATTATTGATTTGATATTTATAAAGTGAATTTAATTTATTTAAAATAGCATCCAGTTTTATTCTAAGTTCTGTATATTTTTCTTCATTAATATACTTCATATCCAAGGCGGTGTTCAAATGATCTATTGTTTCTAACCCCGTTGAATAGGACATATTAGTAAAATGGGCCTGGTCAAAATTAGAAGATCTTCCAGAACCCTCTGCTAAATTAGCAGAGATACTCGCTGATGACCTATTAATTTGACTGATTAAATCAAATCTTTCTTCTTTTGGAAACCCTTGACTCATCAACTTTATATCAATTTTGAACTTTCTAGCCATTTGATATACTTCTAATTTTTCGAAAGAATAGATGTGGTAGCTCAAATCGGTTATTTGTTTAATTGGTTATTTGTTTAATCGAACTAATGGTTAATTGCTGAATCGAACAAAAGTTTAATTGGTGAACTGATTATTTGTTTATTTGGTGAACTGGTTATTTGGTTAATCGAATGTAAATATTTAAACTTTTCCTAACCAATTAAACTTTTCCTAAACGATTAAACCTTTACTAACCGCTTAACCTTTTTCCTAACCGATTAAACGATTAACCAGTTAATCCTTCCCTACATCTTCACTTCCTTAAATTTATCGATATTCTCTAAAAACCAAGTATACGTCTTCTGTATCCCTTCTTCTAATTGCACTTGATGTTTCCATCCCAAAGCATGCATTTTAGAAATATCCATTAATTTTCTTGGTGTACCATCTGGTTTAGTACGATCCCAAATAATTTCTCCTTGATGTCCAATTATTTTTTGAATGGTTTCTGCCAATTGCTTGATCGTTAAATCCTCCCCCGTTCCTACATTGTATAAATAATCAGGTAGTTTGTTTTCTAATGCAAAAACAACTGACTGTGCCATATCATCTACAAAAAGGAATTCGCGCATAGGTGTTCCGCTACCCCAAAGAGTAACTGGCGCATTATTATTCATTTTTGCTTCATGAAATTTACGCATCATCGCAGGTAAAACATGCGAAGAAGTTAAATCAAAATTATCGTAAGTCCCATACAAATTAGTAGGCATTAGGCTTACATAATCTTTATTGAATTGTTTTCGGATGGCCTGACAGGCTTTTACCCCAGTTATTTTTGCAATCGCGTACCATTCATTGGTGGGTTCTAAAGTATCCGTCAATAAATATTCTTCTTTTAAAGGTTGTGGAGCTAGTTTAGGATAGATACAAGAACTTCCCAAAAAGATAAATTTCTCTACATCAGACTTCATTGCTGAGTCGATTAGATTATTCTGGATTTGCATGTTTTCCATAAGGAACTGATACGGAAAATCATTGTTGGCCAATATCCCTCCTACTTTTGCAGCAGCATCAATAATCACTTCAGGTTTTTCTTTAGCCATAAAAGCAGCCACTTCTTGTTGGTTTCTTAGATCCAACTCCTTACTGGAAGATCCAATAAGATGGGTATACCCTTTTTCAATAAGAGTCCGCCAAATAGCGCTCCCTACCATCCCGTTATGTCCGGCAATGTATATTTTAGTGTCTTTATTCATAATTTTTTAATTCAATAAATCAGAGTTAGCTCTTTCGAGTGCACTATAAACACTCTTAACATCTTGAGAAAATTCTTTTTTCAAAATTAAATTAGCTGTTGGCGTATAAACAAATATGGTATCTTTAACTCCAATGAAAGCAGTATAGTTGTTAGTACCAATCACCATATTTCCGTTTTCATCTACTTTATGCCCAATAGTCAATAAATAATCGTAAACCGATTCAAATGAGCCCAAATCAGACCACGCAAATTGGGATCCAACTACTTTAATTTTTTTACTTCTCTCCATTACTGCATAATCAATACTAATAGAAGGAATATCCATGGATAAATCCAAATCTAAATTCCCTGCTTTATTATTTTCCCAAGCAATTTTCGACTTTTCATATACTTCAGGGTGGAAAGATTTTAGTTCTTCTAATAATACACTGGCTTTAAAACAAAACATTCCACTATTCCACAAAAAGTTCCCTTTAGAAATAAAGGCGGCAGCGGTAACTTGGTTTGGTTTTTCTCTAAAAGAAATGACATCATCTCCTTTGCGCTCTATATACCCATATCCAATTTCTGGTTTTGTTGGTACAATTCCAAAAGTAACAATATACCCATTTAATGCCTTATCAACAGCTTCATTAATAGCATCTTCATACATTTCCATCTCATCAATGATATGATCTGATGGTGTTACAATCAATATATCATCTGGTTCAGATGCAAAGGCTGCAAAAGCAATAGCTGCTGCTGTATTTCGTGGAGTAGATTCAATTATATCTACATATGCAGTATTCGATTTTTCTAAAACATTCCTACTCAAATGACAATTATCAATATTACCTACCACCATCACCTTATCAGCAATATTTCGGTTGCGGTCCACAGTCATCTCAAATAAAGACTTACCGTCAAAAATATCCAAGTATTGCTTAGGCTGACTTTTACGTGATAAAGGCCATAATCGGCTACCTACTCCTCCAGTAAGAATTACGTGCGTAATTGATTTTTTGTTTTCCATGTTTTATTCTTTATTTGTTGTTCGATATTCGTTTTGGCATGACAGTTGCTCTTTTGACGGCGGAAGATTTTTACAATCTTCCATCAACACGATCACCCAAAACTCCTTTTACATCATACAAAATACTATTGGACTTTTGCAATCTTGAAAAATCCAAACTTAAAAAGTCAGTATGGGCTACTCCCAAAACAATGGCATCAAAGGTTGTATTGGGTACGGTATTTACCGTTGCTAATTTATATTCTTTTTTAACCGCTTCCGGATCGGCTAATGGATCATATATCGTAACCGTAATACCATAATCCGTTAAAGCAGCAATCACATCTACAATCTTTGTATTGCGAACATCTGGACAATTCTCTTTGAAAGTAATTCCAAGCATCAAGAGCGTTGCTCCATTGACTGAAACCCCTTTCTTGATCATTAATTTTACTATTTGAGAGGCTACATATTCTCCCATACTGTCATTCAAACGCCTACCCGCTAAAATAATTTCAGGATGGTACCCCATTTCTTGTGCTTTTTGAGCCAAATAGTAAGGATCAACACCGATGCAATGTCCTCCAACCAAACCCGGTTTAAAAGGAAGAAAATTCCATTTGGTTCCTGCGGCTTCTAAAACAGCCTGGGTATCAATATTTAATAAATTAAAAATTTTAGCCAATTCATTTACAAAAGCAATATTAATATCCCGTTGTGAATTTTCAATTACTTTCGCTGCCTCTGCAACTTTTATAGATGGAGCCAAATGGGTTCCAGCTGTAATCACAGACTGATACAAACGATTTACTTTTTGTGCGGTTTCAGGAGTAGAACCCGAAGTTACTTTTAGTATTTTATCAACAGTATGCTCTTTATCTCCAGGATTAATTCTTTCAGGAGAATACCCCACAAAGAAATCAACATTAAATTGTAAACCTGAAATTCTTTCTAAAACAGGTACACATTCTTCTTCTGTTACTCCAGGATAAACCGTAGATTCATAAATGACAGTATCTCCACTTTTTAGTAGTTTACCTACTGTTTCACTGGATTTATATAAAGGAGTCAAATCTGGCCTGTTATTTTTATCAACGGGTGTAGGAACGGTTACAATATAATAATTACAATTAGTCACCTCTTTTAAAATAGATGTGCAGTATAGTCCAATGGCGTTAGTAGTATCATTTAAAAGTACCTTAGTTAATGTTGTAGCATCAATTTCAAGGGTGGCATCATAACCTGCTTTTAATTCTTTTACTCTGGATTCATTTATATCAAACCCAATTACAGGATGTTTAGTAGCAAATAATCGTGCTAGAGGCAAACCAACATAACCCAAACCGATAACTGCTATTTTCAAATTTGATTCCATAATTCAACTAATAGATATTAGCTTTTAGTACTATTAATACAACGCTTCGCGATCCATACTCCCAAAAAAGGAGACGGAAAGTGAAATAATTTTAAGTTTGCAAATATAGCTACTTTATATCGGTCTTTTTCTATCTTTTTCATTTGAAAAGGATTCGAAAAACCCCAAAAACCAAACGAAAAAACACAACAATCTTATTATCAACAACATAAAACGAATACACTCCTTTTTAAACAAAAAAATATCACTAAATTTAGTGATATCTTAATATAGATAAAAAGGTGTGTTTCTTGAGTATTCAAACATTTTTCGAATACTTATTTTACAGCTATAATCCTACTTTAAACTCATTTTCAACACCAAACTCAGAACTAATCTTCTCCCCACCCTCAAATAAACATTCAATTACAACTCGATGACCGATGTTCATTGTTCGATTACCGTTGACCGATGAATCGATATTCGTTGTTCGATGTTCACTTTTTGATGGACGGAAAACGGTTAACCATGAATCGATATTCGTTGTCCGCTTTTTGATGGACGAACGGCTCGGGCTGCGGAACCATACTTTGAGGTAGTTTTTAAGCCTTTGATTTGCAGGCTTGAAATCGAAGATTCATGAATACCAAAAAAACAATAACAACCCATGAATATTTTTTTTTCTTTTTTGATCAAGCAAAAAAGAAAAGAACTCTTTCAAAAAAAACAACTTACTTCTCAAAACTCACTATAACTGAACACTGCTTCCTGAACACTGAATACTCCTTCGCACCACTCCTCTCCCCGCCCTCAAATAAAAAGCATAGAAAAACAACGAAAAAGTGAAGTGGCAGCAGTCCGCGAGTGGAGGACGAAGGACGAACGGCTCGGGCTGCGGAACGGTACTTTGAGGTAGTTTTTAAGCTTTTAATTTGCAGGCTTGAAATCGAAGATTCATGAATACCAAAAAAACAATAACAACCCATGAATATTTTTTGTTTCTTTTGCATCAAGGCAAAAGAAAAGATTCCTTCAAAAAAAACGCACTTCTCACAACTACTTACTTTATACTCATTTTCAGTACACAACCTAATGATTCTAATACAAGAACGTAATGCGTGTTTTTTACTTCCTGAATCACGGCCTCTTGAGCTGTGAAAGGACCAGACTCCAAGGTGATTTTATCTCCAACCTGAAGTGTAGTAATTGCAATATCAACTTTATTAGGCTTGTCAAGCCAAGATTTTATGGTGCTAATTTCATCGTCTCTTACAATAGCAGGTTTACCCAACCAAAATAAATACCTTACAGCACCTGGTGATTGGAATACTAAATTCCGGTCTTCATCAGCTAAATGAACAAAAACATATGAATTAAAAAGTGGTACTTCTACTTTTTTCTTTCTATCTGACCATTGATGTATTTTTATAATCAATGGACAATAACATTCTACACCAGCATTCGTTAACTGTTCAGCTACTTTTTTCTCCCATTTCGGTTTTGTATAAACAACATACCAATTCATCATTTATATAGTATTCTAATAAAATTAGTTTTTAGTTTAAGTAATTGACATAACGTTTAAAACACATAACGCAGTAATAAATAACTACTTTTCAGCTTTGTAACTTTTGTCCCTAAACACCTTTACGATCCTATTCCTTGGTAAATAAACCCAATAGATTCTAATGCTACACGATTTAATATATTTCTTCCATCAAAGACAAAAGCAGGCTTTTGCATCCCATCATAAATTTTTTGCCAGTCATATGCTATAAACTCATCCCATTCCGTCAAAACGGCTATAGCATGTGCAGACGCACAAGCTTCATAAGGACTCGAAAACGAAGTTACATTGGCACTATTTTTCTCAGAAGTTCTCGTTTCAAGATAATCCAAATCTGCTAGTACTTTTTTAGAAGATACCTTAGGGTCATATACTGCAATTTGAGCTTGTTCATTTATTAAATCATCCGCAATATAAATAGCCGCAGATTCTCTTGTATCGTTGGTGTCTTTTTTAAAGGCCCAACCTAAAAATGCTATTTTTTTATCGGCAACCGTATTATAAAGCGTTTGAACCATTTTATTAGAAAAACGCCTTTTTTGGTGGTCATTCATTATAATAACTTGCTCCCAATAATCAGCCACTTCATTCAATCCATAGGATTTAGCAATGTATACTAAATTTAAGATGTCTTTTTGAAAACAAGAACCTCCAAAACCAACAGATGCTTTTAGAAACTTAGGACCAATTCTACTATCCATTCCAATAGCTCTTGCTACTTCGTTCACATCAGCACCCGTTTTTTCACAAAGTTCAGACATGGCATTAACTGATGAGATTCGTTGTGCTAGAAAAGCATTAGCTGTCAGTTTAGACAATTCAGATGACCAAACGTTTGTAGTTAATATCTTATCTGCAGGAACCCAATTTGCATAAACATCAACTAGTGACTGTATGGCTTTTTGCCCCTCTACTGATGTGTCTCCACCTATTAATATTCGGTCAGGATTCAATAAGTCAGTAACTGCAGTTCCTTCTGCCAAAAACTCAGGATTAGAAAGAATCTGAAATTGAACACCATTTCCTGTATTGTCTAAAATACTTTTAATCGCTTCAGCGGTTCTAACTGGCAAGGTTGATTTCTCCACCACTATTTTATTGTCTTTTGCTATACGAGCAATTTGTCTCGCACACAACTCAATGTACTTTAAATCAGCAGCCATTCCTTTCCCTTTTCCATAGGTTTTAGTAGGCGTATTTACTGATATAAAAATAATCTGAGCCTCATCAATTGCTTTTTCTACATTAGTAGAGAAAAACAAATTTCTTCCTCTAGCCTCAGCAACAATATCAGAAAGTCCTGGTTCATAGATTGGAATATTATCCACATTCTCATCATTCCATGCCGCAATTCTTTCTTCATTTAAGTCAACAACTGTAACCTGAATATGCGGACATTTTTGTGCAATAACTGCCATTGTAGGACCTCCAACATAACCAGCTCCTATGCAACAAATTTTTGTAATACTCATTTTTTAACTTTTAAATTTGTAACCTTATTTATTTTTAATTTTTTACTTCAAATTTTTCCAATACCAATCTACTGCTTCTTTTAACCCTTCTTGCAAAGAATATTTAGGATCATAACCTAACAATCCTTTTGCTTTATCAATACTAGCCAAAGAATGAGGAATATCCCCTTCTCTGTCGGGACCATACTCTACTTCTATATTTGCAATTTTAGAATCGTATTTTGATAAATACTCTTTTAAATAACTTACTAAATTATTCAATGTATTTCGATCTCCATAAGCAGTATTATAAACGGTATTAATTGCTAAAGGATTCTGAGTTGTCATAGCCAATTCATTCATTTGGATTACATTATCTATATAAGTGAAATCACGTGAAAAATTCCCATCCCCGTTAATTTTTGGACTTTCATGCTGCATTAACTGCATCACAAATTTTGGTATCACGGCGGCATACGCCCCTTTTGGATCTTGTTTTCTACCAAACACATTAAAATATCGCAACCCAATTGTTTCTAATCCATAGGTTTTACTAAAGGTTTCCGCATACAATTCGTTAACATATTTTGTTATAGCATAAGGAGATAATGGCTTCCCTATCACTTCTTCAACCTTTGGTAAACCAACTGAGTCTCCATAAGTAGAGGAACTTGCAGCATAAATAAATCGCTTCACTTTTGCCTCTCTTGAAGCAACCAACATATTCAAAAAACCAGAAACATTAACATCATTTGTCGTAATTGGATCATTAATAGATCGTGGAACAGAGCCAAGGGCTGCTTGATGCAAAACATAGTCAACGCCTTTCACCGCATTCGCACAATCAATTACATTACGAATATCTCCTTCTATTAATTTAAAATTAGGATGATTTATAAAACCCTTCAAATTGTACCTATGCCCCGTTGCAAAATTATCCAAACAAATAACTTTGTATTCTTTTTCCAAAAAATATTCGCACAGATTAGAGCCTATAAATCCAGCTCCACCAGTAATTAAAAGTGTACTTTTTGTTTCTTGTTTCATCTCCAAATACTTTAAATCAAGTTTTATACTTTACGGAATGTACTAATAACTTTTTGAATAATCGATTTTGGCTTGTCATCATCATGATATCCATTTGAATAAGGTCCATATCCGTAGCCATAGCCATAACCGTATCCATAACCCGCACCATATTTTGCCTTATTCTCAAAGCCATTAAAAATGATACTTGCATTATCCAGTTCTCCTCGTTTAATTCTATTGTTTAACAAAGTAATCATTTCTTTCTTTGAGAAATTTTGCCTAACTATATATAAAGTAACATCCGAATATTGAGACAACTCTAATGCGTCAGACACAAGTCCAACTGGTGGTGTGTCCAAAATAATATAATCGTATTTCTCCTTTAATTCTTCCATTAATTTCCCCATACCATCTCCCATAAGTAGCTCTGAAGGATTAGGAGGAACAGGCCCTGAAAGAATAACATCAAGATAGGGAATCTGTGTATGATTTATTATTTCATCAACACTTTTTTGTTTAATTAAATAATTTACAATTCCCACATCATTCGCTAAATTAAATTCATCAAATAACTTAGGTTTTCTTAAATCCAATCCTATAATTACCGTCTTTTTTTCACTTAATGCAAATACAGTAGCAATATTTATAGAACAAAATGTTTTCCCTTCAGCACTGACCGAAGATGTTATCATAAGTGTTTTTGCACCCTCAACATTTTGCTGTTTATATAAAAATTGAAGTGATGATCGAATGGCCCTAAAAGATTCTGACAAGGCTGATTTTGGCCTGTCATAAACGGCCAAATCTGTAATTTCTTTATTTAATCCAACTACCCCAATTATAGGACTTTTTGTTAACTTACTAATGTCTTCTGTATTCTGAATCGAATTATTAATAAAAAAAATAATAAACACAAAAAGCAAAGGAAATAGAATCCCAAGAAACAGAGCTAAAACATAATTCACCGATGTTTTAGGACCAATTAATCCACCACCAATATCTTTTGCAGGATCAATAAAATGAATATCTGATAAATTGGCTGCTTTAACAATATCTGCCTCACTTCTTTTTTGCAAAAAAGTGCTATAGATATTATCACTTAGATCATACTTTCGCTTAATTTTAATCAACTCTTGCTGATCATCAGGAAGTGCTTTAATGGTACTTTCTGCTTGATTAATTTTACTGTTAACCATTGCTAAATCAAACTCTAAAGAAGATTTAGCCGATGCTATGTTCACTAGCAAAACATTTTTAACGGCCTCCATTTGATTATCAAAATCCTTGAATATTTTTTCGCTTTTTACTGCATAGGCCATTTCAGATCTTTGAGTAGATAACGCAATCAACTTAGATATGTTAACGGCAATATTTGGATCTTCAATTCCTGCCACTGATGGAGCCGGTAGTCTAGAATAATCAACACTATTCTTCAAATAAGACTTTAAAGAATTATAATAGGCCATTTTACGAGTAATCTCATCTTTCTTTACATCAAATTCTAACATTTGATCCGAAAACTTACCACCACCTTCTTCAATATCGTATATATTTTTACCCTTCCTAAATGTTTTTAACTCATTCCCTGTTTCTTTTAACTGGGATTCCATTGCAACTAGCGTACTATCTATAAAACCTATTGTATTTGTAGCAAATCGATTTTTATCATCTAATTGTCTTTTAATAAGCATCTTTACAGTCGAATTCAAATACTCAACCATTCTTGCCTTATTTCCTCCCTGCATTCCCAAGGTAATTATAGATGCCCCTTTATCATCTGAACGAACATTTATACCTTTATAACGAGAAACAGTTCCGTCAAAATCATTAAAACGCACAAAATATTCATTCCCTTTATAAAAACCTGGGTTGCCTTTTATTAGTAATTTCCAATTTAAGAAAGGCAAGGAAACCTGTTCTCCTACTTTATATTTTTTTACAAATTCACCCACAGCCACAGCCGTGCTACTATAGGAGTTATCCGTATAGTTGATTATTGAAACAGCATTATTCTCAAAAGGGATTTTGATTTCATACTCGGTATCACTAAGAAATTTAATACTAATTAGATTACCTGCAATTTGTCCTTTTGCTTTATCAATACTTACATAAAAAGGTACAGCCCCATAGGCATCCACCATATTGTATTTCCCTTGAGTCAGATAATCAATGTAATACTGCAGTTTATCGACGACCAACTCATTATGGGAACGCGATTGAAGTGTAGTAGAAATAGTCTGAACCTGATCAGACGTTCCTCCCCAATTAAAAACTAAACTAGTATTGGAGGTAAAAAGAGGATTACTTTCTTCTTTTACAGAAATAACCGTCTCCATACTAAACACCTTTTCCTTACGAATATTTACTTGGTAAGCAATCGTAAATGTAATCAGTAAGCTGATAAGAAACCATTTCCAGTAGCTTCCGATTTTTATCAAAAAACCCTTAAAGTCAAAACTTACTTGGTTTTCAAAAATCGAAAAATCTTTTATATCTAACATTCTTTGAAATGTATTTTAATTTTTTAATAATAAAAAAGTAGTTGTAGCCAATGATAATAAAGTTATAATCGTCCCTAAAGATTCTATACCCGTTTTTCCTGTTCCCCAAGTTTTTTGCTTGAGTGGCTTAACATATATATAATCATTAGGTTGCAAATAAAAATAAGGAGAATTCATTACATTGATATCCGTCAAATCGATATCATGCATCTCACTTCCAGTGGGAGATTGTCTTATTATGGTAACCGCTTTTCTATTTCCGGTAATCGTAATATCACCCGAATTAGCAATTGCTTCCATTATATTTACATGATCTTGAAACAAAATTTTAGTACCCGTACTACCAACTTCACCATTTATTGTGTATTTGAATCCAGCCAATCTAACGGTTACAAATATATTCGCTTCCTTTTTAAAATATTCTTCCAGCAATTGTTTCTCGATTCTAATTCTTATTTCATCAAGAGTATATCCAATAACATTTAGTTCTCCCAAAATTGGCATTCTTATATTCCCATGATCATCAACAGTAAAACCACTAAAATACAGTTCTGATTCAGACTTTCCAGCTTCAGCACTTTCAGTTGTGCTAAAAATTGCCACTAATTTTGGATCAATTGCTTTTATATTGATACTTAAAACATCATTTGTTTGCAATCGATACGGCTTTGACATAACTGCAGAAATAGAATTTTCGGTAGTTACACCGTCTTTATTTTGCAAATAAATTAAATCATGAGTTGAAATACACGAAGTTAATAACACACTAATACTTAGCAATAAATAGAATATATTCTTGTTCATTATTTTATTTTAGGTAACAAATATAGCTTTTCATTCACTATATTAAAAGTTTAGTTATTTTTAATATAAATTAATTATTTTTGAATGACTTTTCAAATGGAACTCTTTGCAATATACTTCTCCCCAAAGTAACTTCATCCGCATATTCAAGTTCATCACCAACAGCAATTCCTCGAGCAATTGTTGATACTACAACATCAGAATGGGCAATTTGTTTGAAAATATAAAAATTTGTTGTGTCCCCTTCCATTGTGGAGCTTAACGCAAAGATTACCTCGCTTACATTTCCCAATTTTACCTTTTCAACAAGAGTACTAATTTTTAACTGACTAGGACCCACCCCATCAATAGGCGAAATTTTCCCTCCCAACACATGATATATTCCCCTAAACTGTCCTGTGTTTTCAATAGCCATTACATCGCGAATGTCTTCAACTACACACACAATTTGATGGTTTCTATTTTTATTGGCACAAATTTCACAAGTAACACTGTCCGAAATATTATGGCAATTCTCACAATATTTGATATCCTCTCGCATATTTATTAATGCTTGAGCTAAAAAACCAGTTTGCTCTTTGGGTTGTTTCAATAAATGCAGTGCCAAACGCAAAGCAGATCTTTTACCTATACCAGGTAATTGAGCTATTTCGTTTACTGCTTTCTCTATTAATTTTGAAGAAAATTCCATAACTACAAATGTAACAAATTGTTTATTTAATTATTGCGTTATTTCTTGAATCCATCTTGTAAAACCGCACTTTTTTAAATAAACAAACTAACAAATTTCCCATTAAACAAAAAATTGTATTTTGGCTCTTCAAAATACAAAAGATGACACCATTCGTAATTCTATCACTTATCCTTATTTACTTCGGAATCTTATTTACGATTTCTCATATTACGAGTAAAAACAACAGTGGAAATGAAGCTTTTTTTAAAGCCAATAAAAACTCAAAATGGTATCTAGTTGCTTTTGGAATGATAGGAACAGCTCTTTCTGGCGTGACTTTCATCTCCGTACCTGGTGAAGTGGGCGCGCCTAGTGGTGAGCAATTCAAGTATTTTCAATTTGTTTTAGGAAATGCCATAGGTTTTATAATTATTGCAAAAATCCTACTGCCACTATACTACCGAATGAATTTGACTTCTATTTATGGCTATATCGAAAGAAGACTTGGGACTTACTCATACAAAACTGCCGCTACTATTTTTCTTATCAGTAGAACTATTGGATCTGCATTTCGATTATATCTTGTTGTTATCGTCTTACAACGCTTTGTATTTGATTTTTATGGAATCCCTTTTGCTGCTACAGTATTGATTTCATTGGCATTAATTTTTGCCTATACCTATCGAGGGGGATTAAAAACAATTATCATCACAGATACTTTACAAACTCTTTTCCTCGTTACCTCCGTATTCCTAACTATTTATTTTATTTGCCAAAGTTTAAACCTGAGCTTTATAGATGCTTTTGAAGAAGTAAAAAACAGTAATTATTCTAAAATATTTTTCTTTGAAAATTTCTTGACGAGTAAATTTCACTTTGTTAAACAAATCCTGGGGGGTATATTTGTTACTATAGCCATGGTTGGGTTAGACCAGGATTTAATGCAAAAAAACTTGAGTTGCGCCACTATAGGCGAGGCTCAAAAAAACATGTTTACATTTACTGGAATTTTTGTTCTAATTAATATATTCTTCTTGAGCGTTGGGGCACTATTGTATATTTACGCCGCTAAAAATGGAATTGAAGTTCCTACGGATTTAGTTACGGGCAAACCAAGGACTGATTTACTTTTTCCTGAAATTGCATTTCATCACTTGAGTCTTATTCCGTCCATTATATTTCTATTGGGACTGACAGCAGCGACATTTGCTACTACAGATTCAGCACTAACAGCACTTACGACTTCTTTTTGTGTCGATTTTTTAAATATGGATAAAACCGAAAATTTAAACAAACCTAATGTAGTGCGAACAAGACATTTTGTTCACGTAGGCTTTTCGTTTTTAATGTTTCTAGTAATTGTATTCTTTAATGCAGTAAACGATAGCTCAGTGGTAGGAATGATATTTAGAGTTGCTTCTTATACTTACGGACCATTATTAGGGCTTTATTGTTTTGGGCTATTTATGAAATCAAAAACAGTAATAGATAAATTAGTACCAATAGTTTGCGTCTTATCTCCAGCAATTACTTTTTTAATAAGTGAGAATTCAAAAGCATTGTTTTTTGGATACGTTTTTGACAACGAATTAATCATCATTAACGGTCTGATTACTTTTTCTGGGTTACTTTTAATAAGCAAATCATCCACAGAAAAAATAACGTTCTAGATTTTTAGCCCTGATAGCAGTGGAAATCCTTTTCCTTTTTTCCTTTAAAAAAGGAAAAGATTGCAACGGATAGCAGGAATTAGCTCCTATAAAAATTAATATCTATTAGTCGTCAATAGCACTAACGTACACGCTACCTCCGACTTTATATTGTTTAATTCTAAAAGTTGATACAACTCAGGATTCTCTGTTCCAGGATTAAAAATCACACGTTTTGGCTTTGCCTCTACTATATAATTGTAATAATCACGTTGACGAGCAGGGTTTAAATACAAACTTATTGTATCAATATTTGACAAAGGAATCGCTTTAGTCTTAATTTTAATTCCGGCTACTTCACCATTGTTTTGCCCAATTGCCAAAACAGAGTGCCCTTTATCAACAAGCATTGTAATTGCTTTAAAAGCATATCTTTCTGGTTTTGTTGAAGCACCAAGAACTAAAGTTTTTTTATTTTTCATTGTATTGCAATTATTTATTTTTTGCAAAAGTAGTGAAATACTATAGCTTGTTTTCAATTAAATTAATATCTTTCATTTTTTCTAAAGTAAAAATCATTTTCTTTTTCTTTTTATTATAACCTTTTCTTAAACTAAAGGAGACTCTTTTCTTGAATCAAACACACTAATTTCGCAAAAAAACATGGAACTTTTTATTTATTTATTTGCTGCGCTTTTCTCCGTTTTAAACCCAATTGGAACTGTTCCTATTTTTGTAGGACTCACCATGGACGATGACAAAAAAGAACGTTCCAGAATTTCATTATGGACCGCTATCAATGTTTTTATCATTTTAATTATCTCGTTTTTCTTTGGTGAATACGTTTTGTCTTTCTTTGGAATAAGTATTGAAGCATTACGTATCGCTGGCGGTATTATTATCGCCACATCAGGATTTTCATTACTAACAGGGAATTTCAACAAGAAAAGAGGGGTAAATAAAAAGGTAGAGAATGATGCGCAAAAAAGAAACGACATTGCTTTAACACCTCTTGCTATTCCAATGCTAGCTGGCCCTGGTTCTATCTCATTACTGATTGCTTTTTATCACGAACACCAAAACATATCGGATATTATTATTTCTGTTTTAGCTATTTTAGCCGTTGCCATTGCTATTTTCATCACATTAAAAAGCGCTCATTATTTAGCAAAAATACTGGGAGCTTCAGGAATTGTAGCTATTTCAAGAATAGTAGGTTTTATTGTTATTGCAATTGGGGTTCAATACATTATTAGCTCAATCATAACAATTGTCGAAACCAATTTTATGAAGTAAATAAAGAAGATAAAAAATAAAAATGCCCCAAAAAGTAATTCTACTTCTTGGGGCATTCTAAATTAAGATCTTTTATGAGTTAAACTCTAGGCAAAAATATTTCTGCCATCATGCATCTGGCACTTCCACCACCGCAAGCCTCTATTGTGTCTAAACTTGAACTTAGAATTGTAGCATGTTTTTCTAATTGTTCAATTTGTTTTGGTTTCAAGCTTTGATGCGCTGCAGCACTCATTACAAGGTATCTCTTATCATCCGCTCCACGAACTTCAAGCATATTTCCTGCAAAATTATTTACTTGAGCTTCTGTGATTAAAATGATTTCTTTACCATCCTTTTTTAGGTTTTCTAAAACCATTTTGCGTTCTTTCTTGTCATCTATACAATCTGCACAAATAACTGCAAAAGTTTCACCCAAACACATCATTACATTAGTGTGATAGATAAGTTTTCTCTCCCCATTGACCGTTTGAAAAGCTTCGAATAAAACAGGTGCATAATCAAAGTCTTCACAGAATTCTATAAACAACTCTTCATCGGCTCTAGGAGATAATGCACAATATGCTTTTTCATTGGCTCTATCAAGAAGTAGACTTCCTGTTCCTTCCAAGAAAAAACCATCTTCTTCAGCAGAAGTATAATCAACAATATTTTCGATTTTAAATCCTTTTTCTTCTAAATCATCCAAAATTTCCTCACGACGTTCCACACGACGATTTTCGGCAAACATAGGGTAAAGAGCCACATCTCCATTTTCATGAAAAGAAACCCAGTTATTTGGAAAAATACTATCTGGTGTATCTGGATTTAAAGTATCATCCACAACCGTAACATCAACACCAACAGCTCTCAGTTTTTCAACAAAAGTGTCAAATTCTTGTTGTGCTTTAGCATTTACTGTTGCTGGTAAAAGTCCATCCAGCACTTTTTGATAATAATTATTTACAGCCGTTTGTTCATTCATACGAAACGCCACCGGGCGAATCATTAAAATAGAATTAGTTGTTTGTTTCATTTTGATTATTTTAAATTATTGAGACGCACTACCATGCATCTCTACTGTAAATTATTCTCTAATTAATGGCAAAGTCGAACATCTCAACAAACCTTCTTGTTTAGAAATTTCTGCATATGGAATTTCTTCCACAATAAATCCATTCGATCTTAACCAGTCATTTAGTCTTGTAAAATTTCTTTCCGAGACTACCACATTTGTATCTATTGAAAATATATTCGAATTCATATGATACATTTCCTCTCTTGTAATATGAAATAAATTGTCTTCTCCGAATAAATCTACTAAATACATATAATCTGCTTCAGATCTAAATCCGCCTTTATAAATTATTCCTTTATTTAGACCAACTGATTGAAAACAACAATCTAGATGTAAAGCATTATCTCTTGCTTGCGTTTTAGATTTAACCAAATCAAATTCTTTGACAATCTTATTAGGGAACAAATCTTTAATAAATTGGACTCCTTCTTTATTTGTCCTTGCTGTTATATAATCCGCATAGTCACTTCCCTTGTAAGTACCAACAAAAATATAATTATTCCACAACATAACATCACCACCTTCTATATGTACATTTTCAGGAGGGCGTACCACTTTGATTGGATTAATTTGATCAATTATATACTGGATTGCATCCAATTCCATTTCACGATCAGGTAAAATATTGGATTTAATAAAAGTGTCATCAATAACAAATCCAATATCTCTAGTAAATATCTGATTACAATTATCAATTAACTCAGGTCTAAAAACTGTTACCTGGTATTTTTTCAGCACAGCATGAAAAGCCTCCATTTCAGCAACCATGTCTTCCTCTACTGGGTAAGTTCCCGCTAAAATATGCTCCAATGATTTAGGATCATATGCCTCATCAATTGAAGGAGTTGGTCCGTTACTAACTGCAGTCCCTAACACAACAGCTCTCAACTTTGAAGTCTCATTATTTACTTTTAATTCTAGCATATGTTTTTATAATATTTTAGACAAAGATAAAAAAAAAGCCTCACTAGTAGTGAAGCTTTTGATTCTGGTTTTATTTATTCTGGTTTCTTAAAATCTCTTAAGGCTGCACCAGTATATATTTGTCTTGGCCTACCAATAGGCTCTTTATTTTCACGCATTTCTTTCCATTGAGCGATCCAGCCCGGTAACCTTCCAATAGCAAACATTACAGTAAACATATCAGTAGGAATTCCTAAAGCTCTATAGATAATTCCTGAATAGAAATCTACATTAGGATACAAATTTCTTGACTTGAAATATTCGTCTTCTAAAGCAGCCGCTTCTAATTTTTTAGCAATTTCAAGAATAGGATCGTCAACTCCTAATATTTCTAAAACTTCATTAGCTGCCTTTTTAATAATTTTAGCACGAGGGTCAAAATTCTTATAAACACGATGTCCAAAACCCATTAATCTAAAAGGGTCATTTTTATCTTTGGCTTTAGCCATATAAGCATCAGTATCACCTCCGTTTTTATGTATTTCTTCTAACATTTCAAGAACGGCTTGATTAGCACC
Source organism: Flavobacterium sp. WC2421 (assembly GCF_040822115.1). Lineage (NCBI taxonomy): Bacteria > Pseudomonadati > Bacteroidota > Flavobacteriia > Flavobacteriales > Flavobacteriaceae > Flavobacterium > Flavobacterium sp. WC2421. Next base: position 1,603,280 of record NZ_CP162004.1, on the reverse strand, counting down.
TCCATGAAGAGGTCCCCAAAGTGCAGAAACTCCTGCAGAAATAGAAGCAAATAAACCTGCATGAGAAGACCCAACCATTCTTACAGTTGAAGTAGAACAGTTTTGTTCGTGATCAGCATGTAAAATAAACAATTTATCTAATGCATCAATCACTACAGGATTTGCCTTGTAAGGCTCAGTTGGCAATTCAAACATTAAACGCATAAAGTTTTCTACATACCCTTTAGTATTATCATAATAATTTAAAGGATACCCCATGCTTTTTCTATAAGTCCAAGTTGCAATAACTAAAAATTTACCCATTGTTTTACAAACAGCGTGGTACATTTCCTTTTCATTGTCAACATTTACCGACTTAGGATTAAATGCAGTTAAAGCACTTGTTAAAGCTGCCAAAACACCCATTGGATGAGCTGTTCTTGGAAAACCGTCAATGATGTTTTTCATCTCTTCGTTAACCAAAGTATGCTTTCTAATATCAACTTCAAACTGCTCTAATTGAGCAGCTGTAGGTAATTCTCCAAATATTAAAAGAAATGAAACTTCTAAAAAATCAGCTTTATCAGCTAAGTCTTCTATTGAATACCCTCTATAACGTAAAATCCCTAATTCACCATCTAAGAAAGTAATTTTACTTGTACAAGAACCTGAGTTTTTATACCCTGGATCTAAAGTAATAATCCCTGTTAAATCACGTAATTTGTTAATATCGATAGCTTCTTCATTTTCGCTCCCTTCAATTATAGGAAAGTCGTATTTTTTACCATCAATTTCTAATATAGCTGTTTTTGACATAATATTTTGCAAATAAATCTTAATATTTAATAATTTATCAAATCTAAGGATAATAACATTAAATAAAAAGATAAAACTATAATGATATTGTTAAATTTAATAAAAAAAGCCATTCGTATAAAACGAATGGCTCTCTATAATAGTAAATAAAAAATTTATTTTATTTTAAAAGTATTTAGACCTGGGAAATACGCAGTATTTCCTAGCTCTTCTTCAATTCTTAATAATTGATTGTATTTAGCCATACGGTCAGATCTTGAAGCAGATCCTGTTTTTATTTGCCCACAATTTAATGCAACTGCTAAATCAGCAATTGTATTATCTTCTGTTTCTCCTGAGCGATGTGACATTACTGAAGTATATCCAGCATTTTTCGCCATGTTAACTGCAGCAATAGTTTCAGTTAATGTACCAATTTGGTTTACTTTAATAAGTATAGAATTAGCAATTCCTTTTTGAATCCCTGTTGACAAACGTTCTACATTTGTAACAAATAAATCATCACCAACTAATTGTACTTTATCACCTATTTTTTCAGTTAATAATTTCCATCCATCCCAGTCATTTTCGTCCATTCCATCTTCAATAGAGATAATAGGGTATTTAGCAGCTAATTCAGCTAAATAATCTACTTGTTCAGCAGAAGATCTAATTTTTCCAGTTTCCCCTTCAAATTTAGAATAATCGTATTTTCCGTTTACATAAAATTCAGCAGCAGCACAATCTAAAGCGATCATAATTTCGTCTCCAAAAGTATAACCCGCATTTTCAACTGCTTTTTTGATTGTATCTAATGCATCTTCAGTTCCTCCAGGTAAATTTGGAGCAAAACCACCTTCATCTCCAACTGCAGTACTCAAACCTCTATCATGAAGCACTTTTTTAAGACTATGAAAAATTTCAGTTCCCATTTGCATAGCATGTGTAAAAGAAGTTGCTTTTACTGGAAAAATCATAAATTCTTGAAATGCAATAGGTGCGTCAGAATGTGAACCTCCGTTGATGATATTCATCATAGGAACAGGTAAAGTGTTTGCAGAAACACCTCCTACATATCTATATAAAGGCAAACCTAATTCATTTGCCGCTGCTTTTGCAACAGCAAGAGAAACTCCTAAAATTGCATTAGCTCCTAAGTTTGATTTGTTTGCAGTCCCATCTAAATCAATCATTGTTTGGTCAATCAAGTTTTGTTCAAAAACTGAAGTACCGATCAATTCTTCGGCAATAACGGTATTAACATTTTTCACCGCATTTAAAACTCCTTTTCCTAGAAAAGCTTTTCCACCATCACGTAATTCTACTGCTTCATGTTCACCAGTTGAAGCTCCAGAAGGAACTGCTGCCCGTCCTAAAACACCATTTTCTGTAATTACATCTACTTCTATTGTAGGATTTCCTCTTGAATCGAAAATTTGTCTTGCGTGAATTTTGATAATAATACTCATACTACTTTATTTTAAAATTTAAAATACAAATATATTCTATCTTTTGTAATGATTTAATGAAAATAATGAATGTTATTAACGAAAACGTTATAATTATTTTTTAAAATATGTGATTCCTACTGTTTTATAAAAATTATAATGATAATTTATGACTATTTTTTTTATATCTAAAAAAAATAGCTCAATTAATTATAAATCGACAATTACACTTTCGCTAACTATAAGACACAAGTTAACATATATTTATATGTTTAAATTATTGATTACCAGTATATTAATATAACTTTATATAAGATATTTATACATTTTACATTTTTTTTAAGTTCATAAAAACATACTTAATTCAAATAAAATAAAGATAATGAGAACTTTAAATGATTTAAAAAGAAAAAAATGCAATAATGCAATTGAAGATCTATTAAAAACCACTTCCTCTCCTTTAGAAAAACTAGAAGATTTAGACCCATTAATTGATTTTATTGGTGACGCAAAATATGTCTTACTTGGTGAAGCATCACACGGAACCCATGAATATTATACATGGAGAGCCAAAATCACGCAACGTTTAATACAAGAAAAAGGTTTTTCCTTTATAGGAGTAGAAGGAGATTGGCCAGATTGCTACCGACTAAATCGGTACTCTAAAGGCTACATCGATTCTGGTAAAGACATCTATAATGTTATGAATGAGTTTAAGCGCTGGCCAACTTGGATGTGGGCAAATTGGGAAATAGCCGCATTTATTGATTGGCTTAAATCCTACAATAGAGACTTATCAGAGAATAAAAAAATAGGCTTCTACGGACTAGATGTATATAGTTTTAGAGACTCCATGGCTTCTATAATCCAATATTTAGAAAAACACGACACAAAAGCATTGGCCATTGCAAAAAAAGCGATTGAATGCTACGAACCTTATTCCAAAGACGAAGGCCAGTCGTATGCAAGAGCCTCGGCGTTTGTACCCATTTTATGCGAAAAAGAAATTCTGGATCTACTTATTGAAATCAGAAAAAACGTACCAAATTATAACTCAGATGCCGAAAATGTAATGAGTACAGAACAAAATGCCTATATAGCTAGAAATGCTGAAAAATATTACCTTGCAATGATAAAACGTGGTTCTGCTTCATGGAATATAAGAGATGAACATATGGTAGCTACTATAGAACGACTGCTTAAATACCATGGTACAAATTCAAAAATTATAGTTTGGGAACACAACACCCATATAGGGGACGCGCGTGCAACTGACATGGCATCCGAAGGAATGGTAAATGTAGGTCAATTATTAAAAGAACAATACCAAACTGAGGGTGTAATATCAGTAGGATTTGGCTCCTATGTAGGAAGTGTCATAGCAGGACGAAATTGGGGCGATGCTATGAGAAAAATAGAAGTTCCTAAAGCAGAAGAAGGCAGCTGGGAATACCTCTTTCATAAAGCTTCTGAAGGTCAAAATAGATTATTACTAATGAACAAGGTAAGAGAAGAGAAATGCATGGAAGACTACATTGGACATAGAGCCATAGGAGTAGTATACAATCCCGAACACGAACGATTTGGAAATTACGTCCCTACCATTTTACCAAAACGATATGATGCTTTTATTTATATTGATAAAACAACAGCCTTACATCCTATACATACACAGGTTGATAAAAAACTATTTCCCGAAACTTATCCTTTTGGTATATAAAAAAAAGGCCCAACATATAAGTTAGACCTTTTATACTTGTATACTAAAATTATTATTTATTAATATTTGCAATAAACTGATCAAATAAATAAGAAGAATCATGCGGACCAGGACTTGCTTCAGGATGGTATTGTACAGAAAAACAATTTTTATTTACCATTTGCATTCCAGCAACAGTTCCATCATTAAGATGTACGTGCGTAATTTCTAAATCTGGATTGCGTTCTAGTTCCTCTTTATTTACAGCAAAACCGTGATTTTGAGATGTAATCTCCCCTTTACCAGAAATCAAGTTTTTTACTGGATGGTTAATCCCTCTATGTCCATTAAACATTTTATAAGTTGAAATTCCATTAGCTAAACCGATTACTTGATGCCCTAAACAGATTCCAAATAAAGGTTTATCATTTGCCAAAATATCTTTAGCAACTTGTATTGCACTAGAAAGCGGTTCAGGATCTCCAGGCCCATTAGACAAGAAATAACCGTTAGGATTAAAAGAAGCCATATCCTCATACGAGGAGTCAAAAGGAAAAACTTTAATGTAACAATCTCTTTTTGCAAGATTACGTAGAATATTTGTTTTAATTCCTAAGTCTAAAGCTGATATTTTATAAGTAGCATTTTCTTCTCCATAAAAATAAGGCAATTTAGTAGAAACTTTAGAAGCTAATTCCAAACCTTTCATATCTGGAACATTAGCTAAGGCAACTTTCAATTCTTCAACAGAAGAGCCATCCGTACAAATTACAGCGTTCATTGCTCCATTATCTCTAATGTAACTTACTAATGCGCGCGTATCAACATCTGAGATACAAATTAGGTTTTCTTTAATAAAATAATCCTCTAAACTTTGAGTAGCATCTTCACGAGAATAATTAAAACTAAAGTTTTTACAAACCAATCCAGAAATTTTAATACTATCAGATTCTATTTCTTTTTCATTTACGCCATAATTTCCAATATGAGCATTAGTCGCTACCATGATTTGTCCAAAATAAGATGGGTCAGTAAAAATCTCCTGATATCCAGTCATTCCAGTATTAAAACAAACTTCCCCAAAAGTAGTTCCGCTGATTCCAATAGATTTTCCGTGAAAAATTGTACCATCACTTAGTAAAAGTATGGCACTTTGTCGTGTTGTATATTTCATTAGTAGATTTTATATTTTAATAATCTCATGGAATTAAAACTCATTCCATACGTAGTTAAATATTTTGCAAATTTAATTCATTAATACAATGGATGCAAACTTTTAAATTTTATTATAAAATAAAAAAGTTATAAAATAGCCCTGATGGTAATGACATCCTTTTACTTTATTCTTTATAAAGTAAAAGATAGAATGAACAGCAGGAAATAAGTGCAAAAAACTATTGTTTATTTGCTCCAAAAAAAACAAAAAAAAAGGATAAACTATAAATAGCTTATCCTTAAATTTTATTGAATGATTATTTTCATAACTATTCAGCTGCGTCTGTAGTTGTTTCAGTTTCAGCAGCGGGAGCTTCCGTAGCTTCATCTGCTTTTTTAGCTTTTCCACCACGACGGCTTTTAGCTTTTTTAACTTCTTTTTTACCACCATTGTAAAGTTCATTGAAATCTACTAATTCGATCATTGCCATATCAGCATTATCTCCTAAACGATTTCCAACTTTAATGATACGCGTGTATCCACCTGGACGGTCTCCTACTTTAGCAGCTACGTCTCTGAATAAATCAGTTACGGCATATTTGCTACGTAAATAAGCAAAACAAATACGACGATTGTGAGTCGTATCAGTTTTAGATTTTGTTATTAAAGGCTCAACAAATTGTTTAAGCGCTTTTGCTTTAGCTACAGTTGTGTTAATACGTTTGTGCTCAATAAGAGAACAAGCCATATTAGCTAACATAGATTTTCTATGTGCAGTCTGTCTGCTTAAGTGATTGAATTTTTTTCCGTGTCTCATGACGTGTATTTTTATACTTTCATCTTGATACTATCCGCTTTGGAGATCAAAATATGAAGTAATTTATTCTTTATCTAGTTTGTATTTTGCTAAATCCATACCGAAGTTCAAATTCTTCACAGCCACAAGTTCATCAAGCTCTGTTAAAGATTTTTTACCGAAATTACGGAATTTCATTAGGTCATTTTTATTGAACGATACTAAATCACCAAGTGTATCAACTTCAGCCGCTTTCAAACAATTTAATGCTCTAACAGATAAATCCATATCAACAAGCTTAGTTTTAAGCAATTGTCTCATGTGTAATGATTCTTCATCATATGATTCTGTTTGTGCGATCTCATCAGCCTCAAGTGTAATTCTTTCGTCAGAGAACAACATGAAATGGTGAATTAGAACTTTGGCAGCTTCAGTAAGTGCATCTTTTGGATTAATAGAACCATCAGTTTTTATTTCAAAAACTAATTTTTCATAATCTGTTTTTTGCTCTACACGGAAGTTTTCAATTGCATATTTTACATTTTTTACCGGAGTAAAAATGGAGTCTGTAAAAATGGTTCCAATTGCAGCATTCTGTTTTTTGTTCTCTTCAGCAGGAACATATCCTCTACCTTTTTCGATTGTTAAATCGAAGTTCAGTTTGATTTTACTATCTAAATTACAAATAACTAGTTCTGGGTTTAGAACTTGGAAACCTGAGATAAATTTTTGAAAATCACCTGCTGTTAATTGATCTTTACCAGAAACAGAAATAGTAACTGCTTCATTATCTATATCTTCAATTTGACGCTTAAAACGTACTTGTTTAAGATTAAGAATAATTTCGGTAACATCTTCAACAACTCCTGAGATAGTAGAAAACTCATGATCTACACCTTCTATGCGGACAGATGTAATTGCATAACCTTCTAATGCTGAAAGCAAAACTCTTCTAAGTGCATTACCAACGGTCAATCCGTATCCTGGTTCTAAAGGTCTGAATTCAAACTTACCTTCAAAATCGGTTGAATCGATCATGATAACTTTATCGGGCTTCTGAAAATTAAATATTGCCATAAATTTCGACTAAGTCAATTATTATTTGTTGTACAACTCTACGATTAATTGTTCTTTAATGTTTTCTGGAATTTGAAGTCTAGCTGGTACAGTTACAAAAGTACCTTCTTTAACATCATTATTCCAAGTAATCCATTCATAAACATGACTTGAATTAGATAAAGAACGTTCGATAGCTTCTAATGATTTAGATTTTTCACGAACAGCAACTTTATCACCAGGTTTAAGGTGGTAAGAAGCAATATTTACTACATCACCATTTACAGTGATATGTCTGTGAGAAACTAATTGTCTAGCGCCTCTTCTAGAAGGAGCAATACCCATTCTAAACACAACGTTATCTAATCTTGCCTCACATAATTGTAAAAGAACTTCACCAGTAACACCTTTAGTAGCTGATGCTTTTTTGAATAAACCTCTGAATTGTTTTTCTAAAATTCCGTAAGAATATTTAGCTTTTTGCTTTTCCATTAACTGGATTGCATATTCAGATTTTTTTCCTCTTTTTTTAGCCATCCCGTGTTGTCCAGGTGGGTAATTTCTTTTTTCGAAAGATTTGTCATCTCCGAATATTGCTTCGCCAAATTTACGAGCAATTCTAGTTTTTGGACCAGTATATCTTGCCATTTCTAAAAATTAAATTAAGGTAGAGATTATGAATTCAGGTCATATCCTTCGATAATCGTATATTCTACCTAGTTATACTTAAATATATTATTAAACTCTACGTCTTTTTGGAGGACGACATCCGTTGTGAGGCATTGGAGTAACATCGATAATCTCTGTAACTTCAATTCCACCGTTATGCAAAGAACGGATAGCAGACTCACGTCCGTTTCCTGGTCCTTTAACATACACTTTCACTTTTTTAAGTCCTGCTTCAAGAGCTACTTTACTACAATCTTCTGCTGCCATTTGGGCTGCGTATGGAGTATTCTTTTTAGAACCTCTAAAACCCATTTTACCAGCTGAAGACCAAGAAATAACTTCACCTTTTTTGTTTGTCAAAGAAATGATGATGTTATTGAAGGTAGCAGAAATATGAGCTTCTCCCGTTGATTCAACGATAACTTTACGTTTTTTTGCAGTTGCTTTAGCCATATTACTTATTATTTAGTTGCTTTTTTCTTGTTAGCAACAGTTTTTCTTTTACCTTTTCTTGTTCTAGAGTTATTCTTAGTTCTTTGTCCTCTTAAAGGAAGACCAGTTCTATGACGGATACCTCTGTAACAACCAATATCCATTAAACGTTTGATGTTTAAAGAAACTTCAGAACGTAATTCTCCTTCAATTTTGAATGCTGATACAGCTTCACGAATTGCTCCGATCTCGTCATCATTCCAGTCTTGAACTTTTTTATCTTGGCTTACTTGAGCTTTTTCTAAAATCTCAATAGCTCTACTATTTCCTAATCCGAAGATGTAGGTAAGTGCTATAACACCTCTCTTGTTTTTCGGGATATCTACCCCTGCTATTCTTGCCATAACTATCCTTGTCTTTGTTTAAATCTAGGATTCTTTTTGTTTATAACGTACAATCTCCCTTTTCTACGCACAATTTTGCACTCGGGACTTCTCTTTTTTACTGATGCTCTAACTTTCATTGTGAATATCCTTTAATATCTATAAGTAATTCTTGCCTTTGACAAATCGTAAGGACTCATTTCTAGTTTCACTTTATCACCAGGTAATAATTTGATGTAATGCATACGCATTTTTCCAGAAATGTGAGCAATAACGATATGTCCATTCTCTAATTCTACACGGAACATCGCATTTGATAATGCTTCAATGATTGATCCGTCTTGTTCTATTGCTGATTGTTTTGCCATAAAATTAAGCTACTGCTTTTCTATTTTTTCCACTTTTCATTAAACCATCATAATGTTTGTTTAACAAGTATGAATTGATTTGTTGAATTGTATCTATTGCAACACCAACCATAATGATTAATGAGGTACCCCCAAAAAACATTGCCCAAGATTGTTGAACATCCATAAGACTTACAACAATCGCTGGGAACACAGCTATTAGAGCAAGAAATAAAGATCCTGGGAAAGTTATCAAAGACATCACCTTGTCAAGAAAATCAGAAGTTTCAACTCCTGGTCTAACACCTGGAATAAAACCACCACTTCTTTTCAAATCATCAGACATCTTATTAGTAGGAACAGTAATCGCAGTATAAAAGTAAGTAAATACAACAATTAATGTTGCGAATACAAAATTATACCAAAAACCGAACATGTTACTAAAAGCACCAACAATAGACTGTGATGCATCAGATTTTGATAACCCAGCAACAGCAGCAGGAATAAACATAATTGCTTGAGCAAAGATAATAGGCATCACTCCTGAAGCATTAAGCTTCAAAGGAATCCATTGTCTATTACCACCCATTAAATCTTGTTCATAATCTCCTGAAGTAGTACGACGAGCGTACTGAACTGGTATTTTTCTAATTGCCATAGTCAATAAAACACAAGCAACAATAACCAATAACCAAATAATAATTTCGATAACCAATAACATTGGTCCTCCGTTGTTATTAGTAACCCTAGTTGTAAATTCTTGTATAAATGCCTGAGGAAATCTAGCAAGTATACCAACCATAATTAAAAGCGAAATACCATTTCCAATTCCTTTATCAGTTATTTTTTCTCCTAACCACATGGCAAAAATTGTACCTGTAACTAAGATAATTACTGAAGAAAATAAGAATTCAAAAGAATTAAACCCTAATAAAAATGCACTACTAGGTAAAGTTCTATATAGATTATAGATATATGTTGGTCCTTGTACTAAAGTAATAACTATAGTCAACCAACGTGTAATCTGATTAATCTTTTTTCTACCACTCTCTCCATCATTTTGAAGTTTTTGCAAATAAGGAATAGCAATTCCCATAAGTTGAACAACAATAGATGCAGAAATGTAAGGCATAATTCCTAAAGCAAAAACTGACGCTTTAGAGAAAGCTCCACCCGTAAACATGTCTAAGATAGATCCAATACCACTTTTGGTTTGGCCAGCTAAACTATTTAATTGTGTTGCATCGATTCCCGGAAGCGTAACGTGTGCTCCAAAACGATAAACTAAAAGCAGACCTAATGTGATTAGGATTCTGTTTTTTAGTTCTTCGATTTTCCAAACATTACTTATTGACTCAATAAATTTCTTCATAAATTGAAAAATTATATTGTTACAGCTTCTCCTCCAGCAGCTTCAATAGCAGCTTTTGCAGTAGCAGTAAATTTGTGAGCAGTTACTTTTAATTTTGCTTTCAATTCTCCTCTTCCTAAAATCTTAACGATTTCATTTTTAGTTGCCAAACGGTTAGCTACATAAGTTGTCATATCGACAGCATCTGTAATTATACCATTATCAACTAATAATTGAAGCGTATCTAGATTCACACCTTCGTAATCTTTACGATTGATGTTTGTAAAACCAAACTTAGGCACACGTCTTTGAAGTGGCATTTGCCCTCCTTCAAAACCAATCTTTTTAGAATATCCAGAACGAGATTTTGCTCCTTTGTGACCTCTTGCAGAAGTACCACCTTTTCCAGAACCTTCTCCTCTACCTAATCTCTTATTTTGATTGTGCGTTGCCCCTTCAGCTGGTTGTAAGTTACTTAAATTCATAACAGTATTTGTTATTTAGTTTCCTCTACAGAAACTAAGTGTTTAACTTTGTTTATCATCCCAAGGATTGCAGGGTTTGAGTCATGTTCTACAACTTGACCCATTTTACGTAGACCTAAAGCTTCTAATCCTCTTTTTTGATCAAGTGGACAGTTGATTTTACTTCTAACTTGTTTTACTAATAATTTAGCCATAATTTCCTTGAATTAACCTTTAAAAACTTTTTCTAAAGAAAGCCCTCTCTGTTTTGCAACAGTATAAGCACTTCTCATTTGTAATAAAGCATCAAAAGTTGCTTTTACTACGTTGTGAGGATTTGATGATCCTTGAGATTTAGATAATACATCGTGAATACCTACTGACTCAAGAACTGAACGAACAGCTCCACCAGCAATAACTCCTGTACCATGAGAGGCAGGAATTAAAAATACACGTGCACCACCAAATTTACCTTTTTGTTCGTGTGGTACTGATTGACCATTCAAAGGAATTTTTACTAAATTTTTCTTAGCATCTTCTACTGCTTTCGCAATTGCTTCAGAAACATCTTTAGATTTTCCTAATCCATGTCCTACAACACCATTTTCATCACCTACAACTACAATAGCAGAAAAACCAAAAGCTCTACCACCCTTTGTAACCTTAGTAACACGATTTACACTTACCAAACGATCTTTTAATTCAAGACCACTAGGCTTTACTAACTCTACATTCTTGTATTTACTATTAGACATACTATATTAGAATTTAAGTCCAGCCGCTCTCGCGCCTTCCGCTAATGATTTAATACGACCATGATATAAATAACCTCCTCTATCGAACGTTACTACATCTATTCCAGCTTTAATAGCTTTCTCAGCAACTAGTTTTCCAACTGCAGTTGCCACTTCAATGTTCGTACCTTTACCTATTTCTTTTTCTCTTGAAGAAGCAGCCAATAAAGTAACTCCGTTTACGTCATCAATAAGTTGAGCATAAATTTCTTTGTTACTTCTAAATACAGAAAGTCTTGGATTAGTAGCAGTACCACTAATCGTTTTTCTAATTCTGAATCTAATTCTTTGTCTTCTTTCAGGTTTCGTTAATGACATAATCTTATTTTTTAAGCTGATTTACCTGCTTTTCTTCTTAATACTTCACCTACAAATTTAACACCTTTTCCTTTGTACGGCTCAGGCTTACGGAAAGCTCTAATTTTTGCCGCAACTTGACCTAAAAGTTGTTTGTCAAACGATGTTAGTTTAACAATTGGGTTTTTACCTTTTTCAGATATAGTTTCTAAACTTACTTCTGGAGCAATTTCTAAAACAATATTGTGAGAATATCCAAGAGCTAAATCTAATTTTTGTCCTTGATTAGAAGCTCTATAACCAACTCCTACCAATTCTAATGATTTTGTAAAACCGTCAGTTACACCGATAATCATGTTATTGATTAAAGATCTGTACAATCCGTGTTTTGCTCTTTGGTCTTTGTGATCAGACGATCTATCCACTTGAACTTGACCGTCTTCAACCGTTACAGTAACGTCCGAAAACTCCTGTGTAAGTTGACCATTTTTTCCTTTAACTGTAATAATACCGTCTTTAACTTCTACAGTTACACCAGCAGGGATTACAATTGGATTTTTACCTATTCTTGACATCTTATAGTCTTTTTATTAGTATACGTAACAAATTACTTCTCCACCAACATTAAGTTGTTTGGCTTTCTTTCCAGTCATCAAACCTTTTGATGTAGAAACAATAGCAATTCCTAATCCATTAAGGATTCTAGGAATAGAAGCTGAACTTGAATATTTACGTAAACCTGGTTTACTAATTCTTTGGATATCTTTAATTACTGACTCTTTAGTATCTTTATCATACTTCAAAGCAATTTTGATCGAACCCTGAACAGCGTTGTCTTCAAATTTGTAACTTAAGATATAACCTTGATCAAATAAGATCTTAGTTATTTCTTTTTTTAGATTAGATGCAGGGATTTCGACAACTTTGTGGTTTGCAGCCACAGCGTTTCTAACCCTTGTTAAATAATCTGCAATAGGATCTGTATACATATGTATTAATTTGCGATTATGGTTTTCTCCAGACTTTCTTTCGAACCTTTAACCAATTAAAATTCAATTTTTTACCAACTAGCTTTTTTAACACCTGGTATCAATCCATTATTAGCCATTTCACGAAATGTAACACGTGAAACACCGAACTGACGCATATACCCTCTTGGTCTACCTGTTAATTTACATCTATTATGCAAACGAACTGGCGAAGCATTTTTCGGTAATTTCTGCAAACCTACGAAATCTCCAGCTTCTAACAAAGCTTTTCTTTTCTCAGCATATTTAGCTACCGTTTTTTCTCTCTTAACCTCACGGGCTTTCATTGATTCTTTAGCCATATCTTAATTCTTTTTAAAAGGTAATCCTAATTCAGCCAATAATGACTTTGCTTCCTTATCAGTTTGAGCAGAAGTAACAAAAGTGATATCCATTCCAGATATTTTGTTTACTTTATCAATATCAATTTCTGGGAAAATGATTTGCTCTAAAACACCAAGGTTATAGTTTCCTCTTCCGTCGAAACCAGTAGCTTTAATACCACTGAAATCTCTAACACGTGGTAAAGCTGAAGTAATAAGTCTATCTAAAAACTCATACATTCTTTCTCCACGCAAAGTAACTTTTGCTCCAATTGGCATTCCCTTTCTCAATTTAAAAGACGCAACGTCTTTCTTTGAAATAGTAGATATTGCTTTTTGTCCAGTTATCTTTGTCAATTCATCAACCGCATAGTCGATTAATTTTTTATCAGAAACTGCTGCTCCAACTCCACGGCTTAAAACGATTTTCTCCAATTTAGGAACTTGCATTACGTTTACATATCCGTACTCTTCTGTAAGAGCAGAGATAACTCTACTCTTATATTCTTCTTTTAGTCTAGGTGTATATGCCATTACTATAGTACTTGATTAGATTTTTTTGAAAATCTTACTTTCTTATCTCCTTCAACTCTAACTCCAGTTCTAGTTGCTTCCTTAGTTTTAGGATCAATTAGAGAGATGTTAGAAATTTGAATAGAAGCTTCTTTTTTCACAATACCACCTTGAGGGCTTTTTGCACTTGGTTTCGTGTGTTTTGAAACCATGTTTACACCTTCAACGATTGCTTTGTTTTTCTCACGGTCAACACGTAATACTTTACCTTCTGATCCTTTGTGATCTCCAGCAATTACTCTTACGATGTCACCTGTTTTTATTTTTAGCTTTATCATCTTAAAACGAATTAAAGCACTTCTGGTGCTAATGATACAATTTTCATGAATTGTTTTTCACGAAGTTCTCTTGCTACCGGTCCAAAAACACGAGTTCCTCTCATTTCCCCTGCAGCGTTCAAAAGAACACATGCATTGTCATCGAAACGGATATAAGAACCATCGGCTCTTCTCACTTCTTTTCTGGTACGTACAACAACTGCAGTTGAAACAGCTCCTTTTTTAACGCTTCCGTTTGGAGTTGTATCTTTGATAGAAACTACAATCTTGTCACCAACAGAGGCATACCTTCTTTTGGTACCTCCTAAAACACGGATAGTTAAAACTTCCTTTGCTCCAGTGTTATCTGCTACTTTTAGTCTTGATTCTTGTTGTACCATAATTATTTAGCTCTTTCTAGGATTTCAACTAATCTCCAACATTTTGATTTACTTAAAGGACGCGTTTCGCTAATTCTTACAGTATCTCCAATGTTACAGTCGTTTGTTTCGTCGTGTGCAACGTATTTCTTTGTTTTCAACACGAACTTACCGTATAATGGGTGTTTTACTTTACGCACTTCTGCAACAACAATAGATTTATCCATTTTGTCCGAAGTTACAACACCAACTCTTTCTTTTCTTAAATTTCTTTTTTCTTCCATCTTTCAGCAGATTACAATTATTGTAACTCTCTTTTTGTAAGTTCAGTAGCTAATCTTGCAACTGTTCTTCTCACACTTCTAATTTGAAGTGGATTCTCAATTGGAGAAATAGCGTGAGCCATTTTTAGGTCGGCATATGCCTTCTTAGTTTGACTAAGTTTTTCTTGCAACTCCGCTGCAGAAAGATCTTTTATTTCTGATTGTTTCATAATATAATATAGATTATGCTTCGAAATCTCTAGCAATAACGAATTTAGTTTTTACTGGAAGCTTTTGAGCTGCAAGACGTAACGCCTCTTTTGCAACTGACAAAGGTACTCCTCCAATTTCAAACATAATTCTTCCGGGTTTAACAACGGCAGCCCAATACTCAACTGCTCCTTTACCTTTACCCATACGTACCTCAAGAGGCTTCTTAGTAATTGGTTTGTCTGGAAATATTTTGATCCATAATTGTCCCTCTCTTTTCATGAAACGTGTAGCAGCAATACGAGCTGCTTCAATTTGACGAGAAGTTAAAAACATTCCATCTTCATGTACAGATTTAATACCAAACATTCCATTAGAAAGTTCATGCCCTCTTCCAGAGTTCCCTTTCATTTTACCTTTTTGTACCTTACGGTATTTTGTTCTTTTAGGCTGTAACATTTTTCTTTAATTTAAAAATTACTTTCTTTTACGAGCGTCTGGCTTTCCACCTTTATTAAAGTTAGATTTCCCACGAGGAGAATCTCCACCTTTTCCGCCAGATTGTTTCTTGTCCATTCCAGCAAGCGGAGAAAGATCTCTCTTTCCGTAAACTTCACCTTTCATGATCCACACTTTGATACCCATTCTACCATAAGTAGTATGCGCTTCAGCTAATGCATAATCAATATCGGCTCTGAAAGTTGATAAAGGAACTCTTCCTTCTTTGAAACCTTCTGAACGTGCCATCTCAGCACCATTCAAACGACCAGAAATCAAAACTTTGATACCTTCAGCGTTCATACGCATAGAAGCAGCAATAGCCATTTTGATTGCACGTCTGTAAGAAATACGGCTTTCGATTTGACGACAGATGCTTGTAGCAACTAGATACGCGTCAAGTTCAGGTCTTTTAATTTCAAAGATGTTGATTTGAACCTCTTTGTCAGTAATTTTCTTAAGTTCTTCTTTTAACTTGTCTACCTCTTGTCCACCTTTTCCGATAATGATACCAGGTCTAGCAGTAGTGATAGTAACGGTTACAAGTTTCAAAGTTCTCTCGATGATTACTTTTGATACACTAGCTTTTGATAAACGAGCATGGATATACTTTCTGATTTTGTGATCTTCGGCAAGTTTATCACCATAATCATTTCCACCATACCAGTTTGAGTCCCATCCTCTGATGATACCAAGTCTATTTCCAATTGGATTTGTCTTTTGTCCCATCTTGTATTAAATTGCTTGTGTGTTATTAATAGATCCAAGCACGATTGTTACGTGATTAGAACGTTTTCTAATTCTGTGTGCACGACCCTGTGGAGCTGGACGAAGTCTTTTCAACATCATTCCACCATCTACTGTAATCGTTTTAACAAATAAACCTGCTTCTTCCATATTAGCGTCAGGGTTTTTTGCTTGCCAGTTGGCAATTACAGATAAAACCAATTTTTCTAATTTTCTTGAAGCTTCTTTAGAACTAAATCTTAAGATGTTTAGTGCTCTTTCTACCTTCTGACCTCTTACCAAGTCCGCTACTAAGCGCATTTTTCTAGGTGAAGTAGGGCAGTTATTCAATTTCGCGAAAGCAATAGACTTATTAGCCTCTTTTCTCGCATCTGCTGTTTCTCTTTTACGAACTCCCATTGCTTCTTATTTTTTACCTTTATTTTTTGCTCCAGCATGACCTCTAAAAGATCTAGTTGGTGAAAATTCTCCTAATTTGTGACCTACCATGTTTTCTGTTACGTAAACTGGTACAAATTGACGACCGTTATGAACTGCGATAGTTTGCCCAACGAAGTCTGGAGTAATCATAGAAGCTCTAGACCAAGTCTTTACTACTCCTTTATTCCCACCAGCGATGTTTTCTTGAACTTTCTTGTCTAACTTATAATGAACGAAAGGTCCTTTTTTTAATGAACGTGCCATATCTTATTATTTCTTTCTACGTTCTACGATATACTTGTTACTCGGGTTTTTCTTAGAACGAGTTCTATAACCTTTTGCTGGTATTCCATTTCTTGAACGTGGATGTCCACCAGAAGAACGTCCTTCACCACCACCCATTGGGTGATCGACAGGGTTCATTGCTACAGGTCTTGTTCTAGGTCTTCTACCTAACCATCTTGTTCTACCTGCTTTACCAGATACAACTAATTGGTGGTCTGAATTAGAAACAGCTCCAATTGTAGCAGAACAAGTCAACAAGATTAATCTTGTTTCACCTGAAGGCATTTTAATTGTAGCATATTTTCCATCTCTTGCCATCAATTGAGCAAATGTTCCAGCAGAACGAGCAATTACAGCCCCTTGTCCTGGTCTCAATTCGATACAAGAAATTACAGTTCCTAGTGGAACTCTACTTAAAGGTAATGTATTTCCAATTTCAGGTTGAGATTCCGGACCAGAAACTAATTTCTGACCAACTTTCAATCCGTTTTGAGCAATTACATATGTTTTCTCACCATCAGCGTAAGCTAATAAAGCGATAAACGCAGTACGATTTGGATCATATTCGATTGATTTAACCGTAGCAGGAATTCCTTCTTTAGTACGTTTAAAATCAATAATACGATATCTCTGCTTGTGACCACCACCCGTATAACGCATGGTCATCTTTCCTTGACTATTTCTACCTCCAGAGTTTTTTATCGGCGCTATCAAAGAGCGTTCCGGCTTATCAGTTGTAATGGCGTCATAACCATTCACAACTCTAAATCGCTGACCTGGGGTAATAGGTTTTAATTTTCTTACTGACATTTTTCTATCTTAGATATTGTTGTAAAAATCAATTGTTTCTCCTTCTTTTACTTGAACAATTGCTTTCTTAATTGCATTTGTTTTTCCAGTAATTAAACCACTTTTAGTGTATTTTGTAGTTCTATCCGGCCTTACGTTCATCGTGTTAACACTCAAAATAGTTACCCCATAAGCAGCTTCAACAGCTTTCTTAATCTCAACTTTATTTGCTTTTTTATTAACAACGAATCCGAAGCGGTTTAAAACTTCACTTTCTTTGGTTACTTTTTCTGTTACTATAGGTTTAATTATGATGCTCATATCCTATTATTTACTTAAATTTTCTTCAATTATCTCCAAAGAACTCTCTAAAAGAACTAAGTTATTTGCATTTAAAATAGCGTAAGTGCTTAATTCTAAGCTACTTACTACGCTAGAGGCCTTTAAATTGCGTGAGGACAAATATACATTTTTATTCGTATCGCCCAACACAAATAGAGATTTTTTATTATCTAACTCTAAAGCTTTCAAAACATTAATGAAATTTTTAGTGTTTGGAGTTTCAAAACTAAAGTCTTCAAGAACGATAATATTTGACTCTTTTGCTTTAATAGAGAAAGCTGATTTTCTTGCCAAACGCTTCAAGCTTTTATTCAATTTAAATGAATAACTTCTTGGTCTTGGTCCAAAAACCGTTCCTCCACCTTTAAACAATGGATTCTTTGCACTACCCGCACGAGCAGTACCAGTTCCTTTTTGTTTTTTAATCTTACGTGTACTTCCCGCAACTTCAGCTCTTTCTTTAGCCTTGTGCGTTCCTTGTCTTTGATTAGCTAAATATTGCTTAACATCAAGGTATACAGCGTGATTATTTGGTTCAATTGCGAATACTGAATCAGAAAGTTGAACTTTTCTGCCAGTATCTTTTCCGTTGAAATCTAATACTTTTACTTCCATTACTTGTGAATGATTACATAAGAGTTGTTATGACCAGGAACACATCCTTTAATAACAAGTAGATTCTTCTCAGTAACTACTTTTAAAACTCTAAGGTTTTGAACGTTTACATTTTCTCCTCCCATACGTCCAGCCATACGCATTCCTTTGAATACTCTAGATGGATAAGAAGAAGCCCCTACAGAACCTGGCGCTCTTAAACGGTTATGTTGACCATGAGTTGCTTGACCAACACCACCAAAACCGTGACGTTTTACAACCCCTTGAAAACCTTTACCTTTAGATACACCTTGTACATCTACAAATTCTCCTTCAACAAACATAGAGACATCAATAAGATCCCCTAGTTTTTGTTCTGTTGCAAAATTTTGGAATTCAACGACTTTTTTCTTAGCTACAGTTCCCGCTTTTTTAAAGTGACCTAAAGCCGCTTTTGTGGAATGTTTCTCGTTTTTGTCATCGAAACCAAGTTGCAACGCTTCGTACCCGTCAACACCTTTGGTTCTGACTTGGGTAACAACACATGGACCAGCTTGAATTACCGTACAAGGAATATTCTTCCCGTTCTCATCAAAGATGCTAGTCATGCCGATTTTTTTACCAATTAACCCAGACATAAATATTAATTATTAATTATTAAATATAAAAATAGAACACATCATTTAAGTGAACCCTTATTTTTAAAGTGGTGCAAAAGTATAACTTATTTACACACAATCCAAAAAAAGTTTTCACTTAAACAAAGTGCCCTTAATTTTCCTTAGAAGATACTTAAACTTTGATTTCTACTTCAACTCCACTAGGCAATTCTAATTTCATTAAAGCATCGATAGTTTTAGATGAA
Source organism: Flavobacterium sp. WC2421 (assembly GCF_040822115.1). Classification (NCBI taxonomy): domain Bacteria; kingdom Pseudomonadati; phylum Bacteroidota; class Flavobacteriia; order Flavobacteriales; family Flavobacteriaceae; genus Flavobacterium; species Flavobacterium sp. WC2421. The sequence continues at coordinate 1,584,040 of NZ_CP162004.1, read as the reverse complement.
GATGAATAAATATCAATTAATCTCTTATATGACATTACTTCAAATTGTTCTCTCGCTTTTTTATTAACGTGTGGAGAACGTAGCACTGTGAAAAGTTTTTTGTGAGTTGGTAATGGAATTGGTCCCGTAACTACTGCACCAGTACTTTTTACTGTTTTTACAATCTTCTCAGCAGACTTGTCTACCAACATGTGATCGTAAGATTTTAATTTTATTCTGATTTTTTGACTCATTTTCTTAAAGATTAAGCGTTTCCTTTTGCTTTTTTGATAACCGCTTCAGATATATTTGAAGGCGTTTCTGCGTAGTGTGAAAATTCCATTGTTGAAGTTGCACGACCTGAAGATAAAGTTCTTAATGTAGTAACATATCCAAACATCTCAGATAAAGGTACATCCGCTTTAATTGTTTTCGCACCTGCTCTATCACCCATGTCATTAACCTGTCCTCTACGACGGTTGATATCACCTACGATATCCCCCATGTTTTCTTCTGGTGTAATAACTTCCATTTTCATGATAGGCTCAAGAATTACAGCACCAGCAGCCTTAGCCACTTCTCTGTATCCCATTCTGGCAGCTAACTCAAAAGAAAGCGCATCAGAATCCACAGGGTGAAAAGATCCATCCAAAAGAGTTACTTTCAAACTATCTACTTGGTATCCTGCTAAAGGACCAGTTTTCATAGCTTCCCTGAAACCTTTTTCAACAGATGGTATATATTCTTTAGGAACGTTACCACCTTTTACAGCATTAATAAACTGCAAACCAACAGGAGTTTTACCATCCACTTCATCAGCAGGCTCTAATCTAAATACGATATCACCGAATTTACCACGACCTCCAGATTGTTTCTTATATGTCTCTCTGTGTTGAGCTTCTCTTGTAAAAGCTTCTTTATACTCAACTTGAGGCTCACCTTGGTTTACTTCAACTTTGAATTCACGACGCATTCTATCAACAAGGATATCTAAGTGAAGCTCACCCATACCCGAGATAATAGTTTGTCCTGAAGCTTCATCAGTTCTAACAGTAAATGTTGGATCTTCCTCAGCTAATTTAGCTAAAGCCATACCCATTTTATCAACGTCAGCTTTAGTTTTAGGTTCAATTGCAATACCAATTACTGGCGCAGGGAATTTCATTGACTCAAGAATAATTGGGTTTTTTTCATCACACAATGTATCTCCAGTTTTAATATCTTTAAATCCTACTGCCGCTCCAATATCACCCGCTTCGATATAATCGATTGGATTTTGCTTGTTAGCATGCATTTGATATATACGCGAGATTCTTTCTTTATTTCCTGAACGTGTGTTCAAAACATAAGAACCTGCATCTAAACGTCCTGAATAAGCACGGAAAAAAGCCAAACGACCTACGAATGGGTCAGTAGCAATTTTAAAAGCTAAAGCAGCAAACGGCTCTTTAACATCTGGCTTACGCAAAATTTTAGTTTGATCTTCTTCTAACAATTCAGCGTCGTCAGGATGAATCCCTTCGATACCGTCTTTATCCATTGGAGAAGGTAAATATTTACAAACAGCATCCAACATAAATTGAACACCTTTGTTTTTGAAAGAAGAACCAGCAATCATTGGAATGATAGCCATGTCCATTACAGCTGCTCTTAATGCAATGTTGATTTCTTCCTCAGTAATAGAGTTTTCATCTTCCATGAATTTCTCAAGCAAATTCTCATCATAATCAGCTACTGCTTCAATAAGAATTGATCTGTATTCTTTCACTTCTTCAAGCATATCTTCAGGAATAGGCACAATATCGTACGTTGCTCCTAAACCTTCTTCATGCCAAACAATAGCTTGGTTTTTCACTAAATCCACAACACCTTTGAAATCATTTTCTTCACCAATTGGCAAAGTGATTGCAACTGCATTAGATTTTAACATATCTCTTACTTGTTGACATACCATCAAAAAGTTAGATCCTTGTCTGTCCATTTTATTAACAAACCCAATACGTGGTACTCTATATTGATCAGCTAATCTCCAGTTAGTTTCCGATTGAGGCTCTACACCATCAACAGCACTAAATAAGAAAACTAAACCATCAAGAACACGTAAAGATCGGTTTACTTCAACTGTAAAGTCAACGTGTCCCGGGGTATCGATAATATTAAAGTGATACGGCAATGTTTCTGGTAACGGCTTACCTTGTGTAGTTGGAAAATTCCACTCACAAGTTGTCGCTGCAGAAGTAATTGTAATACCTCTTTCTTGCTCCTGAGCCATCCAGTCCATTGTAGCAGCACCATCATGTACTTCACCAATTTTGTGTGATTTCCCAGTATAAAAAAGAATACGCTCTGTTGTTGTTGTTTTACCAGCATCAATATGAGCAGCAATTCCAATATTTCTTGTATATTTTAAATCTCTAGCCATTTCTTATGAATTAAAATCTAAAGTGAGAGAACGCTTTGTTAGCCTCTGCCATTTTGTGAGTATCCATTCTTTTCTTAACAGCAGCACCTTCTTCTTTAGCCGCAGCTAAACATTCTGATGCCAATCTTTGAGCCATAGATTTTTCATTTCTTCTTCTAGAATAAAGTATTAACCACTTCATTGCCATAGAGATTTTTCTATCCGGTCTAATTTGCATTGGAATCTGAAACGTAGCTCCACCTACTCTACGACTACGTACTTCTACGTGAGGCATAACATTAGTTAAAGCATCTTTCCATATTTCTAATGATGGTTTTTCTGCATCTTGCTTTTTTGATTCTATAATGTCAATTGCATCATAAAAAACTTTAAAAGCTGTTGATTTCTTACCGTCCCACATTAAGTTGTTCACAAAACGCGTTACCAATTGGTCGTTAAACCTTGGATCTGGTAAAAGTGGTCTTTTCTTTGCCGCTCTTTTTCTCATGTCTTTTTTTTAATAAAATTTCATAATCATCCAGCCGCGATAGATCGCGCCTCAATAAAAATTACGTTTTAAATTACTTTTTTGCTTCTTTTGGGCGTTTAGCTCCGTACTTAGATCTTCTTTGCGTTCTTCCTGCTACTCCTGACGTATCAAGTGCACCACGAACGATGTGATATCTAACTCCTGGTAAATCTTTTACCCTTCCACCCCTAACTAATACTATCGAGTGCTCTTGTAAATTGTGTCCTTCACCAGGGATGTAGGCATTTACTTCATTACCATTTGTCAAACGTACACGCGCTACTTTACGCATTGCAGAGTTTGGTTTTTTTGGTGTTGTAGTGTAAACACGCGTACAAACCCCTCTTCTTTGAGGACAAGAATCTAAAGCAACCGATTTACTCTTCTTAGTTATCTGAGTTCTTCCTGTTCTTACTAATTGTTGAATTGTTGGCATAATTAATACTAAAAATTTATTATGTATATTTAATTCCCGCTTTTTACGGGGTTGCAAATGTATAAATTATTTTTTACTCTACAAACGTTAATCCATTAATTTTCAATAAGATTATTTTCCTTATTGAATTACATTTTAAACTTTAGATATTTATATTACTTTTATCAAAATTAATTTTCAATTGAAACACCTACAAACCTATCTATTACTAATACTCCTAAGCTTAAATTGTCAAGCTCAGAAATTTCAATTAAAAATATCAGGAAACTCTTCATTAGAAACAAAAAAAATTGACTCCCTTACCTATTCGACCATACATATCAATACAAAATCAATAGAAAACGAGACAAACCTTGTTTTGGAGAAACTTTCAAAAAAAGGATACACCGAAAGTAGATTAATTAAATTAACGAAGACTAACGACACCTCCTATGTTGCGAATTTAAAAATAGGAGACAAAATAAAATACATACATATATATATAGGTATAAATTCAAAATACAAAAAACTCAATTTATTCGACCAAAAGAAGGACAGCTTAATAATGCCCTATTCAGAAATAGAATATTTTTTAAATGAAACCCTACATAAATTAGAACTAAGAGGTTACGCATTCACGAAATTAAAACTAAGAAATATTACAAAAAAAAACGACATCCTTTTTGCAGAATTAGACTTTGAAACAGAAAATCAGAGAAAAATAGATAAAATCGTCATTAAACAAGCAAACGACAACATTGACGATTATTTTCCAAAAGGATACCTTACCCAAATAAATCGCAAATACAAGGACAAAACATACAATCAAAAAACAGTAACCTTAATTAATAACGATTTTGAAAACTTAGGGTTCGCAACCCAAATAAAATATCCAGAAATACTGTTCACAAAAGACAGTACCAAAATCTACATTTATCTCAACAAACGAAAGACAAACAATTTTGACGGATTTATAGGTTTTAACAATAACGCCCAAAATAAAATAGTACTTAACGGATACCTTGATTTAAAACTAGAAAACCTCTTATTAACCGGAGAACAATTTACATTATATTGGAAAAGCGATGAAAAAAAACAAAAAACTTTCAAAACTAGCCTAGAGATTCCTTATATATTAAATAGCCCAATAGGACTAAGGGCGCAATTAGATATTTTCAAACAAGACAGTATATATCAAAATACAAAAACAGCAATCGACATTGGATATTATTCAAATTACAAAACTCGTTTCTACCTAGGATACCAATCGACCACTTCAAGCGACATCCAAAATACAAATACCAATTTCATAAGTGATTATAAGAACTCTTTTATCACAACAAACATGGAATACAGTCATTACAATTACAACAACACACTATTTCCATCAAAAACCATATTAATATTAAAACTAGGGACAGGAGAACGCGAAACAAATTTCAAAGACAAAAACACCCCAACAAATAAACAAGCGTTCATAAATATAAACATTCAACATCTATTTAGCATTAATAAAAAAAATTTTATCAACATTAAAAATGAAAGTTATTACTTAAAAAGCGCTTCTTACAATATCAATGAACTATATCGATATGGAGGAATAAATTCAATACGTGGATTTAAAGAAAACAGCCTTCAAGCAAATATAATGTCAGCTTTACTAACAGAGTATCGCTATTTAATTACACCACAGCTATACATACATAGCATACTAGACTACAGCATTTTAAAAGACCCTTTTAACACTGAAAAAAATAACAAAACAACAAAAATACTAGGAACAGGTTTAGGAATTGGAGCTCTAACAAAAGGCGGGTTCATAAAATTATCAATTGCAAACGGCAGTAGAAAAAACGAAGAATTCAAATTTTATAACACAATCATTCATATAAGTTATAATGTTAAATTTTGAATGCGCGCATAAAAAAGGTTTTCAATTATTAGGAAAGTTAACAATTTATTAAGAGTTTTGTCACACTAATTCAAAATATTTAAAAATGAAACTAAAGTTCAATGGAATCTTAGTACTACTAGTAGTACTTATGGCGCAACTAACTTTTGCGCAAGAGAGAGCTGTGACGGGTGTTGTTTCTGACAATACAGGTATGCCTTTACCAGGTGTAAGTGTATTAGTTAAAGGAACTAAAAACGGAGCACAAACTGATTTTGATGGTAAATATACTATCAAAGCATCATCAAGTCAAATCTTGATATTTAGCTACATTGGGATGAAAACCCAAGAATTAAAAGCTACATCATCAACTGTTAATGTCAAGTTAGAAAGCACTGCTATGGAGCTTGAAGGCGTTGTTGTAACTGCATTAGGAATCAAAAGAGAAAAAAAATCTTTAGGTTATGCAACACAAGAGATTAAAGCTGAAGATTTAACAGCAGGAGCTGGAAGTGGAAACTTCATTAATGAACTTTCAGGTAAAGTAGCTGGTGTAAACATCAAAAGAAACAACAACTTTGGAGGGTCTTCAAGTATTGTATCTAGAGGGGTTAAGAGTTTAACTGGTAATAATGAAATGTTAATTGTAATAGACGGAATGCCTATTAACAACTCAAACATTAACTCAAATACTGCAAGTCAAACTACTGGAGCTGGTAACACTTATGACTATGGTAATGCTGCTATGGATATCAATCCTGAAGACATTGAAAGCGTAAACATATTAAAAGGAGCAGCAGCTTCTGCTTTATATGGTTACTTAGGAGGAAATGGAGTAGTAATGATTACTACCAAAAAAGGTAGAACAAAAAAAGGATTAGGTGTTACAGTATCATCTGAATTTGTTGCTGGAACTATTGACAAATCAACATTTGTTAAATACCAAGACAAATACGGTGCTGGTTACGGACCTTATTATGAAGATGCTTCTGGATATTTCTTATCAAGAGATATTGATGGTGACGGTGTTGAAGACTTAGTTGTACCAACTTCTGAAGATGCTTCTTACGGAGCGGCTTTCAACCCTAACTTACTAGTATACAATTGGAATGCATTTACTCCATGGTCTGATAGCTATCAAAAAGCTACTCCTTGGGTAGCTGCAAAAAATGATCCTACAACATTTTTTCAAACAGCAACTTCTTTTAACAACTCTGTATCGTTAGAAGACGGAAATGACACTACAAATTTTGTTTTGAACTTTACTAATTCAAAACAAACTGGTATTTTACCAAATAGTGATATGAAAAAAAATAGTATGAGCGTTAAAGTAAACCACATATTTTCAGATAAATTATCTGTAAGTGCATTTGCTAACTACAACACTCAATCAACTGTAGGTAGAAACTCAACAGGATATAATGAAAACATTATGTCTAACTTCCGTCAATGGTGGCAAACTAACGTTGATGTTCAAGAATTGAAACAAGTTTACGAAAGATCTGGTGGACAAAACATCAACTGGAACTATTCTGATCCTTCAGATTTAACACAAATCTATTGGGATAATCCATATTTCATTAGAAATAAAAACTTCCAATCAGATGAAAGAAACAGATTCTTAGGTTACGGTAAATTAGACTATAAACTAACAGACTGGTTAACTGCTACAGGTAAAATCTCTACCGATTCATACAGTGAATTACGTGAAGAAAGAAGAGCTTTCGGATCTATTGCAGGTGATTTTGGTATTAACAGATTAGCAGAAACTTCTGGGTACCAAAAATACATGAGAAACTTCTCTGAACAAAATTATGACTTTATCTTGACTTTCAAAAAAGACATCTCAGAAGACATTAGCTTCAACGGAGTTGCCGGAGGTACATCAAGAAAAACTAGAGTTGTTTCTACATTGAACTCAACTCAAGGTGGACTTATTGTTCCAGATCTTTTCAGTTTATCTAATTCTGTTGCTGGTGTTCCATTTCCAGTAGAATCAGAAGTAAACCAAGGAATCAATAGTTACTACGCATCAACATCTTTTGGATATAAAGACTTTGCATTTTTAGATGCAACCGTAAGAAGAGATGCTTTCTCTACTTTACCACAAAACGAAAATGCAATTAATACGTATTCAGCATCTGGATCATATGTTTTCACAAATCACGTTAACCAACCATGGTTAAGTTTTGGTAAAATTAGAGCTGGATATTCTGAATCTCCACTTGGTACACCAAATCAATCATTAGTAGATACTTATATCAAAAATGACCCATTTGGAACAAATCAACAATATTCAGTTGCTTCTACAAAAAACAACCCTAACTTAAAAGCTGTAAAAACAAACACTCAAGAAATTGGTTTGGAAATGCAATTTTTAAACAGAAGAATTGGTTTTGAAGTAAGTGCATACAAAAACGTAAATGATGGAGAAGCAATTTCAGTTCCTTATTCTACATCTACTGGAAACAGTGCTAGATATATCAATGCAGCAACTGTAGAGAATAAAGGTATTGAGGTTCAATTTAACGTTACACCATTTAAATCAAAAAACTTCCAATGGGATGTATTTGTAAACTGGTCTAAAAACGAAAATAAAGTTACTAAGTTAGTTGACGGAATTGAAAACCTTAGATTAAGTTCATTTGGTCAAGGTGTAACTCTTAATGCTGCTGTAGGTGAAGCTTATGGTGTCCTTAGAGGTACAGACTTTACTTATTTAAATGGCGAAAAAGTTGTAGGTGCTAACGGTAGATACGTTGTAAATGCATCAGCTAACAATGTAATCGGAGATGTTAATCCTGATTGGATTGGTGGGGTTCGTAATAAATTTACTTACAAAAACTTATCTCTTGGATTCTTAATAGACATGAAACAAGGTGGAGATATCTTCTCTCTTGATCAAGCTTATGGCTTAGCTACTGGTCTATATGACGTAACAGCAGGTAACAATGAACTAGGAAATCCTATTAGAAATACTATCGCAAATGGTGGTGGTGTAATTTTACCAGGTGTACAAGCTGACGGAACTCCAAACACTGTAAGAACTATTTCTCCTGACCAATATGGAAACGTATCAGGATATAGAAGAGCTCCTAACAAAGCGTTTGTTTACGATGCATCATTTGTTAAATTAAGAGAAGTTAACATTACTTATAGCTTACCTACTACTATTGTTAAGAGAATGAATCTTCAAGAAATGAAATTTAGCATTGTAGGTTCAAACTTATGGATAATAAGCAAAAACCTTCCTTATGCTGACCCAGAAAGTGGATTAAGTGCAAACTCAAACTCTGCAGGATATTCAATTGGTTCATTGCCATCAACTAGAAATATTGGTTGTAACGTAACATTTAAATTTTAAATTATGAAAAAGATATTTTTATTAATCTCATTTATAGCCTTAACGGTATCATGTACTGATGATATTACAGGATTAAATGCAGATACAAAGAACCCAACTACAACAAAACCAGAGTTTTTATTCACAAATGCTCAGAAAGGTTTAGTTGACCAGATGGTTAATGCATCAGTTAACAGAAATGTTTTCAGATTGTTTACACAATATTGGGCAGAAACGACTTATCCAGATGAAAGTCAATATAACTTGACAACTAGACCAATTCCTGATACTCATTTTACAATTCTTTATAGAGATGTATTAAGAGATTTGAAAGAGTCACAAACTTTATTGGGTAAACAAGTAACTGCAGGACCAACTGAAGCAGCTATTTTAGCAAACAAAAAAGCAATTGTTGACATCATGTCAGCATATACTTTTAGTGTTTTAGTGGACACATTTGGAGATGTACCTTACACAGAAGCTTTAGATATTGAAGGACATCCTCTACCTAAGTATGATGATGCTCAAACAATATACAAAGACATCATCAGTAGACTTACTGCGGATGTAGCTTCATTAAGTTCTTCCGAATCTAGTTTTGGATCTGCTGATTTAATTTACGGTGGAGATGCTGCTAAATGGAAAAAATTTGCAAACTCTCTTAGATTAAGACTTGCTGTTAACATGCATGATGTTGATGCTGCTTATGCTAGTGCTCAAATTACTGCTGCAGTAAACGCAGGAGTAATGACAAGTAACTCTGACAATGCTGATCTAGTTTATTTAGGAGCAGAACCTAATGCAAATCCATTATATGTGGATATCGTTGCAAGTGGAAGAAAAGATTTTGTAATTGCAGATACATTTGCTGACAAATTAAATGCGCTTTCTGACCCAAGAAGAGCTAAATACTTTACTGTAGCACCTGGTACAGCAATTTATAAAGGTGGTATCTATGGTACATCTAACAGCTACACTAACTTTTCACATATTAATGATGATATTTTAGATCCTACTTTTGCAGGAACAATATTTGATTATACTGAAACTGAATTCTTACTAGCTGAATCAGCTGCAAGAGGAGTAGCAGTTGGAGGTACAGCAGCAACACATTACACAACTGCAATTACAGCTTCAATGCAAAGCTGGGGTGTTGCAACTGCTGATGTTGCTACTTACCTAGCTCAACCATCAGTAGTATATAATGCTGCAAACTGGAAAAAAAGTATTGGAGAACAAGCATGGATAGGTTTATACAACAGAGGATTTGAATCTTGGATCTCTTACAGAAGATTAGATTTCCCAGTTTTATTAGCACCAGCTGCTGCATACAATGACCTTAAATCTGTACCAACAAGATATAAATATCCTGCTGCAGAACAAACGGTAAATCAAACAAACGTAAGTGCTGCTTCAGCTCTTATTAGTGGTGGTGATTTATTAACTACTAAAGTATTTTGGGATAAATTCTAATTATTTCATCACTTGAATAATATTAAAACCATCAGCGAAAGCTGGTGGTTTTTTTTTATATATTTGCACCATGGAAAAAGAACATCAAATTTTTGGAATTAGAGCAATAATTGAAGCAATTCAAGCAGGCGCTACCGTAGACAAAGTATATATTCAGAAAGAAGCGAGTAGCGAACTAATGAAGGACTTAATGAAAGTGATGAAGCGTGGCAACATAAACTTCTCCTACGTTCCAGTAGAAAAACTAAATAGACTAACACCTAACAATCATCAAGGTGCAGTAGCTACAATCTCCCCTATCTCCTTTTTTGATTTAGAAACATTAATTAATACGGTTGTAGAAAATGGAAAAACCCCATTATTCTTAATCCTAGATCAAATATCTGACGCACGTAATTTTGGTGCAATAATTAGGACTGCAGAATGTACTGGAGTTAATGGAATTATTGTTCAAAAAGCAGGATCAGCTCCTGTCAATGGAGATACTGTTAAAACATCCGCGGGTGCAGTATTTAACATTCCGATTTGTAAAGTAGAACATATTAAAGATGCCATTTTTCTTTTGCAAGCGAGTGGAATAAAAACAGTTGCGGCAACTGAAAAAACAGATCAAAACATTTATGATATTTCATTAAATGAACCTGTAGCAATTATAATGGGATCTGAAGACCGTGGTGTAAACCCATCTGTTTTAAAGATAGTAGATGAAAAAGCAAAACTTCCTATGTTTGGGAGTATAGGCTCCTTAAATGTATCAGTAGCTTGTGGTGCTTTTTTATATGAAGCCGTTAGACAAAGAAGTTAAATCCCTTATCCTTGTTCTCACATCAATCAAAATAAAAGAATAAATAAAAATGAATCAAGACTCTAGTTTTGATTCATTTTTTTCGTTTTCAACGATATCGTAATTAACAGAAAGATTTGAGGAATAATACGATTGAATTTCATCTTCTATTTCTCCTTCTATTTCTGGTACTGGTAAATTCACAAAAATCCCATTTTCATCAAACCGTTGCATAAACTTATCTTGGCTAGCATCAAAATCCGGTTTTTCCCAATCGTATTTTATTACTTTTTCATACTCTGGCGTTTTTAGAAAAATAGCCAATAAGAAACCCGTGATCAAACCTCCTAAATGACCTTCCCAAGAAATAGTTTCATCTACTTTAGGGAATACATACCAAATCATTCCTCCGTAAAACATAATGACCGAAAGAGACAGTGAAACTAACCTATAGTATTTTGTCAAAATCCCTTTTAAGAAGATAAAACTAACTAAAACATAAATAAGCCCACTTGCTCCGATATGATAATTTTCTCTACCAATAATCCAAGTTATTAATCCTGAGAAAAGTATGCCCAACACAATAACATAAAGTGATTGCTTGGAATAAAAAAACTGAAGTGCAGCCAACAAAATTAATAACGGAATTGAATTACTATAAAGATGATCTATATTGGAATGAATGAACGGACTAAATAAAATTCCTTGTAATCCAGAAAATGTCCTTGGATAAATGCCGTTTTCAACAAAATCAAAATCATATCGAATCTCCAACCAATAAATAAACCAAAGGAAAAGCACAAAAAAAAGGGGTAGCGCTATAACTGAATTTGAATATTTAAAATCTTTTTCCATTTATAAAATTTTATTATAAAGTATATCACAAAAATACATCCAAAATTATACAAATGCTATTTTGTCATAGTTTAGAAAATAAATTCATTTTGAAAACCAAATGATTTTAGCCCAGATAGAAACGGCATCCTTTTATGTAGTAGCGAGGCACGAGCAAACGGAATAAAAGATATAGTGGATAGCTGGAAAAAGCTTCAAATAAAAATAGTAATTTTACAAAATGGAAGCACCATTAGCAGAACGAATTCGTCCACAAAAATTAGAAGACTATATTAGTCAGTCTCACCTAGTAGGGCCAAGTGGCTCCTTAACGCAACAAATAGCAAAAGGAATTATCCCTTCACTCCTACTTTGGGGACCTCCAGGAACGGGTAAAACCACATTAGCGCAAATCATAGCACAAGAATCCAAACGCCCCTTTTACATCTTAAGTGCAATCAACTCTGGTGTAAAGGACATACGAGATGTAATAGAAAAAGCGAAGCAAAGTGGCGGACTTTTTACCGCTAAAAATCCAATTCTGTTCATTGATGAAATCCATCGGTTTAGCAAATCACAACAAGACTCTTTATTAGCTGCAGTTGAAAAAGGATGGATTACCCTTATAGGTGCAACAACAGAAAATCCAAGTTTTGAAGTAATTCCCGCACTATTATCACGCTGCCAAGTATACATTTTGAATGCTTTTACAAAGGGCGATTTAGAAGCATTACTACAACGTGCCTTAAAGACGGATTCATTTTTAGCTACAAAAGACATCACTTTAAAAGAAACAGAGGCTTTATTGCGTCTTTCTGGAGGCGATGGACGTAAGCTATTGAATATTTTTGAACTTGTCGTAAATGCATCCGCTGAAGACAAAATTATAATCACTAACGAAAGGGTATTCGAACTTGTGCAACAAAACACCGTTTTGTATGACAAAAGCGGCGAACAACATTACGATATAGTTTCTGCTTTTATAAAATCGATAAGAGGAAGCGATCCAAACGGAGCTGTTTATTGGCTAGCTAGAATGATTGAAGGTGGTGAAGATGTGAAATTTATAGCGCGAAGAATGTTAATTCTTTCTAGTGAAGATATAGGAAATGCAAATCCAACTGCTTTTATTATGGCTAATAATACTTTCCAGGCTGTAGCGACTATAGGCTATCCTGAGAGTAGAATTATTTTAAGTCAATGTGCCATTTATTTAGCAACTTCACCCAAAAGCAATGCTTCTTATTTAGCTATTGGAACTGCACAACAATTAGTGAAGCAGACTGGTGATTTATCAGTTCCTATACATTTGCGAAATGCTCCTACAAAATTAATGAAAGAGCTAGGTTATGGAGACGATTACAAATATTCTCATGATTACGCCAATAATTTTGCAGAGCAAGAGTTTCTACCCCAAGAGCTAAGCAACAAAGCAATCTATGTTCCTGGAAACAATTCAAGAGAAAATACTACTCGGGAATTCTTAAAAAACCGATGGAAAAACAAATACGGTTATTAAATAAAAAAGCAGATTATCCCAAGAGAATAATCTGCTTTTTTTATTCAAACAGTTACGACTAAAACTTAACTGCTATTTTTTCTGAAAATAATTTGTCGTTTTTATAATATTCAAAATACCATTGCCCGTCTTTAGAAACTAACACGCCATTGTTGGAATCTTTTTCAGCAATAAAACAACTAGCATTAGAGGTTTTATAAACTTTCATTACCACTTTTGGAGTGGTATCGACTAATTGAAACCCATTAACAACAGGTTGTGCATATAAAAACCCTGCATCTTCAATTAATTCTTTTTTAGGAACAGGAACTAATTTCTCCTCCACCTTTATAACTTCTTTCACAGTTACTATATCCGAATTAGCACTAATAGTATTTACTTTACTTTCTACTATTTTATTAGAACCAACATACTTATAATTCAATGCGTAAACTGACACAAATGCCTTGTTTAAGGCTTCAGTATAGGCTAGTTGATAATCTTTTTCTTTACTCACTCCTGTCTCTGATTGGTAAATAATTTTACCATAACAATCTTTAAAAACCACATGCATTTTTGTAGTCAGAAATGACTTTTCTTTAATAACGTCAAATGACATTAAGTCACATCGTTGAATATTATCGCTAGGTAAAGGTTCATTATCATAGAAAGCTTCAAAGCCAGCTTTATTAAGGTTAAACTTTGATAATGTCGCTAAACGATATTGGTTTTCACTTTTCAAAAAATCAAATTTTAAAGGGATGATTACATATTTATAATTTGTAATCGACTGAGAAAATCCCAAAAAAGAAACTAACATAACCAGTAAAAGCAATACTTTTTTCATAATTTATAAATAATTTTTAATTTCTAATAAATGATTAATTTGTTTTATATGCTTTTCAACTGGAAAAACAGCTTCACTAAAAAAAATAGCATCTAATCCACTATCTAACGCTCCTTGAACATCAGCATCTAAGGAATCCCCAATCATAATACTATGTTCTTTTTTGGCTTTGGCCAAATCTAATGCATATTCAAAAATAATGGGATTTGGTTTCTTCACTCCTGCCATTTCAGAATTAGTAACCGTATCAAAGTAATTCGTTAATTTTGAATTACTGATTTTTCTATACTGAACATCTGCAAAACCATTCGTAATAATATGAAGGTTGTACTTTTCATTTAAATAATCCAAAATTTCAAATGTTCCATCAAAAAGGTGATTATTATCCGGTAAATATTCAATATATTCATCAGCTATAATATCAATTTCTCTATCTGAAATAGTATAGTTCAATGCATCAAAAGATTGCTTTAATCTATTGTAACGCAATTCCTGATGCGTTATTTTATCATATTGATAGAGTTTCCAACAAGCCTGATTAATAGGTACATATTTCTCAATAAACGATTTTATGGCAACAGTTGGGTGATTTCTATTAAATATGTTCTCAAAAGTAATTTCAGAATTCTTATCAAAATCCCAAAGCGTATGATCTAAATCAAAAAACACATCTTTTATATTATCTATTTTCATTTTATTCTTTTATTTTTTAAAATATTCCTTCGTCTACAAAACTAAAATAACTTGTTTCAGTAACAATTAAATGATCTAAAACTATAATCTCAAGACTAACACCCGCTAACTTCAATTTCTTGGTTATTTGCTTGTCAGCATCACTAGGAATTAACGTTCCCGAAGGATGATTGTGACATAAAATTAAACCAGTTGCTCCTAGTTCCAATGCGTTTTTAAAAACCAGCCTCACATCCACCAAAGTTCCAGTTATCCCACCTTTACTCAATTGTGCTTTTGAAATCACTTTATTCGAATTATTTAAATAAACAATCCAAAATTCCTCATGTGGCAATTCTCCTATTATAGGCTGCATTAATTCAAAAATCGCTTTACTAGAAGTTATTTTTACTAACTCTAACGCATCTTCAGTTCTTCTTCGTCGCCCTAATTCAAGAGCTGCAATAATAGAAATGGCCTTTGCCTCTCCAATTCCTTTAAATGTTATCAATTGTGAAATAGACAATTTCCCTAACGCATTCAAGTTGTTATTTACACTCTTTAAAATACGCTTGCTTAACTCCACCGCCGATTCGTTTCTACTACCAGAACCAATTAAAATAGCAATCAACTCTGCATCGCTTAATACGCTTTTGCCTTTCAGCATCAACTTTTCACGAGGTTTGTCGTCTTCGGACCAATGGGTAATCGGAAAATTATTTTGCTCCACATTTAAAGATTTAAATTGATACAAATACTTATGAATTCCCTTTTAAATCCACATTTACAGTGGAATTTAAATGCTTTTTTTCATACAAATACTATTCCCCAAACCTTCATAAGGTGGGTAATTATCTATAATAAAATAACCTGCTTTTTGATACATACCAATAGCCGCTTCTTGTTTATACAAGGTTTCCAAAACCGAAAAAGAAAAACCCAACTCCTTTGCCCAAGATTCTAATTCCTGTAACATTCTTTGTGCCAATCTTTTCCCACGTATTTCAGGAGAAACAAACATACGTTTTATTTCGATTGTATTTTTATCATATTTCTTGAAGCAAGAACAGGCAACTGCCACATCATCATTATAAACGATTACTACATTCCGATTTAATTCAATAATGTTATTGCCCCAATAATTGGATTTCAACTCTGGATAGGTTTCCCACAAACTCTTGTCTAAATCTCCTACCAATGAAATAAAATCTTTATTTTCACTAGTCGTTTTTATGATTTTAATTTGATCTTCCATTCAAATGATTATTCTATTATTTTTTTGACTTCATCAAAATTCAATCCGCCATAATTACCAGAACTCATCAACAGCAAAGCAGAATTATCAAAATTTAAGCCAAACAAATACTCTTTAAACTCAATAGGATTCGTATATATAATTAAGTCTTTTCTATTAAAAGCATTTGCAATTTGCTCATATGTAACTTCCTCTAATTGCTTAATTTTAACTGCATCAGGCGAATAAAACACCACCGCTACATCAGCATGTTCAAGAGCCCCTTCATATTCTTTCAAAAACTCAGCGTTTAAGCTGCTATAGGTGTGCAATTCTAAACAAGCCACCAAAGTTCTGTCTGGATATTGCTCTTTTACCGCTTTGGTAGTTGCAGCTACCTTACTTGGAGAATGCGCAAAATCTTTATAAGCAACACTCGTTATACTTTCGGCAATTTTTTCCAATCGTTTTGAAGCTCCTTTAAAACTGGCAATTGCTTCATAAAAATCAGCTTCATCAACACCCATGTTTTGACAAATCCATTTGGCACCAGCCAAATTATTTAAATTATGTCCACCAAAAACTTCGATAGGCATATCTCCTTCTGGAGTTTCTAATAATGTAATTCCATTTTCAACTTTATAATTTGGAGTAGTATATGGCAGTTTACGGATTGGATTGGTAGCTTCTTCCGCTACCCTTTTTACTTCAGGATCTTCTTCATTGTACACTAGAATCCCCCCATTTGTAATTTTACCAATAAAAATTTCGAACTGTTCTACATAATTTTCATAGGTTGGAAAAACATTAATGTGGTCCCAAGCTATTCCAGAAATCAAAGCGATATTAGGTTGATACAAATGAAATTTTGGTCGTCTGTCAATTGGTGACGACAAGTATTCATCTCCTTCAAGAACAATAAAATCATTCTCTTCCGTAAGATGAACCATGGTATCAAACCCTTCTAATTGTGCTCCCACCATATAATCTACAGCAATATCATGATAATGCATTACATGAAGAATCATCGAAGTAATGGTCGTTTTACCATGAGAACCGCCAATTACAACTCGGGTTTTATTTTTAGACTGTTCGTATAAAAACTCTGGATATGAATAAATTTTCAATCCTAATTCTTGCGCTTTTAATAATTCAGGATTGTCTGCCTTAGCATGCATTCCTAGAATTACTGCTTCGACATCTGGAGTGACTTTTTCAGGAAACCAACCCAATTCAGCTGGTAAAATTCCTTTTTTATCTAAACGTGATTTTGATGGTTCAAAAATAGCATCATCACTACCCGACACTTGGTATCCTTTATTATGTAATGCTAAAGCCAAATTGTGCATGGCGCTACCACCGATAGCGATAAAATGAGTTCTCATATATTTTTCTTAGGTGTTGAATTTAAATTTTTTATAATTAACAAAACTGCCTCTGCCTTTGCAGGTTCTTTCATTTTGTTTTTGTACAAATTAGCCAGCATTTGGTAACTTTTTACAGAATTCCCAACTGCAATTGCTTTTTTATATTGCTGCTCTGCCTTAACGTATCTCTTAAAATACTCATCTATATGCCCTTTAGACAAAAGTCCATCAACAGCTGAAAGTTTATATAATTCATTTGAATATTGTATTGCTTTTGTTTCACTTCCCCCTACAATTCCAGGCAACTGAATGTACAATTCAATTAATGCCCATCTGGATTCAATATGCCTCGGATTAAGTGCTATCGCTTTTTCAAAAGATTCTTTGATTTCATCTACCATCCCTAAAGCCCTAAATTTATTAACGCTCAAAGCTTTCATAGCTAAAGCACCGCCGTATTTATATTGAAAATTGGCTTCAGATGGCTTTAACCCCTTTAATTTTTCATACAGTTCTATAGCTTTATCCCAGGATTTATTCTGACCTGCTATATCTCCTAAATATTCAATTGTTTTTAAATTTGTTGGATCCGTTTTTAAAATACTTTCAAAAACAATTTCGGCCTGATCCAATTTCCCTGCCTCAAATAAACTTTGTCCTTTATCAAAATTAGATTGAGACAATACTACGAGTGGGAAAAATAAAATGAAGTTTAAAATGTATTTCATTTTTCAAAAATAAGGAAATTTTAAAGGAATAAAAATATTTTTAACTTAGATAAAAAAGTAAAAACATAGAGAATGTGATTAAAATCATAATGTATTAGAAAAGTTTAAAAAACCTTATCATAACATAGTCCAATTACTTTTGTTTTAACAATTTAAAATAGAAAAACTAAAAACAAAATCATTCTTGTCTCTTTATATAAATTAGGATTTATGAAAATATTTTATGCAATACAAGCTACTGGTAATGGACACATCAGTAGAGCAATGCAACTTTATCCTTATTTACAAAAATACGGAACTATAGATTTCTTTTTAAGCGGAAACAATGCCAGCCTCGATATTAAGCTACCTGTAAAATACAAAAGCAAAGGCTGTAGTTTACATTACAGCAAATGTGGTGGATTAAATTATTGGGATATTGTAAAAAATATTAAACCCAGACAAATTTACAAAGATGCTGAATCACTGCCTTTAAAAGACTATGATATAATTATAAATGATTTTGATTCTATAACCTCTTTGGCCTGTAAAATGCAAAATGTTAACTCGGTACAATTAGGACATCAAGCTAGCTTCATTTCGACACATACTCCAAGACCAGAAAAAAAGAGCCTAATGGGAGAAATGATCTTAAAACACTACGCTCCATCTCGAAAAAACATTGGCTTGCATTTTGAAAAATATGATTCTTTCATCCTTCCACCAATCATTAAAGATGAAATCATAGCATCAGAACCAACCAATTTAAAGCACATTACAGTGTATTTACCTTCCTTTGATAAAGATTGCTTAGAAAAAGCCTTTAATAGCATTCCTGGGATTCAATTTCACTGGTTCCTTAATACAGTGGAACAAATACACAAAATAGGCAACATTACCTATTTCCCTGTAAATCAAAAAAAATTCAATAAAAGCCTTATTACTTGTGAGGGAATCATTACTGGTGGCGGATTTGAAACTCCTTCCGAAGCTTTGTATCTTGGTAAAAAAGTACTTTCCATACCTATTCGTAATCATTACGAACAAGAGTGCAATGCTGCTGCTTTAAAAAAACTGGGGGTTCCCGTTGTCTATGAAGTGGGGGATGATTTTAATACGATTATAGAAAACTGGATTGATTTAGATCTTATCTATCCAAAAATGCAGGCCAATAATATCCCCGAAACCCTCGAATACTTATTTGACACTTACAAAGACTAAATTATTATTATTATTATTATTATTATTATTATTATTATTATTATTATTATGGGCTGTCCCGCAAAAAAAAAAGCGGGTCGGGCTATATGCTACAATCTTTATTGAGGTAAAAAAACCTCAATAAAGGATTTTCGCTACTATCCCTCATCCAAAAAAATGTTGTCGTAATCACAATACTGTCAACTAATTACTTCCTTTTTAATAAAATGAGCCAATAGCAGCAATTTTATGTTTTTTTATTACATTAGCTACCAATAGTAAAAAACAAAACATGAAAACATTAGATCAATGGTTTGAAGAGTACAGTGTAAGTCATAAAAACGTGACTAATAAAAAAATTCATTACCTCTGTGTGCCTTTAATCTTTTTTTCAGTAGTTGGACTGTTTATGAGTATACCAAATCAAATCCTCGAACCTCTAGGTTCATTACATCCCGTTTTTGCCAATTGGGCTTTTGTTGTTTTAATCTTTGTATTGCTTTTCTATTTTAGATTATCAATGGCAATGGGATTAAAAATGTTACTATTTACAGCTCTTTGTTTAGTTGGTAATTATATTATTTCACAAACATTTCCTTTATTATGGTTTTCTATTGCCGTATTCACTATTGGCTGGATAGGACAATTTTACGGACACAAAATAGAAGGCAAAAAACCATCTTTCATCAAGGATTTACAGTTTTTACTTATTGGCCCAGCTTGGGTTATAGATTCCGTTTTTAAGATGAATTAAAAAAGATTAAAATAAAAAAAACCACTATAAAGCAATAACTTCATAGTGGTTTTTTATTTATAAAAATGGACTAATTAGTCATTCAACATTTTCCATAGCTTATCTTTCAACTCCGTCAATCCTTGTTGCGCAACAGACGAAATGAACATATAAGGAACATCTTTAAATGCGACATCCAACTCAGTTTTAAGCTCTGCTTTTAATTCGTCATCCAGCATATCACATTTTGATATTACTAACAAACGCTCTTTATCTAGCATTTCAGGATTGTATTTTGTCAATTCGTTTACAAGAATATCGTACTCTCCTTTAATGTCTGGGGTATCCACAGGAACTAAGAACAACAAAGTAGAGTTACGTTCAATATGACGTAAGAAATAATGTCCTAATCCTTTTCCTTCAGCAGCACCTTCAATAATTCCAGGAATATCAGCAATTACAAAAGATTGAAAATCTCTGTAAGCCACAATTCCAAGATTTGGTTTTAAAGTGGTAAAAGGATAATCAGCAATCTTAGGTTTTGCAGATGTCAATACAGACAATAATGTTGATTTTCCTGCATTAGGAAAACCTACCAAACCTACATCGGCCAAAACTTTAAGTTCTAGAATAACATCCATTTCAACACCAGGTAATCCAGGTTGAGAATATCTTGGTGTTTGATTTGTAGAACTTCTAAAATGCCAGTTTCCTAAACCTCCTTTACCTCCTCTAGACAACACTTGTTTCTCTCCATCCTCAGTAATTTCAAATAAGATCTCACCTGTTTCTTTGTCTTTTACAACAGTTCCTAATGGCACTTCGATAAATTTATCATCTCCATCAGCTCCAGTACTTCTATCACCACTACCATCTCCACCGTTACCGGCTTTGATATGTCTTGCAAATTTAAGATGAAACAAAGTCCAAAGTCCTTTGTTCCCAACTAAAAACACGTGTCCACCACGTCCACCATCACCTCCATCAGGTCCTCCTTTTTCAATAAATTTCTCTCTATGCAAGTGCGTAGACCCCTTTCCTCCTTTACCGGAAGAAACAAATATTTTTACGTAATCTACGAAGTTCCCTTCAGTCATAACTCTTTTCTTTTACTTCGACATTGATCTAAAATACCTGACAGCCATCGGCTGTCCTCCTTTTAATTTCAAATCCTCTGTCATTTTTTTTTAGTATTCAATGTTGAGTTACCCTATTCAGCACATATCTTATGCTTTAAAATAGGGCAATCTATTTTATTTTCATAATGATTTCACCATTACTTTATCAATCTTTATACCATCCATATCAATAACTTCCAACTCAAATCGATGCCAAACTAGTTTTTCACCTTGTTTTGGTATATGTGAAAGCTCTGTCATAATTAATCCGCTAACGGTTGTCACATCATAATCATTTATCAAATCGTCCAATTCAAAATAGGTAAGAAAATCATGCAGTGAATAATGGCCATCCACTAACCACGAACCATCTTCTCTTTCTATCAATTGAAAATCTTCTTTGTAAAAATCAGACGCATCACCCACTAATGCTTCCAAAATATCATTTAACGTAATGACTCCTTGAAAAACACCATATTCATCAGCCACAAAAGAATAATGAATTCCTGATTTTTTAAATTTCTCTAATGCTTTATAAGCTGTAGTATGCTCCATCATGAATGGCGCATCAGTCATTATTTCAGAAAGATGAATCGTTTCATTATCTATCCGCGCAAAAATGCTTTTCAAATTTACAACCCCTACAATATCATCATAATCGGCACCATAAACTGGATAAATAGAATGCAAATCTTTTATTATGTATTCCTTAATCTGACTCTTATTTGCATCTTGTTGCAAGAAAACCACTGATTTTCTATGCGTCATCAATGAGTTTATCTTTCTATCTCCAATATGAAAAACACGCTCAACAATATCTTGTTCAATTTCTTGCACTTCTCCGCCTTCGGTACCTTCTTTTATAAAAGCTTTTATCTCTTCTTCGGTTACTTTACCATCAGCATTGGGTTTTATTTGCAAAACCTTCAGTAAAAACTCAGTGGCATGTGTTAATAACCAAATAAATGGTGCCGTTACAATTGAAACCATTTTCATAGGCATTGCGACTGCTTTAGCAATGGATACAGGATGATTCATACCAATTCTTTTTGGCAATAATTCTCCCAAAACTAATGAGAAAAAGGTCAAAACCACTACAACTATTCCTACCGCAATGGTATGGGAATACGGTTTTAAAATTTCAAAACCATTAACAAAAGTCTCGACATTCAAAGTGATTTTATCCCCACTATAAATACCTGTTAAGATACCTATTAACGTAATCCCTATTTGAACAGTGGATAAAAACTTATTAGGTGAATTGGCCAACTCTAATGCTATCTTAGCACTTTTGTTCCCTTTTTTGGCAGCAGATTCTAATCTATTTTTTCTTGCTGAAATCAATGCAATTTCAGACATGGAGAAAACTCCATTTAATAGTATTAAAAAAAATATTATTAGTATTTCCATGTTTTTTCTAGCCCAGATGGTAGTGAAAAGTGCGCCGCTTGTAAAACTTTATTTTTCTTGATATAAAAGAGCGACCAAAGGAAGCTCCTTTTTTATTTTAGAAAAATTGTTTTATAAGCAAGCACTTGCAACGTACAGCTGGAATTGCTCCTATAAATTATCTATAACCGTACTTAAACGCTCTGTAATTTCTTGGATTGTCCCAATACCGTTTACGGCATAAAATTTTCCTTGTTTATCGTAATACCCCATTAATGGCGCAGTTTTCTCATTGTATTCTTGGTACCGATTTCTGATTTTGTCTTCGTCTTGATCGTCAATTCTACCACTTGTTTTTCCTCTTTCTAATAAACGTTGAATCAGGATTTCATCATCGGCTTCAAGAGCAATTGTGGCAGCAACACTAGAGTTAATTGTCGTAAGAAAAGCATCTAATGCTTCGGCTTGAGATATTGTTCTAGGATATCCGTCAAATAAAATTCCATTAGTATCCGGATGTTTATTTACCTCATCAATTAGCATTTTTGTTGTCAATTCATCTGGCACTAGATCTCCAGCATCCATGTAGACTCTTGCTTGTTTTCCTAGTTCTGTATCATTTTTCAAATTGAAACGAAATACATCTCCAGTGGAAATATGAGTTAACTTGTATTTTTCTTTTAAAAACTCGGCTTGAGTTCCTTTTCCTGCTCCTGGTTTCCCAAATAAAACGATATTAATCATAGTGTGTATTGAGTGGTTATTCTTTTAATTTATATACTTCTGGTAAGTTTCTTCCTAGTCCATCATAATCTAAACCAAAACCAACTATAAATTTATTTGGAATTCTAATTCCAACATAGTCAACTTTGATATCTTTTTTATACGCTTCAGGTTTGAAAAATAAAGTTGCGATTTTGAAATGCTTTACGTTTTGCTTTTTGAATAATTCTTTCAGCTCTACTATAGTATTTCCAGTATCAACAATATCTTCTATTATAACAACTGAACGCCCTGACAAGTCCTGATTTAATCCTATTAACTGTTTTACCTCATCCGTTGATGTAGTTCCCTCGTAAGAAGCCATTTTAATAAAGCTTAGTTCGCATGGTTTTTTATAGCTTTTCATAAAATCAGAAACTACCATAAAAGAGCCATTTAGAACTCCTATAAAGACAGGAATTTCATCTGCAAAATCATCTTCTATTTGTGCTACCATTTTTGCAATTGCAAACTCAATTTCTTTGGCAGAAATAAATGGAACAAATTGTTTATCGTGAAGTTGAATCATTATTTATATGTTTTAAATAATTTGCAAAGATACAGAATTCGAAATTGACAATAGGAAAATGAAGATTAATTTGTGATACGAATCTAAAACCGACAAATAACAAATAGACCTAAATACATAAAATAACAAAAAAAATACCTGTTAAAAAAACACAATCATTTGAAAAACAAGCATTTAAACGTTAAAAATAAACAGATAAACGAAAAAAAATTTAACAAATTTTATTTATTCTTATCTTTAATAGAGGATGTTTAAAATCATAAAACTATGGCTTCATTAAATCCAAATACAGCTATTTTAGGTATAAAAAACGCAAAACATTTGTTGCGAAGAGCCACATTTGTATATACAAAAACCTTAATTGATCAATATGCCACATTAACTCCTAATCAAGCGTTAGACTTGTTATTAATCGACTCTCCTCTTACATTACCATTACCTTATGACCCATTACCAACCTCTGCACCTGTAGGGTACTGGACAGAAAATATTAATTTAATTTACAACCCCAGCGATCAATATAGACAATCTCCTATTTTATCTGGCTGGTGGTGGTTTAACTCTATTAAAAGTCCAACTTTAAAATTCAAACTTTGCCATTTCTTATCGACCCGTTTTACAGTAATAAAACATCCAGAAGTTTTTGGGTCTGCTACGGAGTTTTATGACTATCTCCGATTGTTATTATTCTATTCCTATGGTAATTATAAAACATTAGCCAAAAAGATGACACTTAATAATTCTATGCTTTACTTTTTGAGCAATACTTATAATGTCAAATCTTCTCCAAATGAAAACTACGCCCGAGAGTTTTTGGAATTATTTACAATAGGAAGAGGCCCTCAAATAGCAGTAGGTAATTATACCAATTACACTGAATCCGACATCGTTCAAGCCGCAAGAGTTCTAACGGGTTTTAAAAGACAGTCGAATAGATCCGTTATAGATTCCGAAACAAATATCCCTAAAGGATACAATGTGTTTTCCGACCATAATACCAGTGCCAAAATTTTTAGTAGTGCATTTAACAACACCACAATAACATCTGCAACAGACAGCATGTCAATGGATAACGAATTAAATAGCTTTGTTGAAATGATCTTTAATCAACAAGAAACAGCTAAAAATATTTGTAGAAAACTCTATACTTATTTTGTAAAAAGCAATATTAGTATCGAAACAGAAAATGATATTATAATTCCTTTATCACAAGAGCTTTACAATAACGGATATGAAATTGTTCCAATAATACGAAAATTACTCATTAGCCTACATTTTTATGATTTAGATGATACCGATCCAACAGACGAAACTATTGGGGCAATGATCAAATCTCCAATTCAACAATTGTCAGAAACCTGTACGTATCTTCAGGCAACAATACCAAACCCTACAGCAGAGCCATTTGATTATTTCCAAGTGTTTTGGAACTTTGTAAACGGTACCTTTTCACTAAACTCTAATATGAAGTTATTTGAACCCGATACAGTTGCGGGACATCTTGCTTATTATCAGTCACCCGAATATGACAAAAAATGGATTTCTGGATCTACCCTAATTGCAAAATACAGATTAGGAGAATCACTACTTGATGGATTAAATAGAATAGGCAACAACAGTACAATCGCTGCTAAAATCTCTATTTCTGAAGTCATAAAAAATAGTGGAATTATCTCAAATCCTTCTGACGCTTATATATTAACTTCCGAATTATCCAATGCCCTTTTTGCTCAAGAAGCAAATACAGAACGTACTTCTTATTTTATGAATTCATTTTTATTGCAGGGTCTTGCTTCCTATTACTGGACTGACTCTTGGAATAATTACATAAGCACAAATAACAATACTGTAGTAGAATCCCGATTAAAACTATTAGTAATTAAAATATTAAGAGCTCCCGAATCTCAAATGTTTTAGCCTTTTTTCTGAATTAAAAAAACCTAAAAACTAAAAACATGAGAAGAAGAAATTTTATCCAAATAACTTCTACGGCTAGTGTATTGTCATTATTTCCCTCCGAAGTTTTCGCCCTTTTCAAATCAGCTGGAATGACTACCTGTCCTGATGTGATCTCTAAAAAAATCGTTTTAATTCAATTATCTGGCGCCAACGATGGTTTAAACACAATTATACCCATTAACCAGTATGATACTTATGCTTCGCTGCGCCCTAACATCAAACTCAATAATATTGGCGCTCCAAATGGGATCATTAATTTGGACTCCACATTAGCGCTTACGGATCAAGTTGGTTTGCACCCTTCATTGACTGGCTTCAAATCCTTGTACGACAGTGGATTCATGAGAGTCATTCAAGGTGTTGGCTATCCATTTCAAAATAAATCCCATTTTAAATCAACTGACTTATGGCTAACAGGTGGTGATGGAACAACAGCAAACAACTCTTTAACAAGCGGTTGGATTGGTCGTTTTTTAGAACATTACTATTCTAATTTTCTAACATCAAATTTCCCCTTAGGGATTCAGCTCGGGAACAGCGACAATTCTTTAGGTTTCTATGGTGAAGTAGAACACAACATGTCCTTAAATATTACGGGACAATCTCCATCTGGATTCTATTCAGTTGTAAATGGATTAGGAGGAAGTCCTCCTACTGCGATTCCAAAATCAGAATACGGTGATTTAATTCAATTCATCATTAATAATGATGCTGCTACAAATACTTATGCTCAGACTATATCCAACTCCTTTAATACAGGTTCAAATTCAATACCCTACCCAAATACAACATTGGCAAATCAACTAAAAACTGTAGCCCGATTTATTTCTGGAGGCCTTCAAACTAAAGTTTATTTAGTTAAACTAGGAGGATTTGACACTCATAACTTACAGGTTGCAGCAAATGACACCACACATTTAGGAGCACATGCAGCACTCTTAACTCAATTATCAGAAGCAGTCAATGCTTTTATTATTGATTTAAATAATCAAAATTTAGGAAATGATGTAGTTTCGGTTACCTTTTCTGAATTTGGAAGAAAAGCGGGTGAAAACGCAAGTTTAGGAACTGATCATGGAGAAATTGCACCTGTATTTGTTTTTGGCAATTCAATAACCCCAGGTATTTCGGGAACAAATGTGAATCTCTCAGAGGCAGTTGCAGCCAACGGATACCAAATTAAAACCGTGCAACATGATTATAGAAGAGTATTTAGTACTATTCTTCAAGATTGGTTTGGAACAAGCAATCAAACATTGGATTTAAGCTTTTATAATTACACCAATAATACTGGTTTTTCAAATAATAAAATTGCCAATTTGATAAAATCCCAATATGTCGTTACCCCTTCTTGTTATACTAATAGTACTTTATCAATAAATGTATTTGAAAAACCAGCTGAGGCAATAGTATATCCTAACCCTGCCTCAGAATTAATCACTATTAATCTACATAACAAGAATGAAATTTATTCAGCATCCTTATTTTCATTAGACGGAAAACTAATTGCTAAATTTAACAATCCACAAATAGGGAATCAGTATTCAATTAATGTTCAAAATATCCCCTCTGGATTCTACTTTTTAAAAATCGAAACCGATAAGGGTTCATTATCAAAAAAAATAATTATTAGAAGATAGAAGCCAATAGTCAAACAACTATTTAACAATATTAAAATGTATCTTTTTTATTTTACTCATTTAAAAGTATCTTTGCACGCAACAAATAACAATACAATGAATTATTTTTCTTCTGATTTTAAATTGGGAATTCTAGGTGGTGGACAATTGGGTAAAATGATGCTATTCGATACCCGTAAATTTGACATACAAACCTATGTCTTAGATCCAAGTGAAGAAGCGCCAAGCCGAATAGCTTGTGATCATTTTTTTCAGGGTGATTTAATGGATTTTGAAACCGTTTATAATTTTGGAAAAAAAGTAGATGTGCTTACTTTTGAAATTGAACTTGTTAATCTAGAAGCTTTAATAAAACTAGAGAATGAAGGATTAAAAGTATACCCTTCGCCTAAAACGCTACAATTAATTCAAAACAAAGGAATTCAAAAAGCATTTTATGCTGAGCATAATATCCCAACCGCCCCGTTCAAGCGATTTGACAATTTAAAAGCCCTAGTAGTTAAAATTTTAGATTCTAAAATAAAATTGCCATTTGTATGGAAATGTACTGAGTTTGGTTATGATGGAAATGGAGTAAAAGTCATTCGTCAAATAGCTGATTTAGATCACCTGCCTAATGTAGAATGCATTGCCGAAGAAATGGTGCCTTTCAAAAACGAATTAGCTGTTATTGTTTGTCGCAGTCCTTCTGGTGAAATTAAAACGTATCCTGTAGTTGAAATGGAATTTCATCCGGAAGCCAATCAGGTAGAATACGTAATTTGCCCTGCTCGAATTGACGACAAAGTGGCTGCTAATGCTAGAACTATAGCTTTAAACGTTTCTGAAAAATTCAATCATGTTGGATTATTAGCAGTTGAAATGTTCCAAACAGAAGACGATGAAATACTAGTGAATGAAGTAGCACCAAGACCACACAATTCTGGACACTATTCTATTGAAGCTAGTTTTACTTCTCAGTTTGAAAACCACATTCGTGCCATACTCAATCTTCCTTTAGGAAATACAGATAGTAAAGTAGCTGGAGTTATGGTTAACTTAGTTGGCGAAGAAGGATTTTCTGGAAATGTTGTTTACGAAAACATTGACACTATTTTAGGATGGAACGGAGTTACCCCACATATTTACGGTAAAAAACAAACCCGTCCTTTTAGAAAAATGGGACATGTCACTATCGTAAACCAAAACATGAATGAAGCCAGAAGAATTGCTGAAAACGTGAAGAATACAATAAGAGTAATCGCATAATATATTAAAAGATTGAAAAATTAAAAGATTAAAAAAATTGGTTTGCCTCGAAAACAAGCTTCAATAGAAATCTTTAAATACTTAAATCTTTAAATCTTTAAATAATAAAAAAATGAAAGTAGCTATAATCATGGGAAGTATCTCAGATATGCCCGTAATGCAAGAAGCCATTGAAATCTTAAAAGGATTTGAAATAGAAACAGAAGTCGATATCGTTTCGGCACATAGAACACCTGAGAAACTTTTTGATTTTAGTAAAAATGCACATACTCGTGGTATTTCAGTAATTATTGCTGGTGCTGGTGGTGCCGCACATTTACCTGGAATGGTTGCTTCAATGTCTCCATTACCTGTAATTGGGGTTCCTGTAAAATCAAGTAATTCTATTGATGGCTGGGACAGCATTCTTTCTATTTTACAAATGCCAGGTGGCGTTCCCGTAGCAACTGTTGCACTTAACGGTGCAAAAAACGCAGGAATACTAGCTGCTCAAATTATTGGAAGTCATGATGCTGCTATTTTAGAAAAAGTAATCCAATATAAAACAGGATTAAAAGATGCCGTAATCATAGCATCCGAAAGTTTACTTAAAAAATAACAGCTCCTAATAGCAACAAAGGCTTCCCATTACGGAAGCCTTTGTTGTTTTAAAAAAATTGTTAGAGTTTATACCTCCTCTTCTATTTCCTCTAGAATACCTTCAAATTCTGAAGCGGTTATATCTTCATTATTAATCCAGTTCTCAGAAGTTACTAAACTGTAGTTTACATTATCTTCTGTATTCAATTCCCAAATAATACCTTCCGCTTCTGGGAAAGGAATGTTCTTAGACATTTGATCGTCAAACAATCTTTTTATCAAATTCCGATCAGACAATCCATTATTCAATAATTTCAGTACATTTTCGGCTGTCAATTCTTTCACTTCTCCATCAACTAGCGTCATTGAAAAATGAACAACTGAAGCTTTGGCATTAGGAAACTTTCCATTATACGCTTTAAAAAGCAATTGATTGATATGAAACAAGGTCCCTTGCAAATGAATTTCGGGATACTCTTCACATACTTTATCAATTAACATATTATGAGAAATTTGCTCTATTTGCCCTTCATTTAATTCTTCAGACAACTTGTAAGTAAGCACTATTTCAGCCGCTTCGTTAGGCTCATAATCAGATATGGCCATTTCTAGTAATTCTGGTAAATTCTTTTTTTCTGCAGTAGCCGCATCTGGAAAATTGAATTTTTCTAGTAATTGAATAAAATCTTCATCAGACCAATACCCTTCCACTTCATTTACAGTATCGATACGCTTTATTATAATTTGGTAATTCATTTATTGTATATTATTTGCAATTGTTAATGATTAGCTTATTCAAAATCTAATCTAATTGTACAATTTAAGCTTTTTATCGCTTCTAACGAAATAAATAACATAACTATAACACAAATACTTTAAGGAGGTATAGCGCAAATCAATCCAATTTTAACCGCTCCTTTTTCTATAAATCGCTACATTTGTAGTTCAAAATATTTCGTTTCAAATAATGAAAACTAATTATAATACAATGAAAGTCTTAACTTCAAAATTCAATACTAAATACGATACTGCTCCTTTTTCTAAAATAAAGAATGAAGATTATCTACCCGCTTTTCTAGAAGGAATCGCATTGGCAAAAGCCGAAATTGACGCTATTGTCCAAAACAATGACACACCTACTTTTCAAAATACTATAGAGGCATTAGATTTTAGTGGATATACGCTAGATCGTCTTTCCAGTATTTTCTTCAATTTGAATTCGGCGGAAACCAATGATGAAATGCAAAAAATCGCTCAAGAAGTTTCTCCTTTACTCTCTGATTTTGGCAATGACATCACTCTTAATGCTGATTTATTTGCAAAAGTAAAAGCTATTTACGAACAAAAGGATAACTTGAACCTTAACCCAGAACAGTCTACATTACTAGACAAAAAATACAAAGGTTTCTCTAGAAATGGCGCCAATTTACCTGAAGACAAAAAGATCTTGCTTCGAGAAATAGACAAAGAACTGTCTAAAACAAGCCTTAAGTTTGGTGAAAATGTTTTAGCAGAAACACAAGGGTTTCAATTGCATATTATAGATGAAAGCGACTTATCCGGCTTACCTGAAGGAACTATAGAAGCTGCTCGTTCACTAGCCAAGAGCCAAGATAGTGATGGATGGATTTTTACCTTAGATTACCCAAGTTATGTTCCGTTTGTCACTTATTCAGATAAACGTGAACTTAGAAAGAAAATGGCAATCGCTTTTGGCGCCAAAGGTTTTCAAAACAACGAATTTGACAATCAGGAAAATGTACTTAAAATTGCCAAATTGCGTTTTGACAGAGCACAACTTTTAGGGTATGCAACACATGCTCATTTTGTATTGGAAGAGCGTATGGCCGAAAGTCCTGAAAAAGTAAAATCATTCTCTCATGATTTATTGGCAAAAGCCAAACCTGCCGCTTTAAAAGAATTTGCTGAATTATCTGCTTTCGCCAAAAAACTAGACGGACTTGAACAACTAGAAAAATGGGATGGACCATATTATTCGGAAAAATTAAAACAAGAATTATTTAATTTGGATGATGAAAAACTAAAACCGTATTTTCAACTAGAAAAAGTTTTAAAGGGTGCTTTTACCATTGCTGGAAAATTATATGGACTTACTTTTACTGAAATATTTGATATCGATAAATATCATGACGAAGTGGTGACTTATGAAGTTACTGATGCTAATAAGGAGTTAGTTGCTATTTTCTACGCTGATTTTTTCCCTCGAAAAGGAAAACGAAATGGTGCTTGGATGACTTCATTCAAAACCCAATTTATTAAAGATGGCGTAAACGAAAGACCACATATTTCTAATGTTTGTAATTTCACAAAACCTACTGAAACAAAACCTTCTTTATTAACTTTTAATGAAGTGACCACTTTGTTTCATGAATTTGGCCATGGATTACATGGAATGTTAGCCAATACTACTTATCCAAGTTTATCTGGAACATCAGTATATTGGGACTTTGTAGAGCTTCCAAGTCAAATCATGGAAAACTGGTGTTATGAGTCGGAAGCTTTAGCTTTATTCGCTACTCATTATCAAACTGGTGAAATGATTCCGATGGAATATGTTACTAAAATTAAAGAAAGTGCCAGTTTCCAAGAAGGGATGGCAACGATGCGACAATTGAGTTTTGGACTATTAGATATGGGATGGCATGGACAAGACCCTACATCAATTACTGATTTAAAAGCATTCGAAACAGAACAATTTGCCGATACGCAATTGTATCCTGAAGTAGCAGAAAATGCCATGAGCACTTCTTTTTCACACATCTTTCAAGGCGGATACTCATCAGGGTACTACAGCTACAAATGGGCCGAAGTTCTCGACGCAGATGCTTTTGAATATTTTCAAGAAAAAGGAATTTTCAACAAAGAAGTGGCTGATAAATTCAAAGACAATATCCTATCAAAAGGTGGCACCGAACACCCAATGATTTTATACAAACGTTTTAGAGGACACGAACCAAGTCCTGATGCTTTATTGAAAAGAGCTGGATTGATATAAATTACCGATTAAGACCGAAGTGAGAGCTTCGGTCTTTTTATTTCAAACTGGGAAAATTATTGATCTCTATTCACCAAAACTACTGTTTTTAAAAGAAAACCACCATCAGCCACCAAAAAATCGGAATGCTTTCCACCCAAAAAGAAGTGTAATATTTAGATCGGGTTTCATTGGCGAAAGCCAAAAATAATGAAAGAGCGAGAACTAGAATTCCATTAACAATCAATTGTTCTTCAATAAAATTATTTTTTAAAAACTCTAAAAAATAAAAAGGAAGCAATAGCAACAAACCTACCATTTTTGTTCGCTTCACACCTATTTGTTGTGGTACCGTTTTTAGATGTGGATCGTCATTTGCCAAATCCAATATCTCAAAAATAAGAATCAGCACAAAAACCAATATAAAACGTTGAATACATTTTAGATAAAAGTCAAGTCCAAGTGCAATATGTGCATTCACTAAGGGTAAAACCAGCGTCACTCCTACCCAACACAAAGCCACAATATAAATTTTTACTCCTGCCCAGTTTCTAGCATTTTTTCTATTGGGGAAAAATGGAAGTGTATAAAGCAATGTTAAAGCAAGGACACCAATAGAAACCATTTGGGTAATCAGTTGTAATTTAAAGAAAAAATACCCAACAGCAATCAAAGAAAAAAAACTCAAAACCGCAATTAACTTAAGCTCCTTGCGCATCGTGTGTTTTTTGGCTCTTGCCAAAGCATCATATTTTACAAAATTATATCCTACGATTGTCCCAAAAAAAGCAAAATAAGCCATGGGATCATCCGTCGATATGTTGAACATAAAATGCGTCATTCGCACCAATGCGTATACAGAAAGTGCAACGTGAATACTGCTTCTGATATAAAAATCCAATAGTTGTTTAAAGCTAATCATTAAACAAAATTAATCAATTGTAAGCAAATACCACATTTAGTTGAAAAATTGATAAAAATTGAATGTTAAAACCCGAATTAGATTGTTTATAATACTTATTTTTGCACCACTAAAAAAACACAACATTACCATATATACATGAAAACAGACTCATTTGCTTTAAGACACTTAGGCCCAAGGGAAAACGATTTACCAAAAATGTTAGAAACCATAGGTGTTGAAACTTTAGATCAGTTAATATTCGAAACTATTCCTACTGACATTCGATTAAAGAAACCGTTGGAATTGGAGCATATTATGACTGAATATGAATATGCAAATCACATTCGGTTATTAGGTCGTACTAACAAAGTGTATACATCCTATATTGGTTTAGGGTACCACCCTACCATTGTCCCTCCAGCAATTCAAAGAAATATTTTTGAAAACCCAGGATGGTATACCGCTTACACACCATACCAAGCCGAAATTGCTCAAGGTCGTCTTGAAGCTATTTTGAATTTTCAAACCATGGTTATTGAATTAACGGGAATGGAAATTGCAAACGCCTCTTTACTTGATGAAAGTACCGCTGCAGCTGAAGCCATGGCTTTGTTATACGATGTTCGATTAAGAGATCAAAAGAAAAATAATGTATGTAAATTCTTCGTTTCTGAAGAGATTTTACCACAAACATTATCCGTTTTACAAACGCGTTCTGCTCCCATTGGTGTAGAATTAGTGATAGGAAATCACCAAGAATTTGATTTCTCAGAAGAGTTTTTTGGAGCTATTTTACAATATCCAGGAAAATACGGTCAAGTATATGATTATGCTGACTTCATCAAAAAAGCAAATGATAACGAAATAAAAGTAGCGGTTGCTGCCGATATTTTATCACTAGTAAAGCTAACGCCTCCAGGTGAAATGGGAGCTGCAGTAGTAGTAGGAACAACACAACGTTTTGGAATACCAATGGGTTATGGTGGACCACATGCTGCTTATTTTGCAACAAAAGAAGAGTACAAACGTTCTATGCCAGGAAGAATCATTGGAGTTTCGCAAGATGCTAATGGGAACCGCGCTTTACGTATGGCATTGCAAACACGTGAACAACATATTAAGCGTGAGAAAGCAACTTCAAACATTTGTACTGCTCAAGTATTATTATCAGTTATGGCTGGAATGTTTGCAGTATATCACGGTCCAAAAGGATTAAAATACATTGCTAATAAAGTCCATTCTGCTGCTGCAACTTTAGCTGAGGCTTTAAATCAATTAGGTGTTTTTCAAACCAACACAGCTTTTTTTGATACTATAGTAGTAAAAGCAGATGCTCAAAAAGTAAAAACTATTGCCGAAAAGAATGAGGTAAACTTCTATTATATCGATAATGAAACGATTTCTATCTCAGTAAATGAGACCATTTTATCATCTGATATTAATCAAGTAATTGCCATTTTTGCTGAAGCAGTAGGAAAAGAAGCTTTTGAAGTTTCGGAATATGTTTTAGAGAACAATTATCCGATGCTTTTAAACAGAACATCGGAATTCTTAACGCATGAGGTATTCAACAAATACCATTCGGAAACGATTATGATGCGTTATATCAAAAAATTAGAACGTAAAGATTTATCATTAAATCATTCGATGATCGCTTTGGGTTCTTGTACTATGAAATTGAATGCAGCTGCTGAAATGTTACCATTAAGTATGCCGTATTGGAATACTATCCATCCATTTGCACCTTTAGATCAAGTTGAAGGGTACACTAAAATGCTTAAAAAATTAGAGCATCAATTAAATGTGATTACTGGTTTTGCAGGAACTACATTACAACCTAACTCTGGAGCCCAAGGCGAATATGCCGGTTTAATGACTATTCGCGCGTACCACCAATCAAGAGGCGATGAGAAAAGAACTATTTGTTTGATTCCTGCGTCGGCTCACGGAACAAACCCTGCATCGGCAGCAATGGCTGGAATGAAAATTATCGTGACCAAAACAATGGAAAATGGTAATATTGATGTAGAAGATGTTAGAGAAAAAGCGATTCAATACAAAGATGAATTGTCTTGTTTAATGGTAACATATCCATCTACTCACGGTGTTTTTGAAAGTGCTATTAGAGAAATCACTCAAATTATTCACGATAACGGTGGACTAGTTTACATGGATGGTGCTAATATGAATGCTCAAGTAGGTTTAACAAATCCAGCTACTATTGGCGCTGACGTTTGTCACTTGAACTTGCATAAAACATTCGCAATTCCTCACGGAGGTGGTGGACCAGGTGTAGGACCTATTTGTGTAAACGAAAAATTAGTCCCGTTTTTACCAACAAACCCATTAGTAAAAGTAGGTGGTGAAAAAGGAATTACTGCTATATCTGGAGCGCCTTATGGATCAGCTTTAGTTTGCTTGATCTCTTATGGATACATTTGTATGTTAGGTGCTGAAGGAATTACTAATGCAACTAAATATGCTATCCTGAACGCTAACTACATGAAAGCGCGTTTAGAAGAGCACTACCCTATCTTATATTCTGGTGAAAAAGGAAGAGCAGCTCACGAAATGATTCTAGACTGCAGAGGTTTCAAAGTAAAAGGTATCGAAGTATCTGATATTGCAAAACGTTTAATGGATTATGGTTTTCATGCTCCAACTGTTTCTTTCCCAGTGGCTGGAACGTTAATGATTGAACCAACAGAATCAGAAGATGTAGGAGAATTGGATCGTTTTTGTGACGCTATGATAGCCATTCGTAAAGAAATTGAAGAATCTTCTGTCGAAGAACCAAACAATGTATTGAAAAACGCACCACATACTTTAGCAATGCTTACTGCTGACACATGGGTATTACCTTATTCAAGAGAAAAAGCAGCATATCCTTTAGAATATGTAGCGGAGAATAAATTTTGGCCAAGTGTTCGTCGTGTAGATGAAACCTATGGGGATAGAAATTTAGTTTGTAGTTGTGCGCCAATCGAAGCGTATATGTAATATGTACTGATCCCTTTGAAAAAAGGAATTAAAATAACAAACCCCAAATGCTATTATAAAGCATTTGGGGTTTTATTTTGCGACTACTTTTGGGTCTAATACACCACTGTAGTTCCTACTAAATTTATTTTTTTTAGCATTACTTTGCCTTCTTTTTCACGCTGTGCATTGGGTTGCATTCCTCCTACCGAAAACAGAATTTCGCCAGAATTCAATTTTAAACCTGCATTTGTAAACTGTGCTAACTGCTTAGGCTGAATGGTAAAAGATACTTTTTTAGTTTCTGAAGCTTTTAGAAAAATACGGTCAAAACCAATCAAAGTTCTTATAGTTTCTCTTTCATCGGCTTTAGGATTTGTAAAATACACTTGCACGACCTCATCGCCATCTAATTTACCGCTGTTTGTCACATCAACATTTATCGTGACTGCTTCTCCCGTAATCACTTCATTTTTAATATCCAGATTTGTATATTTAAAAGTCGAATAACTCAATCCAAACCCGAAATCATACAAAGGAGCACCTTTAAAATAACGGTATGTTTTCCCTTTCATGCTGTAATCGTTAAAAGCAGGAATATCCTTTATATCTTTATAAAAAGTCAATGGCAAACGTCCCGCAGGGTTGTAATCTCCAAAAATAACATCGGCAATTGCAGTACCTCCTGCTTGTCCAGGATACCAACTTTCAATAATAGCAGGAATATTATCATTCTCCCAATTAATTCCCACTGCGCTTCCGTTGAGCATCACCAACACCATTGGTTTCCGTAATTCCTGTAGCTTTTTCATTAATCGCGTTTGCGTATCGGGTAGTTTAATATCCAAACGATCCCCACCTGAAAAACCAGGCACCTGCACTTTCATTTCTTCGCCTTCCAGCATTGGACTTAAACCCATACATAAAACAACCACATCAGACTCTTTGGCCACGGCCAAAGCTTCCTTTTCAAGATCATTGTTTGGTGTATCCCACAAGAAACGCATAATAGCATGTTCCGTATTGTTTTGTTTGTATTCCAGTTTAATTTTGTACACTTTCTTGGCTTCTAATTCGACGAATTCATAGATTTTTTTTGGTTCATGAACATCCTCTCGTTCCACCACCAGTTTGTCATCAAGATACAATTTCATACTAGAAAAAGCTTCACCACCCAACGCATATTTCCCAGATTCAGGAACCGACAAATATCCTGTCCATCTGGCAGCATATTTATCATAACTCAAGTCTTTAAAAGGGGCTGTAATTTTCCAAATAAAGTCAATTTCTGGATCTATTCGCTTATGCAAAGGTGTTCCAGAGAACTCTAAGTTCGAAAAATACTCGGCATTAAGACCCGCTGTTTTACAACTTACATCCGCAAACAAAACAGCTGATGGAACGGTTTTTAAGTTTGGTAAACCATCCGCAAGACTACATCCTTGAGCAAATTGCACCTGAGTATTTGGTAATTTATTTTGAATTCCTTTGAAAGGTGTAATTCCGTTTGATGGAAACCCATTATAATTTCCGAGTAAAACATCTAATTCATTCGCATTTGGACCAATAACAGCTATTTTTTTTAGATTTTTGTTTAGAGGTAAAATGTTATTTTCGTTTTTCAAAAGCACCAATGACTTTCTAGCCGATTCCAGCGCTAATAATCTATGCACCTCAGAATCTACTACACTAAACGGAATTTTTTCAAATTTCACATCTCCTTTTGGAGCAAAAAGACCCAGTTTCATTCGAGCTACAATCAATCTTTCAACAGAAATATTTAGCTCTGCTTCGGTGATTAATTTTTGTTGTATCGCTTTTACTAATGACGGATAAGAGTCCCCACAATTCAAATCGGTTCCTGCTTTTACTGCCATTGCCGAAGCTTCTTCTCTGGTGGCTACCACTTCATGTGCTCCTTTGTCATAGAAATCTTTTACCGCCCAACAATCAGAAACAATATAGCCTTTGAAACCCCAATCGTTGCGCAACAAATCGCTCAAAGCTTTATTGCCACAACAAGGCAATCCTTTGTAACTGTTGTAAGCACACATGACCGAATAGACCTTGGCCTCTTTCACGACTTTTTCAAATTGTGGACTGTAGGTATTGATCATATCAAAATCATTTGGCTCCGCATTGAAACTATGTCGCTCACTTTCTGGTCCACTATGTACTACAAAATGCTTTGCCGTAGCAATCAATTTATAATATTTAGGATCATCACCTTGCAACCCTTTTACAAACTGTACTGCTAACTCCCCAGTTAAATAAGGATCTTCACCGTAAGTTTCCATACCACGTCCCCAACGTGGGTCCCTAAAAATATTGATATTGGGAGTCCAGAACGTTAATCCTTGGTAAATTCCTCTTTTATTTCTTGAAGTAAATTCTTGATGCTTGGCTCTAGCTTCATCTGATATTGCAGTAGAAATTTTAAACATTTGTTTGCGATCCCACATCGCACTCATCCCTATTCCTTGTGGAAAAACAGTTGCCGTACCCGCGCGAGCCACTCCATGAAGGCATTCATTCCACCAATTCATCTCAGGAATCCCTAATCGTCCGATAGCAGAAGATTCATAAGTCATTTGAGATACTTTTTCGGCTAGAGTCATTTGCGACACTATAAATTGAGCTCGCTCTTCAAATGATTTAGTAGAATCCTTATGAAATGCTAATTGCCTTTGTGTTTGACAAGAGACAATTGCTACCAATAAGAATATTGATAGCATTGTTTTTTTATTCATCATCTCAATTACATTTTATTACTTTATAAATCAGACTTAGTTATGGTGTGCTAGTCTAAGCCTTCTAAGAAACCTGTATGGGCACTTTTAATTTTAAAATTAGAGTCAAAAAGCAATGGCCAATCATTCCCAACATGATTCAAATCGGTACTGTAAGGTATCCAAGATTCATTGTCTTTGAATCCCCAAACTGTAAAAGCATATTTATTTACTGAAGGAAGCGCATTATAAATTTTGACTATTTCTTTGTATTTGTCTTTTTGAATTAATCTTCTTTCATTCGTAAAAGTGCTAATATCATTAGCTGGGTTTACTTGCAAATCAAATTCAGAAATATGAATTTTCAACCCTTTGGAAACCGCTTTATTAATATCGGCCTCTATTTGAGCTTTAGTGGGATTAAGATACGTATTGTGCATTTGAAAGCCTAATCCATCAATTAGATTACTAGCTTTCAAATCATCAACAATAGCATACATTTTATTTTGCTTCGGAAGATTATCGGGTGTTGCATATTCATTATAGAATAATAAAAGATTTTTATCTCCTGCTGCTGTTGCCGCTTCACGTGCCCACTTAAAACAGTCATTTACATAGTTTGGTCCCATTCGAGTAAGGAAAATTGTACTTCTCATTCCGCCATTACTATCATCCACAGCTTCGTTGACCACATCCCACGATTTTACTTTGCCTGCATAATGGGTAACTACATCAGTTATGTATTTTTTTACTTCTAATGCAAAAGCGGCATCAGTTCCTGTATAATTTTTCAACCAATCTGGTACTGCGTTATGCCACACTAGCGCATGACCATGAACATTAATTCCATTTGTATTCCCATAGGCTACAATTTTATCGGCAGCAGCCCAATTATATTGTCCACTTCCTATCGAAATGGGATTCATTTTCATTTCATATTCGGCAGTGATACTGCTAAATTCATTTTTAAGCACGACATCATACGCACTTCCATTTGTTAATTGGTTTGCTTTTACAGCCACACCCACAAAAAACGGATTAGGTAGTTTATTTGCTTTTACTTTTAGAAAAGTAGGGTCTTCAGGTATATTACTTGTACCTGTTGTTACCACTGTGACTACGTTTGAATAATCGGACGTTTGAGAGTTATTCTTTGCTTTCACTCGGTAGTAATATTTTGTCCCTCCATTCAAGCCATTGACCACTATATTCAAATCGGCTATTGATTTTGCATTATAATCCGGCAA
This sequence comes from Flavobacterium sp. WC2421, assembly GCF_040822115.1. Classification (NCBI taxonomy): domain Bacteria; kingdom Pseudomonadati; phylum Bacteroidota; class Flavobacteriia; order Flavobacteriales; family Flavobacteriaceae; genus Flavobacterium; species Flavobacterium sp. WC2421. The sequence continues at coordinate 1,544,055 of NZ_CP162004.1, read as the reverse complement.
AAAACTTGAGAAGTCAGCTGTCAACGAAACATCCAAAAGATAGGTGTTTGCAGTCGAAACAAAATTCCATCTTGCTTTAAAACTCGTATCTGTAATATCTGAAGCTGCGTTTGCCAATGGTGAGCCTAAAGAAATTGCAACGGTATCCCCCCCATTCTCTTTTGAACAAGAATTCAAAGAGAATAAAATCATAGTACAGATTAGTAAAAATTTATTTTTCATAATTATTATTTTATAAAAAGGTTGTTAATTAATAACAACCTTTTTGGTTTTCTTTCTCAATACAGTTTCTTGATTTAGATCTTGTATTTAATTTTGATATTATCAAACTTAATAATTGTAGGATTGGGAGTATCACCTTGAACAATTGCAATTTTAATTTCTTTGATTTTAGAAACATCTAAATCTGTTCCAGTAGCATTACCACCATAACCGTAATTGTCTTTAAAGTCAGCTATTAAAATTGATTTTGTCGCCCAATCTGTAGTAGCTACTTTAAAATTATATCCATAATCTTTACCGTCAATAGTGTTCAATTGAATGGCAAAGTGTGCATTAGCAACATTAGCACTTACATCGATATCAATATAGGCTTTAGTCGCATCAGTATAACTTGGGTTTGCTGCAAAAAAGGTTGCGCCTTCTCCACCGCTGCAACCATTGTACCCGTTTGTAGTAGCACCAGTCCATGAATATTGTGCATAATTTCCAGTAGGACCACCAGTTGTAGCTGCGTTAAACGAAGCTACATCACCATATGAAAACCACCCTGAACCTGGTCTCGTTCCGCCACCGTCAAAATCCGTTACATTGACAATAGTAAATCCTAAACTTACCTCCATAAAACGAGTAACAGAACCACTAGGAGTTGTAATTACTAAATCACCCGCTGAAGTTGCACTAGCAGGAATATTAATAAACAATGAGGTAGGTGAACTTACCGTAAAACCAATAGGATTACCTTTAAAAGTAACACTACTCACATCATAAAACCAATCTCCAGTTACCTCAGCTGTTTTCCCAACTAAAGGTGTTTCTGGCGTAAGACCACTAATAGTAGGAAGCGGTTGTAAAATTTCAAAATCTTTTGTAACAGAACCACTTGCTGTAATAAAAGTTATGGTTTGCTTACCAAATCGACTGCCTTTTTTTACATCAAACGGAATAGTAAAAATGAAAGACTTATCCGAATTATACGTCGGATTAAAACTCACATCAATTTTATTGTCAAGGATAATTTGCTTTAAGCCAGCTAATGATTGTCCTTCGACTCTTACTTTTTTAAGAGGGAACGACTGGTTTAATAAATCACCCGGTTCTGCAACTATTGCATCTACTTGCATCGGCACTATATCTTCATTTTGACAAGCTATAAGGCAAAACAAGGTCAAAAGGAATAGGATGCTATTTTTTATTTTATTTTTCATAGTCTAAGATTTAATTAAAATTGTACGGTACAGCTGGTTCTAATAAAGAAGGATTGGTATCAATTGCAGACTGTGGCAAGGGAAGTTCAAAATAATTACTTCCAGGAGTAATCAAACTTGACACCAAAGCCGTTCTTGCATCATCAGAATAAAAACCAACTTCTTGCTGAGAAATGACTGAAATAGCCTCACTAAGTCCTCTGCGTTTCAGGTCAAAGAAATATTGCCCTTCCAGCGCGAACTCGATTCTTCTTTCTTTAAATAATTCATCTCTCGTCAAAACGGTTTTGGTAGGTAAACCAGCTCTGGTTCTCACTTCATTAAATGCTCTCAATGCAGAAGCATCTGTAGTTGAAGATGCACCAGCTAACTTAGCTTCGGCATGCATTAATAAAATATCCGAATAACGAAGGATAATGGTGTTTTGCGATGTTCTCATAAAAAACACATCATTTCTTTCGGCAGCTGATCCTACAATGTACTTTCTAAAGTTAGCTCCCGTAGCCGAGTAGATTTTTTTGTATTTAAATCCTCCTGCATTAATTAACAATTCTGGGTAGAAATCGCCATCAGTCATAATGGTTTGTATTTTTCTTTTGTCATTTGCTTCAAACCCTTTTTGCAAAGAAATCGAAGGTAAATAAACACCCCATCCATCAGCACCACCAGTTATTCCTGTTCCGCCAGGAACAATGTACGCTTGATTGGTGTTTTGCGTTCCCCATTGCGTGGCAATAGCTTTCCATTGTAAAGCAAACATACTCTCAGCACTATTATTGGATTCTGGACTACTGAACAATTTACCGTAATCTTGAATTAACGAATATTGACTGCTCATCACTTCTTGGGTCAATGCCACACATTCTGAGTATTCCTTTAAGGTCAAATGTACTTTGGCCATAATTCCTTTAGCCACTGTTTTATTAACGTATCCTTTTTTTACAGATGCTTCAGGTAAGTTATCAATTGCATATTGCAGGTCTAATTTGATGAATTTATAAACATCGGCTATAAGATTTCTTTTGGGCTGGGCTGCCGAACCCGCTTTGGCAACAATAGGTACTGCTCCAAAAGTTCTAACTAGGTAAAAATAAGCATTGGCTCTCATAAATCTTGATATGGCTATAGAGTTTTTATAAGAAGCCTCAGGTAATTCACTCTTTCTTTCTTCGACCAAGCGCATTAAACTATTGGCTTGATCTACAACAGAAAATAAAGACGTATATCCTTCGGTTAAAATTGGATTTTGGGAGGTTACTTGAGCATCTTTAAATTGTTGATAGGCACCATCAAAAGTAAAGGCATTTCCAGCATACATATCTCCTATCGCGATTAAGAATTTGTCATTAAATGTAAACCAAGGTTTGAAATACATACTCTCGGCGATTCCATCAAAAGGGGTTATACCTGCTGGTAAATCAGCTGGCGTTAGCTGATTTTCTGAGGGTGCGTTCAGAAATTCATCTGAACAGGAAAACAAGGATAATACTGCAATTAGCAGCATAATCGAAAAAGGTTTTATTATTTTTTTCATAACATTTGTTCTAAGTGTCTTACTCTCTTTTTGAGCTAGCTAAAAATGAAATAGCTATCCTTAATTAAAAATTAAAATTCTAAATTCACCCCTATAGATGTAGTTCTAGGCACAGGATATCTTCCTAAATCAATACCACTTAAAGTTACATTTTGATCTAAATTACCTAGTGCTGGATCAAATCCTGAGTACTTTGTAAACGTGTGCAAATTTTGAACATTTACATATACTTTAGCTTTTGTGAAGAACGAACTGGCTAATACCTTAACTGGCAAGTCATATCCCAAAGAAATATTTTGAATTCTCAAATACGATCCATCTTCAACAAAACGATCCGAAATTCTACCATTTCCATTTGGATCAGTAAAAGTAATTCTTGGTTCATTTGTGTTTTCATTTACACCTACTTCAAACGCATTTAATACCCTTGTACTCACATTAGAATATCTATCTCCAAATCCTGGATAGATTCCATCGGTATAATGACGTGTAAAATTGTAAATTTCGTTTCCTTGACTTCCTTGAAGCACTATTGATAAATTAAAGTTTTTATATTTAAAATTATTGGTCACAGCATACGTAAAATCAGGAATTGCACTACCTATAGGTGCTTGATCTTTAGAGTCAATTTTCCCATCTTGATTCAAATCTTTAAAACGAATATCACCTACCGCTGTACCAGTTTCTTGAATTGGCCCTGCTGCTAGTTCGGCTGCGTTTTTATAAAGTCCATCTGTGACATATCCATAAAATTGACCTACTGGTTGTCCTTCTGTAGTTCTGCTAATGGTATATAAGTCAAATTGTACTTTTCCCAACAATGATTTACCAACCCCTTGAAAACGAGTCAACTCATTATTATACTTTGAAAATATAATAGAAGTATCCCATTTAAAATTAGGTGTAGAAAAATTTCTAGTATTGATCGAAATATCGATTCCTTTGGTTTTAATCTCACCTGTATTTAAATAAAAATTTTGTGCACTTTGGTTCGATTCATCATTGATTTGTTTGGTCAAGAAGTTTGATGAGGTTTTGATGTAATAATCAACATCCAGTTTTACTGCATCATTAAAAATCCCAACCTCAATACCCAAGTTTAATGACTTAAGTGATTCCCATTTAATATCAGGATTTCCCAAATTGTCAATCGTAGGGGAAGTACCTCCAAAAGGCGAGGCGATTAAAGACAAAATGGTTTGGTATCTATTAGCTGGAATATTTTGATTTCCTACAGCACCATAACCAGCTCTCAATTTTAAATAATTGATGTATTTATTATTAGCCAAGAAATCTTCATTACTTACTGTCCATGCTCCAGAAAACGCAGGAAAATACCCCCATTTATTATTTGGTCCAAAATTGGAAGAAGCATCGGCTCTTAAAGAAGCTGAGAAAGAATACTTGTCCGAAAACCCATAATTAAATCTAGAAATATAAGAACTCATAGACCATCTCCCCGATCCGTTCCCATTTAGAGCGGTATCAATATCCCCAATATCCAGGTTATTAAAATTGCTAGTTAAAAATTGACCCGATCTAAAACCACTTAAATATTCGTATCTACTTTCTTGGGATTCTTGTCCAAGTAATACTGTAAAATTGTGTTTTTCATTGATCGATTTATTGTAGGTAAAATAATTTTTTACATTCCAATAAAAACTTTGATCTTGTTGTTTGTAGGATCTATTCAAAAGTTCCGTAACATTTCCTAAAGTATAGCTCGGTGCAAACGAACTATTTTTACCAAAATTCAAGTCGTAACCCAATTCTGATCTAAAAACCAAACCCTTTACTAGATTAATGTCTGAAAACAAGTTTCCGTTAATTTTATAGCGTTGTGTGGTTGCGTTATTAAATTCAGCTAATGCGATTGGGTTGCTTGCCTCATTGGCAGATGACCCTAAATTGCCTGTAGGACCTGCAAAAGAACCATCAGCATATCGAACAGGTAACTCTGGTGATTGTCTCAAAGTATTCATTACCAGTCCTCCTCTGTCATCATTTCTTACCACCCTTTGGGTTGATTTACTTAATGACATATTATTTCCTATTTTTAACCAAGATTTCACTTTGGAATCCACATTCAAACGCAAGGATAATCTATTGAAATCAGAATTCAATACAATCCCTTCTTGATCAAAATAATTCAAAGAAGTATAATATCTTGTCCCATCCTTTTCACCAGAAACTGAAAGTTGATGATTGTAAATCGTAGCATTTCTAAAAAGTTCATCCTGCCAGTTTGTTCCCTTCCCTAATAAATCTGGGCTTTGGTATTGAAACGGAACAGCTTCTCCATTTAATTGATATACTTTTGCTTGGTATTTTGCGTATTGAGGCAAATCCAAAACAGATACAAATTTGGTTGCTTGTTGCATACCTACATAGGTTTCATAACTCACGATTGATTTCCCTTTTTTACCGCTTTTTGTGGTAATCAACACAACTCCATTGGCACCATTTGCACCATAAATGGCAGTTGCCGATGCATCTTTTAGAATATCGATTGACTCAATATCCGAAATATTCAAACTTGATAATGCCGAGTTTTTCGTTTGCCCATTTCCTCCTCCTAACGCGCTAAATGAAAATGAATCATTATTCTTATCCGCAAAAATCGGAGTTCCATCAATCACATACAAAGGTTCGTTTCCATTGATTGAAGTTATCCCTCTAATTTGAACTGAAATCCCTCCTCCAGGTGTTCCTGAATTTTGAGTTACATTGACACCAGCCGCTTTTCCTATAAGGGCTTGATCAATAGAAGTAAATGGTTTATCTTGCAGTTCTGAGGCTTTTACAGATGAAATTGCTCCAGTAATGTCTTTCCTTTTTGAAGTACCATAACCTACTACCACAACCTCATTAAGATTTTGAGAATCTTCAATCATAACAATCTGCATATTGTTTACTGCAGTTTGAGTAGTTGTTTTAAAACCGATATAGCTAAAAGTTAGCTTTGATTTAGCCGATACATTATTTAAAACAAACGCACCTTCAAAATCTGTACTTGTACCCTTTTTTGTCCCTTCGACTATGACACTAACACCTGGGAGTGGTAGACCTCCTGATGTAACTTTACCTTTAACCGTTTGTGCAAAGAAATGACTTCCCGACATAAACATAATTAGTAACAATAGCCTTTTTAATGTTCTTTTCTTCATAAAAATTGTTGGTTTGGAATTGATTAATATTTTAAATTGGTTAGTTAAAAACTGCATCAAAAACCTATCTGGCTATTTCATTACAAATGGTAATTTATAGCGAGATGATTATGCTGAAATTTTCTTATCTAAAATAGAGGGACAGGGAGCGGTATCATAAAACAGATGTTGCATCTTATAAGATATTTGATGCACAAATGCGCTAAAACCAGCAAACAATGGATTTTAAGATTCTATGATTACGCTTTGCAATGTGTTTTTATGATAAAAAACAGTGCTGTTTTTTAATCTTATATTAAAAAATAACGTTTATAAAAATAGATAGTGCAAAATAATCTAAGTAAAAACAGGAGAATTGACTCAATATAAACCTTCTTTAAAAACGAAATAGAGTAGCAATCAAAACCATTATTTTTGTTTCAGTAAAAAAATTTTCTTATCTCATTTTGCTTATAAAACAATAAATCAAGTTAATGAAGGTTTAAAAAAAATTCCCTATACATTATATTCGATATTTATATTTTTATCATAAACAAAAAATCGAATGGATAAAAATTACTTTTTACCCATTCGATTTTAATCAAACTTAACAATCTGATTTATATAAAGTATTTAGTCTTTATTACCCATTCCTTGTCTAGGCAGGTGGCCGTACTTATTTTTATAACACTTCGCAAAATAGGACGGGGACGTAAACCCTACTTTAAAGCTAATTTCGTTCATGTTATTATTCCCTTGTTCAATCAATACTCGTGCTTTTTCAAGTCGTACATTTCGAATAAACTCACTTACAGTAACACCTGTTAATGCTTTAATTTTTCGATACAATTGACTCCTACTTAAAAATACTTTAGAAGATAGAAGCTCAACACTCAATTGCGAGTCACTAATGTTTTCATTAATATAACTTAATGTTTTTTGGATAAATTCATTGTCCAATGTGGTTGTATGCTCTTTTCCTTGATTCGTTATCCCTGTATAAAATTTATTAAACATAATTTGTCTACTAGAGATCAATTGAGCCAAACTCGACTTTAAAATATCTAAATCAAAGGGCTTACTTAAATAAATATCAGCACCAGAATCGATACCTTCTAGCCTGTCTTTCACCATCGCTTTTGCAGAAAGCATTAATAACGGTATGTGACTAGTTTTCAAGTTTCCCTTGATGTTTTTACACAATTCCAATCCATCCATAACAGGCATTATCACATCCGTAATAATTAAATCCGGCAACTTCTGTAGAGCTAAATCATATCCTTTTTTTCCGTTTTCGGCCACAATCACTTTGTATTGTTTTCTCAATTCTTGTTTTAAGTAATTACGAAGCCCTGAATTATCTTCGACAATTAAAACAGTAAAAGCTTTGTCTCCTTCGGGTGTCTCGGCAGTTTGGAATTCAACACCTTCGGGCGCTATAAAATTCTTGCTTTTTATGGAATCTAAATGAAATGCTTCGTTGCTTACCTCTGCTTGATCATAAAAATGTTTGCCAATTGGGAACGTTACGGTAAATTTTGTTCCTTCGTCCTGCTTGCTATCCACCTCTATTATTCCTTGATGGAGTTCTACAAATTCTTTAACAACTTCTAGTCCTATTCCCGTGCTACCGTAGTACACTTTATTCAAATTATTAACTTGATAAAAGCGATCAAAAATTCTTTTTAAATCCTTCTTAGCAATACCTGCTCCAGTGTCTGTAACAACTATCGAAAAACTTGGCACTACATTTCCATCAATTAAAAGTGCCTTTTCGACTTTTTCAATGGCAACAGTTATTAGACCGTTGTCAGGAGTAAATTTAAAGGCATTCGAAATAATATTAAAAATAATTTTCTCTAACATTTTAGGATCTAGCCAATCATTAAGTTTTTCTAATGGCGATTCGAAAATAATTTTGATTTTTCTATTTCGTGCTTCTTCATCAAAATAGCTAATGATTTCTTTTGTGAAACTGATTACTTCGATTTTCTTGACCTGTAAAATGATTTTATTAAACTGTAACTTATTAAAGTCCATTAACTCATTAATTAACCTTGAAAGTCGATCTGAACTCTTATGAATTGTTTTGAGCTTGTCAAAAACTTCCTTAGATATGTCTTCATTTTTATTTTTAAGAATATCTTCTAATGGGTTTATTATTAGGGTAAGTGGTGTTCTAAATTCATGTGAAATATTAGTGAAAAACTGTAATTTTTTATTATTTAATTTCTCTAACTGAATTGCTTTTTCTCTTTCCAAAACAATAGCTTGTTTTGCCTTAAATTTGTTCTGATAAATTCCATTTAAATACAATAACACAAAAACAAGAAGCCCGATGTATAAAAAATAGGCCAAATACGATCTCCACCAAGGTGGTAAAACACGAATATGCAGCATTACAGGCTTGGAACTCCATATGCCCGCTTTATTTGCCGCTTTTACTTTAAAAGTATATTCTCCAGCCTCAAGATTAGTATATGTTGCTGTTCTATTATTGCCCACATAGTTCCAGTCTTTTTCAAAACCTTCTAAATAATAAGCGTATTCATTTTTACCTGGATAATTGTAATTTATCCCTACATATTCGATGGTGAATACTGATTGTGAATGATCGAGTGTTAAGGATTTTGTCTGGTATATTACTTTTTTTAATGGTGAGGATTCGGCACCAGGAACCACTGATTTATTGAATAACTTAAAGTCGCTAAAATATAACGACGGCTCTTTTTGGGTTTTCTTTATTTGATTGGGATTGAAATAAATCAGTCCCTCATAGCTCCCAAAATACAACATGCCGTAGCCATCTTTAAATACAGCATTGTTGTTGAATTCATTTACTAATAACCCATCATCCATAGTAAAATTAACACTCGTTTTATTTTTAAAATCAAGTTTTGAGAGACCTAATCCACCACTAACCCACAAACAATCATTAGCATCAGTTACGATGGAGCGAATCGATTTTTCCTTAAAATCAGGAAAATCATTATAATTAAAGAACTGCCTTTTCTTTTTGTCATAGCTAAACAAGCCACCTCCATCAGTACCTATCCAAATGGTCTTGTCGTTTGACTCGTAAATCGATAAAATAGTTTGAATACTGTTGTGTTTTTTGAAGTTTTTAATCATTTGATTTTTCATCGAAATGACAGTATACGAACCTCCATCGTTTATTTTTACTTGATACAATCCTAGGATAGTTCCCACCCACAAAACATCATCAGAATCCACAAAAACTTTTCGAACATAGGCTAGACTAGCGTCGTCTTTAAATACGTTTTCAAAATTGCAATGAAAAAATTTATTTTGAACAGAATCAAAATAGTGCAACCCTTTGACAAATGAACCGATCCAGATTCTTCCCTTGGAATCCTCTGTAAAGCTAAATATGCGATTCGATAGTAATCCTTTTGTATTCGATGTACTGTAATTTACAAATTTCTTTGTACCAAACTTCAGGAAAAAAATCCCCTGATTCCAACTCCCAAGCCAAATATTTTGTTTGCTATCTATAAAAATAGTCTGAATATCATTAGCCGTTAATCCTGCATAATAACTTTGATTAATGCTGTTTACATGAACAAAACTCTTTTTTTCTGGATCAAAAACATCAATTCCTCCTCCTTCTGTACTTATTAATAAATTCCCCAATTTATCTTTTGCGACAGCGGTAACCGAGCTAGTTTGTAAGGAATTATCATTATTTAATAACGACTCAACCGTATTAAACTTAGTGTTAGGCTTATCAAATACGCCCACTCCTTTATTGTAGTACCCTATCCAAATGCGGCTTTCCTTATCCTCATATAAAGACCAGACGGAATTTGATTTTAAACTATAATTATCATATTTACTATGCAAATACTTTTTAATAATCGCGCCTGAATTATCTACAGTTATTAACCCATCATTCTCAGTTCCACAAACAATAATATTTTGACTGTTTTTTATAATCGAAAGTACCTTGTGTTTTGTGATTGGAAAATTTTGAAATTGATACGTATCATTGTCAATTTTTATTTTAAATAAACCATCCGATGTTGTTCCTATCCATATGAAATCATTTTTATCAACTACCATTGATTCAATCGATTCTGTTACCGGTATTTTCTTGAACTTATCTTTAAAAATTGGCTTAATTTGATAGTTTGAATCGAAATAGAACATTCCGAAATTTGATCCAAAAAAGACAACCCCTTTTTTATTTTTAGCAAAATCTTTAATTTGAAAGTCCTTCAAATTAATAAGCCTCGATTCTATTTTTTTGGCTTTTAATGTTTTTTTGTTCAACAGTATTAAACCGTAACCATAGGTTCCCAGTATCAAATTACCTTGATTATCTTGAATGATACATTTTACAGTTATAGGCTCGGCATACCCTTTGGCAACAACATCTTCAATCTTAATTTTAGTAAATTGATCACTATCCCGATTGTACAAACACAACCCCTCATCTGTACCTATCCAGAGATTATTTTTGTCATCAACATAAGTTGCATAAATAACATTACTATTTACAGATCCTGATTTTTTTAGATTGTATTCATAGCCTATATAGTTCACTCCGTCGTAACGATACAAACCTGCTCCATTTGTACCAATCCACGTAAATCCATAATTATCTTGGACTATTGAAGACACTGCACGTTTTGAAGTTCCTTCTTTAATTATTCTAAACTGGTAGTTTTCGAATTTATTTTGAGCAAACAAAACATTCGAAAACACTAACCAAAAGAATAACTGCCATTGTAATTTATGTATTGCCATTATAGTATAGTTATTAATCCTAATATATTTCAAATATAAATTGTAAGTTTTAATGTTGCCTACCGCAACTCATTTATTATTCATTATTTAAAAACAATTTCAAAACACTGTTCTGCTATTGCCTGGCAATGACTGCTTTTTTTATACTAAATCACTACCCCATTATACCTTCTTTTAAAAAAAATAACACCCAAAAAAACCATTTCCATCCAAGGATATCTTAGTGTATTACAACAGCAGATGGCACAAAAAACACTGCATAATACAATCTAATCCTTAAATAGAAATGGCTTTGAGCCGATTCCTTGAACAGACTACTTCAATTCAAAGCTCGAACTCAATCCTTCAATCGAATTTCCACCAACCATGATATTAAACAAACCACTTTCAACTAAAAATTCTCCTGCATTATTATAAAACCCTAATTCTTTATCGGTCAAATTAAACTCAATTGTTTTTGTTTCCCCCTTATTTAACACTATCAATTCAAACCCTTTTAATTCTTTTACTGGTCGCGCTATACTTGCCACGGCATCATTTACATACAATTGCACTACCTCTTTACCATCATATTGTCCCATATTTGACACTTCAACTGAAACTTTTACTTGCTCCCCTTTTTTAGGAGTTGTGTTACTAATTTTTAGATTGGCATACTTAAAATTAGTATAACTTAATCCAAAACCAAAAGGATATAAAGGTGTTTTTTCGACATCAATATAATGTGACCAAAAAACATTACTATCTTTATCTATAGGTCTTCCCGTTGAATAACTATTGTAATAAATAGGACATTGCCCTACATTTCTAGGAAACGACATAGGCAATTTACCACTTGGATTATAATCCCCATACAACACTTGAGCTACCGCATTTCCAGTTTGTGTACCTAACTGCCATGCCTCAACAATAGCAGGAATAGTAGCCGAAGCCCAAGGCAATGCTAAAGGACGCCCATTATTTAAAACCAAAACTACTTTCTTATTTACTTTGTAAATCTCTTCTAGTAATTGTTGCTGATTCCCTGGCAAACCCAGCTCAGTCCTACTGCGACCTTCCCCGCTTTGAAAACCAACTTCTCCAAGAACCATAACCACTACATCTGACTCTATTGCTGCTTTTTTGGCCGCTTCAAATCCAGAGAAATCAGTTGAATTTATTTGCACTTCCTGTACAAAGAGTTGTTTTCCGACCGACACATCGGTTCCTTTTTCATACACTAATTTATTGTTTTTGTACTGTTGCATTCCCTCTAAAACAGAAACAGCAGTATCATCATCGGCAGCAATTCTCCAACTTCCTAACGGACTATTTTTATCATTAGCCAAGGCTCCTATTATCGCAATTTTTAATCCAGATTTTTTTAATGGCAATAGACTTCCTTCATTTTTTAATAAAACAATCGATTTCTTGGCCATGTCTAGTACCGCATCATTGTTTGCTTTGTTCCCTATTGTTGCTTTTTCACGGAATTCATCACAATATTTATAGGGATCATCAAACAGACCCAACTCAAATTTTACTCGAAGTATACGGCGAACTGCATCATCAACTACACTTTCTTTTACAGTACCCTTTTTTACTAATCCTACTAATTCTTTTACATACAGATGTGACTCCATATCCATATCTGATCCTGCAATAGCTGCCTTAGCTGATGCATCGGCACCATCTTTAGCATACCCATGAGTAATCATTTCGCCTATTGAAGCCCAATCAGAAACCACAAACCCACTGAACTTCCAATTTCCCTTTAATATATCTCTTTGTAAAAAACTATTTCCTGTTGCAGGAATTCCATTCAAGGTATTAAATGAATTCATAAAAGTACGCACACCCGCTTTAACTGCTGCTTCAAAAGGAGGTAAAACCGTATTGTATAATTTAGAATTGCTCATATCTACTCCATTATACTCTTTACCTGCTTCAACAAAACCGTATCCTGCAAAATGTTTAGCACAGGCGGCAATGGTATTAGGCGCATCTAATTTTTCACCTTGAAAACCTTTTACTCTAGCTTCGGCGATCTTACTTCCTAAATATGGGTCTTCACCTGCTCCTTCCATTACTCTACCCCATCGGGCTTCATTTGAAACATCGACATTAGGACCAAATGTCCAATTTAAACCAGATGCCGAAGCTTCGTCTGCGGCGACAGCAGCTGATTTTTTAATAGCTTCTAAGTCCCAACTAGCAGCTTCAGCAAGCGGAATTGGGCTAATTGTTTTGTATCCATGAATGACGTCAAACCCAAAAATCAACGGAATACCTAGGCGCGACTCTTCTACGGCAATTTTCTGTACTGCGCGAACTTCTTTCACTCCACGTACACTAAGCATCGAACCAACCCAGCCTTTCTTTAAATGGTTGTACTTTTCTTCTTCCGAGCCAACCTCTGGTTTTGGTCCTGTAAAATCCCATGAGCCATTATATTGATTCATTTGTCCTACTTTCTCCTCCAGCGTCATTTCTTTTATTAACAAAGAAATGCGTTCTTCTATTGTTTTACTTTTATCTAAATATTTTTTAGATTGTGCGTGACCAAAAAATGAAATAGTAAGCGAAAAGAATAACGCTACGTAAGTTGGTTTCCTCATTATTTTTATAATTATATAAGTTTAAGATTTTAATGTTGTTTATTAAATGCAAAAAAAAACACCTGATGCGACGTAGGTAAAGGACTAATCAACGAAGTACTTGTTTAGCGCTATCATAATAAGACCATCTCTTTAATAATGTACTACCATATTATACATTCAATTTTAGATACTAAAGGAAAAAGAACTAAAATTATTAAGGAGAAGACACCCTATTTTTTTATCAACACATTAATAAATAACTAGTTGTAAATATAGTTTTAAAGCTATTTTATTAATAGAATATTTGAAGCACGGTATAAAACATATGTTGCAGATACATGCAAAAAATGGAAAGGCAACCATTTTTATCTTTTAAAATCTAAACTCACACACAGTACTCCTTTTACTATTATAAAAAATAAAATAGCAATCCAACTGCAATCCATCCAAAGAGATTTAGCCATAAAACTGCTCCTTCATAGCAATAAAAACATCCATTTTGTATTTTTTTTGTAGCTGCATTGTTGCGAAATAAAAGCATATTTCATGTTTCCTATTCCCAAATAATGTCTAACTTTTTTGGAGACAGTCAAATTTCGAGGCATTTTTTTTATTCCTTTTACAACTACTTATTTTAGAAACATTTAATTAGAAAAAAACTCCTGAAAAAAAATTCTAATCGGAAAATCACAAATAGCATTGTAAAAACTACATCGTTTTCGGATATTTATTAAAAAATCATCAGTAAATTAGCCAAATAATTAATATCCTATAATTATATGCGTGCATAGTAAATAATATAGCTGTAATTATTTTTTTATCTTTAAATTAGCCTAAATTTTTGGAAAAATAAAACCATGAAAATAAAAATAACTGGAATAGGAAGTTATATTCCTGAAAAGAAAGTAAGCAATACCGATTTTGGTAATCATATTTTTTTAAATGAAGACGGAACACCATTTGGGAAACCAAATGAAATTATAATTAATAAATTTAAAGGGATTACAGGAATTGAGCATAGACGATATGCCGAAGATCAGTATACCTCATCAGATCTTGCCTTCTTTGCTTCTCAAAAAGCGATAACTAATGCAGGAATAGACCCAGAAACGATTGATTATATTATTTTCGCACACAATTTTGGTGATGTAAAAAGTGGCACATCTCAATCGGATATGTTACCTAGTTTAGCAACACGAGTGAAAAATAAATTACAAATAAAAAACCCTAAATGTGTCGCCTACGATATTCTTTTTGGATGTCCTGGATGGATTGAAGGCGTATTACAAGCTAATGCTTTTATTAAATCTGGCATGGCCAAACGTTGTTTAGTTATCGGGTCTGAAACATTATCTAGAGTTGTAGACGACCATGATAGAGATTCGATGATCTATTCGGATGGTGCTGGTGCCTCGATAATAGAAGCTTCAGACGATGAAACTGGATTACTTTCTTATGAAAGTGGAACTTATGCTATGGACGAAGCTAATTATTTATTTTTTGGACCATCCTACAATACGGAACTAGATCCTGACACGCGATACATAAAAATGCATGGTCGTAAGATTTATGAATTTGCCCTAACTACTGTTCCAGCTGCAATGAAAAGCTGTTTGGATAAAAGTGGTCTTGGAATTGATGATGTAAAGAAAATTCTTATTCATCAAGCCAATGAAAAAATGGACGAAGCGATCATACAACGTTTTTACAAACTTCATGACAGACCAGTACCCCAAGACATAATGCCTATGAGTATTCATGAATTAGGAAATAGTAGTGTAGCTACTGTGCCTACTTTATTTGACTTATTAATTAGAGGTGAAATAAAAGATCAAAAAATCAATAAAGGAGATATTCTTCTTTTTGCTTCTGTTGGAGCTGGAATGAATGTAAATGCCTTTATTTATAGATATTAATATTTCGAAACATATTTATAAAAGGCCACTATTCTCATATAATAGTGGCCTTTCTATTTATAAATGATTCAACATGAAACAAACTGAGTTGAAATCTGCAATAGAAGAAATATATCTTTGTACATTTGCACTTTGGATAAACTATAACAAAAATGTACGAAAAAACGTTTCCTAATAAAAGATTCAAACATACTTTAGAATTTTTAAACAAACACATTTCAACTACAGAAAGCATTCTAGATTTAGGCGTTGAAAATCCTTTTTCAAAAATCATGAAACAAGATGGCTATACTGTAAGAAACACTACTGGTGAAGATTTAGATCTTGATCAATCTATATTTTCAAAAGAAAAACAAGATGTAGTTACTGCATTTGAAATCTTCGAACATTTATTGAATCCGTTTACCATTTTAAGTGAAATAAAATCAGACAAACTTTTTATTTCGATCCCAATGCGATTGTGGTTTTCTCCAGCATACCAAAGTAAAACGGATATGTGGGACAGACATTACCACGAATTTGAAGATTGGCAACTCGATTGGTTATTAGAAAAAACAGGCTGGAAAATCATCGACAGACAAAAATGGACTAATCCAGTAAAGAAACTTGGAATCCGCCCTTTATTGCGCTATTTCACTAATAGGTATTATATTGTTTATGCCGAAAAGATAAAATAATGAATTACTACGTAGTTATTCCCGCACACAACGAAGAGGCTCTTATTACTTTAACATTGGAATCCTTGATTTCTCAAACACTATTGCCAAAAAAAGTAGTGATTGTTAATGATAACTCAACTGATAAAACGGCAGAGATTGTTTTGGCTTTCGCCAAAGAACATCCGTTTATCACATTAGTCAACAAAGAGTCAAGCGCAATTCATTTACCAGGAAGCAAAGTTATCCAAGCATTCAACGCTGGTTTAGAATCACTAGATGATCAGTATGATATTATGATGAAAGCGGATGCCGATCTAATTTTTCCAAATAATTATTTTGAAACAATTGTCAAGCATTTTCAATCAGACTCCACTATTGGTATGGCTGGAGGCTTTTGTTATATTGAGAAAAATGGAGAATGGATTCTAGAAAATTTAACAGATAAAGATCATATTCGTGGTGCGTTAAAAGCATACAGAAAAGAAACATTCAAACAAATAGGTGGACTAAAAGCACAAATGGGTTGGGATACGGTTGATGAATTACTTTGTAAATTCTATAATTGGAAAGTAGTCACTGATGCTACTTTACATGTAAAACATTTAAAACCTACTGGCGCTAATTATAGTAAAACGGCTCGTTACAAACAAGGGGAAGCGTTTTACACTTTAGGCTACGGTTTTATCATTACTGCAATTGCATCAGCAAAACTGGCAATGATGAAAAAGAAGCCCCTCCTATTTATCGACTATCTAAGCGGTTTTTGGAAAGCAAAATCAGCAAAAACTCCTTTAATGGTTACAAAAGAACAAGCACGATTTATTCGAAAGTATCGTTTAATGAAAATGAAAGAGAAATTAATTGGTTAATTGCTCTATTCTAAAAAACCTGAACTCATAACACATAACTCATAACTTATAACTATTTTTGACTATATTTTAAAACTATGATGCTCATTCGATATTTATCACAAGTAGGGAAATATTTCTTAATGTTAGGGGAGATTTTCAATAAACAAACCAAATGGTCTGTAATGAAAAAACTTATATTTAAGGAAATAGATGATTTAATCATTGGTTCTCTTGGTATTGTTGCCTTTATTTCATTTTTTGTTGGTGGAGTTGTTGCTATACAAACAGCATTAAACTTGACCAACCCTTTAATACCAAAGTACTTAATAGGGTTCGCTACTCGTCAATCTATTATTTTAGAATTTGCACCCACGTTTATCTCTGTGGTAATGGCAGGAAAAATGGGATCATTTATCACATCGAGTATTGGGACCATGAGAGTAACGGAACAAATAGATGCACTTGAAGTGATGGGCGTAAACTCATTAAACTATTTAGTTTTCCCTAAGTTAATGGCTTTATTATTATATCCGTTCCTTATTGGGATTGCTATGTTTCTAGGAATACTTGGTGGTTATATTGCTAGTGTTTATGGTGGTTTTGGTAGTAGTGCTGATTTTATAGATGGTATACAACGAGAATTCATACCCTTTCATATTGCTTATGCTTTTATAAAGACCTTTATTTTTGCATTGCTATTGGCAACTATTCCTTCTTTTCATGGTTATTATATGAAAGGTGGAGCACTTGAAGTAGGAAAGGCAAGTACAGTATCATTTGTTTGGACATCAGTAACCATTATTTTGATGAATTATATTTTAACACAATTACTCTTAACGTAATGATAGAAGTAAAAAACATAGAAAAATCATTTGGTGGTGTCAAAATTCTTAAAGGAATATCAACTGTTTTTGAAACTGGTAAAACCAATTTAATTATAGGTCAAAGTGGTTCTGGAAAAACGGTTTTGTTAAAAAGTTTACTTGGTATCCATCAGCCGGAATCTGGGAAAATTTGTTTTGATGGTAGAATATATTCGGAACTCGAAGCAGATGAAAAAAGAGAGTTAAGAACCGAAATTGGAATGGTTTTCCAAGGCAGTGCTTTATTTGATTCCATGACTGTTGCTGAAAATGTGGGTTTCCCTTTGAAAATGTTTACTAGAGACAACGGAACTAAAATCCAAGAACGTGTAGATTTTGTTTTAAAAAGAGTCAATCTTACTGACGCTCATAAGAAACTCCCATCAGAAATATCTGGAGGAATGCAAAAGCGTGTGGCTATTGCCCGTGCCATTGTAAACAACCCTAAATACTTGTTTTGTGATGAACCAAACTCTGGATTGGATCCAAACACTGCTATATTAATAGATAATTTGATTAAAGAGATAACGGAGGAATACAATATCACTACCGTTATAAATACACATGATATGAATTCAGTGATGGAAATCGGAGAACGCATCTTATTTCTTAAAAATGGATTAAAAGCTTGGGAAGGAACAAAAGAAGAAATTTTTAGAACAGATAATCAAGCAGTAGTTGATTTTGTCTACTCTTCTAATTTATTCAAAAAAGTAAGAGAAGCGTATTTGAAGGAATAAATAAAAATACCATTTTAATAAAAAACGGACTTTGATTTAAAAACCAAAGTCCGTTTTTTATTATTAACTAGGTAATAACTCTACCTCAGCATTTGGATTAAAAAGATACAATTTTCCAGAGTTAATTTCTAAACATTCAAACCTTTTAGTTCTTATTGCAATTTTCTTAAAAATCTTTCCATTTTGAATTCTAAAAACACTGCCATATGGAATTTCAAAAATATAATTTTTATCATTTTGTTTATCAAATTGCTTTAATGCTAAAGACAAATTAGCATCTGTATCACTACTAGCAGTTGGATTTTTAAAATGTCTAGCTATTAACGGTAATAAATGACTTGGAAAAATCTCAGGACGAATAAAAGGAACCATGAGTTGTTGAAACGAATATTTCCATTCTTGACCATGAGGTTTTATATTTCGACCAAACTTTTCAAAGGCCACCAAATGTCCTATTTCATGTATTAATGTAATTAGGAACTTATATTTATTCAAGCTAGAATTAACAGTAATCTCATGTTTACCATTTAATCCTTTTCTATAATCACCATGACGAGTTTGTCGCTCATTTACAATCTTAAGATGTACTTGATTCGCAACAATCAATTCAAAAACTGGTTTTACAGCATGTTCAGGAATATATCTAGCTAGAGTTTCGCTCAAAATAGTTGTTAATTTATGGGTTTGTAGAAGAAACTTCTAGTACTTTCCCGTTGTAATATTTATTTCCAGTCAATGTAAAATTGAAAATATAGTCCGCCATTTCACTTGCAGATATCGGAGCTTGATATCCTGGAAAAGCTTCAGCCAACATTTCTGTTTGAACTGAACCCAAGGCCAAAACATTAAACGAAATTCCTCTTTCTTTATATTCCTCAGCAAGTAATTCAGAAAGCGTTATAACCGCTCCTTTACTAGAGCTATATGCCGCTAGTCCAGCAAACTTTAGGCTTCCTTGAATTCCACCCATAGAACTTATTGTTACTACATGACTCCCTTTTTGTAAATATGGCAAACAAATACGAGTTAAATTTGCAACCCCAAAAACATTGACTTTATAAACAGCTTCAAAATCATCTTGAGTTGTTTCTGAAAAAGGTTTCAATAACAAACTTCCCGCATTATGAACAATAGCGTCTACTTTTTTCCATGAACTAGAAAGAAAATCTTTTACACTATCTAAATCTGATTCATTTGATAAATCAACTGATAGACAGCTTATGTTTTTATGTTCTATAAGGATACGTGGGGTTTTTCTAGAGAGAGCCAATACTTGATGTCCTGCATTTGCAAATAACAAAGCCAACTCATACCCTATTCCTCTACTTGTACCTGTTACAATAATATTTTTCATTTAGCAAAAATAAACAAATCCATTAAAAAGTACTATTTAAAACAAGCGATTATTTTTAATCTAAATATAAAAAAATCTCAAATTATTTTTATTTTTGCAAAAAAAATAACGCTACTAAATTCCTTTAAAATGACCGAAAACATCCCATTAGAAATTGCGTCACTTCAAGACATCGACGGTGTTTTATCATTACAAGAATTATATTTAGTTTCTAATTTAACAGAAGCCGAAAAAGAATTTGGTTTTGTGACAACGCCATTTACAATTGCTCAGTTGACTCAAGTCATAGAAAATAAAGGTTTATTTATTGCCAAAGACAATCAAAAAGTCATCGCTTATATTTTTGCAGAAAGCTGGGCTTTTTTTAACCAATGGCCTATTTTTAACTACATGAGTTCCTTATTTCCAAATCTTACTTTTCAAGATTTTAATCCCATTACTACAACCAATAGTTTTCAATACGGTCCTATATGCATTCATGCGGACTATCGTGGCAAAGGATTAATCAGACCTCTTTTTGAATTCATGAGAAGCCATATTGTGGAAAGATATCCATTGGCTTTGACATTTATCAATAAAAAGAATATCCCTTCCTTAAAAGCCCATAGTGAAAAATTACAATGGACTGTTATTGGCGATTTTCAATTCAATAGTAATGACTACTTCATTATGACTTACGACATGAAAAAAGCTATCTTATAGAAGGAATAAAATATCAATCAAATAAACTATCTAATATATTTTTTAAAAACTTTATAGCTTTGTAAACAAGCCATAACGATAAAGAGCATTGGAATTATAACAGGCATTAAGTATTTAGAGAAGCTATCTGCGTTTTGAGATATTGTATTCAAGAAAAAAACCAAAGCTAGCATTCCTAAAAAAGTTCCTATTAGCGTT
The DNA here is from genome assembly GCF_040822115.1 of Flavobacterium sp. WC2421. Lineage (NCBI taxonomy): Bacteria > Pseudomonadati > Bacteroidota > Flavobacteriia > Flavobacteriales > Flavobacteriaceae > Flavobacterium > Flavobacterium sp. WC2421. The sequence goes on along the minus strand of NZ_CP162004.1, from coordinate 1,523,316 downwards.
CCTAGAATGTAAAAAAACTTCCATTTTCCATTCACATGAATATATTTTCCATTTATCAAATACAAATTCCAACCCGTCCAAAAGGGAAGTTGCAAAAAGTTAATGCTACTTAAAAATAAACCGATTACAACAGGAGAATAGATAATGTATTTTTCTAAATAATGTTGATTCGAAACAGATTGAGTAGAATGAGAGTAGAAGGAATAGGCCAAAAGCAATAAAAAGAAAACACCAAAGATGTCAATTACCTTCATTAATTTTTTATTATTGGCTAATTTAGCAGCAAAAATTAAAGTGAAATAAATAACCAGAGATTCAATAACAATAACCCCCAATAAATATAAAAGTAAATTATTTATTCCAAATTCAGTGTAAATTTCAAAGCCTATAAAATTCAAATATCCCAGTGGAATAGAACCCAAAAAGCTCACAACAAACCCCACAAGAATATTCTTTATTATTTTCATTGCTGTTAAAAATTGACAATTTTATTGCTCTGTTCTAGATGCAATCTGTATTCTTTCATACCTTCTTTGTGAGCCAGATATGGCACGCCTTTTTTATTGTTGGCAACACTAATTTCAAACATATAGCTAATGTGTCGTGACAATTCTTTCCAAGCAAAAAACAAAGAATGTTTGGGATCATAAATGTGAGTTGGTTCACTAGCAGCTCCATTTAATTCCACTATCGAAAAGTTTTTTCCGTTTTCCAATTCTTCAATCGTATTATACATGACATCCAATCTCCCAAAATAAAAGCCTGGTATTTGCAAACACATTTCATTAATAACGGTTTCCAATTTTGGAGTTATCCAGTCACTCCCATCAATAAACTTAGCCCCTCTGGCATGATTGCCGTAGGGAACAAGATTTATTTTTTCCCCAACAGCTAAAACGGTTAATAAACGATTACCGTATTCCTGCTGTAGTACTTTTAATTGCAATTCATAACGCGGATTTTCCTTTATTAACTCTTCGATTGTTGCAATACCGTTTCCTGTAATAATTAAAAATTCTTTGGAAACAATTCCTGTAATTTTTCCTGATTTTTGATTGGGGTATCGTACATAGAAAATCCCCACTTCATTTTGAAACGGAATTAAGTCTTGGATTACATAATCAAAATTGGCTTTGGAGGCATATTGCTTTAAATCAGTAATAGTTTCAATTTTCTTAACTCCTGAACCACGCAAACCAATATCAGGTTTAGCGATCAAAGGATATTTTATCCCCGAGGATTTAATTGTATTTTCTATTGATTCTAATGAAGTCCCTTCTCTAATTAATTCCGTTTTGGGATAATATTTTTGAGGGATTAAATCATAAATCGCTTTTTTAGATTCCATAATAAATCCTCCATTTTTTATCGTGGGATTAGACGCATTAAAGAAAAAAATTGATTTTGCTTTTATAGCGTAAAAGGCCCATTGAAAATAAATAGGAATATAGACCAATTGGAAAGGCCAATATTCCCAATGGGTTATCTTGTGTAGTAGTAATTTAGAATTTCTGTTAAATATCACTTAGGGTATTTTTAAATTATAATAAATGAAGTGCACGATTCTTTTTGGGATATTAAATCATAATGACGAATAGCGACCTTATTTTGTTCAGTTATGGCTTGCGTAATACTTAGCGTTTTCATTTCATTATTTCGATTGATAACCAACCCATTTTGATGATTGTCTTTATCTGTATAGCGATGATACTGGTACATTTCTTTTTCTGAAATTGCCCCATTCTCCTCCAAGAAGGTATAAAACAAATCTGCTCTTTCTTTTCTAATTTCATCGGGATACAAAGTAGCCGAAGACCAGATGTGTCTATCATCTGCATTTAAAACAACCTCCTCTTTTTTTAAACCGTTCCATCTTAATTGAAAAAGCGCCCCATTTTGAAATAAAACTAAAGTAAAAGGTTCAATGTTATCTAAATCAATCTCATTCCAGAAATCCTTTGGGGATACTTCGCTTATGATATCTAAAACAATTAAACCACGGCTTCTTCTATAGGGAAGCTTTGGGATATGTTTTTCATTGGCACCATTCAATAAAACCAAAATAGTCCCATCGTCATCCACTGCGTACCAAGTCCCTCCCGCTTTTGGGTCTTTTGGATAAATGACATTTTTGCCTTTTACTATGTAATTTTTGGGCTTAATTGCACTGGGCCTTATCACCTTTTCATCGCGATTGGAGGTAATGATGACTTTGTTATCCACTTTTACAAAACTTACTGTGCACATTGATTTCTATATTCAATTGTTGAACGTGCCACTCCAAAATTGACATCTACTTCAATAGTATCAATTTGTAAAATCGCCACTTTTATTAAAGCCTGATGATGGATACAATGTTCCAAATTATAAAGCAATTCTCTGAAATAATTACTCTCAATACGAAGCTCTTCACTATCAATTATTTGCTGTAATTCTAACTTTTTATTTTCTTTTTCCAATGAATTTTGGACCATTTTAATTTGAGATATGGCAAAATCAGTATCGGTTTGAATTAATTTGTTCCGTGGTCTTTTATCATAATTCACTATCCCCAAATTATAATTATTCTCAAGACACTGAAACATCTCGATTATGTGCCTCGTATGTTCGCCAATAGTAGAATCACTTAGCGAAACACAAGGCTTAGCATATTCAGAATCTGGGAGTTGAACAAGCAAATCTACCAATTCATTCAAGCTCGTATTTATAGAAGGTATCAGCATATTACAATTTTAATTTTAACAAATTGAGTATTGTATTCTTATTTTGATAAACCAAAAGAGAACAACAAATAAAGGTAATTAGAGCCAAAATAAAAAGAGTTCCCCCGTCATTTTGCACTTCTATACCCAAAACAAATAAATGAGATGCTATAGCACCTATCATTACTCCCATACCTATTAATGCCCCGATCCAAGTTGTTTTTGGATACACAATTAAAATCGACGCTATCAATTCGGCAATCCCTGAGCCTATTCTTCCATAAGGTTCCATCCCTAAAGTAGAGAAAATATAAACACTTTCTTCGGCACCAGTAAATTTAAAATACAAAGTTTGAATTAGAATTACTGCAACAATAAGGCGCAATAACCAAGTTATCAGTGGTGATTTCATAATTTTATTTTTATTTAAAAAACTTTTTCCAGTTTGTATCGGCTTTTGCCTTTAAATTGGATTGATCTTTATTCCAGCTTTTCAATGTATTGTTAAAATAGGCATTATAAAACAAGTATAATTTACCTTCAACAATTTTAAATGTTGCGGGGTCAATTTCGACTTTTTCACCAGAATCTCCCATTGCAAATGCACACCAACCTCCATATTGTGGTTCGTAAGTCATTGGGCTTTTTGCAAAAGCATCTTTGTTTTCTACTGATGAGAAATAATAATTCACTCCTTCATAAATAGATCCCAATTCTTTTTTCCCTTTTACTGCTTTACCTTGTTTAAAATAAGCAACAGGATCGTAGCCTTGAATAGCTACTTTCTTTTCTAGATTAAATTGTGTTAGTCTTTTACTTTCATTTTGTGCAAATGATAATAAAGAAATCAAACAAAATATTGCGGCAATTAAAATACGATTTTTCATCTTACAAATCAATTAAAATATTATATTATACTGAATACTAACAACGTAAGCCCTTGTCAAACCATCTGGACGGATATCCCTAATTACAAATGGAGTTGCCATTGAGAGCTCTATACTATTATGATTATTTATTACATATGTGGTTAATAAATTCCCGTTAATAGTTAAACCATCTGACCCTTTTATTTTTTCTCTATCTCCCTGAATAGTCTCATAACTATCCTCTCCTAGATGATAAATAAATAAAACATTCGGTTTAAAGATAAATTTTTTATTGGCAGTTTTTAGCGTATAAGTTGTTCGAAACAATGCATCTGACCTACGTTCAAACCTATTTGTAGACGGAAAATCATTAGTGCCTGAAAACTCTTTAAAATAAGAGTTTTTATTATTATTTATTACTGGGATTTGAATAGCTGAATTAAAATCCCAATTATTATATTTAAAATTCCCTCCAATAAATAAATCATACGTTCCTAGACTTGATTGATAATCTAATGGCAGTGACTTTCCATCAATTTTAAAATCGGAATTTGTGAAAGGAATTTTAAAACCGAATAATGTACTCCATTGTTTATTATTCTTTGTTTCAAAGGTATAATTCCCTGACAGAAATGCATCTCCTAATGAAGTTGAAGTTCCAAATGCACCATTGGCACTAGAAAATGTCACCTTACTACTCAGCGCCCAGTTTTCATTTATTTTTCTAGTATAGGAAATAAATGGAGAAAAATAGGTTACATCAGCCTCACCAGCACCAAAAACAGAAGCAATTCCTACACTATTTTTTAATTCTTTTTCGTCACTTTGAAAACCATGTCCTATTGAACATATTCCTGCATCACTACAACCTTGGGCGTAGCCAAAAGTAGAAACAGTAACCAGTATCAAAACAAAAAAATAATTTTTCATTTCTATTCTTTTAAAGATTTAGCAGCTGCAATCAAAAGATCATTTGTAATTCTATGTTTAAAATCTGGAGTAATAAATTCAAATTCGATTTCCTTATTTACATTCAAAATAAAAACAGAGGGAACGGGCAAAAAACTACTATTTACACCATCAGAACTTTTAGCCAACATAGATTTGTAATTTTCTGGAGCTTCAAAAGCAATTCCCATCGTTTTTGCAAGCATTCCATTACTGTCAGATAATAAAAGGTAATTTACTTTATCTTTTTCTACAGTAGCTTTCAAACTTGTTGGAGAATCTGGACTAATTGCTATTATTTGGTATCCTAAAGCTATTAATGCTGCTTCGGCTTCACCTAAAGCGGATAAATGTAGATTACAATATGGACACCATCCACCACGATAAAAAACTAAAACAGTTTTTTTATTACTAAATAGGGAGGCTAAATTAACATCTTGATTATCGACTGATTTCAAGATAACATCTGGAATTTTCTCACCAATTAACAAAGGTGAAATATCTGTTGCCGTTTTAGGCAATTCATTTTGGGCATTTACAAGCGATACTATTGCAAATAAAGCAAGGCTAAATAATTTTTTCATAGTGTTTCATTTTATTAATACAAAACTACTATGTAATTTAAGAAGCAATTGTCGCCTAGTTTGCAATTCAATAAAAATAACTACAAATTATTTATATCCGTAATAATTATTTCTTTTCTGTTGTAGGCAATTATACCGTTCGTTTCCATTTCATTCAATAACTGAGTAGCGGTTTGTCTTGAAGTACAAATGATTTGTGCAATATCGTTTTGAGTCAAATAATTTTCAATCACAATTCGGTTACCCGTTCTTTTTCCTTCGCTTTCACCCCAGTCTTTTAAAAACAATAGTAGTCTGGTTTTGGCATCTTTAGAAATCAAATTTGAGTAGCTATTTTTTATTCGCTTCATTTTCAAACCTACAAATTTAGTATAGGATAAAGCCAAACTAGGATTGCTCAATAATAGATCTTCAAAATCCGATAGTAGAAAACTGCAAATAGCTACATCATCAGATAATACTTTGGCATACTCATTGGCTTGATTGTCGGATTCTAAAGTTAGTTCCCCAAACAAATCGCCTTTTTGAATAATGTCTTTTATGGTTTCATTTCCCTCTTCGTCTACTGCCACTATTTTTATGTTCCCTTTTTTCAAAAGAAAAATTCGAGGCACATCTGAAGAACTGAAATAAATAACCTCTCCTTTTTGAGCCTTTTTAAACCCCGTAATAATACACAATTGCTTGATTTGTCCAAAACTTAAAGTCCGGAATAATTTATGATCGCGCAAGTACCAATATTTTAAATCATCGTACATAAAAGGAAACTTTTGGGTAAATGTACACTTTTTTAGAATTAAAAAACCACTAAGAAATAAGACCATTAAGATGATTTACATCTCAACTACTTACCCCTTAATGGTTAAAAAAAAATATTTTATAAAATTTAGGAAACTAACGTTCTTGAAATTACAATTCGTTGTATTTCAGATGTCCCTTCATAGATTTGCGTAATTTTAGCATCGCGCATCATACGTTCTACATGATATTCGGATACGTAACCATTTCCACCGTGAATTTGTACTGCTTCAATTGTAGTATCCATAGCGGTTTGTGAAGCAAATAATTTAGCCATAGCTCCAGATTGTGAAATATCCTTACCTTCATCTTTCTCAGATGCCGCTTTAAGAACTAACAATTTAGCAGCCATAATTTGAGTTGCCATATCTGCTAATTTGAAAGCAATTGCTTGGTGTTTGAAAATTTCTTTTCCAAAAGCTTTACGCTCTTGCGAATATTTTAATGCTAATTCATAAGCTCCTGTTGCAATTCCTAATGCTTGAGAGGCGATACCAATTCGACCACCATTCAATACGGACATGGCAAAATTAAATCCAAATCCATCATCCCCTATTCTATTTTCTTTTGGAACTTTTACATCATTAAATAGTAATGAATGAGTATCAGATCCACGAATTCCCATTTTCTTTTCCTTTGGACCAATATCAAAACCAGCCCATCCTTTTTCAACAATGAAAGCATTGATCCCTTTGTGTCCTTTTTCAATATCAGTTTGGGCAATTACAATATAAGTTGATGCCGAAGATCCATTAGTAATCCAGTTTTTTGTACCGTTAAGTAAATAATAATCTCCTTTATCTATTGCTGTTGTTTTTTGAGAAGTCGCATCAGAACCTGCTTCTGGCTCCGATAAACAAAAAGCACCAATTACCTCCCCTTTAGCTAAAGGCACTAAATATTTCATTTTTTGTTCTTCATTACAATATTTTTCAATACCCGCACAAACCAATGAATTATTTACTGACATGATAACCGCAGCTGAAGCATCGACTTTTGCAATTTCGGTAATTGCCAAAACATAAGAAATACTATCTAATCCTGATCCTCCATATTTTGGATCTACCATCATTCCCATAAAACCTAAATCGGCCATCATTTTCACTTGTTCAGTCGGAAACTTTGAATGCTCGTCTCTTTCTACAACTCCACCCAACAATTCAGTATTAGCAAAATCTTTTGCCGCTTGTTGAATCATTAAATGCTCTTCGGTAAGATTAAAATCCATATTTTTATTGTAAATTAAATGTTGTTAAATTTGTTGCCAAAAGTAATTATTATAAATCATATTTCAAACGATTTCGTAAATTAAGCCAATGTTAAAAGAAAAGTATAATATTATAGGTGTCATGTCAGGCACTTCTCTAGATGGAGTCGATTTATCACACATAATCTTCACTGTCGAAAATAACAAATGGAATTTTAAAATCCTAGAATCTGAAACTATTTCTTATGACACAAATTGGATCAATTCTTTAAAATCAGCAGTAGATTATTCGACAAATAAATTAGAAAAATTAAATCAAGATTACACTACCCTTCTCGCTACTATTATTTCAAATTTTATAAAAATAAATAAAATTGAAAATCTTGATGCTGTCTGTTCCCATGGACACACTATTTTACATCAACCTCAAAAAGGCTTCACCTTACAAATAGGAAATTTACCTGAAATTGCTTCTTTAATTAATCAGACTGTTGTTTGTGATTTTAGAGTCCAAGATGTTCAACTAGGCGGTCAAGGTGCTCCATTAGTTCCTATTGGGGATCGTATTTTATTTTCAGAATACGATTATTGTATGAATTTAGGTGGATTTTCTAATATTTCATTCGAAGAAAATAATCAACGTATTGCTTTTGATATTTCACCGGTTAACACCGTATTAAATTACTACGCCAATCAATTGGGATTCAATTACGATGATAAAGGGGAAATATCAAGATCCGGAAATACCAATGAAGCGCTTTTAAAGCAACTAAATGAATTGGATTTTTATCAAAAAAAACATCCTAAATCCTTAGGTTTTGAATTTGTAAAAGAAACTGTTTTACCCTTGATTGAAAGTTTCACTATTACTATAGAAGACAAATTACATACTTTCACAGAACATGTAGCGCTACAAATTGCTTTAGCGTTACCAACTAAAAAAGGAAGTCTTTTCATAACTGGCGGCGGAGCTTATAATGATTTTCTAATAGAGCGCATACATCATCATTTACCTGATATAACAATAATAATTCCCAATGCTAAAATTCTAGAATTTAAAGAAGCACTGATCTTTGCTTTCTTGGGCGTATTGAAATTACGTAATGAAATCAACGTATTATCAAGTGTAACGGGAGCAAAAAAGGACCATAGTTCTGGAAAAAATTACTATGCAAAATAAATACACAAATACATAATTCGCATTATTCTATTTTTTATATTTGTACAAATTAAACATATCGCAACAAAATGAAAGATTTACTGAAGAAATTTGAAAATAAAGAACCTGTAATTGTATTCAATTGGAAAGACACTGAAACAGATGCAGAAGGCTGGACTGTGATTAACTCGTTGCGTGGTGGTGCTGCTGGTGGTGGAACAAGAATGAGAAAAGGATTGGATATAAATGAAGTTTTGTCGTTAGCAAAAACGATGGAAGTAAAATTTACAGTTTCTGGCCCAGCAATTGGTGGTGCCAAATCTGGTATTAATTTTGACCCAAATGACCCAAGAAAAAAAGGCGTTTTACAACGCTGGTACAAAGCCGTTTCTCCTTTATTAAAAAGTTATTATGGAACCGGTGGTGATTTAAATGTTGATGAAATTCACGAAGTTATTCCAATGACGGAAGAATGTGGTGTTTGGCATCCACAAGAAGGTGTTTTTAATGGTCACTTTAAACCTACCGAAGCTGATAAAATAAATAGAATAGGTCAACTACGTCAAGGAGTCGTTAAAGTAATTGAAAACCCGAAATTCTCCCCTGATGTGGCAAGAAAATATACGATTGCGGATATGATTACTGGTTTTGGTGTTGCCGAAGCCGTTCGTCATTATTATACTACCTATGGTGGTGATGTAAAAGGAAAGAAAGCAATTGTTCAAGGTTTTGGAAATGTAGGTTCAGCTGCTGCATTCTATTTGGCCGAAATGGGCGCCAAAGTAATTGGTATTATCGATAGAGATGGTGGGTTAATCAATGAAGAAGGATTCTCATTTGAAGAAATAAAAGAATTATTCCTTAATAAAGACGGGAATAAATTAGTAGCTAAAAACATGATCCCTTTTGAGGAAATAAATCAAAAAATATGGACAATTGGTGCTGAAATTTTCACACCATGTGCTGCTTCTCGCTTAGTTGCTCAATCTCAAATTGACAGTTTAATTGCTAGTGGACTAGAAGTGATTTCTTGTGGTGCTAACGTTCCATTTGCTGATAAAGAAATATTTTTCGGCCCAATTATGGAAGATGTAGACCATAAAGTAAGTTTGATTCCTGATTTCATTTCAAATTGCGGAATGGCTAGAGTTTTTGCATATTTCATGGAAAAGAAAGTACAAATGACTGATGAAGCTATTTTTCAAGACACATCAGAAATTATAAAAAATGCCATTGTAAAAGCGCATGCTTTAAACAATTCTAAAACAAACATTAGTGCTACTGCATTTGAAATTGCTTTAAAACAATTAGTGTAATTTAATAGATTAAAAAGGCAATATTAATTCATTTTAAGTCCGTTTGACAGATCCGTTTTAAACCGAATCTATCAAACGGACTTTTTACATTTAAACTAAAATAAGCAGCAAAAACAATTAATATTTGTTTACCATTTTTATCCTAAAAAATAACAATTTTTATAATATATTAGCGTTTCCATAATAAAGAAAATTTTATGAACATATTGTTACAAGCAGATACCTTATCTGTTGCTCGTGAAAGTTTAGCCGAAACGGTTCCTGTAGAAAAAACTTTATCTATAATTGAATTAATAACTAGCGGAGGATTAGCTGGTCAGATCATTATGACCTCTTTATTCCTAATGTTTTTTGTAGCGCTATACCTTTATTTCGAACGCTTAATGGCTATCAATGCAGCATCAAAAATCGATGTGAATTTCATGGGTCAAGTTAAAGAAAATATTAAAAATGGTCGCATTGACAATGCTAAAATAGCTTGTGCCCATTCTAAATCTCCTGTTGCACGATTAATTGAAAAAGGAATTTCAAGAATTGGAAAACCTCTTGATGACATCAATACTGCAATAGAAAACGCCGGAAAACTAGAAATTTACAAGCTTGAAAAAAACGTAAGTATGCTAGCAACTATTTCTGGAGCAGGTCCAATGACTGGTTTCTTAGGAACCGTTGTAGGTATGATTCAAGCATTTCATAAAATGGCAACAGCTGGAGGTCAAATTGAAGTTGGTGCACTTTCTGAAGGTATCTATACTGCCATGACAACAACTGTAGTTGGTTTAGTTGTTGGAATTATTGCTTTTGTAGGGTACAACCACCTAGTAGTAAAAACGGATAAAATTGTTCACCAAATGGAGGCAAATGCGGTTGACTTTTTGGATTTATTAAACGATCCTGCTTAAAACTAAGCATTTTAATAAAAAAAATAAAATCTACTTATGAATTTAAGAGGACGAAATAAAGTAAGTGCCGAATTCAATATGTCATCTATGACTGATATTGTGTTCTTATTACTTATTTTCTTTATGCTAACATCCACCATGGTAACCACTAATGCTTTAGATTTAGTACTACCAAAAGCAAAAGGAAAAACGGATAGTAATAAAAATATTGCCGTAAGTATCAATAAAAAATTAGAGTTTTTTATTGATAAAGAACCTGTTTCCGAAACTGAATTAGAATCAAAATTATTAGCATTATTTTCTGCTGATAAAACCAAAGCTATTATTCTAAGAGCTGAAGAAGGAGTGCCAATCGAAAAAGCCGTAAACGTTTTGGATATTGCAAACAGAAACCAAATCAAAGTAGTTTTGGCTGTTAGGCCAAAATAATTTTATTTGCATTTCAAAAAAAAAACAGATCTATTCTACATGAAATATTTAGAAACAGAAGAAGAAAAAAAGTCATTCGTTATCACATCAGTTCTTTTTGTGTTAATGTTCATCTTGTTTTTTTATTTAGGACTAACCTCTTTAGATCCACCACCAGAAAATGGAATAGCAATCAATTTTGGAACCTCAGAGTTTGGGTCTGGAGACATTCAACCTACCGAAGCCATTCAATCAGCACCACAACCTACAGCTGCCAAGCAGGCTGCATCTAGTGAAGACGAAATACTAGCTCAAGATATTGAAGAAGCAGTTGTTATCAAACAGGTTAAAAAAGCGCAACCCACTAAACAAGTTGCAACCGAAGAGGTAAAACCAAAACCAAAAGAAAATCCAAAACCCTCAAAAAGTACTTCAGATGCCCTATCTAGTTTAATAAACGGCCCTAAATCCGATGGAAAAGCCAAAGGAGGAGAAGGAAATGACAATGTAGCAGGCGACAAAGGAAGCTTAAACGGAGATCCTTATGCCAACAGCTACTACGGTTCTGGAACAGGAACAGGAAATGGTAGCGGATGGGGTTTAAATGGAAGAAGTATTAGTTCTAGAGGTAAAGAAGTACAAAAATGTAATGAATTTGGAACAGTTGTCGTTCAAATAACTGTTAATCGAAACGGAAATGTCGTTGCTGCAAAATATACCAAAGGAACAACAAACACAAACCCTTGTCTTGTAGAACCCGCATTAGCGACAGCTAGAAAATACAAATGGCAACCTGACTCAAATGCTCCCGAAACACAAATAGGTTTCATCACTGTGAACTTCAAATTAGGAGAATAATATTTATTTGAAAATTGAACTCAATTTTCTAAACTTTGCAATAAAATGAATTATCAAGAAACTACAGAATGGATGTTCAATCAACTTCCTATGTATCAACTTCAGGGTGCATCGGCCTATAAAAAAGATCTAACAAACACACACCTCCTGATTAATCATCTTGCTAATCCGCATAAAAATTTAAAATGTATTCATGTAGCAGGCACTAATGGAAAAGGATCTACTTCACACATGCTTTCCTCCATCTTACAAGAGGCTGGTTACAAAGTAGGGCTATACACCTCCCCGCACTTAAAAGATTTTAGAGAACGCATAAAAATTAATGGAATAGATATTTCAGAAGAATTCGTCTGCGAATTTATCAATACAAATAAATCATTTTTTGAGTCCAATGAAATCAGCTTTTTTGAAATGAGTGTTGGTCTTGCATTTGATTATTTTTCGAAAGAAAAAGTAGATATTGCCATTATCGAAGTAGGAATGGGCGGAAGACTCGACGCAACCAATATCATTACCCCATTACTATCCGTAATTACCAATATAGGATTAGATCACACGCAGTTTTTAGGAAATACGCTAGAAGCAGTAGCCTTTGAAAAAGCAGGAATTATCAAACCTGAAATTCCAGTGGTTATTGGAGAATATACTCCTGAAACAAAAGAAGTCTTTATTAAAAAGGCTACAGAATGTAATTCTGAAATTTATTTTGCTTCGGACTTAATTTCAAAAACATTCCCATCTGATTTAATTGGTGACTATCAAGAATTCAATAAAAAAACAGTTCTTCAAACGATCAGTATTCTAAATACGCAAAATGAATTTAGTCTTACCCAAGTTAATATTGAAAACGGATTATTGAACGTTGTTAAAAATACTGGACTTCAAGGCAGATGGCAACAATTAGGAAGTTCCCCTAAAATCATTTGTGATACCGCTCACAATAAAGAAGGTTTATCTATTGTACTACATCAAATAGAAAAAGAAACATTTGAGAAATTACATATTGTCCTTGGTTTAGTAAATGACAAGGATTTGAATGAAATTCTACCTTTATTCCCAATTGACGCTATTTACTACTTTTGTAAACCCAACATTCCCCGTGGATTAGATGCCGAAATCTTACAAACTACAGCTAAAAAATTCAATCTAACAGGAAATACATACCGCTCTGTATCAGATGCATACGCATCCGTTAGGAATAATGCTACAAAAAATGATTTTATTTATATCGGCGGAAGCACTTTTGTAGTTGCCGAATTACCTTTAAACAAAGGGATATAGATTACAAAGCTATTTTTGTGTTAAAAAATATTTTAAAAAAAGATAAGTTTCTGACTGTTAATGTGTTAAATTTAATACTCGTTTTTAGTAATTAATCATTTAATACAAAATTATCATGAAAAAAAGCAGAAATTTAGTATTAGGAATGTTAATTTTAACGCTCCTATTGAGTATCAAACTACATGCTCAAGAAGACCCAAAACCAGTATTCGTTACGGTAACCACATTGCATCGAAACTTAGATACTGACCGAAAAGATTGGAAGCAAACAGAACAGGAGTACTTTGACAAAGTAACTAGTAAGAATGATTTAATAATAGGTTCCGAACTATTAAACCATTATTATACTGAAAATAGCTCCGAAGTTTTACTCGTCTCAGTATTCAAAACATGGGAAGATATAGAAAAAGCCAATGACGTATCAAATGACTTGATTAAAAAAGGATGGCCTGATGAGAAAGCAAGAAAGGCCTTTTTTGACAAATACACTAGTTATTATGGCCCAATGCATTCAGATGAAATATACACTACAGTAGCTGCTGGAAGCAAAGACCTTAAAACTACTTCCAAAGAACCCATGATTGTATATATTAGAAAATCTCAAATGTCATTGAATGGACAGGGAAAAGGGTTAAAAGAATTCAACGAAAAAATAACACTGAACAACCCCTATATAAAAGCATACTACCCACATCGTCATTCCTGGGGATCTGATAGCAGAGACTTCTTGGAAGCCTATTTATACGATTCCTTATCTGATTTAGAAAAAGCTAACGACAAACAAAATGAGTTAATTCAACTCGCATGGCCAAAAGAAGAAGATCGAAAAGCATTCTTTGCTGAATTAAACAAGGCCTTTACTGGAATACATGGCGATTATTTGTACCATAATGAGCCTACACTTTCCAAATAATTCCTAGAAATTTTTAAAACTCCACTTATCTTTGATCAAATGGAGTTTTTTTATTTCGTTTTTAAAATCCCAACAAATTAAAATTCAACAAGATATAAATCAAATAAAAAAAATAAAAAAATATTCATATAAATGTTTTGCGTAAGCGAAAAACTAGTCTATATTTGCACTCGCAATAAGGAAATGTAAAATTTACAAATTGTGTTAGGGCGATTAGCTCAGCTGGTTCAGAGCACCTCGTTTACACCGAGGGGGTCGGGGGTTCGAACCCCTCATCGCCCACCATAACTTTGAAACCTCTAAAGTCTTTTGATTTTAGAGGTTTTTTTTATGTTTAGAAATTTTTTGAGCAATTCACCAAAATCATTCCCTACTATTGAGTTTAAATTTATAGTTTCTTTAAATCATCAATCAACTCATTCACTTTATTCTCGTCTGTTGCCCATGATGTAATTAAACGTATAGCAGATGTATTTTCATCAATATCTTTCCACACATAAAACGCATATTTTTGACTTAATTTTTCAATTATATTTTTGGGTAAAATAGGAAATATTTGGTTTGTAGTAGAATTTGTTAAAAAAGAATATCCTTTATCTTTAATTGCATCTGCAATTTTCATTGCCATAGCATTAGCATATTTTGCTAAAGTAAAATACAAGTCCTCTTTGAATAACTCCAGAAACTGTATCCCCAGCACTCTTCCTTTTGCCAATAGCGCCCCTTTTTGTTTCAATAAATAATCAAAATCTGTTGCTAGTTTTACAGTATTAAACACAATTGCTTCACCAAGCAAAGCTCCATTTTTTGTTCCCCCAATATAAAACACATCGGTAAGTGCTGAAATATCAGACAAAGTCAAATCATTGTTTTCAGCCATTAGTGCATGTCCTAATCTTGCCCCGTCTAAAAAAAGATGCAACTCTTCTGATCTGCAACATTCAGATAGCTCTTGCAATTCTTCTTTATTATAAATCGTACCTATTTCGGTTGAATTAGAGATATAAACCATTTTTGGTTTTACAACGTGTGGTCTTAATAAATGATCTTGCAACACTTTTTTAATATCTAATGGTCTAAGTTTCCCATCTTGTGTCTCAACAGTAATTACTCTATGCCCTGTTGCCTCTATAGCTCCAGTTTCATTAGCATAAATATGCCCAGTTTTTGCACTAATAACCGCTTCATGTGATCGTAGCAAGGTAGTAATAACAAGAAGATTAGTTTGCGTCCCTCCAGACACAAAATAGATAATTGCATTAGCATTACTCATTTTATTTCTTAAAATAGTTTTTGCTTGAGCTGAATAATCATCTTCTCCATAACCTATTTGTTGCACCATATTAGTTGCTAAAAGCGTATTTAAAATAGAAGGATGAGCACCTTCTGAATAATCATTTTTGAAATTATACATACTGATATCGTTTTATGTGAAAACAAAAATATAGAATTTAAAAAACTTAAAATAGCAGATTGCAAACCTAATGGCATATTCTTATCTTTTTGAACTGTTTTTTGGAATTGCTTTGGCGTCATTTTGAACTTTGCTATAAATATCTCGAAAAATGGCTTTCATCCGAAAATCCGCATTGATGTGAAATAGCTGAATTAGTAATCGATTTATTTTAATGAAATAAACTTCCCTTGTTCTAGCTTTTTTTCACGAATATAATCTGCGAAGTCCACATTAAAATACTCTGGAAATTTTCTTGATAAATAAACAAGATACAAGCCTAACTCATTTGCTAGTTTGTTCAAATACAAATTTCCCCAGTTTTCATCATTAATAATCGATTCTATTTTCGAAGCCCAAGCTGGTTTTTGAGCTTTTTAATACGACTTATTTCTTACGATTTCAGAAAACATGCGAAACACTGGAATCTTTCTTCCAGAAGTAGCACAGCCATATGCTGAATTTGACTAAGGAAATTATCCAAAAAGAAACCAATTATCATTCGAACAAAATTCTGGCAGAAACCTCCCATATTCCAGAATCCAGATCTGGAAACATATTGAGAAGACCAGTTTTAAGCGATTTTGAAATTGCTTATTTATCAAATTCAAGAGTACACGCAGCATATCGAATTAGACTTTTAACTCCGTTAAAATGTACCAGTAATTCCCACTTTTGTGAAAATCCTTCATGCACAGTCTATGTAACTTTGTTGATATAATTTTAATATAATTAATCATGTCAAAAATAATTTTGATTACAGGAGCCTCAAGAGGTTTTGGTAAAATTTGGGCAAAAGCTCTCTTACAACGTGGCGATAAAGTAGCAGCAACTGCAAGAAATTTAGAAAATCTAAAAGAACTTGTAGCTGAATTTGGCGATGCCATTTTTCCTATTCAACTCGATGTTAATGATCGTGCAGCATGCTTTACAGCAGTACAAAAAGCAAAAGATCATTTTAATCGTATAGATGTAGTTATAAACAACGCAGGTTTTGGATTGTTTGGTGCAATTGAAGAAACAACAGAAGAACAAGCGCGTGCTCAAATGGAGACTAACTTTTTTGGTGTACTTTGGGTTACCCAAGCTATAACGCCTATTTTTCGTGAGCAAAAAAGTGGTCACGTAATTCAGGTTTCAAGCTTTTTAGGATTGGTAACTTTACCGGTTTTAGGACTTTACAACGCATCAAAATATGCCGTTAACGGTCTGACTGAAACATTGGCTACTGAACTTACAGAATTTGGGGTTAAAGTGAGTTTAATAGAACCAAATGGTTTTGCAACAGATTGGTCCGGTGCTTCAGCTTTTCAGACTGAACCTACTGAAACTTATGCTCCACTTAAAAAAGCTTTCTTTGAAGCACCAGTTCCAGATGGCTGGGGAAATCCCGAAACAACAGCCACAGCAGTTTTGGCATTGATAGATAGTGAAAAACCACCTTTACATTTCCTTTTAGGAAAAGTAGCTTATCCTGCCGTTAAAAAGGTTTATGCGGAACGTCTTGCTGAATTTGAAGAATGGAAAGAAGTTTCTGCAAATGCACACGGTCATTAAAAATTAAAATTAGTACAATCTATCAGATTAAATTCTGTAGATTGTACTGTCTTAAATACTGAAAAGATGAAACATTATAAAAATCTGGCAGAATTGCATCGTGAAAATGGTTTTTCAAAACCAGAACATCCGTTAATAAGTATTTATCGTTGTAAAGACAAGTGTTCTTTAGGTGACCGCGAATTTACAAGTGATTTTTATATGATTGGGTTCAAAAAACTAAAAGCCGGAGTTGTCATGTATGGACGTACAAAATATGATCATGAACGTGGTTCTATGATGTTTGTAAAACCAAGACAGGTTATAGAAATGAAAAACCTTGAATTCGACGAAGATGGATTTCTAATTTTCTTTCATGAAGATTTTATTAATGGTAAACCGCTTCGCAACGAACTCTCTACTTATAATTATTTTGATTATGAAACTAACGAAGCGCTACATCTTTCTCCTCAGGAAGAAAAAATAGCCTGGGATATTTTTCATAAAATAGAAAACGAATATTATAATAACCAAGACGAATATAGTCGAGAAATTATACTTTCTAATATTAGTACATTATTAAAATATGCACAGCGATTTTACAAGCGTCAATTTATAAACCGCTTTGAAATTTCCGGTAAAACGGTAACTAAATTTAATGAAATTCTTGCTCAATATGTAAATAACGGACAACTCGATAAGGGTCTTCCATCGGTTAATCAACTTGCAGAACTATTGCATTTAAGTCCGCGCTATCTAAGCGATTTACTTAAACAGGAAAGCGGAAAAACGGCTTTAGAGCATATTCATTTATTTTTAATATCTGAAGCAAAAAACCTTCTGATAATTGACGACAAAACAGTGTCTGAAATTGCTTATTCTCTTGGATTTGATAATATGTCTTATTTTTCAAGACTTTTTAAAAAAGAAGTCGGTCTTAGTCCGTTGCAATTCAAAAAAATAAATTCAAATTAACTATTTCACTATTAAAATATTTCATTCGAAAAGCAAGGTGAATGCTGAGATACTCCCATGTAAGCGGGCTGAAGTTTACGCTTTCCATTCCAATGCTTACCATTTTTATTCGATACCAAGATAACTGTAAATCCTCAAAGCATAATTACTATTATAAATATCGAAAAGTGCCAATATTACTATCAAGTGTTCGATTGTAACCGATCATCGATCACAAAAAACTCCATTAGAAATAATGGAGTTTTTTTACAGGTTTAATTTAACTTATTTTTTCAGCCACAAAATATCATACGCACTGATGAAATTAATTTCTTGAATATCAAAATCCTCTCCAGTAAGTAAATTAAATAATTTTGTGCTTTTTAAATTTTCAAACACGTTACTATTAAAAAAAGTATCATAGTCTGAGAAATTCGAGATAACATATACTTCTTTCCCTTGAGAATCTGTTTTTTTATATATTAACAAATGACTGTTTTCATAATCGATATATTGCAAATCATTGTTATCTGCGAAAGCTGGAGTTTGTTTCCTAATTCTAATTAATTGCTTTAACTGTTTGTAGACCTGAGCTTGTGCCGATGGAGAATCTTCTATATTTTCGACCAAACTCCAATTCATTTTAGAACGATGGAGCCAGCGATTATCATACTTTTTACTTTCATCATTTAAATAATCATAATTATTAGGCAAACCTACCTCATCACCACTATAAATCATTGGTAATCCTCCTAAAGACAAAATAACGGCATGTTGCAAATTAATTCTCTTTATGGCAATTTGAATTTCTTTCACATTATTTTCAATTAATGCTTTTTCTAAACCACATAAAGCAGCCATGGATCCCGAAATTCGAGCATTACCCGTTTCATGCTCAATCATAAATCGCTGCCCTAAAGCAAAACTCCCATTAAATCCATCACAATAATGTTTCAAGATATACAATCGGTGCTGTAGGCTATTAAGCCCTAATTCAGTCACTAATTTATCATCAAAACCAAATCCTATATCATCGTGACATCTTGCATAATTGATCCAAGTTGTATTTCTAGGTTTTGTAGGAACCGCTCTCATTGATTTTTTAAGCAAATTTGTATTGCGAGTAGCCATTGCTTCCCAACTTAAAGCCATGAAATTAGCGTTATAAGCGATATCACATTCATCCCCTTGTGATAATCCTTGTCCAAAATATTTTATAATCTCATCTGGAGCTACAATCGCTTCAGCTATATAAGCTACACCTGGGGAAACAATTTGCCCACACAATTTAAAAAGTTGCAATAATAAATGTCCTTCGGGTAAATTTTGGTTGAATTTACCAATTTCCTTCCACATAAATGCAACTGCATCAAAACGAAAAATATCGATACCTTTATTGGCCCAAAACAACATAATATCAATCATTTCAGCCAAAACCATTGGATTCTTATAATTCAAATCCCATTGGTAGCCATAAAACAAAGTCATCACCCATTTATCATTTTCAGGCAAATAAGTAAAGTTTCCTGGAGCGGTATCTGGAAAAATCTCAACCATCGACTTTTCATAAGCGTTAGGCAAAGTTCTATCTGGAAAGAAATAGAAAAAATCTTTATATTTTGGATTCCCTTTACGGCCTTCTATAGCCCATTCATGTTCATCAGCACAATGATTCAGCACTAAATCCATGACTAGATTCATATCGTTTTTTTGAAACTCAGTAACCAAAGCTTCAAAATCATCCATAGAACCAAACTTAGGATTCACTTCGCGATAATTTCGCACAGCGTATCCACCGTCATTTTCAAATTCTGGAACATCCAAAAAAGGCATTAAATGCACCGTATTAATACCCAAATCAAGAAAATAAGGGATTTTTGCTTTTAGCCCATTGAAATCAATATTGAAAAGATCAACATATAACATCATTCCAACGATTTTTTCACTTGAATACCAATTGGGATTAGATACACGGTTCAAATCTCGTTTCTTTTGAAAATCAGATCGATTTTCAAAATTTTTAACTAAAGACTGCATTAGCAATTGAAACGCTTCCTCTTTATTGGGGCTATCCGAATATAGTTTTTGAAATAAATCATTTATAATTGGAAAATTTGCTCCCAATCTAAGATGAAAATTAGTGTCATTAATTTTCACTTCTTTCAAAAAAAAATTCAATTTTGATAACTTTTCAGCCTGTTGCATGATTTTTAAATTATAAATATTTATTATTAAATAAAAAGAGATGTGTCTCAAAAATAAAGAAAAATGACCTAATAAAATAGTTAGTAAATTCTTTCCTTAGAACTAAATTGTTACAAAATTACCAGCCTTGAGTCAGTCCATTTTTAACCACTTCTTCATATTTATGTTTATCAAAACTATATAAATTGGGCGCTTTATGAGCAACATTACTTTTCTTTTCATCTAATTTTATCAAAATTCCTATCGCAGTTATTTTACGAAGAAAATTCCTTCTATCAAGCGTTCTACCAAGGATAGTTTCATACAATTTTTGCAATTCTGGAATCGTGAATTTTTCAGGAAGTAAATTATACCCTACTGGCATTAAATTCAATTCTACCCGCAGTGTTTCTAATGCTTTATCTAAAATTTCTTTATGATCAATAATCAAATCAGGAACAGCATTATGATCAATCCATTCTACAATTCCGTTTTTCCCTTCTGGATTGGGCATTGTTTTAAAAAAATCAACTAAAGCATAATAGCCTACAGTTACAAAACGGTTAGAATACCATTCCCCTTCTTCTATTGGAATAGAATGAAAATTTAAAACCTCTTGACTAAAATCCGAATTATTCCTTTTGACTTTTCCAAAAGTTGAAAACTGCCTCAAAAATATACCTTCCAATCCAGTCCTATCGTGTAAAACTGTTACTGCAGCCTGATCAATATCTTGATCTACAGGGACAAATCCTCCTGGCAAAGACCATTTGTTACTATACTTGGTTTTTATTAGCAACACTTTAAGCTGGTTATCATGAAACCCAAAAATGACACAATCAATTGATAAGCCTGGTTGGTATCTTTCCTTGTTATCTAAAATATTTTTTAACATTAAACTCTTTTTCTGATAATTACACTTTCATCTCTTCGATCTTCGCAATTTAGTTTTTTTTATTTAAGAAAATAGAAGAAAGTATTATTTTCAAAGTTCACAATCTATTAAATAAGCTCAAATACTGTAAATATTTAAGAATATGGGATTATTTTAAATTATAATAAATATAATTCTTACAAAATTAACTAAAAGCATCATTCTGAAAACAGAAAAATTATCAAAAAAAGGAATGCAAATAAAAAAAACGTGTACATTGCGTCAAAATTACACAACAACTACAAAACTAACCATTTTAAAAAAACCACATTAATAAACCGATGAAAACAAACGCATTACATTCAAAACCCCACTACCCCATTCTAGACGGTTTACGAGGTGTAGCAGCTATTATGGTTGTTGCATTTCATATTTTTGAAGCACACGCTACAAGCCATCTGGATCAAATAATAAATCATGGCTACCTTGCTGTAGATTTTTTCTTCTTACTTTCTGGATTTGTTATTAGCTATGCTTATGATGATCGTTGGGAAAAAATGTCTATTGGTGATTTTTTCAAACGTAGACTGGTGAGACTTCAACCTATGGTCATTATGGGAATGATTATCGGGGCCATTTGTTTTTATTTTCAAGATTCTATTTTGTGGCCAACAATTCATGAGGTGCCTATTTGGAAAATGATTCTAGTTATGATTATAGGGTTTACATTAATACCAGTCCCTCCTTCTTTAGACATAAGAGGTTGGACCGAAATGCATCCTCTTAATGGCCCAGGCTGGTCCTTATTTTATGAATATATAGGTAATATTCTTTATGCCCTTTTTGTAAGGAAATTTTCAAAAACAGCACTTTCCATACTTGTATTCCTATCTGGATGTGCATTAATTCACCTTGCAGTTACTAGTGAAACTGGTGATGTTATTGGTGGCTGGGCAATTGATTCTACACAAATTCATATAGGACTCTCCCGCTTAATGTTTCCCTTCTTTGGTGGGATTTTACTGCACCGACTAGTGAAAATTACAACTATTAAAAATGCGTTCTTCTGGTCTAGTCTGTTAATTGTTTTTGTTTTAGCAATGCCACGAATTGGGGGTGGTGAAAACTTATGGCAAAATGGCCTTTATGACTCTTTAAGTATCATTATTCTATTTCCCTTAATTGTTTATTTAGGAGCTAGTGGTGAAATAAAAGGTAAAAATGCAGCTCGTATTTGCAAATTTTTGGGTGATATATCCTATCCAATTTACATCACGCATTATGCCTTTATTTATATTTACACTGGATGGGTTGCTGACACAAAAATTAAAATTAGCGAAGCGTATCCTTACAGCATATTAACTTTGGTTACAAGTATTATTGTTGCTTATGCCTGTCTAAAGCTTTATGATGAACCAACAAGGTTGTGGCTAAAAAACAAAATATTAAAATAAGTTATACGCCTTACTTAAAAAGCCGATAGTTTTCTATTAGAAACTATCGGCTTTTCTGTTTTAAAATATTTTTCAAATTAAAGTTGCTCCTTTACAATTAGATGTTTTCTTATTTATTCAAAAGGAAAATTGATTTTGCAAATTCTTTTCCTAAATCAATATATCCATCACTTTTGTAGTGGTATTTGTCTGTATATTTATAAGTACTTGTAGTTCGTACAATGCTTACATGGGGTTCCATTGCTGCAAATTTTTCTTGTCCATATTGAACTAATTCGCCATAAGCCCAAATTTTTCCATCGACATCATCACCAGAATCCGATATTTTTCCAATTACTATAGGCAAATCATTATTTCTAAAAGCGGCTCGCATCAACTCCATCAACCTTTTTAAATTCGAATAATATTGATTGGCAATTAGTTCCGATTTATCGGCATCACTTTCTCCTTGCATCCAGATGATACCGCTTGGAATCAAAATATCTTCGACTCCATCACCGTTTATATCTTTCATGGCCATAGCGTTATTAACTGTTTTGAGAAAATAATCGTATTGATTGATTCCTTTTCCGCTTCTAAAATCAGGTTCCCAAGAACCAAAATAAGCAGTCCCACTACTATCAATAGAAGATCCATTTCTAGCATATTTTATAATTGCAAGTTTTTGATATGGATATAATTCTTGTAGTTTTTTGGCAAACGAAAGCTCAATACCAAATCGATCCGAAAGCATATTGTTCTTTCCATCTGATGCAAATCCTGTTCCATGACCTGGCTTTAAAAAATCCCATTTTCCCAAACCTCCAGCTACATCATTATCCCCAACAGGGTTTCCTTGATAAATAAAAACATTTTTATTTGATTTATTTAAAGAATCTGGAAGCTCTTTCACATAACCAAAACCCTGCATATTGGACTGGCCGCCCAAATAAAATACCCTTATAGTATCTTTTTTAGTTTGTGCAAAAACCATAAATGGCATTATAAATAACAACAATGCATTTTTTAAATTGCTCATTTTATTCTAAAATCAATTCGTTAATTCAAAACTATCTCTCAAACGGATATCTGCCGAAGACGAACCAATCATCAAATCAAAATCACCAGGTTCAGTTATCCAATGTAATGCTGCATTGTAAAAAGACAATTTCTCTTTGTCAATATGAAACTGGATTGTTTTACTTTCTCCCGCATTTAATTTTAATTTTTGAAAATCTTTCAGTTCAATAATTGGTCTTACCACTGAACCCACTTTATCTCTTAAATACAATTGAACTACTTCTTCTCCAGCTATTTTTCCTGAATTAGTTATGGTTACCGAAACTTCAATTGTTTCATTGCTTTTTATTTTATTCTGAGATAATTTCAAATCAGAATACTCAAAAGTGGTATAACTCAATCCATACCCAAACGGAAATCTAGGACTATTTTTCAAATCAGTATAAGCCGAAACATAATTTGTTGCTGTATCATTTGGAGCTGGCCTTCCTGTATTAAAATGATTGTAGTAAATTGGAATTTGTCCCTCTTCTCTTGGAAAAGACATTGGTAATTTTCCCGAAGGATTGTAGTCTCCAAATAAAACATCAGCAATCGCATTTCCTGCTTCAGTACCTAACCACCATGTATAAAGAATAGCAGGGACAGTATCAGCAGTATCATTAAAAATCAGTGGTCTTCCAGCATTGATTAAAACTACAACTGGCTTTCCAGTTGCCTGAATGACTTTTATTAGTTCTTCTTGAACTCCTGGCAAATGAATATTACTACGGCTTTTAGCTTCTCCGCTCATATTCCAACTTTCACCAACACTTAAAACAACAACATCCGCTTGATTGGCTACCGCAACTGCTTCAGCAAAGCCTTCTTTAGTATCTCCAGTTGTCTCGCATCCTTTGGCGTAAAGCAACTGAGTGTTTTTACTAACTTTATTTTGCAATCCTTCCCATTGAGAAACTACTTGTTTATCATAATCCAAATCAGGCAATTCAACAGCCCAAAATCCCATATTCTGTTTGTGTTCTTTAACTAATGGGCCTATGAAAGCAATCGTCTTAATCGATTTTGAAAGTGGTAAAATAGCATTGTCATTTTTTAATAAAACGATACTTTTTGCCGCAACTTCTCTTGCTGCCTTTCTATGTTCTGGATTATTTAATGCTGCTTGCTCCCTTTCAGGATTACAGTATTTATATGGATCATCAAATAAACCCAATTCGAATTTTTTACGCAAAATTCTTTTTACTGCATCGTTAATCAAAGCAATTGGCACTTTGTTTTCTTTCACCAATTCAGCTAAATGATAGCGGTAAGCATTACTTTCCATATCCATATCACTTCCTGCAGTAATTGCAGCCAATGCGGCTTCCTTATTATCTTTTACGTAACCGTGATTGACCATTTCTCCAATAGAACCCCAGTCAGAAACAACAAAACCTTGAAAATTCCATTTTCCTTTTAAAATATCTCTTTGTAAATATTTATTACCAGTAGCTGGAATCCCATTAAGATCATTAAATGAATTCATAAAAGTTGCTGCACCAGCATCTAACGCTGCTTTAAATGGAGGCAAGTAGGTTTCCCATAACATTCTCTCACTCAAATCAACCGAATTATAATCTCTCCCTCCAACAGCTGCGCCATAAGCAGCAAAATGTTTTACACAAGCCATAACTGAATTCACATCCCCTAGCTTCCCTTGAAAACCTTTAACTCTGGCAGCAGCAATTCTTGAACCAAGATACGTATCCTCGCCAGCGCCTTCCATTACACGTCCCCAGCGTGGGTCACGAGCAATATCAACCATTGGAGCAAATGTCCAATGGATTCCGCTTGCAGCCGCTTCAGTTGCTGCAATTCTTGCCGAAAGTTCCATAGCATCTAAGTCCCAACTAGCCGCTTCGGCCAAAGGAATTGGAAACGTAGTTTTGTATCCATGAATAACATCCTGTCCAAATAACAAAGGGATTTTAAGACGGGATTGCATCGCCAATTCTTGATATTGTCGCGTATATTGAGTTCCTAAAACATTCAACATCGAACCTATTAAACCCTGCTTAATTTCTGTTTCCTTATTTAGATTAATCGTTATAGGTCCGGTTGCCTGGTTATTACCAGTATATTGATTGAGTTGCCCAATTTTTTCCTCCAATGTCATTTGCTTTAGCAATGCATTTACTTTTTGATCAATTGATTGTTGTGCAATCCCTATAAAAGAAATCATCAACAAGATTAAAGTGGTTCTTTTTTTCATTTTTTTTTAATTGTACTTTAATAATAGTATTTAGTTATAAACTTAATTACAAAACAAATATTTAGACTTTTCTGCTTTAGATGAAGGTTTTACAATATGGTTTTGAAATTTGTTTCCTGCTAAAACCTCTTTTAAAAATTCTAAAACATAGTGCGGTTCTTTCTCAAATAAATAGCCTGAAAACTCATGCCCTCCACCACAAAAAGTAATTAATTCAATTCCTTTATTAAATTGTGATGCATAATTATATACTGAATATGAACCAAACAACATCAACCATCCAGAGGAATTAGTTGGACAAGTATGGTGCGCAGCTGTTCCATAGGGAACTGTTCCGTCAGCACTACCATGAGCCAAAAGCATTGGAATACAGTTTTTTTCTGTAATCAAATTCAAATCCATAATGGCACCTGAACCTCCCATAAATCCAGCGTATTTAAAATTATCTGGTAAATTATTTTCATATAAATTCATTAATTTATAATCCCAATAACTAGCCTGAAAACCAATTTCGGCACCTGCACTTATTCCACTTATAAATACTTTAGAAGCATCAATATTATAATTATCCGCATTTTTTATCAAATACGAAGTAGCTTGCCACATATCACTCACTCCAATTTGAATGGCTTTAATTTTTTCGGTCAAAATACCATCACAACTAAAGTTTTTATCTTTCATATATAAAGTATAAGAAATACTTGCTGCCGCATACCCATTTTGAGCTAGTAGTTTACAAAACTCTTTTCCGCTAGTACGATCCCCTCCAGAAAATCCACCCCCAAAAGCAAAGAGTATTAAGGGTGTTTTTTGATTGGTTTTCTTTTGAGGCAAATATAAATCCAAATCCAGTTTTATGGTGTCGTTTTTGAAATAAGTTATCGTTTTAACCTCTTGTGATATAGCATTATTGATAATAAAACAACTCAAAAACAGTGTGCAAAAAATCTTAAATCTCATCATTATTTTTTTATTTATTACCAAATATAAGTTGCTACCGCTCCAGAATTTAAAGTCGTAGTAACCCATTTATTATTGTATTTAATATTAAAAGTTTCATTATTTTCTCCATCATTCAGCACTAATAAAACAGTTTTTCCTCCAGAAGTTCTAAAAGCTACATTAGTCAGATGATCAATTAAATTACTAGCAATTCGAGTTGAACCATCAGGAATAAACTTAGAAGCATGAGCAATAATATAGTACCCCACTTCTCTTTTAATTACTCCTTTTTTATCAATCATCAACGCTCCTTTACAAGTGCTACAACCACCTGGTGTAAAAGGTCTATAGAATTCATCATTGGCTAAGCCCCAAGATAGCGCATTTTTACTCCAATTTCGCATGGAACCAATCACCACGTTTTTTTCACTCCATCTTAAATCCGATTCAAAACTGCTCCCCGAACCTGTGTATTGTTCTGTGAAATATACCTCTTTATTAGGAAAAGCGTTGTGCACTGTTGACAGCGCACTGATGTCTCCTTCGTACAAATGAAAAGCTGAACCTGTAACAAATGGCAATGCTTCAGGATCATTCAAAATGGTCAAAGGATATTCTGGTTTATTACAATTATGGTCATAAATTACAATTTTTGTTTTTAAATTGGCTTTTTTGAAAGCAGGACCTAAGTTATTTTTTATAAAATCAGCTTGCATTAAAGCAGTCATTAACAAACTTGGATTATTCCCCGGGTGCAAGGGTTCGTTTTGAGGTGTGATAGCATCAATAGTAATTCCTTTTTCACTCATACGTTGAATGTATTTTACAAAATACTCCGCATATACCTCATAATATTGAGGAAGTAAACTGCCTCCTTTTGTATTTCCATTGTCCTTCATCCAAACAGGTGGAGACCATGGCGATCCCATAATTTTAATCGATGGATTTATTGCTATAATTTCTTTTAGAAGTGGAATCAAATCATTTGCGTCTGAACCAAAATTAAAATGCTCCAACTTCAAATCGGTTTCCCCTTTAGGCATATCATCATACGAAAAAACAGCCTCATTCAAATCGGACGCTCCAATGCTAATTCGCAAATAGCTAATCCCAATTGCATCCTCTTTAGTACCAAATAATTCTTGTAAAAGGGCCGCTTTTTTTGATTTTTCTAATTTATTGATAGCCGTCACACTTCCTCCTGTTAAACTAAAGCCAAAACCATCAATCGTTTGGAATTTTTGAGAGTCATCAACATCAATTGTTGGATTCGAATTAGCAATAGTATTGAATACCAAGTTTTTTTCTTGTTTTTGCAATAGCACTGATTGATCACTTTTAGTCATCCAAAAAGAAACTTCATTAGTGGTTTCCATTGTCTTCCTTGAAGGGCTACAATTGTATTGAAGGGCAATTATAGGCAACAATAACAAAAGCTGTATCGTTTTTAATCTTCTTTTCATATTATTTTTTAAAGTTAAGTTCTACTAAAACCGGCAAATGATCTGATGGGTATTTCAAATCCTTGGAGTCACTCAAAACAGCATATTTCATTACATTTAAATTATTATTTTTTGATATAAAAATGTAATCAATTCTTTTAGTTACTGGCTCATTATGTTTAAAACCATTGAAAGTTCCTTCAGGTCCAAAAGGTTTATTCTGTGAAAGGTCCTTAGTATCATCCATTACTTTTTGCAACTTGATTATTCGATCCTCATTAGGTTCTGTATTAAAATCCCCCATGAAAATTACAGGATATTTCTTAGTATTTAGCGCCGCAATTTTAGAAAGAATTAGCTCAATTCCCTTGGTTCGAGCCACTTCACCAATATGGTCCAGATGTGTGTTGAAAACCCAAAAAAACTGTTTCGTTTTGTTATCCTTAAAAAGAGCATATGTACAAACTCTATTACAAGCCGCATCCCAACCCATTGAAATTTCATTGGGTGTATCTGAAAGCCAAAAAGTACTAGAATCCAGTATTGTGAATTTATCTTTTTTAAAATAAATATTGGAAGACTCTCCTTTTCCAACCCCTTCTCTTCCCATGCCTACATTATTATATTTCAAAAGTACATTTGAGATATCAACAACTTGATTGGGGGTAGCTTCTTGAACTCCAAAAACATCCGGCTCATAGAATTGAATTTGTGATGTAAAAAAATCTTTACGATGAGTCCAATCATTTTCTCCATCACTACTTACATCCAATCGGATATTGTACGTCATAATCTTTAATGATTGCGCTGGTAAAACCGTGCACATTGGACCAAAAATCAGAAGAAAAAAGATATTTTTTAAATTTTTCATTTTATCAAATTATATTATAGATAAGATTGTTCGAATTACAAAACAGCAGCCAAAATATGGGCAATAATAAACAATAAAACCCTAATTATAAACCCTAACATAATCAATTTCAAAAGTAGAAGATGTGAAATTTGGATCAACATCACCTCCCCAAACGCCTCCCATAGCTAAATTTACTATTAGATAAAAGTTTTTATTGAATGGAAATTTATCCGAATTTTGAAAAGTATAATACAAGACATCATCAACATAAAACTTAATATCGGTAGCAGTCCAACTTGCTTTATAAATATGAAATTCTGTATTACTATTAGGAACTTTTATAATTCCTGTATCAGGCGTATTTCCTGATCTTCCTGGTGAATGCAACGAAGAGTGATTTTGATTTAAATTTTTTCCCACAGATTCTAAAATATCTAACTCTCCACAAGCTGGCCATCCTACACTACCAATATTACTACCTAGCATCCAGACAGCTGGCCATGTACCAACTCCAGTAGGTACTTTTGCTCTTATCACAATTGTACCATAAGTAAATTCAAATTTTCCATTGCTTTCTATTCTTCCAGAAGTAAACTTCCCTTTACCATAATCTTCTCTAAGTGCTGTAATTTTCAAAAGGCCGTCTTCCACTTTTATATTCTTTGCACGGGTGGTGTAAGATTGAAGTTCGTTATTAACATAACCCGGATCCCAAGTTTGCAAATTCCATTTAGAGACATCAGGAGCTCCATCTACATTAAACTCATCTGACCAAATTAAATTTAAAGCTACATTAACCACCACCACAACCGAAGAACTAATAAAATTTACTCCATTATATGCTGACACATAAACCGTAAATGTATTAGTTCCTGCCGTTTTGAAAGTATATGAATAATCTCCAGAGGTTTGTTCAATCGTTTTTCCATCAACCAATATTTTATAAGAAACCGCGTTATTCGCCGTGATTTTAAAATTCACTACGCCACCCCCATCTCCATTAGGATTTGCAGTAGATGTACCAACAACTGTAGCTTTAACCGATAAATTTGACGGCACAACTACAGGCACTTCATTTGAAGTTCCTCCATTGTCGCTACAAGACAGAAATGCGAATAGCAAAACAAAAGATAACAATGTTATTTTATAAGCAATTTTTTTCATTATAAATAATATTTTAAAGATGTTGATTTCTATTGATTGACCTTAGTGTAAATAGTTATTTTTTACTTTTTATAAATTCAAAATAATTAAGATTAAAACCTCCTTTGTCAAAAGCTACTTTGATTTTATTTATTCCTTTATTTAAATCTAATCCATGCAAAACAACCGTTTTCCATACCGCATCACCACCCGTTCTTGGAAGTTTTATACCCGATGATTTCATTCCATTTTCCATTTCAAAATGTAGCTTCCCATCTGCTTTTGAACTTGCGTATCGAATTGCAACATCATACGTTTTTTTTGATTTTGAATCTAATGTAAATTGCAACCACTCCTCATTTTCTATAAATGAAACTTGGAATCCATTTGAAATTGCATCCGTACATGGTAAAATATCAACTCCGTCATTACGCATTGAATTTCCTTTATTCCACTCTTCAAAAGTTCCCGTATCCACTTTATAATTTACTACATCCTTATCAAAATAAGCAAATCCATTGGTACCCAAATCGTATTCGGTCGCAAAGATTTTTCCTAGTAAATTATGTTTTTTATAGGCCTTTGTTTCATTCGTTTGCACTTGTCTAAACATCGCATCAACGACATCTGGCTTGACGGTCACATTTTCCATTTTAAAATTTTCCGCTAACTGCATCAGTGCTATTTTAGCAAAATCTGGACTGGGTTTCATTCCGCCATTTTTCCAATATTGAAGTAAAATCTCATAATCAGGATTCTTTTTAACTGAGGTAATTCCTGCGATATTTTCTATTTTTTTCATTGGCCAAAAAGCCCAACCTATATTATTGGATTCTACTAAAGAAATAGCATCTTTGAACCAAACATTAGAATTTTCACCACTTTCTCCCAACCATATTGGAACATTGTATTGCGTTCTATAATCCAACATTTTCTGAATCGCACCTTGTGTATTGTGGTTCCAATATTTATGAAAACTCATAGCCATGTTATCATCCCAAAGCGGAAAAATTCCATTGTAATTGTTGCCCCAGCAATTGCCTTCAATAATAATTAAGTGATTCGTATCTACTTCTCGTATTGCCTTCGTAATATTAACTTGAAGTGCTCTTAAAGGCCCATTTGAAGTTTCATCACATCCATTATTATTGGTTCCCGTAAAATTCCAGTTGGGTTCATTTATAATATCATACCCACCAATCCACGGATTATCTTTATAGCGTACCGCCACTTTTTTCCAAAAGGCAATCATTTTATTTCGATTGGCTTCGCTTTCCCACAAAGACGGCTTAGACGTATCATAATCGGATATATTAGCGTCTCTCCCTTGCCCTCCAGGAGCGGCGTGAAGATCTAAAATTAAATACATTTTATTTGCCGCACACCATTCTAGTAGATGATCAGTCATTGTAAAACCTTCCTCAAGCCATGTATTCTCTCCTGCACTTTTTTCTTCTTCAACAGGTAAAGTATACAAGTTATAATGCATGGGCAATCGAACTGAATTAAATCCCCAAGTCGCAAGAGAATCAATATCTCTCTTTGTAATTCCGTTTTCTTTATATGCTTTATAGAAATCTTCGGTACTCTTTTCACCAATTAAATCAGTGATTTTTTGTTTTATAACATACTGTGGTCCTGCAAATTGATCGGTCTTGAGCATATAGCCTTCTTGAACCATCCAACCACCTAAACCTAGACCTCTTAGAATTAGATTCTGCTCATTCCCATCAACAATATTTTGCCCGTTAGTATGTAAAAACCCTTGACTAAAAGACGCAATTGAGAACAATACTGTAATTATTAAAGCTCCTTTTTTCATATACTAATTTTGAGTTTAATGTGTTTTAAAATTTCATTA
The DNA here is from genome assembly GCF_040822115.1 of Flavobacterium sp. WC2421. Classification (NCBI taxonomy): domain Bacteria; kingdom Pseudomonadati; phylum Bacteroidota; class Flavobacteriia; order Flavobacteriales; family Flavobacteriaceae; genus Flavobacterium; species Flavobacterium sp. WC2421. Next base: position 1,491,422 of record NZ_CP162004.1, on the reverse strand, counting down.
CCATGCATAGGTTCCCACTGAACCTGCATCTAGGGAAGTTGTTATCCATTTTCCATTGAACTTAATATTAAATAAGGTGTTAACAGTACCGTCATTCTCAACAATTAGAACCTTTTTCCCTTCGGGAGTTATAAAAGCCACATTATTTAAATCACCACTAACATTACTTCCGATTCTTATAGAACCAGCCGGAACAAATTTAGAAGCGTGAGCAATAATATAATAAGCAACATTACGTTCCAAACTTTCACTAGAATTAACGGTTATGGCACCTTTACAAGTCGAACAACCCCCAGAGGTGTGTGGGCCAAAAGAACCTGAATTTGCTAGGTTCCACTCTAATGCATTTCTACTCCAATTTCGCATAGAACCAATGATTATATTTTTTAAATGCCATTTTAAATCTCCTTTAAAATCACCCGTAGAAGCCGTAAATTGTTCCGTAAAATAAATGCTTTTAGTTGGAAAAGCATCGTAAACCATAGAAAGTGCACTAATATCTCCAGCATATAAATGAAAAGCAGTTCCATTTACAAAAGCAGCTGCATCAACATCGCTTAATACGGTGTTAGCATATTGTATATTATCACAATTATGATCATAAGCAATAATTTTTGTAGTGATGTTTGCTGTTTTAAAAGCGGGTCCCAAATTTGTTTTAATGAAATTAGTTTGTTCTATTGCTGTCATCTCCATACTTGGATTGTTCCCTCCATGCAAAGGTTCATTTTGAGGAGTAATCGCATCGATTGTAATTCCTTCCCCTTTCATTTGTTGAATGTATTTCACAAAATATTGTGCATAAACTTCATAATATTTTGTTTGCAAGTGTCCTCCCATAAAACTGTCTTTATCTTTCATCCAAAGAGGCGCTGACCACGGTGTTGCTACAATCTTAATCTTTGGGTTAATCAATAGTATTTCTTTCAATAAAGCAATAACTCCATTTCTGTCAGGATCCAAGCTGAATTTTGCTAAAGCCAAATCAGAATCCCCAGTTGGTAAATCATTATAGGTAAATGGAGTAGCATTCATATCCGATGCGCCAATACTTATCCTGATATAACTGACCCCAATTGCACTTTCACCAGATCCGAATAATTCCTGTAAAAGGTCATTTTTCTTTGAAGAAGTCAGTTGATTAATGACATCTGCACTACCCCCAGTTAAAGTATAACCAAAGCCATCAACTGTTTGGTATTTTTGGGCTTCATTTACTTCTATACTAGCATAACCGTTAGCCGAAGTTCCAAACCCCAAGACACCTGTTTGTTTTTGAAGTTTTACGCTTTGATCTCCTTTAGTCAACCAAAAATCAACTTCATTAACCACTGTCACAGGAGGTACTGGTGTTGGCGGTGCTGGCTCTGAACCACTATCACTTGATGAAGAACATTTTACTTGCAGAACTATTGCCGTTATAAAAAAGGTAATCTTAAGTACTCTTTTTAAATACTGATTCATATTGTTGTTTTTTAGTAGACTAATGTTTGAATAGCATGAGCTGGGATTTGCACTACTGTTTTCTCTGAAGCTACAAATAAATTATAGGTGACTTTTTTGTCACTTTGATTCATTACAATAGTGACCATTTTACCATCTGTATTCAAAAAAGAAGTACTTAACAAACTGCTTCTGCTAACTGCTGTACTTACTCTTTTGGCATCAGGACGAATAAATTTTGAAAAATGTCCGATGTAATAATAGGAAGGAGTATAGATTAATTCTCCTGTATTAGTATCCGCATGAATCGGTGCAAAACAGAAATTTCCAACATGATTAGGACCACCATTTTGATCCAATAAGATATTCCAGTCCGTCCATCCTACAGTTCCATTATTAAAATCATTAATCATAGAAATGCCATAACGCTCTGCATTAGGCCAAAATTGATATTTTTTAGCATCGAATTTTTCAATGCACCCTTCAGTAAAAAGTAATTTTTTATCTGGATATGCTTCATGTACTTTGCGTACATTATCAAACATTTGCGCTCCACCTGCCCAAGTTTCATACCAATGAAAACCCATACCCCAAGCATATTTTGAAGCTTCAGGATCAGAAAAAATAGTATTTGCTCTTTGATTCATTAAATCACGATTGTGGTCCCAAACCACAATTTTTTTATTACCAAGGCCCTCTTTTGCCATTATTGGTCCCAGAAAGTTTTTCAAGAAATCGCGCTCAGCTTCAGCTGTATATACACAAGACTCCCACGTTTGGACCGCCATTGGCTCGTTTTGTATGGTAAGCCCCCAAATAGGCATGCCTTCTTTTTCATATGCCTTAATAAATTTAGCATAATAACTAGCCCATGCTTGATAAAACTCTGGCAACAAAATGCCCCCTTTTAGCATATTATTTGTGCTTTTCATAAAAGCTGGTGGACTCCAAGGAGAAACATAGGTCAATAATTTCCCTCCAGCCGTTTTGATTGCTTCTTTTAGCATGGGAATACGAAATTGTCTGTCGTGCTCAATAGAGAAAGTCTTCAAAGCAGTATCCCCTTCCTTGATATAAGTATAACTTCCACTACTAAAATCAGAACTGTGAATTGTTGTTCGTAACAAAGAATAACCAATTCCTTTGTCTTTATCATAATATGCATTCATGAGTTCCTGCTGTTTATCTTTGGATAATTTAGCATAAACTTCAGCACTAGCATCAGTTATTGCGCCTCCAATTCCCATGAATTTTTGAAAAGTTTTAGATGGTTCCACAAAAACTGAAATTTCTGTTTCAAAAGGTTGTCCCGCAGGCATAAAAACTAAATTATCTGTGGGAGTTAACCTTAAATCCGTACTATCTGCAGTAGTATATACCGTTATTTTTTTTCCATTAGTGATAAATCCTTGCTGTTCTTTTTTAAGCGAATGCTGTTGTGCAAAAGCAGTAAAAGAACAGAATAAAGCAATGACTTTCAAGCTATAATTTTTCATTTATTGTTATTTTTTAATTAATAATTATTTGATAATAAAAGTCTCAAAATAAAGACTCTAAGTTACAAATAAACGTAATGTTTTATTTTAGTTTTAAAAAAATAGCCCATAATCAAATGAGAATGGGCTATTTCACCAACTTAAAATTCAAACCTAACCTAACTTCCCTTTAATTACTGCCTCGCATTTCAACGTTAGTTATTGAAATTCCAGTAGTACCAATGTTTTCACCACCACATTTAATTAATAAATAAACGGTTCCCGCTTCAGTAAAACGAACCGTATTTCCAGATCCAACACAACCTACAGTTGATAATTTACCTGAAAATACAGCTGTTGCGCATCCGTCCCAAGTACTCAATCCCATTCTTCTTCCATCTGCACTATAATCTGTGTTTTGAACTGGTGGTGTTTTGGAAACATATACTTCAAACCATGTATTTATAGCTCCACTACCAAATACTTTCATGTCAATTTTATAATCTTTGTTGGCTTGTACTTGGACTGCTTGATAAATTCCTTGCTGATTCCATCCCCCACCTTTTACGGTAGCACTTCCTTCATTAAATGACCAACTCGTTCCCGAATCACTAATTTTTAAAATAGTCCATTTATCATGATCTGTTGCGCTTTGAAATTTTCCGCCTTGAATAATATTCCCCGCGACTGGGTCAGAAGTTGCAACTACAATATCCTTAGTGGTTGCATTCATAGCTCCACCTTTACCAATTGCAGTATGTGTTACCGTATAGGTCCCAGCATCCGGAAAAAATACGGTTTCAATCATTTTGCCTGAAAAAGTACCTTCCCCAATATCCCATTTTGAAGCAATTACATTTGCTTTCTGAGCACTTAACGTAAATTTATTTGAAGCTCCTTCTACAGGCGTGACTGTAAAGGAAGCATCCACATTAGCATCAGTAAGACCATTACCGACACCAACTGCATCAGGTTGACAACTATTTAGTGAACATAATGTAGCCAAAGCAAACATTAGGTAAACGCCTCTATTTAAAACTATTTTTAATTTCATCTTATTCATTTTTAATATTAGTTGTAATTAGGATTTTGAACAATTTTAGTATTTTCCAATTCTTTCAAAGGAATAGGCCAAATTTCATTTTTACCAGTTGTAAATCCTTTACTCGCTAATGCGGCAGCTGCTTTTCCTGTTCTTACTAGGTCAAACCAACGATGACCTTCTCCTGCGAGTTCTAATCTTCTCTCGGCTAAAACAGCATCCATAGAAACAGGCACAGAGCCCAAGCCTACTCTTGCTCTAACCGCATCTAATAAAGCTTGTGCTCTTGCTCCAGTTGCACCAAGTGCTTCCGCTTCCATCAAATACGTATCAGCCAAACGGATTGCATATACATTTTGCTTATAATTTAAAACTGAAGCGCCTCCACCTGTAGAAACATCTGATGTTAATGGCATAAATTTTTTCAAAAAGTAACCTGTGTCTTTATATCCAGGAGAATAATCCGCCTGTCCTGCCGCTTTTAATGCTTTCATATCAACAATGGTTGCATCAAAACGAGGGTCTGATTTTAAGGCATCATACAAATTTTGAGTCACTGTATTGAAACTCCAGCCCGAAGCATAATCCGGAGCCGTAGAATTAGAAGGTCTAGAAAAACTCCTTGGCCCAACCATTACATTAACACTGTTTCCTTCATCTGATCCTGATCCCCAATTACCCCAATCTGCATTACTTTTATCTGTATGGGTAATTTCAATAATTGCCTCTGAATTAAACTTGTTATTTATAGTCCACAAATCTGCAAATTTATTTAGCAATTTATAACCATACATACTCGTGCCCCCTGGTGTTCCATTAACTGAAGCAAATGCAGCAGCTGCTTGAGTATTTTTCCCTTCATATAAATATACTTTTCCTAATAAAGCTTGAACTGAACCTTTAGAAAAACGTCCTCCTTCATTTGCTACATCACTTATTGTATTAGGCAAATTAGGTAATGCTTCTGTCAAATCTTTTTCAATTTGAGCATAAACATCATCTGAACTAGCTTGTAAAACATTATATATTTCACTAGTAGCTATTGGTTCAGTAATTAATGGGACATTCTTAAAAGTTCGCACTAATTCAAAATAATAATAACCGCGCAAAGCCTTAGTTTCAGCAGTAAATCTTGCTTTAGTTGCATCATTCATCGGCACATTAGGCAATTTTTCAAGTAGAATATTTGCTCTAAAAATACCTTGATAAAAATCATTCCAAAAACTAGCAGGAATTGTAACTGGGCTTATCGAATAATCTGAAAAAGATTGAATTCCGGTACCATCAGTTGCACCACCACCACCAGCATAAAAGTCATCTGATCCTGCATTTAACATACAAATCATATTCTCAAATCCTTTTGACTGTTTCCCTAAAACGTCATATACGGAAACCAGACCTGAATAAGCTTCTGTTTCGTTAGTATAATAGTTGTCTTCTAATGCTGTCCCTTTTGGTTCCACATTTAAAAATTCCTCACTGCATGATGTTGCTGTAAAAAGTACAACAGAAGCAATAAGTGAAAATTTTATATTTTTAAGTTTCATAATAATATCTTTTATTAAAATTGTAAATTAACACCTAACATGAATGTTCTTGCTTGCGGATAAAATCCTCTATCAATTCCCATTACTCCTCCACCAATTTCAGGGTCATATCCTGAATATTTTGTGAAAGTGAATAAATTTTCGGCAGTTAAATAAATTCTAGTTTTGCTTAAACCTGCTTTACTAATAGCGTCGCTTGGCAAAGAATACCCTAACTGAATTGTTTTAAATCTTAAATAATCACCATCTTCAAGATAAAAATCAGAAGGATTATTAAAGTTTTTATTCGTGTCATTTGTAGTCAATCTTGGAAAAGTATTTGAAGTTCCTTCTCCTGTCCAACGTCCTAAAGCTGATGTTTGAAAATTGGCATTCCCAATATCTAACCTACGTAAACCTTGAAAAATTTTGTTCCCACTTGCTCCTTGGGCAAAAACTAATAAATCGAAATTTTTATAATCTAAATTAATAGTAAAACCAAAAGTATATTTAGGAATTGGACTACCTAGGAACTCTCTGTCATCTGATGTGATCTTTCCATCACCATTTACGTCTTTCCAACGGAAATCTCCAGGTACAGCATTAGGTTGAATTAATCCACCATCTGCATTAGTATATTCATTAATCTCTGTTTGATTTTGGAATATCCCTGCCGTTTTAAAACCATAGAAAGCATTATATGGTTGCCCCACTTGAACTCTTGTAATAGGGTAAGTACTTGACTGAATAGTTTGCCCACCAGATAAGAAATCAATACCGTTCCCTAAATAAGTAACTTTATTATCTAAATAGGAAACATTCGCATTAACGGACATATTTACTTGACCAATTTTTTTACGGAACCCCAACTCTAAATCAATACCTTTATTTTGCATATCAGCTACATTCCCAACAGGATTTCCTGTAGAACCCACATAACCAGGTATCAAAACATCTTGCAAAATACCTGTTGTCTTTTTATCATATAAATCTAACGAAAGATTAAAATTTTGAAATAATGTAGCATCAAATCCTATGTTAGTTTGACTTGTCTCTTCCCATTTCAAATCAGGGTTAGAAGGAGCATTCGGACTATTACCTATAGTTACAGAACCCGAATTCCCAATAGTGTAATTTCTTCCACCTCCAATTGTAGCTAAATATCTAAAATCACCAATAGCATCATTACCTGTAACGCCATAACCACCTCTAAATTTCAGTTGATTAACTACATTGTTTTCCTTCCAAAAATCTTCTTTTGAAGCTACCCAACCTAATGAGAATGAAGGAAAAGTTCCGTATCTATTATTTGATCCAAATCGCGAAGAACCATCTCTACGAATAATACCCGTTACCAAATATTTTTCTTTATAATCATAATTTAATCTAGAGAACAACGATGTTACAACATGTTCTGATCCAGTATACGCGTAAGAGTCAATCTGATCTTTTGGAACACTATAATTAAATGAAGCATCTTTATAGCTAGTAACAGGAATATTATAATACGTTACACCGCTCCCACTAGTAATATTATCAACATAAGCACCCTGACCAACTAAAATACTGAAATTATGACTATTGATAAGTTTAGAATAAGAAGCTATATTTTCTATATTCCAACCAAAGCCAGTATTTGTACTTCTTGATATATTATTTTTGGCTACAATATTTGAAGCATTCAAATAAGATATTGGAGTAAAGCTTTCACTACCCCAATAAGCTAATTTTCCCCCAAGAGTAGTTCTAAATTTTAAGCCACTTATTGGCTCAACTTCTAAATAAGCATTACCAACAAAATTGTCAGACCAACCATAATTCCCTAATCTTGTTTGAATATACGCCAATGGATTAGACATTTCTTGACCCACAAAAGAGGAAATACCATAAGGATTACCATTAGCATCTCTAATTGCACCTGTATTTGTGTAAGGAGATTGATTTGCAAGAACTGGATCTCTTTCCACAATTGGTGTCAATGGATCTAAATTGATTGCAGAACTTAAAGGTCCTCCAAATTCACTATTAGTATTTCCTAACCCTACATTTTTCTCTCTAGAATATCCCAATGTTTGACCAAAAGTAATTTTCTTAGTGATTTTATGTGTGGAGTTTAACCTAATATTTTTTCTGATATAGTTGGAGATATCAGTAGCGACAATTCCTTCTTGATCCAAAAGACCAAAAGACAAATAGAATGTTGATACTTCATTTCCACCACTTAAACTTAATTCATGTCCAACACGTTTTGCATTATTATTAAAAATCGCTGATTGCCAATCGGAACCTACACCAAATGATGCTGGGTTTGAAAATTTAATATCTCCACCACCTGCTACTGAAGCCTCATTCATCAAAGTGGCATATTGAGTAGCATTTAATAAGTCTAATTTTCTAGCAGGAGCCGATATTCCAGTGTAACCATTATAATTGACACTGATTTTTCCAGATTTCCCTTTTTTTGTTGTCACAAGAATAACACCCGTCGCTGCTCTTGCACCATAAATAGCTTGTGAAGCAGCATCTTTCAACACCTCTATTGAGGCAATGTCAGATTGATTCAAATAACCTATACCACCAGCGTCAACCACTACTCCATCAACAACCCAAAGTGGCTCATTGTTTCCGAATGTAGTAATACCACGAACTCGAATAGTTGCAGAAGAACCAGGTTGTCCAGAGTTTGCGGCTATTGTCAAACCAGAAACTCTACCTTGTAATGATTGCTCAACTCTTGTAATTGGCAAATCTTCTAAGTCAGAAGCTTTAATGCTTGAAATAGCTCCTGTTACAACACTCTTCTTTTGAGTACCATAACCTACAACAACAACTTCATTCAAATCTTGAGATTGTGATGTTAATTTTATAACCACTTGAGAACGCCCTTTTATTGATTCTTGAACAGTTCCATAGCCAATATAACTAATAGCTAAAATACCATCTGAAGGCACTTGCATTTGAAACTTTCCATCAAAATCTGAAGAGGCTGATTTTGAAGATCCCTTTAATAAAATCGATGCCCCAGGAATTGGCATACCACTTTCATCATTTACTATTCCGTTTACCACAATGTCTTGCGCTTGTGCGTAAATCGAGAATAATAGAGATGAAAAACAAAAAATAAGTAATTTTGTTAATTTCATTTTTCTATAAATTTTGGTTAATTATTTAGTAATTTGAAACAATAGTAGGGTTATTTTTTTTTTATTAATATTTATTAATCACTACAAAAACACATCAAAGCCAAATAACTAACTAAACAAAAACACATCAAATAAAAATTAAAACTTTAATTAACAAGAGTTTACAAAATAACAATAGCTGTTATCAAAAAGTTAAATCATTAAATAAACCCTACAATTATTAAAATTGAGGTATTTTAGCTAATAATCTCGTTTCACATTACAAAAACTAAGACTTTACAGCTGTCATTACAACTTATAACGAGCCAATACAATAATTATGAAATCTTCAAAATTCTACGTTTTTTTTGCTTTGTTTTTATTTTTCACAACGATAATTTTTGCACAGGTAAAAAATATTGGACTGCCAGATATACGCAATTATAAAAGAACCGATTACAAAGGAGGAACGCAAAACTGGAATATTGATCAAGATAAAAACGGCAATTTATATTTTGCCAATAACAATGGGCTTTACCAATTTGATGGAACATCGTGGAGAAAATACATTTTACCAAATTCCACTGCTATCAGATCTTTAAAAATAGATAACTCTGGTAAAGTATATGTAGGGGGATATAATGAGTTTGGTTATTTCAAACCTAATTCAAAAGGAAAAATGGAATACGTTTCTATATCAAAATTGATAAATAAAAAGCAAGTCAAGTTAATTGATTTCATTTGGAAAATACACATCGTTAATAAAGCAATTATCTTTCAATCCTTTGGAAGAATCTATAGTTATAAGAACAATCAACTTAAAATAATTGAAGCTCCTAATAGATTCCAATTTTCATTCCTAGTAAACGACCACTTATACCTTCAAGAATCTTCTCTTGGAATAGTAGAATACAAAAATGGTGTTTTAACCCCCTTAAAAGGCACTACAGATATCAATAATACTGAAATTTGGGGAATGTTCTCTTTGCCAAACAACCAATTACTAATCACAACTTTAACTAAAGGGCTTTTTATATATCAAAATGGAAAAATGGCCCCTTGGAATACGCAAGCAAATTCCTTTATTAAAAAAAATAGCTCTCTTGGTGGAGTAAAAATAAAAGACAATTATATACAACTAAATTCCGTACTAGATGGAATTATAGTATGTGACCTAAACGGGAAGATCATACAACATATTAATCATACTAAAGGCCTACAAAACAACACTGTTCTAACTTCATTTATTGACAGTAAAAACAACTTATGGCTTGGCCTAGACAATGGAATTACTTTTATAAACGAAAGCTCTCCAATTACTTATCTCGGGTTCAGTTATGGATTAAGTACTGTTTATGCTTCAGCACTATTCCAAAATAAATTATATGTAGCTACAAACCAAGGTGTATTTTATCAATCTTGGGAAAATACAATTAGAGAAGATTCATTTAAACTAGTAGAAGGCACAACTGGTCAAGCTTGGAACTTACAAATAATTAATGATCAGTTACTATGCGCCCATAACAGAGGTGCATTATTAATTTCCGGAAATAAAGCAATTAAAACATTAGACAATAAAGGTTATTTTGGTTTTAAAGTAATTCCAAATAAAACAAACTTTATAATAGGAGCAAAATACAATGGTTTTGCCATATTTGAAAACACAGCAAGTGGATGGCAATTTAGAAACAAAATCGAAGGTTTTGAAAAATCAGCGAACACTTTTGAAATAGATGCCACGAATTTATGGCTAAAAAAGGATGCTGTTTTATATAAAATGACTTTATCTCAAGATTTAAAGAATTTTGAAAACATAAAAACATTCGAAAACCTATCTAAAAAAATAAAAGGAATAGGAAGTATTCATCATTTAAAAAATAACATATTCTTTCAAACGAATAATCATTTTTACCAATACTCAAATCAACAAAAATCCTTTACTGAAAACAAATCTGTAAGTTCCATTTTCAAAAATATTCCAAACATCAATTCAATAACCGAAGATAAATATGGCAACATTTGGTACGTATTTAATGAGTCACTGGGTATGTTGAAGCTGAATAAAAAAGGGCATTATCAAAATAAAGTAGCAGAGTTTTCGAATATGACAGGGAACCTTGTAAATAATTACCTATCGGTTACAACAATAGATCCTTCAAATGTTTTTATTGGACTAACCTCTGGTTTAGCGCACTACGATCCCAATATTACTAATAATTTAAAAATCAAACCAAACGTATTTATACGTAGTTTTTCTTTTTCGAGAGATACTTTGGTATTAGGAAATGGTAATAAAACAATAGAGAATTACGAAATTCCATACTCTTCTAACCATGTCCGATTTACTTTTTCATCCCCTACATACGACAACATTGAAAGCGTAGAATATTCCTATCAATTAGCCGGATTTGACAGCAAATGGAGCAATTGGTCGACTATTTCAATAAAAGAATATACCAATTTAAGAGAAGGTGATTACACCATGAAATTAAAGTCGAGAAATAGTTTTGGAATACAATCTGAAGTAGCCATTATTAATTTTTCTATTTTGCCACCATGGTATAGACATTATCTAGCCTATTTAGGATACCTTCTACTTATTATTATAGCAATCTATTATATTCGTAAAAGGGTTCAAATGAAAATTCGTAAAAACAAATATTACGAAACCATCGAACAAAGGCGATTATACCTTGAAAAAGAAACGAAAATACGTCAAGAACAATTTGACCTAGAAAAAGAGATTGAAAAATTAAAAAATGACAAACTTCAAATTAAGATCTTAGCAAAAGATAAAGAGCTAGTAAACAACTCTTTACAGGTTGTGAAGAAAAACAAAATTTTAAACGGGATAATTCATAAACTAAAAGACATAAATATTGATACATTAGATGAATCGACAAAATCTCAATTTACAAAATTGAACAGAAGTATTACAAAAGAAGTAAATGCAGATAAAAGCTGGAAAGATTTAGAGAAACACATTAAAAATGTACATTTTGATTTTCTAAAAAGATTAAAAGAAAAATACCCGACAATTTCACCGCGAGAATTAGATTTATCAACTTATTTACTGATGAATATGTCAACCAAGGAAATTGCCGAAATCATGAATATTTCTAATGGAGGTGTTGAATTAGCCAGATACCGTTTAAGGAAAAAATTAGAACTTAATAAAAAAGAAAATTTAATAGGTTTCTTAATGAGTATATAAAATAAAAAGGATATTATGACGTACATAATATCCTTTTTTAAAAGATGAGTAATAGTTTTTTACTATATAAAATCCAATGTCCTTTCTAATGCCATTCCTCTTGAACCTTTTATAAGGAGGGTGCTGTCTATAATTTTGGTTGTTTTTAAATAATTTGAAAAAGTATCAAATGAGTCATAAAAATAAAAATTACTTTTATCTATTCTAGTGTCGTAAAATGCAGAACCGATAAAAAAACATTGAATAGAGTTTTCTTCTAGTAGGGAGTCCACTAATTCCTTATGCTCTTTTGCACTTTCATTGCCCAGTTCAAACATATCTCCCAAAATCATTATTTTATTTGGCTTTTCCAATTGTAAAAAATTAGAAATAGCCACAGCCATACTACTTGGATTTGCATTATATGCATCCAAAATAATTTCGTTAGTCTCTTTTAACAAGAGTTGAGATCTATTGTTTTCAGGAATATAACTCTCTAGCGCTTGTTTTATAGCTATATTTTCGACTCCAAAGAACTTTCCTATTGCAAGTGCTGCATTCAAATTATTAGCATTGTAAAGCCCTATCAAATGAGACTGAATTATAATGTTCGAAAATTCAATTTCCACAAAAGGATTTGCTTTAACTTCTGCAATACATACATCAGCATTTTCTTTATTTAGACCAAAAGAAAAGGATTTTAGCAACTTTGATTTTTCAACTTGAATTGGATCTTCCAGATTTATAAAAGCTAATTTATCGTTTTTTGCTAAGTATTGATACATTTCACTTTTCCCTTCAATTACGCCCGCAACACCTCCAAATCCTTCCAGATGTGCTTTCCCAAAATTAGTAATATATCCGTAATCAGGTTTAGCTAATTCACATAAAAATTCAATTTCTTTTTTATGATTAGCTCCCATTTCAACGATTCCAATTTCAGTTTCTGAAGTAAATGACAATAAAGTTAAAGGCACTCCAATATGATTGTTGAAATTCCCTACAGTGGCTTTTGTATTGTATCTTTTTGAAAGCACAACTTGAATTAACTCTTTTGTAGTAGTCTTTCCGTTGCTACCAGTAAGAGCTATAATAGGTAACTTTAAATAGCCCCTATGAAATTTAGCTAATTCTTGTAAAGCCACTAAACTATCATCAACAAGTACTGTTCGCTCATCAATATAATAAGACTTATCATCAATAAGCACATAAGAAGCTCCTTTTTCTAAAGCTTCGCTAGCAAAAGTATTCGCATCAAATCGCTCCCCTTTTATGGCTACAAAAAAAGAATTAACACCAATCTTACGTGTGTCAATTGAAACCGATTTACATTTTAAAAATAAACTATGAATGTATTGGATATCCATATAAAAAGGATTAAAAAAAGCAAAAGCCCTAATCAAAGGGCTTTTTACTTTTATAATTATATAAAAAAATTAATTTCTAGCTGATTTTCTTTTTTCTGCCTTAGGTCCTACTCTAGACATAGCACATCTAAATCCAATATAGTCAGTTGCCATATCCTGTGGAAAATACCTTCTTTGAGCTGGGTCTAACCAATACGCTCTATCTCTCCAAGAACCTCCTTTGTAAACTCGTACTTCATCGTTTATCAAAGTAGTTCTTTTACTAGACTTATCGTATTTTCTAACCATCATACCTAAACTGTCTGTAGTAACATTATGTTTAGGAGAATTATACATATTCTTATCCGATTTTGCTTTATCAGTATCTGACTCTGATTCACCAAAGTTATAATATTTTGAAGATTGCTTATCACCATCTCTATAATTAATATTATTACTCTTATCAAAATTTTGTCTCAAGTACGTTTCGTTTTCATCAACTGGCACTTGTGCAATTTGACCCGGAAAACTTCTTACAATAATTTTACCATTACTAAGAGTATCTTTTTTCATAGTCTCTAGAGTAACAATTTCTACTTTCCCATCTTCTCCAATTTTGTTTTTAGTGTAACGATTTCCTCTAAAGTAGTTAAAATCATTTGACTCATTATCAATAATTGGTCTGTAAACATCGGCAACCCATTCGGCTACATTTCCTGCCATATCATACAATCCAAAATCATTAGCTGGATATTTTTTAACAGCATTAGTGATATCAGCACCATCATCAGACCATCCTGCAATTCCACCGTAATCTCCATTTCCTTGCTTGAAATTGGCTAATTGATCCCCTTTACTTTGTCTTTTTCCAGAACGGGTATAACTACCAGACCATGGATATTTCTTTTGCCCTTTATAGATATTATATTCTCTTTGACCTACATCTGCAGCTGCAGCATATTCCCATTCTGCTTCAGTTGGAAGTCTATATTCAGGTAAAAGTATTCCTGAAGAACGTTGTGCATAAACATTTTTAGCTTCAACAACCTTACCGTCTTTACCTGCTTTAGGGCTTTTTCTACCGGCTTTAGATTTTAAAACAATTTCCTCATTACCACCATATGTCATTGTTGGAGCTTTTAAATACGTTTCTGTACTAAAAGAAGCTTCAGCTGTAACATCTTGCGATTTTGCATTCTTTTTTAAATAACCATTCTTTTCTAAAATTGCTTCATTTACACGATCGGTTCTCCATTTACTAAATTCAACAGCTTGAATCCAATTTACCCCAACTACAGGATAACTTGCATACGCAGGATGTCTCAAGTAGTTATTAGTCATGGTTTCATTATAACCCAATCTATTTCTCCACACTAAAGTATCTGGTGAAGCTCCTTCATATATATATTTATAGTTCTCTTCTGTTGGAGGAAAAACATTTTTCAACCAATCTAAGTACTCCAAGTACATAAAGTTTGTAACTTCTGTTTCATCCATATAAAAGGATTGAACATGTTGTTGTGTTGGTGTGTTGTTCCAATCATGCATAACATCATCTTCCACTTTACCCATTGTAAAAGTTCCTCCTTCAACAAAAACCAAACCAGGTCCCGCTTCTTGTTTTTTACTACTAGAAGCTTTCTTGCTATCTACATTCCAACCGGTAGCTCTTGATGCATTTTTTGAACTAGATTTTTTACTACAACTAGCAAAACCTACTATCATTATCAACGATAACATCAATCGAAATGCCATAATTTTGTTTACTTTCATACTCTTTTAAAGGTAATAATTTAAGTGATGCAATATAATAATTAACGATTAACCTGCAACACCATTTTAAAAAATTTTGCGCAGTTCAACCATATTAAACTATTTCATACAAATCAAACGCAAATTTATACTATTTATTATTTATTTTAACACTAAAAGCTATATTTTTACTCATTCCAATTAATTTATTATTAATACAATTTAATAAATAATGCGAAAGCTACTTCTGATTACATTATCCTTAATTTCTTCCATTTTAAATGCCCAAACCGCAGATAACATCACCATCGAATGGCTTGATAAAACGGAGATGCCAATTGGAAATACTAAAATCAACATTCCAATCTTTACTGGAAATCAATTTCATTATGATACTGACAAAAAGATTCTTTTTTACACTTTAAAGCTAAAAGCACCTTATTCTTATGATAAAAATGATGTTTTAATCTCAAATATAAATTACGAATCTGTTTCAGCAGAGCAACTTGGCGACTTAAAGCTAGAAAACACACCAAAAGTAATAGCCCCAACTATACAAAATTTCAAAAGCCGAGGTGTTTTAGAATCTTTCCTGACCCTCTCTCCCATTATAAAGGACTCTTATGGATACAAAAGGATAAAATCTTTTTCTTACACCATCAATAACTCAACATCAAAAATTAATCAATCTAACAAAACCACGAAACTTATTTACAATTCCGTTTTGTCCTCTGGCGATTGGTATCGTTTTTATATTGAAAAATCAGGTGTTTATAAAATTTCAAAAAGTTTTTTACAAGAATTAGGGTTTCCAGCTAATGGAATTGATCCTAAAAAAATTAAAATATATGGCAATGGAGGAAAAATGCTTCCTTTATCAAATAATATTGATTACCCAGATGATTTAATTGAAAATACTATTCAAATTATTGGTGAAGATGACGGCACATTTGACACTAATGATTATATCTTATTTTATGCTCAAGGAGTTGACACTTGGAATGAAGAAAGTCAAACTAATATAAACCTTTACGATACAAAGTCGTACTATTACATCACCTCTTCTGGAGACAATGGTAAAAGAATGGGCCAAATGACTCAACCTTTAGGCAACAGTACATTGAATCTAAACACATTTGACGATTATCAATATCATGAAACAGATTTAGTCAATATTGCCCACCTTGGAAGACAATGGTTTGGAGAGTCATTTGACATCAATCAAGAACAAGAATTTGAATTCAACTTTCCTAATATTGATTTAACAACCCCAATAAAAATTAAAGCCGTAACCGCTTCGGCCGCTTATACCCCAACATCATTTCAAGTTAGCGCTAACAGTCAATCCATCGGACAAATCACTTTTCCTGCCATAAACACCAATTCTGACACTGAATTTTATGTTGGCAACTTACCCAGCAATGCCACTTTCAACAGTGCTGAAAATGTAAAAATAAAACTAACATACAACAACAATGGTGTTCCTGGATCCAAAGGTTTTTTGGATTACATTGGGCTTTTGGCAAAAAGAAAACTCCAAGGATATGGCAAGCAATTCAATTTTCAATATAACTCTTCTAATGGAGAAATAGGCATTGTCAATTACAATTTTGCTAATGCAAATGGAATTTCTCAAATATGGGATATTACTAACACCAGTAATATAACCAAAGTAGAAAATAACAATCAAGATTTATTTTCATTTAAAGGAAATCTAGGAGAAACCAAGAAATACGTCGCTATCGATGCTTTAGACTACTACACTCCCTTAAAAGAGACTAAATCTAAAATAACTAACCAAAATATAAAAGGCACAATTTTCAATAACAACCAAGGAGCCTTTCAAGATATTGACTACGTTATAATAACTCCAAATGAGTTGAAAAATCAAGCAGAAAAACTCGCTGATTTCCATCGGAATTATTCCAAATTAAATGTAAAAGTCATTACTACAGAGTCTATTTATCAAGAATTTTCATCTGGAAAACAAGATATTGCAGCAATACGAAACTGCATAAAATACATATATGACAATGCTTCTACAGATGAAAAAAGGATCAAATATGTAAACCTTTTTGGAGACGCTTCCTATGATTATAAAAACAAAACCATAAACAATACAAATATAGTCCCTATTTATCATGCTTTAAACAGCAACACTATTGGAGAATCTTCATTTGCCTCAGATGATTTTTATGGTTTAATGGATGATAACGAAGGAAACATTATTTCCTATTTTGGTGGAATTGACATTGCGGTTGGCCGAATGCTTGTAAACAACCCTTCACAAGCAGAGGATATGGTTAATAAAGTAATTGAATACCATGACATCAAATCATACGGAAACTGGAGAAACAATTTCGTGATGATTTGTGACGACTCCGATCAAATATCTGATTCCAGCCTACAAAGCAGACAAAATAATTTGGCCGACAGAATCACGGCACAAAAACCTTTTTTTAATATCAATAAAATAATATTAGATTCTTATATCCAAGAAGCATCGGCTGGAGGTTTTAGATATCCAAAAGCGAGGACAGACTTTTTTAATGCATTCGAAAAAGGAGCACTAATCTTCAACTACTTGGGACACGGTGGCGAGGATGGATTATCGGCTGAACGAATTTGGGAAAAATCAGATAGCCAAAACCTAAACAATCAATACAAATATCCATTATTCATTACTATTACTTGCGAGTTTTCCCGTTTTGACAATCCCACCAGACCAACAGCAGGAGAATACACCTATTGGAACCCGAAAGGCGGTGCTATTGCCATGATTACTACTATTCGCGCTATTGGTCAATTTAGCGCAGAAAATTTCAACGACACTTTATCTCAAAACTTATTGTCTTTTGGTTCTAATGAATACACCTCAATTGCAGAGGCTTTACGAATATCAAAAAATAGCAATCCGAATTCATCTACTAATGTCGTTTTTTATATTGGAGATCCCGCATTGTTTTTAGCTATTCCAAAACCGAAAGTAAAGCTTACAAAAATAAATGATATCCCAACAACTCAAACCACGGATGCATTTAAATCATTAGCTCACATGAAAGTAACTGGCGAAATAACTGATGAAAATGATGTTACGCTGACAAATTATAACGGCGAAATTTCATCTACTATTTTTGATAAGACAATCCCAAGAACAACGTATAACAACGACGGAAACAGCCCACCAATAAATTTCAATACACTCGGAGAAACCATATTTAGAGGAAATGCTTCTGTTAAAAACGGAATATTTGAATTTAATTTTGTTGTCCCAAGAGACATTAGAATCCCTCTTGACAATGGAAAAATAAGTTTTTACGCTAAAAAAGAGCAGGTTTTAGAGAATGAAACTGGCTACGACACGAATATTAAAATAGGAGGTATAAATGAAAATGCAGCCGAGGACAATATTAGCCCAAAAGTTAAGTTATATATGAATGACGAGACATTTGTTTCAGGAGGCATTACAAACTCATCTCCTTTTTTACTTGCTTTTCTCGAAGATGAAAATGGAATTAATACTGCAAGCGGAATTGGACACGACATTATAGCTATTTTGGATGGAGACATAAGCAACCCATATATACTAAATGATTATTACCAAA
The DNA here is from genome assembly GCF_040822115.1 of Flavobacterium sp. WC2421. Taxonomy (NCBI): domain Bacteria; kingdom Pseudomonadati; phylum Bacteroidota; class Flavobacteriia; order Flavobacteriales; family Flavobacteriaceae; genus Flavobacterium; species Flavobacterium sp. WC2421. Next base: position 1,472,918 of record NZ_CP162004.1, on the reverse strand, counting down.
CAAATATTGATGATTTTACAAATGGAAGTTTACGATTCCCATTACATGACATTTCGGTCGGATTGCATACTATTGTATTTAAAGCATGGGATGTTTACAATAATCCAACAACTACCGAAATTCAATTTTTAGTAGTAGGAGACGAAACAATAACTTTGACACATGTTTTAAATTATCCAAATCCATTTGTCAATTATACTGAATTTTGGTTTACTCACAACAGACCTTACGAACCACTAACAGTTCAAATTCAAGTTTTCACAATAACTGGAAAGGTAGTTTGGACAAAAAACCAAATCATAACAACAGAAGGTTTTTTATCTAAAGAAATCACTTGGGACGGAAGAGATGATTTTGGAAATAAAATAGGCAAAGGCGTTTATATCTACAAGCTCACTGTCAAGTCTAGCACAACAAATAAAAAAGCTGAAAAGATCGAAAAGCTTGTGATACTTTAATAATATAGTATATTTGTTTAATGAATTTTAACATCAAAATGAGAAAAATAATACTTATAACAACTAGTATACTCACTTTTTCTTTTGCAAAAGCACAAGATAGAGTAATAACAACTGCAGTTCCCTTTTTATTAGTATCTGCAGATGCTAGAGCTGCTGGTATGGCTGATGTTGGTGTAGCCACTTCAGCAGATGCTTTTTCACAACAATGGAATCCTGCAAAATATGCTTTTGCAATTGATAAACAAGGCTTTTCTATAAGTTACACACCCTACCTTACTGATTTAGCCAATGATATTTCATTAGGACAATTAACCTATTATAATAAAATAAGCGAAAGAAGTGCTTTTGCTGGAAGTTTACGTTATTTTGGGTTTGGTAATATCGAATTAAGAGAAACTGGAGACCCAAATGAAGTTCCCAGAATTGTATCACCAAATGAGTTTGCACTAGATGGTTCTTATTCCTTAAAATTAAGCGAGAAATTTTCTATGGCTGTAGCAGGAAGATACATTCATTCTAATCTAAAAGTAGTTTCAGACAACGGTGATGCCTCTGCAGCAAATTCTTTCGCAATTGATGTTGCGGGTTTTTATCAATCAGAAGAAATTGCCTATAATGACTTTAACGGAAGATGGAGAGCAGGTTTTAATATTCAAAACTTAGGACCAAAAATAAGTTATGACAATGACGAAATTAGCACTAACTTTTTACCTGCTAACTTAAAGGTAGGAACTGGATTTGATTTCATACTTGACGATTACAACAAGGTAGCACTGAATCTTGAATTTAGTAAACTATTGGTTCCAACCCCTCAAAATCCAGATCTAAATGGAGACGGAACTATTACAGCTGAAGAAAGAGCTCAAAATAATGACAATTACCGCTCTATTGGTTGGGTTTCTGGAGTTTTTAAATCATTCGGAGATGCACCAGACGGATTTAGTGAAGAAGTTAAAGAAGTTACATATGCAGTTGGAGCTGAATACTTATACCAAGATTCATTTGCAATGAGACTAGGTTATTTTCATGAAAGTCCACTTAAAGGAGCTAGAAAATTTTTCTCGCTTGGAGCCGGATTTAAATACAATGTAGTTAAAGTAGATGTGTCTTATTTATTCTCAGCTTCAAAAGTAAAAAACCCTTTAGAAAACACCCTTCGTTTCTCTCTTACATTCAACTTTGGAGACAAATACGATGAATATTAATTTATAATAAAAATTTAAATTAAAAGTCCAAATTTCAACCCCTGAACTTTGGACTTTTTTTCCTATAAAATATGAAAGAAATAACTATTACAAGCCATTTCTCTGTTTATAATTCAACACTTGAATTACCAATTGAAGTACAAAATCTTATGGAGCAAGCCATTTCAACACGGAAAAATGCATATGCACCATATTCAAAATTTAGAGTCGGTACGGCTTTATTATTAGATAATGGAAAAATAGTATTGGGCTCTAATCAAGAAAATGCTGCTTATCCATCTGGACTATGCGCAGAGCGAGTAGCTATTTTTCAAGCCGGAGCAATATACCCAAATGCAAAAATCACAAAAATGGCGATTACAGCTGCTTCAGACACCAATAAAACAACAGAACCAATACCTCCTTGCGGCGCGTGTAGACAATCAATTGCTGAATATGAAATCCGTCAAGAGTCGCAAATAGAAATTTATTTCATGGGAGAAACTGGCGAAGTCTATAAATCAGAATCACTAAAAAACCTGCTCCCGTTATTATTTAACAAAAACGTGTTGTAAAATTGCTAAAAATTAGCTTTTTAATTTTAGTTCTTAGTTGGAATGTCCTATTTTTGCAATTCGCAAATTTGTGGGAGGAAACTATTTTGCGTTATAGGTACTAGTTGATAACACAATAAAACTTTAGCAAAAGAACAATTGAGATGAAAGAAGTTACAAAAGAAGTATATTTAAAGTGGTACGAAGACATGCTGCTTTGGAGAAAGTTTGAAGACAAGCTTGCAGCATTATACATACAACAAAAAGTTAGAGGTTTTCTACACTTATATAATGGTCAAGAAGCAGTACTAGCAGGTGCATTGCATGCAATGGACTTGACAAAAGACAAAATGATTACTGCATATAGAAATCACGTTCAACCAATTGGAATGGGTGTAGATCCAAGAAGAGTAATGGCTGAGCTTTTAGGAAAAGTTACGGGAACATCAAAAGGAATGGGTGGTTCTATGCATATTTTCTCAAAAGAGCACCGTTTTTATGGTGGTCATGGAATCGTAGGTGGACAAATTCCTGTAGGAGCTGGATTGGCTTTTGCAGATAAATACTTTGAAACTGGCGGTGTAACAATGACCTATTTTGGTGATGGAGCAGCACGTCAAGGATCTTTGCACGAAGCTTTCAACATGGCTATGTTATGGAAACTACCTGTAGTTTTTATTGTAGAAAATAACGGTTATGCAATGGGAACTTCTGTTGAAAGAACGGCTAACCACACTGATATTTGGAAACTAGGTTTAGGGTATGAAATGCCTTGTGGACCAGTTGACGGAATGAATCCAGTAAAAGTTGCTGAAGCGATGACAGAAGCTATTGATAGAGCGCGTCGTGGTGATGGACCAACTTTCTTAGAAATGAAAACATATCGTTATAGAGGACACTCTATGTCGGATGCTCAACTATATAGATCAAAAGAAGAAGTAGAAGAATACAAAAAAATTGATCCAATTACACAAGTTCTAGATGTAATTAAAGATCAAAAATATGCTACAGAAGAAGAAATTGACGCAATCGACCAAAGAGTTAAAGACTTAGTTCAAGAATGTGTTGATTTTGCTGAAGAATCGGAATATCCTCCAATTCAACAATTATACGACGTAGTATACGCACAAGAAGATTATCCATTTATACCTCATAAACTATAAAATCAATTATGGCAACAATAATTACAATGCCTCGTTTGAGTGATACTATGACGGAAGGAACGGTAGCAACTTGGCTTAAAAAAGTAGGTGACAAAATTAGCGAAGGCGATATCCTTGCAGAAATTGAAACTGACAAAGCAACAATGGAATTTGAGTCTTTCAACGAAGGAACTCTTTTGCATATAGGAATTCAAGCTGGTGAAACAGCGCCTGTAGATTCATTATTAGCAATAATAGGAAATGAAGGGGAAGATATTTCTGCAATTTTGGCAGGAAAATCTGAAACTCCTAAAGAAGATACTACAAAGAAAGAAACAACTTCTGAAACTAAAACTGAAGTAAAAGAAACAGCTGCTCCGGCTGCTTTACCTAAAGGTGTTATAGTGGTAACTATGCCTCGTTTAAGTGATACGATGACGGAAGGAACTGTAGCTACTTGGTTGAAAAAAGTAGGTGATACAGTTGCTGAAGGTGATATTCTTGCTGAAATCGAAACCGACAAAGCAACAATGGAATTTGAATCTTTCAACGAAGGAACTTTATTATACATAGGAATTGAAGAGGGAAATGCAGCACCAATTGACAGCTTATTAGCTATTATAGGACCTGCGGGAACAGATATTACAGGTATTGCAGAAAACTTCACAGTTGGAGGAGCTAAACCAGCAACAACTGAAGAGGTTGCATCAGCATCTGCTACACCGGCAGAGCCAACAGCACAAGAAGCTTCTACTGATGGAAAACGTATTTTAGCATCGCCGTTAGCAAAGAAAATTGCTAGCGACAAAGGAATTCAATTGACACAAGTTAAAGGTTCTGGTGAAAACGGGCGTATTGTGAAAAGCGATATCGAAAACTACTCACCTGCTGCTGCAGCGCCACAAGCTGCTGCACCTGCACCTGCTAAAACCGAAACTGCTGCTGCACCGGCACCAAAAGTTTTTGTTCCTGCTGGAGAAGTATTTACTGAGGAAATCAAGAATTCGCAAATGCGTAAAATCATTGCAAAACGTCTAGCGGAATCTTTATTCACTGCACCACATTACAACTTAACCATAGAAGTAACTATGGACGAAGCAATGAAATCAAGAGCAATTATCAATAGTGTTCCGGATACTAAAGTATCTTTCAATGACATGGTGATTAAAGCTTGTGCAATGGCTCTTAAAAAACACTTGAAAATTAATTCACAGTGGAAAGAAGATGCAATTACCATCAACCACCATGTAAACATAGGTGTTGCAGTAGCTGTTGAAGACGGATTAGTTGTTCCTGTATTAAAATTCACTGATGCTATGAGTTTGTCTCAAATTGGTGGAAGTGTAAGAGATCTTGCTGGAAGAGCAAAAAACAAAAAACTACTACCTTCAGAAATGGAAGGAAGTACTTTCACAGTTTCTAATCTTGGAATGTTTGGTATCACTGAATTTAATTCAATTATCAACCAACCAAACTCAGCTATCTTATCTGTAGGAGCAATCGTTGAGAAACCAGTGGTGAAAAATGGACAAATTGTTGTAGGCAACACCATGATGTTATCTCTTGCTTGTGACCACCGTACTATCGATGGAGCAACTGGAGCACAGTTCTTACAAACATTAAAACAATACATTGAAAACCCAGTAACCATGCTTGCATAATTACTGATTCTGTATAAAAAAACCCGTCTTGTGTAAAACTTGACGGGTTTTTTATTTGAGCATATCCTTGCTTCCACTTTCGTTACAGCAAGGTCGGGCTGTACACTATATCTTTTATTACATTCTATAAAAGGATGTCGCTTCCATCACTTATGCATTCCATCATTTAAAACTTATTCTTCTCCTCTATCCACTTTGACATGTATTTCGTACTTTTCAAAGTATGATGATGCAACAGCTCACCCATAAAATTATTCATTCTATGTTGAACTAAATTCGCCTTAACGCTTTGGATTAATTCTTTGAAATCATCTTCAAATAAGCTTCTTAAATAACGATTTTTAATAATCTCAATTCCATTTCTTTGAGCTTGAATCCACTTATTTCTATCTTGGTATAACTCTATTGCTTTATTTGCAAAAAACTCCGAATTATCCTCTACAAAACCATTCCAATCTAAATTAGCTCGCATAGATTCAGCACCAATAGACGTGGTTACACTAGGAGTTCCAAATTGCATCGCTTCTAATAATTTTCCTTTTATTCCTGCACCAAAACGCAACGGAGCTAAAACTACACGTGACTCTTTAACTACATCGCATGCATTCTCAGCACGTCCTTTTATCAAAAAACCTTCTTTATCATTATTTAATTGTACCACTTTTTGAGAAGGATAAGCTCCATAAATATTCAAAACAGCTTCTGGCAATTGCTTTTTAATCGACGGCCAAATAGATTCTTTCAAATATTGCACAGCATTCCAATTGGGTTCATGATAAAAATTACCAATAAAAACAAAATCCTTTCGCTCCTCAAAAGAAGGCAATTCAAGTAAGTTTGGAATCTCATTTACATTTAGCAAAAGTGGCAAATAATACAACAAACTTCCATCTATTTTAAAAATCGCATTTAATAGATCTATTTCAAATTCAGAAATCATTAAAGAAAGATCACAACGTAAAATACTAGCTATTTCACGCTTGGCAACATCTTCATAAAACAAATCCGATAGCTCAAATAAACGTTGTTCCTTAAAGGCTTTTTGACGTGCTACTCGCAAACAATGTAAGTCTTCGGTATCCAAAAGTCGTAATGCATTAGGACAGCTTTCGGCTACTCGCCAACCAAACTGTTCCTCCATCATAAAACGATCAAATAAAACAATCGTAGGATTTAGCTCTTTTACAAAAATATCAAAACTAGCACAATTTAAAGAAATACCTTTTTTTTCAACTCCCAACAAATTAAGATCGACCATAAAATCACTATCCAGTGCTGGACTTGCAAAAGTAATCTCATAACCTTCTTCTTTAAAAAAGGAAATCAATTGCATCATTCTAGCACCAGCAGCAGAAGAATTAGGCTCTGGCCAAACAAAACCAATTATTAATAGCTTTTCAATCACATTCATAACTTATATCATTACAAATACAAAATAATGGTATTTAGACCGCATTACCATGATTTCGACAATAAATAAGAAAGAAAACACTAATTTTACAACTTTAAAACACAAATAAATGTTAGGATTAAAATTAGCAACCGATCCCCGTTGGGTAAATATAGTTGAATCAAATATTGAAGAAATATTGACGGACCATGCATGGTGTGAACAAAAAGCAGCTTCTAATGCGATAAGTCTAATAACCCAAAACTCGGAAAAAGAAGAATTAGTAACTGAACTAATGATCATAGCAAAAGAAGAAATAGAACATTTCAAAATGGTCCACGATCTTATAAAAGAAAGAGGACTTACTTTTGGTCGTGAACGCAAAGACAGCTACGTTAATGAGCTTTTTAAATTCTTGAAAAAGGACGGAAGTCGCAATGATGCACTGTGTGAGCGTTTACTATTTTCAGCGATGATTGAAGCAAGAAGCTGCGAAAGATTCAAAGTACTTTCTGAAAACATAAAAGATCAAGAACTAGCTGCATTTTATCGTGATTTAATGATTAGTGAAGCTGGACACTACACCACATTTTTAGCTTTTGCAAAAAAATATGCTGACAATGTTGATGTTGATAAACGATGGAAAGAATGGATTGAATTTGAAGCTTCCATTATCATAAATTACGGAAAAAATGAAACAGTACATGGTTAAAATAAAAAAGCGAATTCTAAATTAGGATTCGCTTTTTTATTTTAACAGGAAGTAAAATTACTTCTTTACAATGATAAATTCCGAACGTCTGTTTAAAGCATGTTCCTCTTCGGTACATTTTACGCAATTTATTTTTAATTCAGATTCCCCGTAACCTTTTCCTGATATTTTATCTGCACTTATTCCTTTAGAAATTATATATTGAACAGTCGCATTGGCTCTTCTTTCTGAAAGATCCATATTATAATCATCTCTACCTCTAGAGTCAGTATGTGATTTAGCTACAATGACCAAATCCTTATTCTGAGACATTATATAAACCAACTTATCAAGTTCATCCGCACCAAGTGTTGTAATATCACTTTTATCAAATTTAAAATATATTGGATTAAAGATAAATTCTGTATCCGTAACAACAACATTAATAGGGTCTAATTTAGCATCAACATTATATTCACCTCCATTACTAACTGCAATAGGAAATGTTTTTGAAATAAAACCATCTTTACTAATTTCAACAAAATATGATTTATCATTTTTAGCACTATACATCACAGTTCCATTTTCGTTTGTTAATTGTTTATCCAAAACCTTTTTATCTATATCAGAAACAACCACTCTCGCATTAGTTATAACAGAACCCGTTACAGAATTACTAACAATGGCATGTATTTTTCCATTTTCAACAACAGGTATCGAAGAGTAAATTTGGTCTTTACCATTACGATTACTTGAAACATAACCTATCTTATTTTTTTTATTAAAAGTAAAAGCAAAATCATCTTTTTCAGAGTTTACAGGTTTACCAATATTACTGGCAACTTCATTTTTATTTAAATCTATTGAAAAAATATCAAAACCACCAAGACCTGACAGTCCTTTTGATGAAAAATACAGAATACTTTCATCTGTAATAAAAGGAAAACTTTCATCTTGAGAAGTATTTACATTAGCACCCAAATTTTCAGGATCTCCAAAACCTCCATCAGCTTTAACTTTAACTTTCCAAATATCCAATCCACCAAAAGTACCAGGCATGTTAGATGCAAAATAAAGTGTTTCCCCATCTTTTGTTATTGATGGATTACTAACCGAATAGTTTTTACTGTTAAAAGGTAAAGGAGTTATATTTGACCATTTTCCATTACTATCAGTGGCTTTATATAAATTTACTTGACCAAACTTAATTCTTTTACTTTTATTTTTATCAAACAATTTTTCGTTGAAACTTTCGCTAGAGAAATAAACAGTTTTACCGTCTTGAGTCATAGTCAAAGGACCTTCATGGTAAACAGAATTCAATTCTGAAATTGGAACAGGTTCCGAATAAGTAGCCTCTTTTTCATTATAATTTGACCTGTAAAGATCTAAGAAAGGCTCGTTATTCCATCCATAAATTTTTCTGCTTTCATTTCTAGAACTGGCAAAATATAATACATCGTTATATTGAATAGCTCCAAAATCAGATTTTTCAGAATTAATATTTAACTTCTTTAAGTCAAACAATTTTTCTTTGCTAGAAATTTTAGATAAATAATCAGAATTATTAACAAACTCCTTAGATCTAGGGTCATTGGGTTCCATTCCAACAAATATTTTCATTTGTTTATCTGATAAATCATACTTACTATTGGATTTCAATACTTGTGCATATTTATAATATGTATCCGCATCTTGCTTCGTCTGTAAAGCTTTTTCATACCAATTTTCAGATTCAGAAGTGTTATTCATATTATAATAACATTCCCCTAGTTGCTTAAAAACATAAGAATCTGAATTTCCGTTTTGAACTAACATATTATAAGCATCCGCTGCTTTTACATATTCGTATCTGTCAAATAATTTATCTGCAGATTTTGTTTGATTATTTTGTGAGAAAATACTAATACTATTTAGTACAAAAAACAAAATTGTTGTATATCTTTTCATTAATTAAAATTTTGTATTAGAAAAATCTAGGTGAACGTGAAACCTTTTTTGGCGTAAATAAATCATATAAAATTATAAATTCATGAGAAGAAGGTGCAGTCACCTTTAAATCAGAAATTATATGGTCATAAGCATATCCTATTCTTAGCTCAGGTGTGATAGCAAAATTAACCATAGCACCAAAGCTATCTTCTAGTCTATAGCTCGCTCCTAACTCTATTTTCTCCATATATAAAAAATTTGCAGAAAGATCTAATGAAGGTTTTACATCAAATGCTGATTTCAACATAAAAGAAGGCTTAAATTTCAAATCATAATTAATATCAAACACATATCCCGCTGTTAAGAAATAATGAGAAACATCAGAACCGTACTCACGCCCATTATAATCTAAATGTGCTGACTTCATCATATTAGGAATTGAAAAGGAAACGTAGTATTTATCCGTGTAGTAAAAAAGACCAGCCCCTAAATTTAATGAAGCGTCATTTATGTCTTCCCCAAAAATACCTTCAGATGGGTCAGGTAGAGAAGATTGAATATCTCTAAGCGCCACTTTATGAAAAGAAACACCTGTTTTTAAACCAAAAGCCAATCTATGAGTGTCATTTAATTTTAAAGTATAAGAGAAATCTCCATACACATTTTGTTCAGTAACAGGGCCTATTTTATCTGAAATAAAAGACAGACCTAAACCTACATTATTACCTGCAGGAGCATGCCCTGAAAAAGTAAAAGAAGTAGGTGCATCCTCTATATTTACCCATTGCTTTCTATATAAAGCACCAAAAGAAATACTTTCTTTCGAACCTGCATATGCAGGATTAATAACATTCATATTATACATATATTGAGTATAATGTGGATTTTGCTGTGCCGATATATCAATACAGGCAAAAAGAACCAAAAGAGAAGTTAAAAATATTTTATTCATATCTGTTTATTTTTCATTTTGTTGATAAAAAAACCAACAATATATTTATTAAATTATTGTTTTTCTCTGATTAGATAAATCCAACCTGTTTTTGTCTTACCATTATTAAACTCAATAACGTAATAATATGTAGCACTTGGAAGCTCATTCCCTTTATCCGACTGACCTTTCCATTGATTAGTATAGTTAGATTGGTTATATACTTTGATTCCATATCTATCAAATATTTCGAGCTTTTTAACACCTAATAATCTCAAATCAAAATTGTCATTAGATCCATTTCCATCAGGTGAAATTCCTTTTTGTATATTACAATAAATAGTTTCAATTAATACACTATTAGTAGTTTCACAACCGTTAGGAACTGATGTAATTGTCAAAGTATAAGTCAGTGGAAAGGCTACATCACTTGAAGTAGATGCTATTAAACTCGAAACATTTAATATATTAGAATTTGTTCCCACTGCTAATCCTGTATTGTCTTTCCATTGATAATTAACCTCATTAGGATTATAAGAACTAGCAAGAGGACTTGCTGTCAAAACATAATCTTTATCATCGCAATTACCTATAACTTCAAATTGAATTTGTGGGGGAACTGGATTAATAGTTTGCACTGTTCCTGTGTTTATGCAAAAAACACTACTTGTAAATCTTACACTTATTGGATAAGTACCAGGTAATAAATTTACAAATATAGGACTGTCTTGATAACCATTACCTATACTGTATTGTACATCATCTTGTGCAGTAATTCTAATTGTTCCCGTTGGAACTAAACAAGTTGGCTGAATAATCCCTTCTACAGTTGGCACCAAAGGTAAAGGAGGAAGTGGATCAATCGTAACTTTTAAAATACTCTGAACAGAGCAAGTGTTATCAGCAATATTTCTTACATATAAGGTGTAATCATTTGGCACCAACCCTGAAAAAGAATTTGAAGCCTGGAAAGTCACCCCATTTAAACTATATTCTACACCTGTTTGCGTTGCAATTACAATACTTCCAGATGGAACTTCACAAATTGGCTGAACTACACTTGCCAATGTTGGAATTATAGGAGGTGTAGGTACTGGATTAATTGTTGTTGGTGTTGATGAAACATTTGCACAACTATTATCAGATACACTTCTTACATATAATGTATAGTCGTTTGGAATTAATCCCGAAAAGGAATTTGAAACCTGATATGTTATTCCATCTAAACTATATTCTGCTCCAGTTTGTGTAGTAATAGAAATAGTCCCAGAAGGTACTGCACACGTTGGTTGAATTACACTAGCAGTGGTTGGAACGACAATAACCTGTATTGGGTTAATAATTACATTTGTAGAAGACAGCGTTACACAAGTAATATCAGTTATATTCCTAACATATAGTGTATAACTATTTGTCGCTAAGCCTGAAAACGAATTTGATCCTTGATAAATAACCCCATCTAGGCTATATTCAACTCCTGATTGCGAAGTTATTGTTATGGTTCCTGATGGTGTTGAACATGTAGGCTGAACAACACTTGCTGATGTAGGAATAACTGGGGGCAATGGTATAGCATTCACTGTTGTTGTAGAAGAAGACATATTCATACAAGTTGTGTCTCCTATATTTCTAACATATAATGTATAATTATTAGGCGCTAAGCTTGAAAATGAATTTGATGTTTGAAAAGTAATACCATCTAAACTGTATTCAACCCCTGTTTGTGTAGTTATTGCAATAGTACCTGAAGGTGTTCCACATGTGGGTTGAATTACACTAGAAGTAGTTGGTACTACTGGCGGAGTTGGTATCGCATTTATAGTTATTGCTGATGGAAACATAGTAATACAACTCGTATCGCCTGTATTTCTAACAAACAATGTATAATTATTTGGTGCTAAACCTGAAAATGTATTTGATCCTTGGTAAGTCACTCCATCCAAACTATATTCAATTCCTGCTTGTGCCGTTATTGAAATTGTTCCTGAAGGTATCGCACATGTTGGTTGGGTTATACTCGCTGTTGCTGGTACAACTGGTGGTAATGGAGTCGCATTTATTGTTGTTGTAGACGCTGACATTGTCACACAAGTAATATCTGATAAATTTCTAACGTATAATGTGTAACTATTCGGTGCAAGTCCAGAGAATGAATTCGACGACTGATAAGTTGTTCCTTCTAAACTATATTCTACTCCTGATTGGGAAGTTATTGTTATAGTTCCTGATGGAGTGGCACATGTAGGCTGAACAACACTGGCAGTTGTAGGAACAACTGGCGGCATTGGCACAGCATTTACTGTTGTTGTAGAAGAAGACATAGTCATACAAGTTGTATCACCTGTATTTCTAACATACAATGTATAATTATTTGGTGTTAAGCCTGGAAAGGAATTTGATGCTTGATAAGTACTTCCGTCTAAACTATATTCAACTCCAGTTTGTGCTGATATAACAATTGTCCCGGTAGGAGTTCCGCAGGTTGGCTGAACTACACTAGAAGTAGAAGGCACTACTGGTGGAGTTGGTATCGCATTTATAGTTATTGCTGATTGAGCCATAGTAATACAACTCGTATCGCCTGTATTTCTAACAAACAATGTATAATTATTTGGTGCTAAACCTGAAAATAAATTTGATCCTTGGTAAGTCACTCCATCCAAACTATATTCAATTCCTCCTTGCGCCGTTATTGAAATTGTTCCTGAAGGTATCGCACATGTTGGTTGGGTTATACTCGCTGTTACTGGAACAACTGGTGGTAATGGAGCCACATTTATTGTTGTTTTAGTTGCTGACATTGTCACACAAGTAATATCCGCTATATTTCTAACATATAATGTATAATCATTTGGTGCTAGACCTGAAAATGAATTAGATGCTTGATAAGTAGTTCCGTCCAAACTATATTCTACTCCTGATTGGGAAGTTATTGTTATAGTTCCTGATGGTGTGGCACATGTAGGCTGAACAACACTGGCAGTTGCAGGAACAACTGGCGGCAATGGTACTGCATTCACTGTTGTTGTAGAAGAAGACATAGTCATACAAGTTGTATCACCTGTATTTCTAACATACAATGTATAATTATTTGGTGTTAAGCCTGGAAAGGAATTTGATACTTGATAAGTACTTCCATCTAAACTATACTCTACTCCTGTTTGTGTTGTTATTACAATAGTTCCTGAAGGCGTTCCACATGTAGGTTGAGTTACACTAGCTAATGTAGGTTCAACTGGTGGAGTTGGTATAGCGTTTATTGTTATTACTGATGGTGACGGAGTAATACAACTTGTATCTCCCGTATTTCTTACATATAATGTATAATCATTTGGCGCTAAACCTGAGAAAGAATTCGAACCTTGATAACTTATTCCATCCAAGCTATATTCGATTCCTGCTTGTGCAGTTATTGTTATAGTTCCTGATGGTATCGCACATGTTGGTTGAGTTATACTAGCCGTAGCAGGAGTAACAGGAGGTAATGGTGCTTCATCAATAGTAGTTGTAGAAGCGGACATGGTTACACAAGTGGCATCTCCAGAATTCCTAACATATAATGTATAGTCATTAGCTGCTAAGCCTGAAAATAAATTAGATGCTTGATAAGTAGTTCCATCCAAACTATATTCTACTCCTGATTGGGAAGTTATTGTTATAGTTCCTGATGGTGTCCCACATGTAGGCTGAACAACACTGGCAGTTGTAGGAACAACAGGTGGCAATGGTACTGCATTTATTATTGTTGTTGTTGCAGACATTGTCATACAAGTTGTATCATCCATATTTCGAACATACAATGTATAGCTATTTTCTGGTAAGCCTGAAAATGAATTTGTATTTCTAAAAATAATACCATCTAAACTATACTCAGCACCGAATTGAGCCGTTATAACAATTGTCCCAGATGGAGATGCACAGGTTGGTTGAACTACATTTGCTGCTGTAGGAACTAAAGGGACAGGAGGTGCAGGGTTAATTACAACAGGAGATATTGAACTAATACTGCAAGAACCGTCAGATGCCTTTCTAATATATAATGTATAACTATTTGGGTTTAAACCCGAAAAAGTATTAGAAGCTTGATAAGTAGTTCCGTCAATACTATATTCAGCACCATTTTGACTTCCTATAGTTATTGTTCCCAATGGATTAGAACAGGTAGGCTGCACTAAACTTGAAGTTACTGGTGGTTCAAATAAATTTATTGTATAAAAATCATTACTATAACATGGTATTAATCCTGCTGATGAAAAAACAACTGGATTAGGATCTCTTAGATTATAATCTATTCCTAAATTACCATAATCTAAATTACTCGAAATTTCAGGACTTAAAAAAGAGTTAGTTACACTATAACTTGTCTCATCCGTATCTTTCATTGTAAAACCAAAAAATTTAATATCACCAGAAGTGTAACCAATTAATGATTTTAAAATTTCTACCTCGAAACCTAAATTATAATCAGTAGCTCCAGTATTATTTTTATTAACCCCAAAAAAAGAGCCAGGTGTACTTGGGGTAGCGCTCCCAAGCGATGTTCTAACAGATTCTCCTGATTTTAATTCAACAATATCAGCAAAATAATTTGACTCTGTTGCATCAGTTGAAATAATTAAACAATAATCAGCTTGAAAGTAAGAATCAAATGTACTAGGATTATTATTAAAATAATTAAAACCCTTAACAGTGGCACCAGTTAGAACGTCACCATAATTAGACATATTAAAACCACCTGATTTCGAATCTAAAAATAACAAAAGACTACTGTTTTTATCCACTTTACCTGCAAGACCAACTACTAAGTTATTTTCTTCTGGACTAATTTTCAATGAATTTACATATGCTTTAGTAGCACTTACAGATAAAGGTGCTGTTAATACATTATCTTCAATTGGACCAGTTCCCCAAGCAGACTCAGTCATTGACCCATCTATGTTCTTTGCATATCTTGAACGAACACTTACTGTTTGTCCGTTCATAAGTGAACTTGTTGTATAAGTTCTGCTAGCTGACATAGCTTGTACAATAACTCCTTCTACCGAAAATTCAAACAAATCCCCGCCCCCATTCGCTGTAAAAGTTACAGGTGTGTTAGGACATAATAAGTTTGTAGGGCTATTACTAGGAGAAACAGAAATACTAACAGAAGCTGGAGATAAATATACTGATGCGACAACAGGAACCCTAATACTTACATCATTTGTCGATTTAGATTTACTTTGTACATAAAAGGTTCTAGTAGTTTTAATACTGGGACTATAAACAAAGCCAGTATATAAAGGAGTAGTAGCATTTTGACTTGCATACCACTCAATTTGTTCATCTGTACTAGAACCATTTGCGTATACATTAACTTGGACAAAACTTACACCATCACCGCAAGAACTTCCCGCAATTACTGAAGGAGGTGCTAAGAAAGCATTAAGTCTTGCCGATTTTAAAGATTTTTTACTCTTTTTAATTGTATCCGTAAAACTAAGATTTTTATAAAATGCTATAGTAAGATTAGTCCCAAATAGATTTTCATTGGGCTTTTTTGCAAGAATCTGATTTCCTGAAAATGTCAAAAACAGTAAAAATAAAAGTAATTTATTTTTCATATAATAAATTTTGTTGTTAGTATAACATACTATAATTTTTAAAAAAAGAGTAAGAAAATAAAACATAAATGTATTGTTTTATTTTGTTTATGCACAAATATATTTAATATAAAATTAACATTATTAATATAATATCTAAAAAGTATTCATACTCTACCAATATTTAATAGAAAAACTAGAATAAAACAAAAAACCCTATCCAAATAAATGAATAGGGTTTTTAAAGAAAGGCGACGACATACTCTCCCACATAACTGCAGTACCATCTGCGCAGGCGGGCTTAACTACTCTGTTCGGGATGGGAAGAGGTGAGCCCCGCCGCAATAACCACCTTAAGAAGTTATAATTGCTTTGGGCAATTTTTCAATGATTGTTTATCTTATGATAAAAATCTATTGAACAATATCTTAACATACTGAGATAAAGAAAAAAATATTAGTTCCTGAACGAATCTAGGAATTAGAAAGTTTCCCCAGCCTCTTGCGAGGCTGGAAAGGTGTACATAAGCTTACGGATTATTAGTACTACTCGACTATGACATTACTGCCTTTACATCTATAGCCTATCAACGTGGTCATCTCCCACGATCCTTAAAAGAAATCTCATCTTGTGGTGGGTTTCGCGCTTATATGCTTTCAGCGCTTATCCCTTCCAAACGTAGCTACTCTGCCATGCCACTGGCGTGACAACAGATACACTAGAGGTTTGTCCAATTCGGTCCTCTCGTACTAGAATCAGATCCACTCAAATTTCTTGCGCCCACAGTAGATAGAGACCGAACTGTCTCACGACGTTCTGAACCCAGCTCGCGTGCCACTTTAATGGGCGAACAGCCCAACCCTTGGGACCTTCTCCAGCCCCAGGATGTGACGAGCCGACATCGAGGTGCCAAACCCCCCCGTCGATATGAGCTCTTGGGGGAGATCAGCCTGTTATCCCCGGCGTACCTTTTATCCTTTGAGCGATGGCCCTTCCATGCGGAACCACCGGATCACTATGCTCTACTTTCGTACCTGATCGACCTGTATGTCTCTCAGTCAAGCTCCCTTATGCCATTGCACTCTACGCACGGTTACCAAGCGTACTGAGGGAACCTTTAGAAGCCTCCGTTACTCTTTTGGAGGCGACCACCCCAGTCAAACTACCCACCAAGCAATGTCCCCCGCAAAACGGGGTTAGGCCTCAGATAAACAAAGGGTTGTATTTCAACAATGACTCCACAACGCCTAGCGACGCCACTTCACAGTCTCCAACCTATCCTACACATCATTTATCCAAGGTCAATACTAAGCTATAGTAAAGGTGCACAGGGTCTTTTCGTCCCACTGCGGGTAAACGGCATCTTCACCGTTACTACAATTTCACCGAGCTCATGGCTGAGACAGTGTCCAGATCGTTACACCATTCGTGCAGGTCGGAACTTACCCGACAAGGAATTTCGCTACCTTAGGACCGTTATAGTTACGGCCGCCGTTTACTGGGGCTTCATTTCAATGCTTCTGGTTACCCATAACATCTCCACTTAACCTTCCAGCACCGGGCAGGTGTCAGGCCCTATACTTCATCTTACGATTTTGCAGAGCCCTGTGTTTTTGATAAACAGTCGCCTGGACCTCTTCACTGCGGCCAGCATTGCTGCTGGCGACCCTTCTCCCGAAGTTACGGGTCTATTTTGCCTAATTCCTTAGCCATGAATCTCTCGAGCACCTTAGAATTCTCATCTCGACTACCTGTGTCGGTTTGCGGTACGGGTACTATTAACCTGAAGTTTAGAGGTTTTTCTTGGAAGCCCTTAGGTGCACTATCTCTTTGTCCGAAGACGCCGAGTACTATCGTATTTCCCCAAAACCCGTGGATTTGCCTGCGGGTCTTATAGGTAGGTACTTCAACGAACTATTCCGTCAGTTCGCGGCACTTTCATCACTCCGTCACCCCATCACAGTTAACAGTAGTACGGGAATATTAACCCGTTGTCCATCGACTGTCCCTTTCGGGTTCGCCTTAGGTCCCGACTAACCCACAGCTGATTAGCATAGCTGTGGAAACCTTAGTCTTTCGGTGTGCGGGTTTCTCGCCCGCATTATCGTTACTTATGCCTACATTTTCTTTTCTCACCGGTCCAGCATACCTTACGATACACCTTCTACCCTGTGAGAATGCTCCCCTACCACTTACAATAAATTGTAAATCCATAGCTTCGGTAATATACTTATGCCCGATTATTATCCATGCTCGTCCGCTCGACTAGTGAGCTGTTACGCACTCTTTAAATGAATGGCTGCTTCCAAGCCAACATCCTAGCTGTCTATGCAGACAAACCTCGTTCTTTCAACTTAGTATATATTTGGGGACCTTAGCTGATGGTCTGGGTTCTTTCCCTCTCGGACTTGGACCTTAGCACCCAAGCCCTCACTGTTAGTGAACATTATATAGCATTCGGAGTTTGTCAGGAATTGGTAGGCGGTGAAGCCCCCGCATCCAATCAGTAGCTCTACCTCTATATAACTTTATAACTAACGCTGCACCTAAATGCATTTCGGGGAGTACGAGCTATTTCCGAGTTTGATTGGCCTTTCACCCCTACCCACAGATCATCCCAAGACTTTTCAACGTCAACGGGTTCGGTCCTCCACTATGTGTTACCACAGCTTCAACCTGTCCATGGGTAGATCACACGGTTTCGCGTCTAACACTACTGACTAAAGCGCCCTATTCAGACTCGCTTTCGCTACGGATCCGTGGCTTAACCACTTATCCTTGCCAGCAACGTTAACTCGTAGGCTCATTATGCAAAAGGCACGCCGTCACCCCACGAAAGGGCTCCGACCGCTTGTAAGCGTATGGTTTCAGGATCTATTTCACTCCGTTATTCACGGTTCTTTTCACCTTTCCCTCACGGTACTGGTTCACTATCGGTCTCTCAGGAGTATTTAGCCTTAGCGGATGGTCCCGCCAAATTCAGACAGGATTTCTCGTGTCCCGCCCTACTCAGGATACCACTATCAATTATATCACTTACCTATACAGGACTATCACCCTCTTTGGTTCTACTTTCCAGTAGATTCTAGTTCGTTTTACATTGAATATCGTGGTCCTACAACCCCAACATTGCCGTAACAACATTGGTTTGGGCTAATCCGCGTTCGCTCGCCACTACTTACGGAATCACTTTTGTTTTCTTCTCCTCCGCCTACTTAGATGTTTCAGTTCAGCGGGTTTGCCCACCTATCGGTGTACTAGATCTTCAATCTAGTGGGTTGCCCCATTCAGGTATCTACGGATCAATCGGTGTGTGCCCGTCCCCGTAGCTTTTCGCAGCTTATCACGCCTTTCATCGCCTCTGAGAGCCAAGGCATCCCCCATACGCCCTTATTTTGCTTATTGTACCAATCTTAAAATTAATTAAGACCGTTTTTGTTTGTTTTCTACTATAAATAGTAAAAAACGCTTTCTACTTTTTATATTTTTCTTATCTCAATATGTCAATGAACTTTTATCGCTAGTTTAATCGTTTTTTCGTTTAATCGTTTAACCGATTTAACAAATCAACGTATCAACTTTTGATTTGTGGAGAATAACGGAGTCGAACCGTTGACCTCCTGCGTGCAAGGCAGGCGCTCTAGCCAGCTGAGCTAATCCCCCGTTTCAAATTTTAAATTATGAATGGTGAATTTTGAATTAATGTATAATTCATACTCATACTTCTAAAATTTCCTTTTATTCTGAATTTATTTCAGAATCTATTTAAGTTTAATAGTTGTCTCGGACAGACTCGAACTGTCGACCCCTACATTATCAGTGTAGTACTCTAACCAGCTGAGCTACGAGACACTCTTATTCTTAAATTGTATTATTTGAACTAACAGCAAGAGTAATAAATTCTCAATCTTTGTTTCCACTTTCTCTTTTCGTCTCTTTCCCTACCGTGCTTATAAATAAGCTAACACTAAGGCTCTAGAAAGGAGGTGTTCCAGCCGCACCTTCCGGTACGGCTACCTTGTTACGACTTAGCCCTAGTTACCAGTTTTACCCTAGGCAGCTCCTTGCGGTCACCGACTTCAGGCACCCCCAGCTTCCATGGCTTGACGGGCGGTGTGTACAAGGCCCGGGAACGTATTCACCGGATCATGGCTGATATCCGATTACTAGCGATTCCAGCTTCACGGAGTCGAGTTGCAGACTCCGATCCGAACTGTGACCGGTTTTGTAGATTCGCTCCTGGTCGCCCAGTGGCTGCTCTCTGTACCGGCCATTGTAGCACGTGTGTAGCCCAAGGCGTAAGGGCCGTGATGATTTGACGTCATCCCCACCTTCCTCACAGTTTGCACTGGCAGTCTCGTTAGAGTTCCCGACATGACTCGCTGGCAACTAACAACAGGGGTTGCGCTCGTTATAGGACTTAACCTGACACCTCACGGCACGAGCTGACGACAACCATGCAGCACCTTGTAAATTGTCTTGCGAAAAGTCTGTTTCCAAACCGGTCAATCTACATTTAAGCCTTGGTAAGGTTCCTCGCGTATCATCGAATTAAACCACATGCTCCACCGCTTGTGCGGGCCCCCGTCAATTCCTTTGAGTTTCAAACTTGCGTTCGTACTCCCCAGGTGGGATACTTATCACTTTCGCTTAGCCACTGAGATTGCTCCCAACAGCTAGTATCCATCGTTTACGGCGTGGACTACCAGGGTATCTAATCCTGTTCGCTACCCACGCTTTCGTCCATCAGCGTCAATATATTAGTAGTAACCTGCCTTCGCAATTGGTATTCCATGTAATCTCTAAGCATTTCACCGCTACACTACATATTCTAGTTACTTCCTAATAATTCAAGTCTAGCAGTATCAATGGCCGTTCCACCGTTGAGCGATGGGCTTTCACCACTGACTTACTAAACCGCCTACGGACCCTTTAAACCCAATGATTCCGGATAACGCTTGGATCCTCCGTATTACCGCGGCTGCTGGCACGGAGTTAGCCGATCCTTATTCTTACGATACCGTCAAGCTCCTTCACGAAGGAGTGTTTCTTCTCGTATAAAAGCAGTTTACAATCCATAGGACCGTCATCCTGCACGCGGCATGGCTGGATCAGGCTTGCGCCCATTGTCCAATATTCCTCACTGCTGCCTCCCGTAGGAGTCTGGTCCGTGTCTCAGTACCAGTGTGGGGGATCTCCCTCTCAGGACCCCTACCCATCGTAGCCTTGGTATGCCGTTACCATACCAACTAGCTAATGGGACGCATGCTCATCTTTCACCGATAAATCTTTAATAATTAAATGATGCCATTCAATTATACTATGAGGTATTAATCCAAATTTCTCTGGGCTATCCCTTTGTGAAAGGTAGATTGCATACGCGTTACGCACCCGTGCGCCGGTCTCTAATTCCGAAGAACTATACCCCTCGACTTGCATGTGTTAAGCCTGCCGCTAGCGTTCATCCTGAGCCAGGATCAAACTCTTCATCGTATATTATGCGAGAACCATAAATGATTCTCTATTTATTTTTGACTGAAGGTCTAGTGGTTTTTTCAAATCTCTCGATTCTATTACTCTTATTCTTTTGTCTTTGAAATCTCTCTCAAAAACGGCTGTCAATTCAATATGTCTAGGAACGTGTCTTATCTTGTTTTCCACTCGTAGCAACACTTAACGTGTCGCTCGAAGCGGGTGCAAAAGTAGATATTACTTTTAAACCTCACAAGCTTTTTAGAAACTTTTTTAGAAAATAAATTTTCTAATTAATTTCATTTGCTTGCCAGTATTTTAAAGAACGTCTGCGTTGTTGCGGGTGCAAAACTACCACCTTTATACCGTTATTCAATACTTTTAATGTCTTTTTTTTAACCTTTTCGTAACTTTGTTTTTAAGTTGTTGAAAATGTGGTTTTTGAAATTTAATTATTTTTAAAAATTAGAGAAGATTTAAATAGAAATGGAATTACTGATCCATTTTCCATCATTATTAAATAGAACCTACCAATACTATATACTAATATATAAACAAAAAGCACTCTTTTAATCTAACATCCCTAGCCCTGATAGTAACGAAAATCCTTATCTGGCGGTGTTCGCCAGGTAAGATTGAAGTGAATAGCAGGAAAAAGCTCCTGAAATAATTACTCTATTTAATGACAAACCAATATTTTAATCGAAACGAATGGCTTTTACAGGAGAGATTTTGGTTATTATATAGGAAGGAATTAATAATACCAAGAAACAAACACTAATTGTGAGTAGGTTTAGTAATGCTATGTACCCAAAATTAAGGTAAACAGGAGCTTGGTCTACATAATAATTCTCTGGATTAAGTTTGATTATCCCAAAATACTTCTGAATCAATAAAATTGCGATTCCAATTAAGTTCCCCCAAAACAATCCACGTAGAATAAGATAAGAAGCATTATATAGGAATATTTTGCGAACCGACCAATTATTAGCCCCAAGTGCTTTTAAGATTCCGATCATTTGCGTGCGTTCAAGAATTAGAACCAAAAGTGCTACAACCATATTAATAGTTGCTACAATTATCATGACTACTAATATAACGATGATATTGAAATCAAATAATTGCAACCATTCAAATATATAGCTGTACTTTTCAATTATTGTTTTGGTGTCAAGAGTGGAGCCTGTTTGTTGATACACTTGATCTCCTACTGTTTTTATATTATCAAAGTCAGAAACAAAGACCTCAAATGCACCCACTTGATCCGCAGTCCACTTATTAATGCGTTGCATGTGGCGAATATCACCTATTATATAGGTCGCATCGAATTCCTGAAAACCAGAGTTAAAAATTCCTATAATTTTAAATCGACGAATATTGGGTAGTTTATTCTGACCTTCTTTCATGAAGAACGTATTAAAAGCATCCCCTACTTTTAAATGAAGTCTATTAGCCAGAAATTGAGAAATAACAACATCCTCATTCAGGTTCTTAGAAAAATCAGGCAGTTTACCCGCAACGAGGTACTCCTTTATGTTGTCCCATTTATAATCCGGACCTACCCCTTTGAATACAATTCCTTCAAAAGCGGTTTCTGTTCTAATAATTCCTGCTTTACTAGCGATAGCTTGAATATGACTCACTCCTGGAACTGAAGTGAAATTTGGATAAAAATCTTGCTTTTTAGAAATGGGGACTAAAGTAACCTCCGACTGATTGCTATCAAAATTTGAAATAATAATGTGACCATTGAAGGCTGATATCTTTTCTCGAATTTTTTGTTGTAATCCAATACCAGTCGCCACAGAAATAATCATCATAATCATACCAATTGCGATAGCCGAAATTGCAATTTTTATAATTGGGGCAGATATACTACTTTTATAATCTTTAGCAGTGATGAGTCTTTTGGCAATAAAATATTCTAAATTCAATTTGATGAGTTTCTGATTTGGATTCAAAAATACAGCTAAAACACGAATTACACTAATTGACACTAATTTATTCTACTTCAGTAAATATGCTTTTATTTCTAAAAAAAATATCGTTTACAATCATTCCGTTTATTCTTTTATGTGCGTGCTCTAGTGCCATAGATAAAAAGAAAACTTCAAATTGGGACTGGACTCAAGATACTATTGCAACTGCAGTATATCCAAAAATGAATATATTACAAAATAAAGCGGACAACCTATTAAGCATTAAAACGGGTGCAGATAATTTTGAACTCTATTTGCCTATGTTAAAAAACAAAAAAGTTGGCATCGTTACCAATCAATCAGGTATTTTATCTAATAAAATTCACTTAGTAGATTTTTTACTATCCAAGAATATCGATGTGCAAAATATTTTTGCTCCAGAACATGGATTTCGAGGTACCGCTGACGCCGGTCAACATATAGTGGATGGAAAAGATTCTAAAACTGGGCTTTCAATTATCTCCCTTTACGGTGATAATAAAAAACCAAAAACGGAACAGTTAGCCAGTATCGACATTATGGTTTTTGATTTGCAAGATGTAGGTGCTCGTTTTTACACTTACATCTCTTCTTTACACTATATTATGGAAGCATGTGCAGAAAATAATATTCCACTTCTTATTCTAGACAGACCCAACCCAAATGGCGGAATAGTTGACGGGCCTATTTTAGAGAAAGAATTCACCAGTTTTGTAGGAATGCACCCTGTTCCATTATTGCATGGAATGACCATTGGTGAATATGCCCAAATGATAAATGGTGAGAAATGGTTGAAAAATAGAGTTCAATGCAAATTGACTGTTATTCCTTGTTTAAATTACAATCACAATTTATCATATAGTTTACCTGTAAAACCTTCTCCAAATCTTCCGAATGATCAAGCGGTGAATTTATATGCAAGTTTATGTCTTTTTGAAGGGACAAATGTAAGCGTAGGAAGAGGAACTGTGCAACAATTCCAAATTTATGGATCCCCATTTCTACCAAAATCTAATTTTAGTTTTATTCCAAAACCAAATATCGGAGCCCAAAATCCGATTTACAATGGTATAATATGTTATGGTGAAGATTTATCGGCTATTGCCAAAGTAAACCAACTAGAATTAAAATGGATAATTAAGGCTTATAAAAACACAGACGATAAATCAAAATTCTTTAATTCCTTTTTCACCAAATTAGCTGGAACAAAAAAACTGCAGGCACAAATAGAAAATAATATTCCTGAAGTAGAAATAAGAGCAAGCTGGAAAGAAGGATTACTAAACTTTAAAGAAATGAGAGAAAAATATTTGATTTACTAATTAGACTTCAAAAAGCAAAACTTATAAAGGCAATTTCTTCTTCATTTCTTCCACAATATTAAATGCCGCAGGACAAATCGTTACATTCTTTAATGTTAAATCCGTTATCTGCTGGAACTTCTTCCTATCTGTATGCGGAAATTCTCTGCAAGCTTTAGGACGTACATCATAGATAAAACAAGTATTATCCGTATCTAAAAAAGTACAAGGAACACTTTGCAATACATAATCCTGATCTTCATCAATACGCAAATATTGCTCAATAAACTGTTGTGGTTTTTGTTTTAGATATTTTGACACACGCTCAATATCTGCCGAAGTAAAAAGAGGGCCTGTAGTTTTGCAACAATTAGCACATTTTAAACAATCCGTTTTCTTGAACTCTGCATCATGAATGTCTTGCATTACATAATCTAAGTTTTTAGGCGTTTTCTTTTTAAGCTTATCGAAATACTTTTTGTTTTCAATATGCTTATCTTTGGCTTCTTTAGGAAGATTGTTTAAAATATGTTTCAAGTTTAAATTTTAAAGTTGGGAACACAAAAGTAACAAACTTGCAACCTGAAACCTGAAATTTTAAACAAAAAAGATGAAAGACCTTTTTGGCAAAGCCATCCTTGATTATCAAACAAATAATTCACCTGAGGATTTAATAACAGAAACAACTATATCCGAAGAAGATGAGATGAGTGTAGCTTACTTATTCCGTTCCTATAATGAAATGCCAAAAATGGAACAACACGCACTACAACTTGCCAACGGTAAAATTCTTGACGTGGGTTGTGGAGCAGGAAGTCACAGTTTATACCTACAAAACGAACGTGGCTTAGAAGTAACTGCAATTGACATTTCACCAAATGCTATTAAAGCTTGTTCATTGCGTGGTATAAAAGACGCGCGCATGCAGGATGTTATGACCTTAGAAAATGAAAAGTTTGACACTATTTTACTACTAATGAATGGAGCTGGAATGTGTGGCAAACTTACTAATATTCCAAAATTCCTATTACAACTCAAAGCCCTTTTGAATCCTGGGGGTCAAATTCTATTAGACAGTTCGGATATCATTTACATGTTCGATGACGACGAAGATGGAGGAAAATGGATTCCATCGAATAATAACTACTATGGAGAAGTTATTTTTAACATTGCTTATAAAGGTGAAAAGGAAAAACCATTTAACTGGATGTATATTGATTATAATACATTACAAAATGCCGCTTTCGCCAATAATTTAAAGTCCGAATTAATCCTTGAAGGAGAGCATTATGATTATCTAGCAAAACTTACTTAATAAATTAATTTTATAACGAAAAACTGATGGAAGAAATAGAATTAGAAAAATTAAAGTATCCTATTGGAAAATTTGTCACCCCTGAATCATATTCAAGTGAATACATATCAAATAAAATAGCCGAAATAGCAACATTCCCAGAAAGACTAAAAAGAGAAGTAGAACATTTAACAGAAGAACAACTTGATACTCCTTATCGCAAAGAGGGTTGGACTATAAGACAAGTGATTCATCATTGTGCCGAAAGTCATATGAATTGTTATATACGAATAAAATGGACACTGACAGAAGATACCCCTACAATAAAATATTACCATGAAGATTTATGGTCAGCACTTGATGACAGTTTAACAATGCCTATTGAACCTACCTTATCACTATTAGAAGGATTGCATTTTAGACTGGCTTTTATCATGAAGAATTTATCTAATATAGATTTAGAAAAATCATTTATTCACCCAGAACATGGCGCTAGTTTTCAATTACGAGAAATAATAGGCACTTATGCTTGGCACGGGGATCACCACTTAGCACATATCACTGAATTAAAGAAAAGAAATAATTGGGACTAATAAAAAAGCCAAACAATGAAAATCATTGTTTGGCTTTTTAACTTTATAAAACGACTAACTATTGTTTCATATATTTCATCATAATTCCTTGTAAACTTCCTCCCCATTCTTTTGAGGCACCCATCATTTTCTTTGTAAAATCCCCCATGTTTCCGTTTATCTTTTTCCCAATAGGGCTTTCATAAAATGCAATCATTTCTTTGATGTCTTTTTCACTATACATTTCAATATAGATATTAGCCAAAGAATCATATAAACTTGGTAATGTCGCATCAAATTCTTTTAAAAACTCACCTTGTTTGTCAGTAGGTATCATTTTTAGAATTTGTTCTTTAGCCACTTTCATGGAAGCATCACTACCACTCAAGTTTATTAATTTCATTACATCTGCTTTCGAAGCAGCTTGTTGGGCAAAACCCAATTGGAAAATAGAAAATAGAGCTAAAGCAAATAGTACTTTTTTCATAATAATTAGTTTATATTAAGGAATATTTAAATATTTATGTGTTTGTAATGAAACTCTCCATTTTGGATTGTTCATCACATAGTCAACAATAAGGGGAGTCATTTCTTCTTTTTTACTCCATTCAGGCTGAAGAAATAAAATTGCGTTACCATTTACCAACTCCGCTTGTTCTTCTGCAAAAATGAAATCATGTTTATTATATATGATAACTTTCAATTCATGCGCGTTATCATAAACGGTTTGAGTTGGCAACTTATTCTTTTTCGGTGAAAGACAAATCCAGTCCCAAGTTCCTGTCAAAGGATATGCACCCGAAGTTTCAATATGAACTTTTCGATTATTCTCTTTTAACTTTTCCGTTAGTAAACTCATATCCCACATTAAAGGCTCTCCACCAGTTACAACAACAGTTTCTGCATATTTACTAGCATTTTCAACTATCCTATCGACAGCAGTTGGAGGATGCAATTCAGCATTCCAACTCTCTTTCACGTCACACCAGTGACATCCCACATCACAACCACCTATTCTTACAAAGTACGCCGCGGTACCCGTATGAAAACCTTCTCCTTGAATGGTATAAAACTCCTCCATTAACGGAAGCATTGCCCCTTTATTTACTTCTAATTGTATTTCTTTTGATAACATTTTTGTAATTTAAAGTGCAAAGATAACTAATTTGAAAAGGAGTTAATTTATAATATGAAAATGGTTTTGTAAAATAGTATAATTACTAAAAACTAAAGAGCTCGTTACACAAAATAAAAAACCCGATAGCGTTAACTATCGGGTTTAAAATATTATTATTTAAAATTAATTATTTCAGTAATTTCAAAGATTGAGTAGCGTATGCATTTTCAGGATCAATAGCTAAAGTTTTTCCGAAAAACTCTTTAGCTTTAACTTTATCAAAGTTAGCATATCCTGCTGCCATTGAGTTATAACATTCAATTAATTTAGATTTCACTGATGGTTTTGCCAATTCAGTTTCCCCTTTTTTAGTTACAATATCAATATACTGTTGGTAATACATAATCATTGCTTCATCATTCTCTAATAAACTATTTGTTCTTGCACGAGAAAGATAAACATCTTGAGTATCAGGTGATGCAGTAATAACATTTCCAAAAGCAATATCAGCCTTTTTCAATGCGATAGTATCTTTAACAATTCCTGGTTTAGTATTGTCAAAATAAATTGCATTTCCTAAATAGTAATTGTCATATAAATAACCATTTGATGCAGGGTTTGAAGTTGCAATTTCTAAAACTGCAGCAGCTTCTTTATACAATTTTTGCTCGTAAAGACCTTTACCTACTTCTCCAAGTTCACTAGTTACAGCATTATCCATCTCAACACCTTTTTTTACACTTGCTATACCTTTTTCAAAAAGAGCTTGATCAACAGTAACACCATCAGCACTGATTGCTTTCTTAATATTAGCCAACCCTAAGTATAAATAATCAAGTGAAATCACTCTGTTAGTAGCACTAGCAGTAAATTCTCCCAATGATTTAATAGCCAAATCATAGTTTCCGTTTTGATAAGCAGAATATCCTAAATAACGATAGATTCTAGGATTTACTTTATCCAATTCTTTCATTTTATTAGCTTCAACTTCTAAAGCTTTATAATCTTTAGTCAGAATCAAGAAATCAGCATGACGCATACGAGAAGCTAATGAATAGTCAGTAAGGTCCATGTATTTTTCATAATACCCTAGGGCTTCTTTAAAATATTGTTCTTGTCTTCCAGGAACATTAAGTCCCCAATAATAATATGTTTCAGCTAATTCTCTGTAAACTGGACCATAATTAGGATTAGTACCTACAACAGCTTGATAAGCAGCTACTGCTTCAGTATAAGCCTTAGCCCCTTTTAATAAAACACCAAGTTGCATTTTTGCTCTAATTAAACTATTGTCAGCTTGAAAAGCATTACGGTACGCTGAATAAGCTGCATTTTGATTTTTATCTCCATAATATGCATCTCCAAAAGCTAAAAGAACTTGTGGTTCTTGACCACTCTTTTCTTTCGCTAATTCTAAAGTAGCAAGTGCCGCTTTATAATCTGGTTTTTCCGAATTCATGTATGCTCTTGCAACATAAACATATTCTGCAAAATCTTTTTTCCTTTTTTCGTTAATAGCAGCAGCAAATTTAGTTTTTGCAGCAACTACATTACCATTATCAAGATCAATCTGACCAAGACCAATATTATTTAAATGAGCATGATCTTTAGCCGCTAATCCGTTTTGATATGTAATCTTAGCAGAGTCAGCAACGTTTTGATAAAGATAAACATTCCCTAAAAGAAAGAAAGCTTCACCTTCAGAAGGATCCGATTTAATTATAGATTTTAAAGTTGTTTTCGCGTTTTGGTATTTTTCGGCATCAATTTCTTTCTTTGCTTGATCAATATCTTGAGCATGACTTACCGTAACTGAAGCCAGAAAGGCAACACTTAAAATTTTAAATTTGTTCATTTTAACTTTATTTGATTTATTCATATACATTTTCATTTTTCCTTTATTTTGATTTAGTTGTAATTATAATTTTTCTTCCAGGAGTACGAATTGGTAATAACCCAGACTTTAAAATTATACGTTGCCCAATATCTCCCGCCATAAATGAAGCAAAGCCCATTCCTAATCCAGAGTATCCCTGACAATTTATTATATACAAATCACGTGCCAAAGGATAAGTCCCTTCCGCCAAATTATTTTGAGTTGGCGAAACATATGTCTTCTCATTGAGCCCTTTTACACTTAAAACATTAAGTTTTTGTAAATACTCAGTAACAGTTGATGAAGGTCGGTACAACCAGTTTAAACCAACTACACCTAACATTCCTTCATTTTCAGAAACGTACTTCAAGACTTCTTCATTCGTTTTAAAAGAATAAATTCCCTTTGAAGGATTTGTAGTTAAACCTGCAACATCTTTCAAATAATGAAGGGTACTAGAGTTCAGATTATCAAAAACCAACCCTTTGATCTTCTGTTGAGATTTACCTTGCATAAAAGAAACTACATCTTGCAACGCAATTAAAGTGTCATTATTGCTTTTATTTGAAACAAATGCAATTGCATCTGTACCAATAATAGTTGTTTTAGGTTTAATTTTTACAGATTCAAAATATTTCTCTTCTTCTTTATTTAATGTTCGAGATAACACTACAATTCTTGTACTATCTTTTAAAAAAGATTTTATAACCTCATTTTCAGATTTCGCAATCAAGGTAATTTTAGCATTATATTCACTTTGAAATACTTCAATTTGTTCTTCAATGATCGGTTTTAAAGTCTCATCGACAAGAATAGAAGTAGAACCTTTTAGAATAGTTTCTTTATTCTTGTTAGAATTTTCAGATTGTTTACAACCTAAAAAAACCAATACAAACAAACAAACAAAAATACTTGAAAGTTTAGCTGTCTTTTTCATTTTAATCTTTATTATCATTAATTATTCGCACAAACCTTATAAAGGCATATACTATTAAAAGAGCTCCAAATGCAATTCTATAATTCATTGGCATCACAATTGGAAAATTCTTCATAAATATAATAAATAATCCTAAGATGAAATAAAGAAGAAAAAACAAAATCCCTATAACGAGAAGAAATCGCTCATTTAGCGATTTCTTCTGAATATTTCTATATATTTTATCCAACATTAATCCGCTGTTTGAATAGTAATCGGCAAAGAGTATAATACTCTAACCGGTTTTCCATTTTGAACACCTGGATTCCATCTCGGACATTTTTGTAAAACTCTGATAGCTTCTTTTCCTGTTCCGTAACCTATATCTCTTAATACTTTGATATCAGTTAATGAACCATCTTTTTCTACTACAAAAGTAACATACACTTTTCCTTTAAGACCTTCTTCTTCAGGTGCACGATAATTTTTACCAACGTAAGTGTAAAATTTATCCATACCCCCCGGAAATTCCGGTTTAACCTCAATACCTGCAGTGTTGTAAATTTGGTTATCTTCTTCAACAATCTTAGTTGGTCCAGGACCTACTGGAGCTACAGTTAAAACTGCATCTGGATCGCCTTTTACTGTTTCAGCACCAATTTTTTTATCTTTAATTTCAGCAATTTTAGGTGGCTCTTCTGTCACTTCTTCTGCTTTTGCAACAACTGGTTTCACAAACTTCACTTGATCCACTTTCGGTGGTGGTGGTGGAGGTGGTGGAACATTCAATTTAGGCTCTTCTTTTTTCTTAGGTGGTAACTTTATAGTAGTGATTTTTACATCTCTATCCATTTCTGAGTCATCACCTTTAGGGATTAAGTCTATGATAAGAGGAGCAGCTACAGCTAAACTAAAAAATATCGCACCAAGGATAAGTGCTCTAGTAGTAGTTTTTGTATTTGACTTTCTTAATTCATAAGCACCGTAAGTTTTATTACGTCCTTCGAATACGATATCAACCCATTGGTTTTTTAATATATCTAATTTCATCTTTCTTAATTATTAGGTTATTAAGAAAACAAGATTGCTCTTATTTTCCTTCTAACAATTTTGTTTCTTCAGGCGTAAAATCATTAACAATAGCATACGAACCATTATCACCTACTTTAACAATTGCCATTTCATCAAGTATATCAACAACATTTTTATATGTTGATTTTTTACTTGGTTTGATAATTACAATAATACCATCTTTAGGTTTCCCCTTAGCAGCAGAATATTCTAATACCATTCTGTTTCTAGCAATTAGTTCCTTACGGATACCATCTTTACCATAAGAAAAATCTTTAGGAGCTCCACCTTCAACAGGTGTAGCTAATAAACCCACATATCTTATAAGTTTATTATCTGCTCCTAACAAAAGAGTCATCGTACGATTTTCATCCACTTTGATATCTTTATTTTTAGTAGGATCTTCATCTTTATCTGGCAACCCCAAACTCATCGATTGAGGTTTAGACAACGTAGTGGTAAGCATAAAGAATGTGATTAATAAGAAAGCCAAATCCACCATAGCAGTTAAATCTACTTTTGAGTTTTGTTTTTTACTTCTTACTTTGCCACCTTTTCCGCCTCCACCGCCGTCGGTATTTAATTCAGCCATTTTAGTGTCTTTTTTTTAATTAAAAATCTTCTGTTCTCAAACCAGTAACTAAACTAAAGCTATTGATTTTTTGATCTTGACAAATATCCATTACTTTTCTAATAGCTGGATACTCTTCTTTTGCATCGCCTTTTATAGCAATTTGCAACTCTTTGTCATTCACCTCTATATTTGCTATACGTGCATTGTAAATCCAATCTTTCAATTGATTATCAAGAGAATCCATAGGCACACCAGGCTGACCCGCTTTACTTCTATCTGCTGACTTCATTTCAATGATTTGCTTCAAGTTAGTAATTGGCACACCAAAACCTTCCATTAAAGAAAACATTTTTTTATCTTCATCAGTAAAAGTAACATTGTATTTTTCACCCATTAATTCCAAAGTTCTAACACGAACTTCTCTTCCTTTTAGGTCAAAAAACACTTTTCCTTTACCAACAGTCAACGTAGCCAAATCAGTTTCAGGTATTTTAGTCTGAACAGTAGATGAAGGTGTATCAACTGGTAACGCTTCAGGAATTTTAGCAGTAGCTGTCAAAATAAAGAACGTAAGCAAAAGGAACGCAACATCACACATGGCAGTCATATCAGTCGATGTTGACTTTTTTTTCATTTTTATTTTAGCCATTCTTTTTATTTTTTATTCTGATATCAATTATATCAAAAATTATTATTGTTTCAAACTTCCTCTGAATCTTCTGTAAGTATTTACAATTGTAGTACCTGCCTCATCAATAGAATAAGTTAAATCATCAATTTTTGCAGTAAAGAAGTTGTAAGCAACAATAGCTAAGATAGAAGTAGAGATACCTGTTGCAGTATTAATAAGTGCTTCAGAGATTCCTGTTGCAAGAGCAGCTTGATCCGGAGTACCAGCAGAAGCTAATGCACCAAACGCTTTAATCATCCCCGATACAGTTCCTAATAATCCACCAAGTGTTCCTAAAGAAACTAAAGATGAAATAATAGTCATATTTTTCTCTAACATTGGCATTTCAAGTGAAGTAACCTCTTCGATTTCTTTATGGATAGTTTCAGAAGCTTCTTCGCTGTTGAATCCTTCTTTTTTAACATCTTGGTATTTTACCAAAGCAGATTTAATTGCATTTGCAACAGAACCTTGTTGTTTGTCACAAGAAGCAATAGCGTCATCAATATGACCTTCTTTGATACTTCCTTGTACTTTTTTCATAAAAGCATCTAAGTTACCTTTT
Source organism: Flavobacterium sp. WC2421 (assembly GCF_040822115.1). Classification (NCBI taxonomy): domain Bacteria; kingdom Pseudomonadati; phylum Bacteroidota; class Flavobacteriia; order Flavobacteriales; family Flavobacteriaceae; genus Flavobacterium; species Flavobacterium sp. WC2421. Next base: position 1,440,004 of record NZ_CP162004.1, on the reverse strand, counting down.
CCAGCAGCTTTAGAAATCACGAAAAATCTTTCAATTGAAAATACGATAACCATTAATAACATTCCTAACAATACTGGTACTATAAATCCTCCTTTGTAAACTTGACCTAAAGTATTTATTGGGTGACCAGTTTCTGGGTTTCCACCTTCAAAATTTGTTGGAGATCCCATGATAAATTTCCAGATCAAAACACCAACAAAAACACATAATACAATAATGATACCCGAAACCATTCCTCCTCCGTTTGAACTGCTTTCTTTTTTAACGTTTGCCATTTTTTTTAATTTTAATAGTTTTAAATAATTTATTTTTAGTTATAATAAACTTGTAGTCCCGCAAATTTATATGTTTAGTTCAAATAAAAAAACTTTTTTTAATTTTATTCGAATTAATTTTAAACAAAATTAACTTAGCCCATTTTTTTCTTTGCCTTTTTATCAATATGATTCCACGAAATCGGTATTTTAAAAAAAAATACATATTATTTTATGACAAAAACAAAGAAAAACCCAACAAAATATTGAAATCGATTAAAAATGCTTTTTTTAATTATTAGCAACAAAAAAGTAATAATATTACAGTAAACACTTAAATTATTAAATTTCAAATAATAATAATATATTGCAGATAATTAATTTCAGATAACATTATGAATAATACAGATAACTTTACAAAATATATAAACGAAGGGTATACCTCTAAAGGTGAAAGCATTATTCTTGGTGGCGCTATACTTGACGGACAAGCTTTAGCTAATACTTATGTAAAAATACCACTAAAAACTCTGAATAGACATGGCTTAATCGCTGGAGCTACAGGAACAGGAAAAACTAAAACTATTCAAGTTTTATCCGAACAGCTTTCTTCTTTTGGTGTTCCAATCTTAATGATGGACATTAAAGGAGACTTTAGCGGAATTGCTAAAGAGGGTGAAGAAAAATCATTTATCACAGAGCGTCATGCTAAAATAGGAATTCCTTACCAGATATCCAAATTCCCAGTTGAGCTGCTTACGCTATCAGAACAAAATGGGGTGCGACTAAGAGCAACCGTTTCCGAATTTGGACCTGTATTATTTTCAAGAATACTAGATTTAAATGACACGCAGTCAGGAGTTGTATCCGTTATTTTTAAATACTGTGATGATAACAAAATGCCTTTATTAGACCTTAAAGACATTAAAAAGGTAATTAACTATATAACTGAAGAAGGAAAAGAAGAAATTACAAAAAGCTACGGAAAGATTTCAACCTCCACTACTGGAATCATTCTTAGAAAAATAATTGAACTTGAACAGCAAGGCGCAGAACTATTTTTTGGTGAAAAATCATTTGAAATTGATGATCTTATGCGAATTGACGAAAACGGAAAAGGATATGTCAACATCCTTCGGTTAACAGATATTCAAGACAAACCTAAATTATTCTCTACTTTCATGTTGAGTTTACTTGCTGAAATATACCAACAGATGCCAGAAAAAGGAGATTCTGACAGACCAGAGTTGGTTATTTTCATTGATGAAGCTCATTTAATTTTTAATGAAGCCAGTAAGGCCTTGTTAGAACAAATAGAAACTATTGTAAAATTGATTCGTTCAAAAGGTATTGGAATTTATTTCATAACTCAAAATCCAATGGATGTTCCAAGTGGTATATTAGCACAACTAGGTCTAAAAATACAACATGCTTTAAGAGCTTTTACAGCAAAAGACAGGCAATCCATAAAACAAACTGCTGATAACTACCCTAGTTCCGATTACTACAACACAAGTGAAGTTTTAACTAGTTTGGGAATTGGAGAAGCACTTGTAACTGCATTGAACGAAAAAGGAATCCCTACTCCACTAGTAGCAACAATGCTTAGAGCCCCAATGAGTAGAATGGACGTCCTTACTGAAAGTGAAATTCAGGAAATCAACAGCAAATCAAAACTAGTTAAAAAATATAGTGAGCTTATTGATCGCGAAAGTGCTTACGAAATACTTAACGACAAAATTTTAGCAGCAGAAAAAATAGCTGTAGAACAAGAGAAAGAAAAAGAAGAACAAAAAACGGTAGAAACAAAAACTAAATCTGGACCTAGCACTACTGAAGTAGTAGGTAAGTCGGTTTTAAAAGTCCTAACTAGCGCCACTTTCATTAGAGGTTTTTTTGGCGTTCTTTCGAAAATTATGAAGAAATAAAACTGGATTTGATCATAAAATAAAATTTTACAATTAATCAATAACCCTTTCTCATTTTAAAAATTGGAAAGGGTTGTTTTATAAAACACAAGATGAAAAAATATTTCATTCAAAACGCTCCATTTGTAGTCCCAACAACTGACGGAAAATTAATTGAAGAACATCACGGCCTAGCTTCCACGAGCAATCAAGAGCTATCCATTGCTCATATGATTGCCCCTCCTAAATGGAGCGAACCATTTCAAACTCCTGAATTTGACGAATACACCTATATAATAAGAGGAAAAAAACAATTTATTATTGACAACGAAACTGTAATCCTAGCAGTTGGTCAATCTATTCACATAGAAAAAAACACCCGTGTCCAGTATTCCAATCCATTTGAGGAAGAATGTGAGTACATTGCCATTTGCAAACCTGCATTTGACTTTACTAAAGTACATCGAGAAGAATAAAAAAAATTCCTGCTTATATTTATAAAAATAAGCAGGAATTTTAATTTACAGTCTATTCTGTTTTAGAAACTTTACTTAAGTAATTCTAATATCTTGTCTTCAATTAGTTTACTATCCCAGATTTTTTCAATATTCTCGGTTTTCAACACTTTTTGCATAATTTCATTTTGTAAATCCCCAATAGCTAATGCCTCCGTGTATGGACGGTCACTAAAAGTTACTCTACTATATAAAGGAATCCATTTGTCAGGGTGTTTATCTGAAAACAACTTTTCTATTTTCTTTTGTAAAAGAAAATTATCATCAGCCGTTTTAGAACTCATTTCCATGAAATTGCGGTAAGAAAGCTCAGCGATAGCGTCTGCATTCGGTTTACGAGAATCTTGGTATTCAGAAAAAATAGTCTCCCAATCGTCTCCATATTTTTGAATCATTTCATACAATACTGAAATATCTTCAAAACCCGCATTCATGCCTTGCCCATAAAAAGGAACAATTGCATGGCAAGCGTCTCCTATCAAAGCCACTTTATCTTGATACGTCCAAGGAAAACATTTCATAGTTACCAACGTACTTGTTGGATTCTTGAAAAAATCTTCAGCCAACTTTGGAATTACTTCAATTGAATCTGGGAAGTTTTTCTCAAAAAAGAATTCCACATCTTTTTGTTCTTTTAAAGAATCAAAAGAGTTTTCTCCCTCAAAAGGCATAAACAAAGTACACGTAAAGCTCCCGTCAAGATTAGGCAAAGCAATTAACATATACTCCCCACGAGGCCAAATATGAAATGAATTCTTATCTAATTTATGAGTCCCATCGGGATTTGCAGGAATATTTAATTCTTTATACCCCATATTTAAAAACTCTTGTGAGTAATTAAACATACTTTGACGTTGCATGCGATGACGAATTCTTGAAAAAGCACCATCGGCACCAAAAACCATATCGTATTTTTTTTCTTCCCAAATTCCTCTTTCCGTTTCTCCAATATGTAACGTAGCTTCTTTCAAAGTTACATCCCAAATTTTTTGATCAAAGAAAAACACTGCGCCAGCCTCTTCAGCAAGATCAATCATCTTTCTATTCAAAATTCCTCTAGAAATAGAATAAATAGCTTCTCCCTCTTGTCCGTAATTTTGAAAATTAAGTTTATCAACTAAATGAATAGCACGCTTATCCATTGGGATTGCAATCTCTCGTACTGCTTGACCGACACCAACTCCATCTAAGGCTTTCCAACCTCGATTAGACATCGCTAAATTTATAGAACGTCCAGAAAATTGTATTTGTCTAATATCAGGACTTCTATCATAAATATGAACAATATGACCTGCTTTGCGTAAGTAGATAGCTAATAAAGATCCGACTAAGCCAGACCCGACTACTGCTATTCTTTTTGGAGTTTGCATTATTTTTTATAAAAAGTTAGGCAAAATTACTGATTTATTATTTTAAGGAGTTTAAAAAACTCAGTTTTTACTTGGCATAAAAATTAATTTTGTTGAAGTTTTAACAATTTCCTCTTTATTTAATTTCATTTTCCTGAATTTTCCTTGATTATACATCTCGGCTTGGTCACTATAATGAGAGCTTAATGGATTTCCAGACTGACCTGTAGGTAAAATACTCCAACTATTTTCTATATCCGAAAAATCGACAATTCTTCTTGTTGACGGACCTCCCTTAATTGTATATTTTTCTTCATTTGAATAATCAAACATTTGATTGTTGATCACCTCGTTTGAACCTGAAACTTCAAATGGACCTACATTAAATATTTTTCTTAAAGCGGCTATTTTACCCAAAGGATGCTCATATTCTACAACATGTACTTTATTCCAGGTCCAATCAGCAACTGAATTCCCTAGCTGTTTCTCTAAAGTAGCAACAGCTTCTTTAAAAGAATTTGATATGATTTCTTCCCTACTTTCCATTTTGTTTTTAGTCGAAATGTTATCCCACCATGGTGAAGTAGCATTGAGAAGCTGCTTCGCAATCATTTGTTTCATTATGTGTGTCGACAAAAACTGCTTAAAACCAGTAGCTCCAAGTTCGTCTTCAAAAGTATTTTTTAGATACAAATAAATCCATTTATTGTAAATTGTAGGTGCAACATCATTCAAATTACTCGTTCCTTTCCAAGTTTTCAAAACTGTAACCGCAGCTTGCTCATTATTAGAAAGGGATTTTAGGTCAAGATTTGCTATTAGGTTACTCACAACTTCAGGAGCAACTGAAGAAGTATTATCAGTTATCATTTTACTCACTGCTTCTTTGTCCCAATCGGATTTAGGATCCAATAAATGGGTTATTCTTTTGGCTCGATCTTCAGGGAGATAATATCCTGGATACAAAAAACCATCTATAGCTTCTGGTTGATTATTGGCCGAATAAACGTAATTCCAGTCTGGATTTTCTGCTGATGGATTTTTGGAGAAATCTAAATAATCTGTTATATCGTCTTTACCTGAAGCACCATCTAAAATAAAATGAGTGTCGACTCCCTGATTGTGCTTGTATAATTTCCCCGTTGCCCACCAAGCTACATTCCCTTTTGCATCACCATACATTACATTTAATCCTGGGGCAGCAATTAGCGATACCCCTTTTTGAAAGTCGGCTTTACTTTTAGCATGAGAAAGCATGTATACGGCATCGAGAATATGAATAGGCTGTTGTGTATAAATCCACGACATTGCCACTGGCTTTTTAACATCTAGACCATCAATTAAATCATTCATGACAGGACCATGTCTAGTCACTTTTACATTCAAAACAACATCTGCGCTGTCTTTAACTTTTATTGTTTTTTTTCTAGTTTTATAATCCGAAAACCCTTCTGGTGTTTTATATTTATTTCCATCGGTAGGATTATTTTCTTCTTGATACAAATCGATATCATCATTTTCAAACATAGTTAAGCCATATGTATAATCTCTATTATGTCCCAATAAGGGATATGGGGTTCCAGCAAGATAACATCCATACAATTCAAATTCTGGCGTTACAATATGCGCTTCATACCAAGTTCCTGGCTGTGAGAATCCAATATGCGGATCATTTGCAAAAATAACTTTGCCACTTTTGGTCTTCTTTCCGCCAATAACCCAACTGTTACTTCCTATAAAAGGAGGAATAGGAGATTGATCTAACAATGCTGTAATAGATTTAGAAATAGCGGTATATTCCTCTGGCTTTTCTTTTGCATTTTTAATTTTTACGGTGTTAAACGAATCGTCTAGACCAAAATCTTTCAAATAATTCATTCCATATTTATTCTTGATATCAGTCATCAAAGGATCCGTTTTTTGAGCCATCGCAAAACTAAAAGACATATAGCCAAAAATATTATAAACGTCTTTTATTGTAAACTTTTCCTTTTTAACTCCCACCAACTGAAACTCAATTGGGGTCTTTCCTTCTTCAAGATATTGATTGATTCCATCAAGGTAGGCCATAGTCAATTGATAACTTGGGCTATTTTTATCTAAATTAGCAATCGCCTTTTCCGAAGCTTCTTCTATACCGAGCCCTGCAAAAAATTTATCATTCTTTAAGGCTACTTTTCCGAAAATCTCAGACAAGCGTCCAGGAGCTATGCGTCGCATTAATTCCATTTGCCATAATCTATCTTGAGCATGCACATAACCTAGGGCAACCATCGCATCCTTAGAATTTGAAGCATAAATATGAGGTACGCCAAAGTCATCAAAATAGACGGTCGTTTCTTTCTGAATATTTTTTAATTCTATTTTTCCATCATATTTTGGCCTTAGATAGATTCCATAGGCAAGTATCGCAGTGGAAAGAATAACTACTAATGACACAACAAAGAGCAACGTTTTTTTGACTATTTTCATATTTACAGAAATTATACTGACAAATATAAACGATTTCGCTATTAAACGAGATGAAATTTTATCTCAATAAAGAGGAAGCAAACACAAAAACATAATTAATTTGTTTAATTTATTATAGAAAACAATAAACAAAAAGTATCTTTGTGTAAAAACTTAAAATGAAACAATTATCAATATTAGATCTATCCAAAATGGGACGAGTAGAACGATTGAATTTAATTAATTCGTGTACTGGATATAAATCGGCTAATTTAATTGCAACAAAATCTATCTATGGAAAATCAAATATTGCTATTTTTAGTAGTGTTACTCATCTAGGCAGTGACCCTGCCTTGATTGGATTCATCGTTCGACCTACAACAGTTCCAAGAGATACTTATAAAAACATTAAAGAGACTGGCTATTTTACTGTAAATCACGTGACCGAATCGATGATTGCTGATGCGCATCATACATCTGCCAATTATGACACTGGAGTTTCAGAATTTGAAAAGACTAATTTGGAAGAAGAATACAAGGATAATATAAAAGTACCCTTTGCAAAAGGAAGTCCCATTCAATTGTATTGCAAATATGTAAATGAATATTATATTAAAGAAAATGACACTATACATGTCATTGCATCCATTGAGGATTTATTTTTTGAAGAAAACTTGAGACATGATGATGGATGGTTACAAATCGACAAAGGAAATGTTGTAGCGCTAAATGGCTTAGATGGATATTGCTTACCCAAATTAATTGACCGATTCCAATATGCTAGAAAAGACACACCTACTCAATCATTTTTAAAATAGATTTAAAAAAACAGCACAAAAAAGTGGTTTAGATCATATGACCTAAACCACTTTTTTTATAAACAACTTTATTTATTTTTTACTTCCATCTATAATTGCTCCAGTACCTGCACCTACACCAGCACCAGCAATACCACCAATTATAGCTCCCTGAACTTTTTTCTTACTAATAATAGCTCCAGTTGCAGCACCTACACCCGCTCCAATAACAGCGCCTTTGGCAGTACTACTCCACCCTTTCTTCTGAGTGGTAGTCGTGGTAGTGGAAGTTGTAGAACTAGATGTTGCTGGCTGATTTACGACAACAACTTCTTTTTGAGATTCTACTTTAGCCATTTCAACTTGCATCGAATCAATCACTTTTTGTTTCTCTATTGCTACTTTCATTGAATCGATTGTTTCTTCCTTAGTTGCTTGAGCATCCATTTTTACTTGATTTTTACAAGAAAATAGCACAACTGATAATACTAGTATGTATAAAGCTTTCATGATTTTTAATTTTATTTATTAATACATTACAAAGAAACGGTTTAACCACCTATAATAACTTATATAATTCCGAGCAAAATTTATAAAATTATCAGAACTCTAAATCTATCTTAGAATTCCAGCTTTCAAAATTTGCCCAAAATTGTACATGTCCTCAAAGGAACAATACAAAGGAACCGGCGCTAGACGAATTACATTGGGCTCTCTCCAATCCGTAATTACCCCATTTTTCATTAGATAATCAAACAATGTGCGTCCTTCACCATGAAGAAGAACTGACAATTGACATCCTCTTTCAGATACGTTTATTGGAGTAATAATTTCGAAAGTACTATCTACTTCTTTATCTATTTCATGTAGAATAAATTCCAAATAAGAAGTTATTCTATCTCTTTTCTCAATTAAAGCGTCCATCCCTATTTCATCAAACATTTCGACAGAAGCTAAATAAGGAGCCAAAGAAAGGACTGGTAAATTACTTATTTGCCAACCATCTGCACCATGAACGGGGTCAAAAACAGGTTCCATTTTAAAACGTCTTTCCTTATTATGTCCCCACCAACCTGCAAATCTTGGTAAATCTGGATTGTTATGGTGCTTTTCATGCACAAAACAACCCGATGCATTTCCTGGGCCTGAATTCATATATTTATAACTGCACCAAGCAGCAAAGTCCACATTCCAATCATGTAATTCCAGTTTAATATTCCCAGCTGCATGAGCCAAATCCCAACCTACAGTTGCACCTACTTTGTGACCTGCAGCCGTTATTGTTTTCATGTCAAAAACTTGCCCCGTATAATAATTTACTCCTCCTATTAAAACCAAAGCCAGCTCCTCTCCTACTTCATCAATTTTGGCTAATACATCTTCAATGCGAATATTGTGTTCTCCTTCTCGACGTTTAATTTCGACTATAGCTTCCTCTGGTTTATACCCGTGAAAATGAACTTGAGATTGAAACATATATTGATCTGAAGGAAAAGCTTTTTCTTCACAAATGATTTTATATCTGGTTTTTGTAGGACGGTAAAAAGAAACCATCAATAAATGAAGATTTACGGTCAACGTATTCATAACCGTTACTTCAGATGGCAAAGCTCCCACAATTTTGCTTAATGGTTCAGCAAAACGTTCTTGATAATCCCACCACGGTTTCTCGGCATAAAAATGCCCTTCGACAGCTAGATTTGCCCAATCATCCATAACTTCATCAACATAGGCCTTAGCACTTTTGGGTTGTAGTCCTAAAGAGTTCCCAGTGAAATAAATTACATTTTTTCCGTTTACTTTTGGAAAAATAAACTCTTCTCTGTATTTATTTAAGGCATCTTGCGCATCTAATTTTCGTGCAAATTCTTTAGTATTTTCGAAAGTCATGGTATGTATCTTATTTGTGTCGTAAAATTAGGTTTTATTTATTCTGCTACAAAATGGACCCTCTTAATATATTCCTATAACTAATTACCAAAACACAAAAGCTTCTATAAATATTTATAAACCAGTTCAATATTTAACTATATTTGATAGCGCCTAAAAATAAAAATATGCTTAAAAATAATTTGAACGTCCTTATTCTATCCATTGCAATGGTGATTTCTGCCTATTTATTTTCGAATGCTTTTCAGAATCGAAATAAAAATAATGATATTATTAGTGTTACAGGACTAGGTAAAAAAGATTTTGTGTCTGATTTAATTGTTTGGAATGGTTCTTTTTCTAAAAAAAGCAGTACGTTGAAAGACGCTTACGCCAGTCTTGATAATGATAGAGAAAAAATAAAAACATATCTTACAAGAAAGGGCATCCAAACTACTGAAATGGTGTTTTCGGCAGTGAATTTCAACAAAGATTTTGAAACTACTTATAATGAAAATGGCACGACCAGACAACAGATTTTTACTGGTTTTACTTTAACTCAAAGTGTAAATATCCAATCTAAGGATGTGAATAAAATTGAAGAAATATCAAGACAATCTACTGAGTTAATTAATTCCGGAGTTGAATTTTACTCTAGTGCTCCCGAATATTATTATACAAAACTTGCAGAATTAAAAATCAAGATGATTGCTGAAGCAACGAAAGACGCTAGTACAAGAGCAAAGAGCATTGCCGAAAATGCAGATGCCAGTCTTGGAAATTTAAAAAAATCAGATATGGGTGTTTTTCAAATTATTGGCCAAAATTCATCAGAAGATTTTTCTTATGGCGGCTCCTTTAATACGAGTTCCAAAAACAAAACCGCGACCATTACTGTAAAACTAGTGTATCAAGTAGACTAATTCATTCTAAATGCATTGTTGCGTGAGGGATTGCTTCGCCAGTTCGCTATCGCTCGTGTGAAGTGAAAATCCTTATTTATTATGGAGCGATAGCGAAATACTAAATAAGATTGTAGCGAATAGCCCGACCCTTGGGGCACGCCCAAAAAAAAAATCTCGCCATTGCTGACGAGATTTAGTGAATTAACCTTTATTTCTTATTAGATGATCAACATGGCATCACCGTAAGAATAGAATTTATATTTTTCTTTGATTGCTTCTTCATATGCTTTTTTCATTAAATCGTGTCCGCAAAATGCAGAAACCATCATTAATAAAGTAGATTTTGGTGTATGGAAATTAGTAATCATACACGTTGCTAAACTAAAATCATGAGGAGGAAAAACGAATTTATTTGTCCAACCATCAAAAGGATTTAGCGTTCCATGTGAAGAAACTGAGCTTTCAACTGCACGCATAGAAGTAGTACCTACAGTACAAATACGTTTTTTCTTAGCTTTAGCATCATTTACAATATCACACGCTTCTTGAGTAATTTTTAATTCCTCAGAATCCATTTTATGTTTAGATAAATCTTCTACCTCAACTGGATTAAAAGTTCCTAAACCTACGTGAAGTGTCACCTCAGCAAATTTAATTCCTTTAATTTCTAATTTTTTCAATAAATGCTTAGAGAAGTGCAATCCTGCAGTAGGTGCTGCAACAGCTCCTTCTTCTTTAGCGTATATAGTTTGGTAACGTTCCGCATCTTCAGGAGTTACGTCTCTAGAAATATATTTTGGGATTGGAGTTTCTCCAAGTTCCGTTAATTTTTTTCTGAATTCTTCGTAAGAACCATCGTAAAGAAAACGCAATGTTCTACCACGAGAAGTAGTATTGTCAATTACCTCAGCAACTAATGAGTCATCATCACCAAAATATAATTTATTTCCGATTCTGATTTTACGAGCTGGATCTACTAAAACATCCCATAAACGTTGTTCTGCATTTAGTTCTCTTAATAAGAAAACTTCAATTCTAGCACCCGTTTTTTCTTTATTTCCGTACAAACGTGCTGGAAAAACTTTAGTATTATTCAAAATCAAAACATCACCATCATCAAAATAATCGATAACGTCTTTAAACATTTTATGTTCGATTGTTTGTTTTTTACGATCAATAACCATTAGACGAGCCTCGTCTCTATTCTCTGCGGGAAATTCTGCAAGAAGTTCTTTTGGTAAATCAAATTGAAAATGTGATAATTTCATCTTTATTTTTTTGTTTAAGTTGAACCCTAGGACCGAGCATAGGGTGACAAAAAGTTAATTGAAAATCAAATAACTAAGCGGATGCAAATATACGACTGTGAGATAGGCGTTGTCAAGTGTTTTGCTGTTTATTTTAAGCAAACCACATTACAGTTTAAAACCATAAAGGGTTAGATGCCATAAACATTGATAAATATTGAAAAACTTAGGAAATAATAAAATCTAGTTTTTTCATATCTTCCCAGAAATCAGGGTAGGATTTAGAAACTACTTCGGCATTTTCAATTATTATTGGCACTTTTAATGCTAATGGTGCAAATGCCATTGCCATTCTATGGTCATTATAAGTGGCGATTTTAATATTATGATAGATATTTGTAGATGCGATTAATGTCAAACTATCATTCGTCACCGAAATAGTAGCACCTAGTTTTGTCAACTCAATGCGTAACGCTTCCAGTCTATCTGTTTCTTTAATTTTCAAGGTATGCAGTCCTGTTAAATGACAACCAATTCCTAGTCCTAGACAAGTAACCACGATAGTTTGTGCAATATCGGGTGTGTTGTTTAACTCTAAGTTTAAAGTCTCCGGTTTAAAGTTGGTGTCTTTTGTCAATGTTAACGTATTATTTTCGAATCGAGAAATAACACCCATTTGTTTATAGATTTCAACCAAAGCGGAATCTCCTTGTAAACTATTTTCCTTGTAACTACTCAATGATATTGAAGCCTTATCGGCCAAGGCCACCAAACTGAAAAAGTACGAAGCTGAACTCCAATCGGATTCTACTGTCATTACTTTTGGCTCTACTGTTGCTTTTGGAAAAACTTTAATTACATTTCCTTCAAAACTTGTTTTTACGTCTAAATCATTTAGCAAAGCCAAAGTCATTTTGATATAAGGTACTGATGTGATCTCACCAACTAAATTTATTTCGATTCCGTTTTCTAATTTTGGTGCAACCAACATTAAAGCCGAAATGTATTGGCTACTTACGTTAGCTGGAATATTTACTTTTGAAGCGGTAATTTTTTGTCCTTTGATTCGAATAGGTGGATATCCTACTTCTTTTTCGTAAGTGATTTTTGCTCCTAATTGTTCCAATGCTTCCACCAACACTTTTATAGGACGCTCTGTCATACGTTGTGAACCAGTCAACACCACTTCACGTCCTTCGTTTACTGCAAAGAAAGCAGTAAGAAAACGCATTGCTGTTCCTGCATGATGAATGTCTACAATTTCTTCCTTTCCTTTCAATGCTTTCTCCATCACCTCACTATCGTCAGAGTTGGATGTATTTGCTAATGTTATATTAGGAAAAAGTGCTTTCAATAACAAAAGTCTATTGGTTTCACTTTTTGATCCGGTAACAGCAATTTGCGCTTGTAAATTAGAGTGGGTAGTTTGTAACAGTAAATTCATGGTTTTAATTATGAGTTATGAATTATGAGTTGTGGCTGTAGCTTTGAACTCAAAAACTTTCGGGCGCAATTTACTACTCCTCAATTATAATTCATAATTTATAAATCACATTATTTAAGTTTATCGTTGTTTTTATGACGATCCTTATCACGAACCGATTTCAAATCCATTTTCTTATCGAAAGCCGCTTGTAAATCAATTCCTGTTTGGTTTGCCAAACATAAAACTACAAAAACGACATCAGCTAATTCTTCCCCTAAGTCTTTGTTTTTATCGCTTTCTTTTTCTGATTGTTCTCCGTAACGACGGGCAATAATACGAGCTACTTCTCCAACCTCTTCGGTTAATTGTGCCATATTAGTCAGTTCATTAAAATAACGAACTCCATGTTCTTTGATCCAGTTGTCTACGTCTAATTGCGAATTTTTCAAGTCCATTTTATATTTTTTTTAAAACAATTTTTTCGTTTTGTGCAACAATCATTTTTTGAAAAAAATCTTTTATCGTGTTATAGTAACTTGGAGAAATAACACTTTTATTAATTTCCCTAATTATAGAAATTTGAATTTTATCTCCTGAACTAGCCGAAAGAATACTAAAAACGGCCGTATTATCCTCAGTAGTTAATTTTATAGCTGTTGGTAATGATTCGACTTCATATCCTTCTGGAATTTCCAAGGTCAAATTGTACCGCATTTGTTTTGGAAATCCAAAATAGATTGGCATTTGCCTTTTTTCCATAACAAAAGGATTCTTTTGATAAGCAAAAAACAATAACGGATTAATAAACAACTTTCCTCCTATTCTTTCATAATGATTGTTGGACACAAAAGTAAATGTTTCAGTAATAGGATTCATTAAATCTGTTTCTCTATTTTCTATTTTGTAATCAGTAATGCGTGCTCCACCCAATTCATTTTCTAATTTTTCAAGATAGGTATCGGTGTTGATAGCATTGTTTTTTTCTCTAAAACTATATGCCTCATAATTTGTTTTTTGAATTCTTAATTTTCCTGAAATTTTTCCTTGGGAATCAATATTTGCTAAAGCGGTATAATTGATATTCGATTGAAAAGTGGGTGCCAAAATAATTTCTTCCGATGTACCGTCTGCTCTAATCAGTCGCCCGTTCCAATTTAAAGCATTTAGAGGCAAAATATTTTGGGTGGTGTATTTTTGAGTAGCGTCTAATAAAACTTGTTTTCCCTCCCTTTCAACTGCAGCAACTACATAATTATAAACTGTTCGGTTCGGATAAACAGGAACTCCGTGATCTACCGTGCTTATTAAAACAGGATTTGCTTTTATTCCTGCTAATTTAAGCATGTCTATTAAAATGAAATTGATTTCGGCACAATTACCCGTTTTTTCCAAATAGGCTTTTTTCACTCCTCTATTAGTAAAATAACCATATTCGTTATTCCAATTCATTTTGTTTTTTACAAATTCAAAAATCACATTTAGTTTATTCTTTTCCTCAACATCTTTAAGAATCAATTTAATGTCTTGCATTAAAAAATCTCGCTCCTCCAGTTGCTTTCCAAAATCATTATCTTTAAAAATGGTTTTTGTCACTCCTTCCCAAGTCATCGAATAGTCCTTTACTTTTTCATTAGGAAAACGAGTACTTTCCAACTCATGATACAACGCTGTTTTATAGTTTATAATATTGTCAACAAAAGCCTCTTCTTTCAATGCAGGCATATTTTCAACACTATACTTGCTGTTTATTTGGCTATAACGAAAACCTCCCGATTGTCCATGCTCATCTTCAAAATTTTGACTTCCTTGCGCATATTTAGCCTCTGATTTTATTGATGTATATCCTGTAAGAATTGGCTTGTATACAAAATATTCTGGAATTTCCGTATCGTATTCCGCGTAATTTACCGGAATATCATATTGAAAATTATAAACAGGAAATTTTACTAAATTTTCTGATTTAAGCAAATATTTGATCTCTATCACTGAGCCTACCTTTACATTTGGCAACAAAATTGATGCCTCAGCCCAATTCTTATTTATCTCATTCTTAAAAACCCCTTCTCCTTTAAGCTTTGTTTTAACTACAATGTCATTTTCCAGATTATAAGTTGCACAATTTGAAAATTTAACTACATCATCATTGTATTTTTCATACCCTACATAATAGGGAACTTGAAAAGTAGCCCAGCTTAAACCCTCTTTCTTATAAATTTTTATTCTAAAAGTATATTCATGATTTAAGATAAATCCATTATTTCTTCTATAAGTATAAAACGTCCTACCTTTCTTAAATATAATTGCGGCAGCTGCTGTTGAATCTAGTGGATGCACTTTCTGTTGCAATTCCTCTTGAGAGGCCTTACCGTATTCAAAATTCTGGGCGTCACTTTTCGAAAAAGAAAAAATAAATAAAAAAATAAACACTATTTTTTTTAAAGACATCTGTTATTAGATTTTTGTTAAAACAATTTTTTCATTCTGCTTCTCCATCATTTTTTGAAAGAAATCTTTTAAAGCATCATATAAATCAGGAGGAACAACAGCTAAGTTTATTTCTTTTACAATTACAATTTGTATTTTATCATTGTCATATGCTATATTTATTGAATAAGACCCAACTGAATTAGCTGTTGAAATTTTTATGGGCTGCGGAACAGAAACTACTTTATATCCTTTTGGGATTTCAATGTTGATATTATACTTGTCCGTTTTTGGATATCCAAAATAAACAGGCATTTGTCTTTTTTCCAACACAAATGGATTTTGAGTAGTATTAAAAAACAACAAAGGATTTATGTATATTTTACCCGCTATGATTTCGCAATGTTTGTTTGATGTGAATTTAAAACTTTCTATGACAGTAGATGAGTTAGTATCATCGTTAACTTGTTTATAATCATCAATTAGAATTCCACCTAAATCAGATTCTAATTTTTCAAGATATTTATCATCAGTCAATAAAGCGGTACTCTCTCTAAACCTTTGAGCTACATAGTCTGTTTTGCGAATTCTAGTTTGTCCAACCATTTTCCCTTGAGCATCTAAAGCAACTACAATATTTACATTTTCATTGGAATTTTTATCTGGTACTAAATTTATCTCTTGGGAATCTCCCTCTTCCTTTATTAAACGACCCGTCCAGTTTAAATCTTCTAATGGCAAAATACCAACTGAAGAATATTTATTGGAAGCATCCATTAAAATTTGTTTTCCATCAATTTCTGCTGCTGCAATAACTGAATTAAAAACGGTCCTATTTGGGTAAACTGGAACTCCATGCTGTATTGTACTTATTAATACTGGATCAGTTTTGATTCCAGCACTTTTAAGCATTGCAATTAAAATGAGATTTATTTCGGCGGTATTTCCAGTACCATCCTTATATGCTTTTTTAACTCCTTTATCTGTCAAAATACTGTAATCTCCATCAAAATTCATTTTAGCTTGAACAAATTTGAAAATGGTTTCCAGCTTATCTATTTCAGTAGTAACATTGGAATTGAGTGCTTTTACATATGCATCCAAATAATTGTCTTTATTGAGTTCTCTCCCGAAACTATTGTAATCAAAAATATTCTTAGCTACTCCATCCCAAGTCATTGAATAGTCAACTACTCCATCAAACGGAAACCGAGTAGTTTCTAATTCATGCTGTATGGAAGATCTGTAATTTTTTATATTATCAATATAAGCCTCCTCTTTTAAGGCAGGAATATTCTCTGCTTTATAGCTTGCCAATTGATATTTATACGGAAAATCAGATTGCTGATTGTATTTATGAGAAAATGATTCCGTTTCTTTTACAATCTTTGAAGTGGCTTCTACTTTATTATACCCCGTTAAAAGTGTTTTATAGATGAATACTTCTGGAATATCCGTTTGATATTCTGCATAATTAACAGGGATTTCATACTGGAAATTAAATACGGGAAACCGCACATTATTTCTAGATTTCACAGTATAATTGATTTGAAATATGGAACCCACTTTTACGTTTGGCATGGTAATTAATGTCTGATTCCAATATTTATTAATATTAGTTTTCAAATTACCCTCCGTTCTGAGCGGTGTTTCTTTTAATTCTCCATTTTCTAAATTATAAGTAACACAATTTGAAAACTTAACAATTTCTTCCTCAAACCCCTCTCTCTTATTGAGATAAATGACGCTAAAGTCGGCCCATTTTAAACCTTCTTTTTTGTACACTTTAAATCTAATATTAAAATCATGGTATAGATAAAAGCCATTTCCTCGTTCATACACAAAATAGGTCCTCGCTTTTTTAAAAATAATTGCAGCTGCTGCAGTTGAATCTAGAGGATGCACTTTCACTTGCAACTCCTGGTTTGTTACTTTACCATATTCTAAATTCTGGGCACTGCTTTTTGAAAAGAGAAGAAAAACAACTAAAACAATTCCAACTTTGCAATACTTCATTTAATTATACTTTTTTTAAAATAATTTTTTCGTTTTGTTTGTCAAGTATTTTTTGAAAAAACTCTTTTAATGCTTGATAATAATCGGCTGCAACAATAGCTTTACTAATCTCAGATGTCATAATAATTTGCACTTTATTTCCTGTATTGGCAATAACATACTTAAAAGTTCCTATTCCGTCAACACCGGCAATATTCAAGCCTGTAGGAATGGTTTCTACCACATATCCTTCCGGAATTTCAAGCGTAATATTGTATTTACTTTGAACAGGAAAACCAAAATCAACAGGGTATTCTCTTGATTCTTGTTTAAAAGGATTCTCTTTGACTCCTAAAAATAAGGACGGAGTAATATAAATTTTATCATTGATTCTCTCAAAATCCTTAGTGTCTTTAAATGCATACGATTCTACGATAGGTTTTGATAAGTCTAAATCATTTTCTCTTGTATATTCATTGACTTCAATACTATTGTTATCACTCTCTAATTCTTCTAAATAAGTATCTTCTTTCGTTGCTGCATTTTTTTGTCGGAACGATAATGCTTCTTGATCCGTAAATTGTTTTCTTAACTTCCCTGATATAAAACCCTCTTTACTTACAACAGCATTCATATTCACCGTTTCCCTCGAAAGCGTTGTTGGAGTTAGGCTTACTTCTGTTGATGTACCATCTTTTCTAATTAAGCGACCAAACCAGTTTAAATCTCTTAGAGGAAGCACATTTGGCAATGAAAATTTTTCGGTAGCATCCAGTAAAACTAATCCACTAGGTGTTTCTATTGCTGCTATTACATAATCAAAAGCAGTTCTATTTGGAAAGATCGCAACTCCGTTAGAACGTGTACTCAACAATACTGGATTAGCAGTTAATCCAGCATAACGCAACATAGCGGTTAACATTAGGTTAATTTCGGCAATATTCCCCGTTTTATCTTTGTAGGCTTTTTTAACTCCGTCATTACAAGAATATCCATAATAATTATTCCATTTTACGTTAGCCTTAACAAAATTAAAAATGGCTGCCACTTTTTCTTCTGGTGTATTTAGACCTGCGATTACAGCATTTACATCATTTTCAAAGTAACCCGTTTTTTCCAATTCTAAACCAAAATCATCATAATCATAAATTGTTTTGGCCACTGCTTTCCAATCGGTGGATAACGATTTCAGTGGTTGATTTGGATATTTAATAAGAGAAAGTTCTTGAATTAAACTAGACGTATAATTTTCAATATTATTAACATACGCTTCCTCTTTCATTGCAGGCAAGTTTTCAGCTAAATAAGTGGTTCTCGTTTCTTCGTACGATAATTTACTTTGACTGTAATTACTGGCTTGTCCTTTCATTAATCCAGCACCTTCATCTCTTTCCATTGTAGAAAAAAGAACTGCTTTTGCCTTTTTTTCAGCTGTTACTTTTGGAAATATAAATCCTTTATAATTAACATTAAAAGTATAATATTCAGGAATAAAAGTACGATACTCCGAGTAATTGACTGGAATACTCGCTTGAAAACTCCAGTCTTTTGGACTGCCTACATAAGGCGTTTTTATAGTATATTCAAATTCAATTACTGAACCTTCTTGCACATTGGGCATAGATATTTTTTTTTGGCCCCAATATCGATTTACAACCTCATCAAATTCACCGTCTTTACTCAGTTTTGTTTTTTCGATTTTTCCATCGACAAGATTATAGGTAATCGCATCTGAAAAGGTGACATTTTCTTTGGAACTATTGCCTATATAGTATCTTACTTTTTGATTAGCCCAATCATATCCTTCTTTCTTGTAAATCTTAATTCGTGTTTGCACCTCAGTAGTCATTACAAATCCGTTACTTTTGGAATAATCATAACTAGTTTTTCCTTTTTTAAATAATACCGCAGCAACAGCATCATTGTCTTTTGGATGTGCTTTTTCTTGTAGTTCTTCAATAGATACTTTTCCTAATTCGAAATTTTGGGCATTTGTTTTAGAAAATAGAAAAACAAATAAAACAAGCAAGAAAGTTTTTTTTAGATGCATTTGTAATTAGATTTTTGTTAATATTATTTTTTCACTTTGTTTATCAATCATCCCTTGATAATAGGATTTAAGCATGGAATAATATTCTGAAGAAACGATTGCTTCATTTATTTGATGCGTAATTGCTAACTGAATTGAATTATCAGATGAAGTGGTCATAAATTTAAAACTTCCTAGGTTATCTTCCATTGTAATCACAGTTGGAGCTGGAAGCTGTTCTACTTTATATCCCTCAGGAATATTAATATTTATTGTATATTTTTCTAAAAAAGGAAATCCATAATCAATAGGATATTCTCTTACTTCTTGTTTAAAAGGATTTTTTAGATCAGTAAAAAACAACAAGGGTTTTACATAAATTTTTCCTCCAATACGCTCACTCAAATTAGATCCCGAAAAGGCATAGGTTTCCATTATTGGCAATCCAAGATTTGCTTCATTATTTCTAGAATATTCCTTTATCTCAATACTATTGTTATTGTTCTCTAATTTTTCTAAATAAGCATCTTCAGTAACGCTATTAACATTGTCCCTAAAAACCATTGCATTATAATCTGTTTGTTGTTTTCTTAGTTTTCCTGTTATAAGTCCATTAGCATCAATAGAATAATTCATCATCACTGTCGTATTAGACAATGAGTTAGGCATTAGATTCACTTCATCTGATGTTCCATCTTTTCTAACCAACCTGCCAATCCAGTTCAACGCTCTAAATGGCAAAACGTTTGGTGTTGAGAATTTATCTGAAGCATCAAGCAATATAACCCCAGTAGGAGTTTCAACAGCAGCTATAACATAATTGAAAGCAGTTCTATTGGGAAACATAGCAATTCCATTAGAACGGGTACTTACTAAAACTGGGTTAGCAGTTAAATTCGCATAGCGCAACATAGCGGTAAGCATCAAGTTAATTTCAGCTATATTTCCTGTTTTATCTTTATAGGCTTTTTTCACTCCATCATTACAAGAATACCCGTAATAATCGTTCCATTTTACCTTTGTTTTTAAAAAATTAAAAATGGCTGACACTTTCTCATCAGTAGTTGTTAAACCAGCAATAACACCCTTTAAATCATCCTCAAAATAGCCTGTTTTATTTAATTCAGGGCCAAAATCTTCATAATCATAGATGGTC
The DNA here is from genome assembly GCF_040822115.1 of Flavobacterium sp. WC2421. NCBI lineage: Bacteria > Pseudomonadati > Bacteroidota > Flavobacteriia > Flavobacteriales > Flavobacteriaceae > Flavobacterium > Flavobacterium sp. WC2421. The sequence continues at coordinate 1,419,680 of NZ_CP162004.1, read as the reverse complement.
TTTACAACCGATTTCCAATCTGTAGATAACATTTCTACAGGTTTGTTTGGAGATTTAATCATTGACAATTCTAACGACACACTACTAATATAATTATCGACATTATTGACATAAACCTCTTCATTCACAGCAGCAAGATTCTTAGCCACATAGTTTGTATTCGTTTCTTGATAAAAAGTCTTTCTTTCCGAAAATTTGGTTCCTTGCCCAATAATTATTTCCTTGTCAACCATAACTATTTCTTTGTTCTTTTTGTCAGAAGTAATTGTTGGAGTTACAAACCCTTTAAAATGGGTTGAATAAGTATAATATTCTGGTATATAAGTTTTATATTCAGAATAATTCACTGGTATTCTTGACTGAAAATACCAATCTCTAAGGGAACCTACGTTTGGAGATTTAATAGTATATTGGTATTCTATTACTGAACCTACTTTTACATTAGGCATCGTAATTTTCTTTTTACTCCAATATCTATCAACTACTTCTTCAAATTCACCTTCACTTTTTAGTTTTGTCTTTTCTATTTTTCCATCAACCAAATTATAAGTAATTGCATCTGAAAAAGTGACTTTTTCTTTAAAAGAGCTTCCCATTCTAAATATTACCTGTTGATTTGCCCAATCATAACCTTCTTTTTTATAGATTTTAATACGAACATCAACAGTAGTAACTACGGTAAAACCAGCGTCATTTGTATATTCAAAATTAGTTTCTCCTTTTTTGTATAAAATTGCAGCAACTGCAGCAGTATCTTTTGGATGATTTTTTTCTTGAAGTTCCGCAATAGAAACTTTACCTAGCTTGAATTCTTGTGCATATAAGCTAGAAGAAAAAGAAGCCATAAATAATAAAAGAGTGAATAGGTTAGATTTCATTAGGTTAGATTTTGGTTAATATAATTTTGGCGTTGTCGTTTCTAGAGACTTGATCTATGAAGAGGCGGTATTCATCATATTCTGTATTAGAATAAAATCCCTTTTTAATAGACAAACTGCGTTTATACACTATAGTACTGTCATCTTTTTTAATAAATTCTGTTTTATATTCCCCAAATTTATTTTTCAATTCAAAATTAGTAGGCAAGAATTCAATAGCAAACTCCTTAGGTAAAGCAACGGTTATTTGGTCAATATCAGCAAAACCTCTTTGAATTTCAAATGGGTTTTTTCTGTTTCTTATCCTTTTTACACTTGTCGTGTATTGGTTATAAGCATTTATGGCAAACATCATTTTACCTGACAATAAATTACCATAGTTTGCTGCACTTATTTCAACCTTTTCAGCAAAACTGACACTTGACTTATCATTTAAAAAAGATAAGTTGTTGATTTTTAAATTATTAATGGTGTTCCAATACTCTTTATAATGTTGTTCTTTTTCTGTTGGCTGAAGATTTTCTATTGGTTCTTTTTGACTGTATTGCGACCCTTTGGATACTATTTCAATTTTACCTGCCAAATCACCATTAGCAGCCAAAGAATAATTTCCTGAACTGATTTGGCTATTGTATTTATCGATGTATTTTTGAGTATGTACTATTTCCCCTCCATCTGGTTTTATAACAAGTACATCTCTATCGTCAGTAAAAGTTCCTTGAAACCCAAAAGGGGCATCTTGACTTGTACATTCGAGCCAAGTATAATAATCTCCATTTGGGATGGCTAAAATCATATGATTTCCTTGCATAGACACAAATTGTGATTCAATATCTTTCTTATGACTATCTCCATATAAAACGGTATTATAGGACGGCACGCCAACTGTTTCTAAAAGTGCTTTTGTATAATTAGTCAAAGCCTTACAATCTCCATATCCTAAACGATCAACATCATTGGCAAACATTGGTTTCCAACCTCCAATTCCTACTTGAATACTAACATACCTAGATTTTTTTTGAACATAATCATAAATCAATTGTGCTTTCTTTATTGGATCTGTTTCATCTCCTATTAATGTTTTCATCTTTTCTTTTGTACCTTCAGGTAGACTAGTTGTTCCTGATAAAATATCATCATAATACCATTGTCCAAATTCTTTCCAAGTCTTGGCTCTTCCATCAACATCTTCTAAATGAAAAAGTTCCAAACCCATCATGACTTTTGGAAAAAGAGAACTATAGGACGGGCTGTAATCTTCTTGCTTTTGCACTGGAATATTTATGGCTGTATAAGACAATTGAGTTGAAGTGTCTATCGTTTTTTGAATGTTGAAATTCGCAAAATTAAATTCCATTTTTTTAAAACCCAGATTATCTGGATAAGTCACATTCAAAACACTTTTCTCTACACTTACAAAAAAATTGGAAATAGGGTACCATTGCGGAATAAAGGCCGTCGTAGACGTTTCCAGTTTACTTTCATACACAACTGTAAAGGGGTATTGTGTAGGTGTATAATCTAAATAAATATAACGGCTATCAGAGAATAAAGTGCTTCCACCTGCAGCACTGTTATCTTTAAAATCTTTCCTTTTTATTTTTTTTATTTCTTTGCCTGCTGCATCATAAATGGTTGCCTGAATATCTTTGACAGTTGTTTTTTTATCGTAATTCTCTACAGCATCAATCTCCGACAGCCCTTTCTCATTTAAAACCGTAATTACTCTAGTTGAATTGATAGTCATATCTCGTTGGGAAGCGATAACAATATCTATTTGATTCAAACGAACAACAGCATTGGCATTTTCTTTTAAACTATCAGCAATAAGTAATGCCGAATAATCATTTTTTTGGGATTGTACGGTAAAAGTTGTAAAAACAACTAGGGATACCAATAGCATTTTTATTTTCATAGTAGGTTTTGAGAGTTTGAATAATTACCAAATAAGAAGGACTACATAGTGTAACAAAAACCTCTAAGGGAGCTTTTACTTTATGTTTTGGGAATTTTAAGTATTCGTGGCTATCAAAAATAGAATAATTCTGACAATAAACAAGTTCTACTCTCTATTTTTACTATCTATGATTATGGTAACTGGTCCGTCATTTAAAAGACTCACTTTCATGTCGGCACCAAAGATTCCGGTTTGGATTTTCTTTCCTAGCTCCAACTCTAATTTTTCAATAAAGCTTTCATATAGCGGAATAGCAACTTCTGGTTTTGCTGCTTTAATATAAGAAGGGCGATTGCCTTTTTTAGTTGCGGCATGCAGTGTAAATTGACTCACGACAATTACTTCGCCTTTAATATCTTGAATCGAGTGATTCATGACGTGGTTTTCATCATCAAAAATTCTGATTTTTGCAATCTTACCTACTAACCAAGTTAAATCCTCTTGCACATCGGCATCCTCAATACCTACCAAAATCAACAGCCCTTTTTGGATATCGGCTATTACTTTATGATCTACTGTAACAGAGGCGGAAGAAACTCTTTGAAGGACTACTTTCAAATTAATGGTGAATTATAAATTATTTTACTTTTTTAAACTGCTTTTAGCAAAGATTATTTCCTAGATTCATCGCTTTCCATTCTATCTTCATTATAAATATCGGTACGATAATGCTCGTCATCACCTTCTAAAATTTTAAGGTAACTATTGTATCTCGACCATGCAATTTCATCTTTTTCTAAGGCTTCTTTTACAGCACATTTTGGTTCGTCTTTATGCAAACAATTATTAAATTTACACTGATCTTTTAATTTGAAAAATTCAGGGAAATAACCACTAATCTCGGCTTTTTCCATATCTACCATTCCAAAACCTTTAATTCCTGGAGTGTCTATAATGCTTGCGCCAAAAGATAAATCATACATTTCTGCAAATGTAGTTGTATGTTGCCCTTGTTTACTGGCGTCTGAAATTGTTTTAGTTTTTAAGTGCAAAGACGGTTCCATAGCATTCACCAACGTTGATTTCCCAACACCCGAATGTCCTGAAAACATACTCACTTTACCAATCATCATTTCTTTCAAGGCATCGATTCCTTTCATTTCGGTAGAAGAAACCCTAAGGCACTTATACCCCACTTCTTGATATACATGTTGCATATACAACTGTTCGTCAAGTGTTGGTTCGTCAAGTGTGTCTATCTTATTAAAAACCAAAATAGTTTCAATCCCATATGCTTCTGCAGTTACTAGAAAACGATCAATAAAATTAAAAGTCGTTGGAGGATTATTTACCGTAACTAATAAAAAAACACGATCAATATTTGACGCAATAATATGCATCTGATGTGATAAGTTGACTGATTTACGTACAATATAATTCTTTCTTTCATGAATATTATGAATGGTTCCAGTAACTGTGTCCGATGATTCTTCGAGTTCATAATCCACAACATCACCCACAGCAATTGGATTAGTGCTTTTAATTCCTTTTATGCGAAATTTCCCTTTCATACGGCATTCTATAAAATCACCTTGTTCTGATTTTACAGTATACCAACTTCCTGTAGATTTATATACGAGTCCTGTCATGTTGCAAAGGTAAAATTTTGTTTCAAGTTTGAAGTTTAAAGTTTGAAGTTTTTATTAGTGTCTACAAATAAAAAATCCCCACAACTTTAATTTAAAAGCTGTGGAGATTACTATTATAAAATACTAATAATATTTATGCATTCAATATTTTGTCTTGATGACCAATACTTTCTTGGTGAATTGCTTTGAACATTCTAAGAATAAATTCTTCTGAAAGGCCTTTTTTCTCCCCTTCAAGAATCATTTTTCCAAGAATTTCGTTCCAACGTGTGTTTTGTAAAACAGCCACATTTGAGTCTTTTTTCACTTGACCAATTTCGTCAGCCACTTTCATTCTTTTTCCTAATAACTCTAATAAATTAGCATCAAGAACATCAATGTTTGCTCTTAATTTTGTCATTTTATTAGCATACTCATCCGTGTCTCCACTTACTTTTCTTACTCTCAAATCTTTGAAAATTTGTTTCAAAGCGTCTGGCGTTACTTGTTGTGCAGCATCACTCCAAGCATTGTCTGGATCAATATGAGTTTCAATGATCATACCGTCATAATTTAAATCCAATGCTTCTTGAGTTACTTCAAGAATCATATCTCGGTTACCAGTGATATGAGATGGATCAATGATTAATGGTAAATCAGGGAATTTATTTTGCAATTCAATAGCAATTTGCCATTCTGGAATGTTTCTGTATTTTGTTTTTTCGTAAGTAGAAAATCCTCTGTGAATTACTCCAAGATTTTTAATTCCAGCAGCATATAAACGCTCTACACCACCTAACCACAAAGCCATATCTGGATTCACTGGGTTTTTGATCAATACAATTTTATCCGTTCCTTTCAATGTATCAGCAATTTCTTGAACTGCAAACGGGTTTGCAGTTGTACGAGCACCTACCCACAAAACATCAATATCATGCTCCAAAGCTAATTTACAGTGTGCCGCTGTTGCTACTTCAGTTCCCATCAATAAACCTGTCTCTGCTTTTGCTTTTTGCAACCATTTCAAACCAATTTCTCCCACACCTTCAAATCCTCCTGGACGTGTTCTTGGTTTCCATATACCTGCTCTAAAAACACTTACATCTGAATCTTTCAATTCATGAGCAATTTTTAATACTTGATCTTCAGTTTCAGCACTACAAGGTCCTGCAATTACAAATGGATGAGTTAAATTAAATTCATTCAACCAATTTCTCATTTCTTTCTTGTTTTCCATCTTTTCTAATTATTTATTTTATTATTTTTTTTTGTGTTGTTCTTCTTTATTTAATCTTTGCAAAAATTATTTTTTTACATTCATTCCATTCAATATTTCTTTTATTTTATTTACACTTTCCATTTCATCAAAAATGGCATTGTATTCATCCTTTACCAATAAATCTTTAAATTGAGTCAAGTTGGCTATATATCCTTCTAAAGCTTCCACCACTTCCAACTTATTTTGTTTGAAAATTGGGGTCCACATAGCAGGCGAACTTTTTGCCAAACGCACTGTACTTTCAAAACCAGAACCCGCCATATCAAATATATCCTGCTCGTCTTTTTCTTTGTTTATTACTGTTTTTCCAAGCATAAAAGCACTAATGTGAGACAAATGCGACACATAAGCAATATGTTTGTCATGTGATTTTGGATCCATATAACGTATTCTCATTCCCATTGCTTTAAAAAGGGCTAATGCTTTCTCCTGCAATTTAAAAGCAGTACGTTCTACTTCACAAATTATATTAGTCTTCCCATTGAACAAATCATGTATTGCTGCCGATGGCCCTGAAAACTCGGTTCCTGCAATAGGATGAGTTGCAATAAAATTTCTTCTTCTTGAATGGTTAGCAATTGCTTCACAAATTGGCGCTTTGGTAGAACCCACTTCAAAAACAATAGAATTCTCACCTACAGCATCCAATACCTTAGGCAATAGCGTTAAGGCAACATCTACTGGAACCGATACAATTACAAAATCAGCATTCGATAGATCTTCCAATTGAGCGGCTTCATCAATAACCCCTAAATCCAATGCTTGTTTCACATGACTTTCGTTATGATCGATACCATAAATAGTGGCTGATGGATCTATGGTTTTAATGTCTAACGCCATCGATCCTCCTATTAATCCTATTCCTATTATATAAACTTTCATTTAATTAAATCTATCAATTGCTTCCTGTACTTTTTCTTCCCCTACACATAATGCAAAACGAATATATCCTTCTCCGTTACTTCCAAAAATTGTTCCTGGTGCTATAAAGAGATGTTTCTCATGTAAGATTTGGTCTATAAATTTTTCAGCTGAAGTTATTCCTTCTGGCAATTTGGCCCAAACAAACAATCCAACACCTTCCTTATATACTTTACAGTTTAATTTCTCCGCTAATTGTTCTGTCAAAACACGACGTTTCTTGTAAATTTCATTCATCGAATCAAACCACGCTTTATCACTTTTTAAAGCAGCTATAGCCCCTTTTTGAATTCCAAAAAACATACCGCTGTCCATGTTGCTTTTTACTTTCAAAACAGCATCAATACAAGCTGCATTCCCCAGAACCATTCCTACTCTCCATCCTGCCATATTGAACGTTTTACTTAAAGAATTTAGCTCTAATGCTACGTCCTTCGCGCCTTCCACTTGTAACAAACTCATTGGCTTATCATTCAAAACAAAACTATATGGATTATCATTGATTAATAAAATAGTATGTTTTTTGGCGAAAGCCACTAACTTTTCAAATAACTCCAAACTTCCTCTCGCTCCTGTTGGCATATGTGGATAACCAATCCACATAATTTTAACTTTAGATAAATCCAATTTTTCTAAAGCGTCAAAATCAGGTTCCCAATTTGTACTTTCTTTTAAATCATAATAAACGGGAACAGCACCCACTAAATTAGTTACTGAAGTATAAGTAGGATATCCTGGATTTGGTATTAATACTTGATCTCCTTCATTTAAGAAAGCCAATGAAATATGCATAATACCTTCCTTAGAACCCATCAAAGGCAAAACTTCAGTATTGGGATTCAAATCCACATTATAGTTGTTTTTATAAAAATCAACCATTCCATTTCTCAATTCCGGTAATCCTTGATAACTTTGATAACCATGAGCATTTTCCTCTTTCACGGCAAGAACCACTGCATCAATAACTTCTTGTGAAGGTTGCAAATCCGGACTTCCAATTCCCATATTTATTATTGGATTCCCTTCGGATGCCAATTGTCTTACTTCTCTCAATTTAGAGGAGAAATAGTATTCTTCAATGATATCTAATCTTTTTGCTGTTGTAATCATTACTATTTTTTAAATTCTTTTGACCTTGATGCGTTTATAACTTTTGACTAATTATGGCTTTGTATTTTTATATTCGCCCAAAACTTTAAAATACTCTGCCATTATTTCTAATAACGATTTTGCTTTTTCGTAATCTGCATATTTTTCAAAAGTTACATCCACAAAAAAGGAATATTTCCAAGGAGTTTCAATTTTTGGCAAGGATTGAATTTTGGTCAAATTCATTTTGCAATCACTCATTACATTAAGTACAGCTGCTAAACTCCCTCTTTTATGATCCAATTCAAATTTCAAAGACGCTCTGTTAATATCTTCCTTTGCTACAAATGCATTCTCTTTTTTAATTATAACAAAACGAGTCATGTTATTTTTAATCGTTTGAATTTCTGGTGCCAGAATTTCTAAATCATACATAATCGAAGCCGTTTTACTGGCAATTGCAGCGATTCCTTTTAATTGTTTCTCCTGAATTCTACGAGCTGTTTCGGCTGTATCTTTATCTTCAACTAATTTTATATTAGGATATTTTTTTAAAAAATCCATACACTGTAATAATGCCATTGGATGAGAATGTACTTCAACAATATCTTCCAATTTTTGTCCCTTAAGCGCCATCAAATTTTGATGAATACTTAAATAATGTTCTCCAATGATGTGCAAATTATTCTTATCAATCAACGCATAATTAGGAATAATAGGCCCCGCGATTGAATTTTCAATGGCCATAACTGCCTGTTCCGATTTTCCTGACAATAGGCTGTCCACTAATTCTTCAAATGACAGACACTCGTCTACTGCTATATTTTGCTCAAAATATTCTTGTGCCACTTGATGGTGAAAAGAACCTAGTATCCCTTGAATTGCAATTTTTGTTCCCATTTATTCCAAAAAAAAATCCTGATTTTCATCAGGATTGTATATTATTTTTATTTGTTTCTTTTATTTCAAATAACCATAGCACAATCCTTACTTCCTATAAAAGAAGAAATAAGTGTTGCTAAAATAAAAACGGTTATTAGTTGACATTTTGATGTTTTTTTTCAATGTTATCAATGCAAATGTATAAACATATTCAATACAAACACATAAAAAAATATGATTTTATCTAACAAAAAACGAATTCTTTGTGAAAGCGACTTTTGATTACCAAATACTTAAAAAAATAGGTTTTAATCCATTGCTTTTTAAATATTTGAAAAGTGCTTTGGGTTAAATTTATGACTAATAAATCAGTTTAGCGAGCTAATTTTACTGAAAGCCATTCTTTTCCTTCTGAAATACGCGTGATTAACATCGCCGAGACTACATCTCCATTCGCATTTAGCAAAGTAGCCATGGGATCAACTAATGTTCCTACAATCATGGCTGCAGGTAAAGCTTGTTCCATTGGAAAACCATAAATAGTGATTGCTAGAATCTCCCCAATATATCCACCATTAGGAATTCCTCCTTCAACTACCGAAACGATAACCGTAATCCCTAATGCTAAAAGTAAGGTATTGGGATCTGTAAAATCTTTACCGAACATGGCAAAAATTACAGCAATTTTTATAATAGATGACATACTTGATCCATCTTTATGCAAAGGAGCTCCTAATGGAATTGCAATATTACGGATATGTGAAGGAACATTCATTTTCTCTGTTGCCTCCAGATTTGCTGGAATTGTTGCAATACTACTGCAAGTTCCCAAAGCTGTTAAGGAAGGTGCAATATTATTACTCCAAAACACTTTCAATCCGTTATTTCCTCCTGCAAGGAAAGCATACAAACTAAAGAACACCACAAAGTAGAATCCACATACTGCATAATAAAGTCCTAATGGCTTAGCATAGGCTCCAAATAACTGCGGTCCAAAAATACCTACTTGATACGCAAAATAAGCACCCAAACCTACCGGTGCCGTTTTCATAATCAAGTGTAGTAATTGTTTCATTACCTCGTTTCCTGAATTTAGGAACCCTCTAAAACTTTCTCCTTTCTCTCCCGAACGTAAACTGGCAAATCCTATTAAAAAGGAGAAAATGATTAAAGCCAACATGCTTTTTCTAGAAAGCAATTCATAAAAATCATTGGCAGTCAGTAATTGAGTGATTTGTGATCCAGGACTAGTGGTTTGCATACTCTCCAATGGAATTTTGGAAATGATAATATCTTGATGAATTGGAAAAAGCAAAACACCTATTATCATAATTATAGCCGATACCAATACCGTACTTAAAAATACTCCAATAACGACTACAAATAACTTTCCTAATTTTTCTGATTTTTCTAAACTGGCAATTGACGACGCTATCGTAAAGAAAATCAAAGGAATAATAGCCGTAAAAAGTAAATTTAGAAATATATCGCCAAGTGGCTTAATCACTTCTACATCTTTCCCAAAAACCAAACCTAATATACTTCCTGCAGTTATACCACATAATAACCATATAATACCACTATAGGTTTTAAACAAACTCTTACTTTCTTCCATTTTTAGATTTGCTTTTTATAATTTTTTATAAATATATCATTCTATTTCTCAAATACCAATAATTAAAGATTAAGTAGTAATCCCTTTTTGATATTGTCTAATAAAAACAATAAATCAATCTTTTTCTTTTTACTTTTGCTACAAATAATTCATCATGTCAATAGCAGTAAATAATATCTCTAAAAGTTATGGTGCCCAAAAAGCACTTGACAACGTTTCATTTTCTATTAACAAAGGAGAAATTGTAGGTTTTCTTGGTCCTAATGGTGCTGGAAAATCAACTTTAATGAAAATATTGACGACCTATATCAATGCCGATGAAGGTACTGCGCAAGTGAATGGGAACTATGTAAACTCAAATCAAAAAGCAGTGCAGCTTTCTATAGGTTATTTACCAGAACACAATCCCTTATACTTGGATTTGTATGTTAGAGAATATCTTGCCTTTAATGCCGAAGTCTATAAAGTTGCTAAATCCCGAATCGAAGAAGTAATTCAACTAACTGGTTTAAGCACTGAAAGTCATAAAAAAATAGGACAGTTATCCAAAGGATTCCGTCAACGTGTTGGCCTTGCCAATGCTTTATTACACAATCCTGATGTTTTAATTCTTGATGAACCTACAACAGGTTTAGATCCGAATCAATTAATCGAAATTCGTAATGTGATTAAAAACGTAGGGAAAGATAAAACGGTTTTCCTTTCTACACATATTATGCAAGAAGTGGAAGCACTTTGTGATCGTGTCATTATCATCAATAATGGTAAGATTGTAACCGACAAAAAACTGGACAACTTAATTTCTGAAGATAAGGAACAAGTAATCGAAGTAGAATTTGATTATAAAATCGAAGAACAAGTGATTGCTAAAATCGAAAACATATCTTCTTATAAAAATACTCATGACATGATTTGGGAACTGACTTTTAAAACGGACAAAGACATGCGCCCTATAGTTTTTGATTTTGCTACAGCAAATGGTTTAAAAACATTACAATTGAATCAGAAAAATAAAAATCTAGAAGCTATATTTAGAGAGATTACAAAATAAGTTAGTATTAGGAATCAAGTTACCCGATAAAAAAAGCTCGTTTAAAATAATTTTAAACGAGCTTTTTTTTTAATTTATCAATGATTTCAAATAGATTGTAAACAACAATGATAACACAATTGCCGACAGCCGAACTATATTTTTTACAAAAACACTATTAAAACTTAACGAGGGTAAATTGGATTTTGTTTTTAGAAAAAAGTCAACTAGACTCTTATAATCTAACGAAATCAAGAACAAAACTCCAATCGTTAACACTACAGATTGCAATAATGCACCTACATTCATTTGATAAAAAACATTAATTAAAGTCAAATTAGCTAGTAGTGCAAATAAAATTATGGATCCAAGCAATACAGTTCTTCGAAACAATAATAAATAACCACTCCCAATTTGGATCACTGCTACTATAATTCCAAAAGTCTGTGAATGTCCAAAATAAAACCAAGTCAGCCATTCACCTGATAGCTTATTGATAGGTAAACTTGCAATTTCAGTAGGAACTATAAATTGAAGTCCGTAAAATTTTTTCCACCCAAAACTGGCAATATTAAAAGCAAGACAATATCGGATAGTACTATACGTAAAACCATATATCTTATCCGATTCCACTTTTTGCTTTTGTTCTAAATAATGCCATATAAACGGAAATAGTAGCGTAACCAATAAAGAAATCCCAACTAAGGAAAAAACTATTATTGGAGGAAACCAAGAAATATTCCCGCCGTTACCCAGCATTAAGACAAAAGCCGAAAACACTATACCAAGGGTTAAAGAAGTGCTGATTTTTTTTGATAATGAAGTTGATTGTTCTAACATATCGTTTTATATTTGAATTAATAGTCCACAAATTTGGTTATTAATCAAATATCAACTGTTCCGATGTACCCGTTCGAACCTATTTAAACTACTTTTTTTCTAAAACTAAATTTGCTTTCACAAATGCCGTTGGAGAAATCCCCACATACTTTTTAAAAGTAGTATTAAAAGTGGTTTTGGAATTAAATCCCGATTCATAAGCAATCCCTAAAACATTTAGTAGCTTGTATTTTTCAGACAACAACAAAATTTTCGCCTCTTCTATTCGGTATTTATTTATAAAATTATAAAAGTTATCGCCGTATAATTCGTTAATCACAAATGAGGTTTCATTACAACTAGCATTCATACTGTTGGCTAATTTTGGTAAACTTAAATCATTCTCTAAGTACACTTTTTCAAAATTCATAAGTATCCGCAATTTTTCATTTAATTCATTCAATCGTTTTTCTGAAACTCTTTTAGGATTATCTTTTTTATACTCTCTAATTGTCGAAAGTTCATTTAAATCGTTTTTATTAAAATCAAAAACTTCTTTTTGCTGTAAAGAAAAATAAGCTAACAAAAATACAGCTACAAAATAGAGTAAAGGCGTAAGCTTAATTAAACTTTTTAAGTCGAAAAAAATAAGATTGAACCAAACAATTACAATTAGCATCAAAACCAATAAAAAATATTTGAGCCAAGAAAGATCACTTTTCTCCGTTGACGATGAAAATTGACGTATGTATTTTATGTGTTTTTGCAATTTGCTAAAAGATAAATACCAATAAATTATTGCTTGGAGCGGTAATGCTGTTTGCAGAATAAAAAATATAATTTTGCCAAAAACATAACTGAATTCAATATTTTTACCTGTAATAAAAAACGGGAATCTGAAAAGCAAAAAAATCAAAAAGGGTAAAAAATGCCATACATTTTTCTTGTCAATTTTTTTCTGTAATGAAGTAAAGTATAAAATACTAATATAAAGGAAAGGAGCAGTTAGAAACCTGACCAAGCCAATTAATTCAAATACATTAGGATGTCTTAGATAGATTTTTTGATAAGACATAGGTATTTCAAGCATTGCTAATCCGAGCGTCATAATAAACAATCCCAAATATTTATTTGCAATTAAATTACTTTTCTGAGGACGCGCAATAAGTAAAAATCCCAGTAGAAAAGCAGCTCCAGAGGTAATCCCCATTATGATTGGAAAGTTTATCATATCAAAAAATTATTGATTAATGGTCTTGCTGGAAAGAAACATCAATACTCCGCAAAATAATTATTTTCTTCAAACCAATCTGTTAATCTTTGTGGCCATGTTTTCAAAGCATTAGTCGTAGCCCTTTTTCCCATATTGAAAGCATGTGATCCTTTTGAATACAAATGCATTTCTACGGATACATTTGCTTGACGGTATTTATTAAGTAAGTCAACTATAGGAGAGGAGCAACACAGGTCATCATTTGCTGCCAATAAAAAAGCGATAGGCGCATCTGGTTTTATTTCTTTTGGTATAAACAAAGGGCCAGGATAAATTAATATTTGAAAATTAGGTTGTGCATCTTGTTTGTCAATCAAATCAGAGGAATTTTCAATACCATTATTTGAAGTGTATGCGACCAATGCTACTACTTCTCCTCCTGCCGAAAACCCCATGACACCAATACGATTTGAATCAATTTTGAAGTCATCAGCCTTACTTCTTATTAATCTCATGGCTCTTTCCACATCTTGCTTCACATGAATTTCTAGTTTGTACGGTGAATCTTTCTCTCTTGCTAAACGATATTTTAAAACAAAAGCAGTAACACCCAAACTATTTAAATACTCAGCAGCATCTTTCCCCTCTGAATTGAATACTAAATTTTCATGACCTCCTCCAGGACAAATAAGAACAGCCATTCCATTAGGTTTCTTAGGTAAATAAGCTGTTATAGATGGATTATGAATGTTTCTTACCCACCAGTCTTTAGCCTGTTCTGGTTCGTTTTTACGGTTTTCAAAACCAGGAGCTCCATTTTCCCAAAGAGGAATTGTCAAACCACTTTGTTGTGAAAATCCAACATTAAAAATAAATACAAAAAACAAAAGAAAATAAAGATTGAATCTCATCTATTAGACTTTTAAATTATTGATTTATAAATATAACTATAAAACTCTAAATTTTGTACTAATCAAATGATTGCTTTTATAATCATCATTAAACTAACCGCAATCCCATTTTCACACTTTTCTGATTATTGCAGTAAAAAATTACAAACAAGACTATTCAGTTTAAGTGCTATAAATAGAATAAAATCTAGAAGCTATTTTTAGAGAGATTACAAAATAAGTTAGCAAAAGGAATCAAGTTACCAGATAAAAAAAAGCTCGCTTAAAATTATTTTAAACGAGCTTTTTTAAAGATACTAAATATGATTTATGATTTTGGCAAAGGATCTCCAACCGCTACATCACAACGATGTCCCTCTTTTCCGTGTGCAGGATTTATACCTGGAGGTGTTTCCGTATCGGCGGTAGCAGTTGACAATAAAGTGGGCACTGGTTGCTGAACTGTATATTCTTGTGAAGATTGAGTTGAGTTTGTTGCTTTTGCGGTTGTTGAAGACGAATTTAACGGAGCACCAACAGCAATATCGCAACGATGATTTTTCTCTCCATGTGGTGGATTCATCCCTTTTGCAGTGACCGTTTTGGCTGGACTATTTTGTGTGGGCCCCATTGGAGTAGATTGTCCATTTGTAGGTTGTACCGCAATACTTTCATTTACTGACGAATTCAATGGTGCTCCAACAGCAATATCACAACGGTGATTGGGTTGTCCATGTGCTGGATTAATTCCTGCTGCAACTGAACTTGCTATTCCATTATTATTTTCATGAAACAAGTTATGATTTTGGGTCGCAACTGATGTTGACTGGCTTTGAAGCCCCGTATTTGTTTGTTGAGTGAAAGGCACAACTAACCTTGGGTCACCTTGTTCTTGCGCAACATCATTATTTTTACAAGAAATAATTAGTATCGCAACTGCAAGAAGGGAATAATTAAAATATCTCATACTAAAATCATTAAGAGCTGATAATCAAATATAAGAATTTAAAAACTCGTAAGCAAGCTCCAGAATAACTTCTCATTTGACCACTTTAATTCTTAAATTGACAACAGACTTTCCTTCATTTCGTTCATCACAATTTGGATATCATTTTCATTAGTTCTCCAATTTACAAAAGAAGCCCGAAGCCCTTTTCGGTTTTGATAAACTGTTGGTGTCATAAATACTTTTCCTTTTTCATTTAGATGTGTCAAAAATTGATTTACTTTTTCTTGGTTATGGTCTCCCGCCAAAGTAAAACAAACGTTATTCAAACGCGTTGGTGCTAATAATTCAAAGTTTTCGTTTTCACTAATAAAAGCATCAAACCGCAATGCCATCGCAACGCTATTTTCTATTATATCTTGATAGCCTTGTTTTCCATATGCCAATAATGAAAACCAAACTGGCAACGCTTTTAAACGTCTAGAGTTTTCGGGTAAAAAATTGAGGTAGTTAAAATTGTCCAGCGGATTCCCTAAATAGGGTGCATTAGAATTTTGAAAAGATTCAATTTGAAGATTTTTATGTTCTTCCTTTACCAAATAGAAAGCACTTTCATAAGGTACATTCAACCATTTATGACAATCAACTGTAATGCTATCCGCATTTTCCCAACCACTAACCAAATGACCGTATCTAGGCGAACAAGCAGCAAAACCTCCAAAAGCTGCGTCGATATGCCACCAGAAATTGTATTTACTTTTCAGTTTAGTAATAGCATTGAAATCATCAAAATCAGCTGTATTTACGGTTCCTGCACTAGATATTAAAATAAAAGGTTTCCCATTTAAGCTTTCAATATTTTTTTCTAAATCGGCAATATCAATCGCTTCACGATTTCCTTCAATTGTTTTTATCTTTGTGAAATTTTGACTACCCATTCCTAACATTGCCAAACATTTTACTGAAGAGGAATGTGGCGTTGCAGACAGAACATGAATGGGTTCCGAAATTCCGTTTTTAGCAAAATCTTTTCCTAATTGACTACCAAACCATTGTCTCGCTACTGCTAAACAAGTGAAATTAGACATAGTCGCGCCGGTTACAAATCCTCCAAGATAATTTTTCGGTAAATCTAATAACTGCAACAACAGATTAATTGTTTCTATTTCTATCAACGCAGAAACACCTCCTTGTGCATTAGTAGCTTGTGTATTTTGATCATAAATGGTAGCCAACCAATCCCCAACAATAGAAGCTGGAGTTGCTCCTCCGGTTACAAATCCCCAATACCTCGGGCCCGTTTGTGAAACCATCAATGGTGCTAACCGTTCATTAAATTCTTCCAAAGTTGACAAAGAACCTAACCCAACATCATTAAGATTTCGATCTGTTGTTATCTTATTTTTATTTGAAGTAGGTACGGTATCAATTGAGTTTAAAAAATCAATTCCTTGTTGCTTTACTTTTTCAAGAATATTTTTAACTTCATTTAAGTCTTGTTGGAGTATTGGGTTCATTTGCTTAGTTAATTTAAATTAAAAAAAAAGTCCCGACAGGTATATAAAACCTGTCAGGACTAGTAGAACGACATCGATTTTATTTTATAATTAAAAAACCTTAGAGGCTATTTGTCTAATATTTTCTGATTTTCCCATAGAATAATAATGCAATACAGGAACACCCGCCGCTTTTAATTCCAATGATTGTTGAATTGCCCATTCTATTCCCACTTGTTTAATCTCCGTATTATTTTTACACTGATCAATTGCATGAATTAAATCTTCGGGTAAATCGATACGGAAAATTTGAGGTAAAATTTGTAAATGTCTTTGCACTGCAATAGGTTTAATTCCTGGAATAATCGGCACTGTGATTCCCATTTCTCTTGCTTTAGCAACAAATTCAAAATATTTTGAATTGTCAAAAAACATTTGTGTTACCACATAATCAGCACCTGCATCAACCTTTTCTTTCAGTCTTTTTAAATCAGAAATTAAAGAGGGAGATTCCAAATGCTTCTCTGGATAACCCGCAACACCGATACAAAAATCAGCTTTGTTATCAACATGCATTACGTCATGTAAGTACTTCCCTTCATTCAATTGATGAATTTGAGATACTAAGTCAACAGCATAATTATTTCCACCAGCTTTTGGAACAAAAGACTGTTCGTCTTTCATTGCATCGCCACGTAATGCCATTACATTATTAATTCCTAAATAATGACAATCCACCAATAAATACTCGGTTTCCTCTTTGGTGAAACCACCACAAAGTACGTGTGGTACAGTATCAACTGTATATTTATGCTTAATCGAAGCACAAATACCCAAAGTTCCAGGACGCATTCTCGTTAGTTTTTTATCTAATAAACCATTGCCTTTATCCACATAAATATACTCTTCACGAGAAGTCGTTACATCTATAAATGGGGGCTTAAACTCCATTAACGGATCAATATTATCGTATAATTCTTGAATCCCTTTTCCTTTTTGAGGCGGAATGATTTCGAAAGAGAATAATGTTTCTCCTTTGGCATTTTCTATATGTTCAGTTACTTTCATTTTATTTTTTGTTTCAGGTTTAAAGTTTAATGTTTAAAGTTCTCTTGAGTAACTTGAAACATTAAACTTTAAACAAGTTTTTTAATCTGCGATATTAGGATTCAACCATTTCATTGCCATATCGGTAGAAATACTTCTACGTTTAGCATAATCAATAACTTGGTCTTCTTTTATTTTTCCAAGTCCGAAATACTTACTTTCTGGATTTCCAAAATAATATCCTGAAACGGAAGATGCTGGCCACATCGCCATACTCTCTGTTAAAGTCACTCCTATTTCTTTTTCTACATTTAGCAATTTCCAAATCGTAGGTTTTTCTAAATGGTCAGGACAAGCAGGATAACCTGGTGCAGGACGAATCCCTTTGTAATCTTCGGCAATCATCGCTTCGGTACTCATGTTCTCATCTGATGCGTATCCCCAAACTTCTTTACGTATTTTTTCGTGTAGGTATTCGGCAAAAGCTTCTGCAAAACGGTCTGCTAATGCTTTCACCATAATCGAATTATAATCGTCTAAATCTTTTTCAAATTCTGCAGCCCATTCATCAACACCAAAACCGGTAGTCACACAAAAAGCACCCATATAATCTACCTTCCCATTGTCTTTTGGAGCAATAAAATCAGCTAAAGCGATATTTGGTGCTCCTTTTGTTTTTTGAGATTGTTGGCGCAACGTCAAGAACGTTTGAAATGGTTTTCCGTTTTCGTCTGTCAATTCAATATCATCATCGTTGATTTGATTTGCAGGGAAAATTCCGTAGATTCCTTTAGCAGTCAATTTCTTTTTTTTCAAAATAATGGCTAACATTTCTTGTGCATCCGCAAAAACCGAAGTGGCTTGCTCACCCACAACATTGTCGGTCAAAATCGCTGGATATTTACCAAACAATTCCCATGTTCTAAAAAACGGCGTCCAGTCGATATATGGAACTAGAATTTCTAAATCAACTTCGATCACTTGCTCGCCTATTATATTTGGTTTCACAGGCGTAAAATTATCCCAATCCAATTGCAATTTATTTTTACGGGCTTGCTCAATAGTCAAGAAATTTTTGTCTCGTGAACGATTCAAAAACGTTTCTCTAAATGCATCGTACTCCGCTCGTATATCACTTGCGTATATTTTCTTTTCACTATTCAATAAATTTCCAGCCACCGTTACAGCTCTGGAAGCGTCATTGACGTGAATTACTGTTTCTCTATATTGAGGTGCAATTTTTACAGCAGTATGCGCTCGTGAAGTTGTTGCTCCCCCAATCATTACTGGTATTTTTATATTTCTTTTGTCTAATTCTTTAGCCAAATAAACCATTTCATCAAGTGAAGGCGTAATCAATCCGCTTAGTCCAATAATATCTACATTGTGTTCAATAGCCGCCGCGATAATTTTTTCGGGAGCCACCATTACACCAAGATCAATAATTTCATAGTTATTACAAGCAAGCACCACTGAAACAATATTTTTTCCAATATCATGTACGTCTCCTTTTACAGTTGCCATTAAAATACGGCCTGCAAAACTGGAAACACCATCTTTCTCTGCTTCAATAAAAGGCAATAGATAAGCCACTGCTTTTTTCATCACACGAGCTGATTTAACTACTTGTGGTAAAAACATTTTACCAGAACCAAATAAATCTCCTACCACATTCATTCCCGCCATCAAATTGATTTCGATAACTTCAATTGGTTTTGTAGCTGCTAATCGAGCTTCTTCAACATCTTCCTCTATAAATTGATCCACCCCTTTTACAAGTGAGTGTGTAATTCTTTCTTGAACAGTTCCTGAACGCCATTCTTGAACAGCCTTTTCATTACTTTTTACATCTCCTTTTACATTCTCGGCAAAATCCAATAAACGCTCTGTAGCATCATCACGTCTATTCAAAATTACATCTTCAACATGTTCTAATAAATCTTTTGGAATCTCATCATAAATTGAAAGCATTTCTGGATTTACAATACCCATCGTCATTCCGTTTTGAATGGCATGATACAAGAAAACGGAGTGCATCGCTTCACGAACAGTATCATTTCCTCTAAAAGAAAACGACACATTACTTACCCCTCCACTAATGTGTGCATGCGGTAAATTTTCGCGAACCCATTTAGTCCCTCTAAAGAAGTCCAACGCATTCAAGCGGTGTTCTTCCATTCCAGTTGCAACTGGAAATATATTTAAATCAAAAATAATATCCTGAGCCGGAAAACCCACTTTATTCACCAAAATATCATAGGAACGTTGGCAAATTTCAACTCGGCGTTCGTAATTATCCGCTTGCCCTGTTTCATCAAAAGCCATGATAATTGCTGCAGCACCATAGCGCTTAATTAGTTTTGCATGGTGAATAAATTGCTCTTCTCCTTCTTTCAAAGAAATAGAATTTACCACACTTTTTCCTTGTACTACTTTTAGACCTGCTTCGATAATATCCCATTTTGAGCTATCAATCATAATAGGCACACGAGAAATATCGGGTTCGGCAGCAATTAAATTTAGGAATTTTGTCATGGCATATTCACCATCCAGCATTCCTTCATCCATATTAATATCGATGATTTGCGCACCACCTTCTACTTGTTCCTTAGCAATACTTAGTGCTTCTTCGTATTTTTCTTCTTTGATTAATCGAAGGAATTTTCTAGAACCTGTTACATTGGTACGTTCTCCAATATTCACAAATACGCTATCAGGCGTAATGATTAAAGGCTCTAATCCCGATAATACAAGGTTTTTTCTAGTTTCTTGTGCCATTTTTTATTTTTATTTGTCCTGCAAGGTTTCTAAAACCATGTAGGTTTAACTTTTTAATTCTTCTTATTTTGGGCGTGACCACAAGGGTCGGGCTATTCGTTACAAGTCCTCGACTAATTCCGCTTTCGCTTCATTTGTCTGTGGGCTTTTCACTGCTATCCCTCACGCGGGCAATGCCCCTATCATTACGAGAAACGAATTCTCTCGTCCTACAATCCTGCAAGGTTTTTTTAACCTTGTAGGTTTATTTCTCGATTCACTTTCTCAATTTATTCCTACAAGGTTAAAAAAACCTTGCAGGAAAAGCTATTTACTTATAATGTAGCAGTTTTAGACGCGATAAATTGCGTCTCTATCCCCGTTTACATTGTTGCCGTCGAAACTCTTGGTTTATAATCCTTGGCGATATCAGCAATTAACTTGATGTGTTCTGGTGTTGTTCCGCAACAACCGCCTATAATGTTTACTAAATTATCGTCTAAGTAGGTTTTAATTTGCGCTTGCATCTCTTGTGGCGTTTCATCGTATTCTCCAAAGGCATTTGGTAATCCTGCATTAGGATGCGCTGATACATTGAAAGAAGTATTTTGTGATAAAGTCTGCAAGTATGGTTTCAACAAATCAGCTCCAAGGGCACAATTGAATCCTACACTCAATAATGGAATATGCGAAACCGAAACTAAGAAAGCTTCTACTGTTTGCCCAGAAAGTGTTCTTCCTGAAGCATCGGTAATCGTTCCTGAAACCATGATGGGAATATCGATATTGCGTTCGTCTTTTACTTCTTCGATCGCAAAAAGGGCTGCTTTGGCATTTAGTGTATCAAAAATAGTTTCAACGAGTAATAAATCACTTCCTCCGTCAATTAATGCTTCTACTTGTTGCTTGTACGCAATGCGCAAATCATCAAAAGTTACGGCTCTATATCCTGGATCGTTTACATCTGGTGACATACTTGCTGTTCTGTTTGTTGGTCCTATTGAACCCGCTACAAAACGAGGTTTGTCTGGATTTTTAGCTGTCCATTCATCGGCTACTTCACGTGCAATTTTTGCCGATTCATAGTTCAACTCATATACAATATCTTCCAGATGATAATCGGCCATACCGATAGTCGTTCCTGAGAAGGTATTGGTTTCAACAATATCAGCTCCAGCTTCAAAATAAGCAGCATGCACCGCTTTTATGGCTTGTGGTTGTGTGAGTGATAGTAAATCGTTGTTCCCTTTTAGAGAATGTGGGAAATCTTTGAAACGCTCTCCACGAAAATCTTCTTCGGAGAAATTGTAGCGCTGCAACATGGTTCCCATAGCTCCATCGAGGATGAGTATGTTTTTTTTAATGGCTTCTTGAATACTTGACATAACTTTTTATTTCTTGTAAACCACAATGATTTGTTGTGATTTATACTTTTGATTATTAATTACAAAAGTTCACTATTGTTTCTTTTTAGCCCTGATTGCAGTGAAAATCCTTTTTATCCTGAATTTAGTTCAGGATCCTGAACTAAATTCAGGATAAAAGATTGAAACGGAAAGCAGGAAGGATGATGGTAAAAAAGCACCAATCATTCGCTCTAAAAAAATATCGATATGTTGTCAAGAAAAGGTTTGAGAAATACTGTAAAAGTATTCTTGTGTTATCTATCTTGGATGCTGAAACAAGTTCAGCATAAAGTAGAATGTAGCACCTTCTTTAAAGATAAAGGGTTGCTAAGGTTTCATCGGGTCTTTCCCTCCGCCTTTCGTGATAACTTTCAATAAATATAGGAACGGTGCAAAGTAAAGACATAGCGCTAATACTTGCAAGTATTAGCGCTATATTTTTTAACTTGAATGTGATAAATTGTTATACTATAGCTTTTACCACTGCTTTTGGCGCCTCTTTACGAGTTCCGTCAAAACCGTCAACACCAGAAACTGTAGTATATTTCAACACATATCGTTTCCCTGGATTGATAATTTGGTACGCTGCCTGGCACATTAATGTTGCTTCATGGAAACCACAAAGAATTAATTTTAATTTACCTGGATAGGTATTCACATCTCCAATGGCAAAAATACCCGGAATATTAGTTTGATAATCTAAAGCATTGTTTACTTTGATTGCATTTTTTTCAATTTCTAATCCCCAATGTCCTATAGGACCTAATTTTGGTGTAAGACCAAAAAGAGGAATAAAGAAATCTGTTTCAATTTTACGATGCGCTCCATTTTCATCAATGTCAATTGATTCAATATGTTCTGCTCCGTTTATTCCTACGACCTCAGCAGGGGTAATCATACGAATTTTTCCGGCATCTTTTAATTCTTGTACTTTTTCAACAGAATCTAATGCACCACGAAATTCGTTACGACGGTGAATCAATGTCACCTCTGAAGCTACATCTGTAAGGAAAATACTCCAGTCCAATGCTGAATCTCCTCCACCAGCAATTACTACTCTTTTGTTTCTAAACTCTTCAGGATCTTTTATAAAATATTTAATCCCTTTATTTTCATAGAAATCAATTCCATCAATAAGCGGCTTTCTAGGTTCGAAACTTCCTAAACCACCTGCAATTGCAATTACTTTTGCATGAAACTCAGTTCCTTCATTTGAAGTTACAATAAAACTTCCGTCTTCTTGTTTTTCAATTGTTTCAGCACGTTCACCAAGAGTAAACCCAGGTTCGAATTGCTTGATTTGCTCCATTAGATTATCTACTAAATCTCCTGCTAATACATCAGGAAATCCTGGAATATCATAAATAGGTTTTTTAGGATATAATTCTGATAATTGACCACCTGGTTGTGGTAAAGCATCTAATATATGGCATTTTAATTTTAATAATCCTGCTTCAAAAACGGCAAATAAACCAGTTGGACCGGCTCCTATTATAAGGATATCTGTTTCAATCATGTTCAATACTTTTATTCCTCCCCCCAGCCCCCTTCCCAAGGAGGGGGAGACTGGGTAGAGTTTCTTTTGTTATACTTGTTCTTACTTATTATTCTTTTCACAAAGGAACGAATGAATATCTCAAAAATAAATGATAAATATCATTAGGATTCTTTGTTCTTTAATGTTGACTGTATTATCTCGGTTCTATTCTTTATTCTTTAACGATTCTGTAATTTCATTCATCTTCTGAACTTTCTCTTCGAAATCTCCTTTTAAGGTTTTGCGATATTCGTTTAGATTTTCGACCATTTTATTGATGTCTTCTGGAATAACCTCTTCAAAAAATTCTCGTAATCTTTTGGCTGTTGTTGGTGATTTTCCATTGGTTGAAATAGCAATTTTCACATTTCCTTTGGTCACTATTCCTCCCAAATAATAATCACATAAATCAGGCGTATCGGCAATATTACAAATGAGATACCTTTCCCTAGACAAATTGTAAATCCTTCTATTCACTTCAAGATCATCCGTACAAGCAATAACAATATGCCGTTTTTTGAGCATTTTTTTCTTGAACTTCTTATCGGTCAATGTAACCGTTTCGTGCTTATCTGCCAATGTTACCAATTCAGGTAAAAATCGTGGTGCTACCACCTCAACATTAGCATTTGGACTTGATTTTAACAAAAAACTCAACTTCTCTAGTCCTACATTTCCTCCACCAACAATCAAGACACTAAGATTGTGTAGTTTTAAAAATACGGGATATAATTCATTCCTTTCCATAAACTAATAGTTTGTTATGATTGGATTTTAACTCTTTGTAAAACCCTTTCCTTTTCTTACTATCACCTACTACCGCACCTATTACAATAATGGCTGGAGAACTTAATTTTTGTTCAACAACAATTTTTTGAATCGTGCTTATTGTTCCAATTCCTATTTTTTCCTCTGGAGTCGTACCGTTTTGAATGATCGCTACAGGTGTTTCACCTTTGGATTCTTTTTGGAAAATAGCAACAATTTCTTCTAATTTGCTCATTCCCATCAGCACTACTACAGTAGCTGAAGATTGAGCTGCCAAGGCCACATCAGTTGATAATTGTCGAGCCGAAGTCGTTCCTGTTATTACCCAAAAACTCTCCGAAACTCCTCTTTTTGTCAACGAAATACCTTGATATGCTGGAACTGCGATAGCCGATGAAATTCCAGGAACAACAAATGTAGGAATTCCAAAGCTTTCTACATACTCTATTTCTTCACTTCCTCTGCCGAAAATGAAAGGATCTCCTCCTTTAAGACGAACGACATGACCATAAGTCAAGGCATTATCTACAATTAGTTGGTTGATTTGGTCTTGTGTGTAAGCGTGACATCCTTTCCTTTTTCCGACAAATATTTTTAAAGCCCTCTTTGGAGCATAACTTAATAATTCTTCATTAGCCAAAGCATCGTATAAAACCACATTAGCTTCAGCCAATGCTTTCGCACCTTTTATGGTCAACAAATCTGGATCTCCCGGACCTGCACCTACTAAAGTTACTATGGGTTTTATGGTATTATGCATTTGCTAAATCTTTGGCTCTGTATGTTTCAATATTTTCAAAAAAAGCAATTGCTTCTTGAATGTATTTTTGTGCAAACACTTCAGATGGTTCATTTTGATTGATTTGATACACCAAGTCTTTAAAACTAGAATCTAAAATAATTTTGTTTGTTTCAACAAAAACAGTATCAAACAAATTGATGATTCCTGCATGGTGATTTGTTTTTTGGTTTTCAGCCAATAACAATGCTTTTGCTCCATTTACAAATCCTGCATATGCCAAGTAAATCGCATCAGCCCATTTTTTGTCTTCAAAAGCTTCTTGAGCGAAAGTCAATTTATCTTTGGCTTCCAAGATTAAAGTAGCTACTAAGTCAATTACAACTCCAGCACATTCTCCTACTCCAACCGCTTTTACATAATTATCTGCATTTCCCCAGTCGATAAAATCTTCGTCTGTTAGATTGGTAACATCTGCTAATGGTTTAAGGAACTCATAAAAATATTTTTCCCCTTTTGCATCGTAATAATCTAAAAACGACAATCCGTTCGCATTTGCTTCGAAATCATTTAAGATATAACGCAATGCATCAGGTCCTCTACGACTTGGAATCTTAATTACTTTATCCGAAAAACGACCTTTTCCATCACCTAAAATCCCACCTCCAAGTAACACTTGCAACGCTGGCGCCACTAGTTTACCAGAGTTGATAGACATTCCTTGAAAACCAATTTGCGACATGTTGTGTTGCCCACAAGCATTCATACAACCACTAATTTTTATAGTAATTTCTCTGTTGTCTTTATATTGAGGGAATTCTAATTTCAACACTCTTTCTAATTCTTCGGCAATTCCTGTACTGCTTGCAATACCTAAATTACAAGTATCAGTCCCAGGACAAGCTGTAATATCACCAATAGTGTCATAGCCTAAAGCTACAAAATCTAATTTGGCTAATTCTTGGTAGAAGAACCCTAAGTTTTCTTCTTTTATATTTCGAAGAACAATGTTTTGTCTTAGTGAAAAACGCAGTTCATTAGCTCCGTAATTTTTAATTAAATTGGCTAAAATTCTCGCTTTATCCGTATAAAAATCTCCTAAAAGTACCTTGATTCCAATAGCTACATATCCCGATTGTTTTTGGGCAATAACGTTAGATTTTTTCCACGCTTCAAATGCAGCTGTATCTTCGATAGTAACTTTTGGCACTTCTAATAAAGTGGCTGGAATAGCACCATCAAAATCAGTGGTGTCAATTTCAACTGTTTGGTAAGACAATGCTTTTTTCTCTTCGTCTACCAATCTCAAAAATTCGTCACGCCCCAAATCTTTGATTAAGAATTTCATACGTGCTTTTAAACGTTTGGCTCTTTCGCCATAACGATCAAAAACTCTTAAAACCCCTTCTGTTGTTGGGATAATTTGGTTTACAGGAATAAATTCTGATAATAGCTCCGCATGACTTGGTTGAGAACCTAGTCCTCCACCTAACATTACTTTGAATCCGCGCTCACCATTAACAATTTTTGGAATAAAACCCAAATCATGTAGGTAACTTAGTGCTGTATCTTTATCAGAAGACGAAAATGACATTTTGAATTTACGCCCCATCTCTTGACAAACAGGATTTCTCAAGAAAAACTGAAACATGGCGTGTGCATAAGGCGAAACATCAAACGGTTCGTCAACATCTACTCCCGCTAATTCACTAGCCGTAATATTTCTCACTGTATTACCACAAGCCTCACGAAGTGTAATATCGTCTATTGCCAATTGTGCCCAAAGTTCCGGAGTTCTATCTAAACTCACATAGTGAATTTGAATATCTTGACGGGTTGTAATATGCAAACGTCCAGTAGAATATTCATCTGAAACCTTTGTAATACGCTCCAACTGTTCGCTGCTCACTTTACCATAAGGTAATTTGATACGAATCATTTGCACCCCTTCTTGACGTTGACCGTAAACACCACGTGCTAAACGAAGACTGCGAAAACGTTCGTCATCAATTTTACCGTCTTTGAATAATGCAATTTTTCTTTCTAAATCGATTATTTCTTTTTGAACAATCGGATTCTCTATTTCGGTTCTAAAACTTTCCATCTGTGTTGGCTTATTAGCTAAGTACTGTAATTCTTAAATCTGGATTTTTTTATTGGCTAAAGCCAAAAACTAACGGATAAATCCAACTCCCGCAGTTGTATTTGTTGCTGCATCAATTAAGATAAAAGCACCATTTGATTTGTTATCATTGTAAGCATCAAAATATATTGCTTTGCTTAACTTGATGTTTACTTCTCCTATTTCGTTAATCGCTAATTGAGACGCTGCTGTGGTTCCTGAAAAATCAGTTGCAATTACGTTTTTCACGCTGTCAATTTTAGCTAGAACTCGGTTCGTATTGTGTTGTATAAAATATTTTGCTCCTGGAACTAGTTTTTTACTGTCCATCCAACAAACTGTTGTATTAATATCTTTTTCTACTTTAGGCAATTCAGATGATTTTACAATCATATCTCCTCTAGTTACATTGATATCGTTTTCTAATTCGATTGTAATTGAAGAACCAACTGAAGCTTCGTCAAATTGTTGATCAAAAAAGTGAATGTTTGTTACTTTAGATTCTGTTAAAGAAGGTAATACTGTTACGGCATCTCCTACTTTGATATTGTTACCATAAAGCTTACCAGCATACCCTCTAAAATCGTGGTACTCTTCGGTTTTTGGTCTGATAACGGTTTGCACAGGGAAACGTGCTTTTCCTTTTTCATAAACATCTGCAGGCTCTAAAGCCTCCAGGTGTTCTAGAATAGTTTGTCCTTCATACCAAGGCATTCCGCCTAATGATTCCACCACATTATCTCCTGTTAAAGCGCTCAACGGAATATAACTTACGTTTTGCTCTTTAAAAGTACTTTTAGCATTTAATGCTTGAAAGTCGGCTTTAATTTTATTGTATACTTCTTCCGAATAATCTACTAAGTCCATTTTATTAACAGCAACAATTACTTCTTTTACTCTCAATAAATTATTGATAAAAAAGTGACGGTAGGTTTGCTCAATCACTCCTTTACGAGCATCAATCAAAATGATTGAAACTTGTGAAGTTGAAGCTCCAGTAACCATGTTACGCGTGTATTCTACGTGACCTGGAGTATCTGCAATGATGTAACTTTTTTTAGCCGTAGAAAAATAAATATGCGCCACATCAATTGTAATTCCTTGTTCTCTCTCAGCAACTAAACCATCAGTAGCCAAAGAAAAATCTAAATAATCATATCCTTTTTGCTTGCTGCTTTTTTCTATTGCTTCTAATTTATCTGTAGTTAAGGATTGCGTATCATATAATAACCTCCCGATTAATGTACTCTTTCCGTCATCTACACTTCCTGCTGTTGCTATTTTTAAAACTTCCATCAGTTTCTATTATTTTAAATTATAAATTTTGAATTTTAAATGGTAATCGTTACTTGAATTTTAAAATGAGTGTCTTTTCATTCAACATTTAAAATTCAACATTTAAAATAATCCTAAAAGTATCCTTGTTGTTTTCTTTTCTCCATCGCTGCTTCTGAACGTTTATCATCAATTCTAGCTCCTCGTTCAGAAATAGTAGACAATCTGATTTCACCTACCACTTCAGAAATTGTCGCTGCATACGAATCAACTGCTGCAGTACAACTCATATCTCCAACTGTTCTAAAACGAACAATTCGCTCTTCAATTTCTTCGTTTTCTTCTTGATAAACAAAAGGAGAGTGTGACCAAATCATTCCGTCTCTCAAGAAAACTTTACGTTTGTGTGAAAAGTAAATCGATGGAATCTCGATTTGTTCTTGTTCGATATAACTCCATACATCCAATTCAGTCCAGTTTGAAATAGGAAAAACACGTACGTTTTGTCCATTTTCAATTTTACCATTCAATAAATCAAACAATTCAGGACGTTGGTTTTTTTCATCCCATTGACCAAAATCATCACGAACAGAAAAAATACGTTCTTTAGCTCTTGCTTTTTCTTCATCTCTACGCGCACCACCAATACAAGCATCAAACTTGAATTCGTCAATTGCATCAAGTAAAGTTGTTGTTTGCAGACTGTTTCTACTCGAATATTTACCAGTTTCTTCTACTACTTTTCCTTCATCGATAGCATCTTGCACATTACGAACGATTAATTCCAATCCTAATTCTTTAACCAATCGATCTCTAAATTCAATAGTTTCAGGAAAATTATGTCCTGTATCTACGTGCAATAGTGGAAAAGGAATTTTGGCGGGAAAGAATGCTTTTTGTGCTAATCTTACCAGTGTGATTGAATCTTTTCCTCCAGAAAAAAGCAATACCGGCTTATCAAATTGAGAAATAACTTCTCTGAAAATGTATATTGCTTCGCTTTCTAATGCGTTTGTTTTTAATATTGAACTCATACTTTTAGTTTAAAAGTTTCAGGTTTAAAGTTTCAGGTTGTTGCTCCCTCCAAATAAAACCAATCGACTATTTATAATTTTTTTTCTCTTTATTCTTTTTTCTATTCTCTTTAATTTACCCTTGGTGCAAACCACACTCTTTATGACTTGATTCCCACCACCATCTTCCGGCTCTTATGTCTTCTCCTTCTGCAATTGCTCTAGTACAAGGAGCACAACCTATGCTTACAAATCCTTTTTTATGTAAAGCATTTTGTGGTACATTATTATCGTCTATATATTTTTGAACTTCTTCTAAAGTCCATTTTAACAAAGGATTAAATTTTATAATATTGAAATTGGCGTCATATTCAAAAAATTGCAAATCATTTCTGTTTTCAGATTGTTCCGCTCTTAAACCAGTTATCCAAACTGAATTTCCTTTTAAAGCTTTAGTTAATGGCGCTACTTTTCGAATAAAACAACACTCTTTTCTATTTTCAACCGACTCGTAGAAGCTATTTGGTCCTTTTGCATTTAAAAGATTTTGAACATCTGACGCTTCAGGAAAATAAACTTCAATGTGTTTTTTATATTTCTTTAATGTTTTATGAAAAACATCGTAAGTTTCTTGAAACAAACGCCCAGTATCTAAAGTAAAGATATTAATAGCTACATCGCTATTTGCAATTAAAGCGGTTATAACTTGGTCTTCTTGCCCAAAAGAAGTTGAAAAAACCACCTTATCTTTATATTCATTAGCCAAAAAGCTAAAAGTTTCCTCAATCGAGAAGTCTTTTGTTTTTTCTATTAGCGTATGTACTATTGATGCACTCATTTCACTTTTTTTAATTAAAAAATCTATTACCCTATCGGTTTAGTAGATTACTATGCAAAAGTAGTACTTATTTCTAAATAACAAAATATTTTTTTCGTTTTTTGTGCTTAATTTTAATTTGGTACAAATATTTTTCTCATTAGTCTATCTTGCCTATAGGATAATTATAAAATAGTTGTTATTTTTGTCCAAAATATTTTTTTTTATGGATTTTCAAATAGGATTAGTAGTTGCAGGTTTAACCGTCGGTTTCATTGTTGGACTGACAGGTGTAGGAGGCGGTTCTTTGATGACGCCCATTTTATTATGGTTTGGTATCCCTCCAACAACAGCTGTAGGGACTGATTTATTATATGCTGCTTTTACTAAAATGGGTGGAGTTTATGTTCACCATAAGAAAAAAAATATCAATTGGACAATTACAGGTTGGCTTTCTCTAGGTAGTGTTCCCGCGGCATTACTAACTCTATGGATACTACATAGCATAAAAACAGACATTACAGCACTAAATGCAGTAATCAAATACAGCTTAGGTTGGGCATTACTATTAACCTCTGTAGCCGTTTTGTTTAAAAAGAAACTTTTAGTTTTTTCTCAAAAACATTCTGGTGACAAGTTTCACAGTGAAAGTAAAACTCAAAATGCACTAACCGTTGCCATTGGTGTATTGCTAGGGGCAACAGTAACGCTGACTTCAATAGGTGCTGGAGCACTAGGGACAGTCACTTTATTTTTTCTATACCCAATTTTAGCAACACCTAAATTGGTTGGTACCGAGATTGCGCACGCAGTCCCTTTAACGCTTGTAGCAGGTTTAGGACATGCAACAATGGGTAATTTAGATCTTGGATTATTAGGTCAATTGTTAATAGGTTCTCTTCCTGGAATTTATATAGGAAGTATGCTGAGTGGGAAAGTACCCGATTTATTCCTTAGAAATGCTATAGCAATAATGTTATTCTTCGTTGGATACAAACTAGTTTTTTAGATTAAGCGAGAGTTTAATAAAATAAAAGAGTAAAAAAAGACCATTTCATTGCTTGAACACAATTAAATGGTCTTTTTTTGATTGTATATTACTTAAAAAGCAATGTCAGCCAAGGAATTGTTTTCGAGTATCTTCAGTGTATTATCCCTCACTTCTGTCATTAATTTACGCACTGCACAAGCAGCTTCATCAGTACAGTCATCACATTTTTCATAAAAATTATGACTAGCACAAGGCAATAAAGCGATTGGCCCTTCGAGAATACGGTACACTTTAGCCATATTGATCTCTTTCGGATCTTTGATTAAATAATAACCGCCCCCTTTTCCTTTTTTGGCACCCAAAAAACCTGAATGACGCAAAAGCAACAAAATACTTTCTAAAAATTTTATCGAAATGTTTTCGCTTTTTGCAATATCAGCAATAGCAACAGGAGTTTGATCTTCTTGGCGGGCCAAAAAAGTCAAAGCTTTAATTCCGTATTTTGTTTTCTTTGAAAGCATGTTAAAGAGTTTTGATTCTTTAGTGAAGAATAGCGATTTTTGATTTAAATAATCAGTTAACACTTGAATAAAAACAAAAATATGTTATTTTTAATACAAATCACATAAAAAAAACGATTTTTGATTTACAGAAAATCTGAAATCAAAAATCGTTACTCTACATTCAATAATCGTTACGAAAGTGCTTGCTCTAAATCGGCAATAACATCGGCTACGGTTTCTAATCCTACTGAAACACGCACTAATCCATCAGTAATACTTACTGCTAATCTTTCCTCAACAGATAATTTGGTATGCGTTGTTGATGCCGGATGCGTCACGATTGTTCTTGTATCTCCTAAATTTGGCGAAAGCGAACATAGTTTTATTTTATCCAAAAACGCTCGTCCTGCTTCTAGTCCGCCTTTTATTTCAAAAGCCACAATGTTTCCACCCAACTTCATCTGTTTTTGAGCAATTTCATATTGTGGATGCGATTTTAAAAATGGATATTTTACTCTATTTATATTAGGATGCTGTTCTAAAAACTCTGCTACTTTCAATGCGTTTTCGCAATGTCTATCTAAACGAATCGCCAATGTTTCTAAACTTTTTGATAATACCCAAGCATTAAATGGTGATAACGAAGGACCGGTAAGTCGTGAAAATAAATAGATTTTTTGAATCAATTCCGCATCACCAACTGTTACTCCACCTAAAACTCTACCTTGTCCATCCATTAATTTAGTTGCAGAATGCACCACCAAATGCGCTCCCCATTTTATAGATTGCTGAATATATGGAGTTGCAAAACAGTTGTCAATAATCAAAATCAAATTGTGCTTTTTAGCAATAGCCCCTAACAGTTCCAAATCTATAATATCAACTGCGGGATTGGTTGGTGATTCAGCAAAAAGAATCTTTGTATTGGGTTTTATACAACTCTCAATTGTTTCAGGTTTATTGATATCAAAATACGTTGTTTCAATATTCCACTTTGGAAAATAATTTACAAACAAAGAATGTGTTGCTCCAAAAACACTACTAGAAGACACAATATGATCTCCTGATTGCAACAAAGCTGCAAAAGTAGAATAAACCGCTGCCATTCCAGATGCAAAAGCAAATCCAGCTTCAGCACCCTCCATTTTACAAACTTTGTTTATGAATTCGTTAGTATTAGGATTACTGTAACGGCTATAAATATTTCTATCTTTCTCTTCAGCAAAAGAAGCACGCATGTCTTCGGCATCTTCAAATACAAAACTTGATGTTAAGTACAAAGGAACTGAATGTTCTAAATATTGTGTTCTTTCTAATTGGTTACGTATGGCTTGTGTTTCAAAACCGTATTCTTGTTCGCTCATTATCTTTTGTTTAAAGTTTAAAGTTTAAAGTTGCTGGAAACTAGTATTACAACACTCCATCTATAAACGAATAATTTGTATTTTTAAATTTTAGCTAATTCGATATCATTCAATACCACTTTATAGTGAATTGTTGCTGTAGGTTCTAATGTTTTAGAAACGGAACAATATTTATCGAAAGATAATTGTGCTGCCTTGGCTGCTTTATCTTCTTTTATGTTTCCTTCTAAATAAAAAACCAAGTGAATATCTTTAAAAGGTTTTGCTTCTCCTACTTGCACGCGCTCTCCCTCAACCTCAGCTTTGAAAGAAGTAATTTCTTGTCTTTGTTTTTTTAGAATCGAAATCATATCGATGGCGCTACATCCTGCAACTCCCATTAATACTAATTCCATCGGACTTGGTCCTTCATCATCGCCACCAAATTCTGGACGGCTATCTACGTTTACAATATGCCCACGTTCGTTTTTTAATTCGAAATGGAAATTATCATTTACTCTATTTAATGTGATTTTCATAGTTATGCATTTATTTGAACGCGGATGAAACGGATTTGCAAACGCGGATTTTATTATTTTTTTAAATCTGAAATCAAAAATAGTTACTCTACAATCTTAAATCATTACCCTTTATCCGATAGTCTTAATATATCTCCAAAAACTCCTCTGGCAGTAACTGCTGAACCTGCTCCTGCTCCTTGTATCACGATTGGACGATCTCCATAGGATTCGGTGTAAATTTCGAAGAAAGAATCAGAACCTTTCAATCCTCCTAAAGCGGTATCCGAAGGTACGGAAACTAATTTTACTTCCAAAATCCCTTTGTCATGCTGCAAATCTCCTGATAATTCTCCAATGTATCTCAAGACATGATTTGGCTTTTGGTCTGTTTTTATTTTATCGTAAATAGGATCAAATTCTTTCAGTTTAGTCAAGAAATCAGCGGCACTTCCTTCACGTAAATGCTCCGGAATTAAATTCTGAATATCAATTTCTTCAAATTCATTTTGTAAGTCCAATTCTCTTGCCAAAATCAACAATTTCCTTCCTACGTCATTCCCACACAAATCCTCTCTTGGGTCTGGTTCAGTAAAACCATTATCAATTGCCTCTTTCAATATTTCGCTAAAAGGAACATCCTTAGCCGAGAAATTATTGAATAAATAACTTAATGTTCCTGAGAAAACTCCTTTGATTTTAGTTATATTCTCCCCTGAAAGATGCAATAATTTTATCGTGTCAATTAACGGTAAACCTGCACCAACATTGGTTTCATACAAATAATTCTTTTGATTATCAGCCAATACTTTTCTCAGTTCTTTATAAAAACCATAACTCAATGTGTTGGCCACTTTATTAGAAGAGATTAAATCAAAACTATTTTCGGCAAGCGGAATATAGTTCTCTACAAACGTTGCACTAGCTGTATTATCAACGGCAATCAAATTCTCTAGATGGTGCTCATTTGCGTAAGCAATTACATCATCAATCGTATATGAAGCACCGTTAGTTTGAATTTCATTTTTCCAGTTAGCCGAAACTCCATTTTTATTCAAAAGGACATTTCTAGAATTAGCAATAGCAAACACATTTAGCTTAACGTCTTTTCTTTTTTCGATGACTTTGGCCGATTCTAAAATTTGATTTATCAAAGTTCCCCCTACTAATCCATGACCAAAAATGGCAATATTGATTTTCTTGGCCACTCCAAAAATCTCTCCATGAATTACGTTCAATGCTTTGTTTAGTTCTGATTTTTTAACCACTAAACTGACATTCTTACCTGTAACAGTATTGTTGAATAAAATAGGAACAATTTTATTTTTTATCAAAGCCGTATAAGGCTTGTGAAACGTACTTAGATCCTGACCAATAATCGAAATCACCGATACATTATCAGTCACCGTGATTTTATTGACATCCTTAGAATAAAAATCATTTTCGAATTCTTTTTCTAATTCGATCATGGCTTTTGTCGCTTTATCAGCAGCAACCACAAGACCAATTCCTCTTTCAGAAGAACCTTGCGAAATAATACTTACACTAATATCATTATCACCCATCACTCTAAAAATACGCGCATCAACACCCGTTTTTCCTAGTAATCCTCTTCCTTCTAAATTTACCAAAGACACATTTTCTAAAACAGACAATGTTTTAATTCCTGCAGCATTAGAGTTAGAAGTAATTAACGTTCCTTTATTTTCATGATTAAACGTATTCAGAATTCGAAGTGGAATATTTTTTTCTAATAACGGAATAATTGTTTTCGCATGTAAAATGTTAGCGCCAAAATTAGCCATTTCATTCGCTTCGTTATACGACAACGATTCAATCTTCTTTGCGTCTAAAACCAATTCTGGATTAGCAGTATAAATCCCATCAACATGCGTGAAATTTTGTAATTCCTCGGCATTAATATAATTAGCAATTAATGAAGCAGTATAATTACTTCCGTTTCTACCCAAAGTGGTTGTTTCTTGTTTCCCATTAGAACCAATAAAACCAGTAAGTACTAGAACGAAATCTTTATTTTCTTTAAAAACTTGGATAATATTCTTTTTAGAAAGAGCGTCTAATGGTTGTGCATCACCAAAATTAGAGTCGGTTACAATCAACTCTCTTGTATCAGCCAGCTTTGCAGGAATGTTTTTTTGATTCAATAAAAACACAAGTAATTTTGCCGAAAGCACTTCACCTTGCGCTAAAACTTGGTCTTTGATTTTAGGGCTATAATCGCCAATTAAACTTACCCCTTCAAATAGTTTGTCTAGTTTATCAAATTCAGCCGAGAAATCTACTGCGTCAAAACCGTCTTTTTGATAGGTTTTAAAACTTTCTAGTAAAGGCTTATAGTTTCCGTTTTTGGCAGCGATGGTTAAAATATCATCAAGCTCATCTGTTGCTTTGCCACGTGCCGAAACTACAACAGCAATTTTTTCTTCTTGCTTTACTTTACTTTCAATAATATCCAAAACTGTATTGATTCCTTCGCCGTTAGCCAAAGATTTTCCACCAAATTTTACTATTTTCATCTGCTTTTTATTTTTAAAAACAACTTCTAATAAATTGTCTAATTGTTCGTATTCCATCAAGAAGGCATCGTGCCCGTGTTGTGAGTCAATCTCACTATAGAATACATTATTTTTAAATTTTTTAATTTCATTATAGGTTTCTCGATTTTCTTTTGCTGTAAAAAACAAATCCGAATTGATTCCTACAATGTATATATTGGCATCTACTTTTGAAATAATCGATTCTAAAGACTCATGATTCCGAGTAATATCAATCGTTTTCAACAATTGATTCATCATTTTATAAGCAGATAGTTGAAACCTTTTTTCTAGTTTTTCTCCGTGGTAATTCAACCAACTTTCTACTTGAAATGTTTCGAGTTGCACATTGATATCCCTATTAAATTTTTCTTTGAAAGATTCAGGTGTTCGGTAGCACAACATGGCGTGAATACGCGCGTCTTCAATTGGTTTTTTAGAATTATTAAGGATTTGCTCTTGCAAATAACAATTAGCAATCAACCAGTCTGTCGCTTTCCAATCAGTAGCAATAGGAATAAAGTTTTGTGCCAATTTAGGTTCCAAAGCTAAAATTTCCCAAGCAATTCCACCACCCACAGAACCGCCAATGAGAGCAAATAAACTATCAATTTTCAAAAACCGAAGTCCTTCGATGAAAATCCTAGCAATATCTCTGGCGATAAAATCTCTGTAATTCTCTATGGTAGCCGAATTGAATCCGTTACCTGGTACATCAAAAGAGACAATAGTATATTTTCTAGTATCAATTGTTTTATCGACACCCACGATATCATTCCACCAACCTGATTCACCAATAACTTGTGAATTTCCGGTCAAGGCATGGTTTATTAAAATAATGGGAGCTGTATGCAGCGGAGCACCAAAAACTTGATAACTTAAGTTGAGGCTAGCGTATAATGCACCATTATGGGTGGTGAAATTTTGTAAAGTAATATGTGTTGGTTTATTTTCCAATGTCAAATCTTTTATTGATTTTGATTTGTATTTGGAAATATTAGAAAGAAAAAACTAGGGAATTACTAGAGAATTTCTTGTTGTTATCTTTCCACTTTTGGGAGTGGTAGAATGCAGCACCTTCTTCGATTTCTCAAAGGGTTGCTAAGGCTTCATCGGGTCTAATCCCTCGTCCTTTCTTTATAACATTTCAATACGTTAGTGAACTTAATGATGCAAATTAACTACTAATTTTTTAAACAAACAAATTTTAAACATTCTGATTTTTAGCTAAAAATATATTTAACAAAAAAACGCAAGGCATCGCTGAATATAACTATTCAGAAATTACTCGCGTACAAAAGGGATGTTGAACAACTTCCAATTAAATGAAAAGTGTATCATTTTCTTTTGAATACATTAAAAGTTGTAATGAATTGACTGCTTTTTTAGATTTTTTTGAGTCTGGTATTTCCATTCCCAATCTTGGATTCACTAATTCATCAACAACTAGTCCGTTGTCCGTATTTTTTTTGCCTCTTAAATTCCTTAGAAACCCCAATGTTCTTGAAAATTTGTTAGTTGTACTCATGATAATTATATTTAAGTTAGTTTGTTTTCTCTTTATTATTTTAAAAAAATTTAGATACCAGAATAAAAAAAATCCTTTTGGACAAAATACCAAAAGGATTCAAGTTATATAAAACTTATACTTTTGGAATCAACAGACCTTATCGCAAAACATTGCGACAACTATCTGAATCTTTTTATTTGAAAATATTTTCATTTATTTATTTTTATGAATCGTACTATTTGTATAAATTAAAAAAGCCTCCCAATTGTCTTGGGAGGCTTTTGCTATATTATATTATATATAATTTAAAGCAATAACTAGCTCCCGAATTTCTTCGATAGGACTACAAATTGTTTACAAATATTAAAATTCATCTTTGGTATTTTTTACTGAAACAAATATCTTATTTAATTCTGTATCTTCCAAATAATTCACAACTATTTAACGATATTTTCATCTTTAAAATGAAAAACAGAGATACTATTAACAAATAACACTGATAATGTTATGAAATCAATTACTTTTTCGTTTTAAACTGGCACTCCTGCTACTTTTTTAAAAATCACGACCTCAAACCAGTTGTACTATTTAATTTGATTTTTAATTTAAAAAATAGTTAAGTTTAATTTGCAATTCAAAATGGTTTCATACATTTGCACCCAAATACAAGAGGAAAAATTTGAACTGATTGCAACCTCTTCATAATGAAACGAATTCATTATGAATACTGAAAATTTTTCAGTAGAAAAAATGCTAAAGCAGAAACTCTCCTTTAGCTCGATATTTGCAATTATTTTTCCTCGCTTAATTTTAAAATAAAAATTATTATGGCTTATTTATTTACGTCAGAATCTGTGAGCGAAGGACATCCAGACAAAATTGCAGATCAAATTTCAGACGCATTAATTGATAACTTTTTAGCATTTGACGCTGATTCAAAAGTAGCTTGTGAAACTTTAGTGACTACAGGTCAAGTAATTTTAGCAGGTGAGGTAAAATCAAATACCTATTTAGATGTACAAAACATTGCTCGTGAAGTAATCAGAAAGATCGGTTACACCAAAAGCGAATATATGTTTGAAGCCAATTCTTGTGGTATTCTTTCGGCAATTCACGAACAATCAGCAGATATTAATCAAGGTGTTGACCGTTCTAATCCAGAAGAACAAGGAGCGGGTGATCAAGGAATGATGTTTGGTTACGCTACAAACGAAACAGAGAATTATATGCCATTGGCACTTGATTTATCTCATAAATTATTACAAGAATTAGCCCTATTAAGACGTGAAAATACAGCAATCACTTATTTACGTCCTGACGCTAAATCTCAAGTAACACTTGAATATAGTGATGATAACATCCCAACTCGTATTGACGCGATTGTTATATCAACTCAACATGATGATTTTGACGAAGAAGCGATTATGCTTGCTAAAATCAAGAAAGACATTGTGGAAATCTTGATTCCTAGAATCATTGCAAAAAACCCAAAAAGCGCTCATTTATTTAACGATGCGATTCACTACCACATTAACCCAACAGGTAAATTTGTAATAGGTGGACCTCATGGAGATACTGGTTTGACTGGTAGAAAAATCATTGTGGATACTTACGGCGGAAAAGGTGCTCATGGTGGAGGTGCATTCTCAGGTAAAGACCCTAGTAAAGTAGATAGAAGTGCTGCTTATGCAACTCGTCATATCGCTAAAAACTTGGTTGCTGCTGGTGTTGCTAGTGAAATTTTAGTACAAGTATCGTACGCTATTGGTGTTGCTAAACCTATGGGAATCTTTATTGAGACCTACGGAACATCAAAATTGAACTTGACTGACGGTGAAATTGCTAAAAAAGTAGAAGCTATCTTTGATATGCGTCCTTACTTTATTGAACAACGCTTAAAATTAAGAAATCCTATCTACAGTGAAACAGCTGCTTACGGACATATGGGACGTACACCTGAAACGGTAACGAAAACTTTTTCTGCTCCAGGAGGATTAACAAAAACTGTTGAAGTTGAGTTGTTCACATGGGAAAAATTAGACTTTGTTGACCAAGTTAAAACGGCTTTTGGATTGTAATTAATTTAAATTCAGTTATACAAAAAACCCAGCTCTTAAGCTGGGTTTTTCATTTTGCACCAGTTATATTCTTATAAAATAAAAAAAATAGTATAATGCTTTTTTTGTAATTTGCCTGCATTATGAAAAACTTGATTGTATTATTTTTTTTTAGCTCGATCGCTACTGTTTTTGGACAGAACAAAATGCTATTTGCTTCAAAGTTAAATTACATTGCAATCGATGCTGATGAATTTATAGGTTATGACCAATTTGGTTTTCATTACACCATTAAAAATAATGTGTTCACCAAAACTAAAGACGGTGAATCGTTAGACTATAAAAATATTGCTTTAGGCAAAATCACAAAAGTGGACATTCAAAATCCTTTGAAAATTATTTTATTCTACGAAAACTTCAATTCAGTTATCATTTTAGACAATCAATTGAATGAAATTCAAAAAATAAACTTTTCAGAAAACCCAACTCCAATAGTTGCAAATGCAGTAGGAATAGCTTCCCAAAACCAATTGTGGGTGTACAATAGTTTGAATCAGCAAATAGGTTTATATGATTATTTAAAAAACGAATATAAATCTATCTCAACTTCGTTTCCTGAAAGTATAAAATACTACCAATCCAATCTTACAACATTTTATTGGGTCGATAAAAAACACAATTGGTATTCATGTGACCGTTTTGGCAAAATAACTACAAAGATAAAAACCATTGATTTTGATCAAATAAAAATCATCACCGAAAATCAATACCTCATTTCTAAGAATTCAATCCTTAGTATTGAAGATATTGACAAAAATGAAAAATATGAAATTGAAATTTTAGAAAAAACCTTTAAAAATTTCAGCTACAAAGACCAAATTTTATCTATTTTTACATCAGAGGGAATTACAAATTATAAAATCACAATACCATAATGCACATAGCAGTAGCAGGAAACATTGGATCTGGAAAAACAACTTTAACACGTTTATTAGCGAAACACTTTAAATGGGAACCCCATTTTGAAGATGTTGTTGACAATCCATATTTGGATGACTTCTATCATCAAATGGAACGTTGGTCCTTTAATTTACAAATTTATTTCTTGAATAGTCGTTTCCGTCAAGTAATGCAAATTCGTGAAAGTGGTAAAAAAATTATTCAGGACAGAACCATTTATGAGGACGCACATATCTTTGCTCCCAATCTTTATTCGATGGGATTAATGACAAATCGTGATTTCCAGAATTACAGTTCTCTCTTTGAACTAATGGAATCAACAGTTAAAGCACCCGATTTATTGATTTATTTAAGAAGTTCCATTCCTAACTTAGTTGGTCAAATTCACAAACGTGGCCGCGAATACGAATCCACAATTTCTATTGATTATTTAAGCCGTTTGAACGAACGCTATGAAGCATGGATTCATACTTATGATAGAGGGAAGTTACTTATTATAGACGTTGATAATATTAATTTTGTCGACAATCCAGAAGATTTAGGAGGCATCATACACCGCATAGATACTGAAATAAACGGATTGTTTTAGTTCTTTCCCCGACTCTATTGCTAGGAAAAAGAAACCATAACTCAATTAAAATATAAAACGAAAAATGCCTCACTTTCATGAGGCATTTTTCGTTATAAGTAAAAAGCATTACTTCAAAGCATCAATTTTTGCCTGAACCTCAGCATCCGTACCTTCAAAAACTTGGGTATCTACTTTCCCATTAACAGTTGTAGTTACTGTTCCTACAACAGTTCCGTTTACACTTGTTTTTTCAATCATTATTTGTTTAGAGACTTCTTCATGCATCATTTTATTCCCTGACATCATGTGTTCACAAGATGGATTTGTACATCCTTTTGCAATACACTCTTCTTTAGACATCGAAGTACATGACCCAGTTGTCATACAACAACTAGCCTTAGAATCAGAAATAGTATGACTACCATTACCTAAAATTGGTGCCATAACTAATCCTATCAAACAAGTAAGTTTAATTAAAATATTCATAGATGGTCCTGATGTATCTTTAAATGGATCTCCAACAGTATCTCCAGTGACTGCAGCTTTATGCGCTTCAGATCCTTTATACGTCATTTCTCCATTAATCATAACACCTGCCTCAAAAGACTTCTTAGCGTTATCCCAAGCGCCACCTGCATTATTTTGAAAAACAGCCCAAAGCACACCAGAAACGGTAACTCCAGCCATATAACCTCCAAGCATTTCCGCAATCAATTGGTTATTATCGCCATAAACTAACTTACCAAGTATTACAATTGCAATCGGAAAACCAATGGTCAAGATTCCCGGCAACATCATTTCACGTAATGCGGCTTTTGTAGAAATATCAACACATTTTGCATATTCAGGTTTGCCAGTTCCTTCCATAATTCCAGGAATTTCTTTAAACTGACGACGCACTTCATACACCATATCCATAGCAGCTTTTCCCACTGAGTTCATCGCTAATGCGGAGAAAACTACTGGTATCATTCCTCCTACAAATAACATGGCCAAAACAGGTGCTTTAAAAATATTAATCCCATCAATCCCCGTAAATGTTACATATGCTGCAAATAAAGCCAATGAAGTCAATGCTGCAGAAGCTATAGCAAAACCTTTACCAGTTGCCGCTGTAGTATTCCCTACAGAGTCTAAAATATCTGTTCTAGTACGTACTTCTTTTGGCAATTCGCTCATTTCAGCAATTCCACCAGCATTATCAGATATTGGTCCAAAAGCATCAATTGCTAATTGCATCGCTGTAGTGGCCATCATTGCCGAAGCTGCTAGAGCCACACCGTAAAATCCTGCAAAAGCATATGAAGTCCAAATGGCGGCTGCGAATAATAAAACTGTTGGAAAAGTAGAAATCATTCCTGTTGCTAATCCTGCAATAACATTAGTTCCAGCTCCAGTACTTGATTTTTGTACAATTGCCATTACTGGTTTTGTCCCCAATCCTGTATAATACTCCGTTACTGATGAAATTGTTGCCCCAACTACTAAACCTACGATAGTAGCGTAGAATACGCGCATTGAAGAGATATCCTGTATTCCTTCACCAAAAAATTCCATTTTCATTGTTGTAGGTAACATATATTGCACTAAAAAATAACAAGCAATGGTAGTAAGACCAATAGAAACCCAGTTCCCGATGTTTAACGCTTTTTGAACTTGAGCTTCTTTAGCATTCACATCAGTAATTTTTACCAGCATCGTTCCGATGATGGAAAACAATATTCCGAAACCAGCAATAGCCATCGGTAATAATATAGGACCGATTCCTCCAAAGACATCCTCGATCTTCCCACCCATATCTTTGATAACATAATTACCTAGTACCATAGCCGCTAAAACGGTAGCTACGTAAGAACCAAATAAATCGGCCCCCATACCTGCTACATCACCCACATTATCGCCCACATTATCAGCAATAGTTGCTGGATTACGAGGATCATCTTCAGGAATACCTGCTTCTACTTTACCTACTAAATCAGCGCCAACATCGGCTGCTTTAGTATAAATACCACCTCCTACACGAGCAAACAAAGCGATAGATTCAGCACCAAGTGAGAACCCTGCCAATGTCTCTAGAACAATTGTCATGTCTTCATTAGAAGTCCAAACCCCATTCATGAAGTAATGAAAAAAGAAAATAAAGAAAGAAGTTAACCCTAAAACGGCCAACCCCGCTACACCTAATCCCATTACAGTCCCACCACCAAAAGAAACTTTTAAAGCTTGTGGCAAACTGGTACGAGCAGCTTGTGTTGTTCTTACATTTGTTTTAGTTGCTATTTTCATTCCCATATTCCCCGCGAG
This sequence comes from Flavobacterium sp. WC2421, assembly GCF_040822115.1. NCBI lineage: Bacteria > Pseudomonadati > Bacteroidota > Flavobacteriia > Flavobacteriales > Flavobacteriaceae > Flavobacterium > Flavobacterium sp. WC2421. The sequence goes on along the minus strand of NZ_CP162004.1, from coordinate 1,376,304 downwards.
GGCAGAAAAAAACGCTCCAAAAACAAAAGCTACTACGATTAATATATTTGTAGTCGGCACGAAATAAGAAACCCCTGCCAATGCAATACTTGCTCCTATTACGAAAAATGTTAATAACCTATATTCTGCTTTAAGAAATGCTAATGCTCCTTCGTAGATGTGATCTGAAATCTCTTTCATTTTTCCATCTCCAGGATCTTGTTTTAACACCCAAGCTCTTTTAACCCACATAAACAGAAGTCCAACAAATGCCATTACTATTGGCAAGTAAATCATAATTGTATTCATAAATTCGTTTTGGTTTTTGGTTAATAATCAATAGTATAGGAAACGAATTTAAATAAAAAAAGCAATACTCTTTATAGAATATTGCTTTTTTTGTAAAATTTATAGGATAAAATTATTTAATACTAAATAATCCCTCTGGTTTGTTTTCGATTTGATTAAAACGATCTGTACATTTTTTTATGATGTCATACGCTTCACCTACATCTCCCCAGCCACCAACATCAACTGTTTTGTTTTCAAGATCTTTGTATACTTGAAAGAAATGTTCAATTTCTTTTAGTAAGTGTGGATTCATATCAGACAAGTCATTTAATGAATTCCAAATTGGATCTGAAACTGGTACGCAAATTACTTTTTCATCTGGTCCTTTATCATCTGCCATGTGGAAAACACCAATTGGCTTTACTTCCATTACACATCCTGGAAAAGTGGGTTCATTTACTAAAACCAATACATCAAGTGGATCTCCATCTAAAGCTAAAGTTTCAGGAATGAAACCATAATCAGCTGGATACATCATTGAAGAGAATAACATTCTATCAAAACGCATTCTTTTTATTTCGAAATCATACTCGTATTTATTTCTACTTCCTCTTGGAATTTCGATTAACACATCGAAAGTTGTTATTTTATCTGCAGTCATTTTATTATATTGTCTTAAATTCTATATCTATGCGTGAGCAAAAGTAAGGTAAAAACACATTTATTACAAGAATTATTTATCTTAAAACACAATGAGACAAAAGCTTTACAATTTATCAACGAGAAAGGACAAAAGTGTTTTCTTTAAATAATAATGTTACAATTAAAAAAAATATTACCATCGCCTTTGAACTCTTTTTTTTTAGCCCAGATAGCAGTGAAAATCCTTTTCTTTTTTTCTTTAAAAAAGAAAAGATTGAAACGAATAGCTGGATATAGCTCCAGATACTGAAACAAGTTCAGCATAAATTAAAAATAGAAACCAAAAGATCCTTTCACTGAAAAACGCTGTGTATCTGGTGTATTTAAATAACTTCCTCTCCAAGCAAAATCGATTCTAAATACTTTGAAGATATTACCGATTCCAGCACTATATTCCCAATACACATTTTCTGGAGCTACATAATTTAAACCCGAAGCGTTAATGGCTCTATTGGCATCTGAAATGGTTCCATAAACACCTTTTGCCCCTATTATTTCTCTCCAGTTGAGTTTTCTCATAAATGGAATTCTAGAGAAAATTCGTCCTCCAAAGTTATGTTCCCATTGTAATGTAGCATATTGATCTGTTACAAACTCATAAAAATTAAGATTGCTAAACGTATTTTCAATTGTAAAATAAGTTTGATTTCCTGGAATCACACTCATCAAACCAAGTGGAATAGTACCAAAAGTTTTACCCACTTCCATAATCACATTTGAACGACCTAGTGGTCCTATAATTATAGGTTGCTTATAATACAATTGAATTTTTTCGTACTTAAAATCACTATTCAACAAACCTTTAAAACCATGACTGTAATTGACATAAAAACGACTAAATGGACTATCAACATTAGAACGTTCTACTCCATAACCAATTGTTTTCCTATTAGGTGTATATTCAACCTGAAAATTAACTTCGGATTGTTTTACATCACTTTTAATGGATGTATTTGTTGCATCTGTAAAATAATCCAAACTAAAAGTAGGAGATGCAGACTCTAATGTTCTATATGAAAAACCAGCTTGGAACGTAAGATTTTTAATGGGTTCCATTTCGACACCCACATTTGTCAGGTTTATATTAGTCAATTTACCATTACTTCCTGATGAAAAAACAGATGACGAAGCAAAACTTCTACCCAAAACATCATTTGTTGTGGTTAAACTTGCTCCAATTTGTTCAATATCCCTTCTATTACCCCCAGAAATTATGATTCTCTTTTTCTTATCCACCATCCATTTCCCAGACAGGCCATACTTGAATTTATTGTCATCAAAACCATAAGCAGTATACCCTTGTAATCTCCAAGCATCATTAGGTCCAAAATAAGTCCTTCCTCCTGCTCTCAAACGCACTCCTTCTACTTCATTGTAACCAAAAGAAGAAAAAATTGGACCATAATCAAAATGACCTATGGGTATATAACCGCTCCCAAGTACCTGAACTAAACTATAAATTTGCTTAAACTTCTTGACGGTTTGCAAGGTATCCAGCATTTTATAAACCCCTTTTTCATCTTTATTCAGATTTTCAAACCTGTTTTCTTCCCAGAATTCATCTGATTTATTGTAAACTTCATTATCAATATAATTTACCTCATCTTTATAAAAAGTAGTAGGTTTTTCTATATTAAATTTATGATTTTGATACAATGTAGTTCGCTTACCATAGACCCCCTTTGATTCGTCTTTTTTATTCAAGGCAAAATCCGACATCATATAATCTCGAGTTAAGAGAAAAATAGAGTCGTTTTGCACTTCAAATTCTTGTTCGATATAAATATCTTTCACCCAGTTAATATTGGCACTTTTTGTCACTGCCATATTAATTTTTTTAATTGCAAATGTGGTATCACTAACCCAAAAGTCCCCCTTGAAAGTCAATTCGTTTTTCCGTCTCGGATAAAATAAAATATTATAGCACCATTTTTTATCAATATACGCGCTATCTCTTAGGATATAATTATAGGTATCTATTCCTGTTTTAGATAATGGACTTGTAAAACTCTTATCAAAAAAAGTAAGGTGATTATTGTAAATATCATAATCAGAATACAAATCTTTTACAAATGATAAAATTTGTTGGTTGTTACTAAATCCAGAGTTTTTATTTGCTTTTATTTTCTCTTTAACCTTATTAATTTTATTATTTCCATAAACATCATATAAGGACTCATTTATAAAAATGGGCAGATACGTTTTCCCTGTAACGTTTGAAGTATCTATGTGATTAAAAATAAACTCCATTCCTTTGAAAAGTTTATTCTTCATAAACGCACTATCAATTGTGTTCATGTCAAATTCTACTTTTTCATATTTCTCCATTTGATATTGATCAAATTGAGAAAGACCATTTTTACGTTTTCTCTCCCAAATTTTTCGAAGAATATCAAGAGCGGGGTTGTTTTTTTTAGATGTCTTTCCCGTAAAAATAACAACCTCTTTTAAACTTTCGGCTTCGTTTATTTGTACTTTAAAATCATAGTTAATTAATTTTGACAAAGAAATTTCTTTATCCGAATACCCTACTGAAGTAACAATTAATGCCGTATAGTTTTGAGCAGACTCGATATAGAAACGCCCGTCCTCATTTGACAAAACACCAGTATTAGAATCCTTAAAAATTACATTTGCAAAAGGAACTGGTTGATTTGATTTATCAACAACAATCCCACTAACTTTAGTTTGCCCTATTATGACATTTGTTAATAACAACAAAAACAATAGTATATTCTTCTTCATAATTCAACTTTAAAAAAAAAACTTCATCACACTAACGCATGATGAAGCCTTTATATTATTTGTAAATGTATTATTTTTTATACATTACTTTTTTAACTGCTTTAATTACATCGTCAGCATTTGGCAACCACTCTTTCAATAAAACTGGAGAATATGGCGCTGGTGTATCTGCAGTAGTAATTCTTTGAATTGGTGCATCAAGAAAATCAAAAGCACGTTCTTGAACTACATAAGTAATCTCAGAAGCAACACTTGCAAAAGGCCAAGCTTCTTCAAGTACAACTAATCTATTTGTTTTTCGTACCGAAGTTAAAACCGTTTCATAATCTAACGGACGAACCGTTCTTAAATCTACGATTTCACAAGAAATTCCTTCTTTAGCTAATTCTTCAGCAGCTATATGTGCTTCTTTAATAATCTTACCAAAAGAAACGATAGTTACATCAGTTCCTGCACGTTTAATATCGGCAACTCCTAGTGGAATCGTATACTCTCCTTCAGGAACCTCGCCTTTGTCACCATACATTTGCTCTGACTCCATGAAAATAACTGGGTCATTATCACGAATCGCCGCTTTTAATAATCCTTTTGCATCATAAACAGTAGATGGAACTACTACTTTAAGACCAGGAGTATTAGCAAACCAATTTTCTAAAGCTTGCGAGTGTGTTGCTCCTAATTGTCCAGCAGAAGCTGTAGGACCACGAAAAACGATAGGAACATTGAATTGTCCACCTGTCATTTGACGCATTTTGGCAGCATTATTAATAATTTGATCTATACCAACTAAACAAAAATTGAAAGTCATATATTCTACAATTGGTCTACAACCATTCATTGCCGAACCCACTGCAATCCCTGTAAAACCAAGCTCTGCAATAGGAGTATCAATAACTCTTTTCTCTCCAAATTCGGCTAACATTCCTTTAGATGCCTTGTAAGCACCATTATATTCAGCAACTTCTTCACCCATTAAGTAAATAGACTCATCATGACGCATTTCTTCGCTCATTGCTTCGCAAATGGCCTCTCTAAATTGTATCGTTCTCATATTTGATATTGTATCAGTGTAATTTTCGAAAAGCAAAAATAAATATTTAAAATCATTTAATGCAAAATTACAACAAAATAATGATATGTTATTTTCAGTAATTTGTTATATCATCCTGATTAATAAAGAACCCAAATATATACTCATTTCATTTTCTAGTTCCGAAATCGTAATAGTTAATTGAAAATATTATGCATGCATAGTATATTATTCGAATTATTATTTTAAATTTGTAACAGAAATTAAGAAAATAAAACATACAACCATGAAAATATTAGTTTGCATCAGCCATGTTCCTGATACTACTTCGAAAATTAATTTCGTCAATGGCGACTCAGAATTTGACACCAATGGCGTACAATATGTAATCAATCCAAATGATGAATTTGGTTTAACTAGAGCTATTTGGTTCCAAGAAAAACAAGGAGCTACAGTAACTGTTGTCAATGTTGGAGGTCCAGAGACGGAGCCTACGTTAAGAAAAGCGTTAGCTATTGGTGCAAACGAAGCAATTCGAATCAACGCCAATCCAACTGATGGTTTTTTTGTTGCTAAACAACTAGCCGAAGTAATCAAAACTGGAGGTTATGACTTAGTTATAGCAGGAAAAGAATCACTAGATTATAATGGAGGAATGGTTCCTGGAATGATTGCAGGAATTTTAGGCTATAACTTCCTTAATTCATGTACAGATATTACAGTTGATAGTACAAATGTAAAAGCAGTTCGTGAAATTGATGGAGGTAAAGAAACTGTCTCAACTAGTTTACCATTAATTATTGGTGGTCAAAAAGGATTAGTTGAAGAAAAAGACTTACGCATTCCAAACATGAGAGGAATTATGACCGCGAGATCAAAAGCTTTAGCAGTTGTAGAACCTGTTGATGCTCCAATAAACACAAAGGCAGTAAAGTTTGAAAAACCAGCCGCTAAATCAGCAGTAAAATTAGTTTCTGCAGATAATTTAGATGAGTTAATCGATTTACTACACAACGAAGCGAAAGTAATATAATTTTAAATTATGAATTTTAAATTGTGAATTAACATTCTCAAATACATTTAAAATTTATAATTCAACATTTAAAATAAAAAATCATGTCAATATTAATATATGCAGAATCAGCAGAAGGAAAATTCAAAAAAGTAGCTTTTGAATTGGCTTCTTATGCAAAAAAAGTAGCAGAAACATTAGGAACAACTGTAACCGCTGTAACCGTTAACGCAGGAGACGTTTCAGAATTAGCAAAATACGGAGTGGACAAAGTATTAAAAGTTAGCAATGATAAGTTGAGTGGTTTTACAGCCAAAGCTTACGCTGATGTTATTAAACAAGCAGCACAAAAAGAAAATGCTAAAGTAGTTCTACTATCTTCAACAACTGACAGCATTTACTTATCTTCACTTGTAGCAGTAGCTTTAGAAGCTGGTTATGCTTCAAATGTAGTTGGACTTCCAGTAAGCACTGCTCCATTTCAAGTAAAAAGAAATGCTTTTTCAAACAAAGCATTCAACACAACAGAAATCACAACGGATGTAAAAGTATTAGGACTTGCTAAAAACTCCTACGGGATTTTTGAAAATGCTTCCACATTAACTGAAGAAGATTTCAACCCAACAATTGGAGAAAATGATTTTGGTGTAAAAGTAGAATCAGTAGAAAAAGTATCTGGAAAAGTATCTATTGCAGATGCAGACATTGTAGTATCTGCAGGTCGCGGATTAAAAGGACCTGAAAATTGGGGAATGATTGAAGAATTAGCATCAGTTCTAGGAGCCGCTACAGCATGTTCAAAACCAGTTTCTGATTTAGGTTGGAGACCTCACAGTGAACACGTAGGGCAAACAGGTAAACCAGTTGCAACGAACCTGTATATAGCAATTGGAATTTCAGGAGCTATACAGCATATTGCAGGAATTAGCTCTTCAAAAGTAAAAGTTGTTATCAATAGCGACCCAGATGCACCTTTCTTTAAAGTTGCTGATTATGGAGTTGTAGGAGACGCATTTGACATCGTACCCAGATTGATAGAAAAACTAAAAGCATTCAAATTACAACACTCTTAATAATACTATATTGTTAAATAAATAAGCTGCCTGAAACAAGATAATTGTATCTTTGTAAACAGGCAGTTTTTTTGTGTCCTTTTTTTTTATTAAAATTGCACTGAATTTAACAACAATTCCCAATCTCTAAATAAGTACTTTGTACTATTCATTTCAGCAATTATGAGCTTAGTAAAATTATCCATCAAAGGAATTTCATACAGCCAAACACAAAATGGAGCATATGCTTTAATTTTGAATGAAGTTGATGGTGAGAGAAAGTTACCTATCGTAATAGGAGCTTTCGAAGCGCAATCAATAGCAATTGCACTAGAAAAAGAAATCAAACCACCACGTCCATTAACACACGATTTGTTTAAAAATTTTGCTGAGAGATTTGATATCGTGGTGAAACAAGTTATCATACACAAACTAGTTGACGGCGTTTTTTATTCGAGTATTATTTGCGAAAGAGACAAAATAGAAGAAATAATTGATGCTAGAACATCCGATGCTATTGCTCTAGCATTGCGTTTTAATGCGCCCATTTATACTTATAAAAATATTCTTGACAAGGCGGGTATATACTTAAAAGCAAACCCACAAGAAGCTGACAAAGATTCGCAAGAAATTGATGACATTCTTTCAAATCCTGAAACTTTTGGACAAGAAGAAGAAAGCAGTCAATCAAACAGAGCCTATATTAAACACAGTCTACAAGAATTAAGTGAACTACTAGAACAAGCTGTTGCTCACGAAGATTATGAAAAAGCAGCAAAAATTAGAGACGAAATTTCAAAAAGAGAATCGTAATTAAGATAAGCAATAGGCTATATATTTAAAGCAAATAAACTTCAGCACAAAGTATAAAAAAATGAAGCAATATTTAGATTTAGTACAACACGTAATGGAAAACGGTTGTCAAAAAGGAGACCGAACTGGAACTGGTACAAAAAGTGTATTTGGTCACCAAATGCGTTTTGATTTAAGTGAAGGGTTCCCAATGGTTACTACAAAAAAGCTACATTTAAAATCAATCATTTATGAACTACTTTGGTTCTTAAAAGGGGATACCAATATAAAATATTTACAAGAAAACGGTGTTAAAATTTGGGATGCTTGGGCTGATGAAAATGGTGATTTAGGCCCTGTTTATGGGCATCAATGGCGCAATTGGAATAGTGAAGAAATAGATCAAATAAAAGATCTAATTACTGAACTAAAGACCAATCCAAATAGCCGAAGAATGATCGTTTCAGCATGGAATCCATCTGTTCTACCAGATACATCAAAAACATTTGACGAAAATGTAGCCAACAATAAGGCCGCACTTCCTCCCTGCCATGCATTTTTTCAATTTTATGTATCAAACGGCAAACTTTCTTGCCAATTGTATCAAAGAAGTGCAGATATATTTCTAGGAGTTCCTTTTAACATAGCTTCCTACGCATTGCTTACCATGATGATTGCTCAAGTTTGCGATTTAGAAGCTGGAGAATTTATCCATACTTTTGGAGACGCGCACATTTACAACAATCATTTTGAACAATTAGAACTACAATTGTCTCGCGAACCAAAACAATTACCAAAAATGATTTTAAACCCTGCTATAAAAGACATCTTCCAATTTGGTTATGATGATTTTACATTAGAAGGCTACGAACCACACGCTCTAATAAAAGGAAGTGTTGCCGTATAAAAAAAATGTTTTAGAAGCCTACACCTCTAAAACACTATTTTCAGCTCCAGCAAATTCATTCCATTTGAAAGAATCAGCTTCATCATCATTAACGAAAACACCGTCAATTACATATTTAAACTCATAAGAAGCGCCTTTATCCACATTAAAGACTCCTTTAAAAGTACCATTTTTCAACTTACTTAATGCACCTTCTTCTGGACACCAATTGTTAAAATCTCCAACAACTGAAGCATTACTTGCCTCTTTTGCTTCTACCGAAAAAGTAACTTTACAAACTGGTTTCGTTTTTATAAATTGTTTCTTAACAGACATAACTATTTCATTTTTAATATTATGCGACAAAGAAAACAAATTCATTTGAACTTTTAACAATCGGCACGAACTTTTAAGAGTATAGTCTAAAGAATGTTAAATTATAAACAATTTTCTAATCATTCAAATGTTAAATTACATAAAAAAAAAGAGAAAACGTTTTCTTAATAAATATTACCTTAGCTGAATAGTGACTTTAAATTTAAAATTTTATCTTTATAAACTAAAATTCAACTTATGGAAAGGGAACAACATGAATTATATGAATATGCCAGGAAAAGATTAAAACAAAAAAAAAGGCTGTATTTTCATTTTGTTGTTTTGTTTTTAGCTAGTTTATTTCTATTCGTTTCTACTAAAATTTTAAATTTTGGAATTAATTCAAACTGGTATATCTGGATAATTACGATTTGGTTTTTCTTATTTCTTTTACACTTTATTAAAGTATACATTACCGATCGCTTTATGAATAAGAACTGGGAACGAGACCAAATAGATCGTCTTGTTGCTTTACAGCAAAAAAAAATAGAAGAATTACAATCACAAATAACCGAAGAACCCTCTAAACTAGCACAATAGAAAATGATTATAATGATTGCGGCAGCCGCTGAAAATAATGCCCTTGGAAAAAACAATGAATTAGTTTGGCATTTACCTAATGATTTCAAAAGATTTAAAAACCTTACTTCGGGACATCATATCATTATGGGAAGAAAAACATTTGAAAGCTTCCCAAAGCCACTTCCTAACAGAACACATGTTGTAATAACCCGTCAAGAAAACTATGCCCCAGAGGGATGTATTGTAGTTAACAGCATGGAAAAAGCAATTGAAATTTGCCCAAAAGAGGAGAACACATATATAATTGGAGGAGGAGAAATATATGATTTAGGAATTCCCTTTTCAGATAAAATAGAACTGACATTGGTTCACCATACTTTTGAAGCCGATGCCTTTTTCCCAATAATAAACAAGGAACAATGGCAGATAATAAATTCTGAGTTTCAACAAAAAGACGAAAAGCATCTTTTTGATTTTACTTATCAAACTTACATTAGAAAATAAAAAAAAACACCCCATTTTACTGGGGTGTTTTTATTAAACTCAATGATTGGGAAAAAATGATTTACTCTTGAAACATAATTTGATAACATAATAAAAAAATCACAAATGTCAACAACACTCCAGAAATGAAGGTGATAACATTTGCTGTTTTCTGAGAATACATCTCAAAAAAGCCTTTAATACCAAATACCACGAAGGTACTAAAGACAAAGAAAATTAAAATTTCCAAAAACAAATTTAATCCTAAGAACGTATGTTGCGCTAAAAATACATTACTGTTTTTTAAAACAGCACCATCAAAACAGCTCACAAGAACAAGTGAAATTACTAGCGCAAGAAGTAACCACTTGATTTGGATCATTAATTCCCTTTTAATCATTGAATAATATCATACTTTTATTTTGTAAAATTCGGCAATATTAATGGACGCCACAATACCCACTTTTAGTGATATTTCATTTTTTTTATTAATAATGGATTCTCATGATTGCGGCAAAACGAAACAAAAAACTGTCCTAAAACTTTTATATATTTTAGAATAGTCAATTACAGTTCAAAATAGATTGTATTATATTTGTAAAAAAATAAAAAATGTCAAAAAACATAACTCCATATAAAGACTCTTCTCTAGGCAAAAAAGAACAAGTTGCAAAAATGTTTGATACAATCTCTGGTAATTACGATAATTTGAATCGTGTTATTTCCTTTGGAATAGATGTTAAATGGCGTAAAAAAGTTTTAGATATAGTATCTAAGGCAAATCCAAATGTAATTTTAGACATTGCAACAGGAACAGGAGACTTAGCTATTTTAATGGCTCAAACAAAAGCAACAAAAATAATAGGACTAGATATTTCTGCTGGAATGCTAGAAGTTGGCGTAAAAAAAATAGCCGATAAAAAACTTTCTAATACAATTGAAATGGTATTAGGAGATTCAGAAAAAATGCCCTTTGACGACAACTTTTTTGATGCAATAACAGTCGCTTTTGGCGTTAGAAATTTTGAAACTCTTGAAAAAGGACTTGTTGAAATCCTAAGAGTATTAAAACCTAATGGTGTTTTTGTTATTTTAGAAACATCAGTTCCAGATAAAACTCCTTACAAACAAGGCTACAATTTTTATAGTAAAAACATACTACCACTTATTGGAAAGTTATTTTCAAAAGATGATGTTGCCTATGGTTATTTATCTGAATCAGCAGCGGCATTTCCATATGGAGAGGCTTTGAACAATATTTTAAGAAAAGTTGGGTTTATAGATGTAGTAGCTATGCCACAAACTTTTGGAGTAGCTACAATTTATTCCGCTTCTAAAAAATAATATTGATTGTTATTTAGCATCTATATGAAAAAAATTGCTCTCTTAATTTTACTTGCTTTATCTATTAAGGGCAACTCTCAGTTTAAAAAAAGCATGTTTGGAAAAGACCCAATAATAAATTTGGAGAATTTTCAAAAAGCACGAGTATACTATGGATATTATTTAGGGTTTAATTCATTTGACTTCAAAATAGACTATAAAACCGTAGGCCCTGACATTCTTGTAAAAAGAACAACAGGGTTTAATGTAGGGATAATAGGAGATCTAAAGTTACAGGAGTATATAAACTTACGATTTGAACCTGGATTATATTACACAAAGAGAGATTTATATTATCCTGGCTTCACAACAAAACTAGACGCACTAAGAGAAGTAAACAGCACTTACATTCATTTCCCACTATTATTAAAATTCTCTTCATTGAGAACTGGAAATGTGCGCCCCTATTTAGTAGGTGGAGTAGCTTCCACTTTGAATTTATCAAGTAATTCGAAATCAATAGACGATAATAAAGAACAAAGATTTAGAGTAAAACCTTGGACCACGAGCTACGAAATAGGATTTGGTATTGATATATTTTCGGAATATTTCATATTCTCTCCTTCCATTCGAGGTTCATTTGGTATAAATGACGAGTTGATTCGCGATAATGATCCTAACAGTCCTTGGACAGGAAATATTCAATCCATAAAAAGCAGAGCCGTATTAATTAATTTTTCTTTTCATTAATTGAAATACTATTAAGTGATTCCAAAAAAACTAATTATCTTCTAAATTCGCTTAAAATAATTGCAGTCGCTGTTGCAACATTTAAACTTTCCGTTTTTCTAAGATCTCCAAAACGAGGAATAGAGAGTCTGTTTTGGATTATTTCTTCAAGTTCATCAGAGATACCGTTAGCTTCATTCCCCATTACGATGATTCCTTCTTGAGGCAAGGATTCTTTATAAATATTAACTCCATCCATAAAAGTACCAAAAACAGGCAATTTTGTCTGAGAGAGAAAGTCATTTAAATCAATATACCTTACATTTACTCTGGTTATCGACCCCATTGTAGCTTGCACTACTTTGGGATTATAAATATCCACCGTTTCCTTTGAACACACTATTTGATGAATTCCGAACCAATCACACAATCTCAAAATGGTTCCCAGGTTTCCAGGATCCCGAATACTATCCAAGGCTATAATCAAACCTGATTCAACAATATCTTTTTCTGCAGGCATTTTAAAAACAGCCAAACAGCTATTAGCTGTTGATAAAGCACTAATTTTTTTTAAATCATTTTCATGAATTAACGTTTTCTTGTTTATCAAAACATCCTCAAAATCATTTTGAGTAGTGTACAAATGGTCTAGTTCAAAATCAGATTGCAACAATTCCTGAATCACTTTTACCCCTTCGGCAAAAAATAATTGATTTACTATTCTATACTTTTTTTGCTGTAAACTAGTTATAAGTTTTATTTGGTTTTTACTAACCATAAAAATATGTACTTTTGAATTAAATATTTTAGAACACTTGAAAAAAATCTCTACAAAAATAACAGCATTTATTCTAATTGCAATATTTATATGCGCTTGTAATGCTGAAAAAAGAGTTCCTGATGGAAAAAAGCTCCTTACTAAAAATCAAATCATAGTAAACGGGAAATCCATCAAGGAAGAAAATGTATTTACACAACTATATCAAAAACCAAACAGTACATTATTAGGATTTCGTTTGCGATTGAATCTATACAATTTAGCGAATTTAAACCCTGATTCAACATATCAAGCTAAATTTACAAATAACCCAGGAAAATACGAACGAAAATCTAAATGGCTATCCGCGAAACAGGTGGACAGACTTGGTAAATCATTCTGGTATCATGGTATTCATGATTTTTTAAAAAAAACAGGTGAACCGCCTGTCATAATTGATCAATCTAAAACTGATAAATCAGTATTGCGTTTAAAATATTATTATTTTAACAATGGTTTTTTTAATGTAAAAGCATTATCCAAATTAGACTCTATAAAGCCAAAAAGAGGAAAAATAGAATACAACATTACTACGGGCTCACCCTACTTATTAGATTCCTTAAAGACATCTATATCTACTCCCGCTCTAGACTCTTTATACGAAACTGCTAAATCCAACACGATAATAAAATCAGGCAAACAGTATAAAACAATCGATTTTGAAAATGAAAAAAATCGTATTACAACACACTTTAGAAATAATGGGGTTTATTATTTCCAACCTACCTATGTGACTTTTGATATAGATACCATTAAAAAAGTAAACCAGGCTAACGTTAATTTAATTATTAACAACTATTCTTATCAAGAAAACGACTCAACAAAAACGGAGCCTTTTAAAATGTATACCATTAGTGATGTTAATATATACACTGATTACGCACCTAACAATAATAATCAAAAAATCACGGATAGCACCACTTACAAAAACTTCAATTTATACAGTCATAAAAAACTAAGATACAAACCACATGCAATTACGGATGCAATTTTCATAACAAAAGGATCTCTTTTTGCTGACAACAAAACGGTTTTAACTACACGTTATTTAAATAATCTTAAAATTTTCAATTACCCTAGCATTCAATATGAAGTAGATAAAAGAGACACAACATACAGTTCCTTGATAGCTAAAATATATTTGACTCCTCGAAAAAAATATAGTTTTGGCGCATCAGTGGATGTAACACATTCCAACATTCAAGATATAGGTATCTCGTTCAGCCCTTCACTATCAATACGTAATGTATTTAATGGTGCCGAAACTCTTGAAATTTCTGGTCGTGGAAATATAGGATCATCAAAAGACCTTGCAAACCCAAACAATCAACTCTTTAATGTATCAGAATATGGAGTAGATTTAAAATTAAATTTTCCAAGAATTTTCATGCCATTCTCTACTGAAAAAATCATCCCAAAGAGCATGATTCCTTCAACACTTATGGCCGTAGGATTTGCCAGACAAACAAATATTGGATTAGATAAAGAAAATTTCACAGGTTCATTTTCTTATAATTGGACACCTAAAAAAAACAACACTGCCCGTTTTGATCTATTTAATGTACAGTTTGTTCGAAATCTAAATCCAGAAAACTATTTCAATGTATATGGTTCCTCCTACAATGCATTAAATGAAATTGGTAAAATTTATAATACAGAAGCATCTTATGTTGATAATGGCGATTTAATTATCGAATCGGGAACTTCTGGATTTATAAAGAATGTATTAAATGAGAGTACCGTATTAACACCGTCAGATGATGCCTTTAAATCGGTAAAAAGCATTGAAGAAAGAAGAGTGAGACTAACCGAAAATGATTTTATATTAGCAACAAGCTTCACCTTTAGTAAAACGACTAAAACAGACTTACAAGACAATACTTTCTATCTTTTCAAAACAAAAATCGAATCAGCAGGTTCTCTTTTATCACTTATTTCAAAAGCAGCAAATCAACCTAAAAACGAAAATAATAATTTTGAACTTTTCAATTTAGAATATTCAGAATATATAAAAACAGAATTTGACTACATAAAACATTGGGATCTGAGCAAAGAAAAAGTCTTCGCAGTCAGAACCTTTTTTGGTATAGCAATCCCATTTGGAAATTCAGATAACGTCCCTTTTTCACGAAGTTATTTCTCAGGAGGTTCAAATGATAATAGAGCATGGCAACCCTATAGTTTGGGTCCAGGTAGAAGTGGAGCCACTAATGACTTTAATGAAGCAAACATGAAAATTGCTTTAAGCAGTGAGTTTAGATTTAAAATATTAGGCGATTTTAAAGGAGCATTATTTGCTGATGCTGGAAATATTTGGAATATATACGATAATGTGACTGATGAAAAATCAGTTTTTAATGGTTTTAAAAGTCTGAAAGATCTTGCATTAGGCTCAGGGTTTGGATTAAGATATGATTTAAGTTTCTTCGTAATTCGATTTGATTTCGGTTTTAAAACCTACAATCCAGCTAATGAAACTGGCAAAAAATGGTTTCGTGAGTACAATTTTGGACACTCTGTTTTAAATTTTGGAATAAATTACCCCTTCTAATGCTAATTAATTCTTATTTTTGCAGTCTTAAACTAAAAACTAAAAAAACAACTAAAAAAAATTACAATGGCACATAACATCAAACCGGGCGTAGCTACAGGAGATCAAGTTCAAGAAATTTTCAATTATGCAAAAGAAAAAGGCTTTGCTCTACCTGCAGTAAATGTTACTGGTTCAAACACAATAAATGGCGTTCTTGAGACTGCAGCAAAATTAAATGCTCCAGTAATCATCCAGTTTTCAAACGGAGGAGCTCAATTTAATGCTGGAAAAGGACTTTCAAATGCAGGTGAAAAAGCAGCTATCGCTGGTGGAATTGCTGGAGCATTACACATTCATACCTTGGCTGAAGCTTATGGAGCAACAGTAATTTTACATACGGATCACTGTGCTAAGAAATTATTACCTTGGATTGACGGATTATTAGATGCATCTGAAAAACATTTTGCTACAACTGGAAAGCCTTTATTCAGTTCTCATATGATCGATTTATCTGAAGAGCCTATCGAAGAAAACATCGAAATTTGCAAAGGATACCTAGAGAGAATGAGCAAAATGGGAATGACACTAGAAATCGAACTTGGAATTACAGGTGGTGAAGAAGATGGTGTTGACAACTCAGATGTTGATAGCTCAAAACTTTATACTCAACCAGAAGAAGTTGCTTATGCTTACGAAGAATTATCAAAAGTAAGTCCTAAGTTTACAATTGCGGCAGCTTTTGGAAATGTACATGGTGTTTACAAACCAGGTAACGTAAAATTGACTCCGAAAATCTTAAAAAATTCTCAAGATTTCGTTCAAAAGAAATTCAACACTGGAAACAACCCAGTTGACTTCGTTTTCCACGGTGGTTCAGGTTCTACTTTAGAAGAAATAAGAGAAGGAATTAGCTACGGTGTAATAAAAATGAATATCGATACTGATTTGCAATTTGCATTTACAGAAGGTATTCGTGATTATATGGTTAAAAATATTGATTATTTAAAAACCCAAATTGGAAACCCAGAAGGTTCTGATGTACCAAATAAAAAATACTACGATCCAAGAAAATGGATGCGTGAAAGCGAAATGACGTTCAATGCAAGATTAGAACAAGCATTTGCTGACTTAAACAATGTGAATACGCTATAAAAAGTATTCCGTACTCAGTTTTTAGTATTCAGTAATAGGTTACTGAGTACTAAAACTGACTACAAACATTGACTTGACTGATTACTTGATTACTGAACACTGAACACTTAAGAAATGGCTTGGTTTAAAAGAAAAGAAAAAGGAATTACTACTGCTACCGAAGACAAAATGGATGTCCCAAAAGGACTTTGGTACAAATCTCCAACAGGAAAAATTATTGATGCCGATGAGCTAGAACGCAACTTGTTTGTTAGTCCTGAGGATGGTTTTCATGTTAGAATTGGTAGTGCTACCTATTTCGAAATCTTGTTTGACAACAATGAGTTTGTTGAATTAGATAAAAACTTAACTTCCAAAGATCCTTTGCATTTTGTTGATACAAAAAAATATGCAGATCGATTAAAAGATGTTATGGAAAAAACCAAACTTAAAGATGCAGTGCGTACTGGAGTTGGTAAATCAAAAGGAAAAGATGTTGTTATTTGCTGTATGGATTTTGCTTTTATTGGCGGATCTATGGGTGCAGTAGTTGGAGAAAAAATTTCAAGAGGGATTGATCACGCTATCAAAAATAAACTTCCATTTATTATGATTTCAAAATCGGGTGGTGCAAGAATGATGGAAGCTGCTTATTCCTTAATGCAATTAGCAAAAACTTCTGTTAAACTAGCACAACTGGCAGACGCTAAACTTCCTTACATCTCATTATGTACGGACCCAACTACAGGAGGGACAACCGCTTCTTATGCTATGCTAGGAGACATTAACATCTCTGAACCTGGAGCTTTAATTGGATTTGCAGGACCACGTGTTGTAAGAGACACAACTGGTAAAGATTTACCAGAAGGTTTTCAAACGGCTGAATTTCTACTTGAACATGGTTTCCTAGACTTTATAACAGCCAGAAAAGAATTGAAAGACAAGATTAACTTGTACATTGATTTAATTCAAAACAATACTATAAGATAGTTTTAAAACTTCTAAAACAAAAAATCCCATCTGTACAGATGGGATTTTTTTGTTTTTATTTATTATTATTATTATTAAAAACCTAAGTCTACATCCCAGTTCGAATCGCTTCAACAGGATCTAATTTTGACGCTGTAATAGCAGGAAGAATTCCGGAAATCAATCCTATTAAGGCAGCCAGTCCAGTTCCTAACATAATATTCCCCATACTTAGAACAAATTCAAAGTCCAACACTTTCGTCAAAATAACAGAAATAATCCACACTAAAACCAAACCAATTACACCACCAATAACAGACAATATAACTGCCTCAAATAAAAATTGAAACAATATAAATCTATTTTTAGCACCTAAAGACTTTTGAATTCCAATTAAATTTGTTCGCTCTTTTACAGAAACAAACATAATATTAGCGATTCCAAAACCACCAACAAGTAATGAAAAACCACTTATTATCCAGCCCACAACATTCATCTGCCCAATAATACCATCAATAAGATCTGTAAAACCAGATAACACATTGATGAAAAAATTATCAATTTCACCTGCTTTCAATCCCCTCATACTTCTTAATTTATAACTCACTTCCGCTTTATAAGCATCCATATCAACCCCTTTATTAGGCTTCAACAAAATAACTGGAGTCATTGCATCATTATTATCTCCATACAAACGTCTTAAAAAATTAACGGGTAAAAACACAGATGTATCATTACTATCCCCAAACAATCCCGCTCCTTGTTTCTTCAATACTCCAATAACAGTAAACCTTTGCCCATATAAACGAATATTTTTCCCAATAGCATTAGAATTTTCGAAAAGTCCCTGAGCAATTTCATAGCCTAAAACGATAACAGCTGTCCCAGAATTAGACTCTGATTCATTATAAAAACGACCATCTTCAAACTCAAGACCTTGAATATCGATAAACTCACTAGATACAGGAACAACATTTACATCGCTCACTAGTTTCGATTCATATTTTATAGATTCGCGCTTTACAAATAATTGATACCCTACTTGATCCGTATTATTTAACGACTCTTTCAAATTGGTATATTCATCAAATTTAACATTGGGAAACTGCTCTCTTTTCCATTGCGGTATATCAGAGGGCCCAAAAGAAAAACGCATTAAATAAATAGTGTTTTTATCTAAACTACTTAAATCCTTTGTTATTTTTCTATCTAAAGAATCAACTGCAGCCAGAACTGCAATTATGGATAAAATCCCGATAGTAACACCAAGCAAAGAAAGAAGTGTTCTTAACTTATTGTTTGTTAATGCATTTATTGCAAAACCAAAACTCTCTTTCAATAATCGTAGATAAACTAGCATAAAAATACATTTTCTATTAAAGTAAAATTCTATAAATTAAATTCAAAAACCTAATGAAATAAATATTCATTGTAATTCAGCATCATTATTTCATCATTTATAAAAATAACAGTATAATTTCTAAATTATCTCTTTTTCAAATAGTCCAATTTTCACATTAAAAAACTATTTTTGCACTTTATAATTATAACTACACATGAACACAACAAAAACAATTCAATCTGCGTTAATTTCAGTCTTTTCAAAAGAAGGCCTTGAACCAATTGTAAGACTACTAAATAGTCAAAATGTTACACTTTATTCAACAGGAGGAACTGAAGATTTTATAAAAAACTTAGGAATCCCCGTTATCCCAGTTGAAGATGTTACATCATACCCTTCAATTCTAGGTGGAAGAGTAAAAACATTGCATCCAAAAGTTTTTGGTGGAATTTTAAATCGTCAAGACAATCCAAGTGATGTGCAACAAATGGAAGAATTTAATATTCCGCAAATTGACTTAGTAATTGTTGATTTATACCCTTTTGAAAAAACAGTAGCCTCTGGAGCAAGTGAATCTGACATTATTGAAAAAATCGATATTGGTGGAATCTCTTTAATTCGTGCTGCTGCAAAAAACTTTAAGGATACTGTCATTGTAGCTTCTGTAGATGAATATAGTTCTCTCTTGGATTTAATTACAAAACAAAATGGAGCAACTACTCTTGCCGATAGAAAATTATTAGCAACAAAAGCATTTCACGTTTCTTCACACTACGATACTGCAATATTTAATTATTTCAATACTGACGAAACTATTTATAAAGAAAGTATTTCTAATGGTCAAGTTTTAAGATACGGTGAAAACCCACATCAAAAAGGATATTTCTTTGGTGATTTTGACGCCATGTTCAATAAAACACACGGTAAAGAATTATCATACAATAATTTACTTGACGTTGATGCTGCAGTAAATTTAATTAATGAATTCAAAACTGACGGTCCTACTTTTGCAATATTAAAACACAATAATGCTTGTGGATTAGCATCTAGAAATACAATTAGCGAAGCGTACAACGCTGCACTGGCTTGTGACCCAACATCCGCTTTTGGTGGAGTATTAATTGCAAATACAAAAATTGATGTAGCAACTGCTACCGAAATTAATAAATTATTTTGCGAAGTTGTTATCGCACCTGAATATGATGCAGATGCAATTAGCATTTTACAAGAAAAGAAAAACAGAATTATATTAGTTCAAAATGAAGTCGCTTTACCAGCAAAACAAGTGAGAACTTGTTTAAACGGATTGCTTATTCAAGAAAGAAATAATATCACAGACAATAAAGACGATTTAAAAACCGTTACCCTAACAAGTCCTACTGAACAAGAAATTCAGGATTTAATTTTTGCATCTAAAGTTTGTAAAAATACTAAATCTAACACGATCGTTTTTGCTAAAAACGGAACACTTATTTCTTCTGGAACAGGACAAACCTCAAGAGTAGACGCTTTGTTACAAGCAATTGAAAAAGCAAAAACATTTGGATTTGATTTACACGGCGCTTCAATGGCAAGCGATGCTTTTTTTCCATTCCCAGACTGTGTGGAAATTGCAAAAAAAGCGGGTATAACAGCCGTAATTCAACCTGGAGGATCGATAAAAGACGAATTAAGCATCAACTATTGTAATGAAAATAAAGTTGCAATGGTATTTACAGGAACACGTCATTTTAAACATTAATTTGTCTAACTTTGTATGCTCCTAATTTTTAACTTTTAAACCCCTGAAAAACTTATGGGATTTTTTGATTTCATGACCGAGGATATCGCGATAGACCTTGGAACCGCAAACACTTTAATCATACACAATGATAAAGTTGTAATAGACAGCCCATCAATTGTTGCCAGAGATAGAATTTCTGGTAAAATAATCGCTGTTGGTAAAGAAGCCAACTTGATGCAGGGTAAAACACATGAAAACATTAAGACAATAAGGCCTTTGAAAGATGGTGTAATTGCCGACTTTGATGCTTCAGAAAAAATGATTAGTATGTTTATAAAAAGCATACCAGCATTGAAAAAAAGAATGTTTACTCCTGCGCTTAGGATGGTGGTTTGTATTCCATCAGGAATTACCGAAGTGGAGATGAGAGCCGTTAAGGAATCTTGTGAAAGAGTAAATGGTAAAGAAGTGTACCTAATCCATGAACCTATGGCTGCGGCAATCGGTATTGGAATCGACATTATGCAACCAAAAGGAAACATGATTGTAGATATAGGTGGTGGAACTACTGAAATTGCTGTAATTGCGTTAGGCGGAATCGTGTGTGACAAATCAGTAAAAATTGCTGGTGATGTTTTCACAAATGACATCGTATATTATATGCGTACACAACACAACCTTTTTGTTGGAGAAAGTACTGCTGAGAAAATAAAAATCCAAATTGGTGCTGCTATAGAAGATTTAGAAACTCCTCCAGAAGACATGTCTGTTCAAGGAAGAGATTTACTTACAGGTAAACCAAAACAAGTAGAAGTTTCCTATAGAGAGATAGCAAAAGCATTAGACAAATCAATTCAAAGAATTGAAGACGCTGTAATGGAAACTCTATCACAAACCCCTCCAGAATTAGCTGCCGACATTTACAACACAGGTATATACCTTGCTGGTGGTGGATCAATGTTAAGAGGTCTAGATAAAAGAATTTCTCAAAAAACAGACTTACCTGTTTATATTGCAGAAGACCCTTTAAGAGCAGTAGTTCGTGGAACAGGAATGGCACTTAAAAACATTACAAAATTTAAAAGTATCTTAATTAAATAAGACCTTTCTTAGATGCACAATTTCATTAAACTCTGAAAATAATTTTTAAAGTTTAATGAAATTACATCTTGAAACAAAATAACAAACTTAGAAATGCAGCAAATATTTAATTTTATATTTAAAAACAGTAATAGAATACTGTTTTTGCTGTTATTATGCCTTTCGTTTTCGTTAACGATACAATCTCATTCTTATCACAAAAGCAAAATAATAAGTTCCGCTAATTTTTTAAGCGGGGGTGTTTATGAGAAAATCAATGATGTAAGTGAATACTTCAATTTGAGAACACAAAACGATGCATTAGCAATTGAGAATGCAAGACTAAAAAGTCTATTATTTAAAACCGTAGACTCTTCTGCCATCAAAAATTTTGAAAATCAAAAAACAACCTTGCCTGAAGATATCATTGTATCAAAAGTAATACACAACTCATATAATGTTCATGAAAATTTCCTGACCTTAAACTCTGGCTCTCTTCAAGGAGTTAAATCAGATATGGGAGTCGTTAACAACCTTGGAATAGTAGGGATAATTGATAATACTTCTCCAAGCTATTCTACAGTTATAAGCATTTTGAATGTAAAGTCTCAAATCAATGCTAAAATCAAAAAATCAAATCATTTTGGATCTTTAGTTTGGAATGGAAAAAGTACAGGTTACGTTCAATTGATAGACGTTCCTAGACTTGCATCTGTAAGAAAAGGAGACACGATAGTTACTGGTGGACAATCAGTAATCTTTCCAGAAAACATTAATATTGGTACGATTAACAAAATTTATATTGATAATCAAACCAATTATTATACTTTAGATATTAAACTTTTTAACGACATGACTAATTTAGGTCATGTTTATATCATAAAAAGCAAAGATAGAGATGAACTTAATAACCTAGAAAAAACAACGAAAAATGAATAGCACTTTGTTAGTCAATGTTTCTCGGTTTATTTTATTATTAGCCATCCAAATAATTATATTTAACAATATGAATTTTCTGGGGTTTATAATTCCACTTCCGTATATCTTATTTATAATATTATACCCCGTGAACGGGAACAAATCTGGCTTACTTTTTGCTAGCTTTTTATTGGGTTTGACAATGGATCTTTTTCTAAATTCAGGCGGAGTTCACGCAACTGCTTGTTTAGTCCTAGCATACATGAGACCATCCATTTTTAAATTTTCATTTGGAGTGAGTTATGAATACCAGACCATAAAAATTAATGATGTTTTAACACCCGAAAGATTTTCGTTTATATTCCTTTCTGTTATTATTCATCATATAACAATGTTCTTATTAGAAGCTTTTCAAGTCAGTTTCTTTTTGGACATATTAATCCGAACACTTTTGAGTGCGGTTTTTACCATAATTAGTTGTATTATTATCATTTACCTTATTAAGCCTAACAAACGATGAGAAAATTATTGCTGCCTTCTTTAATTATTGTTGCAGCATCATTGCTAGTGATTCGAATCTTTTATTTGCAAGTTATCAATGATACTTTCAAATTAAAATCCGATAATAATGCGATTAAGATAAAATACGATTACCCTGAAAGAGGTTATATCTACGACAGAAATGGAAAACTATTAGTGGCAAATCAAGCGTCATACGATATCATGGTAATTCCTAGAGAATTAAAGAATATCGATACTTTAGAGTTCTGTCAACTACTAAATATCACCAAAGAAGATTATATTAAAAAAATTGCAAAAGCTAAAATTTACAGCCCACGCTTGCCTTCTGTTTTCTTACCTCAGTTAAACAAAAGTGAATTTGCTGCTTTTCAAGAGAAAATACGAAAATTTGAAGGTTTCTATTTTCAAAAACGTTCTCTACGCGACTATGAAGTCGATTTTGGAGCAAATGTTTTTGGTTTTATCACACAGGTTAATGACAAATTAATAGCAAAAAACCCATATTATAACAGCGGTGACTTAATAGGAAAACAAGGAGTAGAAGAAAGCTATGAAAACATTTTGCGCGGAATTAAAGGGGTGAAATACTTTCAGAAAGACAAATACAATCGTGAAATAGGCTCTTACAAAGACGGAAAATACGATACGATTGCCGTTCAAGGAGAGGATATCAATTTAACTTTAGACGCTGAACTTCAAAGATATGGAGAACAGCTAATGATAAATAAAAGAGGTGGAATTGTAGCTATTGAACCTAGTACAGGTGAAATATTAGCACTAGTAACTGCTCCATCTTATGACCCTTCTATTTTAGTTGGTAGACAACGTTCTAAAAATTACACCTTACTATATAGAGACTCGATAGCAAAACCGCTATATGATAGAGGATTACTAGCGGAATATCCTCCAGGATCACCATTTAAAATCCTGACTGGATTGATTGGACTGCAAGAAGGTGTTATTGATGAACAAACTTCTTTTATGTGCCATCATGGTTTTAGTTATGCACGAGGTCGTTTTATGAAATGTCATGGTTTTGGCCCTCATAATTTACATAATGGAATCTATAACTCTTGTAATACTTATTTTGCAAATGTGTATATGCGTACCATAAACAAATTTGTAAAACCAGCCTATGCAGTTGATGTATGGAGCGATCACGTGAAAAGTTTTGGATTGGGTGATTTTATGGGATACGACTTACCTACTGGAAAAAGAGGAAATGTTCCCGATTCTAAAACATATAAGAAAATTTACCCTAATGGTGGATGGAGAAGTACAACGATTATTTCAAACTCTATTGGACAAGGGGAAGTTTTAATGACACCAATACAATTAGCTAATATGATGGCTACCGTAGCAAACGAAGGATACTACTATACTCCTCACATTATAAAAAAAATAAAAGGAACAAATATAGATCCTAAATTCAAAGTAAAACATCAGACCACCATTGACAAAAAATATTTCAAACCAATGATAAGTGGCTTGTTTGACGTATACAATTTAGGAACTGCAAGAGGACTTAATGTACCTGGTATTGACATTTGTGGTAAAACAGGAACAGCTGAAAATTATGCCAAAATTGATGGGAAAAGAGTAAAACTAGAAGATCATTCTATTTTTGTTGCCTTTGCACCAAAAGACAACCCTAAGATTGCAATTGCGATCCTTGTCGAAAATGGTGGGTACGGAGCTACGATTGCAGGTCCCATTGCGAGTTTAATGATTGAAAAGTACCTAAGAAAAAAAATAACAAGAACCGATTTAGAAAAGAGAATACTAGAAAGAAGCTTAAAAGACCGCTATGCAAAACTAGGTGGAATGAAAGAAGCTAGTGCCATTGAAACAACACCTAAAGATTCAATATCTAAATTAAAGGTAACGACAAATTCAACTGTTCAGATAGACTCAACAAATCAAAATTAATAAGCGATTCGTTTCAAATGAAAAACCAAAGTATAAAGAAAAATCTTGACTGGACATGTGTCATCATTTATAGCGTATTAGTGATAATGGGATGGTTAAACATCTATTCATCATCTCTATCCTCTATTGAAGATACTTACCAAAAACAGCTTGTTTTTATCTTACTAACGATTCCTTTAATATTCATAATACTGGCCATCGACGGAAAGTTTTACGAAAAATATGCCAGTATTATTTTTGGATTTGCTTTACTTACTTTGGCAGGGCTTTTCCTTTTTGGAAAAACAATAGCAGGACAAAGATGCTGGTATGCCATCGGAAGTTTCACTATCCAACCTTCTGAATTTGCGAAAGCAGCTACTTCACTAGCGATTGCAAAATATTTAAGTGATTCACAAATTAATCTAAAAGATGTAAACAGGCAAATACAAGCACTTGCAATTGTTTTTCTTCCAGTACTTCTAATATTACCACAGCCCGATCCGGGAAGTGCCCTTATTTATAGTATTTTTATAATTGTTTTATATCGTGAAGGACTTCCATCATGGTACGTATGGACTGGTTTTGTTACTATCCTTTTATTTGTATTAACGCTTGTCTTAGAACCTCAATATGTTATTCTATTAGCATTATTAGTTATTTTAATCGTTCATTTTAAATCAAGGCTTGGCGATAGAAACATAGTCTTAAGTGCAATTCTTTTTTCAGTCATTTCTGGCTTTGTTTTATCCGTAAATTATGTGTTTCAAAATGTATTCAAACAGCATCACCGCGATCGTTTCAACATTTTATTGGGAAAAACTGTCGACTTAAAGGGAATTGGATATAATACGAATCAATCAGAAATTGCTATAGGCTCTGGAGGATGGTTAGGAAAGGGTTTTCTAGAAGGAACGCAAACAAAAGGTGGTTTTGTACCAGAACAACATACTGATTACATATTTACCACTGTAGGAGAAGAATGGGGCTTTGCAGGCTCTCTAGTAGTAATTGCGCTATTCGTGAGTTTATTTCTAAGAGTAATTTATCTTGCTGAAAGACAAAAAACGAAATTCAGTAGAGTTTATGGTTATTGTGTAGCAGGAATTCTATTTATACATTTCTTTGTCAACATCGCCATGGTTATTGGCATTTTCCCAACAATTGGGGTGCCTTTACCTTTCTTTTCATATGGAGGCTCTGGTCTTTGGGGATTCACTATTTTGCTTTTTATCTTTTTAAAGATGGATGCAAACAAAGTCAATGAATGGTAAAATATAGTGTAGAGTTAATTGAAAATCCACGATTTATAATCAGTTCGTTTTTCTAGACTTGATTCTAATTCATCATCTAGTTTAGGGAAAAAATCTATGCCCGTTAACTTTTCAATACTATCAACTGAAACTACATAAGTATATAATGGCTTATCACTACCTTTATTAGGAATTAAAAAAGCAATCATTTTATAATTACCATTGGAATCATCTAAAATTATTTTATAAAAATATTCTGGAACAACTACTTTTTGGGTTCCAATAGTCTTGCTAGTTTTATTAAGAATTCCTCCCGTAACCACATAAACACCGTCATATCGTGATGCCCAATAGCGTACTTTTTGCTCTAATCTATTCCAAATTCCTGCATTGAATTCATGGTCTTGAGGAGAAATATTCGAAGTGAAAAAAGTATCATTATACGCATTTTCTTCAAACTCCATATCTCCTGCTGGACAAAGATGCCCTTTGTCATATCCACTTTTCTTATAGTTTCTCCAATCTGCAGAACCTGTTTTAACTTTTGGATCAACTATAAAGAAAGGTCGTTTAAAATTGTTATTCTTCACATAATCCTTCTTTAACTGATAGGCCAACCATTCAGCCTGCTCCGCTTCTTCATTATATGAGAGTGTGAAATAAGAATGTTTAATGACTTGGTGAGTTGTAGATGTAGGTAAGTAATCGAGAACAGTTCTACTTGTTAACTTTTCCGTTGAAGCAGTAGTAACCATCTCTTTTGGGCTATTTACTTGTTCTAAAGAAAATGAATCTACCTCTTTATTATCCATCTTACAAGAAACAAAACCACCAATTAAAATAAATAGTACTGCTTTAAAAATGTGTTTTCCCATGTTCTTAAATAATTTCTATAAACATAAGAATAAATAATAAGTATTGAAACATATTAAAAAAGGGTCCAACTTTATGTTTAAAGTTGGACCCCGATCTATATAAATGAAAGTTTTTTTTAGGATTTAGCCAGTTTTTCTTTTTTTAATTTTTCTGACATATTTTTCTTCACGATAGGCTTAGATTGCAAATCATCCAAAACATTCAAAGCTTCTTCTACATAAATATCTTTAGATAATCCTTCATGCCAACGATCTCTTTTCTCTTTCAAAATACTGTCTTTATCCATTTGAGCTACTTCATAAGGTAACGAAGAAAAGTGCAATGTATTTTTGTATTGCGAAATAGGTCTGTATTTTTTAGACTTCTCCTCTATATCATTTTGAGCAATTTTAAACTTATCTATATTCAAACTATAGGTGTTATCTTCACTTCTGCTATCAATCCATTTTGCATTTTCTTCAATTAATTTAAACTGAGGGTTTTTCTCAATTCTTGTCTTACTATTTAAAATAGCCTTATTAAAGTTCTCTGTTTTATTCCAAACAGTATAAGTAGCTGGATCTATTTTATCCCATGGCATTGCATTATCAACATCGCGTTCACCCATTTTTAAATAAGCATATCGATCTGGCATAACTACATCACTACTCACGCCGTCCAACTGAGTTGAACCTCCATTAATTCTATAAAATTTTTGAGTAGTTGTTTTTAACGCACCTAAATCTCCTACTGAACTATTACGTACAAACTGATTTAAATCAATCACATTTTGTACTGTTCCTTTACCGTAGGTCTGTTTACTACCAATAATAATTCCTCTTTTGTAGTCTTGAATAGCTGCCGCTAAAATTTCTGAAGCTGAAGCTGAAAAACTATTGACCATTATCACTAAAGGACCGTCCCATTCTATTTTACTATCTCTATCGAATAAAACCTCTTTTTTTCTTCCAGCAGATTTAATTTGTACAATTGGACCTTGCTCAATGAATAATCCAGCAATATCAACAACAGTTGATAAAGATCCACCACCATCATCACGTACATCCAAAACGATTCCATTCACTCCTGCTTTTTTAAGTCGTTCTACTTCAAGAGCGATATCTTTACCTGCATCTCTACCGTCTTTATTTTCAAAATCGATATAAAACTTAGGCAAATAGATTACACCATATTTCAATCCGTTTTTCTCTACAACACTTGACTTGGCGTATGTCTCCTCAATTTCTACAATATCTCTAATTATAGAAATAACTTTAATTGTTCCATCCACTTTTTTTACGGTAAGACGAACTTCAGTTCCCTTTGGCCCTTTTATTTTTTTTACAACATCATCAAGACGCATTCCTACCACATCTACTGGCTCAGCATTTCCCTGTGCTACTTTCATTACTAAATCTCCTGATTCTAATTGTTTGCCTCTCCATGCTGGACCACCAGAAATTAACTCAGAAATCTCTGTAAAGTCGTTTTTCTTTTGTAAACGAGCACCTATGCCTTCTAACTTCCCACTAATACTAACATCAAAACGCTCTTTTTCTTCTGGAGCAAAATAATTAGTATGTGGATCAAAACGAGCCGTAATTGAATTAACATAAACAGAGAACCAATCATTCCTATCCAAATCATTCATGAAACCAAAATATTCATCAAGTGATTTCTTAGCACTTTCACGAGTTTCTTTTTCTAATTCAGCAACCGTTTTCACCTTACCTGTATCAGCAGATGTATTGTTTTTTTTATAAAAATCATCGTCAATTTTATCTCCAGATTTTAAGCCAACTAAACTATCAGAATCAGCTGATGCCGTAATTCCTTTACTTTTATTCTCTTGAATTCTAAGACGGTCTGTCAAAGAAGATAGTGTAGATAATTTAATTTGTTTGCGCCATCTATCCTTTAATTCAGCATTATTTTTAGCATAAGGTGCTTTTACATAATCCGTGTTAAAGCTTTCATCAACTGAATAATCAAATGGCACTGCAAGAATATCTTTGTATAATTTTTTACTTTCCTCCATTCGCTTCATCAAGCGATCATACGTCAAATTAAAGAACGTTAAATCCTTATTGATCAATTCATCATCTAATTCAGTTTCATACTTTGAAAATTCATCGATGTCTGATTGAAGAAAAAATCGTTTTGAGGGATCTAAAGCTTGAATATAATCTTTATAGATTCCTTTTGAGAATGTATCATCAATTGCCGCAGGGTTATAGTGTCCTTTTTCAATAACAAAAGTTAATAATTCTAAAAGTAATTTATCTTTATCAGGATCATTCTCGTTAGAAGATTTAATTTTAAAAGCAAATAATGTAGCCGAAAGGAAAACAATTGCAAGGAGTATTTTATAATTTCTTTTCATAAAGTTAAGAATAGTATTCATCCAAAATTTTTAAACTAAGTTACGGTAAAAACTGTGCCAACAATAATAGACACGCCATAATTTTTTGTTAAAGATATAAAAAATGATTTTTGTTTTCTCTTTATATCTTCGCCAATCACTATTTTTTGTTTTACTTTGTTTGATAAAATAGACCCCAATTTTCATTCCATTTTGAAGACTAAAAATATAAAATCATGACTCAAGTTAAACCCTTAATTTTAATTACAAATGACGATGGTGTTTCGGCACCAGGTATCCGAGCATTAATTGACGTTATGTCAGAAATTGGCGAAGTTGTAATTGTCGCACCTGACAAGCCACAAAGTGCAATGGGACATGCTATTACAATCAACAATACATTATATCTAAATAAAATTTCAAAGGACACAGATCGAATTACGGAATATAGTTGCTCTGGTACTCCAGTGGATTGTGTGAAGTTAGCTGTAAATGAAATATTAAAAAGAAAGCCTGATTTGTGTGTTTCTGGAATTAATCACGGGTCAAATTCATCCATTAATGTTATTTATTCAGGTACAATGAGTGCTGCTGTCGAAGCAGGAATTGAAGGCATTCCAGCCATTGGGTTCTCACTCTTAGATTATGATTGGAATGCTGATTTCGAAACTATTAAACCATTTGTAAAAAAAATAACAACAGAGGTTTTAGAAAAAGGATTGCCAAAAGACGTTGTATTGAATGTAAATTTTCCCAAATTAAAAAAAGAAAACATCAAAGGGATAAAAATTTGCCGTCAAGCAAAAGCACTTTGGGTTGAAAAATTCGACAAAAGACAAACACCGCAAGGAAGAGATTATTACTGGCTTGCTGGAGAATTTGTGAACCAAGACAAAGGTGAAGATACTGATGAATGGGCGTTAGGAAACGGATATATCTCAGTAGTTCCGGTACAATTTGACTTAACTGCTCACCATGCAACACAAGAACTTAACACCTGGAATTGGAATGAATAAAACAGACTTATTTATTGGGTTCCTACTTGGTCTTTTAGCTTCCTTACTTGGTTGTTACTTATTTATTGTTTTTGCAACTCAATATAATTTTATTTCGGGTGTACAAATTATGAAATCGCAAGGCTCTTTGGGTAAACTTGTTACACTCGGTTCCATTTTGGACTTAATCCTATTTGCCATTTTATTAAAATCAAACAAAGAGGTAATGGCTAGAGGTGTCGTTTTGTCTGTTATTATTTTAACAATAATTACCGTGTTCCTATAAAATAAGAAACAATTTATTTGATTGATCCCTATTCTATACCTAATTTTGAATACTGAAGTTTTTATTAAACTCAAATCATAAAAATGAAATACTACATTCTAGCCGGAGAAGCATCAGGAGATTTGCATGGGTCGAATTTGATAAAAGAACTATTCAAACAAGATACTAGCGCTCAAATAAGATGTTGGGGTGGTGATTTAATGCAACAAGCCGGAGCCGAATTAGTTTCTCATTACAAAGAACGTTCTTTTATGGGCTTTGCAGAGATTATAAAAAACCTCTCTTCTATCTTAGAATTCATTAAGCTTTGTAAAGAAGATATTCAAGATTACAAACCAGATGCCTTAATATTTATTGACAATTCAGGATTTAATCTCCGAATTGCAAAGTGGGCAAAACCAGCAGGATACAACACCTTTTACTATATAAGTCCGCAAGTTTGGGCATCTAGACCAGGCAGAGTCGAAACCATAAAAAAAACAATTGATCATATGTATGTGGTATTGCCTTTTGTAAAACCATTCTACGAAAAATACAATTATAAAGTCACTTATGTGGGACATCCATTAATTGACGCCATTCATAATCACCCTGCTATAGACTCTGCAGTTTTTAAAAGGGAGAATCAATTGAGTGAAAAACCAATAATAGCATTACTGCCAGGTAGCCGTAAACAAGAAATTACTAAAATGCTTTCGGGAATGTTAAGCATTGTTGATGATTTTCCAGATTACCAATTTGTAATTGCAGGCGCACCCAGTCAAGATTATTCTTTTTACAAGCAATTCATACAGAATGAAAACATAAAATTCATCTCGAATAAAACCTATGATTTATTGAAGAATGCCACAGCAGCATTAGTCACTTCAGGAACAGCAACACTAGAAACTGCGTTATTTAAAGTTCCCGAAGTAGTATGCTACAAAGGAAGTTGGGCTTCATACCAGATTGCTAAGCGCATTATTACACTAAAATACATTTCGCTAGTCAACCTAATAATGGATGAAGAAGTGGTAACTGAATTGATTCAAGAAAACTTTACAACTAAAAATATTAAAAAAGAATTGACAAAAATTCTAGAAACCAATTACCGAAAACAACTTTTGGAAAAATATGACTCGTTAGAAAAAAAATTAGGTGGAA
The DNA here is from genome assembly GCF_040822115.1 of Flavobacterium sp. WC2421. Taxonomy (NCBI): domain Bacteria; kingdom Pseudomonadati; phylum Bacteroidota; class Flavobacteriia; order Flavobacteriales; family Flavobacteriaceae; genus Flavobacterium; species Flavobacterium sp. WC2421. The sequence goes on along the minus strand of NZ_CP162004.1, from coordinate 1,344,546 downwards.
TTGGAGCTAGTGAAAAAACCGCTGGGTTAATCATTAAGGATTTAAAAGCCATTTTATAAACTTAACCTTAAAAAACTAATTTTGAAACAAGTACTCTGCTTTCTTCTCCTGATTGTTTTATTTACTTCATGTAAAACTTCTTCGAAAATTGTAACAACGAAAGGCAAAGACAACAACAGTTTGTCGACTAGAAAAACGAACCAACTTATTGACAATATAGTAGAATCAGCAACAGATAATATTGGTGTGAAATACAAAACTGCAGGAACAACCAGATCTGGTTTTGATTGTTCTGGATTAGTGTTTGCTACTTTTGAACACTATAATATTACACTCCCTCGAACTTCTTTTGAGCAATCTAAAACAGGAACCGATTTAGGAAAAAACACTGACAAAGCACATAAAGGAGATTTAATATTTTTTAGAACCAACAACAGATCCCAAATTAATCATGTGGGAATCATTACAGAAGTGACTGATGACGAAGTGAAATTTGTTCATGCCTCTACTTCCAAAGGAGTAATTATCTCTTCAACAAAACAACCTTACTACCAAAAAACATTTGCTCAGATCAATCGAATTTTAGAATAAAAAAAAATAATTTATTTCTTGTTAAAAAGCTGTACTTTAGAACTATGAAAGTACTGCAATTCCCTTTGGCCCGAATTACTTTTGGATTTATTCTAGGAATACTAGTTGCATTTTATGCCAAACCAGATATAAATTATCTTCTTGGATTGCTCTTTCTTTCCTTTTCCCTTTTTATTGTTAGCTACTTCACTCATAAAAGAACGATTTATTTCGGAATATGCACTTACTTATTCGTAGTATGCTTAGGAACAATTACTCAGACAGTCCATACCGATTCGTATCAAAAAAACAATTATATTCATAACGTTTCTGCTTTTGAAAAGCCACAACTGATAACACTTATCATCCGAGAGCAATTAAAAAAAACCAATTTTAACGACCGTTACATTGCAATAATAAATCAAATAGGCTCCGAAAAAAACTCGGGTAAAATAATAGTAAACCTACCTAAAGACAGTTTGAACCACACATTTGAAACGGGATCTTGCCTTCAAATTAAAGGCGTTTTAATTCGAAACAAAAATCCTGACAATCCCAATCAGTTTGATTACGGTAACTATTTAGAGCAAAAACAGATTTATGCCCAACTTTATGCTGATACCGAAGCCATAACTATTGGCTCTGTTTTTAAAAAAGACATTTGGTACTACATATCCAAATTGAGAAATAGCATAATTCACAATTTAGAAAAAAATAATTTCCACAAAAAAGAACTCAGTGTAGCTATTGCCTTAATAATGGGGCAGAGACAAGACATCTCACCCCAAATTATACAAGAATACCAATATGCAGGCGCAATCCATATTTTGTCGGTATCAGGACTTCATGTTGGTTTTATTTTGCTATTCCTAACTTTTATCCTTAAACCAATTCCAAATACAAAAAAAGGTGCTTTATTAAAATTAGTAATTATCATAACATGCTTATGGATTTTTGCCCTAATTGCAGGTTTGTCCCCATCGATTGTACGATCTGTAACCATGTTTTCCTTTGTAGCCATTGGATATCATTTAAGAAGATCCGTTAATATCTATCATACTTTACTAGTTTCTATATTACTGATACTTCTTTTTCAACCTTCCTTTTTATTTGATGTCGGTTTTCAACTGAGTTATGTCGCGTTGTTTTTTATTATCTGGTTTCAACCCCTATTAGCCTCCTTATGGTTGCCAAAGCAAAAGTTACATAAATATATTTGGGGAGCACTTACCGTTTCATTTGCTGCACAAATTGGAACCTTGCCTTTGAGCATCTATTACTTTCATCAATTTCCTGGCTTATTTTTTATAACAAATCTAATAATTATGCCCTTATTGAGTTTCATCATGGTAGTAGGGGTTTTGGTCATGATATTGGCTGCTTTTGATTATGTTCCTTTATTATTAGTAAAACCATTAGAATGGAGTATCTATTATTTAAATAAAATAATCACCACCATCGCTTCATTTGAAGAATTTGTAATTCATGACATTCCACTTAATTTTTATTTCTTATTAAGTTCTTACCTTCTAATAATTGCAAGTATTATTTGGTTCAAAAAACCAAATTTCAACAAATTAATCCTTGTACTAATTTCAATCATTGCTTTTCAAGTTTCATATATAAAAACAAAATGGGACGTTCAAAATCAAAACGAATGGATTGTTTTTAACCAAAAAAGAAAAACAATAATTGTAGAACGCCATGGAGAAAAGGCAACACTATTTACAAATGACACTAAAATAAAACCCAAAAACAACACTATACTTAAGTCTTACTTAGTAGGTAACTTTAGTGATGTAAAAAACAATGAAAAGCTAAAAAACCTAGCTTATTTTCACAGAAATAAAATTCTAATACTAGACAGTTTAGGATTGTACCCAAAAGACATAAGACCTGATATAGTTATTCTTATTCAATCACCAAAAATCAATATAGATCGAATGTTAGCCATTCTAAAACCAAAAATTATAGTGGCAGATGGATCAAACTATAAAAAAATTCAAAATAACTGGAAAGAAAGTTGCTTAAAGCAAAAAATCCCTTTCCACGCTACTGCCGAAAAGGGATTTTTTAAACTAAATTGAACTTATTTTTTTTTAATGATTCCATCTGCTACTGCAAGCCAAGCAGTAGGGCCTCCAGGAACATATCCAGTACTTCCTAAACCTTCAAAGTTCACTTTACCATCTTTGTCAATACCGTTAGCAAAATGAATAGTAGGAAATCCTTGAATAGCAAAAGCTTGTTGTAAATCATTATTTTGTTTCTTTATTTCAGGAGTCTGAGGTGTTCTTCTTGGATAATCTAATTCAACTAAAACAACGTTTTCTTTGGCCCATTTTGCAAATTCAGGAGTTAACAAAACTTCTTTTTGCAAACGGATACACCATCCACACCAATCACTACCCGTAAAAAACAATAGTAAAGGTTTGTGTTCTTTATTTCCAATAGCAATAGCTTCTTTAACATCTGTATGCCATTTCAAATCTTGTGCTTGTGTAGCAACAATTCCTATAAAGAATACTGCAATTAAATATATATTTTTCATAACTGATTTATTTTCTACAAATTTAAGCAAAAATAATACCACAAAATGTCGCCTACTTTACTCCGTGCATTAATTTTTTCATTAATGGAGACAATAGCACCATCAATAACCCTGCTCCTACAGGAACAATTGTAAAAATAAGGAAAAAAGTAGTTAAGCTATATTGCGCTGTAATGGTTTCAATCATACCTCCCATGGAACCTGCTAATTTATTTCCCATACCAATAAACAAGTAGTAAACTCCAAACATAATTCCAATCCAACTTGCAGGAACCAACTTACTAACATAAGACAATCCTACAGGAGAAATACATAATTCACCTAATGTATGAAACAAATACGCTGCTATCAACCAAAACATACTTACCCTAACAACAGAATCAGTATCAATACCCATACTTCCATATGCTAAAAACCCGAATCCCAACCCTAGTAAAGTAAGTCCTAAACCAAATTTCATCGGTCCAGAAAGATTGTATTTACTTTCCCACCATTTAGAAAAAATAGGGGCAAAAACAACAATAAATAAGGAGTTTAAAATTCCGAACCAAGTGGCTGGTACTTCTGTTTCTGGCGAATTATATTCTCTCATTACTTTCCAAAGTACGATTCCCCAAATGATTACAAAACTTAAAGAAAGTATAAGATTTCCCGTAGAGTATTTCTTAAACGTTTTAGAAAACAATTTAATCAATACATAAGTTATAATCAATAACGGTATAATCGTCAATAAGGTATCCGCAATTTTAAAAATGGAAGCATTGCTTCCAAATAATTCTCTTTGGGTAAATTTTTCAGCAAAAATGGTCATTGACCCTCCAGCTTGTTCAAATGCTGCCCAAAAGAAAACAGTAAAAATAGAAAAAATGATTACAGCAATAATTCTGTCTCGAATGACTTTTGGTGTTGTATTCTCTTTCGCTGCTTTATCTTTTGATTCTTGTTTAGAAGCAGCTGTTGGTTTTAAACCAATATCGCCAAAAATATTTTGGGTAAAATAGAATTGCAACATTCCGAAAAACATAAATATACCCGCTAAACCAAATCCCCAACTCCAAGATATTTTTTCTCCTATATAACCACAAAGCATGATTCCTAAAAAAGCACCAGCATTAACTCCCATATAATATAAAGAGAAAGCACCATCTTTTTTTTCTTCGTGCCCATCATAAGCATTTGAGATTATAGAAGTCATATTTGGTTTAAATAAACCATTACCTATAATTAGACATCCAATACCAATATATAAAAATAAAGGTGTCTCGACTGCCATAGAAGCATGACCCAAAGTCATTGCCAACGCACCTAAAATAACTGCCCATCTATACCCTAAATATTTATCAGCCAAAAAACCACCAATAACAGGCGTAAAATAAACAGACATTGTATAGGTACCGTATAAACCCAAAGCATCTTCAACACTCCAAGCCCATCCTCCTTTAATAAGAGATGTAGTTAAAAACAAAACCAATAAAGCACGCATTCCATAATAAGAAAAACGCTCCCACATTTCAGTAAAAAATAACACAAACAGCCCTGCCGGATGTCCTAAAACATTATTTTCGAAAAACTCATCTTTAGTATTTTGACTCATGGTGTTCGTTTTATTTAGGTGTTTAAATTATAAATTATTTTTCGTTATCCTCTGCCCCATGAGTTAATCGTTTTAATGGTTTTAATAACATTAAAAACAACGCACCAATTATAATAGTAAAAACTAAGATTCCTAAAAACACAGCGTATTCTCCTAATTCACTTGCTGATTCACCAATGATACCAGCCACTTTATTTCCTAGCCCAGTCGCTGCAAAATAGACACCCATCATTAATGAAGCATATTTAACAGGCGATAGTTTGGTTATAAATGATAAAGCCACTGGAGAAATACATAATTCCCCGATGGTATGAAATAAATAAGCCATAACCAACCATAACATACTTGACGAACCTACTTTTTCAAATTCCATGGTAGCAAAAACCATGAATAAAAATCCAAATCCCATGATTACAATACCAATTGCCATTTTGAAAATTGAAGAAGCTTCTTTTCCTTTTAATTTACGTTTAGCCCAATAAGATGCTACAATAGCTGCAAATATAATGATAAACCCTGCATTTAAACTTTGGAACATAACCGTAGGAACCTGCATTCCTAAAAGCATTCTATCTGTTTTTGAATCAGCATATAAGTTCATTAATCCTCCAGCTTGCTCATAAGCACCCCAGAAAATAATCACCATAATAAAGGAAAGAAGTAAAACTAAAAAACGATCTTTATCTTTTTGCGAATCTAATTCTTTGTAAATCATCATCATTAAAGCAGCGATTACTGTTAAAAAAACAAACAACAATCCAAACCCCCAACCTAAACTATACCATCCAAAAACAGAAACTACAGTAAGAATTCCTGTAATAAACAATTGTGTTTTTGATTTCAATAAATTTTTAAAAAGTAAACCATATGAACTTTCGTCAACTACAGCAGTCTCTTGAACCTCAAGATTTCCCACATGCGTTAAGTATTTTTGACCCCATAAGTAAACAACTAATCCCAATACCATCGCAATTCCTGCTAATCCAAAACCAGCATGCCATCCCCATTGAGCAACAACAAATCCAATTACCATAGTTGCTAGTAGTGAACCTGTATTAATCCCAATATAGAAAATACTAAATCCTTTATCTCTTCTTATGTCTCCTTGAGCATATAACCCACCTACCATAGTTGATATATTAGGTTTTAACAACCCAACTCCTAAGATTACCAAACCTAACCCTGTATAAAAAGCCCATGTATCTGTTAGTACCAAAACACCATGTCCAATACAAAGGATTACTGCACCTAATAAAACGGCTTTCTTTTGTCCCAATAATTTATCAGCAATCATTCCTCCTGGAATAGACATCACATAGACTAACATTGTGTACCAACCGTATAAAGCCAACGCTTCTTGACTAGTCCATCCTAAACCTGGTCCTCTTGCATCTCCCAATGTTTCTGTTGTCATATACAAAACCAGCAAAGCTCTCATTCCATAATAGGAAAAACGCTCCCACATTTCGGTGAAAAACAATATAAACAACCCAATTGGATGTCCGAATAAGGTCGATTTAGAATGATCTACTGTAGTGGTGTTTGACATAATTTATTTTTAGATTACTATTTTTTTTATTTAACTTCTTGCATTAATTTTTTAATAATTGGAGCCGAGAAAATTAAGATGACTCCCGCTATAATAGAATATATGGCTAATTCATAATATCCTTCGGTATAGGACTGAAGCTTTGTTACTAAAGTTGCTCCATTATTTCCTCTAGACATTTCCGCACCTAATTTACCCGCTGCAAACTGCCCAAAAGCACTAGCCAAAAACCACAATCCCATCATCATTCCAAAAAGTCGTTTAGGAGAAAGTTTTGTAATTATTGACATTCCTATCGGTCCTAAGCATAGTTCTCCTAATGTTGTGATTAAGTAAGCAAATGTAAATACGTTCAATGATGTGATCCCGTTTACATCAGCAAAAAAGCGAGTGTAATAAAAGATATAGAATGACAATCCTAGAAACAAAAAACCGATTCCAAACTTAATTACCGTATTAGGTTCTATTTTCTTTTTGGCTAACCACAACCACAACAGCCCTACTAAAGGGCTAAATATAATTACAAATAATGAATTCGAACTATTATTGACCACATTTGGGTCAATCTTAAAGAATAACAAGCTGTCATTAAGATTATCTTTTGCAAAAAGAGAAAGAGAACCGCCACTTTGTTCAAAAATTGCATTAAACAAAAAATAGAAAAACACAAATAGGAAAGCAGCTAAAAGCTTTTTTTGTAGGGTAATTTGCTTTAAATTAATAACTTCAAAAGCAAAGTATAAAAGAGCAATAACACCAATGGTATACATAAAGTAGTCTGTATAATCCGTGTTTTTTACCATTATAAATATGAAGGGTATGCATACTAACGAACCAATATATACAGCAATTTCTTGCATTTTCCTTTTGGATGCATCCAAAAGGAATAAAGGAGAATTTCCAATGGGACCAAGATGTTTTTTAGTAAATAAAAAGGTAAAAAGACCCAGAATCATTACTACCGCAGCAGATAAAAAACACAGTCTCCAAGAATAATATTTACCTAAATAAATACACAAAGCACCTCCTAAAAGTCCTCCTATATTTATTCCTGCATAAAACATTCCATAACCAGCATCTCTACGATGATCACTCTCATGATATAATTCTCCGACCATGGAAGAAATATTTGGTTTAAAAAACCCAGTCCCAATAATTGAAAAAGCAATCCCATAATAAAATAACTCTTGAGGAGAATAAGCAATAAGCAAATTGCCTAATATCATAATAATACCTCCAAAGAACAAAGACTTTCTAAATCCTAAAATCTTATCGGCAAAAATACCACCAATAAAAGTAAATGCATACACAAAAGCCTGAATGGCTCCATATTGTAAATTGGCAGCATCATCTTTTAAAAAAAGTTGATCGACCATAAAGAAGGTCAAAACTCCCCGCATTCCATAAAAACAAAACCGTTCCCACATCTCTACCATAAACAAATACCACAATTGTTTTGGGTACTTGCCTTCAAAGTTTTGAATCTCTTCTAAAGTTGGACTTATCGTATTCATTTACAGATTATAGATTTTCTTTGATAAAGTTAGTCATTTTATTGAATAACTGTATTCTAGTCATTCCACCGTAAATCCCGTGGTTTTTATCTGGATAAATTTGTGAATCAAATTGTTTGTTCGCTTGAATTAAAGCTTCCATCATTTGCATAGAATTTTGAACGTGTACATTATCATCTCCGCTTCCGTGAATTAAAAGAAACTTCCCTTTTAGTCTATCCACATAATTAATTGGTGAATTATCATCGTATCCACTTGCATTTTCTTGTGGAGTTTGCAAATATCTTTCGGTGTATATACTATCATAAAATCTCCAGTTTGTTACTGGTGCAACTGCAATTGCCATTTTAAAAGTATCATTCCCTTTAAAAAGACAGTTAGAAGCCATAAATCCACCATAAGACCATCCAAATATTCCAATTCTAGATTTATCTACATAATTGTAATTCCCTATTACTTTAGCGGCATCAATTTGATCTTCAACCTCATATTTACCTAACTGTAACTGAGTTACTTTTTTGAAAGCGGCACCTTTGAAGCCAGTACCTCTTCCGTCAACACAAGCAACAATATATCCTTGTTGAGTCAACATCATAAACCAATATTCATTAGAGCTTCCCCATCCGTTTACAACCTGTTGTGAACCTGGACCAGAATATTGAATCATAAAAACAGGATACTTCTTTGTAGCATCAAAATCTTTTGGTTTCATTATCCAAGCATTCAACTCATTCCCTTTTTCCGTTTTAAGAACAAAAAACTCTTTGCTAGGCAAATCATATTTTTCCAATCTTGAAGCCAATGCTTTATTATCTTCTATAACCTGCAACTGTTTACCAGACTTGGCGTCGTTTAACGTATATCTTGTAGGTTGTGTTGCACTAGAGAATGTATTGATATAATATTGAAAATTAGGACTCAATGTCGCATCATTTGTCCCTACTTCATTCGACAAAACTTTTTTATTTTTCCCATTTAAAGCAATACTGTACACTGCTCTATTGATTGAACCATTCTCTGTAGACTGATAAAAAATAGTACTTGTTTTTTCATCAAAACCATAATAAGAAGTCACTTCCCAATTCCCTTTGGTCACTTGGTTTTTCAACTTTCCATTTTTATCATAAACATAAATATGGTTGAAGCCATCTTTTTCACTAGTCCAAATAAAGCTATTATCTTTCAAGAAAGTTAGATTATCAGTAACATCAACGTATGCTTTGTCTTTTTCATTCAAAACCACTTTAGTCGTTCCCGTTGTTCCATCAACAAATAATAAATCTAAATTATCTTGGTGACGATTTAAAACCTGAGCCGATAATACATTAGCATCATTTGTCCATTGCATGCGAGCAATATAAAAATCATTGTATTTTCCTAGATTGATTTCTTTAGTTGCATTTAAAGTAGCATCATATACATGTAACGACACTACTGAATTTTTTTCACCTGGTTTTGGATATTTAAACGTTTCAATAGTAGGATACAACTCTTTTCCAAAGATGGACATCGAGAATTCAGGAACTTCACTTTCATCAAAACGGATATAAGCTAGTTTTTTACTGTCTTTACTCCAGTCAAATGCTTTTACAAAAGCAAATTCTTCCTCATAAACCCAGTCCGTAATTCCATTTATAATGGCGTTTTTCTTACCATCGGTAGTAATTTGAGTCGTTTTCTTTGTTGCCAATTCATAGACAAAAAGATTGTTGTCTTTTGCATAAGCTATTTTATTACCATCAGGAGAGAATGATGGCTCTTGAATTTGAAAATCAAACAACTTAGTCAATTCTTTGTTAGTCGTATTATATAAATAATAATCCGCTGTAAAAGAATGACGAAAAATTTGATTCGTGTTACAGGCTAACAAAATCATTTTTTCCGAAGCATCAAAAGTATAACTGTCGATCATTGGCAAATCTGCGTGATCTTTAGTATCAATTAAAGTTGCTGTTTTTTTCAAGCTAGCAAAATCATACAAATCAATTTGCATGCTTCTGTTTGCGTGATCCAAATTCAAAACGGTATATTGATTTGAATTTTTCATAGATTGCAATTCGTCCATTCCTTTGGCACGAAAAGTTCCGTTATAAATTTCAGTAACATTTATTTTTTGTTGTCCAAAAACAGTGAAACACAAAAATAAAAATAAGATCGAAAATTGTTTAGATTTCATACTATTGCTTTATATGTAAAAAAGAGTCCAATTTTAGTGAAAATTTTACAATTATCTCACATATGATATGTTAAATGTTAAAAATAAAGTCCAAAACACAACTTTAATGCAGATAATTTAATGAGTAACAAAAGGGCTAAAAACGTATCTTTGTAGCTAATTATATTATAATCTATTGAGAATGAATAACGCCGTTGCAGGATTTTCTAAATTATCCAAACAAGAAAAAATAAACTGGATTGCCAAAGAATACTTTTCAACTCCGTCAGAAGCAATCGAATTGCTGAAAAATTATTGGAATACGGATGAAAAAATACAGAAATTACATGATGAATTCATAGAAAACACCATAACCAATTTTTATATCCCACTTGGAGTTGCCCCTAATTTCTTAATCAACGGAAAATACAGCACCATCCCAATGGCAATTGAAGAAAGTTCGGTAGTTGCTGCAGCATCAAAATCAGCTAAATTTTGGTCCACTCGTGGCGGCTTCAAAGCAACTATTATTAATAATGAAAAGAATGGACAAGTTCACTTTATCTATAAAGGAGACGAATCTAAATTAACCTTGTTTTTTGCGCAAGTGAAATCTAAATTTTTCTCAGATACCGAAACCATCACCAAAAACATGCAAAAAAGAGGTGGTGGAATTCTTGACATTCAACTAAATGACAAAACTAATTTACTTGATAATTACTTTCAACTTCACGCGACTTTTGACACAAAAGACAGTATGGGAGCCAACTTCATCAATTCTTGTTTAGAGCAATTTGCTAAAACCTTAAAAGAAGAAGCTATAACCTACGAATTGTTTACAGAAACAGAGAAAGACATTCAGGTGATCATGAGTATCCTTTCTAACTATGTACCCAACTGTATCGTTCGTGCCGAAGTTTCATGCCCAATTGAAGATCTAGAAGAAAAACATATAGAAAACCCTCAAGCTTTTGCAGAACGATTTGTACAAGCGGTTCAAATTGCCGAAGTAGAACCCTATCGTGCTGTTACCCATAATAAAGGAATCATGAACGGAATTGATGCCGTTGTACTGGCAACAGGAAACGATTTTAGAGCTGTGGAAGCGGGAATACATGCTTATGCAGCAAAATCTGGTCAATATTCCAGTTTATCTCATGCTAAAGTGGAGAACGGTATTTTTACTTTTTGGCTAGAAGTCCCACTTGCATTAGGAACTGTAGGCGGACTAACTTCACTTCATCCATTAGTCAAACTATCATTAGAAATGCTGGAAAACCCTTCAGCACAAGAACTAATGCAGTTTGTAGCCGTTGCTGGATTGGCACAAAACTTTGCCGCCTTGCGCTCCTTGACTACAACAGGCATACAAGATGGTCATATGAAAATGCATTTAAATAATATTTTAAATCAATTTGATGCTAATGAAAATGAACGAATCACTATTAGAAAGCATTTTAAACACCACGCCATTTCACACAGCGCAGTGGTTGATTATATAGAAACATTACGAAAATAATTTTCAGGAGCTATTCCCGCTATACGCTTAATCTTTACTTGATTAAAAAAATCAAGTAAAGGATATCGCTGCTATCGGGGCTATAAAAAAACACTGAACTAAATTCAGCATAAATGAAGAAAACATTTTACAGCAACGGAAAATTATTGATAACGGGAGAATACCTTGTTTTAGATGGTGCAAAAGCATTTGCATTACCTACAAAATTTGGCCAGAATCTAAATGTTGAAGAAGGAGAAAATCAAGAATTTTCCTGGAAAAGCTACAACGAAGATGGAACAATCTGGTTTCAAGACACCATTCCTTTTTCGGAAATTATAAATCCTATAATTGCTGCAACACCATCTGTAAAAAGTACTTTAATTACCATACTAAATGAAGCATATAAAATGCAACCTGCATTTATAAATACATCTAAAGGGTATCAAATTACTACTGAACTGAGTTTTCCAAAAAAATGGGGATTAGGAACCTCTTCTACTCTTATTAACAACATTGCCCAATGGCTACAAATTGACGCTTTTGAACTGCTTAAAACAAGTTTTGGAGGTAGTGGCTACGACATCGCCTGCGCACAAAATGACAGTCCTATTACATATCAGCTACAAAAAGGAAAACCTAAAGTTGAAAATATAAAATTCCGACCTGATTTTACGGATACCATTTATTTTATTTATCTCAATAAAAAACAAAATAGCAAAACGGCTATTGCCAATTATCAAAATAACAAAACGGAGGATATAGAAAAAAGTATAATTACGATTAATAAACTAACAACTGAAGTTTTACAAGCTAAAGCAGTTACCTCTTTTGGACACGCATTAGAAAAACATGAAGCTGAAATGAGTTATGTTTTAGAAACAAGTACTGTAAAGGAAAGCTTATTTTCTGATTTCAACGGACAAGTAAAAAGCCTAGGAGCTTGGGGCGGAGATTTTGTAATGGTTGTTTCAGAGGTGAACCCAAAAACGTATTTTAATTCTAAAGGATTCAATACGATCCTTACTTACGACGAAATGATATTGAAATAACTATTAATTATATCAAAATAAAAACTCTTAAATTCAATGCATAAAAAAACTCGATACTTAGTATCGAGTTTTTTTTATGAAATAATAACTAACTATTTATTAGTAATTGAATTGCTTTCTATTGTCTTTAATTTCAGCATTATCTTTCAAAGCAGGTAAAACTCTGTTTACATCTCCTGCAGATTGTGCTTTCATTTGTGCAACATACGTAGCATGATCTTTTAAAACTGGCGCTTTAACAGTACTTATATTTTTCACAACATAAACTCCTGTATTTCCTTCTATAGGAGCCGATAATTTATTTGCTGCTAAAGCAAATGCAGTACCAACAACCTTAGGCTCTTGACCAACTCCACCAGTTAAAACTGGGTTTTGCAATGTAACATCAGAAGCTTGTTGAACAGTTGAACCAGCTGCTTTTGCAATAGCTTCAAGTGAACTTCCTGTCATCTTCGCTTTTATCAACTCCGCTTTTTTCTTATTTTTAAGAATAGACTCAACATAAGATCTTGCTTGAGTAACTGGAACTAATCCTGAATTGTCAATATTTTTAACCGTTGCAATAACATGACCTAAATTAGGTACTTCAAAACGTTTTACTGCACCAACTTTAGTACCATCTTCAAAAGCCCATCTTACAATAGCTCTTTGATTTCCTAAAGGTCCAAAATTTTCATCCATCACGCTTACAGTAACAGGAGCTGCAACTGTTAGAGCCATATCTTTAGCAACTTTTGTAAACCCCTTATCAGTAGCATCCATTTCAAATTTGGTCGCTTGTGTAAATACTTTATCAGAAGTAGCTTCTGACGCTTCAATTTTTTGAGCTACAGTCGCTAAACGGATTCCGTCTTGCTTATCTGTAATTTTGATAATATGAAATCCAAAAGGAGTTTCAACCAAACCTACTTTACCAATACCATTATTGAAAACAAAGTCATTGAATGGTTTTACCATTTGGTTTGGACCAAAATATCCTAAATCACCACCTTGTTGTGCTGATGAATCATCAGAATTTGTAAAAGCCAACATCAAGAAACTATCTGGATTAGCATTTACTTGTGCTAAGATTGCTTCTGCTTTCGCTTTTGCTTCTTCTTTCGTTCTTTTCTCTTTTTGATTAGGAACTTGTGTCCCTTCATAGCTAATTAAAATGTGACTCGCTTTTGCATTTACACCTAATTTTTTACCCATTGATTTTGAAATACAATAGTACTTTCCAAAAACATAAGGACCATATACTTCTCCCGGAGCAAGGTTATACAATTGATCTGCATCAATAGCTGGCAAATCTTTTTTAGCAATATAAGTAGAATCATAAGGAACATCTGAATTTGAATTCACAAACTCAATAGTGTTTTTAGCCGATTTGAATCCTGATAATGTATCGTTTTTACCAGTAGCTTGATTGTAAACCACACTTCCTGACAATAATGCATTGATTTTAGACTTAACTTCAGCCTCATCTTCTTTCGAAGCTTTATCTTCAATTAAAACATATTCTACTTCACGAGACTCATCAGCCTTAAATTTTTTCTCGTTTTTCTTCATGTATTCCACAATATCAGCATCAGTAACTTTAACATCACTGTCTTTGATAGTTGAATATAAACCAGCTACAAAAGCAAAATTCACTTTATTAGCTTCCATTTCATATCTCAATTTCCCTTCACTTTCAGTTGTGTAGATAGCTGATTTAATCAATGTATTATAAATTTGATACTTCGCATTCAGTTCTGCATCTTTCTCTCTGTCTTTTAAATATTGTGCTTGAGAAGGATTTGACTTGAAATATTCTTTAAATTTGGCCAAATCAAACATACCTGCAGCATTTAAAAACATTGGGTTTTTACCAATATTTGGATCTGCTTTTAAAACTTCTAATAAGTGTTTTTCTCCTACTCTTAATCCTAATTTATCAAATTCAGATGTCAATAAAGCAACAGAAACTTCTTGATCCCATACTTTATTAGCTGCTGCTGTAGAAGTGATACCTTGACCACTTTTTTCAACATTACTTACTTTAATTCTAAAATCTTCAAATGAAATATCTTTTCCATTGATACTTCCTACATCTTTTGATGTACTGTTGAAACTACCACTTTTAAATAAATCACCTATGATAAATGCAAATAAAGCCAATGCGATAACTGCAATCATTAAAGCGGAACGTTGTCTAATTTTTGATAAAACTGCCATTTTTATTGTTGTTAATTTTATATTCAGTTTGCGAAAATACAATTATCTAATTAATAATTATACTAGTAGCGTTTTATTTTACAAAAAAAATATTTTTACAAAACAAATCACTCTTTTACGGTCATATTAACCAATTCAATTTTCTTATTTGTAGCTTCTTCTATCACAAAATGATAGTTTCCAATGGTAATTACCTCTCCTTTTAGAGGAATTTCTTTTGTGAAATCAACAATAAAACCGCCTAAAGTTCCATAAGAATCACTTTCAGGAATGTTCAATTTATAAGTTTGGTTTAAATACTCTACATCAAATCGTGCTGAAAAAAGGTAGCTATCATCTCCAAGTTCTTTTTCGATTAATTCCTCATCCGAATCGTGCTCATCTTCAATTTCACCAAAAAGTTCTTCCACAATATCTTCTATCGTGATAATACCTGATGTCCCTCCATATTCATCTAGCACAACAGCGACACTTTTTCTTTTTTTAG
Organism: Flavobacterium sp. WC2421; assembly: GCF_040822115.1. Lineage (NCBI taxonomy): Bacteria > Pseudomonadati > Bacteroidota > Flavobacteriia > Flavobacteriales > Flavobacteriaceae > Flavobacterium > Flavobacterium sp. WC2421. The sequence goes on along the minus strand of NZ_CP162004.1, from coordinate 1,329,377 downwards.
TAAGCAAATTCATGACATCCTTTATATATATTGTCTCTGGAACAAATTCGACTGAAATGACTACTGATTTGATACTTTTAGGTTTTTTAAATAAATCAAATGAATGAACATAACCCACAATTTCATCGAGGGAATTCTCATAAACCACAATTTTAGAATAACCTGTTTCTATAAACAACTCTTTGAGTTCTTCTATAGAGTCAAACAAATCTATTGCAACAATCTCCGTTCTAGGACTCATTACATCTCTAGCTTTTACGCCTGAAAACTCCAATGCATTTTGAAACATTTGAATCTCTGAATCGACTTCATCATTATCCTCCACCGTACTCATTTGTTCCGTGATGTAGTTCCCTAACTCCACTTTACTAAAATAAAGCTGCACTTGATCACCATCAGTTCTAAAGAATTTTTTTAGAATAAAATCAGAAACCCAAATGAAAAAAGTAGAAATGAAATAGAATAACTGATAAAAAAAATAAGCAGGTATTGCAAAGAATTTTATAAGCACATTAGCATAAATCTGAAAGAAAACCTTTGGCATAAATTCAGCCGTTATCAAAACAATTAAGGTTGATAATAGGGTTTGCAAAAATAAATTTGATAAATCTGAAAAATGAAATTTAAAAGAATCTACCCAACGCATTAACAAATCCCCCATGAAAAAACCATACACTACTAATGCAATATTATTACCAATAAGCATGGCAGCAATAAACTTAGAAGGTTTTTCAGTAAGTTTAGTAAGGATTTTTGAAAGGAAATTATTTTGCTTTTTTTCTATTTCCAGATAAATCTTATTGGAAGAAATGAATGCTATTTCCATCCCAGAAAAAAAGGCACATAGTATTAAGCATATTATTATAATACTAATTTCCATGGATTATAATTTATTATTACGGTCTCCCAATTTTTTTGCGAATTTCCTCCTGAAGAAAAACATAAAAATAGCCAGTCCGGCTATCATAAAACTTAACCAAGGTCCAGTTTCAGTATCATTCCACTTTACAATCCCTTCATACATAAAGTACAATGCAAAAATAAGATAAATGTAAGGCGTGTATTTTAAGTAACCCATAATATTATAATTTGAAATTTATTCGGCTGAATCGAATTCGCCGGTAATTCTTTGTGAGTTTATAACTTTAAAATCTTTACTAAAGTCAATTCCTTGTCCATTAGAAGACCCTTTAACATCTGTAAATTTAAACTTTTTTTCAGTAAAAAACCACTCGTTTTTCTGATCGTAGTACAATTGCTCCGTCTCTAACGTTTGCCCTTCTTGAGAAGCAATCTTAACTTTTCCTTGCAAATCAATTATACCCGTGAGACTATATGAAACCGCATACTTAGATGTTATCCGGGTTTTTTTAGCTTTGTTATCAAATAAAGTAACATCCACCCCTTTTGGAAATTCAGTAAAAGGAAAATTAACACTTCCAAAATCTAACATTTTAGGACTTATTAAAATCAATTTTATAAGACCTGAATCTGTATATTTTAAATTCACATTGTCAGCATCGCTACTTGGAGTGAATTCAGTAAAATTTATTTTTTGAACTTCTTTAAAATTACTTTCACAACCAAAAAACAGAGTCACAGCTAAAACTGTGACTACTGGAAACATGCTATATTTTTTTAGTAAAGTCATTTAATAAACGTAACAAGTTAGCTGAGTTTATAAAAAAGGTGTGTTTGTAGTAATTAATTAAATTTAGACTTAACAAACCATTTGTCATTCAATGAAAAACCTAAACTAAATTTCAAATAATTTTCTTGAACTAAACCTGCAGTAGTAGTACCCTTTTTACCTAGTTCAACCCCAAGGTTTACATTAGAGAAAACTCCTGTTATTGGAAAACCAAGTCCTGCCGTTACTCCCATATCATTTATAGATTCACCATTAACAACTAGACCTGTTTTTTCGTATCTAATACCTCCTCTATACACTATTCTTTTTGGATAACTAGAAAATGAATTGTAGTTTGGAATAAAGTACCCACCTAAACTTACACTTCCATATTTCCCATATCCAACATTACTTGAAGCATTATAATCATTAGCCTCTCCTGGATTTTTTTGATACGCTATTTTACCTCCAATAAGCCATTTTTTTGACTCTCCAATTCCTGCACTTAAAGATATTTTACTTGGGAACTTCATTGTGACTTTACTGTTTTGCTGATCTAAAACATCTACAACCGCCACATCAAATCCTGAATTGTAAATTACCGTAGAGATATTTCTCGTGTTTTTAGAATTCAGTGAACTTTCTAATGAATAATTCAAACTAGTAAACAAAGTAAGTTTTTTTGTTAAATTAGTTTGATACATCGCACCAATATTAAAATTCACTCCAGACAAATCAGCTGTATTCAGTTCACGAGTTCCAACTGGAACACCTGTGATAAATTCTAAGCTACTTGTAGAAATTTTACCAAAATTATAATTTACATCTGCTCCCAAACTAAAACCAGAAGTCACTTTATATCCAACCCCTAAAAAAGCTTTATTTAATCCCCCAGTACCGCTATATCTTCTATTATTAGCATTAACATCTGCTGAAAGCGACTCTATTTTATAACCAACAGATGAATAAGGAATTAAACCAAATCCAACACCTACTTTGCCTAAAGGCAATCCAACGGCTAAATAATCCAACGTAGTACGTTTTGCACTTTCAGATTTTGAATCCGATTTTAATTTATTTGTTGCATAAGTCCCGCCAAGAGCAAAAGTAGTCAGCTTTAAATTAGCAAAACTGGCAGGATTCTCTAAATTAATATGGATACTGTCTTGCTCAACAGATACACCACCCATAGAACGACTTTCTGCCGTCCCTCTAAATCTTACATCTCCAATTCCATAAAAAGAATAAGGCGATGAAGTACCTTCTTGAGCAAAGGAAACTAGTGATAAAAGCAAACAAGCGCTTATTATAATTTTTTTAATCATTTTTGATTTTATATTGAAATGTTTGATTCAAACTTTCTAAAAGAAAATTTGAATTGGCAAATATGGTATTTTTTAATCGTTTAGCCAAAAATTCTGTGTCTCCACCCGTTAAAATTATTATAAAATTTAGACTTAGTCCTTTATATTCATCGATAAAACCGTCAATCTCATAGACCAGTCCGTTTACTACCCCTGAATGAATCGACTGAGAAGTTGAGTTTCCAATAAAATCTTTAGGCCTTTCCAATTCTAGCAACGGTAATTTGGAAGTATAATTATGTAAGGCTTCATATCGCAATCGCAATCCTGGCGTTATTGCACCACCTCTATAATTATCATCCTGATCAATAAAATCATAAGTTACACAAGTTCCTGCGTCGATAACCAACCGATTTTGCTTAGAAAACTGCAAAGTCGCTCCCGAAGCAAGCACCATCCTATCAATTCCCAACGTTTGAGGCGTTTCGTATGCATTGACAAAAGGAAAAGAATCCGTATGAGAAACAAAATGGATGCAAATCTGTTTTTCAAATATCAAAAAAGCCTCTTTTTTAACATTTCCAACAGACGCAACCACTAAATGGGTCACTTTTTTATAAGTATTTAAAATATTTTTAATACTTTTTTCAAGTTCAATAGCATCAAAAACAAAATACTCCAAAGCAGTATTACCCTCAAAAACAGCACCTTTTATTCTCGTATTCCCTACGTCAATGGTTAAAATCATAATTTAAATCTTTGTTTGGCGAAGGTACGAATTGATTTTTTTAAAAAAATGTTTTGGATATACTAAAAATCATTCTATATTTGCACCCGCAATAAGCACGGTACCTTAGCTCAGATGGTAGAGCAATGGACTGAAAATCCATGTGTCCCTGGTTCGATCCCTGGAGGTACCACAAAACCCAAACAGCAATGTTTGGGTTTTTTGTTTTTAAATCTATTTAAATACCCTTCCTCTTTTTACTTCTTGCAAAAAGCGTCTTAAATATCTACAAGCCTCCATTTATTTATCTGACCTAAACTAATTCCATAATTAACCCACACTCTAATAAATTCCTTTTTTTTGCTAATAATCCTTCTATTTGCTGAAAAAAATGAAAGGTTCGCATTTATTTTTTATTATTAATGATAAATTCAGAAAATAATACTTGCTAATTTAATATATTTATGCAAAATTTATATACATGGAGATTTTAACCTGTCCAAAATGTCAAGGCAATCAAATTATAAAAAGTGGCGTAATCAACAGTAAACAAAGGTATTTATGCAAAAAATGCAATTACTTTTTCACTGTAGCTAAAATGGGCAAAAAGATAGATGATTATTATGTTACAAAGGCATTACAATTGTATTTAGAAGGACTGAGTTATAGAGAAATCGAGCGTATTATTGGGGTTTCACATGTAACTGTAAGTAATTGGGTAAAAAGTTTTAACATTAAAAAACCATCCCATGCTAATTACCATCCTACTTATAAGATATTTAATCATTTAGAACTAGTAGAATACATCAAAAAAAAGGAATTATTATCTGGAGCCGGTATGATAATAACCGAGTTAGGAGACAAATTTATGCTTATCAAGTGGGAACGTTTTAAAGATTAACTATAGTACTTAACAAGTATATATATCATAATTTTTTTTATTAACAAAAAATTAGAATTTGGCACCGTTATAACCAACCACCTTACCAACCAAACCTAATTAATTATGAAAAAAATATATTTGATTACAGTTATACTGTTAATCAGTTTAAAAGGATTTTCGCAAGGATCTCCCGATTACGGAGCCGGAATGAAATTTAACTTAAACGAAGAGGGCTCAAAGTACCTTAGGGTAATCTCTTGGGCACAAATATGGGGACAATACAATTCTGACCGCCCATTGGACGGAAACGGGAATAAACAAGCTGATTTAGATTTCAGCGTAAGAAGAGCTCGTGTTTTAATGTATGCACAAATAAACAAAGATTTTTTAATCGTAACACATTTTGGCCTAAACAGTCTTAACGCTTCTAACATAACTCCTACTGGAAAAGGAGAAAGCTCTCAGCTATTCTTACATGATGTTTGGACGCAATATAGCCTTGGCAAAAACAATGCGATTGGAGCAGGTTTGCATTACTGGAATGGAATTTCTCGATTAAACAACCAAAGTACTTTAAACATAATGACCTTAGATAATCAGCGTCAAGCATGGGCTACCCTAGGGCTATCCGACCAGTTTGCTAGACATATAGGGGTATTTGCAAAAGGGGTATTAGGTAAATTTCAATATCGCGTTGCAGTAAATGGCGCCGCAACAAATAACTTACAAGCAACAACAGTACCTACAAATGGAGGTGCAGCAACTTATACCGGCGCTCGATTACTTGGATCCAAAGAAGCAGGAAGAACTTATGCAGGTTATTTTGAATACGGATTTTTAGATTCAGAGAGTAACTTTTTACCATACAAAGTAGGAACTTATCTAGGGACTAAAAAAGTATTCAACATTGGAGCAGGATTCTTTTCTCATCCAAATGGATCTGTGATTGCAGACCTTAGCGGAAATCTAAGTGGTGAAAATGTAACTATTTTTGGCTTAGACGCATTTTACGATGTACCTGTTGGAAAAAATGGCGCTGCAGTTACCGCTTACGCTTTATATCAAAATACAGATTACGGAAAAAATTATAGACTTGGAACAACTTACGAAACGGGATCAATGATTCACGCACACCTAGGATATGTGCTTCCAGGAAAATCAAAAACACGTTTTCAGCCTTATTTATCAATTGACGAAAGACAAATTGACGCTTTAAATGATAACGCTTCTCAAATAGGCATTGGTGCTAATGCTTTTTTTAGTGGCCATAATTCTAAATTAACACTAGAATACCAATCTTTAAAATACGCCACAGACAAAGCTGTAAACACAATCACGCTTCAAGCAATGATTTATCTATAATTAACAAACCAAAAAAACCAATAATTTATGAGTACTAAATCAACAAAAGGAATTTGGAAAGTAATTTCCGCATCCTCAATGGGAACAATGATAGAATGGTATGACTTCTATATTTTTGGAAGTTTAGCCGTTGTCATTTCAACTAAATTTTTCCCAGCCGATAACCCAACCGCAGCCTTCTTAGCAACATTAGCAACATTTGCAGTTGGTTTTGTAGTGCGCCCATTTGGAGCACTTTTCTTTGGAAGATTAGGGGATTTAATTGGAAGAAAATACACTTTCATGGTTACTTTATTACTAATGGGTGGAGCAACATTTCTTATAGGTTGTATCCCTAGTTATGAAACAATAGGATTCATGGCACCAGTTTTAGTCTTAATATTAAGAATGCTTCAAGGTCTTGCACTTGGTGGAGAATATGGTGGAGCTGCGACATATGTAGCCGAACATGCACCTGTAGGCCAAAGAGGGTATTGGACTTCATGGATTCAAACCACAGCAACAGTTGGTTTATTTATTTCTTTAATGGTGATTTTAGCTACAAGAAACGTCCTTACTCCTGAACAATTTGACGAATGGGGATGGAGAGTTCCATTCTGGGTTTCTATAATCATGGTAGGGGTTTCTTATCTAATTAGAAAAAACATGGATGAGTCTCCCGTTTTTGCAAAAGCAAAATCAGAAGGAAAAACAAGTACAAATCCATTAAAAGAAAGTTTTGGAAATCGTTACAATTTAAAATTTGTTTTATTAGCTTTATTTGGAGCTACTATGGGTCAAGGAGTTATTTGGTACACCGGACAATTTTACGCCATGAGTTTCATGAAAACGGTAATGTCAATCGACTCTTCTCAAGTAGATACTTTATTAGGAATTGCATTGATATTAGGAACTCCATTTTTTATTGTATTTGGTTGGCTAAGTGATAAAATAGGCCGAAAATACATTATGATGGGAGGAATGCTTTTGGCTATTTTACTATACAGACCTATTTATAAACAAATGTTTGAAACAACAAATGTGAAAAATAAAACAGAATTAGTTGCTAGCACAAAAATAGTTTCTGAACTGAAAGAGAACAAAAAACAAACCATGGATTCTATTTATACAACTAATAAAGAGTATTCTGATGGCACCACTTTGCTGGAAATAAAAACCGTATCTTTAGAGAACGGTAAAGCAATGATAATTGATGGAAAACCTAAGATAGAGACAAAAACAACAATCAACATCAATTGGGATGACAAGTGGGTATTGATATTCTTAATATTTGTACAGGTTATATTTGTCACCATGGTTTATGGACCAATTGCTGCATTCTTAGTAGAAATGTTCCCTGCAAAAATTAGATATACCTCTATGTCATTACCATATCATGTAGGAAATGGAATTTTTGGAGGATTACTTCCGGCTATATCCACTTACTTAGTTATTAACGGCAAAAACGCTGGCGATGCTGAGTTTTATTTAGAAGGACTTTGGTATCCAATTATCATTGCCTCTGTATGCTTTGTAGTAGGAATGGTTTACATTAAAAACAAAGACACAAAAAACACTCACATTTAAAAAAAAAAGCTATGAATCAAATAAAAAGAGTTTTAGGATTAGTTTGGATTGCCTTAGCATTAGCCGCTGCTTATTTTTGCATCTTCACTTTTGGGTTGCCCAAATTTATGTCAGGTAAACAAGACGATTTAGTATTTGGAATTATTATCCTTTTCATACTTACACCATTAATAGTTTTAGGATTAGGCACATTTGGCTATTATGCTTTAATGGGTGACTACGACGAAAAAAAATAACAACCAAACCATTTTTTTAATACGCAGTCTCTACATTTACATGTAGAGATTGCTTATTTTAATTTCCATTAAAATCCCTTGATTCATATATTAAACAAGGCATAAAGATGGTGATACACTAATTCTGTTGTAGAGCAAAAAGTTCTTTAATATGAAAAAAAGACACGAACAAAAGTTGGTTATCCTTTCAATACTAATGTTATTAGTATTGAACATTCCTCTTTTACTTTTATTTGACAGTTCAAAACCCCTTTTTGGCTTTCCAATCGTGTATATCTATATTTTTTCGGCTTGGCTTTTTTCAATTGCTATAACCTTTCTAATCATAAAAAAATATTATGAGTAGTATAGGTCTTTTATTTATTTTAGCACTTTATGTGTCCATACTCTTTTATATTGCCTATTGGGCAGAAAAAAGAAGCCACTCTAAATGGACAAACAATCCCTACATCTATTCCTTTTCACTAGCTGTCTATTGTACTGCTTGGACTTATTATGGCAGTATAGGTCTTGCTGCAAATTCAGGATTAAGTTATTTACCAATTTATGTAGGTCCAATCATAATTATACCCACTTGGATGATTATCCTCAAGAGAATTATCCGAATTTCAAGAGTGAATAAAATATCCAGTATTGCCGATTTTATTTCCCTTCGTTATGGGAATAGTAGATTTCTAGGAGCATTAGTTACCTTGATTTGCATTTTTGGGATTGTTCCCTATATCGCTTTACAACTAAAATCGATTTCAGATACTTTTCATATTGTCACTAAAACACAATCAAATTCTAATATTTTCAATGATACCACTACCTATGTTTGTCTTGCTTTGGCATTATTTGCTTCTTATTATGGGACGCGCTATGTAGATGCCTCTGAAAAAAGACGTGGAATAGTAACGGCAGTAGCTATCGAATCCATATTAAAATTAGTTTTCTTTTTGATCATCGGGATTTACGTAACCTATTTTGTTTATGATGGTTTTGGGGACATTTACACTAAAGCAGCTATTCTTGAAAATTTTGAGCAAAAAAATTCTATCGGCGGGTTGAGTGAAAGCATTAATTGGTTTTTTCTTTGTGTATTATCCATGTTTGCTATTTTTCTATTACCTCGACAGTTTCATACCGCAATTATTGAAAACAATAAAGAAACTCATATTCGAACAGCGATTTGGTTATTTCCATTGTACTTATTACTTTTCAATATTTTTGTATTCCCAATTGCTTGGGGAGGAAATATTTTATTTGAAGGACAAGGGTTAAATTCAGATACGTATTCCTTATTAATCCCTCAATTTTTCAATAATAGTACGCTTACTGTATTAGTATTTCTTGGTGGGTTTTCGGCGGCAATATCAATGATTGTTGTTTCATCTATCGCCTTAGCTACGATGCTCAGCAACAATCTTTTAATTCCTTATGGATTCATAGGTTCCTTAGAAAATTCTTTACAAGAAAAAAACAGTAAACGAATCCTAAACAGTAGAAAAATAGGTATTTTTTTACTTATCCTTTTGGCATATGCTATCTATAAAATTTTTATTCTGGATTACACATTGGTATCTATTGGATTAGTATCTTTTGTGATTATTGCACAATTAGCCCCTTCTTTTTTTGGTGCTCTATTCTGGAAAAGAGGTTCTAAAAATGGTGCTGTAACTGGAATTATACTTGGTTTCACTATTTGTTGTTATACACTTCTTGCTCCATATGCTATTGGAATTACAAAATCGACCAGCTTATTTATTCAAGAAGGACCTTGGGGCATTGGACTACTGAGACCATTCCAGCTTTTTGGATTAAATTATTTAGACCCCATTCCGCATGCAGTTTTTTGGAGTTTATTATTCAACTTAATGAGCTATGCTGCCATTTCTGTAAGTTTTAAAGGAAATTACAGAGAACGCAATTATGCCGAAATGTTTGTCGATATTGACAAATACATCACCAATCATGAGAATGCTTTTGTATGGAAAGGAACGGCATACATATCAGACATTCAAAAAGTGTTGCAACGTTTCCTGGGTGAAGAAAGAACCAAACGTGCACTTACTATTTTTAATTTAAAATACAATATCGATAAAAACATTACAACAGCCGATGCTCGATTTATAAAATTTGCTGAAAACTTATTAACGGGTCATATTGGTACGGCTTCCGCCAAAATTTTAATATCAAGTGTAATTAAAGAAGACAAAATCAGTTTGCCAGAAGTACTTCGAATTCTAGAAGAGTCAAAAGAAAATATTATCATCAATAAAAAACTAACGGATACTTCGAATGAATTAAAAAAAATATCCCAGCAGTTAAAAAATGCCAATCAAGAATTAATAAATAAAGACATTCAAAAAGATGAATTTCTTGATACAGTCACACATGAATTAAGAACACCAATTACAGCCATTCGAGCTGCAAGTGAAATCCTTCATGATGACGAAGACATTCCAGAAGAATTGAAAAAACGATTTTTGCAAAATATTATTTCCGAGTCCGATCGATTGAATCGTTTAATCGATAAAATTCTGGATTTAGAGAAATTTGAAACTGGGAAACAAAAACTGTATTTATCAAAAAACAACATTTCTAAAACAATAAAAAATACTATAGAATCGGTAAAACAATTGATAAAAAATAAGAATATTGAGGTAGAATTTCATCAAGCTCAAAAAGAAATAAAAGCCTTTTATGATGAAGAACGGATTGTTCAAGTAATTCACAATTTATTATCGAATGCTATAAAATTTTGCCCTGAAAAAGAAGGGGAAATTACCATTACTATAGTCGAAAATAAAGATGTTATTGAAGTCCAAATTCACAATAATGGCAAAGGAATTAAAGAAGAAGATTTTGAAGCTATTTTTGATAAATTCTATCAATCTAGAAACCAAAATGTCAAAAAACCCATTGGAAGTGGTTTAGGCCTAGCCATTTGCAAACAAATAATTGAACATCACAAAGGGAAAATTTGGGCCAAAAAGACAAAGACCGATGGGGCCACTTTTATTTTCACATTACCTAATTACAATACTACTGAAACTACACTGCCATGAAGAAAATTTTAATTGTAGATGACGAACCTAATATTGTTATGTCTTTGGAGTATACTTTCAAAAAAAATAATTTTGAAGTTTTCATAGCACGTGACGGTCAAGAAGCCTTAGACATTTTACAAAACCAACTACCAGACATAATCATTCTCGATGTAATGATGCCACTGGTTGACGGTTTTGCCACATTAGAACAAATAAAAAAAGATGATCGATTACAAAATTGCAAAGTGATATTCCTTTCTGCAAAAAACAAAGAAAAAGACATAGAAAAAGGCCTCTCATTAGGTGCTAATTTATATGTAGTCAAGCCCTTTTCATTAAAAAAATTAGTAGAACAAGTACACGATTTATTGCAATAATTTAGAAGTAACCAAATCATGAATTACAACGATTTTTATAATAAAAGCATTAAGCGGCCCGAAGAATTTTGGGCAGCACAAGCAGATACTATTGAGTGGTACAATAAACCACAAATAATTTTATCAAAAGATGAAAAGGGCTACCCGCTTTGGTATAAAGATGGGGAACTGAACATTTGTTATTTGGCATTAGACAAACACATACAGGATGGCTATGGAGATCAAACGGCAATAATTTATGACTCTCCTGTAACTCAAACAGTCAAAAAATATACTTTTGAAGAAGTCAAAACAGAAGTTGCCAAACTTGCTGGAGGCATGCAATCATTAGGATTAAAAAAAGGAGACACGGCTATAATTTATATGCCTATGATTCCTCAGGCCGCTTTTGCAATGCTAGCATGTGCCAGAATTGGAGTAACACATTCGGTTGTTTTCGGCGGATTTGCTCCGCACGAATTGGCAATTAGAATTGATGATTGTAAACCTAGACTAATTATTACTGCTTCTTCAGGAATTGAAATCGACCGTCTCATAACCTACAAACCATTAGTAGACGAAGCAATTGAATTAGCATCACATAGACCTAAAAAAGTAATTGTATTCAATCGAAAATTAGGCGCTAAAGTTCCGTTTAAAAAATACGATGTTGATTATGATGCCTTAGTGTATGGCTCAGAAGAGACCCCTTGTATTCCTGTAAATACTTTACACCCATTATATATTTTATACACATCTGGAACAACGGGAAAACCGAAAGGAGTGGTAAGAGATACTGGTGGTTATGCTGTAGCACTGCAATTTTCAATGCAATACATTTATAATGTAAAAAAAGATGAAGTGTTTTGGGCGGCCTCAGATGTGGGTTGGGTTGTGGGTCACAGTTTTATTGTTTATGGCCCCTTAATCAATAGAAATGCTACTGTCATTTTCGAAGGAAAGCCTATAAAAACGCCAGATGCAAGCACTTTTTGGAGAATTATTGCAGAGCACAAAGTGAATGCCATGTTTACCGCTCCTACTGCAATTCGAGCTATCAAAAAAGAAGATCCTAATGGCGATTTTATAAAAAAATACGATTTAAGTTCTTTAAAAACACAATTTTTAGCTGGTGAACGTTGTGATATTGCTACTTTAGAATGGTATTCAAAACACATATCTGTTCCCGCGATTGATCATTGGTGGCAAACAGAATCGGGTTGGCCTATGATAGCTAACATGATGGGAATAGAACAATTACCAGTTAAACCGGGTTCGGTAGGTAAAGCAGTGTGCGGGTATGACATTAAAATATTTAATGAGGAAGGAATTGAAGTTGGCCCAAATGAACAAGGATATGTAGTTATACAATTACCCTTACCTCCTGGAACCTTACTTGATTTATGGAATGACAACCCTAGATTTAAAGTGGGTTATTTAACCCAATTTCCTGGATATTACTTCTCTGGAGATGGTGGTTACAAAGATAATGATGGTTACATTTTTATCACTGGAAGAGTCGATGATGTTATAAATGTAGCAGGGCATCGCCTATCCACTTCTGAAATGGAAGAAATTGTTTCATCCCATCAATCCGTCGCTGAGTGTGCAGTAATAGGAATAAATGACGCACTAAAAGGACAAATACCTCTAGCTCTTGTAGTTACAAAGTCAAATGAAGATATTGAACATTTTCAATTAGAGCAGGAAATTATAAAATTAGTCCGAAAACAAATTGGAGCAGTAGCATCATTAAGAAACGTAGTGATTGTAGAACGATTACCCAAAACACGTTCGGGGAAAATTTTAAGAAAATTAATGCGTAGTATTGCAGACGGTGATTCTTTCCAAATTCCATCTACTATAGACGACGAGGCTATAGTTGAGGAAATCGATGCTATTTTAATAAAATATGAGATTGGCATTTATAATAAAAAATAACACTAACTATATTAAAAATTACAAAAATGAGTCGTTACAAAATAAATAACCTAGAAGAATACTTTAAAGAATATAAAAAATCAGTTCGTGAACCTAAAAAATTCTGGGACAAAATCGCATCAGAAAACTTCACTTGGTACCAAGAATGGAGTAAAGTTGTCGATTTTAATATGGCTGAAGCCGAAATAAAATGGTTTGAAGATGCAAAAGTAAACATTACTAAAAACTGTATCGACAGACATCTTGCAAAAAAGGGTGATAAAACGGCTATCATTTTTGAACCTAATGATCCAAAAGAAGAAGCATTACATATTTCTTATACTGAATTGCATCAACGTGTTTGTAAAATGGCAAATGTGTTGAGAGATCAAGGCATTCAAAAAGGGGATCGCGTGTGTATTTATTTACCCATGATTCCTGAACTAGCTATTACCACTCTGGCTTGTGCTAGAATTGGAGCCATTCATTCTGTTGTTTTCGCAGGGTTTTCGGCTTCAGCTGTAACAACTAGAATAAATGACAGTGATTGCAAAATGGTAATTACGTCAGATGGTGGATATCGTGGTAACAAAACAATTGACTTAAAGGGGATTATTGACGAGGCTTTAATAAACACTACTTGTGTCGAAAAAGTGTTAGTGGTAAAAAGAACCAAAACGGATATAAAAATGAAAGAAGGTCGCGACCAATGGTTACAACCCCTTTTAGATCAAGCATCAGATAACAATACTGCTGAAATAATGGATGCCGAAGATCCTTTATTCATTCTTTATACTTCTGGCTCAACTGGAAGACCAAAAGGAATGGTACATACTACCGCAGGTTATATGGTCTATACTGCTTACACATTCAAAAATGTATTTAATTATGAAGAGAACGATGTTTTTTGGTGTACCGCAGATATTGGTTGGATAACCGGACACTCTTACATTCTATACGGACCATTACTAAATGGCGCAACTACAGTTATATTTGAAGGCGTACCATCCTATCCTGACTTTAGTCGTTTTTGGGAAATTATCGAAAAACATCAAGTAAATCAATTTTACACAGCTCCTACCGCAATTCGTGCTTTGGCAAAAGAAAGCTTAGATTATGTACAACGATTCCCACTTAAATCTTTAAAAGTAATTGGCTCAGTTGGAGAACCAATCAATGAAGAAGCTTGGCACTGGTATAATGATCATGTAGGAGATAAAAGATGTCCCGTGGTAGATACTTGGTGGCAAACAGAAACGGGAGGAATCATGATTTCACCAATCCCATTTGTTACCCCAACAAAACCAACTTATGCCACGTTACCATTACCCGGAATTCAACCGGTATTAATGGATGAAAAAAGAAATGAAATTGAAGACAATCAAGTAGTAGGATCTTTATGTATTAAATTTCCTTGGCCAGGAATTGCCAGAACGATCTGGGGCGATCATCAACGCTATAAAGAAACTTATTTTTCAGCCTTTCCAGGCAAATATTTTACCGGGGATGGTGCTTTACGTGATGAAGTAGGGTATTACCGAATTACGGGTCGTGTAGATGATGTAGTTATTGTATCTGGTCATAACTTAGGAACAGCTCCTATTGAAGACGCCATCAATGAGCACCCAGCAGTTGCTGAGTCCGCTATTGTAGGTTTCCCACACGACATAAAAGGAAATGCATTATATGGTTATGTTATTCTAAAAGAATCAGGGGAATCTCGCGACAGAGAAAATTTGATGAAAGAAATCAACCAACAAATCTCAAATCAAATTGGTCCAATTGCCAAGTTAGATAAAATACAATTTGTTTCTGGTCTACCCAAAACACGTTCAGGAAAAATTATGAGAAGGATTCTTCGTAAAATAGCCGAAGGAGATTATTCTAATTTTGGGGATACCTCTACATTATTAAATCCTGAAATTGTGGATGAAATAAAAAACGGCAAAATTTAATTTTATAATTTTTATTATAGCAAAAAGCGACTTCATTCATGAAGTCGCTTTTTTTATAAATAAGAAAAGCTGTCTTTTCAGAACAGCTTTTCAAACAAACCAAAACAACTTAATTATTTTTTAATAAACTTCATTACTTTCACTTGATTCTCTTCGGTATGCGCTTTAACAACATATATTCCCTGACCTAAATCGCTTACCCCATATTGAAAAGTAGCATTTTTATTCGTTTTGAAACTCTTCATCAATTGTCCTGTAATAGAAAAAATTTCTACTTTAGTTACATCACTGTTGAGTGTAAAGTAATTTTCGACTGGATTAGGATACAAATAAATTGAATTATCCTTATGTTCGAAATTAGCAATTGCCAAAGCAGCCACTTTATTTCCGTATATTCTAAATTCTCCAGCTGGAATATTAATTGTAGCGCTAACGTTTGTAACATTAATAGAAGTATTATCCATCAAGTTATACCAAGTTCCAGTATATGGAAAGCCCGTTGCTACATTTTGAGCTGACAGGTCAAAATTAGCCAAAATTAACACATCTTTAAGTTGAGTCGATGCCAAAGCACTGTTGGTAATCTTAATATTTGGAGTCAGCGAAGTCCCACTAGCCATAGTTGCAGTACCTACGAAAACGGGTTCATTTATTTTTAAAGCAATCATTTTAGCCCAATCTGTATAGATTTTACCTCTGCCAGCATCCCCTAACCAATTATTAACCCATTGTGGTTGTGGTTTAGTATCTAGTTTACAATCTCCAGCCGTTGCATCAGAAGAAGTGTTTACTGTTCCATTGTTACAAGAAAAAATGGACAAATCCCAACCCAATTCTCCGAAATGCCAAATCATCTTTGGTCCTGGAACTAATAATGTAACCGCACCTAAAGCTGACATTCTAGTAAGAGCAGTACTTGGTGTTTTTACATTATAACCATTTAGATTAGCCCCATATTGTATGTTTTTATACATCAATCGTTCTTCATCGTGACTTTCAGCATAACCCATCAATCTATTTTTAGTAAATCCATGAGCCGTACTGTTCATTCTAGAAATATCATTATTAGAATTGTATCCCATAGTCAATTGATTGTAAGGATCAGTCATCTTTCCCCACATCATTATCCCTTTACTAGGTGATTCAGTAATTCTATAATTTGCCCATTCCTTTTCCTCAGTATCTGTTCCTAAGTGTTCAAAAATAGTATAATGTGTTGGATCCAAACTCCACGAATAATCCGCATAATCTTTCAAAATCGCAACTCTGTCCGCTTGATACGCATTTGTGCAAGACTCATCATTTGCAGTACAATTTTGCGTAAACCCTTTGGTTAAATCCCAACGAAAACCATCAATTTTGTACTCTTCAATCCATTGCTTCACCACTCTTTTTACATAATTTTTTGTCAATAAAGAAGTATGATTAAAATCCTCACCAACACTATAACTGTGTTTAGCTACTGTATTAAAATAAGGATTTTCGGCAGTTGCGCTTCCAAAGCCATCCCCATCTGGATCATTCATCCACATCCTTACCATTGGATTTCTTCCAAAAGCATGATTTAAAGCTACATCAAGAATAACAGCAATTCCGTTTTGATGACACAAATCAATAAATTCTTTTAATTTATTTGAAGGTCCGTAAAACTTATCCAAAGCCATGTGAAAAGAGGTATTGTAACCCCAACTCTCATTACCTTCAAATTCCATTACGGGTAATAATTCAATTGCATTTATTTTTAAATTCTTGAAATAATCAATTTTATTAATCAAATCTTGAAAATTTCTATTTGCATCAAAATCCCTTACTAAAACTTCATAAACAACTAATTTTTCTTTCTCTGGCTTTACAAAATTTGTAGTTGCCGTACTCCATGCGTAGGGAGCTTGACCCGTTTGTAAAACAGTTACCTCTCTCTCCTGGCCTACTGGATAAGCAGGAAGATTAGGATAAGTTGAAGAAGGAATATAAGGATCGTCATAAGGAGAAAGAACTAATGTCGAATAAGGATCAGCTGTTTTTACTAATGCTGGAGAATTGGCAATTGGGGTTGTTTCACCCACCCAATATTGGTAACTATAATTCGTTCCAGAAACTAATCCGGTCAATTCCAACCAGAATTTTCCTAATACTGGATCCTTTTTCATTGCATAATTAGAATTAGGTTGCCAATCGTTAAAGGTCCCCGCAACATATATAAAATCCTTCAATGGAGCATCTAAAACTAATGTCGCTTTTGTAGGATCTGTTGAATTATAATTAATTCCATCTAATAATCCCGAAGGCATTTCCACAGATGCTGCTCCTGGATTTACAATAACCGAAAACTTTTTTAAAACTGAAGTGGCTCCTTGCGTAATTTCCAATACATAATTCTGGTTTGCAGTTATATTATTATGATTGAAAGTATAATTAGAGGTACTTATATTGGTATTAATACTTGAACCGTTTGATTTCAAATTATAACTTGCATTCCCACCTGTATTATTCGCGGTAATACTCAAACTTCCACCTGATGAAATTATTGTTGAGCTATTTTCAGTTGGAGAGGTCAATGTCGCTTGAAAGGCTCCCACATTAAAAAAAGTATCAGCGGTTTGCATATTTCCAGCATCATTCCTTAAAACCACACATATCTCAGTAATAGAGCTTGTCGTTGGAACACCGAAATAGGTATATAAATCAGGTGTTAAATCTAATTTATAAGTAGTTCCAGAAACCAAAATTAATTTGGGTTGTGTAGTATTATTTCCCCAAGTACCTTTCACGTTTTGCCATCTTGTTCCATTCACCGTCAATCCAATATGCGCATAGATTGTCCCTGAATAAGTAGCTAAAGTAGTTCCTGTTTTATTAAAATTAAGAGTAACGATTCCATTTGCGATTGCAGGTGATGGGTTACTAGTAAATTGCGCAAAACTTAATGAGGAGATTAAAAAAAGTAATAATAAAAGTAAAAATTTCTTCATGGTTTTTTGGTTTTAATAGAAAAGGCTACCGTAAAGATAGCCTTTTCAAATATTAAAAAATATTATTGTTTAACCATAGTATAAGTATAAGCTCTAGGGTTACTTAAATCTAAAGTAATCAAATAAGTCCCAGCAGTAGTTCCAATATTTGTACCTCCACCTTCAAGAGTTCCATCGGCTCCAGTATCACCAAAGTTATAATCCCAATTGTTATTAGCTCTAAATTTCATTCCATTATCTGGAGCTGATTGAGTAGTTAAAGTAGCTATCAAAGTCCATTTTTTTGTAACTTTATCATAAGTCATTGGCGTATCAGCATCCCAACCTCCTGGTGTAGCATTACCTACAATTCCCCAAACTTGTTTAGTGGCTTTGTAAGTTAATTTTTCAGTATCAACTTCCATTTTATAAAATCCTGCAGCAGGAATTTTAAGATTATCAGGTCCAGATAACAATAATGTTCCTGGTGTAGCTCCAGCAGCATATTCTCCTGGTTGTGACCATGCAGGAGCGCTAGTAAATTTATATTCAGCATTAGCATCATTAAAATTAATGTACCCTTCAAAATCAACCTTTCCATAACCCGAAGCAGCTAATTTAGGAGATGAAGCAGGATCCCAATCTTTAGCGTAACCAGAAGCTTCTGCATATCCTCCTGGAACCCATAATTTAGGGCTTTCGGTAGTATAAGGAGTTACAACAATTCCAATTACATTAGAAAACATATTTGTTGTTCCTACAGTTGCTTTAATTCTAACTTCCATTTCAGAAGGAGAAAATGGAGTAGCATTAAGTGCCAATGCAGCACCGTTCATTGATTCTACTGATACCGAAACTTGATTATCAGAAGGCAAAGCACTCCCTATTTCTTTAGGAGTTTTAAATTCATTCCCCTTAGTGTCCATTTCGACTACATAGTTCACTTGAACATCTCCTCCAAAATTAGCTGATTTCCAAGTAAAACGTTCCGCTTGTGCAGCTGCATTTTCTGGAGTCAATATGTAAGCCACCCCGTCTGTTGGAGCTGTTAAAACAGGTGAATCAACACCTTCGATAACTGGTCTATCTTGAACGTCTTCAACGCTACATGACAAAGCAACTACCGCAAATAAAGCAATTATTGATCTAGTTATATTTTTCATTTTATATATTTTTTAAATTATTAGTATCCAGGATTTTGTTGTAACTTTTGATTTGATGCCAATGCAGTTGCAGGAATCGGGAATAAATTTCTATACGATTGTGTTGGAGATCCACTAGCGGCTCCACCTTTAAAAGGCCATAAATAAGCTCCACCAGTAAATTTACCAAAGCGAATTAAATCCGTTCGTCTATGTCCTTCCCAGTGCAATTCTCTTGCTCTTTCATCAAGAATAAAATTCAGGTTTAAATCACCTTCAGAAATTGTTGCTCCTTTTGCTCTTGTACGTAAAGCGTTAACGTATGTTGTTGCAGTAACCATATTAGCACCTGCTGCACCTCTAACGGCGCATTCAGCATACATTAAATATGCATCTGCTAAACGGAAAATAGGAAAATCTGAATCTGAAAAATCTCCAGATTTATCAGAACCTTGTACTCCGTTGACATCAACATTTCTAAATTTTTGAATTGCATATCCATCCGTAAAAGTTCCTAAATCTTTTATTTCTTTAGTTTGACCGTCTGTATAAAATTGTCCACGTGTATCAGTCGTATTTGCGTCAAATTTATCTACAAAAGCAGCTGTAGTTCTTATTCCTGCCCAACCACCGTTAATACCAAATTGTGCAGCATTCATTGAACCGCCTACTGCAGCGTGAGTTAAGAAAGTTGTTCCCCCATACGTTTGGGTATGAATACCATCAAATGCAATGGCAAAAATGAATTCGTTTTGAGCTCCATTTTTATCATTATCAGCAAAAAACAATTGGTTGTAATTTGCATGTAGACTATATGCTGATCCATTTATTTTAGTAATTAACGGCACTGCTTCAGCATAATGATCTACACCAATATATACTTTTGCATTCATATACAATTTAGCCTGTAACATCCAATCAGCAGCTTGATCTACACGATACTTCTCATTTGTTTTTGGCGCTTTTAATTGCCCTGCTATTGCAGTTAATTCTTCGTCAACAAATTTGTATAATTCTGCTCTAGTAGCATAATCTGGATAGTAAAAATTAGTTGGAGAATCTTCGGTAACTAATGACCCAGCACCAAATGTATCAATCAAATGCCAATACGTCATTGCTCTCAAAAAACGGGCTTCAGCTCTGTAAGTAGCAATCTCGCTTTTTAAAGTTGCATCCACACCTCTAGCTGCCAATTTCTCATCAGTAGTTTGGCGCAAAAATTCGTTACAGTTCACAATTTGAAAAGAGAAACGAGCAAAAGTAGCGTTAATAAAACTATCCGAAGATGTCCATGATTGTGAATGAAAATCTTTAATAGTTCCATCATTCCATCCTATAACTGCCTCATCAGTTGTTAATTCCTGCATCATCCAATACCCTCTAATGTATTGACTTGTTCCCTCGTCGATTCCTGAAATATCAGGTTTTCCTGCAGGACCTTGCTGCCCTGAAGTGGCAAAACCTGCATATAGTTTGGCCAAATTTTGCTTATACGATTCCGGCGTGCTGAAAAACTCATCACCAGAAACCGAATCTCCGTTGTCTGGAGATTGGATTAAATCATTGGTACATGATGGAAATGTAAGGACCAACAGTAACAAAGAAATACCCAATAGTTGTTTATATATATTTTTCATTTTTCTTATTATTTGTATTAGAAATTAACGTTTAAACCTAACGTAAATGTGATTGGTCTAGGATATAAATTTTTATCAATACCTCCAGAAATCTCTGGATCTAAACCATCATACTTAGTGATTGTTAAAATGTTTTGTGCAGATAATGTTAATTTAACTAATGATGTAGCATTTTCTTTTTGATTAAAAGTATATCCAACACTCACATTATCCAATCTGATAAATGAAGCATTTTGGATGTAATAATCTGAATGCAATTGAAAATCATTTGATTTAGTAAAACCGGTTTCTAAAAGGTTAGCAACTCCGTTATTTAAATCGGTATTTCTCGTTAAAACATTATTATAAACCCCTTTATTAGAATCTACGTTGTTATAATTATAATTACCCCATGAACCTCTCCAGTTCATTCCCATATCCCAGTTTTTATAAGTTACACTTGTATTAAAAGCATAAAAGACATCAGCTGCTGGTTTATGAAAACGGTATTTATCACTTTCATTAACGATACCATCTTTATTTCTATCGATAAAAACGCCTTCAAGTGGTTTACCATCGGCTCCATACGCTTGCTCATAAACAAAGAATGAATTTGGCGCATAACCAACTTGATGACTTTGAATGTAGTTTCCTGTACCTCCGTCAATTGACCCCACATCAGTTATACCAGGAGTGTTGTCTTGAGTCGTAGTTAATTTAGTGATTTTAGAATCTTGAAAAGTTACATTCCCACCAATAGTCCATTGAAAATTATCATTTCTCACTGGAATAACTTCAGCAGCTAACTCGATTCCCTTGTTGTCGATTGTCCCAATATTATAGTTGTCTTGATTTGAGAAACCAAAGAAAGCCGGATTGTAAGTAAACAATAATAGATCTTTAGTAATTCTTTGATAAGCATCAGCACTACCTGTTATTCTATTATTGAACAATCCAAAATCAAGACCAACGTTTACTGTTGTTGTTTGTTCCCATTTCAAATTGCTATTGTACGGCTCTGGTCTATAAGTAGTATAAAAAGTATCCCCTATTTGATATTGAGCAGCATTATTAGACGCTAAATACAACGGAATTGAAGGATACGATTTACCAATATTTTGTTGTCCCGTTATACCCCAACCTCCTCTTAATTTAAGACTAGAAATAGCTTCCACATCTTTCAAGAAGTTCTCTTGGTTTAATTTCCATCCCACAGCAACTGCTGGGAAGTTTGACCAACGGTAATTCTCTGTAAATCTAGATGTACCATCTCGTCTCAAAGACATTGTCAATAAATATTTATCTGCAATGGTAATGTTTGTTCTTGCAAAAAACGATTGCAAGTTGATACGTGTTGGCGTAAACAACTCATTATTAGTCACTCCTCTTTCAAAATTATAAGAAGACTTGTTTTTTGATTCTTTAAAATCTTGGTACGTATATCCCCCTGTCACATCAAATTGTGTATCAATAGACTCAACCTTCTTATTGTAGTTCAAGTACAAGTCCATTAATTTATTATCACGAGACTCTAAATTTTTATACGTATTGTTATATCCTGAACCTGAAAACCCATTACGGTAATCTGCCGCTGTATTACCATATCCAGTTCCAGTCATTTGATCATATCCAAAATTAGCTACGGCTTTTAAGTCTGGAAAAAAATGCAATTTATAATCCAACTGAACGTTTCCAATACTTCTATAGAAACTACCATAGTTGTTTTGTTGTTCGATTTGAGAAAGTGGATTAACTCCCGCTAATTGATTGATTTCAGTAGGAGAAGTTTGCCATTGAAAATAAGTACCATCAGCATTTCTAACTGGTTGTGAAGGATCAAAGCTAACCGCTCCACCAACAGCACCTGTAGTACTGTAATTACTTTTTATAACAGATGTATTATTATTTATTTCAATTTTCAAATGTTTATCAAAGAAATTTCCAGTAACATTAGCCCCAAGAGAAGTTCTTTGCATATTATCTCTTTTTAAAATTCCATTCAAATTAGCATATCCTACAGAAGCTCTGTACACTACATTATCAACACCACCACTTAAGGCAACATTATGATCCGTTCCAATTGCTGTTCTATAAATTTCATCTTGCCAATCTGTATTTGCAGTACCTACAAGTGCTTGTTGAGCTGCATTTCCATTTGCTGCAACAAACTCTTTAAATTGAGTACTTGATAATGCATCTACTTTTTTAGTAATTTCAGAAACCTGAAGATTACCATTATAAGAAACTTGCAATTCTCCTGCTTTTCCTTTTTTAGTAGTAATAATGATTACACCATTAGAAGCACGTGATCCATAAATTGCTGTAGCAGAAGCATCTTTTAATACTGAAATAGATTCAATATTATTTTGATTAATAGTAGATAATGGATTTCTACCACCCTCTACACCACCATTTGCAACTGGCACACCATCAATTACATATAATGGATCATTACTTGCTGATAGTGAAGACCCACTTCTAATTCTAATAACCGGGTCAACTCCAGGTGAACCACCACCATTAATAATTTGTAAACCAGCTACTTTTCCTTGAATCATTTGATCTGCAGAAGTTACAGGCCCCTTGTTAAAATCTTTTGCTGATAAAACAGTTACGGCTCCAGTTGCATCTTTTTTCTTAACAGTACCATAACCTACTTGGATAACAACTTCTTTCAATTGATTTTCATCTTCTTCTAAAGAAACTGTCAGTGCTTTTTGAGCAGCATAACTAACAACGATATTTTTATATCCAATAAAAGAAAAAACGATTTTATCGCCTTTCTTCACATTTACTAATTGAAATTTACCGTCGAAATCAGTGGAAACGCCATTAATAGCGCCTTGTACATTTACATTTACCCCAGGAATTGGTTGTCCTGATATTTTATCAAGAACTGTCCCATTAAGAGTATTCTGAGCCAGAATACTAAAAGGCAATAGCAGTACTAAAAATAACAACTTTTTATAAATTGTTTTCATACTTTTTGTTTAAATTAATTTGTTTTTATTGAACTTTACTTATACTTCGAGCGTTAAATTTATGTAAATTTTAACGTGCTCGACAAAGTCACTTTTATATTGGGTTACGAAAACGTGATAGTGTTGAAAAGTTTCTACTTTATTTAATTTTATAAGGGTTAAATTGCCATAAATTATATTAAAACAGATTTTTATTATGAATACCAAATAATTCCTTAATTGATCCATGAAAAGAAAAGTAACACTTAAACAAATTGCAAAAGAACTGGACGTCTCCATTTCAACCGTTTCAAAGTCACTTAGAAATAGCTTGGAAATTGGAGAAGAGACTAGGTTAAAAGTGCAAGCTTTTGCTAAATTTTACAATTACAAACCTAATAACATTGCACTAAGCCTAAAAAACAGAAAGACAAAAACAATCGGGATCATTATCCCTGAAATAGTACATCATTTCTTCTCGACCGTTATCAATGGGATCGAACAAGTTGCCAATGAATATGGGTACAGTGTAATTATATGTCTCTCTGACGACTCTTTTGATAAAGAGGTCCTTAATATGGAACTATTAGCTAATGGAAGTATCGATGGATTTATTATGTCTCTTTCTAAAGAAACCCAATTAAAAGGAGACTTTCATCATATTACCGAGGTGATAAATCAAGGAATGCCCGTTGTAATGTTTGATCGTGTCACTAACGATATTCTTTGTGACAAAGTTATTATTGATGACAAATCTGCAGCTTACGAAGCCGTTCAAAGTTTAATAGACAAAGGCAAGAGAAAAATAGCATTAGTCACCACCGTAGATTATGTAAGTGTAGGTAAACTAAGGACCGATGGGTATACCAAAGCATTATTAGACAATAACA
Organism: Flavobacterium sp. WC2421; assembly: GCF_040822115.1. Classification (NCBI taxonomy): domain Bacteria; kingdom Pseudomonadati; phylum Bacteroidota; class Flavobacteriia; order Flavobacteriales; family Flavobacteriaceae; genus Flavobacterium; species Flavobacterium sp. WC2421. The sequence continues at coordinate 1,304,847 of NZ_CP162004.1, read as the reverse complement.
TCCCTTTCGACGAAAACCTAATTATCAAAATTGAAGATATTGATACATGCGAAATCATTATTGGAAAATTATTGGAAGACAAGGCCATTGATGCAGTTTTCGCCGTAAATGAACTTTTTGCCGTAACTTGTATAAAGACAGCCAGTAAAATTGGTTTAAGCGTTCCTGAAGATTTTGCAGTAATTGCTTTTACGGATGGGATTATTTCAAAATATTCTACGCCAACTATTACAACTGTAAGTCAAAATGGAATAAAAATGGGCAATAAAGCGGCAAAAATGCTTATTGACCGATTGGAATTAGAAGAAGACGAAGAGGAAAATTATAAAACTGAAGTGATAGAAACACATCTTATAGAGAGAGAATCCACAAATTAGCTTTTTAATTCTATATAATTCATTACTACAACCTTGTAGTAAAATATTTTCCTATTTTTTAAAAGTTAAAAATAGAAGTTTGGAAAAAAATTTTATATTTACACCCACCTCAAAGCTTTTACTTTTACTTCGAAAATAAGAACAAGTTTTGATAAGCATCGCGCTTATCGTATTATTAATATAAATTACGATAATGGAAAAGCGTAAGTTAAGTTTCTGGCAAATTTGGAACATGAGTTTTGGATTTCTAGGAATACAAATGGGATTTGCATTGCAAAACTCTAATGTTAGTAGAATATTTCAGACTTTAGGTGCAAACATTGATGACATCCCTATTTTATGGGTTGCTGCTCCTTTAACTGGATTAATTATTCAACCAATTATTGGTTATTTCTCTGATCGAACTTGGACCAAATTAGGACGAAGAAAACCTTATTTTTTAGCAGGAGCAATTTTAGCTTCGGCAGCTCTATTTGTTATGCCAAACTCTCCAGTGTTATGGATTGCGGCAGGAATGCTTTGGATTATGGACGCTTCGATCAATGTCTCTATGGAGCCATTCCGTGCATTTGTAGGAGATAATCTTCCTGAAAAGCAACGTACCATGGGGTTTGCTATGCAAAGTTTCTTCATTGGAATTGGTGCCTATTTTGCGTCAAAATTGCCTTTAATTTTTACTCATTTGGGTGTTCAAAACACTGCTCCTTTAGGTATTATTCCAGACTCTGTAAAATATTCCTTTTATTTTGGTGGTATTATATTTATAGTTACTGTTCTATGGACTGTAATTACGTCCAAAGAATATTCGCCAGAAGAATTAGCCGCTTTTGAAAAACACAAAGAAATCACGTTTGTAAAAGAAGATCATTCAGCAGAATGGTTTACCTCCAACGGAAAATCTCATTTAACTAAGGGAACTCTATTTTTAATTGTAAGTATCCTATTTTCATTTGTAATTTATCATTTTGATTTAAAGAAAGATTTATACGTTTTATCTCTTGGGCTTATTGGCTTAGGTGGTCTCGCAATGGTTGCTTCAGGATTAATGCAAAAAACCAATAACACCAAAAATGGTTTTGTTACCATTATGAATGATTTCCAGTTTATGCCAAAAATCATGAAACAGTTGGCTTGGGTACAATTCTTTTCTTGGTTTGCCCTTTTCTCCATGTGGATTTACACCACTCTTGCCGTAACACAACATATTTACGGAACGACTGATACCACATCAGTTGCCTACAATACAGGAGCAAATCAAGTGGGAGAAATGTTTGCTAACTACAATTTAATTGCCGCAATCGCTTCTTTTTTATTGCCCTTATTAGCAAAATACACGAGTAGAAAATTCACCCACTTTGCTGCATTAGTTTGCGGTGGAATTGGTCTTATATCTATCTATTTCATAAAAGAACCTACCACATTTACTATGGAATGGCTTCCAATGATAGGAGTTGGAATTGCATGGGCAAGTATTTTATCAATACCCTATGCTATGTTATCTGGCTCTTTACCTTCTGCCAAAATGGGGTATTACATGGGAGTTTTTAACTTCTTTATCGTAATTCCGCAACTAGTTGCTGCATCCATTCTAGGATTTTTAGTATCCCAAATTTTTAACAATGAACCCATATACGCATTATTAATTGGTGGAGCTTCCATGATTCTTGCCGGAATTATTGCTCTTATTATTAATGACGAATCCAAAATTACAATCAATGAATAAAAAAGCATTCATATTCGACCTTGACGGAGTTATAGTAGATACCGCGAAGTACCATTATTTAGCATGGCAAAAAATTGCACAAGAATTAAATATTGATTTCACACTAGAACACAATGAACTATTAAAAGGAGTAAGTCGTGTACGTTCTCTTGATATTATATTAGAATTAGGAAAAGTTGAAGCGTCACAAGAAGATAAAAACAAATGGTTGATTCAAAAAAATGAAGAATATCTCACCTATCTTGTTGATATGGATCAAAGTGAAATCTTACCCGGAGTAATGCCTATTCTACAGTTTTTAAAAGATAAAAACCAACCCATAGCATTAGGATCAGCAAGTAAGAATGCAAGACCTATTCTTGAAAAAACAGGAATCATACATTATTTTGATGCTATTGTTGACGGGAATGATGTTACCAATGCCAAACCTGATCCAGAAGTTTTCTTGATAGCAGCAAAATTATTAGGATCAAAACCGGAAGATGCTATTGTTTTTGAAGACTCTGTTGCTGGTGTTCAAGCAGCCAATATTGGTAAAATGACAAGCATAGGAATTGGCGAAGAAAAAACACTTCATGAAGCTAAGTATATTTTTGAGGATTTCACTCATATTGAATTTGCTTTCATCGAAAAATTGATTAATAAATAAAGAATTGAAATTATTGGAAAGCTAATTTTCAGTATTTAAATAAAATTAAAAAAATGAACCAAGATTATATAAAACCAGACAATTGGTCCATCATTGAAGAAGGATTTGATTCAGAAAGCGTAAAATCATCAGAAAGCCTTTTTAGTATTGGAAATGGTGCTATGGGACAACGTGCTAATTTTGAAGAAAATTATACTGGCCCTACTTTTCAAGGAAGTTATATTGCTGGGATTTATTATCCAGATAAAACTAAAGTGGGTTGGTGGAAAAATGGCTACCCTGAATATTTTGCGAAAGTATTGAATGCACCCAACTGGATTGGAATTGATATTGAAATCAATGGCGAGAATTTAGATTTAAACACCTGTGTTGAAGTAAACCATTTTCGTCGTGAATTAAACATGAAAGAAGGATGGTACAACCGTTCATTTGAAGCCAAGCTAAAAAATGGTACTGAAATCGCCGTAAACGTACGTCGCTTACTTTCATTGGATTTGGACGAAGTAGGTATCATAAATTATGAAATTACGCCATTAAATAAAGACGCAAAAATAGTTTACAAACCGTACATCGATGCAGGTGTAACAAATGAGGACGCCAACTGGGATGAAAAATTCTGGGAGCCACTTGAAGTAAAACATGTAGGCAACGAAGCTTTTGTTACAGCACAAACCTTCAAAACACATTTCAAAGTGACCACTTTTATGCAAAACAGCATCTTAGAAAATGGTCGAAACTTAAATATTTCACCTAGCAACTTTGAAACAGGTACAGACAAAATTCAAAGTAGTTATGCTGTTATTGTCGCTCAAGGCAAAAAATCATCTATTCAAAAAATAGGGGGATATACCGTTTCTTTAAATCATACAAATACTTTTACAGCAGCCGAAAAAACAATCCAACTTGCTTTAACAAAAGGGTACGATCAATTGTTACAAGATCAAATTGATGCTTGGGCAAAAATTTGGGAAATGTCAGATATTACTATTGACGGTGACGTGAAAGCGCAACAAGGTATCCGATTTAATATTTTCCAATTGAACCAAACTTATTTAGGTAAAGACAGCCGATTAAACATCGGTCCAAAAGGATTTACTGGAGAAAAATACGGAGGATCAACCTATTGGGATACTGAAGCGTATTGTATTCCATTTTATATGGCGACCAAAGACCAACAAGTAGCTCGAAACTTATTGACGTACCGTTACAATCAACTGGATAAAGCAATTGAGAATGCCGAGAAAAACCTTGGATTCAAAGATGGTGCAGCATTATACCCGATGGTTACCATGAATGGTGAAGAGTGCCATAATGAATGGGAAATTACGCATGAGGAAATACATAGAAATGGGGCTATCGCTTTTGCAATCTTCAATTACTACCGTTTTACTGGCGATTATTCTTACATCCCAGAAAAAGGATTAGAGGTATTAATAGGTATCGCTCGTTTTTGGCATCAAAGAGCAAATTTCTCCAAAGACAAAAATCAATATGTTATTCTAGGAGTTACAGGTCCTAATGAATATGAAAACAACATCAACAATAATTTCTACACCAATTATATTGCTAAATGGTGTATTGATTATGCGCAAGAACAAATTCAAAAAGTTTCTTTAGAATACCCATCAGATCATAAACGTATTATTGAGAAAGTAAAATTATCTGATGCTGAATTGCAAGAATGGAAGAAAGTAGCAGGAAATATGTATTTCCCAAAATCAGAAGAACTAGGAATCTACTTGCAACAAGATTGCTTTTTAGATAAAGATCTTGTTCCTGTAAAAGACTTAGACAAATCGCAACGCCCCATCAATCAAAAATGGTCTTGGGACAGAGTATTGCGTTCTCCTTATATCAAACAAGCCGATGTATTACAATGTTTCTATTTCTTTGAAGAGCATTTCTCTAAAGAGGAACTGAAACGTAATTTTGAGTTTTACGAATCGTTCACAGTACATGAAAGCTCTCTTTCGCCTTGTGTTCATTCCATTCAAGCGGCTTCCCTTGACAAAATGGAAATGGCATATACATTCTACTTAAGAACATCGCGACTAGATCTAGATGATTACAACAAAGAAGTAGAAGAAGGGTGTCATATTACATCAATGGCCGGTACCTGGATGAGTATCGTAGAAGGATTTGGCGGAATGCGAGTAAAAAATGACACGCTGCACTTTTCTCCAAAAATTCCAAAAGAATGGAAAGGGTACTCCTTTAAAATAAATTTCAGAAATCAAATTCTAAAAGTGGCTATCAATCACAATCAAACCACTTTTTCAGTAGATGGAACAAAGGAATTGACAATAATCGTAAATGGCAAACCAGTTGTTGTTTCCCCTACTCTATAACAATTTAATTGTAAAGAACTTGTAGATAATTCTTTCTCTTAGAAAAGGCTAATTTGCCTACAAACAATCCCAATTTTATTGGGATTGTTTAATTTAAACTAATACTTCTTTAGTAATCCTACTTTTCTAACCATCTACCATAAAATAATTTCAATAATGTTCAAAATATCCTTAAATATGAATAAATTTGGTTACACGCAGTCAAAAAACAAAGCTTTTATAAAAAAAATAACCCTATTCCTTTTTTTTATGTCCCTATCCATAAATGCTCAAATCGATAAAATCGAACCTCCATTTTGGTATGCGGGAATGCATAATCCAAATTTACAGATTATGTTTTATGGCAAAGACATAGCTAAATATCAAGTCACCGTTTCAAATGAAACCAAAATAATCAATGTCAAAAGAACAGAAAATCCCAACTATATTTTTGTGACTATTGACACACAAAAAACACTTTCTACCGATTTAGTTTTTAGCTTTAAAAGCAACAACAAAGAACTATTTACTCAAAAATATTCCATCAAAAAAAGACGTGAAAACTCTGCTCAACGCAAAAGTTTTGATGCCTCTGATATGTTATATTTATTAATGCCCGATCGTTTTGCTAATGGAAATCCGGACAATGACAGTAACGACAACACTGTCGAAAAATACAATCGTGATTTACCTGGTGGAAGACATGGAGGAGACATACAAGGTATTATAAACAATTTAGACTACATTTCATCGCTGGGAGCAACAGCAATATGGAGTACACCACTTTGTGAGGATAATGACCCCGCTTTCTCTTATCATACTTATGCGCAATCTGATGTTTATAAAATTGACCCTCGTTATGGAACCAATGAAGATTATGTTCGTCTGTCATCAGAAATGCATAAAAAAGATTTGAAATTAGTCATGGACTATGTAACCAATCATTGGGGAATTGAACATTGGATGATGAAAGACTTGCCAACAAAAGACTGGGTACATCAATTTGATAATTATACGCAAACCAATCATAAAAGATCAACAATCACCGACATCAACGCCTCTGAATTTGATAAAAAAGTATGTTTAGATGGCTGGTTTGTTCCCTCAATGCCCGACTTGAACCAATCAAATCCTTTGGTGTTAAATTATTTGAAACAAAATGCAATTTGGTGGATTGAATATGCAAATGTAGATGGCTTTAGAGTAGACACCTACAACTATTCTGACCCTAAAGGAATTGCCTCTTGGACAAAAGCAATTACTGATGAATACCCAAATTTTAATATTGTAGGGGAAATTTGGATGCAAAGTCAAGCTCAAATGGCGTATTGGCAAAAAGATAGTAAAATTGGAGCCATCCAAAACTTCAATTCAAACTTACCAAGTGTAATGGATTTTACGTTACATGATGCTATTGAGACTGTTTTTAACGAAGATGATGGAAATTGGAACAAAGGGATGGTGAAAATGTATGATAATTTTACAGAAGATTTTTTATATCCAAATCCAAATAACATTATGGTTTTTGCTGAAAATCATGACACCAGTCGATTTAACGAACTCTACAATAATGATTTCAACAAGTATAAAATGGCAATGGCCTTGATCGCTACTGTACGAGGAATTCCTCAATTATATTACGGTAGTGAAATAGGAATGAGAGGAGATAAAAACAAAGGAGATGCTGATATTAGACAAGATTTTCCTGGAGGTTGGAAAAATGATGAAAATAATGCATTCATAAAAGAAGGAAGAACAGACTGGCAAAATCAATACTTCGACTTTACTTCGAAACTTTTTAATTGGAGGAAAACCAATGAAGCGGTTCATTTCGGAAAAATGACCCACTATATCCCTGAACACAATGTCTATGTTTATTTTAGATATACCGAAAACAAAACGGTAATGATTGTTATGAACAATAGTAAGGAAGATCATACTATAAAAACAGATCGTTTTCAAGAAAACATCAAAACCCATAAAACAGGAAAAGATATCTTAACTGATCATTCTTATGACTTATCTAATGAAATTAATATAAACAGTAAATCTGTTTTGATATTAGAATTAGAATAGTTTTAGATACTTGATACATCTCTTTAATTTACTTTTCGAATAAAAATATGAAAAAAAACACAGCCCTCATTTTACTTTTTACAACGGCATTCTTTGCTAGTTGTTCCAGTACAAAAACAATTAAGAAAAATAATTCAATAAGTGAAACCCCATTTGTTTGGGAGTCAGCAAGTGTTTATTTTTTATTGACTGATCGTTTTAACAATGGAGATAAATCCAATGATTTAAACTTTAACCGAAATAAAACTGCTGGAAAACTTCGTGGTTTTAAAGGGGGAGATATTCTAGGTATTTCTAAAAAAATTGACGAAGGTTATTTTGATAAATTAGGAATAAATGCCATTTGGTTTACACCTATTGTAGAACAAATACATGATGCCGTTGACGAAGGAACTGGCTTAAGCTATGGCTTTCATGGCTATTGGGCTAGGGATTGGACTGCTTTAGATCCTAACTTTGGAACTAAAAAAGATTTGGCCGCTTTGGTTCAAAAAGCACATGCACATGGCATTCGTATTATTCTAGATGGCGTGATAAACCACACTGGACCAGTAACAAATGATGACACTATTTGGCCTTCGGATTGGGTGCGAACAGGACCACAATGTGATTATAAATCCTTTGAAACTACAACCGTTTGTACCTTAGTAAAAAACCTTCCCGATGTAAAAACCGAAAGCAATCAAGAAGTTACACTTCCTCCTTTTTTAATCGAAAAATGGAAAAAAGAAGGGCGTTATGAAAAAGAAGTCACTTCATTGGATGCATTTTTCAAAAGAACGGGATACCCTAGAACCCCAAAAAATTATATCATAAAATGGCTAACCGATTATATCGCTGAATACGGAATTGATGGTTATAGAGCAGATACGGTTAAACATACTAATGAAAGTGTTTGGTCCGATTTTAAAACACAATGTAATTATGCATTTGCAACTTGGAAAAAAAACAATCCTACGAAAGTACTAGATAACAACTCTTTTTACACCATTGCCGAAGTCTACAATTACAACATTAGTGCAGGTAAATATTTTGATTTTGGAGATAAAAAAGTAAACTATTACGAAAACGGATTTAACAACATGATCAATTTCGAATTCAAATGGGATGCACAAAAAGACTATGAATTTATATTCTCTAAATATTCTAAAATCTTAAACGGAGAATTAAAAGGATATAGTGTTTTAAACTATTTGTCTTCACATGATGATGGAGGCCCTTTTGATGCGGCAAGAACCAAAAACAAAGAAACTGCAACAAAATTATTGCTTTCTCCAGGACTTGCACAAGTGTATTACGGAGACGAGTCAGCGCGTTCTTTAATTGTCGAAGGTACAGAAGGCGATGCCACCTTGCGATCCATGATGAATTGGGACGATATAACAACAAATTCTGATACGCAAAAAGCACTTTTACACTGGCAAAAACTAGGACAGTTTAGAAAAAATCATCCCGCAATTGGAGCTGGAGTTCACCAAGAAATTTCTGCGCAACCTTATACTTTTTCAAGAACGTATTCTAAAGGGAATTACACTGATAAAGTAGTTATTGGACTGGATTTACCAATAGGCAAAAAAGAACTTTCAGTAGGAACTATTTTTGCTAATGGAACAAAATTAAAAGATGCCTATTCTGGAAAAGAAACTACAGTAACAAATGGTAAGGTGACCATCGATTCTCCATTTGATATTATTCTATTAGAAAAATAAACAGTCCCATAAAATATGAAAAGCACAATCCAAACACGGTTTGTGCTTTTTTATTTTAGCTACCTTTGTAAAAAATCTATACCATGTTAAAAATTGGGCATCGAGGTGCAAAAGGGCATAAACCCGAGAATACCTTAATAGGTTTTCAAAAAGCCATCGACCTTCATGCTAATCGAATTGAGCTTGACGTTCATTTAAGTGTAGATAATGAATTAATGGTTATTCACGATGAAACAATCGATAGAACAACCAATGGTAAAGGTTTTGTAAAACAGTTTTCATTGCTTGAATTAAAACGTTTTCTCATAGAAAAAGAACATCATATTCCAACTTTATCAGAAGTTCTAAACTTGATTGATCAAAAATGTGACATCAATATTGAGTTAAAAAGTTTTGAAACTGCAGATAAAGTAGTGGATCTAATTGAAAAATACGTTTCAGAAAAAAACTGGATATACAGTCAATTTTTGGTTTCTAGTTTTGATTGGAACGCTTTACAAAAAGTGGCTGCTGCAAACGCACTAATTCCTATTGGGGTTATAACAGAAACGGATTTGGATCTGGCATTGGCTTTCGCCAAAGTTATCCAAGCAAAATCCATTCATCCTTATTTTCATTTGTTAAACAAAGAAAATACGGCCCAATTACAAGAAAAAGGATTTCAAGTATTCCCTTGGACGGTAAATGAAACTGAAGACATAAAAAGAATAAAAACATATCAAGTAGACGGAATCATATCTGATTTTCCCGATAGATTATAAATTTTGCTTTAAGCAAAAACAACAAAAATATGAATCAAGATTTTGATATAATAATAGTAGGTGGTGGTGCAGCAGGCTTTTTTACTGCCATTAACATCGTTGAGAAAAACCCAAAACTCAAAGTCGCCATCCTAGAACGTGGAGCAGAAGTATTGCAAAAAGTACGCATTTCGGGCGGAGGAAGATGTAATGTAACGCATGCTTGTTTTGAACCTAATGAATTGGTGAAATTTTACCCTCGTGGAGAAAAGGAACTGCGCGGTCCCTTCCATCAGTTTTGTTCTGGAGATACAATTGAATGGTTTGAAAAACATGGCGTAGAATTAAAAATGGAAGATGATGGAAGAATGTTTCCCGTTTCTAACTCCTCACAATCCATAATTGATTGTTTTTTAACCGCAACACAAAAACTAGGCATAAAAGTCTTGACAGGACAAAGTGTACAATCTATTTTCAAAAAAGAAAATATTTGGAAAATAGAAACGCAAAGCGAGAATTACATTGCGGAGAAATTAATTCTTGCCACCGGAAGCAATCCTAAAATATGGGAAATGCTACAAACGTATGGTCACGCCATTGTAAGCCCAGTCCCTTCCCTATTCACTTTTAACATCAAGGATTCACGAATCAAGGAATTACCCGGAGTTGCTGCATTAGCAACAGTAAAAGTAAAAGACAGCAAACTCGAATCGACAGGTCCTCTATTGATTACGCACTGGGGAATGAGTGGACCAGCAGTTTTAAAACTATCCGCTTGGGGTGCCCGAATACTACATGACAAAAATTACCAGTTCACCATATTCGTGAATTGGCTGAATGATGTTGACGCTACTGATGCAGAGAAAAAATTAAAGGAATTAAAACAAGAACACGCAAAAAAAGCGGTCTCTAAGAAATCACCATTTGACTTCCCCAACCGTTTATGGGAAAGTTTAGTTCTTTCCTCAGGAATTGATACCTCGACTACGCTCGGTACTACAAAATGGGCTGATTTATCAAAAACTCAATTGCAAAACTTAGCCAATCAATTGACCAATGGAACTTTTCAAGTCAATGGAAAAAGCACTTTTAAAGAAGAGTTTGTAACTGCTGGCGGAATTGACTTAAAAGAAATCAACTTCAAAACTATGGAAAGCAAATTACATGAAAATCTTTATTTTGCTGGAGAAATTGTAAATATTGATGCCATTACAGGAGGATTTAACTTCCAAAATGCATGGACAAGTGGGTTTATATTGGCAAATGCCATATAAAAAACATTTTACAAACCATTAATTAACAAGAAATTACACCTTTGCTAAGTTTTCATTAAGACGAATCTAATAATTTTACTATCAAGTTATTCCATTCGAAACCTATGAAAGTAAAGCTACTCAGTACCCTAATTTTATTCACTTCTCAATTTAGCTTCTCACAAACAATCAAAGGCAAAGTCGTATTTAATAATTATGCTGTTCCAAAAGTGGAAGTAATTAATGCAAATTCAAAAATTATTACTGTTTCTGATCCAAACGGTGAATTTTCAATTGTCGCAAAAACGAATGATGTTCTTGTATTTATATCGAAAGAACATCAATTAAAAAAACTTACCATAAACCCTAAACTATTTACAAATGGCGAATTAATTATTGATTTGCTTTTAAAAGCAGAAGAGCTAAATGAAGTGGTAATTACAAATATGCCTTCAATTCATTTAAGTTCAGATGCCAATTACGAGCAAAAAAAATTAGATGAATACGCTTTAGAAAAAGCTACCAGCTCCATTAAAGTAATTGGAGTGAACACTGGAACAATTGAAAACGAGGCTAATTTCATGCGAATTGGAGGTATGCTTTTTGGTCTTTTGGCAAAAGAAAAAGAACCTCAAAAAAAAGAGGTGCCAAAAATAAAATTCAAAGACTTAGTTAATACAACTTGTGATCAGAACTATTTTCTAGAAACCTTAAAACTACAACCCAATGAAATAGAACTGTTCCTTCAATTCTGTGAAGCAGACCCAAAATCTAAAACAATTGCAGAAACTAATAATGCATTAAGCGTAATGGATTTTTTATTTACCAAAAATATCGAATTCAAAAAACTATAGTTAATATTTATTGGCAACGGAATCGTTTAATTTCCAACTAAAGTCTTCAATACTGAGACTTTTTGACTTTACGACTTTTATCTTTCGACTAACTTATCTATTCAACCACCAAATACTTGCATTCAACACCATTGCAAAACTGACCCAAGCCAAATACGGTATAAATAAATAACCCGCTATTTTATTGATTTTAGCAAATTGAGTATAGGTTTCAAATATCATTAACCATAACAAAATAATCTCAATCCCTGCTAACATTGGGTTGTGTAGACCAAAGAATAAATACGACCACAAAGCATTTAATCCCAACTGAATTGCAAAAAGAACTAAAGCCTTTTTTACTAACTCTTTTTCAAAATCAATTCGATCCCAAACTAGCCCTGCGGCAATACCCATCATAATATAAAGCATACTCCACACCGGAGCAAAAATCCAATTGGGCGGATTAAAACTGGGTTTTACTAATGTAGGATACCAAGTCAAAATACTAGCACGAGTGACAGTTCCAGACAAATAACCAATAGCAAGACAGGTGACAACTATAGTAAGTATTTTAGTAAGTTTATTCATTTTTACGTTTTTCTAATGTGAGCCAAATTTACTTAAAACTTTCTAATGATTAAATCAATTAAACGAATAAACCTATAAAGCAAAAAAAGTATCTTTGTCAAAATTTTACAATTCATGTTGACAACAAACGATTTTATACCTACAAAATATTCTCATACTATAGAAAGCGGTAATTTTCAATGGAGTGCACCCAGTAACATTGCGCTAGTAAAATATTGGGGAAAAAAGGACAATCAGATTCCGGCTAATCCATCGGTGAGTTTTACTTTGAACAACTGTAAAACGATTACCAAATTAGCTTTCGCCAAAAAAGAAAACCAAGACACCTTTTCTTTCGATTTGCTATTTGAAGGAAAACCAAAAGAAGATTTCAAACCAAAAATTCAAAAGTTCTTGGAACGAATAGAAGTTTACCTTCCATTTTTGAAATCGTATCATTTTACAATTGACACTCAAAATACGTTTCCGCATAGTTCTGGAATCGCTTCGTCGGCATCTGGAATGGCAGCTTTGGCAATGAATTTAATGAGTTTAGAAAAAGTACTAAATCCAGCAATGACTGAAGAATACTTTTATCAAAAAGCGTCATTCCTTGCCAGATTGGGATCAGGAAGTGCTTGTCGAAGTGTAAAAGGAAAAGTAGTTGTTTGGGGAAATCAAGCCAATATTCAAGGGAGTTCTGATTTATTTGGAGTTGAATTTCCAAATAAGATACACGATAACTTCAAGAATCACCAAGACACAATTTTACTAGTAGATAAAGGCGAAAAACAAGTTTCGAGCACCGTAGGTCATGATTTAATGCACAACCATCCATATGCCGAAAGACGTTTCGAACAGGCACATGAAAACTTAGACAAACTAATTGCTGTTTTTGAAAGTGGTGATTTGAACGAATTCATTAAAGTGGTGGAGAGTGAAGCCTTAACTTTACATGCTATGATGATGACTTCAATGCCGTATTTCATTTTAATGAAACCCAATACCTTGCAAATTATCAATGCGATTTGGAAATTTAGAAATGAAACCAATATTCCTGTTTGTTTTACTCTAGATGCAGGAGCAAATGTTCATGTATTATATCCCGAAAACGTTAGCGAAACAGTTTTACAATTTATTAAGGACGAATTAGTTGGCTTTTGCCAAAATGGGCAGTACCTTTGTGACGAAATTGGAATTGGGGCTGTATTGAATTAGTCTATTTTTTTGTTTATCTTTATTTTTTTAAAGATTTGAAATTATGGATATTGAGTCTGAAAAATTAGAAATAATTAAATTGTTATTAGATACTAATGACAAGACTATAATTGAGGCAATAAAAAACATTTTCGAATTACAAAAGAGAGTTGTTTGGAACGAATTAACACCTGAGCAACAAGAAAAAATTGACTCTAAAATTCTAGAAGAGAATCGAGGAGATCAAGTAGATTTATAAAAAAAAACAAGAAATAATTACCAACCCCAAATTGTTAATTCTTAAATAAATATGAAAGGACCATTATTTTACTCAAAAATATTACTCTTTGGAGAATACGGAATTATTCGTGACTCTAAGGGTTTGTCTATTCCTTATAATTTTTATAATGGAGCATTGAAAAGAAATGAAAATCCTTCGGCAGAAGCAATTGCATCAAATGCCAGCTTAAACCGTTTTGCTGTGTATCTTGAAGCTTTACAACAAGAACAACCTACTCTTGTAACATTTGACCTAGCTACTTTGAAGCAAGATATCGAAACAGGAATGTACTTTGACTCTAGTATCCCGCAAGGATACGGTGTAGGAAGTAGTGGAGCGCTTGTAGCAGCTATTTACGATAAATATGCGCAAGATAAAATCACTGTTCTTGAAAATTTGACACGTGAAAAACTTTTGCAATTAAAAAATATATTTTCTCAAATGGAGAGTTTTTTCCACGGAAAAAGTTCTGGTTTAGATCCTTTAAACAGCTATTTGAGTATTCCTATTTTAATAAACTCCAAAGACAACATTGAAGCAACTGGAATCCCAAATCAAAGTTTTGACGGGAAAGGAGCTGTATTTCTGCTGGACTCAGGAATTGTAGGAGAAACGGCACCTATGGTTAATATCTTTATGGAGAACCTAAAAGACAAAGGATTCCGTACGATGTTGAAAAATCAGTTTGTAAAATATACTGACGCTTGTGTAGAGAATTTCTTGGGTGGTGACATGAAATCTTTGTTCATGAATACTAAAAAATTATCAAAAGTAGTTTTGAATAACTTCAAACCTATGATTCCAGAGCAATTTCATGCCATTTGGCAAAAAGGAATTGACACCAATGATTATTATTTAAAATTATGTGGTTCTGGTGGAGGCGGTTATATTCTAGGTTTTACCGAAGATTTAGAACGCGCCAAAGCATCTTTACAAGATTATAAATTAGAAGTGGTCTATCAATTCTAATAGAACCTGAAAAATAAATTTAAAGCTTAAAATTCTTTGTGGTTTTAAGCTTTATTATTTTAAAAAAGTATGGCATTAAGCAGAAAGTATAAGCTTTTATTAATGAAGATAGTCAGTTTATTCTCAGTAGTAAGAGGATATAATATCCCTATCATTATACTAGCGCAGTATCTTTCGGCAATTTTTATTCTGGCACCAGAGAAAAGAGCCATTGCTATTCTATTGGATTTTAATTTGTTTTTACTCGTATTTGCATCTGCTATTACCATTGCTTCCGGCTATATTATCAATAATTTTTATGACAGCCAAAAAGATCTAATCAACCGTCCTAACAAATCAATGCTAGACAGATTAGTTAGTCAATCCACAAAACTAAAAGTTTATTTTGCATTAAACTTTTTAGCTGTATTGTTAGCCATATTTGCTTCTTGGCAAGCATTTATATTCTTTTCAGGATACATTTTTCTAATTTGGTTTTACTCTCATAAAATTAAAAAATATGCGGTTGTAGGCAATCTAACTGCTACAGTAATGGCTGTCATTCCATTTTTTGCCATTTTACTGCATTATTATTACAACCTCAGTTTTGAAGAGATTGAAAATTACAAAGGCCATTTTGCTGTAATTTTTGCACATGCTTGCTTTTTATTTTTACTATTACTTATTCGAGAAATGATTAAGGATTTAGAAAATTTAAAAGGAGATTTGGCTAATGATTACCAAACCATCCCAATTCGTTTTGGAGAAACGGTTTCTAAAAAGATAATTACTGTTTTGACACTTTTAACTATTTTTCCAGTTTACGTTTTAGTAGACATCTACGACGTTGGTTATATGGATATTTACTTTTATTGTTGTTTTATTATTCTAATTTTCTTCATACTATACCTGTGGAAATCTAATAAAAAAGAACAGTATTTATTACTTCATAATGTTTTGAAATTCCTAATTGTTGCCGGTGTTTTTTGTATTGTATTGATTAATCCATCTGTATTATGGAATGGTAAAAAGTTATTATTACTTATTTAAAAAATACAATTCAGGAATCCCTAATTAACTCGTACACTTAGCCCCGATTACTTCACATAATATTTATTTAAATTGGAGTTCAGTGAACATTGTTTACAACGGCATTCTTTTACTTTTTCCTTTAAAAAGTAAAAGATAGAGTGAAAAGCGGGAAAAAGCTCCAAAAAAACGAAACAAAAACCTATTAGATAGATCGTTAGCGTTTTATAATTACCATATATCGATTGTCAACTATATAAATACTATCTTTGCACAAATTATAGAATATTATGAATAATAAGGAAGGCAATAATAAAAAAAGCGGTGCTAGACCTACGAGTTCTAGACCTAGCTCTAATAAGCCAAAACCTGCGATGCAAAAAAGGGCACAAGGTCCTAAAAAAGTAAAGGTAAATACTAAGGTTGCTGAAGTCGTTTCGGATAAAGTAGAGAAAAAACCGAATCAGGCTCCAAAGAGACCTAAGGTAAAAGATGAAATTCGTTTGAATAAATATATCGCCAATTCTGGTGCTTGCTCACGTCGTGATGCTGATATTTACATTCAATCAGGTACTGTGAAAGTAAATGGAATTGCCGTTACCGAAATGGGATATATGGTAAAACCAGGTGACGTTGTTAACTTTGACGGGGTAAAATTAACTCCAGAGAAAAAAGTATACATCTTATTGAACAAGCCTAAAAACTTCACGACAGCTCTTGACGAAGGTCAAGAATTTCGTAATGTTTTGGAACTGGTAAAAGGTTCTACAACTTCAAAAATTGGAGCTGTAGGGAGAATGGATAAAAATACGACTGGTCTATTATTGTTTACCAATGACACAGACATGATTCGTAAATTTACTTTACCTAGTCAAAAATCATCAAAAATTTATCAAGTTTCTCTTGACAAAAACTTAAAATTTGAAGATTTAGAAAAAATCAACAAAGGACTAGTACTGGATGGACACCGTGTTTTTGTAGAAGACGTAAGTTATATTGAAGGAGAAGCAAAAAGCGAAATAGGTTTAAAACTGAGATCATCAAATGTAAAAGTAGTTCGTTCTATATTTGAACATTTTAGTTATGATGTTTTAAGAATTGACCGTGTTTCATTTGCAGGTTTGACAAAGAAAAACTTACCAAGAGGAAACTGGAGATTACTTACGGAACAAGAAATAATCAATTTAAAGAACGTTTAATTCTTTATTTTTTTTCACTCATAAAAATCCCATTCGTGTTTATCGAAATGGGATTTTTTAATAATAGACCACTATGACACCCGAAAAACTACAATCAATCGCCTTTAAATGGTTTGAGACTTTTAATAATAAAGAATTAGAAAAACTGTTGGCACTATATGATGATGATGCGGTTCATTTTAGCCCAAAACTAAAAATACAACAACCAGAGACTAATGGTTTTGTATCAGGGAAAGAGGCTTTGCGCCAATGGTGGCAAGGAGCATTTGACCGATTGCCTAGTTTAAACTATAAAGTAACCTCACTTACTGCCAATGGCGATCGTGTTTTTATGGAATACATACGAACAGTAGATAACGAAGAGGAAATGCTTATTGCGGAAGTACTTGATATTAGAAACGATAAAATTGTAGCTTCAAGAGTCTATCACGGATAAAAATGAGACTTCAATTTTAAAAATTATCTTAAATACACGACTTTTAAAACACGCATTAAAAACTTCATGAAATAGTAATATAAAAAAAGACCAGAGGCTAATTTTATATTTATTTTAGCCATTCTAGACAATCGAAAAAAAGTCTTTATGAGTGAAAAAAACTCTTTAAAAGAAATTGGTAAATTATTTTTAAAATTAGGCGTAATTGGCTTTGGAGGTCCTGCAGCTCATATTGCCATGATGCGACAAGAAGTGGTAATAAAAAAACAGTGGCTGACTGAACAACACTTCTTAGACCTTATAGGAGCTACCAGTTTAATTCCTGTTCCCAATAGTACCGAAATGGCTATTCATATTGGTCGTGAAAGAGGAGGTGTAAAAGGATTAATTATTGCTGGCGTATGCTTTATTTTGCCCGCAGTGCTAATCACTGGAGTTTTTGCCTATTTCTACAAAGAATACGGGCAACAACCCGAAGCCCAAGCCTTTTTATATGGAATCAAACCAGCGATTATTGCTATAATTCTAGCAGCTATCTATCCTTTAGCTAAGAAATCAGTAAAAACGAAAGAACTGGCTCTCATTGGAATCCTAACATTGGTTTTATCGCTATTGAAAATTAATGAAATCTACTTACTTTTTGGAGCTGGATTAGTAGCTTTGTTGTATTCTAAAATCAAAAGTCCACAAACATTCAACATAATTCCGCTTACATTATTTCAAGTTACAAAAACGACTATAGTAACAGCAACCAACTGGAATCTATTTTTGATATTTTTAAAAATTGGGGCTATCTTATACGGAAGTGGCTATGTTCTTTTTGCTTTTCTAGATACCGAATTAGTTTCAACTGGCATTATATCAAGAGCAATCTTAGTAGACGCCATAGCAATTGGTCAATTTACGCCTGGACCCGTTTTTTCATCAGTTACTTTCATTGGATATCAAATTAATGGTTTTGTAGGCGCTGCTATAGCAACAATAGCCATCTTTATTCCCTCCTTCTTATTTGTAGCTTTGTTAAACCCATTGGTTAAAAAACTTCGGGCTTCACCTTCCATTTCTATTTTTCTTGATGCAGTTAATGTTGCTTCTGTTGCTATTATTGTAGCAATCTGTTGGCAAATGGGCAGCGATTCCATTTTAGACTGGCGCACCTTACTTATCGCCATAACCAGCGTTATAGTAACATTTGGCTTTCCGAAAGTCAATAGTGCCTTTATTGTAATTTATGGCGCACTAGCGGGATATTTATTATTGTTTATGGGGTAAACGAGGATGCATTCATCATAAAGAGTCAAAAACTCAAATATCAACCCCTTTATTCAAAAGTATTTAACAAAAAAAAGCTTCTCGATTGAGAAGCTTTTTTGGTGCGGATAATAGGACTCGAACCTACACGCCTTGCGGCACCAGATCCTAAGTCTGGCATGTCTACCAATTTCACCATATCCGCGTAATTGTGGGTGCAAATATAATCATATCTTCCAACATTCAAAGTAATTTTTTAAAAAAATTTTTTATTCAATTTTTTGTACTTTTGAGACTCAATAAAAAACACATAAATGGAAAATATAAAGGCATACGTTCAAGAAAATAAAGATCGTTTTATCAACGAATTAATTGAATTGCTAAAAATACCATCTGTAAGTGCTGACTCCGCCTACTCGCAAGATGTAATAGACACTTCAGAAGCAGTAAAACTAAGTTTGGAAAAAGCAGGTTGCGATAAAGTCGAAATTTGTGAAACAGATGGCTATCCAATTGTATATGGTGAAAAAACAATTGACCCTGCATTGCCAACTATCTTAGTGTACGGACATTACGATGTTCAACCAGCAGATCCAATTGAATTATGGACCTCGCCTCCATTCGAGCCCGTTATAAAAACGACCGATATTCATCCTGAAGGAGCCATTTTTGCACGTGGTGCTTGTGATGATAAAGGTCAAATGTACATGCACGTAAAAGCTTTTGAATACATGATTCAAAACAACAACTTGCCATGTAACGTGAAATTCATGATTGAAGGCGAAGAAGAAGTAGGTAGTGTAAACCTAAAAACATTTGTAGAAAACAATACCGAGAAACTAAAAAACGACGTCATTCTTATTTCTGATACAGGAATGATTTCTAATCAACAACCTTCTATCACCACTGGACTTCGTGGTTTAAGCTATGTCGAAGTAGAAATTACAGGGCCAAACCGCGATTTACATTCTGGACTTTATGGAGGTGCCGTTGCAAATCCAATTAATATTTTGGCCAAAATGATTGCGTCCCTTCATGACGAAAACAATCACATTACTATTCCAGGATTTTATGACAATGTAGAAGGGTTGTCACTAGAAGAAAGAGCTGAGATGGCCAAAGCGCCTTTTAGCTTAGAAGATTATAAAAAAGCACTAGACCTAAATGACGTTTATGGTGAAAAAGGATACACAACAAATGAAAGAAATTCCATTCGTCCTACGCTTGACGTAAACGGAATCTGGGGTGGTTACACTGGAGAAGGTGCAAAAACCGTTATCGCAAGCAAGGCTTTTGCCAAAATCTCTATGCGATTAGTTCCTAACCAAGACTGGGAACAAATCACAGAATTGTTTACCAAGCATTTTATTAGCATTGCTCCTGCTGGCGTTACCGTAAAGGTAAAACCGCATCATGGAGGTCAAGGATACGTAACACCTATTGACAGCATAGGTTATAAAGCTGCTAATATGGCATACACGGAAACTTTTGGAATTCCTGCGATTCCCGTTCGTTCAGGAGGAAGTATTCCTATCGTTGCCTTATTTGAGAAAGAATTAAAAAGCAAAACCATCTTGATGGGATTTGGTTTAGACAGCGATGCCATTCACTCTCCTAACGAGCATTTTGGGATTTTCAATTACTTAAAAGGGATTGAAACTATTCCGTTATTTTACAAATATTTCGTGGAGCTTAGCAAATAAATTATATTTCAATAAACACACAATCCGTTCAGAAATGAGCGGATTTTTTTTTGGGCGTTCCCCGCCGAAAAAAAGCGGGTCAGGCTTTCCGCTGCAATCTTTTTATTTTATGAAAAATAAAATAAAAAGGATTTTCTCTTCAATCCTTAACGCAAAAATAAAACTTTATATTTTAGATAAAAAAATCTATCATATAAACAATAAATCCGTTTCTATTCGAAACGGATTTATCTAACTAAAAATCTAAAAAACTAAAAACTAAAAAACGGCATCGGGTTTATACCCAAAATAAGGCATGGTTTGCTCTTTGAAAACAACACCATATTCTTCTAATTCTTTTAAAATAGGTAAATACACTTCTTTATTTATAGGTAACTGCACACCTGGAGTAGTTATTTTTCCATTCAATATCTGTAAAGTTGCCATAGCCACAGGCAAACCTACTGTTTTAGACATGGCAGTATACGTTTGATCATCTCCAATACATACCATTTTGGAGTCAATTTGTTGTTTTACTCCATTCAATTCATACCCAAATTTATGGTACATCACAATCATGTCTTTATCTTGAGGTTGAAGCGTCCAGCTATCACTTAATATTTTTTCCAAAATCTGGGCAGGAGTAGCATTTTTAAGACCTACAATTTTTTTGTCATTGAATAAATCCAACTCCAATAATTTATCCCACATAATATCATCTTGATCTATTTTTAAAATTAAACGGGTTTTAATTTCAACAGAATCCGTGGGATGATAAGGCAAAAATGCATTGACAAATTGACGATAGCTCATTGTTTCTGAATTTTCCAAAACATAACTATCATCCGTCATTCCCAGCTGCACAAACATATTCCATGCTTTTGAAAAACCTACTTTACGTATCGTTCCTCTATACAATGTAAGTACATCATCTAGTCCATAAACAGATCGGTATTTTAAGGAGTCTCTATTTGAATACGCTTCAAACCGACCGTAGCCTTCTACTTCCAAAAACTCCGTTCTTCGAAATAAATTACAATACGGTATATATTTATAAGCACCTTCTTGAATAAATTTAGCCGCACCACCTTGTCCAGCCAAAACCACATTACGAGGTGCCCAAGTAAATTTATAATTCCAACGATTCGTATCTGATTCTGGTGCTACTAAGCCACCACAAAAAGACTCAAACAATAACATTTTACCACCACGTTCTTTAATTTCATCAATCACTTTCATGGCGCTCATGTGGTCTATCCCAGGGTCAAGACCAATTTCATTCATAAAAATAAGATTATTTTCTTTGGCTGCAGCATCCAATTCCTGCATGGCATCACTAACATAAGAAGCGGTAACCAAACTCTTTTTACATAGAATACAATCTCTAGCCACTTCTATATGTAAATGAGCAGGTAACATCGAAATTACTATATCTGCTTTTTCTATGGCCTCTTTCCTTTGACTAGCATTAAAAATGTCCAAAGCAATTGCCGTAGCATTAGGATGATTATTCGTTTTCTTTTGTGCTAAATCCAACGCTATATCACCAATGACAAGATGCAAGTTTTCTTTCTCGGATTTATTTAAAAGATATTGTATCAATGAAGATGCCGATCTACCTGCACCAATAATTAAAATTTGTCTCATGATTATAAAAATATAACACAAACATACGAAAATGTTGTATTTATAACAAACACTTATTGCGTAAAAAATTAAAATAAAATACATAAAAAAGTATCCGAAAATTTCTTTTAGTTTGGCGATTTATGAAATACTTTTACATAAAATTTAAAAATAATGAATAAAAAAATAATTTCAACGGGAGCCCTTTTGGGTATGATAGCAATTATATTAGGTGCTTTTGGCGCTCATGCCCTAAAAAAAATACTATCAGCAGATCATCTTATCACTTTTGAAACCGGTGTACGCTATCAAATGTACCACGCCCTATTTTTAATCTTAATTGGGACCCTAATTGAACTAAGCGAAAAAACCAAAAGAATAATTTACAATTTGGTGATTTCTGGCGTTGTTTTATTCTCAGGATCCATTTATTTATTAGCTACAAACGAACTTACTCCTTTTGATTTTAAAAGTATTGGTTTCATAACTCCCATCGGCGGACTCCTATTAATACTGGGCTGGGGTGTCTTATTAATGAATATTATCAATAAAAAATCATAAAATTAAGATAATCAAATCGTATCTTAAATATATGTTCTACTTTTGCAAATAATAAATTAAACTACACAATACATAATTTTATGAATAATAACACACCGTTTACGCAATCGATTTCGCTAAAAAACTTAGGAATCGAAAACGCAAAGATTCATTATCAATTATCAGCCAACGAATTACATGAAATGACCTTAGCTTTAGGCCAAGGAATTGAAAATTCAACAGGAGCTTTAGCCATTAACACTGGAGAATTTACAGGACGCTCTCCTGAAGACCGATTTATTGTAAAAGACAGCATCACTGAGAATCAAGTTTGGTGGGGAAAAGTCAACATCCCTTTTGAGCCAACTGCGTTTGATGCTTTGTATAAAAAGGTCACAACGTATTTATCTAACAAGGAAGTTTTTGTAAGAGATTCTTATGTATGTGCAGACCCCAATTACCGTTTAAATGTAAGAGTAGTTACTGAAACACCTTGGGCCAATTTATTTTGCTACAACATGTTTTTAAGACCTGAAGAGCAAGAGTTAGAAAATTTTAAACTAGAATGGACCGTAATATGTGTTCCTGAATTTATGGCTGATCCAGCTACTGATGGAACTCGTCAAAGTAATTTTGCGATTTTAAATTTCACAAAAAAAATAGTACTTATAGGAGGAACTGGATATACTGGAGAAATGAAAAAAGGTATTTTCTCCGCATTGAATTTCATTCTCCCTGTAGATAAAAACACATTACCTATGCACTGTAGTGCTAACGTAGGTGATAATGGCGACACCGCTATTTTCTTTGGTTTATCTGGGACAGGTAAAACTACGTTATCTGCAGATCCAAAAAGAAAATTAATTGGGGATGATGAACACGGTTGGACTAGCGAAAACACAGTTTTCAATTTTGAAGGAGGTTGCTATGCCAAAGTAGTCAACTTATCCGAAGAAAATGAACCTGATATTTTTAGAGCCATTCGTAAAGGGGCTATCTTAGAAAATGTGGTTTTCAAAGAAGGAACAAATGAAGTTGATTACAAAGATGTTTCCATCACTCCTAATACAAGAGTAAGTTACCCTATTTATCATATTGATAATATCCAACCAGGATCAATAGGTAAAAATCCTAAAAACATCTTCTTCTTAACAGCGGATTCTTTTGGAATCTTACCTCCTATTTCAAGATTAACACCAGGACAGGCTGCATACCATTTTATCTCTGGATATACTGCTAAAGTAGCTGGAACCGAAGCTGGTGTAACGGAACCTCAGCCTAATTTTTCGGCTTGTTTTGGAGCGCCTTTTATGCCTTTGCATCCTACTAAATATGCAGAAATGTTAAGTAAGAAAATACAAGATGCTAATGTGAAAGTATGGTTAATCAATACTGGCTGGACAGGTGGCGCATACGGAACTGGTAGCCGCATGAAACTGAAATATACTCGCGAGATGATTACTGCCGCTCTTAATGGAGAACTAGACGCAGTCGATTATAGAAATCATGTTGTTTTTGGAATTGCAATTCCTCAATCTTGCCCTAATGTGCCTAGCGAAATATTAAACCCTAGAAACACATGGGAAGACAAAGATTTATACGATAAAAAAGCAATTGAATTGGGACAAAAATTCAAAGCTAATTTTGCCAAATTTGAAGAATTTGCCAATGCCGAAATTATGGCTGGCGCACCCCAAATATAAGTTAATTTTTAATTCAAAATTAAAAAGAGCTGTTCTTAGGAACGGCTCTTTTTTGTTTTACAAAAGTCCCTAACCAAAAACTAATCAGTGAATTATACCAAAATAGTTTTTTTGGCGTTACATTTGCAGTCATCAATCAATCAAATTAATCAATCATGTTAAAACAATTTTTTATTGTTTGCTCTGGGGCAGACAAAAACATCCTAGAAGGATGCTCAGAAGGAGAACAAACCAAATATGTAGGTATTGGTGCTACTGTTTTCTTTACAGCCGTAATGGCATTTATTGCAAGTACTTATGCTTTATTTACTGTTTTTGACAATGTATATCCTGCACTAATTTTTGGATTAGTCTGGAGCTTACTAATCTTCAACCTGGATCGTTTTATTGTTTCTACTATTCGAAAAAGAGACAAAATAGGCAGTGAATTTCTTCAAGCGACACCTCGAATTATTCTGGCGATTATCATTGCGATTGTAATATCTAAACCTTTAGAAATTAAAATATTTGAAAAAGAAATCAATACCGTTTTATTGAAAGAGAAAAATGCTATGGCACTTGAAAATAAAAAAGAAGTAGCTAATTACTTTAAATCGGATTTAGACAAAAACAAATCAGAAATCCAACGTTTAAAATTAGAAATAACCAACAAAGAAAAAGAAGTTAACAGCTATTACGAAACTTACATTGCAGAAGCCGAAGGAACTGCTGGAACTAAAAAACTAGGTAAAGGCCCCGTTTTTAAAGAGAAGATTGCCAAACACGATCTAGCAAAAAAAGAATTAGATACTTTACAAAAAAAAAATATGGCCAAAATTGCTGTATTAGATAAAACTACCAAAACGCTTCAAACTGATTTAGATAAAAAAGTTACCGAAACCCAACCCATTATTGATGGATTTGATGGTTTAATGGCCCGAATTAATGCTTTGGATAAACTACCTTGGATTCCTTCTTTCTTTATCATGTTATTATTTCTAGCTATCGAGACCTCTCCTATTATTGCTAAACTACTGTCACCAAAAGGAGAATATGATTTTAAACTAGAAGATTTAGAAACGGCGCTAAAAGCTACCTTAGAACAAGACAAATACCAACGCAGTCTGTTGGTTAAAACAAGCGCATCCATGCATGACAAAGTATATGAAGATATTGCTCAGGATAAAAATCTCTATAATTTACAGCGAAAAAACACAACTGATTTATTAGAATTACAATCTAATAACTTTGTAGAAAAGCAAAAACGCACTTTATAACAAAACAAAACCCGACAATTTAAAAGTTGTCGGGTTTCGTTTTTATTTCCATTTTAAGAACATTACATATGACTTAAAATTTCTTTTTTATAGTTATCATATTCGCCTTGAAGAATCAAACCATTATCTAAAAGTTTTTTGTAATTCTGTAGTTTTTCAAACAACTCATCTTGTGACAACTCACTTAGGGTTTTGTCTTTTGAAGTTTCATTATAATGTTGATTGTCGGTACTGAAATCAGGTTGAGAAACGGGAATTATTTCAGCATAATTAGTCACCTCTTCTGTTTCCATTTCTTCAATTTCTTCCACTACTTCAACAGGTTGCGCTTCAAGAATTTCTTCCGCAACACCACTAGTATTTATAGTATTCCCTGTTTTTATAAGGTCCATTTGCTCTTTGGCAAAAGTATATAATTTTCTAGCCTGTGTTTTTGGGATATAATCGATTGAAATAGTCAATTCACTCTTGGTCGAAAATGAAAATTCAGAACCTAAAATATTTTCTTTCACAAAAGCGGCAGCGACATCTTCCCAGTCATAATCAATAAAATCCATTGACAATCCTAGATTTTTAGGTTTGCATAAAATAATTCGCTTATTGGTTAAAACGATACTATCTGGAAACACCGTAATAGCTGGTTTTTTTTGAACACCTATATACCCTATTTCTTCATTTTTCATCAATAAGTCATTCAGCTTTGAAGTGATTTTTTCGATAGCTTTAGGATCTTGTTCCTCGTTTAAAAATTTCTTGATTTGTTCTTTCATTTTAAGCTGAATTTATTTCCAATTTGTTCTTGGATATTGAATGTATTTCATCATCCAGAAAATCCAATGCAAAAGTAATACCTAATTCTATATTTCCGTAATTTCATTCAGGAATTTCTTCGTTAAAGTTATGTAAACCAAACATTTTAAATAAAAAAAGAAAGGTTGTACTATTTAAAGCACAACCTCTTTGAAATAACCCTAAAATATATGTAATCTAATTTTTAATTATAATAAAAAGCAATTTGACCAATTTGACCTACAATTTTAAACGAATCTTTAAACGAAAGTTTAGAACCGTCCATATGTACCCATCTATTTAAAGGCTGTTCACATATTAAATCTATTGCTCCTTGTTTCCCGTAAATCTTTTTCATTCTCATGAAAATTTCTACATCAAACAACCATTTAGTCAAGAACTTTTTTTGGAATGTTTTTTCAACAATCTCTTTGTGCATGATTTTAGCACCACATTGTGTGTCTTTAAAATCCATTCCTAACGTTTTTCTAATAATAAAATTAATCCCCTGACTAATAATTTTTCTAGCCGATTCTTTTGCGATATCAGCTCCCATTCTGTTGATACGAGAACCACTAACTATTTTATATTTAGAATTTGAAATTGTATTCACTAACTCTTGGAAATCATCAAAATTTGTCGACAAATCTGCATCAAGAAATCCAATGTAGTTGTATTGACTGTCTTTTGCCAAATGCAACATCCCCAATCTAACTGCTTCGGCTTTTCCACCATTTTTTTCACAATTATAAATACTTATTCTGTCCTCATTCCCTTTACATAATTCTTGTAACACTCCAAGCGTATTGTCCTTACTTCCATCATTTACAAAACACAAATGGTATCCTAAATTAGAATGAACAAATTTCTTAAATTCTTCACTTGATAATCTTTCTTCTTCATTGTAACATGGAATTACAACACCTATACAGTTGTTTTGAATCAACCTATTGCTATTATCAACAGCTACAACATTATTTGATCCAATTAATCTTTTTACTCTTGCTCCAATTTCATTTAAGCTTAATGGTTTTTTCATATAATCTGAAACTCCCAATTCAAACCCTTTTAAAATAACCTCTTCATCATTATTTCCAGATAAAATCATAACTGGTGTGTCGTGTTTTTTTACTTGTTTAATGTATTTCACAATTTCCAATCCTGATGCTTTATCGTTCACACTAAAAGGCTGATTCGTATCTATTGAATTAGTTAAAACAGGCATGTTAATATCTGCAATTACAAGATTCGGTTGAAATTCATCATAGGCAATGATTGCATTAAAAACGTTATTAGCACTTTTAACTTCATATCCTAAATCTGTTAGACATTTGCTTAAAGAAAGGATAACTAATTCTTGATCGTCGATTACTAATATTTTCATGGTGTTGTGTTTTTCATTGTTATTTCTATACAAATATATTTCGAAACCCTTGTTTATTTTTATAAATTAGACCAGTGGAGGTGAATGGTACGACGAATGGATAAATGATGTAGATATTATAAATTCTACTGTGTATTGTTTATTTCCTATATTTACAATTATGATACTAAGTCAGCTTTAAGTGGAGGAAAAAACTAACAAATATTTAATCGTTGCGCTATTGATAGGAGTCGTATTTCACTCCAGTGCTATTTTCTTTACTTTAGAAAATACATACGATGCTTTAATACATCTGTTTTTTGCTAACCATTATGCTCATAGTTGGTTTGAACCTTGGAATTACAGTTGGTACACTGGCTTTACAGTTATGGGTTATCCCCCATTAGTTCACCAAGCTATTGCATTATTATCTTTAATAGGTGGTTTGAAATTTGGGATGTTTGCCGTTGCAATAATTGGCGTAATCCTATTTATAACTGGTGCGTACCGTTTTTCTTTGCTCCTCACTGGAAATAGAAACGTTGCCGGATATACGGCACTAGTAGCTGTGTTTTCATCTTCATTTGTAGAAACATTACATATATTCGGTCAATTACCTAGTGTGATAGCCATGTCGCTATTAATGCACTCTTTCCCCGAAATATATCTTTGGTTAAAAACAGGTAGATTAAAATACTTTTTTACTTCATTGTCGCTTCTTGCAGTAACCATATGTTCCCATCATGTTACCCCTATTTTTGGAATGGTATTTTTTATTTTCCCATTAATAGGTATGGTAATTATGGATGTTTCTAGAGAAAAAACAGCCAATTATAAAGACATCACTTTTAAAATATTTTTCCAATCTTTCCTCCGTTTATTTAAAAGAATAGTCTCTTTTGGCGGTGCTTCTTTGATTTTAATTATAGTATGTATTTTACCCTATTGGATTAATTCAAAGAAAAACCCAATAACCCAAGTTCCTATTCCTCATGGAAGCAGGGATAATTTTCTAGAGGTAACTTCTTCCGGTTTGATGTTTTTTTTAATTCCTTGGGGAATTTTATTATTCTTTTTACCGTATCTTTTTTATCGCTTTTATAGTAAACGGTATTTGTTTTTTGGCTTGTCATTAACTTTATTATTAATATTAGGGACGGGTGGTACAACACCAATTCCATTAATGGTATTAGGTAAAAATGCATTTAACATACTTACTCTTGACCGCTTTACGTTATGGGCATCTATTATGTGTTTACCCTTGTTTGGTGAATTCATATATCGTTTTGTTGAAGGGGACTTGAAAGATGCAATGCAAGCGCGCTTTGGACTCGTTTACCATAGAATCATTGGTGGGTTTATTGCAGGTACCTTTCTAACCATGGCTGTTTTTACAATTACATTAGGATACTTTAGACCGTTTCAGCCCCAAAAGATAAATACATTACCCATTATCAATTTCCTAAATCAAGACCAGCATGATCAATGGCGGTATTTACCATTGGGTTTTGGAGATCAAATGGCCACTTTATCTTATCAAACCAAAGCGTTAACCGTTGACGGTAATTACCACTCGGCAAGGAGACTTCCTGAATTGACATCTAGAGCTGTAGAACGCCTAGAAAATTCAAAATTTAGAGGACTGGAAGGGCTAGGTTCCCTACAACAATTCTTGACCGTTCCTGAAAAATACAATTTAAAATATGTCTTTTCGAATGATAAGTTTTACGACCCCATATTGTATTTCTGTGGTTGGCATCGTTTGTCACAGTTGGAAAATGGGATTATGGTTTGGGAAAAATTGAATGTCCCTCCCTTATCAAAAATACTTCCATATGAGGATGTTCCATTATATCAAAAATTAATGTGGGGAATTATCCCAATGTTAACTGTTGTGATAGCATTTGTGTTAAACATACAAATGATGTTTTACAAAACCCTTAAACTAAAAGTTATTGAGAAACCTCAGTTTTTATCACTAGGCATTTCATACACCAAATTCTCCAATCGATTAATATCTTATTTACATGTATGGGCAGCCCTTTTATTGTTGATTATCGGTTATTTTATCTACCAGTTCTATATCAATACGGCTTACCAAATAAGCCCAAAAAACGTAGTACGCTCCTATTATGATGCCATTGATTTTAAAGAATTCGAAAAGGCCTATTCCTTTATCAGTCCTGAAAGTAAATTGACAGTATCTCAATTTATGTTAGAAACATCAGTAGCCGATGGAATCCTAAACTCCTATGCAAAACTGGACGCCATAGAAGTAAAAATAATGGCACAAACCGAAAACGAAGCCATCCTGCTTGCCAAAACAAAATGGATTACTCCACTAGAGATTATAAATAAAGAGTACCGCCATGATGTCGTAAAAATAAATGGGAAATGGTACATAAAACCTAAAAAACTAGATTTAGATATCCCACCAAACCAGTTTTTATCCTCTAATACTACTGAATTCTTTAAGCACGGTCGAAGAGTTATATCTACTCAGCAAACCTATCATGATGATGTTTTAAAACAACCTGTACTTGAAATCCTTTCGGCAAATTTAATCCAGCTTGACAAACAATATATCGTAATTGGCGAAGTCCAAAACGTAGACAACGTACCCGCAGATGTTGTTTTGAAAGCAACTTTATATGATAAATTAGATAAAAAGCTAGCCTCTTTTAATGCCAAATTTGTAATCAAACACAAATTGATGCCTAAAGAAATAACCAGCTTTAAAGTTAATTTTGAAGAAACAGCTTGGTTAAAAATGACCGATGTAAAACCTACCACTTTTAATCCAAATGAGTTTACTCCATTAGAAATAAAACGAAACCCTGTAAACTTCAATATTCAATGTGCTGGAAATGTTGCCATTACTGATTTATACACTCAAGTAGCCTTATCTGATTTTGAAATAAGTAACAACAAAATCAAAGGGACATTGTTTAATTATGGCATTCAAGAAGTAACCATTCCCGGATTATTAATCTCCTATTACAACAGTGACAAAAAATTGATTTATGTAGATCATTTTTTTATTCGTGAAGGAGTTAGAGTGCAACGCAAACAATATTTTGAATATAATTTATTAAATTTAGAGAGATTAACTCTTATTCAGTCTTCTTTAAAGAACTGTTTTGTCAATGGATTACCAAATGATATTATTGCGAAAGAAGTTGTTCCTAATAGACAAATGGATCAAGAAGGAGAACAACTCCAAAAAGTAAATGGAAAAGGATTTAGCTATATAAAAGTAGAAATCAATAATTATATTGGAAATCCAAAATAATGAAGAAAACAATATACATCGTACTTTCCTTTGCTCTTTTGCTTTTATTCGCATTTGAGACGGCTGCTTTTATTGCAAAAGAAAATACTACTTATTTGAGCTCAACAAATAAAGTATTTGTTGCTGGAGACAATATGAAACTAACCTTTTCTTCAAAATCAAAAACGACTATACCACAACTTTTCATCATTCATTCGTATGGAAAAACTATTATAGATGGAAAAAAATCTAATGGGAAAATCACCTTTACAATTCCTACAGTTTACACAAAAAAAACAGGAACTGTTTCTTGGTTTTTAATAGACAACGAAAAAACAGTTACAAACGGTACATTTGAAATAATTCCAAATGAAAAAACCAAAACTCAGATGGAAAATTATCTGGGCCCAAGAAGTATCTTGGCTGGTGGAAAGGAATTTACAATGATGGTTGCAGTTCCTACTGACGGATTTGACAATCCAAAATTAGAAAATACGCCCGTGGTTATAAAACATCAATTTTTAAACAATGTAACTACCATTTCAAAAAATACAAAAGACTTTATAATTTGGGAAAATATATATTCGAATACTCAATCAGGACAAATTCTGGCTTCTACAGCCTGTGAAAAAACGGTCACTAAAGAAATAGAAACCGAAGTCTATCCAAATATAGCCACTGATTTTTCAATTTATTATACCAGAAATCACGATTATGCAGATGGCAATCAAATTACAACTCTAACTACTTCACTGATTAAAGATGCGTACAACAATACTGTAAGTGATGGAACTATGGTCGTTTTTCACATTACTACCAAAAACAATATGGCGTTAAAAACCTTTGGCACCACTATAAACGGAATTGCTTCAGGACAAATCCTTCATCCAGACCATCCAGACCATTATACCGTAAAAGGATATATCACAGGAATTGCAAAAAGTAACTTTTTGGAAATTGATTACAAACCCATACTTTCTGACTTTACATATTCTTTTTCTGATTATAATCGAAAACTTACAGTCGGGCCATTAAACAGCTTTATGGGACAATTAGTACCCGATGGAATTAAAGTAGTTCTAAAAATATTCCATGATAATCAATTAATCAGCAGTTTACAAGAAGACAGCTCAAAAGGAATGGTACAATTTTATATTCCTTCGGACTTTTATAAAGAAAAAAAATATCGCTTTGAAATTCAAACTCTAGGTATTATTAAAAAAACTGAAACTAAAAATTATGTCTATAATAAATAACCGAAGCGTTTATAGGACTATTCTAATTGTCTCCTTTATTTTATTGAACCTTTTATTATTACTAGGAATCAATAAGACCTTGATATTTTTAAATACAGGTGCCGAGAGAATTTCAATGCTCCATTTAGAAAAAGAAACCATTAATACGTATTTACCAAAAACAATATGGGAAACTGTTACAAATGTGGGTAGAGCAATGGAGGCCAACACACTTAAAGAGGTAGAAAAAGATTATCTTTTTTCATGGGTTGTTAAAAACAAATCTTTTAAAGACAACACTAAAGAAGGCATTGAAGATTATTATACCCAAAATACCCGTGCCAATCTATACAACACCATCAATTACAATAAAAAAAATAAAATTACTATTGAGAGCACTACATTAGAGCATCATCCCACATTAGAATTTTATAGTGCAGACGGGCAGCTAGTCGTTTTTACGGATAAAAATGTAGTCGAATTTCAAAAAATTTACCAACAAGATAAACTAATTACTACTGTTGAAGATACAGCGACTTATAAGGTAATGATGCTTCTTGAAGATGGGTTTTGGAGAGTGAGGCATATGCAAAAAATGGAGAAAGAAACTTTAGCTGCAGATACTATAAAATCGCATCCTACTTATACAATTCAAGGCAAAAACATGCTCAAAGACAAAGTCAATTATACGATTAAAGGAATTAATTATTACCCAAAAAATTCGGCTTGGGATACTTTTGGACCACTATTTAACATCGATACCATTGCTAAAGATTTTGACATTATCAAGAAAGCAAAACTTAATTCCATTCGGATTTTCATACAGTATGATGACTTTGGCAAAGCCGATGTAAAACAAGAAAAATTAGACAAGCTAAAAAAGATATTAGATTTGGCTGAATCCAAAAATTTGGCTGTAATCGTTACTCTTTTTGACTTTTATAGCGATTACACGTTAGAAAACTGGACGTTAACCCACCGTCATGCCGAAAAAATAGTTTCCACATTCAAGAATCACAAAGCTATTTTGGCCTGGGATTTAAAAAACGAACCCAATCTGGATTTTGAAAACAGAGACAAGGATAATGTACTCAACTGGTTGAACCATATGGTTGCTGTCATTAAAAAATTTGACCCTAATCATTTAGTAACTATTGGTTGGTCTAATGCCTATGAAGCAACACATTTATCCAATAAAGTAGATTTTGTATCCTACCACTTTTATAATGCAATCGAGGATTTTGAAAAAGAAAATACTACCTTAGAAAAAGCAGTA
Organism: Flavobacterium sp. WC2421; assembly: GCF_040822115.1. NCBI lineage: Bacteria > Pseudomonadati > Bacteroidota > Flavobacteriia > Flavobacteriales > Flavobacteriaceae > Flavobacterium > Flavobacterium sp. WC2421. The sequence continues at coordinate 1,271,509 of NZ_CP162004.1, read as the reverse complement.
AAAAAACCAGTAGTAATTCAAGAGTTTGGTGTTCCTTCTTATAATGGCATATGGAATTTAAGAGGATATAGTGAAGCAGATCAAGCGCAATACCATAAAAAAATGCAAGCCTTATTCAAAAAGAACAAGCTTGCATTTATGTCGTGGACTTTATATGATTTTCCTCAAGTTCCAAGTCAAGTGGCTGGGAAATGGCCTTGGCAAAAAATCAGACAGAAAAAATTTGGTTTCTTAGATAGTAAAGGAAATAAAAAACCATCCTTTTTATATATTACTTACTAATTGTCCTTCTAATTTACTGTATTCAATTTGTCTGAAGCTTTCCATGTACATTCCAACAATTTTATCCATTGATAAGGCACTTGCGGCTCTATAATTGGTTTTGGCCAGTTGCACTCTGTACTCATCATTATTAAGAATGGCTGAAATGGCTTTTGCTAATGACTCTGCGCACTCTGGATTAAAAAACTCACCATTATACCCTTCTTCTTTAACTAATAGGCTTAAATCCCCTAGATCTGGCATTACAACCGCTTTACCATAACTTCCTGCTTGGTGCAATACTCCAGAACTTCCTGTAGTTGAAGTATAAGGAAATACTACCATCGTACTGTCATTAAAAATATTTTGAACCTCATTTTCTTCTACATACCCTGTAAATGTAATCCCAGGAACATGTGCATATTTTTCCTGTACTTGTTCTAAATAACCTGGAGTGTTAGGACTATTTGTCCCCGCAATCACAATTTCGATCGCTTCAGTTGATTTTTTTCGGATGATTTCAATGGCTTCAATTAAAATTTCTACTTTTTTATACGTTCCAAATTTTCCAAAAGCCATAACTTTTTTAGGTCCAGCTGGTAATTTAAAATTAGGTGTTTGTGGTTTTTCAAAAGAACCATGAGGAATCAATGATACGTTTTCACTTTTATATTTATCTCCTAACACATCAACGTATTTACTGATCGTAACGGCAACAATATCTGCTTTAAGGATGCATTTTGTTAGGTTAGTCCCAATGAAGTTGTAGATTTTTGAAGCTAATTTATTCTTGGTAAAACCAGCACTTTCTAAATCTACTTGTTCTAATATGTTATGTAATAAAACAACTGTATTACATCCTAATAATTTTAAAAACATAGGAATTAACAATCCCATTGCTGCAGGGATTTTTTTATCACCAAATTTTACAAACTGCAAATTGAATAAAACAGCATCTGGTTTTTCTTTTAATACCGTTTTGATAATGGTAAAGAAGTTAAAATAACTATTAAAAGACCAACAGTCTTTAACATTAACTTTATTACTATTTTCAAAATCCAATTGTTTTGGTTCTTTTGTTTTATCTGTTATTAAAACCAATTCCGATACATCTTCATTCTGTACAAAATTCTTCACTAAGTGATATCCATATTCATTTAAGGTTACTTTACTTGGTGGAAACGACGTTATAATAGCTACTTTCATATTTGTTCTGTTTTTAATTACAGTACGAATATCTTTATTTTACAAGGGCTATTTTTTAATTTTCGGTGAATGGAAACTTAGCGTAGACGAACATTCTTTTTGTTCTGATAAAAGAAAAACGATAATTGGGAAAACAACAGGATAACCATAGCAATGATTTGTACATGAACCACTTGTTCTAGTGAATCATGGAAAAATACAATCAACCCAATTTGAGTTAATCCTATTATTGCCGAAACTACAACTGGAATGTATTGATTTATAGATAAAAAATAATAGGCAAAAATATTAGCTATGGCAAAAATTGAAGTAGCCAAAGCGTATTTCCATAATAAGAAGGCTATAGAAAGGTATTCTTTTCCAAACATTAAGTTCACTACCGTTTCTGGAAAAAGAAAAGTGACCAAAACAATTACAGTAGATAAAACAGCAATATAAGATACATATTTCATTAAGAGAGGTTGGGTTTCCTTTCCGTCCTTTTTTAGTTGAATTACTTTGGGCAATAACAACATCACAAACATCCAAGCGACAAAGTAAACGACCCTACCTATTAATGCCAATGAAGCATAATATCCTGCCTGCTCATTATCAAAATAGTGTTTTACAAGTATGATGTCACTGTTGTTGATAATGATTTGTGTTAGTTCATAAAAAGCAGTTAACATGAAAAAAGTAAAAACCCCTTTACTATCAATTAAATCATCTGCAGAAACCAATTCTTTCTTAATTTTTAAATCTCCTACAATATTTTTTTGAAAAGGATAAAGCCCAAAAACAAATGATACCGTAATTCCTGTTGCTACTATGATAGAAGGTGGAAAATCAGGAAATAATAAAATAGCCGCGATGGTAAGCAATAATCGGCTAGCCATTTCGGTTTGATAGGTAAAAGCTAGTTTGTTCATTACATTTTGGCCTTGATACAATCCCCTATTGATACTCATTAAAAAATAAAGAGGAATTCCAAAACTAAAAATCACGAACATTGTTGCTGTTTTAGTATGAAATAATTCTTGCAGTTCTTTATTAAAAACAAATATTAAAACACCTATACATACCCCTGTCAAAGCTGCATATTTTGTAATGCTCTGTGTAAATAAGGATAGTTTTTTATCTTTATATAAAACGGCATACTTGGCCGAAACGATTTGAAAAGTCATTCCCACAAAGGATAAAATCAATAAAAAAGTGATTAAAATAGCTGCATCTGAGAAAGCGGCTGGTCCTAGTATACGGCCTAACAATAAATTATATAGATAATTCCCCCCGTTTACAAAAAGAATTGTAACCATAAAGAGTTGTTCTGGACTTAATTTTCTTGGGATAGCAGGAATTGTAAAAGAAGCTATTTTCATTTCTATTAATTTTTTAAAAATTACAAAAAATATTAAAGCAAAATATCATTTAAATTTAATGAAGTAAAGAGGTCACTTACCTTTTTGTTTTCCATCCCTACGATATAAAACATCTTGTCATTTCCCCAAGCTTTATTATATAATGATTCTATGCTTTTTACAGCCTCACTATCAATTTCTAAAACTTTATTTAAAGAAATAACAATCCCCTTCGAGAAGTTCAACAAAGTCTCAATATGGCTTTTTAGAGCATTACCATTTTGCGAAACTAACGTCCCATTGATTTCATAAACTCCTGCATTGTATGTGATTTGAATTGCCATCTTATTTGTGTTTATTTGTTAATACTGACGCAAATATCTTTCGAATTCACATGAAAGCATTTAATTCTTCGATGAATGGCAAGTTGCTGTAGGTGAAATATCACAGCTTTATACTTAACTTGCATCTATATAAATCAAGAATCAAAACGAATGAAAATATTAAAACAAACAATCTTTTTTCTGCTCCTTATTTTAAGTAATGTAACAAACGCTCAAGATATGAGTAAAGGGTTCAGTAATCTGGAAAAAGGAGAATTTGCTCAAGCGGAAGTATTCTTCAAAAACATTTTAAAAGACTATCCTCAAAACAAAACCGCTCGCTTGTGTTATGCTAGAGCAATTGGTCTTAATAAACAAGCCGAAAAAGCCTTAGATCTATTTATAGATTTAAAAAAAGAAAATCCTGGCGATCTGGAAATTGAACTCAATTATGCTGAAGCCTTACTTTGGAACAAAAAATTTGATGAAGCTAAAGTCTTTTACACTGCTCTTGTAGCAAAAAACTCAACTAGTTTTGTAGCTCACCTTGGGTTTGCAAATACATTATCGAATCTAAAAGAATTCAAAGAAGCTTTAATCAATGTTAATAAAGCATTAGAATTATCTCCTGCCAATCCTGGCGCTTTGATTTCAAGAAAATACATTAAATTAGGATATGCCAATCAAAAAGTAAATGAAAAAAGCTACACAGAGGCCGATGCATTTTACGATGAAATCTTAGTGGACTTTCCTAATGATAAAGAAACCTTGTTAAATAAAGCCAACTTATATTTAATCACCAAAAACATCACAAAGGGAAAAGAAACGTATAATATAATTGCTAAAAACGACCCTATTATTGCATTAAATGGATTGTCTTTAATTGAACATATTGATGGGAAAGACAAGCAAGCGTTGACACTGGCTCAAGAAGCAATTCAAAAAGCACAAAATACAAATGACGAAAGCATAAAAAAACAAACACAAGAGCGTTATGTACAAGCGTTAATATGGAATAAAAAATACACTTTGGCCGAAGCCAAAATAAACGAACTGAACACCAAGTATGCCAATGAAAATTGGTTATTAGCACTTTCAGCAACTTTAGCAATATACCGCAGTGACTTTAAAGACAGTATAAAATACTATTCAACAATTTTAGAAAACGACTCCAAATCATTTGATGGAAATCTAGGAATTGCTAATGCTTATTATGCTTCAGGAGAAGTTTCAAATGCAGTTGCTGCCGCAAATACAACATTGGAGATTTTTAAAAACCAAAATGACGCCATGAATTTCATGAAGAAAATCAACCAAGAATTCACACCCTATCTTGAAGAAAAATTAAGTTACTCATTTGATAACGGCGACAATACAGCAAAAGCAACCAGAACATTAATTTCACTTCCATTATCTACAAAACTTACCATAAATACAACATACCAATATCGCGAAACGGAAAATACAACAACTAAGGTAAGCGCAAAAACCAACGATTTTCTATTGGGAATTGATTATAAATTCCTACCTAAAATCAGTTATACTTTGGATGCTGGGGTAACCTCAGCCAACTCAAATACGACTAAATACAATCAATTATTGATCAATACTTATTTTAAAATCAAACCTTTTAAATTACAAGATTTAGAAATTGGGTATAAAAGAGAAGTTCAAAATTTCAACTCGGATTTGATTGACAAACAAATTGCTGCCAATAACTATTATTTTAACTATAACATGGGGACCAATTTTAATTTTGGTTGGTTTACCCAATATTTCTATACTTCACAAACGGATAACAATACAAGAAACCTTTTGTTTACTTCTTTCTATTATAATTTCATGTCTAAACCTGTGTTGAAAGGGGGACTTAACTATCAATATATTGCTTTCAAAAACCAAGTTCCAACGGATTATTTTAGTCCAAAGAAATTCAATGCTGTAGAACTTTTTTTAGAAATACTAAAAGACGAAAAAATTGTAGAAGCAAAGTCGTGGTTCTATAATGCCAATGTGGCTACAGGTTTTCAATTTATTGAAGACAATAGTAAGCAATGGACATACAGAGTACAAGCAAAATTTGGTTATAAATTCTCAGATCGATTATTGACTAACATTTATGGAACCCGAAGTAATATTGCCTCCACTACAGCCGCTGGATTTACCTTTAATGAAATTGGATTGCGATTAAAATGGAGTTTGTTTGACAAGCCTATTTTTAAATTAAATTAAAACAGAGCCACATAATAAAAAGATTTACTCCCTAATTACCCCCAAAAAGTAACGTACTATTTGGGGGTAATTTTTTGTTTAAACCAAACATTTGAGGAGTTATACAGCTAAGGTTAAACTGTATTTAATATTCTATAATTTAACAGTAATTAACACTATACTAAGTAGTTGATTTTAAATTACAAGTTGAAAGTCCGTACTTTTAAACCCTATCGATTCTCTTACTTCATCAGTATTAGGCAACATAAAACAATCGTTGTTTTCAACACGGCATTGAATTAAAAATGGTTGAATTTGAAAAAGTTGTACTATAATTGTTTCTTCCTTTTTCACATACTGCTCTAATTCAAACTTACTTTTAGGTCCAGCCCAATCTACATTATAACAGTAGCCTATAGCACTTTTTCTCACAAAAGTAATGTACTCATCATTTAAAATAGACCATTTTATGGAGACTAAAAAACACCCATTATCACTATCCGAAAACTTAGACGCCGTATCTTTATTTACTTTAGGTTCTAATATTTTCATCCTTTTTCTTATTAAATTTCTTTACCTAAAATAATAAAAATCAGCTAAAATACATAATTAAAACGATTAAATACACTAATACGATTTAAATGTAATTTTTTAGCTACAAAAAATTAAAACACCAGTAACAATCAAATATTTAGATAGTAGCGTAATGAAATGTATAGCAATTAGGTCAATAAAAAAGGCTGCCCGTGGTTGGCAGCCTTTTAAACAAAAATCTTAATTAACTAATTGATTAAAAATTTGTTTTGGAATTGTTCTTTTTCTTCAGTAGTTACAATAAATAAATAAACTCCTTTACTCAAGTTGTCTAATCCCATTGTAATCTCATTATTATAAGGAATAACATTTTTACTACTTACGATTCTTCCTGTCATATCTACAATTTGTACATGAGCACTTTCGGTAACCTTAGGCAATACAATTGTCGTAGATTGCACACAAGGATTAGGGTAGTTGTAAATATTTTTAGCATTAGAAGTAACAAAACTAGGTACGCTTAAGGTGCTTGCATTTTTAAATGTTAACTGGGAAACGTTAACTGCAAACGGTTGAAAAACCTTGTAATCTCCTTGAACAGAAAACACAATCCCTTTGATTTTTTCATTAGTGTATTTCTGCCCTTGAGGATTTGTAAACTGATCTAATAGAATATTCATTTCGGCAGTAGAAGTATTTACAGGTATTTGAAAACGCAATCTGTTATTCCAGTCTGTTGTATTTTCCGTTACCAAAACAACCTCAATAGGCAATGAATTATGAACCGCAAAACCTACAGTAGAATACAAACTAGCATCAAATACTAATTCACCAGGAAGAATGTTTCTAAACACATTCAATGTACCATATAGCTCTCCAGTAACAGATGTATTTCTTTCAATACCATATTCATCTGTTGCAATAGCGTCATTAGCATCATTGTCAATCCCATAAGATGTAATTGTAGTCTCCGTTTTAGAATAATCTAAACCCCAAGGGCCATCTGCTAAATATAAGGCGTCTAGCTGTTTTGATGTATCCCCAATTATTGAAAATCCAATGTCAAATAACCTTCCTAATTCTACTTCAACATGCTCTTCGTAAGCACCAGTTAAAGATATATTTTGATCCACAAAATCAGAAGTAGTCAATTCGGTTGTTTTTTTATTGCCTTGAAAAGACACATTGGTATTTTTAGATTTATTAATTAATGTCAAATACAGTTTACCGTTACTATACAACCCTTTTTTTACAAAAACAGTTGGAATTCTATTATCAACTGCATCTGAAGACAAGGTTCCTTGTTGTTGAAATTTAGTTAGAATAGCATTTGTAATGCTACAAATTTGTCCCATTGATGAACCCCAAACTTGAAAATTAAGGTAATCTCCTTTCGGATATTGGTCAATATTCCAATAACTATGTAGTTTATTTTCGGCACCTAAGTCTTGGATCGAAAAATTCAAAGCATATTCCATCTCCCCATTGGCTCTTTTTAATTTGGCCATAATTATTTCGTACCCATTTAAATTAATGGTTCTAATATCTTCCAAAGAAGAATTATTCAAACGATCACAAATTGCTTTTGAATGTCCATAAATAGATCCCGTAGTTGCAGTTGCTAATACAGCTGCCAACCGGTTATCACCTTCATAATAATCAACTGAATATACTTGACTAGCATTTGTAATTCCAATTAAATCAGTAGGACTGGAAACATAAGTTGTTTCTGTACCAAACATACCTGTATTTGGGATAATGGTTGAAAAATCAACACTTGAACCTGATGTTTTAGCAGTGATGGAAGAAGAAATGAACTTTTTTTGTGTTGTTTTTTTATCAGCAAAACTGTTAGCCTTGATTCTGTTAAAATTTCTTTTAGCAATTAATGTAGCCAAATCACCATTACTCTCCAAACCACCGTTATTACCCGACGTCACCTTTGCCGCAATACTCACATCAGCAACATTATTAATTCTTATCGCATCAAAAGGATTTGCCGAAACGTAAAAAACCGCATCATTAAAATCATTATCACAAGAAGAATAATCTCTTCTAATATCTTCAAAACCAAGAATAATTCTCTCATTAGCAGGATCGCTTAAAAGCACGTTGTGCTGTCTTAAAGCAGCCGTTGCTTCTGGATTAAAATTAGGATTAGAGAATAACTGCCATAATCCTGGAGTTACTTTAGTTCCATCCCATCCATTGGCTAATAAAACCCAACCAATCCCTGTACCAGCAGTAAAAGTTCCAATCTTTACTTTATTTCCCGCAATTAAACTCCCGCCACTTCCTGCTCCAGATACGTTAGGAAAAACTATCGTTATTTGATCAACTGTTGGTACAGTGGTTGGTGGATTATTTATATCGTATGTATAAAAACCAAGCACATTTCTATATCCTGCCCCCTCACTAATAAAGGTAACCCATACATCAGCTGCTTTTTCCAAAACTAAATCCGTATCATAACCCGAAGAAATGTATTGTGGGTTATAGACTGGAACTGGAAAACTTTCTGGTAATGAATTTTTAACTAGATCTATCGTTGATGAATTTACTACGTCACTCGTTGCAAAATATTGTGGTGTTCCATCTGAAGTATAGGGACCTAAAAAGCTATAAGATAAATGTACTGGAGGAATTGTTGCTATTGTTCCATATACAGAAACAGCTCCAACATTAGAAAACATCCTTCCGTTAAGAATACCACCCGCACCCATAGAAACCGCGCCATCATATCCAATTAAAGTACCATTCATAGTAGTACCCGCAGCCATAGCAATTGCCCCGTTTGCAATCCAAATAACATTGGCTGCTACAGCACCATTCCTCAAAGTAACGGTAGCGCCAGCAGCTGTCGTAAGCGCTCCTCCAATTTTAAAAATAAACAAAGCATTTGGATTTCCTTGAGCATCTAACGTAAGAGTACCAGCGATGGATGCTGCTGCTCCAGCAGAATATACACCTGGAACTAGCGTTTCTCCATTTCCGTAAATTGTGCTGTGGGTTGTGTTTGTTGCTATAGTATTTTGCAATTGAATACAAACTGCTTTCAAGTCTAAAGCAGCTTGTGCTGTAAGCGCATTTACATTTTCTATAGTTCCATCTATTGTTGTAGGGGATTGAAATCCAGTTACTGCTCCAATATTTGCTCCAACATTTCCTTTTAAAGTAGAGCTTCCCGTATTTGATACTGCACCATTTCCAGAAAAAAGTACAAATTTAGCTACCGATCCAAAATTTGGTGCGGTTTGAGCACTTAATTTACTTACAAATCCAAAAAGCAACAAGAAAGAAATAAAAGTAAAAATACCTAAAAAAGAATTTCCGTTTTTATATTGAGTAGAGTTGATCATAGATTTCAAGTTTAAATTATCTAAATTTATTACTCGAAATTATGAAATCAATGTGTTCTAAAATTAACTATTAGTTTAGTCCGTATTTACTATAGTTGAAATGCGGTTTAATGACGATGAATCGATTATAGCAGATTTAACCTTTTCATTAATTCAGGTCTATTGGCCCGGCTTACAGGAATTACATCTTTGGCAATTAAGACACTATTATCTTCAATATCAATGATTTTTTTAGTGTTGATTATAAAAGAACGGTGCACTTTTAAAAATAAATCTTTAGGTAATTTATCTTCAATCTTTTTAAGCGTAGAGTGCACAATATAATTTTTACCCTCCGTTTTTATATGAATATAGTCTCCTTTGGCTTCAACAATATTAACAGAAGCCATTTCAATTTTAATCAACCTTCGGTCAATATTGATATAAAATTCATTTACGTTGTCCTCAGCAACAACGGTAGTTTCTTTTGAGTTTGAATTTATTTTATATGCGCTTGCTTTTTGAATTGCTTTTTGAAAACGCTCTTCAGTAATAGGTTTTACTAAATAATCTACTATACATTCATATTCGAATGCTTCTATGGCAAAGTTTTTATCTGAAGTAACTAAAATTACTTTGGGTGGATTTTTGATCGTTTGAATAAAATCAAAACCAGTAAAATCAGGCATATGAATGTCCAAAAATATTAAATCAACATCATTTTGATTTAAATATTTGATAGCCTGCAAAGCATTTGAAAATTCACTTTCAATTGTTAGCTCTGTATTCTTTGAAATGAATTGTGCAATAATTGCTCTTGCCATTTCTTCATCGTCAATTATAATGCAATTCATAAGTCAAAGAGTGTTACAAATGATCTACAAATTCTTCCATGCTTTTTAAAATATTTTCAAAATCAGCATTCAAATCTGTTGAGTTCTTTTTTAAGTTATTTTCATATTCTTCAGCAATATAATAACTTTTTTCTAAACCAAGTATAGATATTTTATGTTTTAATTTATGTACAGATTGTGCCACTAATAAATAATTGCCCTTTTTAAATTCTCCATCATAAACTATAATTTCCTGTGGTAGCTCTTTTTTGAGAATCCCTATTATTTTATTCTTAAATTCCAAATTGTCTCCTGAGAGCTCGTTTATATAATTCAAATTAGGCTGTTCCATTTTCTTTAGCTATTGTAAAATAAAAAATTGTTCCACTATTTTCTTGGCTTTCAAGCCAAATTTTCCCTTTATATAAATCTATGATTTTTTTCACAATAGAAAGTCCAATTCCTGATGAAGGATCATTGTTTTCCAATTTAGAAAAAATATCGAAAATTTTAGTTTGATATTGTTTTGGTATTCCTATTCCATTGTCTTTAATGAAAAAACAGAACTCATTATCCTTTTCTGAATGACCAATGTCAATCAAAATCTTTTCTTTATCATTATATTTTAAGGCATTTTGAATTAGATTTTGAAATAACTGTTTGAATCTAAAGTCATTACCATACACCTTAGGTAATTGATTTTTTACAGTAACATCAGCATGATCCGGAATATAAATTGTTCTTAAAATCTCGTCTACCAAATTATTCAAATCTATTACTCTATTCTCTGCCTCTTGTTTTTCTATTGATGAATAATCTAAAATTCCTTTAATCAATAAATCCATCTTCTCCACATTAGAGAGTATTAGATTTAACGATTTAATATTAACTTCATTCATCATTTCTGGGTTATCCTCCATAAACCAATTGATTAGCGTGTCAATACTTCGCAAAGGTGCTTTCAAATCATGTGAAACCATATGAGCATACTCATTTAATTCCTGATTTTGTTTTTCAAGATTCATTAACAATTCCTCTCTTTGTTTATTGATTTTTACAATTTCTATAGATTGTTGTTTAATGTAATCCGACGAATTAAAAACGGCTGTTTTTGAAACAATTCCTTCGTCAAGGCTCATTGAATTAAGAATAAATTCAAGGTTTTTATTCACTTCTTTTAGACTCTCTGCCTCATCTCGTAATTTTTGATTGGCTTCAAAAAGCTCATCAGAACTAATTTTCATAGCTCTTTGCAATAATGCGATCTGATCTTCAAAATTTTTGTATGAATCATCAATTGCATCTAGAAAAAGATCCAGATCATTCAATCCTCCTTTTAGTTTTTTATCAATTTGCCTTTTTAGTAATGGGTTCATTATTCACTTATTAAGGTTAATGTCATTGTTTGATTGTGCAGTTCACAGGAGGCACTTCCATTAAAAGGGGCCATTTCTCCATAGGAGTAAAACCCCGTCATTGGTATTTTCTCTCCAATTGACTCTCTAACTTGCTCAACTTCCTCTTCTACCCTTTGATTCATCACTAATTTTCGGCCTATACAACTAACCAATATTGCAATTTCTGGAGCGTTCCTTCTGTTTTTCATAGCAAATTCAGCTGCAATATGTGCTCCATTTGCAATACCATCAACGGAAGCCATCATTAATTGAACTTTTGAATTCATTGGAACATCTCCCGCTAAAGTCATGGAATGATTCTCGTTATCAATATTCAAAATCGTACGCACTACAGGTTCTTTTTTTCCTTCAGGAGTTACATTTAAAGGATATAATAGAGAAGCTTGCGGTAACTCTTCCGCTTTATCACCTAAGTATTTTTTATATAAATCTAGCGCAGGCTGTCCATCAATTTCATAAAGAATATTCGCTTCTGATTTTGTTATTATGCGTTCAGGTCCAAACGGAATCCATCCGCCAAAGCTAGCATAAGAGACTTCCAAAGTTTCGCCATAAAACCCAATTAAAATAACTTCACCTTCTTTTGGATTCTCTTTATAGGAAGCTAGAGTTTTTTCAAAACGGGCATCATCACCACACATACCACCTGTTATAGACACTGCTAAATCAACATCACTTTCTAAACCGTTTATTAAAGAACTTCCATTTACAAAACTCCCTTCTGATAAAACAAATAAGTGTTTTAAATTCTTTTTTGGAATTTTATGATAGAGTGTTTCACCTAGTTTTTTTGCGTTTTTATCATAGTCTAGAATATTTTCTCTTTCAACAATAAAGGAACCTTTTTCAAATTCAATTGCAGTTACAGAGATCGAATTGTCGTTTACATTACAACATAATATTTCTCCCGATGTTGACCCAAAAACAATATGTTCATACGGGAATTCTTGCCTAATATTATTTATGATTTCTTCCTTTTCTAAAAGAATTCGATTCCCAAAAACCAATACTAAAGGGTTGTTTAATACTTTTTTCGGCTGAAAATAGTTCCATTCTTGATTTTCAATTTTAGAAGCTTGAATGATTTTCATGATTTATTTATTAAGTTTTATGAAAAAAGTTGAACCTACTCCTTCTTCACTTTCAATCCAAATTTCTCCATTATACGTTTCTATAATTTTTTTAACTATAGATAAACCTAGTCCTGTTGAATGTTCATTTGTGGAATACGACTGGAAAGTATTAAATATTTTATCGTGGTGTTTTTTTGCAATTCCAACCCCATTATCTTTAATAGAAAAAACATAGTAAGAATCAAATTCTTCCGAAGAAATCTCAACTAAACCTACTGTTCTCTCAATATAATTTACAGCATTCCCTATTATGTTTTGAAACAATTGCTGGACCCTATACCGATCAGCATTAATTACTGGCAAGGTGTTTTTTATAGTGATCGTAATGTGCTGGGGAATATGGATAATATCAATTATACTTTGAATAATTTGTTGTGTATTTACCTTTTCAATGGCCATCTCTTCTTTATCAATTTTAGAATAAGTCAAGATTCCTTCAATTAAATGATCCATTTTTTCTACTTTATTTTCAATCATTGAAAAATACTGTAAGGTTTGCTCACTAAAGGCTTTGTCATTATCTTCTTTAATCCATGAGATTAAAGAATGTATACTACGCATAGGTGATTTTAAATCATGTGATACTATTTGTGCATAATCCTCTAGTTCTTTATTTGATTTTGCTAAACTGGCTACTAATTCTTCTCTTTGATTTTCTAATAATTTCTTATTGGTTATGTTCTCTTCAATTGCAAAAAACCGAACTATTTCTCCTTTTTTATTATACAAAGCTTGACCTTGAATTTTTACCCAATATTTCTCTCCAGCTTTGGAATAATTTATAATTTCACATGTAAAAGGTTGTCCTTTTCTTATTTGATTTTTCAAATAATGAACTGTTTCTAGATTTGTTTCTTCCCCTTGTAATAAATGGCCTGGTTTTATTCCAACCAATTCCTCTTTAGAATATCCAGACATTTTTTCAAAACTGGAGTTAACCCATTCAATTTTACCCTCTATATCTGAGATGATAACTGCATTTATATTTTTCTCAGCTATCAAGGATAACAAATAAAGCTTTTCTTCCTGTTCTTTCTGTTCCGTTATATCTAAATGAATCCCTATAGACCCTGTCGCTTTGCCCTTTATATCATAATTTGGTGCACCACTGACTAACCAATGTCTTAGTTCTCCACTTTTATTCTTTACCTGTATTTCATAAGAATCCGTAACCCCTTTAATCCTTAATGCATTTTTAGCCTTAATTAATTCCTTACTTTCATTTGTAAAAAGTAAACTTGATGCTTCTTTACCAATTAACTCTTTTAAGCTATATCCACTAAAATCGCAAAAACTATTATTGGCTAAAACAATCCTTTCATCTTGATCAACTTCAATCAAACCTAAGTTCATGTTGGCAATAATGTTACTGTATTTCTCTTTTTCGTTTCGTAATATCTCTTCGTGTTTCTTTTTTAAAGTAATATCTACGTACGCCCTAAGGTTTCCTTTATAAATACCATCTCTAAAAATAGGAATATAGCTTCGCTCAAAAAACCGACCATCAACAAGTTCCAACACTTCATTAAAAGTAGATTTTTTACTTTTAAAAACATTTCTAAGTCGCTCCGTATACAAATCTGGGTTTTTGAAAAATCGTTTAGAATCTTCTACTGAATTTGAACAGTCCATCCCTATTAAAACATCTGGATCTTCTTCAAAATCAAACATGGAGCAAAATTTTTTATTCGTCAATAAAAGCTTTCTGTTTTCATCTTCTAAAATAATACCCGTTTGTAGATTCCGTATTAAAAATGAAAGTCGATCCTCTGATTCAATTAATTTAAAATCAGCATTCTTTTTTTCGGTTATATCTTCAATCATGGCAAAGTATTCTAATACTTTTCCATCGGAGTCTAATATAGGTTGCCCCTTAGTTTTAACCCAAAAGTTATCACCGTTTTTTCGGCGATGAAGGTGTTCAACATTAAACAGATCCCCATTTATGAACGGAACTACCATTTTAAGTAACTCTTCTTCACTAGTTTCATCACATTTACCAAGTTGAATAGGTGTTTTCCCAATTACTTCCTCTCTTGAAAAACCAGTCAATTTTAAATAGGATTCATTACACCAAAAAATTTCACCATTAGGTTTAGTAAAAACAACTCCATTCTCATTAGCACTTGCCACAAGTGATAGTCGATTTAACTCCTCTTGATCGCTTTTTAATGCTTTTTTTTGATTATTAATTTTAATTAATAATTCTTTTAATTCTTGGGTAGTAATTTCTTGCGTCTTTAGCACATGTAATAAATCCAATAAAGGATCATGGAAAGCAAAATCGTGTAGTGTTAATTTTCTTTCCCTCACTTGATTCATAGAAACAAACCACGGAGATCCAACAAATAAGATAGCTCCGTTATGTTCCTGAAATTGGCCTCTCAAATCAATAGATTCAGCCGTTGCTTCTATTACTACTAATTGATTAAAAATAGCTACTAAGTTTTCAAAAGTAGGAGTGTCAATCTGGGGTCTTTTAACTCTAAAAGAGGTCGCAAAATCATCATTCAGTCTAATCAATGGTAAAGTCTTTGCTAAACTTTTACCAAACCCTTTTATTTTTAAATCTGAACTAATTAGAATATAAAAAGGGAATAGTTTATTGAAACTATCTTCATCAAAATTAAATTCTACCTTTTCCATCCTTTTTTTACCAAATTACATTAAAAATTTCATGTGGGCTACCTTCGTCACGACTTTGGATTAAATTAATAGTAACTGGCGTATTATACATTATCCCTAATCCTTGAATTAAACCTCTAACAAAATCTTGAAGCCCTTCTCTTTTTGACAAATAATGTAAATTAATACTGTTTTTAGTAATATCGCTTACTTTAAATTCCGGAGGTGTCAATTTAGGGTAAATAAGCATGACCCGATTATGGAAGAGTGGTAAATTTATTAAAAACTCTCTTAAATCATCTCCGCCGGCTTCCATTAAACCACCATATTTTTCTTTAGTCGTTTTTATAACCCACCATTCACCAAATGCAATTAAAACGGCACTTAATGTCATTCCCATTTCTTCAGAAACGGCTTGAGCTAACTTAAAAGTAATGTCGTCATCATAAGGTTCGCTACTTATAAAATAATCAATATCTATACCGCTACGAATTTTAATAGCATCCCATTTATCTTCTCCAAAATTAGCAACAACCAACTCTTCAATTGCTTTATTTACAATTCCGTACATATTTTACTGAGATATTAATTCATTACAACTCCAATACTCGATTAATTTTTTTATTCGATCCACATAATCATCATACTTAAGAGGTTTCAATAGATAACCTGCAATTCCTATTCGATAACATTCCATAACATCCTTCCGATTATTAGAAGTTGTTAAAATTACAGATGGAATATATTTTAAATGATCATCTCCTTTTAAAATCTCTAAAAATTCAATCCCATTAATTTTAGGCATATTCAAATCTAATATAATGATATCTGGTATGATCTCTTTAACCTTTAAAATGGTTAGTGCTTCTTCACCGTTATTTGCTTCAATTATTTTATGTTTTAAATCCATCGTACTTAAAACTCTATTGAATTTCATTACTTCAATTGCGTCATCTTCAATTAATAAAATATTTAGGGATCTGTTCATTTGTTTTATATATAATTCGTGGACTTTAAAAGTACTATAATTATAAAAACAATGAATTTAATTTTCGTTAATTAAAAAAATACTATAGTTCAATCGTAATAAAGTGTCGACGAATGGTTTTACTCTTTTTTAAATCTCTTCTTGAATTTTCTTAGTCAAACTCTTAAAAACCAAATCATACGAGTGATCTATTAACTCTTTAACAAGCGTATCTGGAACTTCTTGATTTATAGCAATGGTATTCCAATGTTTCTTATTCATATGAAACCCTGGCTCAATAGCTTCGTACTGCGCACGTAATTCCTGTGCATAATCCGGATTACATTTTAAATTGACAGACGGCTCGCCAATTTCCCACTTTTTTAAAGAGCTTAAAGCAAATACTTTCCCCCCAACTTTAAAAACTAAAGTGTCTTCATCAAAAGGAAAATGGTCCGTCACACCTTTTTTAGACAAGCAATATTGATAATAACTTTCTAAATTCATAATTCTATTTTTTACCTATTTCACCTAAATGTGTAAATTTAAATCCAGTATCATATTTTAACCCATATCCAAACATTCTATCCATGGAAGAATGGGCAAATAAAATAATCCCAATAAGCTGAACAACTTGATTCGAACTGTAAATTCCAATTAAATAAACAAGTACAGCAATACCTCTATGATGAAATAAATCATAGGCCACAGCTCCAGATTTATTACCAAAAGCATAACCAATCATAGAGAAATCAGGAACCAAAATCAGAACCAAAAACCACCACCAAGCATAATCCAGTTGGCTGAAAAGAAAGATTCCAAAAACGAATAAGCCTAATTCTTCTAGTTTGAGTATTGTTTTCATTTGATTGTTTTTTCCATCATCTTTTCTGGATATGCTAATGCATTGAATCCAAATTTTTTATATAAAAAATGGGCGTCAGATGTGGCCAAACGCCAAATCTTTACCTCTTGCAGTTTTGGTTCTTTCATCATCTCTTCGATTAAAAGAGAAGAATACCCTTTGCCACGATGTTCCTCAGTGATAAAAACATCCATCACATAAGCAAAAACAACATAATCCGTAATTACCCTGGCAAAACCAATTTGCTGGTCATTTAAATAAATACCAAAACAAAACGAATGGTCAATCGTTGTTTGAACTTCTTCGATTGTACGTCCGGCGGCCCAATAAATGTCTTTCAAAAAGTGCTGAATGAAAGGAACATCTAATTTACTTTTTACTGTAGAAATGGTTATCATATTTTATACAAAACGGGTTTACTGGGACTGGCATCATTTTCAAAAGAGGCAATTTGTAAGTTCAACAAATAACTTCCATCCTGCACTTCATCAGCAACAAAAATCATTTCGGTTATTGTGCAATCCAATCTTGCATCTGCATTCAAATTTTTAACATCCGTTACATTCCAAAAGGCTTTGTGAGCCAAAAGTTTCCCCTCATCTTTTTCTTTATCTACACTTGGTAAATCAATCAATAAATGTTGAATGCCGCTTTCGCAAATGAAACCTGCCGCATCTTCAGCCAAATAGGGCGGATTCGTATGGGAGTATTTTTTGGAAAGTTTGTTTACGTTATTAGGTAAAGTTCTAATTACAACAGCTTCAGGTGTTTTCCCATTTAAGGCATTTTCAATCTGATTTTTAGTGACTACCAAATCGCCATTAATCAATTCCGGCTCTACTGAAATCAATTCTGCTATATAAAAGAATTTTTTCAAAGATTGGTTTACACTATAAAAATCATGGGTAATATGACCCAAGCATTCCGTATGCGTACCGTGACCATGCGGATTGAATTGAATGTTATTGAAATTAGTTGAAGACATTCCTGATGCAACTTTCCCTATCCATTCATCAAATTTCACGGGTTCCATTACGGGTTTACTAATATACCACGCAATTGGATTTTCATCAGTATTAGTTAGTGGAATCGAAATATCAATGGGTTTTGACAAATCGACTTGAAATGTTGTATTGTTGTGTTGAATGGTAGTTTTCATAGTTTTGTTTTTACCGCAAAGAGCGCAAAGGTATACGCAAGGTTCGCAAAGGTTTACTTAAAGATTATTTGCAATTCGTTTTATGCCGTCCTTTATCAAAACAACATTAAAATTAATCAATAAACCTAGTTTGCAATTGGTCAATTTAAGATAAGTCAGTAATTGAGCAAAATGAATATCATTTAAAGCATCAACTGATTTTATTTCCAAAATCAATTTTTCCTCAATAATAATATCAAGTCTATATCCAATATCTAATTGAACATCCTCGTAAACCAAAGGCAATGCTTTTTGCTTTACTACGTTTAAACCCGTTTTCTTGAGTTCATAATACAAGCATTCTTCATAAGCACTTTCTAGTAATCCAGGGCCAAGCGTTTTATGCACTTTGAGAGCGCAGTCAAAGACAATTTTTGATAATTCATTTTCAGTCATATAAGAAAACTTTGTGAACCTTGCGTATACCTTTGCGAACCTTGCGGTTAATTCATTTACTCCAAATTTAAGTAAAACAAATCACTTGCAATTCCATCTGTAAGAAACTTTCCTTTCTTAGTAGGTTTCAAAATATTATTTTCTACCGAAAGCAAATCATCATCCAAATATTTTTGTCCTTGTTTCTTTAAATAATCCAAATAAGTTGGTCCAAATTCTGATTCAATTCTGTCTAAAGAAACGCCCCAAATCGTTCGCAATCCTGTCATAATATACTCATTATATCGATCAGAAAGGGATAAAATTTCAATCTCATTTGGCAATTGATCCAAATCAATTGACTTTATATACAAAGGATTATTTGCAATATTCCAACTACGAGAAATCCCATCATAACTGTGAGCTGAAGGTCCTATACCAATGTACTTTTTACCTAGCCAGTAAGCCGAATTATTCTTTGAAAAGTAATCTTCTTTACCAAAATTGGATAGTTCATAATGAATAAAACCATTTGCTTGAAGTGTTTCCACCAGAATCATAAAATGTTCTTGAGCGACTTCGTCATTTGGCTCTGCTATTTTTCCAGTTTGAATTAACTTTTTCAAAGCTGTTTTGGGCTCTACCGTCAAAGCGTAACTAGAAATATGAGGAATACCAAAAGACAAGGCCGTTTCAATATTTTGCTGCCATTTTTCATTACTCATTCCCGGAACTCCATAGATGAGATCAATCGAAATATTATCAAAACATTGCGTGGCTTCTGTCAAACATTTTCGGGCTTCCACCGAATTGTGCGCGCGGTTCATCATTTGTAAATCATCTTCAAAAAAAGACTGAATTCCAATGCTCAACCTATTGATTTTACTTTTCGAAAGTTCCAAAATTCGTTCGCTTGATAAATCATCTGGATTGGCTTCCAATGTGATTTCAGGATCTTCTATTACTGCATAATTTTCATAAACTGCCGCAATCAAAAAATCAATTTCATCCGAACTCAAAACACTTGGCGTACCACCTCCAAAATAAATAGTCTCCACATTCTCGTTACTTGATTCACTTTTGCGTAAGCGAATTTCTTTGGCCAAAGTCAAAACCATTTCCTCTTTTTTCTTCATGGAAGTCGAAAAATGGAAGTCGCAGTAATGACAGGCTTGCTTACAGAAGGGTATGTGTATGTAGATTCCTGACATATAATGGTGGTCAGTGATCAGTCGCAGTTTTGAAAACTGAACACTGAACACTATTTTTTAACTCGTTCTTCATTTTGTTTTACAAAAGCATCCCAACCCGTATAACTCTTTTCTCCAACTACTTTTCCAGAATTAAAAAAATGACAAACGGCTGCAGCTAATCCATCGGTTGAATCTAGATTCTTGGGTAATTCTTTCAAGCCTAATAATTGCTGTAGCATTTTGGCCACTTGCTCTTTACTGGCGTTTCCGTTTCCGGTAATAGCCATTTTTATTTTCTTAGGTTCGTATTCGGTAATAGGAATATCTCTTGACAATCCCGCGGCCATCGCCACTCCTTGCGCACGACCTAGCTTT
Organism: Flavobacterium sp. WC2421; assembly: GCF_040822115.1. Lineage (NCBI taxonomy): Bacteria > Pseudomonadati > Bacteroidota > Flavobacteriia > Flavobacteriales > Flavobacteriaceae > Flavobacterium > Flavobacterium sp. WC2421. The sequence continues at coordinate 1,251,317 of NZ_CP162004.1, read as the reverse complement.
AACATTGACTGCACATTTTTACCAAAAAAAGGCGCTTCAATGGCAATTTCATCAGGGTGATGTGTATCGATTAATTCAATAGTGCGCTCAAAAATGATTTTTAGCTTCTGATAATGGTTATCGTATTTAGACAATTGCAATTCGTTCAATTGTACAAATTCCATTTTTTTATTGATAACACGTATTAAACCAAACCCCATTATGGTGGTTCCTGGATCAATTCCTAATATGATGCGTTCGTTTGCCAAAAGATTTGTTTAAAGTTTAAAGTTCAAAGTTTAAAGTTTTGTTTCTTTGCACTCATGATTTCAATTCCTCACAAAACTAAGCAATTCCTCGTACTTCTAATCAAAGTTTTGATTGTGGGTGGCGCATTTTATTTCATTTACAATCAACTCGCCAATAATGACAAACTAGACTGGGTTCAGTTTATAGTTAAATTCAAAAAGAACCAATCTGTACTTGGAATTGGTTTTATATTACTTTTGAGTGTTTTGAATCGCTATTTTGAGATTTTAAAATGGCAAAACCTGGCTTCCTATATTAAACCTATTTCCCTATCTGAAGCTACTAAACAAGTTTTGGCCGCGTTAACAGCGGGAATTTTTACGCCAAATGGTGTAGGTGAATATGCAGGAAAAGCATTGTACTATGAAAAACAAGATACGAAGCAAGTAGTATTCCTTAACCTGATTTGCAATGGTATCCAAATGGTATTGACAGTAATCATAGGAATCTTTGGCTTGTTGTATTTTAATGCTAAATACAATGTGATTACTACAAAAACGGTTGCCATTATTTTTGGAGCATTTTTACTAACATTTATAGTGTTATTTTCAGTGAAAAAAATTGCGATTAAAGGCTATTCTATCGAAAAACTGATTCATAAAATCAATGAAATACCAAAACGAATTCACCAGAAAAACATAGTATTAGGCTTTTCCCGTTACCTCGTTTTTTCGCATCAATATTATTTTCTATTCTTGGCTTTTGATGTCGACTTACCTTACTTGACTTTGATGGCTGCCGTAACTAGTGTTTATTTCTTAGCTTCCTCGCTACCTACTTTTCAGTTTTTGGACTTTGCAGTAAAAGGGAGTGTCGCCATCTTTTTCTTTGGAATATTAGGTGTAAATGAATGGATTGTCATATTTGTATCTACACTGATGTGGTTTCTAAATGTAGTTTTGCCAGTATTCATAGGTAGTTACTATGTACTGAGTTTTAAATCCCAAAAAATTGCATAATGCTTATTTTAATCATCATATTATCCATTTATTTCATAACCATTGGTGCTTTAATTTATGGCTTTACAAAAATAAAAAAGTATGATGCTATTGGCTTAGAACCAAAGACGGAATTCACTATTATTGTTCCGTTTCGAGATGAAACCGATAACTTACCCCTTCTTCTGGCTAGCTTATCCAAACTCAATTATCCAACAAACTTATTCAAAGTAATTCTGGTAGATGATGATTCTAAAGAAAAATTTCTGGTTCCAACTTTCACCTTTCAGGTTTCGGTACTAAACAACATCAGAATTTCAAAATCGCCAAAAAAAGATGCTATCGTAACGGCAATGAATACCGTAACAACGGATTGGATTATTACCACTGATGCTGATTGTGTAGTTGATAAAAACTGGTTATTAATTCTCGATAATTACATTCAAACGCATAAGGTTACTATGATTGCTGGTGCTGTGACTTACGATTGTCAAAACACTTTTTTACATCAGTTTCAACAACTAGACATCGCCAGTTTACAAGGCGCCACAATAGGAAGTTTTGGAATAAAAAAAGGGTTCATGTGCAATGGCGCTAACTTGGCCTACACCAAATCCCTTTTTCAAAAATTAAATGGTTTTGAAGGAAATGATAAAATTGCCAGCGGTGATGATGTCTTTTTATTGCAAAAAGCGATTGTTGCATTCCCAAAGCAAGTGCATTATCTAAAATCAAAAAATAATATTGTAGTTACAAAACCTTTGGACGATTGGAAATCCTTATTTTATCAAAGAGTGCGTTGGGCTTCAAAGACAAGTTCGTATCAAAGTGTTTTTGGAAAAACACTAGGTATAATTGTATTTACTGGTAATTTAGCTTGCATTTGGACTCTTGGATATGGGCTTTTACACTTTAGCAGTAGTCTTCTTTTTTTAAATTTGCTTGCATTTAAAATTATTGTCGATGCCATTTTAATCTTGCAATCCAATCACTTTTTAAATTCAAAAAAAACATCTTATCTTCTACTGAGTAGTTTATTCTATCCTTTTTTTAGTGTTAATGTGGCCTTATATTCTCTATTTGGAAAATACGAATGGAAAGGACGACCATTTTCTAAATAGTTTTTTTATTTCTAAAAATTAAACCTGTCAAAGTAATGGCAATCACCATTGGAGAAATAATACTCACAACGGCATTCCCGATTTTTTCCAATTCTGTCCCAAAATAAAATCGCATCGCAATCAAAACCATAGCAAAAAGTACAGCTATCGACCAGTAACTCAAGTTAATTCTTTTGATATCTTTATTTTCTTCGGGCAAATTATAAATATAATATGCAATCCATATCAAACCAATTATTGAGCTAACATGCTGTGCAATCTTATATACAGGGACCCCGTAAATTTCTATATTAAAAAAAGAAAAATTTTGAACCATAAAGCCATCCCAATGTGTCATAGAATCCCATAAAATATGAGATACAGCTCCTAAAAAGAAACAAATTAAAACGGTGAAAATATTATTTTTAAAATAATTAACCCAATTTGATTCTTTTAATTCTTGCATTCTTTTTTGAAAAAAAACTGGAGTATTCTCTATAAATGGTCTTTTTATAATTTCATGAAAAGTAAACATCACTATAAAGCCCAAGGGAAAATCAATTAGAAATATACCAAGCAAAGTATGACTGATCTCGCTTTGCATTCTCATTCGGAAGAAATACTCAAAATCAGGTGACATAGAACCTACTATCAAAGCGGTAGCTGACAATTTTTTGTTTTTTAAAAACGGTAAAATAATAGCTGGATGTGATAAGGTAAAAGGCATTATTTATTCTACTTTAAGAATTACTGGAAGAATAAATTGTGTTGTCACAGGTATTCCTCGTTTTATAGCTGGATTCACTTTAGGAAAATCAACGAGTCTAACATGCAATATACTATCAATTTTTATGGTGTCATAAGCAACTGAATCTTTAGGAAATAGTGGCTCAAATTTCATTTTTGCATTTGGAAATATCGTGACTTTTACTTCGATAGTGTCTAATTCAGGATACAAGATTGAAAGGGTATCACTGCTTAATTTTTCCTGTATTAGTTGAGTTAAAAAGGTAAAGAAACACTGTTGTCTGCGCTCCTTATTCTCCAATTTATCACAATCAACAAAAGAAGGAAATTCATCGACTTCTTTCCAATTGATGGCTTTCAACTCTTTTTGCAACAATTCTTTTTCCGAAGGCACTTGCTTTTCGAAATATTGGCAGGAAGAAAAAAGTAAGAATACTAAAAAAAAGTAATAGTGCTTCAATGTTTTGGTTTTGAATTGGGCTAATATTTTATAAAAATACAATTATTATTTATGTGATGCTTTCGAAAGCAAATAATCTTGATAGCTTTCGGCGAACCATTTCCTTTTACTTGCCTCAGCAGCTTCTTTTTCCGCTGGATATAAAACTGCCAATCTATCGGAGAATGCTCCAATTTGAATGGTATAATTATAAAACTCTTTCTTTGTTAATATGAAATCAGGCATTCCTTTTTTACTAGAAAATTCAAAAAAAAGTTGATCAAATTGTTTCAATGAAAAATTAGAAACTTTCTTTTTATTCGCAATATAAATAGAATCTTTCAACAAGCTATCTTCGGTATTAATGGCTTTCGTTTGAGCATAAAGCGTTCCTGAAAAAATATTGAAAAACAACATTAACCCTATTATTAATTTAATTTTTCTCATATTCGTTTCTAAATTAAAAGCTATTATATTAATGCAAAATTACTAAAAAATTAAATTATGGACATACTACTTTTAATCATTGGTTTTATTTGCATGATTATAGGTGTTTTTGGCAGTTTTATGCCTGTAATTCCTGGATTAAGTGTAAGTTGGTTTGGCTTATTATTACTTTATTTTACAAATACTATTCCCGTAAATTACTGGGTTTTGGGAATTACATTACTAATTACACTCCTTCTTTCTGTTTTAGATTATTTCATTCCTGCCAAAGGCGCTAAAAAATTCGGGGGAAGTTCTTATGGAATTTGGGGAACAAATATTGGCTTATTTATCGGACTCCTTATTCCAATCCCTTTTGGGTTTATAATAGGTGCTTTTCTTGGAGCCTTCCTTGGCGAATTACTATATGATTCAAAAAACCATACGCGCGCACTAAAAGCTGCGACAGGATCATTGATAGGTTTTCTGGTTTCTAGTTTTATGCAGTTTTTAGTTGCAATCCTTTATTTGGGATTGTTTATTTCGATTGTTTGGCAATACAAATCGGCCTTGTTTTAATTTCCAAAACAGTTTAAAATCAAAAAAGCCATCCCGAGAAACGGGAAAGCTTTTCATTGGTCTAACTACTAAACCCGGTCTCGTTGCTACCAACTCGACCAAACAACACAACTAATCTTAAAAACCTTTTAGGGGCAAAAAAGCCTTTCCGTTAAGAAAGGCTCTCCCCAATATGCGGTCTGGACGGGACTCGAACCCGCGACCCCCTGCGTGACAGGCAGGTATTCTAACCAACTGAACTACCAGACCCACTCATTATTGCGGTTGCAAAGATACAATAGAACTCGAATAATACAATAGTTTATGCCTTTTTTAAATAAAATAATAAAGAAAAAACACAACCTTCTGATTACTATTGTTTTAAAACCAAATAAAAGTAAAATTACTTCAAAAACAAGCTTTAAATTGGATTCCTATCCAATAGCTGTTAATTAAAAATGCCCTTAAATCAAAAAAGCCATCCCGAGAAACGGGAAAGCTTTTCATTGGTCTAACTACTAAACCCGGTCTCGTTGCTACCAACTCGACCAAACAACACAACTAATCTTAAAAACCTTTTAGGGGCAAAAAAGCCTTTCCGTTAAGAAAGGCTCTCCCCAATATGCGGTCTGGACGGGACTCGAACCCGCGACCCCCTGCGTGACAGGCAGGTATTCTAACCAACTGAACTACCAGACCAGCTGCGTATTGCGGTGGCAAAGATACAATAGATTTCGAGTTACACAAACGTTTTTACTTAAAAAATAGCTTTTTTTTCGAAGTATTATCCAAAGTTTTGTTTCTCAGCCAAGTATGTCATTAGTATTTTTTCAAAATCGTCACTTACACTTACAGGAACGTATTTAATTCTATTTTGAGCACAAGTTAACGCTAGTTTTTTAAAGTACGATTGCATCTGTTTTTCATATTCCTGCTTCACATTATCGGCAAAAACCGAAATTTCTTCCCCAGTCTCTACATCAATAAACTTTCTTGGTCCATTGTCAAAGTCAAAATTCAATTCGGTTTTATTATCCACCACATGAAACAAGACTACTTTGTGTTTATTATGCTTCAAATGTTGCAAAGCATTTAACAACACTTCTTCCTCACCCATTTGAAACATATCCGTAAATAGAATAATCATCGAACGGCGATGCATTTTCTCCGCTATTTGATGTAAAAAAGTAACCGTATCCGTACTTTTTTTAATTGTAGGGGTAACCAACAAATTCTCCAATGTATTCAAAATCATTCTATGGTGACGATCACTCCCTTTTTCGGGAGCATAGTACTCATAACTATCCGAAAACACACTCAAGCCCACCGCGTCTCTTTGCTTCTTTAAAAGATTCATTAAGACCGCTGAGGCCAAAACAGAAAAGCCCACCTTATTTTCGTAGAAATTTTGATCTGCTTTTAATTTGGGATAATGCATGGACGAAGAGTTATCAATAATAATATGACAACGCAAATTAGTTTCTTCTTCAAACCGTTTTGTATACAATCGATCCGTTTTGGCAAACAACTTCCAGTCAATGTGTTTGGTGCTCTCGCCCACATTATACACCTTGTGTTCTGCAAATTCAGCCGAAAAACCATGAAACGGACTTTTATGCATGCCCGATATAAATCCTTCGACCACTTGGTTTGCCAACAATTCTAGATGTTGAAAACTGGAAATTTTCTCTATTTGCGATTCGATCTTCATATTCCAAAGTTATTAAAAGATTGAATGAATTAAAAATTAAAAGATTACAAAACGCAAACGCACAATAAATAGAACCACAGAGGCTCAAAACATATTTATCGGATACAAAAAAAAGGCTTGACTTGCGCCAAACCTTTAATCTGAATTTATTTAAAAATTCTATAATAAATCATAATCTACCGATTACAACAAAGCGTCCAAACTATCTGCGTAAGTTTGCTTAGGAGCTACTCCTACTTGCTTTCCTACTACTTCTCCGTTATGAAAAACCAAAACTGTTGGGATGTTTCTCACTCCGTATTTTGCAGCAAATTCTTGGTTTGCGTCAACATCAACTTTCCCAATTACCACTTTCCCGTCGTATTCAGTACTCAATTCGTCAATGATTGGTCCAACCATTCTACAAGGTCCGCACCATGCTGCCCAAAAATCCACCATCACTGGTTTGTCTGATTTCAAAACTACTTCTTCAAAAGTAGCGTCTGTTATTGCTAAAGCCATATTATCTTTATTTAAAGTTTAAAGTTTTAATCGATTTCAAAACTAGAGTACAAATTTAGAAATTAAAAACAAACCAAACACTATTCGTAAATTAGTTTTGATTATAAAAGCATTGTAATTCGTTATACCTCCTAAATCTTAGATTTATTGTGAAATCTTTAATCTTAAAAAACCTGCAAATGAATTGTTTTCTTGTTTTTATGAAGCTATTCCTGCTGTCCGCTATATCTTTTATGACCTGATTGCCTCGTCCCTCGTCAAAACAGTCCATAAAAGGATGCCGCTACCATCAGGGCTAAAAAAGAGATAACCTACCACTCCTTTTTATAAAATCAACTCACTGCTTATAGACTATATCTTAACCCTAAAGTTAAACCAACACCACTAATACTAATATAAGAACTTAAATCATCTGTTGGCTTCGAACTATCAAAACCAGATGCGTTAGTCTCTTGATTGTTTGAGTTACGATCTAAATGATCCGAATAATTAGTATATCGCTCAGCAGTAGTTACATATAGCGGATGCCCCTCTGACAAAGTCAAACGGTCCGTACCATTATAAGTATAGGCTGTTACTTCCTTATCTTTACCATGAACTGTAAAATTACGGTATTCAATTTCTCCAAAAGCGGCTAGTTTTCCGGAAATTTTATAGGAAGTCCCCAATGCAGCAAGGAACCCTACGGTCGGATTTGGCTTAATTACATCTTCACGATAAATCACAGCTCCATTAGATATTGCATTGGTTTTAATATCTAGTTTACCATTAACTGGCACAATTACCCCCACTTTTGTATACGGTTCAAATCCTTTTACTTTACCTAAATACAATACTAATGCAGGAGCTAAATCTAGTGCTTTTACCTGACCTTTAGCTTGCAAAACCGTTACATCCTGAGAAATGGTCTCCACCATAGTTTTACTATTGCTCGCATAATAATTAACCCCCATTTCAGCACCTAAACGATCCGTAAAACGGTATCCAATTGACAAACCAGTTCTAAATCCTTCTCCAAACGATCCTGTTATACTTTCTTTCGAAACGAGCACTCCATTTTCATACACTTGTTTTAATGGTTCTCTACCGTTAACACTTGGAAACTCAGTCGCAGCGGCTTGTACAAAATACGATCCTCCTAATTTAAAATACCAACTTTCCTTCTTTTCAGTTTGACCAAAAACAGACATTGTAAAAGCTATAAATCCTAATAAAAATAGGTTCTTTTTCATGTTTTCTATATTTAATTTACTACAAATTTAAATTAAATTTGTAGTAAATTAAAGTCATTTTAAAACATAAACTATTAATACAAATACCCCAAGTTATTAGATAAATTAATCCCTATTTGAGTACGATTTAACATATTAAAACATTAAAAAACCAAAAATTTAACCGTTAAAAAAAATCCTTATTTATTAAGTTACTAATTCAACTTGAAATTAATTTGTAATTTTTCTAATTCAAATAACAATTCATTTGAAATCTTAATTTTAAGCCTTCTACTAGGCATGGTCAACTTAGTCACAACTTTAATTTCTTCCACTTCAGTAACGCTAATCGCCTTATTTCCTACTTCATCTGACACCTCAACATCTTCGTTTTCTTCTACAAAATCTTCTCCTTCTGGCAGTTCAGCAACAGTTTCTACAATTTTTTTAATCTTTTCCAATTCCATAATTTCAAAAGAAACTTGACCGTCTCCCTTATTTTCCTGAAAAAGATGACTTAATTTATGGATAAACTCTGCTTGTAAATCGGTGATATTCAATAAAACAACCAATTTTTTAGCAAACGTATCCAATACATCTTGTAAATATTGAACCAACATAAATTGAATTCTTGGCTCACTCCTTTTACCCGTATCTTGATTTACCCAGCCTTCTTTTACTAACACTTTCATATAAGTAAAATTATTTTGAATGAAGAAATGCCTGAATTTTAAATATTCTTCTCCAAAAATCTTGAACTCGTAACTTTCGTCATATCCTTCCAAATTGAATATCCCCCAGCCTTTCCCGTTTTTGGCAACTCGATGTTGCACATTATTTATAATTCCTCCAAAGGTCAAATTTTTACCTACATGAAGTTCTAAGTTTTTAAGCGCTTCTAACTTAGCATTGCAAAAATATTTCATCTCAAATTTATAATCATCCAATGGATGTCCCGAAATATAAATTCCAACTACTTCTTTTTCTTTAGCCAGTTTTTCCATAGTGCTCCAATCTTCACAAGGCGGCACAATAGGCTCATCAATTTGAACATCACTGCTTTCGCCAAACAAACTTACCTGTGAGGAGTTTTCGTTCTCTTGAAACTTGGCACCATAACGAATGGCTTTTTCATAAAAAGTAATTCCATCGCCATCATCATGAAAATATTGAGAGCGTAAAGTCCCTTCAAAAGAGTCAAAACCGCCTGCCAGTATCAGATTTTCTAAGGCCTTTTTATTGGCAGCACGCAAATCAATACGTTTGGTTAAATCAAACACCGATTTATATCGACCGTCTTTTCTATTTTCAACAATAGTATTCACGGCTCCTTGTCCCACTCCTTTTATGGCTCCCATCCCAAAACGAACTGCATAATTGTCATTTACAGTAAATTTATAGTACGATTCATTGACATCTGGACCTAAAACTTCTAAGCCCATACGTTTACATTCCTCCATAAAAAACGAAACTTGCTTGATATCACTCATGTTATTCGAGAGTACTGCTGCCATGTATTCAGCCGGATAATTCGCTTTTAAATAGGCCGTTTGATACGCAATCCATGCATAACAAGTGGAGTGTGATTTATTAAAGGCATATTCCGCAAAGGCTTCCCAGTCTTTCCATATTTTTTCTAATTTATCTTCGGCATGCCCTTTGGCTGCAGCCTGATTAATAAATTTAGGCTTCATTTTATCCAATACATCCTTTTGCTTTTTTCCCATTGCTTTACGTAAAACGTCAGCATCACCCTTGGAGAAGTCGGCTAATTTTTGAGACAAAAGCATTACCTGCTCTTGGTAAACTGTAATCCCGTAAGTATCTTTCAACAGTTCCTCACAAGCATCAAGATCATAAATAATCTCTTCTTCTCCATTTTTCCTTTTAACAAAACTTGGAATATAAGCAATTGGTCCAGGACGATAGAGTGCATTCATGGCAATCAAATCGGGGAAAACTGTCGGTTTCAATTCCTTCATGTATTTCTGCATTCCAGGACTCTCATATTGAAATATCCCTACCGTTTCTCCACGTTGAAAAAGCTCGTACGTTTTCAAATCATCAATTGGAAACTCGTCCGGATTCAAATCGATATTACTTCTATATTTAACTAGTTTAACCGTGTCTTTTATTAAGGTCAGGGTTTTCAAACCCAAGAAGTCCATCTTTAACAAACCAGCAGTTTCAACAACGGAGTTGTCAAATTGGGTTACATATAAATCGGAATCTTTGGCCGTAGCTACAGGCACAAAATCGGTAATATCACTAGGCGTAATAATTACACCACAGGCGTGAATCCCTGTATTTCTAAGATTTCCTTCTAACACTTTGGCTTGCTGAATCGTCTCACCACCTAATCCATCTTCCCCAGCCAGCTCAATTAGTTCTTTTATTTTATCATATTCTTCAGGGCGAACCGCTTTTTTAATAAGCGCCTCATCCTCATTCAGGAATCGTGCTAAATTCCATTTGGATGGCATCATCCCAGGAATTAGTTTTGCAATTTTATCCGCTTCAAACAAAGGCAAATCCAATACACGAGCCGTATCACGTATCGCTGATTTGGTTGCCATTTTTCCGTAAGTAATAATTTGCGCTACCTGTTTTGACCCGTATTTTCGAATCACATAATCCATCACACTGCTACGTCCTTCATCATCAAAATCGATATCAATATCGGGTAATGACACACGATCGGGATTCAAGAAACGCTCAAAAAGCAGGTTGTATTTTAAAGGGTCAATATTGGTGATTTTTAAACAATACGCCACCACTGATCCCGCTGCAGATCCACGTCCAGGACCTACAGAAACCCCCATTCTTCTCGCTTCGGCAATTAAATCTTGTACAATCAAGAAATAACCTGGATAACCTGAATTTGAAATAGTTAATAATTCAAAATCCAAACGCTCCCTTACCTCTTCCGTGATTTCTGGGTATCGTCTATTAGCTCCTTCGTAAGTAAGATGTCTTAAATACGCATTTTCCCCTCGAACTCCACCATCTACTGCATCTTCAGGAACATTAAATTCTACTGGGATTTCAAACTTAGGCAGCAAAACTTCCCGTGCCAGATTGTAAATTTCGATTTTATCAACAATTTCAGTTAGATTCGAAATCGATTCTGGCAAGTCGGTAAAGAGTTTTTTCATCTCCTCACCGGTCTTGAAATAGTATTCTTGGTTGGGTAACCCAAAACGATAACCCCGACCACGACCTATAGGTGTAGTTTGTTTTTCACCATCTCGCACACAAAGTAAAATATCGTGCGCATTAGCATTGGCCTTATCAATATAAAAGGTATTATTTGTCGCTACAATTTTCACATCATGTTTTCTGGCCAAAGAAATTAAAGTGGTATTCACCCTATTTTCATCTTCTTGATTGTGACGCATTACCTCAATATAGAAATCATCTTTGAATTCTTCTTTCCACCACAATAAGGCTTCTTCAGCTTGGTTTTCACCAAGATTTAAAACTTTATTTGGTATCTCTCCATACAAATTTCCCGACAAGACTATGACATCTTCTTTGTACTGCTGAATGACTTTTTTATCAATTCTGGGAACATAATAAAAACCTTCAGTATACGCGATTGAAGACATTTTAGCCAAGTTATGATACCCTTTTTTTGTCTTCGCCAAAAGTACTATTTGGTATCCATTGTCTTTTCGAGACTTATCTTTGTGATCTTCACATACAAAAAACTCGCAACCCACAATTGGTTTCATAGGAACCTCAGTTGGTTCTTCACCATCAGCAATTAAAGTTGCATTCTTAGCTTCAGCTGCTTTATTATGATTTAAAACATCTCTAACAAAGTGAAAAGCTCCCATTAAATTCGCATGATCCGTCATCGCGACAGCTGGCATTTTTTGTTGCGCAGCCGCTTTAACTAGTTGGGCAATACTAATAGTTGATTGTAAAACCGAAAACTGGGTGTGATTGTGCAAATGTACAAAGTCAGTATCTACAAGTACTTTTTTATTCTCAGTAAGTTCTTGTTTAGAAAGAGTAGCTACTTCTTTTTCACCAAACTGTTGGCGAATTTTATCTGAAGCTTCTTTTAAATTAATATGTTTTAACCCAATAAGCTGAATTTCCCTTGGATTCTTTGATTGAAAATCCTGAAAATAACCAGCTGGAACATCTAGTTTTTCCTTAGTAAAACTTTCTCTTCTAATCAATTCAAAGAAACATCGGGTAGTTGCCTCTACATCGGCAGTAGCGTTGTGCGCTTCAGAGAAAGGCCTATTGAATAAATACTGATGTAATTCGGTTAGCGTTGGCAACTTGAAACGTCCCCCACGACCTCCTGGGAGTTCCAGTAATTTTGCAGTCACTTCCGTACAAGTATCAAGGACAGGCATGGAAGCCATTGGACTTTCAACTCCTAAACGATGGAACTCACAACCCATAATGTTGACGTCAAAACCTAAGTTCTGACCTACAATAAATTTAGCTTTACCTAACGCTTCATTGAACTTCTCTAAAACTTCAGCTAAAGAAATCCCGTTTTCCTGAGCCAATTCGGTAGAAATTCCATGAATTCGTTCTGCATCATACGGAATATTAAAACCTTCGGGCTTGACCAAATAATCTTGATGCTCGATGAGTTTTCCCATATCGTCATGCAGCTGCCAAGCGATTTGTATACATCGAGGCCAGTTGTTTGTATCGGTTATAGGGGCATCCCAACGCTTTGGTAATCCTGTGGTCTCCGTATCGAATATTAAATACATAGCTGTAAATGAGGTGATTGCAATTTGTGTGAATTACAAAAAATGAATGTCAAATTTAGTTGTTTTTTTAAGTAAAAACTAACGCAAGTTATCAACAAAAGAACGCTACTATAAAAATCTTATTGCTCTTCACAATTCGTAAATTAAATTCAATTTCAATACTGCTAAACTCAAAAAAGGAAGGGCAAAGTCACAAAAAATTGCACTGCCATTTTTTTGGATGTCGTAGTATTTACTTAAAAAAAACAAATACAATCCAGTCGAAAAAGCAATTTTAATTCTACTAAAAATCAAATAAAAAGAGGTCTACTCCAAAAATAAAAAACAAACAATCATTGATTATTCGATACAAAAATACCTAAATATTAGTTTTTTAATCATAAAAAAGTTTGCTTTTAGTGTTTTAGGCATTAAATCATCAAAACTTTAAAATCCCGTTACCTCTTTTTTAAACCATCTGCGAAAGAAAATTAAAATAAAAATAAAAACAGTTTACAAAACACCAAATAGATAAAAGGAAGTGGTAAGCAACCGTAAAAACAGTTTGGGTATCGTATATAATGAAGAATCGAAATTGACAACTTTAATTGTTTTATTAAATTTGCTCTCCATGTTTACAATTTTAGAAAGTTAACTTGATTGGAACTAAAGAAATACACTTAAAAAATATTAAAAATGAGTACTACATTATTTGACAAAGTATGGGATTCGCACGTGGTGCGTAAAATTGAGGATGGACCAGACGTGTTTTTTATTGACCGTCATTTCATTCATGAAGTGACTAGTCCTGTTGCTTTTTTAGGTTTAAAAGAAAGAGGAATTAAAGTTTTATATCCAGAGCGCACTTTTGCTACTGCCGATCACAATACACCAACAATAAACCAACATTTACCAGTTGAAGATGCTTTATCAGCAAATCAGTTGAAAGCATTAGAGGATAACGCTGCTGAATATGGAATTTCACACTGGGGACTAGGTCATCAAAAAAACGGAATCGTTCACGTAGTTGGTCCTGAAAACGGAATTACTTTACCTGGTGCTACCATTGTTTGTGGAGATTCACACACTTCTACTCATGGAGCTTTTGGAGCGATTGCTTTTGGAATCGGAACTTCTGAGGTAGAAATGGTTATGGCTACTCAATGTATTATGCAGCCAAAACCAAAGAAAATGCGTATCAACGTAAACGGAACTTTGAGTAAAGGTGTAGGTCCAAAAGACGTAGCACTTTATATCATTTCTCAATTGACAACTTCTGGAGGAACAGGTTATTTTGCTGAATATGCCGGAAACGTTTTCGAAGACATGTCTATGGAAGGTCGTATGACAGTTTGTAATTTAAGTATCGAAATGGGTGCTCGTGGTGGTATGATTGCTCCAGACCAAAAAACATTCGATTTCCTTGAAGGTAGATTATATGCGCCAAAAGGAGAAGCTTGGACAAAAGCAGTTGAATACTGGAAAACATTAAAAACAGATGCGGATGCTATTTTTGACGCCGAATTAAACATCGACGCAGCAGATATCGAACCAATGATTACTTATGGAACTAATCCAGGTATGGGAATTGGTATTTCTAAAAGTATCCCAAATGCTAGTCAAGTTCAAGGTGGAGCTGAAACCTATAAAAAATCATTAGCCTACATGGGCTTTGAAGAGGATGATGTAATGATAGGAAAACCTATTGACTTTGTTTTCTTAGGTAGTTGTACAAATGGTCGTATTGAAGATTTTAGAGCTTTTACAGAAATTGTAAAAGGACGTAAAAAAGCAGATAACGTAACAGCTTGGTTGGTTCCAGGATCTCACGTTGTCGAAGCACAAATCAAAGAAGAAGGATTATTAGACATTCTTACTGAAGCTGGTTTTGTACTGCGTCAACCAGGATGTTCTGCTTGTTTAGCAATGAATGATGACAAAGTACCCGCAGGAAAATACGCGGTAAGTACTTCAAACAGAAACTTCGAAGGGCGTCAAGGTCCAGGTTCAAGAACTCTGTTAGCTTCACCAATCATGGCAGCAGCAGCGGCAGTTACTGGAAAATTAACAGATCCTAGAGATTTGTTTTAAAAATTTCAGAATGCAGATTTTAGATTTTAGATTTCGCTAACGAATAGCTTTTACTGAATTACGACCTAAAATCTTCAATCGAAAAATGATTTACATGATTAATAAAAAACATTTTGGAATATCAATTTAGTCTTTCAAAAGAGAATCTAAAATATGAATTCTAAAATCTAAAATTACAAAAAATGGCATACGATAAATTTAACATCCTTACCAGTAGTGCAGTGCCACTACCTATAGAAAACGTAGATACAGATCAAATCATCCCTGCTCGTTTCTTGAAAGCTACTAAACGTGAAGCCTTTGGAGACAATCTCTTCAGAGACTGGAGATACAACGGAGACGATACTCCAAAAGCAGATTTCGTTTTGAACGACTCAACTTACTCAGGAAAAATCTTGGTAGGAGGGAAAAACTTTGGTTCAGGTTCATCACGTGAGCACGCTGCTTGGGCGGTTTACGATTATGGATTTCGCGCAGTAGTTTCTTCGTTCTTTGCAGATATCTTCAAAGGAAACTGTTTGAATATTGGTGTTTTACCTGTTCAAGTGAGCCCTCAATTTGCTGATGCAATCTTCAAAGCAATTGAAGCGGATCCAAAAACAGAATTAGAAATCAACTTGCAGGAGCAAACGATTACTTTGAAAGCTACTGGAGAAAAAGAATCTTTTGATATTAATGGATACAAAAAGAACAATATGATCAATGGTTTTGATGATATTGATTATTTACAAAATATCAAACCAGAAATAGTAGGTTTTGCAGATAAACTGCCATACTAAAAAATCGAGTTCAGTATATTTAGACCTGACAGATTTTTAAAAGCTGTCGGGTCTTTCTAAATTAAGCAAATCAGTATAATTGTTTAAAATTATTCGACAAAAAATAAATTTAAATAATTCAATTATAAATGAAAGCTAACAAACACATACAAAGAGACGAAGAAGCTAATAAAATATTTGATAATAGAAGTCTAAAAAAAGATTACAGGCACTTGATTCAAATTTTGAAACCTGGGATGAAGGTTTTAGATGTAGGTTGCGGGACAGGTACAATTTCGAAGGATATTGCCAATATTATAGGACCAAAAGGAAAAATAACAGGAATCGACAATACAGAAAATTTTATTTTAAGTGGCAAAAAATCGTATGGTAATAGCGTAAATCTAGAACTTATTCATGTTGATTTATTTGATTTCCATCCAAATGAAAAATTTGATTTAATTGTTTCAGCCAGAACATTACAATGGTTGAGCAATCCAAAAGAAGCTTTGATAAAAATGAAATCATTATTAAAGTCAAACGGACAAATTTCGATTCTTGATTATGACCACATAAATATGATATGGAATCCATCCCCACCAGAAAGTATGCAAACATTTTACAATACGTTCTTAAAATGGAGAGCAGATGCTGGAATGAATAACAGAATTGCAGAAGATTTACCTAATTTATTTAAAGAAGTGGGTTTTCATTCGATTGAAAAAATTAACTCAGATGAGTTTTACAATAAAGAAGATTCCAATTTTAAATCGAAAATAAGTATTTGGTCAAAAGTGGCAGGCTCAACACAAATGGTAGAAGAAGGTTATTTAGACAATAATTTGCGATTGAAAGCCATTGAAGAATATAATAATTGGATAGAAACAGAAGCGATTTCGATGACAATGAAATTAAATGAGGTGAGAGGAAAAAACCAATCACCACAACAATAATTTTCCTTTAAAAGGAATTTAGAACAGGAATATGGAAAAAAGAAAAATTGAAATAATGGATACGACACTCCGCGATGGTGAACAAACCTCAGGAGTATCTTTTTCTGCCGCAGAAAAACTAACCATTGCCCAATTATTACTGGAAGAATTAAATATTGATCGAATAGAAATTGCTTCTGCTCGAGTAAGCGAAGGAGAATTTCAAGGCGTAAAAGGCATTATGGCTTGGTCCAAAGAAAAAGGGTATACGGACCGCATAGAAGTTTTGACTTTTGTAGACGGCGGATTATCAATTGAATGGATGAAAAAAGCAGGAGCCAAAGTTCAAAATTTATTGACCAAAGGCTCATTGAATCATTTGACACATCAATTAAAAAAAACTCCCGAACAACATTTTTCCGAAATTGCAACAGCAATAACTTTAGCCTCAGCAAATAATATTGAAACAAATGTTTATTTAGAAGACTGGAGTAATGGAATGCGTAATTCACCCGAATATGTATTTCAATATTTAGACTTTTTGACTAAACAACCTATCAAAAGAGTCTTATTACCCGATACTTTAGGAGTTTTAATTCCTTCAGAAACTTTTGAATTTATTTCAAAAATCATAGCAAGATACCCAAATACCCATTTTGATTTTCACGCTCATAACGATTATGATTTAAGTATTGCCAATGTTATGGAAGCGGTAAAAGCTGGAATTCAAGGGCTACACGTAACGGTAAACGGAATGGGAGAACGTGCTGGAAATGCACCGCTTGAAAGTACCGTTGCAGTTATTAATGACTTTTTACCTCAAATAGAAATTGGCGTAAAAGAATCTTCTTTATACTCTGTGAGTAAATTAGTAGAGACCTTCACTGGATATCGAATTCCTGCTAACAAACCTATTGTAGGAGATAATGTTTTTACACAAACCGCGGGCATCCATGCCGATGGAGACAATAAAAACAATCTCTATTTTAATGATTTACTTCCTGAACGTTTCGGGAGAAAAAGGCAATATGCGCTAGGAAAAACTTCTGGAAAAGCCAATATTGAAAAAAACCTTCAAGAATTAGGACTGAAATTAAACCAAGAAGATTTAAAACTAGTTACACAACGAATCATTGAACTAGGTGATAAAAAAGAAACGGTAACCAAAGAAGATTTGCCTTATATCATTTCGGATGTACTGGACAGTCATTCCTATGAAGAAAAAATTTCGGTAGAATCTTATTTACTGTCACACGCCAAAGGTATGCGCCCCTCAACTACATTGTGCTTGAAAATTGATGGCGAAATAATCGAAGAACATGCACAAGGTGACGGACAGTTTGACGCTTTTATGAATGCATTAGCGAAAATATATACTAGCAAAAAATTGGTTTTACCAAAGCTGATTGATTATGCAGTACGTATCCCTCCTGGTAGTAGCTCAGATGCTTTGTGTGAAACCATTATCACTTGGACCAACAATGGAAAAGAGTTTAAAACGAGAGGACTAGACTCCGATCAAACTGTTGCTGCAATTATAGCAACTCAAAAAATGCTTAACGTAGTTACCAACTAAAGCACTATTTTTACAAAAAAAAAAGAAAGAATCAGTAATAAAAAAATATCATAATGAAATATACTATCGCACTTTTGGCAGGAGACGGAATTGGACCTGAAGTAATCAATGAAGCTGTAAAAGTTTCGGATGCCATTGCAAAAAAATTCAACCATGAAATCACTTGGACACCAGCTCTTACTGGAGCCTGTGCAATTGATGCTGTTGGAGTTCCTTATCCAGATGAAACACATGAAATATGTATGGCTGCTGATGCCGTTTTATTTGGAGCTATTGGTCACCCAAAATACGATAATGATCCTTCTGCACCAGTTAGACCAGAACAAGGATTATTGTTGATGCGTAAAAAACTAGGTTTATTTGCTAATGTTCGCCCTACTTTCACTTTCCCTTCTCTAATTGACAATTCTCCTTTAAAAAGAGAACGTATTGAAGGAACTGATTTGGTTTTCTTAAGAGAATTAACCGGAGGAATCTACTTTGGAGAAAAAGGAAGAAGAGACGGTGGAGAAACCGCTTTTGATAACTGTGTTTACACAAGAGCAGAAGTACAACGTTTGGCAAAAAAAGGTTTTGAATTAGCAATGACACGCACAAAAAAATTGTGTTGCGTTGACAAAGCTAATGTTCTAGAGACTTCTCGTTTATGGAGAGAAACAGTGCAAGCTATGGAAAAAGATTATCCTGAAGTAACTGTTAGCTATGAATTTGTTGATGCTGTTGCAATGCGTTTGGTACAATGGCCAAATTCGTATGACGTATTGATTACTGAGAATTTATTTGGAGATATTTTAACTGATGAAGCATCTGTAATTTCAGGATCTATGGGATTAATGCCATCTGCATCAGTAGGAGAACATACTTCGCTATACGAACCAATTCACGGGTCTTACCCGCAAGCTACTGGATTAAATATAGCAAATCCATTAGCAACCATATTATCGGCAGCAATGATGTTTGAAGATGCTTTTGGTTTAAAAGAAGAAGCGGAAGCGATTAGAGCTGTAGTTAATAAATCATTGGAACAAGGAATCGTTACCGAAGATTTAGCACCAAAAGGAGCTACAGCATATAAAACAAGTGATGTTGGAGATTGGTTAGTCGCTAATCTATAAAAATAATAATTCCTTTTAGAGATACACTGTAGTGCATCTCTAAAAGGAATATATCAAACAAAAAAGGGGACAATGTAAATTGTCCCCTTTTTTTATAGTTGTTAAAAAGAATATTAATATCCTCCTCTGTTTCCACCACCACGGTTATCTCCACCACGGCTGTTTCCACCATAACCACCACGAGAGTCACCTCCACCACGGTTGTTATTAAAACTTCTTCTTTCTCCTTCTGGTTTTGGCTCAGATTTGTTAACCACAATAGCACGTCCTTGAACAGTAGCTCCGTTCAATTCGTCAATCGCTTTTTGAGCTTCATCATCATTTGTCATTTCAACAAAACCAAATCCTTTACTTCTTCCAGTAAATTTATCAGTAATGATTTTAACTGAATCAACTGCTCCGTAAGCCTCGAAAGACTCTCTTAAATCTGCTTCCTCAATACTGAATGGAAGGCTTCCAACAAAAATATTCATATGTACTTATTTATAATAATTGCAACAAATGTAGTCTAATTTTTTTCTAAACAACTATAAATTAGCTTATTTATGTTTTTATTTTGATTTAAAAAAGAAACAAACTACTAAAACTAAACCCTAAAGTGTATGTTAAAATTAACCTCCCACTACTCCTACTGGACTGTTGTAGTTATAGGTATCTTATAAAAAACTCCTTGTTGGAAATTTAAAACTGGTCCAGCCAACGGATTATTGTATATATTTTCCGCATTGAATTTAAAAGTCCCCGAAACGGTATTACTTACAGCATCATATTCGGTAATCTTAATTTGACCGTCACCAATTCCAGAACCAGTGGCAAACGTAATAGACCCATTACTATCTGTTAAGACATAAGTAGCCGTTTTAGAAGAACTAGTTCCTAAAAGGTAAGTTTGAGGCAACTTAGATGTTGTTTTAAAAGTAACAACTTCATTTCCAGAGTAAGCTTCAATAATCAAAGACCCATTAGCGCCTAACGATGCTTTCGTTTGGATAGCACGCCAAAAAACGTTGTCTTTTACTCCTTGAAAAGAAGGATTATTAAACCTTATATCTTCTTGACAAGATATAACGGAAAATAGCACGATAATAAACAGAAAATGTTTTTTCATAAAATGCGTCTTTAAACAAACAAAAGTATAACATTATACATTAAAAAACAGAATTAGGAGCCAAAAAAACCATTAAAAAAGACCTAAAGCATTCTCTTTCATAATAATAACAACCTATTAGTTATTTCAAATAAATTTAATATCTTTGCACCCTTAATTAACAGAGGTCGAGTACCTCAAAATTTAATCATACAAGATTATGTCAGTAAAAATTAGATTACAAAGACACGGTAAAAAAGGAAAACCTTTTTACTGGGTTGTAGCTGCAGATGCACGCTCAAAAAGAGATGGTAAATACTTAGAGAAAATCGGTACTTACAATCCAAACACAAACCCAGCAACTATCGACTTAAACCTTGATAGCGCAGTGAAATGGTTGCACAATGGTGCACAACCAACTGATACTGCTAAAGCAATTCTTTCTTACAAAGGAGCTTTATTGAAACATCACCTTGATGGTGGTATTCGTAAAGGTGCCTTAACTCAAGAACAAGCTGATGCAAAATTAGCTACTTGGTTAGAAGCAAAAAACGGAACTGTTGATGCTAAGAAAGATGGTTTAACTAAAGCACAAGCTGATGTTAAAGCAAAAGCTTTCAAAGCAGAACAAGATGTAAATGCAAAACGTTTAGCTGCAGCTGCACAAGCAGAAGCTGACGCAATTGCTGCTGCAAATCCAGTTGCTGAAGAAGTTGAAGCTTCAACTGAAGAAGAAGCTCCTGCTGCTGAAGAAAACAACGAAGAAACTCAAGCATAATTTTATAAGCGACGATGCGTAAAGAAGATTGTTTCTACTTAGGTAAAATCGCTAAAAAATTTAGTTTCAAAGGGGAAGTTCTTGCCTATTTAGACACGGATGAACCTGAGTTATACGAAAACTTGGAATCAGTGTTTGTTGAATGCAACAAACACTTGGTTCCTTTTTTTATTGAAAATAGCTCACTACACAAAAACGATTTTCTTAGAATTCGTTTTGAAGATGTAAATACAGAAGAAGAAGCGGAAGCCTTATTAGGAAATGACCTATACCTTCCTTTGAAAATGTTGCCAAAACTTACCGGTAATAAATTCTATTTCCATGAAGTAATTGGTTTTGAAGTGGAAGACAAACGCTTAGGCTATGTTGGAGACATCCAATCCATAAACGATACTACTGCTCAACCTTTATTTGAAGTTCTCAAAGGTGATGTAGAAATTCTCATTCCTATGATTGATCATTTTCTTGTAAAAATTGATCGTGAGAATAAAAAAGTCATCATGGACCTTCCTGAAGGTTTGATCGAAATGTATTTATAGACAGATTCAATCGGTTAGTTGTTTAATCGTTTAATCAAAAAAAACTAAACTCTTTATGTCTACATTCCAATTCAAACAATTCTCTCTTGAACAAGACCGTTGCGCCATGAAAATTGGCACCGATGGAGTTTTACTGGGCGCCTGGACTTCAATTGAAAACAATCCCTTTAGCATTTTAGACATTGGAACAGGAACAGGTGTAATTGCCTTAATGCTGGCACAAAGAAGTCAAGCAGAACAGATTGACGCTTTGGAAATTGACGAAGAAGCCTATGAACAATCGGTTGATAATTTTGAAAACTCCCCTTGGAGCGATCGCTTATTCTGTTTTCATGCTGGCTTAGATGAATTCATAGAAGAACCGGAAGACGAATATGATTTAATCGTTTCCAATCCTCCCTTTTATAGTGAAGATTATAAAACCGAAACTGACCAAAGAGATAAAGCACGCTTTCAAGATGCGATGCCTTTTGAAGATTTAATAGAAGCAGCCGACTTATTACTTTCTGAAAACGGAATTTTATCTATCATCATTCCTTTTAAAGAAGAAGCTCATTTTTTGGCTTTAGCCAAAGAAAGCGAATTGTATCCTATGAAAATCACCCGTGTCAAAGGAACACCTACTACAGAAGTTAAACGCAGTTTGATGGCTTTTACACGAAACGAAATTTCTGATTTTCCTATCGATGAATTAATCATTGAAACAGCCAGACATATATATACACCTGAATACATTGAATTAACAAAGGAGTTTTATTTGAAGATGTGATTCAAAACCTCGTTTTTCTCCATTACAAAAGTTAGTTTTTCTTATTCATAAAATGCTTTTAACTTGTTGTTTTTTCAAATTCTTACCATTCCAATACTATAAAATGTTATATAGGATAGTTTTTTTATTCAAATATAAAAATATAACAATTTATAATGGTTTTGTTATATTTCTTTGCGTAAATTTGTTTTTTAAAATTACCATTTGATCCATTCTAAAAAAGAATTACAAAAGGTACCCAAACGCTATTTAATTACTAAACAAATAAAAGCTACCTATGAAACCAGATTTATTTCAAGCGCCAGATTATTACTTATTAGACGATTTATTGACAGAAGAACATAAACTAGTCCGTGATTCTGCACGTGCATGGGTAAAAAAAGAAGTTTCTCCTATTATTGAAGAATATGCGCAAAGAGCGGAATTTCCAAAACAAATCGTAAAAGGTTTAGGTGAAATTGGTGGTTTTGGCCCTTACATCCCTGTGGAATATGGTGGAGCAGGTTTAGACCAAATATCATACGGATTAATCATGCAAGAAATAGAACGAGGTGATTCAGGAGTACGCTCTACTTCATCAGTTCAATCCTCTTTAGTTATGTACCCTATTTGGAAATACGGAAACGAAGAACAAAGAATGAAATACCTTCCAAAATTAGCTACTGGTGAATTCATTGGGTGTTTTGGATTGACAGAACCTAATTATGGATCTGACCCCGGAAGCATGATCACCAACTTTAAAGATATGGGAGACCATTATTTATTAAATGGTGCCAAAATGTGGATTTCTAATGCCCCTTTTGCAGACATTGCCATTGTTTGGGCAAAAAGTGAAGAAGGAAGAATACATGGATTAATAGTTGAACGCGGAATGGAAGGATTTACTACTCCTGAAACACATAACAAATGGTCACTACGTGCATCAGCTACTGGTGAATTAATATTTGATAATGTAAAAGTTCCTAAAGCTAATTTATTACCCAACAAATCTGGATTGGGAGCCCCACTTGGTTGTTTAGATTCTGCTCGCTATGGTATTGCCTGGGGTGCTATTGGTGCTGCAATGGATTGTTATGATACGGCTTTGCGTTATGCCAAAGAAAGAATACAATTTGACAAACCAATTGCTGGAACTCAATTGCAACAAAAAAAATTGGCCGAGATGATTACTGAAATCACAAAAGCGCAATTATTGACTTGGAGATTGGGTGTTTTAAGAAATGAAGGAAGAGCAACTACAGCTCAAATCTCAATGGCTAAAAGAAACAATGTAGACATGGCTATTCACATAGCTCGTGAAGCTAGACAAATTCTTGGCGGAATGGGAATTACTGGAGAATATTCCATCATGCGACACATGATGAACTTAGAATCAGTAATTACTTACGAAGGAACACATGACATTCATTTATTGATAACAGGAATGGATATTACTGGAATTCCAGCATTTAAATAATGTGAAAAACTATTAAAGTATTTATAAAATTGATAGCAAAAGCTTCTTGGAAACAAGAAGCTTTTTTATATTTACACCCAAAATAAATTTTATGAATATTCAGCATATCGAGGACACAATTACACCTCAAAAAAAAATATTATTACAACACCCGTTATACGAGAAAGTAAAAACAATTACTGACTTACATTGTTTCTTAGAAAACCATGTCTTTGCTGTTTGGGATTTTATGTCCTTATTAAAAGCATTACAATCCAAGTTAACCTGTACTACTACGCCTTGGTTTGCCACACCAAATCCTGAAACAAGATATTTAATTAATGAAATTGTACTTGCCGAAGAATCTGATTTGACGTTAGATGGTCGCAGACAAAGTCATTACGAAATGTACATAGAAGCCATGAAAGATTGTGGCGCCAATACAATGGAAATTGACAATTTTTTAACTGAGTTAAATTCCTTACAAAACATTTTTGTCGCGATAAAAACAAGCAACTTACATCCTAATATCAAAGCATTTCTCGACTTTACATTTCGTGTTATTGAAGAAGGAAAACCACATGAAATTGCTGCCGCTTTTACTTTTGGTAGAGAAGATTTGATTCCAAATATGTTTACCGTAATCTTAAAAAACTTTCAAACTAATTTCCCAGACACTGATCTAAGCAAATTGATTTATTATTTTGAAAGACATATCGAATTAGACGCCGATGAGCACGGACCAATGGCGATGAAAATGATTACCGAACTTTGTGGTGACGATCCTCAAAAATGGGCCGATGTAGAAGAAGTATCAATACTGGCTTTAGAAAAGAGAATCGGTCTATGGGATGCCATAGAAGAAACAATTACGATGAAAGTAGAAATGGCTTAAAATTTAAAACCAATAAAAGCAGAACAACGTAACTAGTATTAGAATTGATTTAATCCCAATTTTCAAACTAATGAAAAACAAAATTCTAATACTAGTTCTGTTTCTACCCCTTCTTTTCGCAGCAAGTTGCAGCACCGAAGCTGTTATCACAGAAACAACACCAATAGCAACCCCTTCCTCACAAACAGAAGGAAAATCCTATAGCTATTTAGCCCTTGGCGACAGTTACACAATAGGGCAAAGCGTATGTGAAAGTTGTCGATTTCCAGAACAACTCAAGAAAAGCTTGGGCAATACAAATCCAACTAATACTTACCCATTAACGATTATCGCACAAACGGGCTGGACTACTTCCAATTTACTTTCGGCAATTGATTCTCAGAATCCTCCTTCAACGTATGATTTAGTTACACTATTAATTGGCGTAAACAATCAATATCAAAACAGGTCTTTTGCTTTGTATGAAAAGGAGTTTCCCGAATTAGTAACTAAAGCTATTGCTTTCGCAAAAGGTGACAAAGGAAAGGTGATCGTGGTTTCTATACCGGATTATGCTTACACTCCGTTTGGTCAACAAACAGGCAATCAAGGTCGGATTTCAACTGAAATCGACGCCTACAATGCTTTTGCAAAAAAGTATTGCATCGACAATGGGATTGAGTTCATCAACATTACTGACATCACTCGAGAAGGATTAACCGATCCCAATCTTGTAGCACAAGACGGACTACATCCATCTCAGCTCGCTTATTCTAAATTTGTAGAACGTATTTTACCTAAAGCAATTACTGCCATTAAAAAATAAAAAAGTCCCGATGCTATCGGGACTTTATATTAACTTTCTGGAGCCAACTCCAGTTCTAAACCTTCAAGACTTTCAGTGATTGGGATTTGACAACCCAAACGGCTGTTTGGTTTTACATAGAACGCTTCAGATAACATCGCTTCTTCATCATCTCCCATTTCTGGCAAGGCAACGTCATTAAGAACATAACATTGACATGAGGCACACATGGCCATTCCGCCACAAGTTCCTTCTACTGGAAGTTCGTATGCTTTACACAGTTCCATGATATTCATGGCCATATCAGTAGGAGCTTGCAGGTCATGCACTACTCCTTCTCTATCTTTGATTTTTATTAATACATCCATAAACAAATTATGAGTTATAAGTTAGTTAGTTAGTTGTGTGTTATAGGGTTTGCATGAGGGATAGAAGCAAGCTACCAAAGTAGTGCGTATAGCCCGACCGTTTTCATAAAAAAGGCCTATCAACACAAAGTGGATTAGCCTTTTTTATGAAAAGGGACATGCCCAACAAAATTATAGGATATTGACAACAGTTTCAATTTGGGGCGCAAACTTCTTGATGGTCGTTTCCACTCCTGCTCTAAGCGTCATTTGGTTTACACTACAGCTGGTGCAAGCTCCTTCCAGTCTAACTTTGACATGTTTGTCTTCCTCTATGGAAATCAATGTTATGTCGCCACCATCTGAATTCAAAAAAGGTCTAATTTCTTCGAGTGCTTTTTGAACTTCTATTGTTAATTCTTCTGTTGTCATTTTCTTTATTTAAAGATTGAAAGATTAGAAATCATTTCAAATAGTCTAATTTTTTATTTTTTTACTGCAGAACAACCTGCCATAGTCGTAATTTTAACTGCTTCAGTAGCTGGTAAATTTTCATTTCTACTCACTACTTCTTGAACTACATTACGTGTTATTTCTTGAAAAACAGACTCAATTAACGATCCTGTTTGCATGGCAGCAGGACGACCGTAATCACCCGCTTCGCGAATCGATTGTACGATAGGCACTTCTCCAAGGAAAGGCACTTCTAAATCGGCAGCAAGGTTTTTAGCTCCTTCTTTACCAAAGATATAGTATTTATTTTCAGGAAGTTCTTCAGGTGTGAAATACGCCATGTTCTCCACGATACCCAATACTGGGACATTTATTGCTTCAGACATGAACATGGAAACTCCTTTTTTAGCATCAGCCAAAGCTACAGCTTGTGGTGTACTTACGATCACCACTCCTGTAATAGGCAATGATTGCACAATAGAAAGGTGTACATCTCCTGTTCCTGGAGGTAAATCGATTAACATGAAATCCAATTCTCCCCAATCAGCATCAAAGATCATTTGGTTTAATGCTTTTGAAGCCATAGGACCTCTCCAGATTACTGCTTGACTTGGTGCCGTAAAAAATCCTATAGAAAGTATTTTTACTTCGTAACTTTCTACTGGTTTCATTTTTGATTTCCCGTCAATGGTAACCGAAATTGGTTTTTCGTTTTCTACATCAAACATGATTGGCATAGACGGTCCGTAAATATCAGCATCAAGGATACCAACAGAGAACCCCATTTTGGCCAAAGAAACAGCCAAATTTGCCGTAACAGTAGATTTTCCTACTCCCCCTTTACCAGAAGCTACTCCAATAATATTTTTTATTCCAGGAATCATTTTTCCTTTTATCTCAGGTTTGTCTGGAACCTCTACTTTACTGTTGATTTTTATTTTTGCTTCAGCAGATACCAATTCAAGAATTGCTTTTTTGATGTCGTCTTCAGCACGTTTTTTTATATGCATTGCAGGTGTATGTAAAACTAAATCCACTACTACCTCATCGCCAAAAGTGATTACATTTGCTATTGCTCCACTTTCCACCATGTTTTTTCCTTCTCCAGCTATAGTAATTGTTTCTAAAGCTTTCAGAATATCTTTCCTGTCTAATTTCATTTTTAGTTTATTGTTTTCCAAAGGCGTTTTAGCACCCGAATATTATCTTTATTTAAACTGATTTCAGATTACAAAGATAACAGATTAAGTTCTTATTCTAAAGGTTTTTGTATTGCATTTATTGATGCGCAGATTAACTGTAGTTATGGATTTAAAAAACACCATTTCTCGAAAGAAAAATGAAACAATCCTAACTATTTTAGGACCTCGGGCTCCCAAAAATGTTTTTCGAACTCGATGATTTGATTGTCGATTACTTGAATCCCTTCGCTTTCTAACAACTGCTGCATGAGATTAGTACCGTCAAAATGGAATTTCCCGGTAAGCAATCCTTTTCTATTCACCACTCTATGCGCAGGTACATCCTCTATATTGTGCGACGCATTCATGGCCCATCCCACCATTCTTGCTGAACGAGCTGTGCCCAATGCTTTTGCGATAGCACCATAAGAGGTTACTCTCCCATAAGGAATAAGTCTAGCAACAGCATAAACACGTTCAAAAAAATTATCGTTTGACATGACTTTATGGGGTAATAAGAAAGGTACTTTTAGGTTCTTTCTTTATTTTTCTAAATAAAATCGTATAATATTAAACAAGGTAATGATAGAAATAACACCAGTAATACTACCAATGATCGTGTTCATATTTTTTAACAGATAATCCGCCTTATTTTCAATGTTTTGAAAGAAACGAATATAACAGTAAAAAACAAAAGCAGAGCCCAAAACTACACCACTGACAAAGGTAAAAATAGTAAGCGTATCAAAGGTAAAAAGACCGTAAGATGCCAATGTAATACTGATAAAAACGTAATAAGGAATGGGAAAAAAGTTCAAAGCAGATAATAACATCCCTAAAAAGAAACGTTTCTTTTTACTTTTCTTGTCAATTTTAGCTTTCTTGATTTTTGGTTTTTTGGCTATCCATAAAAAATAAACCGTTAAAGCGCCAAATATACCAAACCCAATTTCTCGGAACAAAATGACAATATCTGGGCGTATATTTATAATAGTAGCAAATAGAATCGCTAGATAGGCTTGAAAAAAAATGATAATTATAGCCCCAAGAACAAACCAATAGGCATTTCTTCTTCCCTCTTTTAGATTCACTTTGGCAGCCGTCATATTGATTAATCCAGGCGGAATAATCCCTATAACTGCTGTAATAAATCCTAAAAATAAGGGTAAAATAAAATTCATTTATTGGTTGTCAAACATTCAAAATGGGTTACCTATTCCGGCAAAAAACGTATTATTATTCTTTAATTTTAAATCGAATATACGTAATTGCTTTGTTAACTTCCAAATATTGTTTTTCGTAAAAGGTCTGAAAAGCAGTAACTTCCTCTGGACTTCCCTCATTTACATACACATTATGATTGGCATACAATACTTCGTGCCCTTCTCCATGTAGCAAACCGAGTGTGTATCCATGCATAAATTCACTATCCGTTTTCAAGTTGACAACACCGTCTTTTTTAAGTATTTTTTTATACAATTGCAAAAACTCCGAATTCGTCATACGGTGTTTTGTTCTCTTGTATTTTATTTGTGGATCTGGAAAAGTAATCCAAATTTCATCTACTTCATTTTCGGCAAAAATATGATTGATTAGTTCTATTTGTGTACGAATGAACGCCACATTATGCAACCCAGTTTCTACAGCCGTTTTAGCACCACGCCAAAAACGAGCTCCTTTAATATCAATTCCAACGAAATTTTTATTTGGATATCTTTCTGCTAGTCCAACGGAATATTCTCCTTTACCACAACCTAATTCCAGCACTAAAGGATTGTCATTCTTGAAGAATTCAGTATTCCAGTTCCCCTTTAAAGGAAACAAATCTCCTACTACCTCTTCCCTTGTTGGTTGAAAAACATTTGTAAATGTTTCGTTTTCCTTGAATCTCTTTAACTTATTTTTGCTTCCCACGATTTTTTGAATATTTGCGCAAAATTAAGGAAATATATAAGACCGAAGGACATGATAGCAAATTTTTTAATTTGACTAACTCGGATTTCTTAATAAAACTCTTCGATACGTTTTTGACTTCTTAGACTACTATTTGCAAAAAATTAATCAGTTATTCAGTGCATTCAATTGGAAACAAGGTTTCGTCATGTTGCGATAAATCCAAACCTATAATTTCTGATTCCTCAGAAACACGCATCGGAATAATTCTATTGGTAATTTTGAATAAAATATACGCACCAAAAAAAGTAAAAATTGACACCAGTACTAAAGCCACCATGTGATGCCCAAAAACACCCCAACCGCCATGAAGTAAACTAGCCTCTTCACCATGAGCAAAAATAGCAGTAAGAATCATTCCCATAATTCCCCCAACACCATGACAAGCAAATACATCTAAGGTATCATCAATTCTATTTAGAAATTTAGCATGCACCACAAAATTAGAAACTATCGCTGCAATAAATCCAAAAAACATACTCTCTGGAACTGATACATAACCAGCTGCTGGCGTAATGGAAACCAAACCAACGACCGCACCAATGCAAGCACCCAATGCCGAAACTTTTCTACCATTAATTCGATCAAAGAAAATCCAAGTTAGCATGGCTGCTGCAGAGGCTGTGGTAGTCGTTGCAAAAGCCATTGCTGCAACTCCATTGGCTTCTAAGGAAGAACCTGCATTAAAACCAATCCAACCAAACCACAGCATTCCCGTTCCTAATAATACAAAAGGAATATTGGTAGGTACATGATTGCTATTGTTTCTTTTACCTAAAACAATTACTCCTGCTAGTGCAGCAAACCCTGCACTCATATGTACAACCGTTCCTCCCGCAAAATCTTTAACTCCAAAAAACGAACCCAAAATTCCAGTAGGATACCAAACCGCATGACACAATGGAGCATAAATAAACAGCGTAAACAAACATATGAAAAGTAGATACGAGATAAAACGAACCCGCTCCGCAAACGAACCTGTAATAATTGCAGGTGCAATTACTGCAAACTTCATTTGAAACAAAGCATACAACATAAAAGGGACCGTAGTAGCTATTTCTTTATGAGGTAAAATACCCACATAATCCATAAAGGCAAAAGTAGTAGGATTCCCTACAAAACTATAAAAACCAGTCCCTATATGTATTCCCATAGGTTCACCAAAAGCCAAGCTAAATCCCACAACAACCCATAACAACGTAACAACTCCCAAACAAATAAAACTTTGCAACATGGTCGATATTACATTCTTCTTTCCTACCATTCCTCCATAAAAAAAAGACAATCCAGGAGTCATGATTAAAACCAAACAACAGGACGTTAACATCCAAGCAACATCAGCTGGAACAATTTGATCCATAGTTCCAAATTGCAATAGAACAGGATTCTTTTCGGTTACTGCTGGCCATAAAACTCCAGAAATACAAACAATACTTATAATTATAAACGAAATAACCCAGCGTTTCTCAATTTTCATTTTAATTTAATTTACCCTTTCAAAATAGGGGGCAAAGGTAAAAAAAAATTGAATTTTATTAAAAAAACGGAGCTAAAGAGGGGAGCAAGAATTGATTTAAGTCAAATTAATAATTTATAGTACCGTTCAATACGAGTACTTGATTTTACGACCGTAATTTGAGCCCTTTTTTGAGAATTATGTTTAAATTAAATTCACATCCAATTTAAAAGAGTCTATTTACTTCCTTTTTCCAATATCTTTTTAATTAATCCATCTTCAATAGGTGCTTTTATTTTAATTACAGCATCAACATCATCATTTGGAATAGTCATAGACAAAACATACTGTTTTATTTTCCATTCCGTTCCTATTTTGACTAAAACACCTGAACCGCGGCAAATTCTCATTTGTGTATTCAGTAATTCATCAAACCAAGCTGTTTTACCCGTTTCATCAAAATAAATATGGCGTTCCAACATCGTAAAATTCCACGTCTTCCTTGAATCAAAAAAAGGTTTTGCCCACACTTTAAAATCAGCTTTATTCCAATTCTCGGTAGCATCTGTGCCAATAAAAATGGCGTCAGCAGTCATCATACTAAAATAAGAGTCATATTTTGCATCAGCAGCAGCTTTATGCCATGAATTCAGCATCCAATTAATTTTGTCTTTCTCTTTATTTTGACTTGGACTGTTTGTTGTAAAAGACGCAAACAATAAAAAACTTAAAAATAGTACCATTGTATTTTTCATAACAAATTTGATTTTTATCAAAAATAGGAATATCTAATTTAACTGTGGAAAAAATAATAGCTATTAATCAAAACTGACATAAGTGACCATTCTTATATAATTTTTGGATATTAGTCCTTAATGCGCTAATAGCAACTTCAAATGAATACAATTTTACTTATTTTTACGGCATCCTATTATCAAGAAAGTCCCCAAGTATGAGAAAGTTATTCTTTTCATTTGCCCTTATGGTTTCTATTCTTTTCCTTACAATCCTATCCTGCAAGAAAAAAGAATACAAATCCATTGCTATTATTACGGATGACCTTGCCTCTCCTTTTGACAGCACATTAGTACAAACTTTTTTTGAGAAACACCCTAAACTGAAAGACTACCAAGCCGAAGTACTACAACTATATCGCAAACACCAGTACCATTATATTTGGTATGACAAAAGTGGCGTCAATGAATTTGGTAATCTGTTGCATAATAAAATCAACACTCTCGAAGAGGAAGGAATTGAAAATTCAGTTCCATATAAAGAAGAAGTAGATTTAATTTACGTCAATCCCACGAACTCGAAAAAGCCAAATTTAGAAACCGAGTTATTAAACTCCGCCTTGTATTTCTATTACACCAACACTGTTTACCATGGACTCGACGCCACAAAATCTACAGAAATGGAATGGCATCTACCTCGAAAAAAACAATCGTATGTCAATTATTTAGATTCCCTATTAACCAATCCTGGATTAATCAACAAGAATGAAAAAGGGCTAATTGCCCAATATTTTCTATTAAAAAAGGTATTAAAAAAATACCGCGAAATGGAAAAAAAGGGAGGCTGGAAAACGATTTCAATAGATTCTACCGTTACTTCTTATAAAGTAGGCGACAGCGCCAAAGTCATCGCCCAAATAAGGCAGCGTCTATTTATTTCTGGCGATATCACAACTGATTCTAAAAGTGCTGTTTACGATAAAGAATTATCTAAAGCCGTCTTAAAATATAAAAAAAGAATGGGCACTTTTGCCAGCACCATTATTTTACAAAAACACATTAAAGAACTGAATATTTCTGTAGCAGAACGCATAAAGACCCTTACTATCAATATGGAGCGTTGCCGTTGGATTTCGAATGACATCTTTAAAGCCAAAGAATTTATTGCCATCAATATTCCTTCCTATCAACTAAGTTATTTTATTGATGGAAAACCGGCGCTACGATTAAAGGCTGTTGTAGGGAAAGCACTGAATAAAACGGTCATTTTTAGTGCACCTATGAAATACATCGTCTTTAGTCCGTACTGGAATGTTCCCAAAAGTATTCTTGATAAAGAAATCCTTCCTGGGATTGAGAAAAACGAAAACTACCTTACAGAACACAATATGGAATGGCACAACAATAGTGTCCGACAAAAACCAGGTCCAAAAAACTCATTGGGACTCATCAAGTTTTTATTCCCTAATTCTAATGACATCTACCTGCATGATACGCCTTCAAAAAGTTTGTTTAATCGTGAGGATAGAGCCTTTAGCCATGGATGTATTCGCATACAAAACCCTAATTTACTAGCCGAAACGATTCTTAGAAACGATACAAAATGGGATGCTGCAAAAATTGAAGAGGCAATGAACAGCGGAGTAGAATCTTGGTACACACTAAAAAATAAAATTCCTGTTTACATTGGTTATTTTACCGCTTGGGTAGATGAGGACAATACGGTTCACTTTTATGACGATGTGTATAAAAGAGACGAAGCCTTAGCTTCTTTGTTATTTGTAAAATAAAACCTTTACTTTTTTAGAGTCAAAAAAAAAAAAAAAAAAATGACACTCCTTATTGAAAAGGAAGTGTCATTTTTTTTGAATATATATTTTAACCCTTAATTTTTTTTAGTGTGCCTTTTGTTTTTCAAAAGCAGTAGTTAGGATCTTTTTCATTTTGTCTAGAGCACCATGAAATGCTTTCTCAGTAACATCAGCATAATCTGAAACTACTAAAGGTTGCATTCCTGCAGGACGTGCTTCTATAAGACATTTTTTATCATGAGTTCCCACTTTTTCTCCATTTTCATCCGTAAAATGAACTTCTATACGTGTAATTTTATCATCAAAACGAGATAGTGATTTTGCTAATTCAGTAGAAAAATAAGCTTCTTGTCTATCGTGTCCTTCTACATTTTTGTCTGTGTTAATCTGTATTTTCATAGTATTAAATATTTTAAGATTGTCTTTCAAAACTAAGGTTAATTCCCTCAAAAAACGAAGCAATTAATAAAACATTATGAAAAGAAAGCAAGATTTTCGAATAAAAAACCAAAAAACAATCCTACCGTTAATTCCATCCTAATACACTTTCAAATTCCCAATACTTTTCTTAACTTTAAGAAACGTTTTTGCCATGAGACCTTTTTTTTGGTTCCTTATCGTTTTATTATCGGACTATGCTGATGCCGCAATTCACCGTGATACAACAAAAAATGTCACGGACAAAGCTTTGTATTGCATTTCTAACTCTAAGGAAATTACTACCAACAATTCCCTCGTTACTATTGACTTGATTACTCTCAACCGTTTTTTTAATACCTATTCCAATTTAAAAAAATACCGATCAGATGTGATTCTTTTGTACAAAAACCGAAACTACAAATCCATTTGGTATGATGATAAGCAGCTTATTGAATTTGCGAATGTATTATATTCGAAAGTCAACCAACTTGAGAATGAGGGATTGAA
Source organism: Flavobacterium sp. WC2421 (assembly GCF_040822115.1). Classification (NCBI taxonomy): domain Bacteria; kingdom Pseudomonadati; phylum Bacteroidota; class Flavobacteriia; order Flavobacteriales; family Flavobacteriaceae; genus Flavobacterium; species Flavobacterium sp. WC2421. Next base: position 1,217,053 of record NZ_CP162004.1, on the reverse strand, counting down.
GTTCAACTTGGCTTACAAAGATAAAATTCATTCTATTTTTAATACGGAATCAGCAATTGAAATTACAAAGACCGAAAAAGAGCTGCTACTGTCCACACTATATATCTATTATGCTAAAAAAGTATTTCATGGTATCGACAGCCAAAAAATTCATGAAACGGGCTGGTTTTTACCCCAAAAAAATGTTTCCTATAAAACGCTACTGGATTCGTTATTAACCCGTCCGCAATTGTTAGATAAAAATGAAAAACAACTTTTTGGGCAATATTACAAACTGCGAGATGCCTTGAAGCAGTACCGCCAAATTGAAAAAAATAGCGAATGGACACCCATTGAAACCGAATCTGGAGTTAAAGAATTCCAGCCGGGCGACAGTTCAAAAACTATTGCTCAAATCAGGCATCGATTGCTTGTTATGGGAGATTTGAATACCGATTCTAAAAGCAATATCTATGATGCCGAACTGATGGCAGGAATACTGAATTTCAAAAAAAGAAATGGTTACAAACCCGATTATCCCATAGGTTCCCAACACCTCAACCGCATGAACCTCCCCATCGAACACTACATAAAAACCATTATGGTTAATATGGAACGCTGTCGATGGATTCCTCCCAAATTAGCAAAAGCGGACGAATTTATTATTATAAACATTCCGTCGTTTACTTTAATCTATAAAAAAAACGGTCAAAATATTTTAGTTTCTAAAGTCTTCGTGGGCTTCAACCTAATGGAAACGGTACTTTTCAGTTCTAGTATAAGCCGTGTGGTTTTTAGTCCCTATTGGAATGTTCCCCAAAGCATTCTCGACAACGAGATAAAACCTGCTATGGAAAAAGATTCAACTTATATGACCAGGCACCATTTTGAATGGAACAAAAAAAGTCTCAGACAAAGACCAGGACCTGACAATGCATTGGGAGTCGTCAAGTTTGTTTTTCCTAATACCTATAGCATCTATCTACATGACACTCCTTACAAACTCAATTTTAATTATGATTTTCCTCGATTCAGTCACGGTTGCATTAATATGCAAAAAGCCAAAGAATTAGCCTATTTGATTTTGGCAGATTATCCGGACTGGCCGTTAGAAAAAATAAATGAAGCCATGAATAGTGGAGTTGAAACCACCTGTGTTCTAAAAAAACCAATTCCCATTCATATTGGCTATTTTACTGCTTGGGTAAACGAAGCGGGAGAAATTAATTTTTATTTTGATATTTATTTCAAAGACAATCAACTAGCCGAACTGCTATTTGACTCTAATTTAGACTAAAACACCTACTGTTAATAAGGAATCAGAACCCTATATTCATCTCCCTTTTTTGTATCTTTATAACTGATTATCAAATAGTAACAACATGAAACGCTTCCCTATTTCATTCTTTTTTTTTGCTGGGTTCTTTTTTTTGTTGGGTATGACCAATGAGTCAAAGGCCACCACTAAAAAAGTGTTGTTACTAAACCTAGCTGTCAAATACCAAAGAATCCCTGCTTTTCCACTTACCCCATTTGATAGTACGCTGATTGCTCCTTTTTTTAAAAAATATTCCAAATTCAATTTCCTCAAGCCAGAGGTGATGGAACTCTATAGTAAACACCAGTTTCACTATTTATGGTACGACAGCAAAGGCATCAACGAGTTTGCTGATTTATTGTATAACAAAATCAACAACTTGGATCAAGAAGGGGTGCGCATAAAGGTTCCGTATCAACAAGAGTTGCGCGACATTTTTCAGGATGAAGAGAAAATGAACAAATCAAACTTAGAGGTAGAGCTCTTACTGTCCACACTATATTTTTTTTATGCTGACAATGTATTCAAAGGATTGGACATCCAGAAAAGTACGGAACTGGGTTGGTACTTGCCTCGAAAAAAACAATCCTATGTGAACCGCTTGGATTCATTATTACAAGATCCTGCACTGATCAACAAACCAAACAAAGGGGTTTTAGGGCAATATTATTTATTAAAAGAAGCGCTCCAAAACTACCGAAACATTGAAAAAAAAGGAGGATGGAATCCCATTGAAATTCCCAAAAAAATGAAATCATTGCAACTAGGCGACACCTCGGCTGTGGTGCTCCAAATTAGGAAACGGCTTTTTATAAGTGGGGATTTAAAAACAGATTCTCAAAAAAACGTGTTTGACAATGAGCTCCTAACTGGTATTTTGAAATACAAAGAACGCAATGTTTTTACCACTGACTCTGTCCTACTGCCCAAACACATCAAAGAAATGAATGTTACCGTGAGTGAACGCATTAAAACCATTATGATTAATATGGAGCGCTGCCGATGGATTTCCCCTAGCTTAACTCAAAACAACCGCTACATTATCGTGAATATTCCTGCTTTTACCCTTACTTTTTTCAAGGACGGCAAGCTTGCATTGCTCTCCAAAGTAGTGGTGGGAAAGTCCATGAATAAAACCGCGGTTTTTAGTGGACAGATGAGTCAAATTATTTTTAGTCCGTATTGGAACGTGCCACCTAGTATTTTAAGAAAAGAGATTTTACCCGCTATTGCCAAGAATTCCAACTATCTCGCTAAAAACGATATGGAATGGGTTGGCAACCGCGTAAGGCAGCGACCCGGAGAGCAAAACGCCTTGGGGAAGGTGAAGTTTGTATTCCCTAATTCACATATTATTTATATGCACGATACGCCGTCCAAAAGTTTGTTTGAACAAGACACAAGGGCTTTTAGTCACGGATGCATTCGTGTGGCACGACCTCGTGATTTGGCGATTATGGTACTCGAAGGAGATACCAACTGGCCTATAGAAAAAATTGACGAAGCCATGAATCGAGGGGTCGAAAAAACCTACAACCTCAAGACCAAAATCCCTGTTTACATAGGCTATTTTACCGCTTGGGTGGATCGGGAAGGGCTGGTACATTTTTATGACGACATCTATGCTCATGATGAAAAACTTGCTGAATTGTTGTTTACGGATTAATTTTTGTTTTTGTGAAGGCTTGTGATGGAAGGCACTAAATAGTTCCAAACAAAAAAGGGGTTTCTTGGTTTTATTATTTACTCTTTTTTAGGGCATCGAGTAATTCTACCATGTCAACCACTCCATAAGTGGAGGAATAGTCAGATACGGCATAAGGCAATATGAGGTTGTTGTTATGGATAATGGAACCGCAGGAATAAACCACATTTGGCACATAACCTTCTCGCTCGTCTTCTAGTGGGGCAAGTAAGGGCTCGGCCAGTCGGCCAATTTCCTTTGAAGGATCGTCAAGATCAAACAAGGAAGCGCCCAGACAATAGCGTCTCATGGCGCCTACTCCGTGAGTGATTATTAGCCAACCTTCGGCGGTCCAGATGGGAGAACCACAGTTTCCTATTTGTGTGAATTCCCAAGGATATCGGGGTTGCTGGATGAGCAAAGGATTATTCCATTCCGTAGGTCTGTCTGAATACATGAGGTAATTATTGACCCCATCGATTCTAGAAAGCATGGCGTACTTGCCTTTTATTTTTCTAGGGAACATCGCCAGATTTTTATTTTTTGCCCCTTCTCCATACAAAGGCATGATATGAAAGGAATAAAAGTCTTCGGTTGAAATGAGTTTTGGCATAATCACGTGGCCATTGTAGGCTGTATAGGTTCCAAAAATCTTGTGGGATGTGCCATCGTCAAAGAATCGTACAAAACGGGCATCTTCAATACCCCGGCTTTCAGAGTCTGAAATGGGAAATATAACCCGTTCCGTGATATCAGAGTCGTGCTTGAATTGTATGTCATAAAAAGAATCTGCCAACCAGATGATTTCTTCCAATGCGCTGCGCTGATCTTGGCTTATAGATGGATCATCTAGTACCTTATTGATGGCGTTTTTTATGATTTCATATCCAAATTTCTCGGGCATGTCTTGCAATATCATGGCCGTGTATTTATCGGGCGTATTCATCTCGGCTAATTTCTTGACAAATCTATTTTTGTCAAACAAGGATTTGTGTACAATCTCGGCCTTATCGATATTAGCACCTATCTTCATCATTTGGAGGTCGTTGTTTTTATCGAGAATTCCTCTCCTAAAAACGACCGAAGAAATATGGCCTTCACCTGTGGCCCTAAAAGAAATAATAACCCGCTTTTCCTGTTTTCCCAGAAAAGACTGATCGAAATCCTCCATCATGGAAGGATTGAAAAAAGCAGCCGATTCGATGGCGTATTCCATAGTGCAGTACGAACCAATGAGCATTTTTCGTTCCTCAGAAATGCCGTCATAGTTGATTTGCATTTCTTCAATGATGCCACGAATGTTTTCACAATGCTTGAAGAATATACGTGAAATATTACGGTGTCGTCTAGCAAACTCACGCAGTGTGTGTTCCAGTGTATGAATGACTTGTTTTTCGTCTAACACCATGATATGACTTACCATATCGCGGGTTCGCTGCTCGCCATTCATAAAATAGCGAGCCACCACTCTACTGGAATCTGGGGTGAATTTTACATTTTTTCGGGTAACAGCAACTCTCATAGCTTCATTTTTAAAATAAAAATAAGTGAGGCTTTTAAATATCGTGGTAAAAAGTCTTTTAAATACAGTGTGTTATTTGCCTTATTATAGCAACTAAACTTTCATTATTAGGATATTAAAGATACTAAAAAAGTTTAAAACAAGCCCTATTTACAGACTGTTATCTATTGTAGTTCAAGTAATTAAATAACGGGCAGGGATTTGGTGGTTGTAGTTTGTCAGAGTTATTTTTGTCAAAACGTAAAGCGACTCCGTTTCTCGCCATTGCAAGGAAAGAATCAATCTTATTATCCTTTTCTATTTTCTTTATGTGATCTCTCTTGCTTCGAGATGACAAAGAGAACTTGATGACTAGTAACAAAAAAACGCTACTCTTTCGAATAGCGTTTTATGAAAATAAAGTTGTTAATTCCTCTTTGTCCCTAGCCCTGATGGGAGCGGCATCTCCCGATTTAGAAAAACAAGGCTTTTTTCAAGCCGTAGTTTTTATTTATCGGGAATACAGCGGACAGCAGGAAAAAGCTCCTAAAAATAAATGAAATGCAAATCTTAGTTGTCTTCTTTTTGCAATTGGGTGATGCCCATGTTGTATAAGGTAAAGGCTTGGATATCGACGTTTTCCTGAATGGTTGCCGCCACCGATTTTCCTGCGCCGTGACCCGCTTTGACATCAATGCGAATTAAGGTTGGGTTGCTTCCCGCTTGTTTTTCTTGCAACTCGGCAGCAAACTTAAAGCTGTGTGCTGGCACCACTCGGTCATCATGATCGCCCGTAGTGACCATCGTCGCGGGATAGTGTGTGCCTGCTTTTACGTTGTGCACTGGTGAGTACCCTTTGATGTATTCGAACATTTCTTTGCTGTCCTGCGCGGTTCCGTAATCGTAAGCCCAGCCCGCTCCTGCCGTAAAGGTATGGTAGCGCAACATGTCCATAACGCCCACGGCCGGCAAAGCGACTTTCATCAAATCAGGACGCTGGGTCATGGTGGCTCCTACTAGCAAACCTCCATTTGACCCACCACGAACGGCAAGAAAGTTTGGAGAGGTGTACTGTTGGTCAATTAGATATTCAGCTGCAGCGATGAAGTCATCAAAGACGTTTTGTTTATGCATTTTGGTTCCGGCATCGTGCCATTTTTTACCGTATTCTCCTCCTCCACGCAAGTTAGGAACAGCAAAAACACCTCCGTTTTCCATCCAAACGGCATTGGCAATACTAAAACTAGGCGTTAAACTCACATTGAATCCTCCGTAACCGTAAAGCATGGTTGGGTTTTGTCCGTTTTGTTTTAATCCTTTTTTGTAAGTGATAATCATGGGGATTTGGGTTCCATCTTTCGACGAATAAAATACTTGTTTTGACTCGTAATCGTCGCTGTTGAAATCTACTTTTGGCTTGGCATACACCGCTGATTTTCCTGATTTGGGTTCAAATGAGAAAATGGTTCCTGGCGTTGTGTAGTTTGTAAATGAATAATAGAGTGTTTTGTCGTTTATCTTTCCGCCAAAACCTCCTGCTGTTCCCAGTCCCGGCAACTGGATTTCACGCATCTTTTTGCCATTGTAATCGTACTGCTGCACTACTGATACGGCATCTTTCATGTAATTTGCAAAAATGCATCCGCCTCCTGTTGATGGAAATAAAACATCCTGAGTCTCGGGGATAAAATCGTTCCAGTTTTCTTGTGTTGGATTTTTTATATCTACCGCTACCACGCGTTTATTGGGTGCTTTCCAATCGGTAACGATAAAGAGTTTACTTCCTTGATTGTCAAGAATGGTATTATCACTATTGAAATTATCAACAAGTGTCACAATAGGACTATTAGCCTTTCTTAAATCTTTGACGTACAATTCATTTCCATAAGTCGAATTGGCCGCTGTGATGACTAAGAAATTATCGTCTTCGGTCACATAACCGCCTACATATCTTCGTTTTTGGTCTTCACCAAAGATGATTCTATCCTTTTTTTGAGCGGTTCCTAGTTTATGAAAATAGAGTTTATGTTGGTCGGTTTTGGCCGAGAGTTCGCTTCCTTTTGGTTTTTCGTAACTAGAGTAATAAAACCCTTTGTTTCCAAGCCATGAAATGCCACTAAATTTGACATCGACAAGGGTGTCTTCAATTACTTTTTTGGACAAAGCATCCATAATAATTACTTTTCGCCAGTCGCTTCCTCCTTCGGATATCGCATAGGCTACTATAGAACCGTCTTTGGAAAAATCCATTCCGCCTAGAGAAGTCGTTCCATCTTTGGAAAAAGTATTTGGATCTAGGAAAACTTCTTCAATACCCGAGGCGTCTTTGCGATACACCACCGACTGGTTTTGCAGTCCGTTATTTTTAGAATAATAGGTAAATTTCCCTTCTATGGATGGCGCACCTATTTTTTCATAATTCCATAGTTTTTCCATTCGGTTTTTTAGTGCTTCTCGAAAAGGAATTTGGCTTAGGTAGCCGTAAGTGACTTCGTTTTGTGCTTTTACCCAGGCTGCGGTTTCCGTAGAGCGGTCGTCTTCTAGCCAACGATACGGATCATTGACAACTGTATCAAAATACTGGTCGACAACTGTTCCCTTTGGAGTTTTAGGGTATTGGATTGGATTGTTGTTTTGTCCAAAAGTTGTTATTGTTGGAAGTATTGCCATTATAAAGAGTAGTTTTTTCATTAAAAAAAGGAATTGGTTAAAACAAAAATAGACAATCAAAATATAAAGAGATAAGTCAGATACGTTTTTTGACCGTTTTGGGCTTGTTTTTTTTAAAGCATATAAGTCATATAAGTTTTTTTTAGCTGATTGTGTTGAAAAGTATTTTAACTGGAGTCGCAAAGCAATAAAAAACAAACCATATAAAGTATCTAAGGCCATATAAGCTTTGTGTAAAAAGTATTTCAAACAATCGCTATCTTAAACATACAACTCAGATACGCTTTTCTTATTAGATTGTGAGAGAAGATTGTTTCACAGAGAATCACAAAGATTTTGTTATTAAACCATTAAGGAATTAAGAAAATGAAGCTCAGCGGGACTTTGAGTTTACTTTGTGATTCTTTGCGAAACAAACAACTAAAAAACTTATATGACTTATAGGTTAAAAAGCCTCAGCGAGACTTTGCGGTTATTCTGCGGCTCTTTGTGAAACAAAAACTACAAGCAGATTTACAAAAACCATTAAGAAATTAAGAAAATTAAGCTAATAACTTATATGACCTTAAAAGCCTTAAATGGTTATAAATACTTAATGAAACTTAATCCCTTAATGGTTTAAAAAGCTTAAATGACCTATATGTTTAAAAAGCTTTAGACTGTAAAAACTACAAGCCGAAGTTCACCCCAAGCACGATGTTTCTTCCTATATTAGGAACACCATCATTTTTTAATCTTGATAAATGAGCAATGTATCTTTTGTCTAAAAGGTTATTTGCATTTAAATTGACATCAAAAACCGTTTTTCCTAATTTCACTGTTCCACCAAGGCCTAAGTTTATTGATGTATACCCATTGGACTTAGTTTCAAAACCGCTTACATTACTTTGATTTAAAGTGGTATTGACATTAAAAGTAGCAAATCCATCTTCAAGCCACTCTTTGATTTTGAATTCTCCTTTCAGGGTATTGCTCCAGTTATTCGCAGGAATTAACGGTAAATAGTCTCCGTTTTGTTTCTTTCCTGTAACGGTTTCAAAACTGGTTTCGTAATGCAACCAATCTAAAGGATGTGGGTGAAAATGCAACCCAATTTCTCCTCCATACAGTTTCGCATTATTTTGAATATAATTAAATACGTCCGTGTTTGACAACATGGTTCCTGTAGGTGAAGTATAAATATAATTGTTGATGTGGTTGTAAAACCCGTTGACAAAAAACTCAAAGTGATCGGCCTTGTATTCCAAGTTCAAATCCGTTTGTACGTTTTGTTCCGTTTTTAAATCGCTATTTCCTATTTCGTAACGATTGGTTCCTTCATGAATCCCATTTGAAGTAAGTTCAGCCAAGTTAGGCGCTCTAAATCCAGAAGCTAGATTTAATCTTAAAGTAAAATCATCGGCTAAGTTTGTTTTATATCCTAACGAAGCATTAAAGCTGTCAAATGATTTATCAACCGCTTTGAAATACCCCTCTTGACCAACAGTTCCGTGTTCGACACTTGAAATTTGTCTGTTATCAAATCGCAAACCTGCTTGAACTGCACTATTGTTCCCCCATTCATAATTAGCGGTACCAAAAACACCAAAATCATTCGTTGTAGCATCAGGAATTAAATATTCATTTCCGAAATTGGTATTCGTTTGATGCATTCCTTGAATTCCCACAATTGATTCTAGTTTGCCCATTTTAGGCAAATGGTATTTTGCATCGTAATTAAAGGTTTTCAGTTTCATATGTAAACCGGCCACATTACTATCTACAAACTCTGAACGATCATTTGCGATGTATCCTAAATCGACATCCAGTTTTGAATCTTTGAAGTAGAAAATAGAGTTTAAACTCAGTAAATTATTAAAAACTCCTTGTCTAGGAAAACCCGTCTTTTTGCTCGAAGATTGAGCTGCTATTCCATCTTCAGGAATTCCCAAATCCAGTTTATTGAAGTTGTAACGCAACACACTAGAAAACTTTGCATTACTATATCCAATTCCTGTTTTGAAATCGGTTTCATTGTAACGCGTATTTGTCACTCGATCACCACCAGAAATACGGTAATCTGAATGCGTATTGTAACTCCCACGAGCTAGAAATTTCCAGTTGTCTGTGGATGTTTTTAATCCAAGAGATGAATTACTTCCTAAAGTATTAGAAAATAATTTTTGGCTAAAATTAGCTTTGAACGTATTAGCGTCGGCAAATTTCTCTGGGTTGAAATACAAAACACCTCCTAGCGCATCCGAACCATATAATAAGGAAGCAGGCCCTTTTATCACCTCAACACTTTCTACTCCCGCGTCGTTTAATCCTAAACCATGTTCGTCTCCAAATTGTTGATTTTCCATACGGACTCCTTGAGAATATACTAAAACACGATTGCCACTCAAACCACGAATCACCGGTTTCCCGATAGATGTTCCTGTTGAAACTTGCGAAACTCCTGGTATCGTAGCTAATCCTTCGATCAAGGTAGACGTTCCTTTTTGTTGCAATGACTTCATACTCTCATGCTCTACTTTCATCACGTTTTGCGACTGCAATTTATTGAAAGCAGTAGAAACAATTACCTCATCCATTTGAAAAATACTTTCTTCTAAGATGACATCTAGTGTATTCTCTTTTTGTACTTTTTGAATGGTTTTATTTTGAGTAGTGAAACCGACGAAGGTAAAGTCCAGTTTTAAATCCCCATTAGGAAGGTTTGTTAAACTGTATTTTCCATTTGCATCTGTTGTGGTTCCTTTATGCAATTCTGGAGCAGAAACAGAAACTCCTTTTATAGGCTGATTTGCCAAATTTAAAACGGTACCTGATACTGTATTTTGCGCTTGTAGCAGAGCCGAAAACCCTAACAATAGCGTAATTATAATTTTTTTCATTGAAAATGATTGTATTCTCATGGGTGCCAAAGTAACAGCACTCCATGCGTGAGATTGTTTTTAATTGTATTTGAAATTATAATGCGATTTAAAACAAAGGCAATTCATAAAAACCCAAATAGTCTAAAAACTAAGGATTGAAATCGTTTATCACGAATTGAATCACTCAATTTAGAGCTTAATGATTTAAAATTATCTTTTAGTTTAAATAACAGAGCAGTTTAAACAATTAAAGTTGGGGGACCACGATGGGAGTATAAGCTTCCTGAAAAGGAAATAACAGTCTCACCATTTTCAAAAAAATAAGGAAGCGACTGGTAATTAGAGTGTAGTGTGTAATAAAACTGTAGCGGAGAAACATAGGAACCAAATGTAAAATGACATACTTTACAATCATCAAAATTATGATGTTGGTGTGTTATTTCGGTATGGGTAACATTGTATTTGTGATGGCATTCTGTTTGCGAAAATTGCTTTACAAAATGTTCGTAGGTATGAAGCGATTGAAAGAGTATCGAAAACAACACTATCAACGCTAAAGAAAGACTTAGTAAGAGTTTTTTCTTTTTCATACGGTACAAATGTAGGAAAACAAAAAAAAGAAAACCATCTAAATTAACAAAACATAAAGAATTATTAACTTAGATGGTTTAAAATAATAGATTATTACGTATTACACCAATTTGGCAGCAATAAGATATTCAGCAATTTGTATTGTATTTGTAGCAGCACCTTTACGTAAATTATCAGCAACAATCCACATGTTTAATGTATTAGCTTGACTTTCATCACGACGTATTCTACCTACAAAAACTTCATCTTTACCCTGTGCGTACATTGGCATTGGGTACGTGTATGTATCATTGTTATCTTGAACCACTACTCCATCAGTATGGTGCAAAATGTTTTGAATATCCGAAACCACAAAATCATTAGAGAATTCCACATTTACCGCTTCACTGTGACCACCTACAATAGGCACACGAACAGCAGTTGCTGTAACCGCAATGGTTTTATCATCAAGAATTTTTTGAGTCTCACGAACCAATTTCATCTCTTCTTTAGTATATCCATTTTCTTCGAATGAATCACATTGAGGAATAGCATTTCTATGAATTGGATATTTGTAAGCCATCTCCCCTTGCACACCTGCATATTCATTTTCTAATTGTTGTACTGCCTTAACTCCAGTTCCAGTGATAGACTGATACGTAGAAACAATTACACGCTTGATGTTGTATTTTCTATGTAATGGTGCTAAAACCAAAACCATTTGAATAGTCGAACAGTTTGGGTTTGCTATAATTTTATCTTCTTTTGTTAAAGATGAAGCGTTGATTTCAGGAACAATTAATTTCTTAGAAGGATCCATTCTCCAAGCAGATGAATTATCAATAACTGTTGTTCCGGCCGCAGCAAATTTTGGAGCCCACTCTAAAGATGTATCTCCACCTGCAGAAAACAAAGCAATATCAGCTTTCATGTCTACGGCAGTTTGCATTCCAACTACTTTATATTTTTTTCCTTTGTATTCAATTTCTTTCCCAACTGATCTTTCAGAAGCAACAGGAATTAATTCAGTAACCGGGAAATTTCTTTCAGCCAAAACTTTTAACATTACTTCGCCCACCATTCCAGTAGCGCCTACAACTGCTATTCTCATCTTATATTTTTATTATTGAACATTAATTTTGAAGTACAAAAGTAAGTAATATTCAAATCAAAACAAGAGTGTTCACAAAAAATAACAAAATGTTACAAATAAAACATTTTGTATGTTTTTATAGTTTCCTTAGGAAGGAACTACTTCATTTAAAGCTAAAAAAAAGAAAAACCGCCTCAATTAAGAAGCGGTTTAGTTAGAATATAAAGTGTAGCGGTATTATTTTTTTAGCAAATCTCTGATTTGAGTAAGCAACTCTTCTTGAGTTGGTCCCGCAGGTGCAGCAACTACAACTTCTTCCTTCTTTTTAGCTTTCTCAGCAGCTCTTAAAATGACAAAAACAAACAAAGCAATAATAACAAAATTAATTGTTGCTTGTACTAAATTACCATACGTTATTACAGCAGCCCCTGCTGTTTTTGCAGCAGCTAAATCAGCATAACTATTTCCATCTAATGTTATGAATTTAGTAGTAAAATCAATTCCACCTGTTATTAAACCCACGATTGGCATAATAACATCATCAACCGCAGAACCTACAATTTTACCAAATGCACCACCGATAACTACAGCAGTTGCTAAACTTAACACATCACCTTTCATTAAAGATGCCTTAAAATCACTGAAAAATCCCATACCTTTTTTTTTAAAAATTAGACTTATTTAGTGCTAAATTAATAAATAATTAACATGAATTGAAATTTCGTGTTAAAATTACACTATATCAGCGATAAAAAACGCGTTTTACCCTTTGGGATATACTTGTAAGAATTTCATAAGGAATGGTATGAAGCATTTTTGCTATATAAGATACCGTAGGATTTTCTCCAAAAATAACAACAGAATCTCCTTCAGTACATTCAATATTCGTTACATCTACCATTAACATATCCATACAAACACTTCCTAAAATCATAGCTGTATGTTCCTTTATGGTAACATATCCTAATTCATTTCCCCAAGCTCTTGAAATACCATCAGCATAACCAATAGGGATTGTTGCGACTTTAGTAGTTTTAGTTGCCATGAATTTCCGTCCATACCCTACACTTTCTCCTACAGAAATAGTTCTAATTTGTGAAATAACCGACTTTAATGTTCCCACATTTTCCAAATACTTTTGTTCCGATGGATCATTAGAAACACCGTAAAGTCCTATTCCTAAGCGCACCATATTAAATTGAGAATCGGGAAAATTACTTATTCCCGAAGTATTCAAAATATGTCGAATGGGATTGATTGCTAATTCTCCTATTATTTTAGATGACAATCTATCAAACAAACTAATTTGCGAAAGTGCAAAATCTCGATGCATCGGGTCATCACTTGTAGCAAGATGCGATAAAATACTTTTTATTACAACCGTATTATTCCCTTTTAGAGTAGCGATCATTTCGGCAATTGTGTCTTCTTCAAACCCTAAACGATGCATTCCTGTATCTAATTTAATATGAATAGGAAACTGTTTTAATTTTTTTTGATTAGCAATTTTTAGAAATGCATGCAACCCTTTTAGACAATAAATCTCGGGCTCCAACTGATGCTGTATAATAGCTGAAAAACTCGTATTCTCAGGATTTAAAACCATAATAGGCAAATGAATTCCTCCGTTTTTCAATGAGATACCTTCATCAGCGAAAGCCACACCCAGGTAATCCACTTTATGATGTTCTAACAGTTTAGCAATTTCAAGACCTCCATTTCCATAACCAAAAGCTTTTACCATAACCATGATTTTCACTTTGGGTTTCAGCTTGGACTTAAAGAAATTGAGATTGTAACTAATGGCATTTAGGTTAATTTCTAAAACTGTTTCGTGCGTTTTCTCTTCTAATAATTGAACGATTTCTTCAAATTGAAAAGAACGTGCTCCTTTGATCAAAATCGTTTCATTTGCAAATTCAAGATTTTCAAAATCAGCAATAAATTCAGCTGTATTTTTATACGTAATGCAATTGGCAAATTTATCTTTAAATGCTGATATAGTTTCTCCAATTCCAATAATTCGATTGATATTATTGGAAACAATTAAGGTGGCAACTCGGGAATATAACTCCTCATTGGCCAACCCACTTTGAAAAATATCCGATAGAATTATCGTTTTCTTTTGGAATTGTTTTTGACTCTCCAAGAAATCCAATGCTATTTTTAAAGATTGAAAATCCGAACTGTAACTATCATCAATAATACTACAATTGTTGATTCCGTTTTTTACTTTCAACCGCATTTCTACAGGATAAAGTAATAACATTCTTGCCTGAATTGTTTCGTTGTCATAATTGAAATATAACAGGGTCATTAAACAGCACACAGCATTCTCAATGGATGCGCTATCTAGAAAAGGAATTTCTAATGTAAACTGATTCCCTTTGTACTTATAATACAATATTATGCTTTCGCTTTTTATTTCTTTTTTAAATACAAAAACATCTACATCTTCATTTTCAAAACTCCAATTGAACTTTTTTGATGTTGGTAGAATATAGTTATCAACTAAACTATTCTTTTGATAAATAACAACTTCAGCCCTTTTAAAGAGTGTTAGTTTTTCCTTTATTTTTTCCTCTAAATTTTGAAACCCTTCATCATGCGAAGAACCAATATTTGTCAAAATTCCTATTGTAGGTCGAATTACCTTTTCAAGTTTTCCCATTTCATCCACAGTGGAAATCCCTGCTTCAAAAACCCCTAAATTATGTTTTTCATTAATAGCAATTACAGACAAAGGCACACCCACCTGTGAGTTATAACTTTTAGGACTCCGAATAATATTAAAATCGGGACTTAATAAAAAATTGAGCCATTCTTTTACAATTGTTTTTCCATTACTGCCTGTTAAACCAATAACTGGAAAATGAAATAAATTGCGGTAATAAGACGCAAATTGTTGCAAAGCATCCAAAGTATTTTTGACAACCAAAAAATTAGCTTTACTCTCACAACCCTCAGGAATATAATTCACAACAAAATTATGAACACCAATAGCAATCAACTCTTTAATATACAAATGTGCATCATTATTAGGCCCTATTAACGCAAAAAACAAAGTTTGTGAACTATTTTGCAAGGATCGACTATCAATAGAAACCGTATCCACTGCAGCATCCGAATCAGTGCCAAACCATTTGGCTTCAAGAATTGGTATTATGTTTTTTATTAATATACTCATTTATAGCTAACGTTTTAAACGTATGTTTTTACGGATTGGTTAATCTCCCTCAAAAATAAGACTTCTTTTTATAATGCTAGTATTCACTTTACAACAATTTCATTCAAATTCCTCTTAAATTAAAATCATTATCAATTCTAGAGTAGATTTGATTTCCTATTTTACTAGATTTCTTATCTTTGCTACGCTAACCAAATATAGAAGTCTTGAAAAAAATCCTTCCCCTATTTTCTTATATCTTGCACCCGATTTTTATTCCTGTTTACGCCACCTTGTTCTATCTTTTTTCAAATAATTCTTACTTTTTAAATAAAGAAAAATATTTAGTTTTACTACAAGTTGTAATAATCACCGTGTTCCTTCCGATTTTGTTCTTCTGGGGGTTGCGCTCAACAGGGAAAATCAGTTCGGCAATGGCGCCGCTTCTCTCTGAACGTAAAATTCCATTAGTACTTCAATGTTTTTTAATCATTTTTTTGGTTCGCACCAACATCACAATCGAACGTTATCCAGAATTGCATTTTTTCTTTTTGGGGGCTTTATTAAGTACTCTAATAGCGTTGCTTCTTTTATTTGCTAAAATGAAAGTAAGCCTGCATATGATTGGAATAAGTGCTTTGACATTTTTTGTATTGGGTTTAAATTTACACTTTCAAACACAAAATATTTTTTCGATACTATTTTTAATTCTGATGAACGGTTTTATAGCTTCATCCCGATTAGAAATGAACGCACATACCGTTAAAGAATTAATTATTGGCTTTTTAATAGGTGCACTTCCTCAAGTATTGCTAATGTACTTATGGCTATAGAATGTAAAAAATAACTCCAATATTAAGTGATTTAATACCTAGTTGCTCCCCATTAATTTGAGCCGTTTTTTTGAAAATTGAGTTTAAACCATAATAAGCATAAACATTTATTGTATTGTAGCCCGAAGACACATACAATCCATATAAAAATTTATTAAAATCTTTATTTCCTGTAATGGTCGTTTTTCCATCACCATCACTAAAAACAGATTTGTCATAAATTAAATAACTAAACTTAACTCCTCCATAAATTCTCCAAAACTTATGGCTCTCATATGTAGAGGTTCTCCATCGAAACTCAACAGGTAGGTCTATTAATAGCTGGGTGAATTTATTTTTACTATATGTTGCTTTAGAATCGATTATGTCATAAACCGGCAATTGATTCGTTCCTGAAATTGCTACATTTTGATTGTAATTATTGTATGAAAAACCCAATCCAGATGCAATTGCAACGGTTCTGTCTTTATTTATAGGCATATCCCTAAGAAACCCCAAAGAAAGTCCTGTTGAGAATTTTTTTTGAGATAACCCAGCAGGCTTTTGTTGTAAAGTGTTGTATGTAAAGCCAAAATAAAACTGATCTTCTCTATATAAAGAATCAATCTTAGTTGGTGCTTTTTCCGCTAACGGCACACTTTCTTCTTGCGAAAAAGCATTAAAAAAGGGAATTAAAAGGAAACAACTTAAAAAAAATCGCATAGTCTTATTTTTGTTTGATGACATTTCCATAATCATAATTAAATATATTCTCAACTATTGCTATTCTTTATAGCAGTACAAATATAGGATTTTGACAGGTTTATGCTACCTAATGTTTTTAAAAAAAACTGTCATTTATATAAATGCAAATACCCCACTAAATATATTTAGTGGGGTATTTGCGTAGAATTATAAAACTCAGTACAATTCTTTTAATTTATCAATTCGTAATATCTTGTTGCAGCCGTTTTTTTAATTCAAAAAACCGCATACCCTGATACCGATATAAATTAAAAAACCATCAAAATTAATACACCTATGGAAAGACTAGCTGCCATAACAAAAAAGCTTCCTATGTATAAAAACATCTCGTTTTTTTTATTTTCCATTTTCATTAGTAAATTATTATTCGTTAGTATTCAATTTTTTTGTTAGTTAAATCTACGGAATAATCCGTTTAAACAACAAATTAAATCGATTAAATACATCTTTTATCATTTTAAATGTGTTTTTTCTTATATTTTAATTTTATACAACTACAAGACATACTACAATCCTAACAAAAGAAATCTTGACTTCATAATTGGCTCAAAATAATCACTAAAACTTTAAAAAAATTAAATAAAGAGGTACAGGTTTTAAAGAATAAACAAACATTCCACACTCAGAAATACGC